>NZ_JBNYXN010000003.1:350172-797961 GCF_051380695.1 Janthinobacterium goodfellowi | reverse complement strand
AGATATTAGCTCTCACCGTTTCTTCCCTGACAAAAGAGCTTTACAACCCGAAGGCCTTCTTCACTCACGCGGCATTGCTGGATCAGGCTTTCGCCCATTGTCCAAAATTCCCCACTGCTGCCTCCCGTAGGAGTCTGGACCGTGTCTCAGTTCCAGTGTGGCTGGTCGTCCTCTCAGACCAGCTACTGATCGATGCCTTGGTAGGCTTTTACCCTACCAACTAGCTAATCAGATATCGGCCGCTCCACGAGCATGAGGTCTTGCGATCCCCCACTTTCATCCTTAGATCGTATGCGGTATTAGCGTAACTTTCGCTACGTTATCCCCCACTCCAGGGTACGTTCCGATATATTACTCACCCGTTCGCCACTCGCCACCAGAGCAAGCTCCGTGCTGCCGTTCGACTTGCATGTGTAAGGCATGCCGCCAGCGTTCAATCTGAGCCAGGATCAAACTCTTCAGTTTAATCTCTGTTACTTTGCCGTTTTATCGGCACCGTCATTGCTGACGGGTCGCTCACTTCAAAAACAACTGACAGGCCACTTCTTGCGAAGCGTCCTATTTCATTTATTTATTCGTGAACATTTGATATTTTAAGTTAGACGCCAATCCGAAAATTGACGCTGCACTTGCATCAAATGCCCACACTTATCGACTGTTAATTGTTAAAGAACTGTATTCGGTTACTGCTTTCGCGCTATCGACAAAGCGTTGTGTTTGTCAGCTGCGAAGAAGGAAGAGTATGAAGCATTTCAGCACAATCGTCAACACCTTCTTTTCTACTACTCAGCCCCGGAAGGCTGTCCCTTTTGTGCCGCAAACTAGTGCGTCTCATTGGGGAGGCGAACTATAGCAAAGCGCCCCGGGAGTAGCAAGGCTTTTCCAGGGTATTTGCGGCCAACTGCTACAATTTCGCCCCCTCAGCGCAAATCCGCGTCCATCCATAGAAGATTCACCATGAAACAACAAGCTCAAGGATCAGGCCTGACCCTGAAACGAGCTGGCTTTACCACTGGCTTCGGCGTGCTCGCCGCCACCCTCGGTTCCGCAGTCGGTCTCGGCAACATCTGGAAATTCCCCTACCTGACAGGCGCCAATGGCGGCGCCGGCTTCCTGCTCATCTATCTGCTCGCTACCTTATTAGTGGGCCTGCCCGTGATGATCGCGGAAATCACTTTGGGCCGCCGTGCCAAGGTCAATCCGATTTCCACCATGGAACAGCTGGCACCGAAGGGCAAGCCCTGGTGGCTGGTAGGCCTCATCGGCATGGTCGCCGCCTTCCTGATCGTCGCGTTTTATTCGGAAGTGGTGGGCTGGGTGTTTGCCTATATCGCCAAGGCCATCGACGGCTCCATCTTGAGCAGCGACAAGCTGGTGACGGAAGCGGCTTTCGCCTCCCTGATCAGCAATCCTTTGCAATCGCTGTTCTGGCAATGGGGCGTGCTGCTGTTTATCGGCGGCATATTGATGCTGGGCGTGACCAAGGGCATCGAGGCGATCGCCAAGAAACTGATGCCGCTGCTGTTCTTGCTGCTGCTCCTGCTATGCGCGGTCAGCCTGTCGCTCGATAAAGCGGGCGAAGGCCTGGCCTTCCTGTTCCGTCCTGATTTTTCCAAGCTGACGGCTTCCGTCGTGCTGACGGCCATGGGCCTGGCCTTCTTTAAATTGTCCGTCGGCATGGGCACGATGATGACCTACGGCAGCTATTTCCGCGACGACCAGAATATCCCCGTCACGACTTTACGCGTGATGGCGGCCGACCTCGGTGTATCGATGCTGGCCGGCATCGCCATCTTCCCCGCCGTGTTCACGTTTGGCTTCGCTCCCAGTGCGGGACCGTCGCTGGTGTTCATTACGATTCCCGCCGTGTTCTCGCAAATTCCCATGGGGCAAGCCCTGATGGTGGTGTTCTTCATCCTGGCCGCCGTCGCCGCCACGGGCGCGATGCTGTCGCTGATGGAAGTGCCCGTCGTGATTTTCCACGAGCGTTTCGGCTGGACACGCACCAAGTCCACCATCGTGACCATGCTGCTGCTGGCCGTGCTCGGTTCCGTGTGCGCGCTGAGCAACAGCACCCTGGCGGACTTCAAGCTATTCAATTTGAATATGTTTGATCTGTTCGACTTCGTCTCGTCGAATATCTTCCTGCCCGTGGGCGGCATCGCGATTGCCTTGTTTACAGGCTGGGCCTGGGGCAAGCAGCATTTCATCGAGGCGATCAGCAATCATGGCCAGTTGCAAAATCAAACCCTGGCGCATGTGCTGCTGTTCCTGCTGCGCTTTGTCTCGCCCGTGCTGATCCTCATCGTGATGCTGAAAGGTTTAAAGGTCTTCTAATCAGAGAACCCGGGTGTAGGTCTGGCGCACCAGCACCCGGTCGCCGCAATCGAAATGCCACCATTCGCTGTTGATGCCGAAGAAACCCGCCTGGAACATGGCGTCGCGCAACAAGCGGCGATGCGCCACTTGCTCCTCCGTAATTTCCCCCTTTTCCAGCAAGACGAGCTCCAGCGCCGGATGCGAGCGCTCACTCAGGTCGTCAAAGCCTGTCCCCATGTCCAGTTCCCTGCCGTCCGGCCCCACGATGGTGATGTCGAGCGCCATGCCGAACGAGTGGATCGAGCCGCGCGACGGTTCGGCGATGTAGCCCAGCAACTCCGTTCCCTGCAGCGCATCCCATAATTGCTGCTGCACCCGCTGCGGACGCAGCGCGTCGAGCACCAAGAGATGATGATCGGGGCGCTGCGCGGCCAGCCAGGCCACGGCCTGTTCCAGCGCGGCGGCCGCATCGCGGTGCAGCCAGGCGCAATCGATGGGGCTGTATAAGTCGCGGCCGACGAAATTGTCGGGCGTGGCATAGCGCAAGTCGACGGCGATGCCGGCGATGCTGCTCAGGTGGCGAAATTGCGGATCGCTGCCGACCGCTTCCAATTGCAAACTTGCAACAGACATCAGACTCCTCTTTCCAGGCAGTTGCGCGCCGCCACGCCGATGCTGTCGGCCAGGCGCCGCGCGCCATGTGACAGCGGCGAGTGGCTCGCCGTCAATAAATACAGTTGGATGGGAATGGTAGGCGCCCAGGGACGGCGCTGCAGCCGCTCGGGCGAACCGGAGGCAGCCGTAAACGGGTCGACTACGGCCATGCCGGCGCCCGCTTCCACGAGGGAACGGGCGATTTGATACGTCTGCACCACGGTGGAAAACACGGGGTGGATATCCTGTGCCTCGCAGGCGGCCACCACCAGTTCGCCCAGCGGATCGTTGTCAGCATGGCCGATCAGCTCGCCGTTCAGGCCATGCGCCGTCAATGGCGTGCCGCAATCGGCCGCATGCCAGGTGCCGGCTGGCGCAATCACCGTCATGACACCCTGCGCAATGGGTTCGGCCACGATGCCCGGATGGCGCGGGTCTTGCAGCGATACGGCCAGGTCCGCTTCACCGAGGCGCAGGGTATTGACGATTTCGCCCGTGTGGTGGGTAGCTAGCTGGCAACGCGTGTGGGGAAAGTCGCGCCGCCACTCCGTCATGGCGAACGGCAAGACGCTGATGGCGAGCGTCGGCGTGGACACCAAACGGATGGTTTCCACGGCATGGCCCTTCAGGCTGGCCGCCAGGCGGCGGATGCCCAATAAATCGCGGTTGAGCTTTTCCGTCTCGACAAACAAACGGTGCGCCTCGGGCTTCGGATACAGCTTGCCCCGCACACGCTCGAACAGCGGCATGCCCAGTTGCAACTCGCAATGCTGCAAGACCTTGGTCACGGCCGGCTGCGAGATATGCAGCACCTGGGCCGCGCCGCTGATGGTGCCAACTTGCATGATGGCGTGAAATACTTCGATATGACGCAGCCGCATGAGCTATTCCTTTACCTTGCTTTGGCCGCCTGGGCCGTAACGTTCAGCATATAAGAAAAAGTCATGGGCTGGAACGGTCATGCTACTTTGTTGCAACAGCTGTGGCCGGCGTCGTCAGCACTTCCAGCAGGGCTGCCGTCTCGCCATCGGGCATGCCGTCAAACCGCGTATTGCGGTATTTCATCTGGAAGGCGATCAGCACATTGCGCGTTGCCTCATCGAACACGCCCGTATTCGGCGTCGCATAGCCATGCTGGGCCAGCTTTTTCTGGAACCAGACGGCGTCCGGCACTTGCTGCTCAAAAATGGCTCGCTGCGCGGCCACGCGGTTGGCATCGGGCCAGACGATCAGGCCCGCATCGGCCAGCTGGCGCCATGGAAACAACGGACCCGGGTCCTGCTTGCGCTGCGGGGCGATTTCGTTGTGGCCCAGGATATTTTCCGGCGCGATGTTGTAGCGGGCCTGGATATCTTTCAACAGCGGAATCAGTTCATCGATCTGTGCCTGCGGGAATGGATACCAGAGGCGGCCTTCCGGCGTGTCCTTGTAGCCAGGGTTGACGATCTCGATGCCGATCGAGCTGACATTCAACTGTGTATAAGTCTTCCAGTTACTCACACCCGCGTGATTGGCCTGGCGCGATTCGTCGACCAGCACGTAAAACTTCGGCTTGTCCGTGTCCGTCAGCAAATAATGGCTGCTGACCACTTGTTCCGTCAGGATCTTGATCGAGCGGGGCAGGTCGCTGACCGTGTAATGGATGACGATGAATTTCACGCGCGGGCTCTGGCTGCGCGCATTCAAGCTATGGTCGAGGTGCGGCGCGGGCGTGGTACAGGCGGAAAGCAGGGCCACCAGCAGGGCGAGGGCGATTTTTTTCATGAAAGATCCGTGTTCGGGTTAATAAAATGTTCAGTTCTTGCCAGTGCGCTGGCTGGCCGTCCTGGCCGCCAGCTTGGCCGCGGCCTCATGCGAACGAGCAACTTTTTGCTCCATCATCAACGATACAGGCAAAGCGGCGCGCATGGCAGCCGCGATGGCCGGGTGCAATTGCGCCGCGCGCCCGGCCAGCACCACGGGACGGGCACCGTAGCGCGCCGTCAGGGCCAGCGCCAGGCGCGCCAGTTCCTGCCCCGCGCGCTGCAAGATGTCCAGCGCCAGCGGGTCGGCATCCGCACTGGCGGCCACGGCCAGCGCCAGCCGGCCGATGGCGCCCCGGTCCTGGCCGTACATGAAGGCGCGCGACAGCGACCAGTCGCTGCCGCCCAGTTGCGCAAACACGGCTTCGGCCATGGGCGAGCTGTGCCAGTTGCCTGGCGCCTCGTCTTCGCGGCGCCAGATGTGGCGCAAGGCTTCGCGCGCGATCCAGTAGCCGCCGCCGCCATCGTCGAGCAGCACGCCGCGCCCGCCCGCGCGGTGAAACACGCCATCGGCATCGATCCAGGCGGCGATCGAACCCGTGCCAGCGTAGACCAGATAACCTTCGCCAGGTTCAAAACTGTCGCGGTAGGCGATGTCGATATCGTTGCCGATGCTGACGTCGCCGGCGTCCAGCGCCAGCAAGGTGGACAACATTTGTGCCAGCACAACATCGTCGCCGCCAAAGCCCGTCAAACCCGCCACCACGGCGCGCGGCTGGCCGACGGCCAGCACTTGCTTGCACAATGTTGCAAACGTGGCGTGCACGGCGGCGCGGCCCGCGTCGCTGCCCATTTGCAAGGCAGACAAGCCTTCGACGGCGCCGTCGGCCACGATGGTGCCATCGACAGTGGCCAGGGCCCAGCGCGTCTGCGTGCCGCCCGCGTCGATGCCCAGGCCCAGCATGGGCACCGCATTATTGGCTCTAGGGAAGGAAATCATGGCATGAGTGTAAAGCCAAGCTGAGCTTGCAGGCATGAAAGCTTGCGCATGTTTCATGCCTGCAGGTTATGGACTAGCGGTGAACGGTCAACAATTACTTGGCGGGGGCCGTAAACGGTTCGCGCACGGTGACGCGGGGGCTTTCATTGCCAAGGCGGTCCACGGCGCTGACCACCACCGCATTGACTTTACCGGTGGCATCGTCGACCAGGGTCAGCTCGCCCTGCACGCCCGTGACCACGGTGAAGCGCCAGTCTTCGCCGTAGCGGGCCCAGACGGCATACTGCGCCACGGATTTGCCGCCGCCCGACGTCAACTTGACGTTCAGGCTGCTGGAATCGCGGCGCAAGGCCAGCACGGGCGTGCCCGGTGCTTCCTTGCCCAGCCATGGCGTGGCGGGGATCAGGGCAGGACTTTGATACACGGTCGCCTTGAGTTGCTCGCTGACACCCTTGCGGTTCTGCATCAGGGGCACCATGCTGAAATGCACTTGCCCATTCGCGCCGGGGCGCGTGCGCGTCACTTCGATCTGCTTGATGATCTCTTGCGGCGTGAAGGACTTGGCGGAATTGTCGATGCGGCTCGTGTACAGGCCTGGCCACACGTGACGGCCATACGGATTTTGCGCCAGCCAGTAGTCGAGCAGCACGCCAAACGCCTGCGGCGCCTGCGCCACTGGCCAGTACAGCTGCGGCGACAGATAATCGAGCCAGCCCTTGGCCAGCCACAGTTCCGCATCCGCATACAATTTATCGTACTGGCTGAAGCCGACGATGCCGGCAGGGCGGCGGTCGGGACGGCCGATGCCGAACGGGCTGATGCCGAAACGCACCCAGCTCTTTTCGCGGTGGATGCCTGTATACAAGGCTTCAATCAGCTGGTTGACGTTCTGGCGGCGCCAGGAAGCGCGGTCCAGCTGGCCGCCGGCCAGCAGATATTGCTGCCAGGAAGGTTCATCGGGAAACGGCAGTTCGCGCTTGGCGCCGCCATTGCCCGCGTCCAGCGCGGCCGTCTCGGCCCCCGCACCGGCGCCAGGCGCGTCGATCGGATACGGATAAAAGTAGTCGTCGATGTGCACGCCATCGATATCGTAGCGGCGCACCACGTCCAGCACCACGTCCGTCGTGTGCTTCGAGGCGGCAGCGTCGCCCGGGTCCATCCACAGGTAGCGGCCGTATTGCTTGACGGACGCCGGGTTGGTGGACGCGAAACTGTCGCGCGCCAGCGGCGACTTGGCCGTCGCGTGACGGGCCCGGTAGGGATTGAACCAGGCGTGCAATTCCAGGCCGCGCGCATGCGCCTGCGCCACCCAGAAAGCCAGCGGGTCATACATGGGCAATGGCGGCTGGCCTTGCTTGCCGGTCAGGTATTCCGACCATGGCTCCAGTTGCGATGGGTAAATCGTATCGGCGCTGGGACGCACCTGCAGCACAATCGCGTTCAGATTCAAGGACTTGGCGCGGTCGAGGATGGCGATCGCCTCGGCTTGCTGCTTGGCTACCGGCAAATTGCTGCGGCTGGGCCAATCGATATTGGCGACCGTCGAGACCCAGGCGGCGCGGAATTCGCGCGGCGCCGGCGGCGGCACTTCGCCCGTGATGTGCTGCACGGGCGGCACGGCCGGCAAGCCCGCTTCGCCTGGCGTCACTGCGGAGGGCAGTTTGGTGCTGGTACAGCTGCTGAGCAATGTGGCAGTGGCCAGCGCGGCCAATACGCCGGCACTGGCGCCCAGGCGTTTTTTAAAAGTAGACAACAAAACAATTCCTTGCAGTGGTGAAGCGCAGGTCTATCGGTGCGGGCATTTTACTGTGCGCCCGCCATCCATGCGGGCGCACGGTTCAAAAGAATCAGGCCTCGGCCTTCTTGCCGAATTCAGGATCGATCTTGACCAGCGCGGCCATGATGAAAGCAGGAATGGTGGCGATGCAGACCCAGATAAAGAAGTGCTGGTAACCGAGCATTTGCTGTATCCAGCCGCTGGCCATGCCGGGCAACATCATGCCCAGGGCCATGAACCCCGTGCAAATGGCGTAATGGGCCGTTTTATGCGCACCGTCGGAGACCATGATCATGTACAACATATACGAAGCGAAGCCGAAGCCATAACCGAATTGCTCCAATGCAATGCCCCCCGCGATCACATAGATATTGCTGGGCAAGGCGCTGGCCAGGTAAACGAAGACCAGGTCGGGCAAGTGGACGGACAGCACCATGATCCACAAACAGCGTTTCAAGCCGAAGCGGGAAATGATGAAGCCGCCCAGCAGGCCGCCGAGGGTCAGGGCGATCACGCCGATGGTGCCGTAGACGAGGCCCACCTGTTCCGTGCTGAGGCCCAGGCCGCCCTTGGCGACAGGGTCGAGCAGGAAGGGCGCGGCCAATTTGAGCAGTTGCGCTTCGCCGAGGCGGAACAGCAGCAAGAAGCCGAGGATGACGAGAATATCCTTCTTCTTGAAGAAGGCGGCAAAGGTGGCGATGAACTCTTGCAGCGGGGAAATACCGGCGCCCTGGATGCTGGGACGGTCCTCCTTGGGTTTCGGCAAGACAAAATAGTGGTAGAGGAAGAGGGCGATGAACAGGCCCGCCAGGATGGCGAACACGACGGACCAGGCCAGCTGCACATTGCCCGTCGCATGCGTCAGATAGCCGGCAAGAAACACCAGGCCGCCCTGGCCGGCGATCATCGCCAATCGGTAAAACGTGCTGCGCACGCCGACGAAGGCCGCCTGCTGGTGCTCTTCCAGGCCCAGCATATAAAAGCCGTCGGCGGCGATGTCATGCGTGGCGGAACTGAAGGCCATCAGCCAGAAGATGGCCAGGCTGATCTGGAAAAAGTGGGGCAGCGACGTCGTCAGGGCCACCAGCGCCAGCGCGGCACCGATCACCAGCTGCAAGCCGACGATCCAGAAGCGCTTGGTGCGGTACATATCGATGAAGGGCGACCACAGGGGCTTGATGACCCAGGGCAAGTACAGCCAGCTCGTATACAGCGCGATATCGGTATTAGAAAAACCGTAGTTCTTGTACATGATCACGGACAAGGTCATGACCACTACGTAGGGGATGCCCTGGCCGAAATACAGGGAAGGGATCCACAGCCACGGATTATTGGCGCGCGCTGCGGCGGGTTGTTTCACTAGCTCCATACATCCTTCTTTGTCTCCCAGACAGAAGAATGCCGCGCCATCGGATCACGCCGCCAGTGCCGCCCGCACACTGCCGTCCGCGCCGGCCAACAATGCCTGTGCCTGGTTTGTGTTGATTTTTTTGATCAAGGCAACAATCGCCACCTTGACGTGATAGTGGCATTGCTCCAGCACGGCCCTGGCCTGCGCCTCACTGGCGCCCGTGGCATGCATGGTCAGACGCACCGCCCGCCAGATCAGCTTGGCGTTGGTCGGCTTCAAGTCTACCATCAAGTTTCCGTAAGTTTTGTGCAAACCGACCATCAGGGCGCTGGAAATCGTGTTCAGGGTGATTTTTTGCGCCGTGCCCGCTTTCAGACGCGTGCTGCCGGAAATGACTTCCGTGCCCGTGTCGAGCACGATGCCGCATTGCGCCTCGCGCGCCACGGGAGCGTCCACATTGTTGGCGATGCCTATCGTCAAGGCGCCCGCCTTGCGCGCGGCCAGCAGGGCGCCCAGCACATACGGCGTGGCGCCGGAGGCGGCCAGCAGGATCACGACGTCATTTGCTTGCGGCAACAGGGCCAGCACATCCCGCTCGCCTTGCTGTACATCATCTTCCGCCCCTTCGACGGCCGTGAACATGGCGCCCGCGCCGCCGGCCAGGATGGCGACGGCCCGCTCGGGCGGCCAGGAAAATGTGGGCGTCAATTCAACGCTGTCGAGCACGCCCAGGCGTCCCGACGTGCCCGCGCCCACGTACAGCAAGCGTCCGCCGGCCGCGATACGGGGCAGGGCGGCCGTGATGGCCGCTCCGATTTGCGGCGAGGCCAGCCGCACGGCTTCAACGGCCCAGAACTGGTCATCGACCAGCGCCGCCACCAGTTGCTCCACCGGATACAGGTCCAGATCCGGATGCCGCCGGCTCGGGGTTTCAGTTTTCAACATGATTTCAGAACATGATTGAAGGTGAAACCAGTTTAATACCAACGAGCAAGATCAACCATGAAAGGTTGGCAGGCGGGCATAACGGGAGTTTATGGCTGGTGCAGGAAACGGGTGTACTACTTGTACTTCGATACGGTCCCGTTTGTGTCTATACTTGGGTTCGACGCCCCAATCAACGACACACCCATGATCGCTCGCCAATTGCTGTTCCTGTTTAGCGCCCTTGGCGCCATCAACGGTATTTTCCTGGCCGTCTATTTTTTCAGCCGCCGGCCTCGCTGCCTGGCCGACTGCATGCTGGGCGCACTGCTGCTTGCCGTCGGGGTGCGCACCGCCAAATCCGCCTTCCTCTACTTCAACCCTGCGATCGCACTCGAATTCCGCCAGCTGGGCCTGTCGGCCTGCCTGCTGATCGGTCCCTTGACCTATCTCTATGCGCGCGCTTTCTTGACCGGGCTCGCGCAATTGCCTGTTGGACAACAATGGCGCTGGCATCTCGGCCTGTCCTTCCTGCTGATAGTCATTGGCGTTGCCTTTCCATATTCCGCGTATCGTCCTGTGTGGGACCGTTCGAGTCATGCGATTCATCTGTTCTGGCTATGCTACCTGCTGGCGACCGCCAGCTTGCTCTGGCAAACCCGCCATGTATGGCTGCACAACGGCCAGCGGATGGCGACCAGCAGCATGCTCCTGCTGAGCGTCTTTGCGGGCAGCTGTGTGATGTTGGCGGCCTACGCGAGCACGCCGTTCACGTCGTATATTATCGGCGCCTTGTCGTTCACCTTCTCGCTGCATGTCGCGGTCATGGTCTTTCTGCTGAGAAAGGAAACCTCGACGCCTGCCGAGCCGAAGCCGAAGCCGAAGTACCAGAATAGCCGCCTGACGCACGACGATGCGCTTGCCGTACTCGCTGCGCTGGAACAACAGATGAGCGGGCAAAAATCCTATCTGAACCCGAACCTGACCCTGGCCCAGCTCGCCAAACGGGCGGGGTGCACGCAGGCGCAGGTGTCGCAGGTATTGAATGACAAGCTGAGCAAGAGCTTCAATACCTACGTCAACGAATACCGTATCGCCGAAGCGAAACAGGTCTTGACCGGCGAGCCGCAATTGAACATGGATATCGTCGCCGAGCGCTGCGGGTTCAATTCCAGTTCCACCTTCTACTCCACCTTCAAGAAAGTGGCTGGCCAGACTCCCGCCAGCTTCCGGGCCCAGCCCAGCCAGGCGGCCACGGCCATTTCCGCGTAAAACCGCTCCGGAATCGCCATTCCGGAGTCTGAAATCCTGTTTGGCGACATCCATTCCCCTGCATTTCGATAACTTATCGACCAACAACGACCTGAAATAGTCGTTGCTCCGATAAACGCAGTTATTCATTCAGGGTAAAGTCATGATTCAGTTTTTATTGCGAACGGTACTCGCCTGTTGCTTGCTCAGCAGCGCCGCCGCCGGCACCGCCGCCACCGCCGACCAGGACGAAAATGCCATCCGGGAAACCGTGCGCTTGTATCTGCATGGCACCAGCTTCAACGTACCGGACGAGATCAACCAGGCCTTCCATGCCACCGCCCGTCTTTACCTGGACGGCAAAAACGATACGGAATGGGAGCTCAGCGGTCCGGAATACGCCAAACTCTTTTCCCCAGAGAAAATAGGCCAATTCAATGGACGCCACGGGCGACTGATCAAGGTGGAGGCGAGCGGCAAGGTGGCCACGGCCAAGGCCGAGATCCACATTCCCCAGCAGGGGGTGCGCTATGTGGATGTATTTCTTCTGAAAAAGATCGCCGGCAACTGGAAGATCATCAGCAAGTCGGCCGATCGCGAGCCGGCAGCCCCGCGCCATGCACGCAAGGTGCTGCTGGTCGTGTCAAATGTGCATCAGTATCCCGGCACGAAAGTTAACGCAGGCAATAATTTTCCCGAGCTGGCCTATACCTATGATGCATTTCGCAAAGCAGGGTACGCGGTCGACTTCGTCAGTCCCGAAGGGGGCGCCATTCCTTTGGAAATGATCGTCACGTCGGACGAATTACTCAAAAAGTATCTGTACGACAGTGATTTCATGTGGGCACTGGCCCATACCAAGCCCGTCGCCGAGGTCAGGGCCGTCGAGTATGCGGGCATGGCTTTCGTCGGCGGCGGCGCGGCCATCGTCGGCATCCCGGACAACAAGCCGCTGCAGGACATCGCCTTGCGTATCTACGAACAACAAGGCGGGGTGATCGCGGCCATCTGCCATGGCACCGAGGGCATCAAGAATCTGAAGCTCAGTGACGGGACTTTCCTGATCCAGGGCAAGGTGCTCACCTCCTTCCCCGATGCGTATCTCAACAAGGAATCGCCGATATACAAGGCCTATCCCTTTTCGGCGGAAGCGAGCATCAAGGGCCATGGCGGCATCTTCAGGCACGGCGCCAACGGAAAGAGTTACGTCGAGGTCGATGGCCGGCTGGTGACCGGCATGAGCTGGGAGTCTTCCGTGGGCGTGGCCGAATCCATGATCCGCCTGATCCAGCAGTAATTCAGGCAGCTGAATTAAGGAGAACGGCGCATTTCCGCCACGAAGTCGTAATGGTCGCTGCGGCAATACGAATGCGTCAGTTCCACCGCCTCGCCCGTTTCCAGGTAGGCGATGCGCGTGATGAACAGCACGGCCTGGCCATCGGGGATGCCCAGTTGCTCGGCCAGCACGTCCGTCGCATTCATGGCGCGGATGTGCTGCAAGGCGCGCACGGGGGCCTTCTTGATACTGCTCAAGTATTCATACAGCGAATCGCCCACGGCGGCCGGGTCCGGCACCACGCTGAAGGGCAGCACGCTCACTTCATACGCCATCACCACGTCGTCGGCCAGGCGCAAGCGCTCGAGGCGCGCCACTTTCGTGTTTTGCGCCAGACCCAGGCTCAGCTGTTCATCGCTACTGGCGATGACGACATCGCGCTTGAGCCAGCGCGAGCCGGGGCGATAGCCGCGCTGCTGCAGCTGCTCGGAAAAGCTCGACAGGTTCGACAGCGGCTGCTCGATGCGCGGGGCAATATAGTTGCCCGAACCGCGGCGGCGCACGACGAGGCCTTGCTCGACGAGCTGGTCGATGGCCTTGCGGGCAGTCACGCGCGATACGTCGAGCAGTTCGGACAGGGTACGTTCGGATGGCAGGGCCTGGTCTACCTGGTAGCGGCCGTTGCGTACGTCATCGCTCAGCTTGCGGGCGATCTGCATATATAAAGGCGAATTGTCATTTAAATCGACCTTGAGTTCTACGCTGGTCTGGCTCATACAGTTCTCCTTGTCCTCCTAGTGTAATAGCGATGGCGCTTGCGCGTAGCCCGTCGACCCATGAATAAATGGAAAATGACCATAAATAACGGTTATACATTTAAAAAAACAATGTTTTACCGTGCGTATAGCTTTGCATTATAGATAAATAAGCAATTTTCATTGGCCTTGGAAACGATCCCGCCCTATGCTGGCGATGCCTCCACCACATCGCGACACAGGGAAACATGCACAATAAAATGACGGGTTTGCTGGGCTTGCTGCTGCTGGGCACGACCTGGAGCGCGTTGGCCGCCCCGCCCGGCAGCGGCAAGGACCAGCAGCCTGCGCTCGATGCAACCCTGTCCGCCATCGTCGACGATGCTGCCCACCCGCTGGCCAGCCTGTCCGTGCTGGCCATTCGCAATGGTAAGGTGTCGTATCAGCAACAATTTGGTTACCGGCACATCGGCGCCACACCGGCAGAGAACCTGCCCGTCACGCCGGACACCCTGTTCCGCATCGCTTCCGTATCGAAGATGATGACGACCCTGGGCCTGATGCGGCTGGTCGAGCAGGGCAAGCTGAGCCTGGACCAGGACGTGGGCATTTATTTAGGCTTTTCCCTGCGCAACCCGTACTTTCCGCAGCGGCCCGTGACCTTGCGCAGCCTGCTCAGCCACACGTCCTCGCTGCGCGACGCGGGCGGCTATGCCTGGGGCCCCGAACGCAGCCTGCGCGACGTGTTGACGGCCGGCGGCGACGCGATGTGGGATTCCAGCGCGGCGCCCGGCAGTTACTTTAGCTATTCCAACCTGAACTGGGGCGTAATCGGCACCGTGATGGAAAAAGTCACGGGCGAGCGCTTCGACTTGCTGATGCGGCGTTTGCTGCTCGATCCCATGCAGTTGCGCGGCGGCTACCATCCGGCGGCATTCACCGCGGACGAGATAGCGGACACGGCCACCCTGTACCGCAAGCGCACGCTCGGTACGGAAGAGTGGCGGCCGCACGGCCCGTGGATCGCCCAGGCCGACGATTTTGACCAGCATCCACCGACCGGCCTGGCCAACTATGTGATCGGCAGCAACGCCACCGTCTTCAGTCCCACAGGCGGCTTGCGCATCTCCGCCGCCGGACTGGGCACCGTCATGCAGATGCTGCTCGACGGCGGCCGCTACCAGAATCAGCAGCTATTGCAGCCAGCCAGCATCGCCCTGATGTTTGGCCGGCAGTGGCAGTTGGCGCCAGACGCTCACAATGGCAACAGCGAACGGGGCTTGTACCGCGCTTGGGGCCTGGGCAACCAGCAGTTCGATGCGGTGGCGGGGCAGGGCAACGGCCTGGTCGAGGGCGCCAGTTTTCATGCGGTCGGCCATTTGGGCGACGCGTATGGCCTCGTCTCCGCTTTCGTGCTCGATTTCAAGCACAGGAATGGCATGGTGATGCTGGTGGGCGGCACGGGCAGCGATCCCGAACGTTATCCGGGCACATATTCCGCCATGGGGCGCAGCGAGGAATTGATACTCACCACTCTGTACCGTGGTGCGATTGACAAACATGAATCATTGCACTGAAATAGTGCATTCCTGAAAGTTATGGCTGCACCATGATGTTTCATTGGCTCACGTGATGGCCAGCCTCTAAGCTCTCATCGAATGCTCCCGCACCATGGGAGCGCAACGCAGCGAGGCAACATGCAGCAACACGTCATCATCATCGGCGGCGGCGTCGTCGGTCTGACATCGGCCTGGTGGCTGGCCGAGGCCGGCTACAAGGTCACAGTACTGGAACGCAATGAACAAGTGGCGATCGCCGCCAGCTACCGCAATGGCGGCCAGCTCAGCTATCGCTATGTGGCACCGCTGGCGGACGCGGGCGTGCCCTTGAAAGCCCTGCAATGGCTGCTGCAGAAAGATGGCCCGCTGCGCTTCCGTCCCGAGGGGGACTGGCGCCAATGGCGCTGGCTGGCCAGCTTCCTGCGCAATTGCAATGCAGCCAGCAATGCCCGCACGACGGCCAAGCTGCTGCAACTGGGCGAATGGAGCCGCGCCGGCATGGCGCAGCTGGAACTGACGGTGCCGCCAGAAGCGTATGCCTGGCGCGATGCCGGCAAGCTCATCGTCTACCGCTCGCCCGCCATCTTCCAGCGGGCCGTGGCCCGGCCCGAATCGGAAGAGGCGCGCGTCGTGCTGTCGCCGCAGGAAGCCGTGCAGCGCGAACCGGCGCTGGCCGCCCTGCAGGGCGCGTTGGCGGGCGGCATCTTTACCGAAGGCGAGGCGGTGGCCGATTGCCACGCCTTTTGCCTGGCGCTGGAAGCGCGCCTGCTGCAGCACCCGAATTGTTCGCTCATCTTGAAAGGCGAGGCGCGCCGTCTCGTCACGCACAAGGGCAAGATCACGGGCGTCGACACCAGCCTGGGCGTGCTGCAAGCGGACCACTACGTGCTGGCGGCCGGCATCCAGAGCCGCGACCTGGCCGCCACGGCGGGCGTCTACCTGCCTCTGTATCCGCTGAAAGGCTACAGCCTGACGGCCCCCATCCGCGCGCAAGACAAGGCGCCCGAGATCAGCATCACGGATTTCGAGCGCAAGGTGCTGTATGCGCGCATCAAAGGCGACCTGCGCGTGGCCGCCATGGTCGACATGGTGGGCGCCGACAACAGCATCGACTGGAACCGCATCGCCGGCCTGACGCGGCTGGCGCGCGAAGCCATGCCGCGCGGTGCCGACTACGACCAGGCCACGGCCTGGGCCGGTCTGCGCCCCGCCACGCCGAACAGCGCGCCGCTGGTGGGCGCCAGCAAAGTTGCGAATCTGTGGCTCAACGTGGGCCATGGCCCGCTGGGCTTTACCTTTGCCGCCGGCACGGCGCGCATCCTGGCCGATCTCATGGCGGGCAAGGCGCCGCCGTTCGCGCTGGACTTCCTCAGTCCGAAAAAATAGCCGCCAAGGCGGCGCGCACGCGCTGCTGCCGATATGGCGGATAATTGCGGAACTTTTATGTTCCTGTCTGCCAGCGCATGTCCACACCCTCGAAATTGTCCGCCTGCCCCTGTGGCGGCGCCTCCTACGCCAGCTGCTGCGGCCCGTATATCGCGGGCGATGCCGTGCCGCCCACGGCCGAAACCCTGATGCGCTCGCGCTACACGGCGTTTACCTTGCGCGATGAAGCGTATCTGCGCGCCACCTGGCATGCCAGCACCTGTCCCGCCGACGCCTTGTTTGCCGACGAAGAAAAAGTCCACTGGCTGGGACTTGAGGTAAAATCTGCTTTACGTTTACGTCAACGTAAAGCAGAATCAGCAGATCAAGCCGAAGAGATACACCGCGATACCGTCGAATTCGTGGCCCGCTACAAGGTCAACGGCCGCGCGCACCGCCTGCATGAGGTAAGCCGCTTCGTGCGCGAGGCGGGCGAGGGCGGTGGTGCCCTGCGCTGGTTTTATCTCGACGGCAGTTTTCCCGAATAGCGCGACCCGAGAGACCGGGCGATAATAAAAAGGAACCGCAATGCCGCACATCGAAAGCAAACTCAATCCGCGCAGTGAAGATTTCAAGGCCAATGCCGCGGCCATGCAAGCCATCGTCGACGATTTGCGCGACAAGGTGGAAAAGATCGCGGCCGGCGGCGGCGAAACGGCGGCCGCCAAGCACCTGGCGCGGGGAAAACTGCTGCCGCGCGACAGAGTCCAGATGCTGCTCGATCCCGGCACGCCCTTCCTCGAGTTTTCCCAGATGGCGGCCTACGCCATGTACCAGGACGCCAAGGGCGTCGATGCGGCCCCTAGCGCCGGCATCATCACCGGCATCGGCCGCGTCTCGGGCCAGGAATGCGTCATCGTCTGCAACGACGCCACCGTCAAGGGCGGCACGTATTACCCGATGACGGTGAAAAAGCATTTGCGCGCCCAGGAAATCGCCGACCAGAACAACCTGCCGTGCATCTACCTGGTCGACTCGGGCGGCGCCAACCTGCCGAATCAGGACGACGTCTTCCCCGACCGCGACCATTTCGGCCGCATTTTCTACAACCAGGCGAATCTGTCGGCCAAGGGCATCCCGCAAATCGCCGTCGTGATGGGCTCTTGCACGGCGGGCGGCGCCTACGTGCCAGCCATGAGCGACGAATCGATCATCGTCAAGGAGCAGGGCACGATTTTCCTCGGCGGCCCGCCGCTGGTGAAGGCTGCCACGGGCGAAGTGGTGACGGCCGAAGACCTGGGCGGCGGCGACGTGCATACGCGCCTGTCCGGCGTGGTCGACCACCTGGCGCAGAACGATTTACACGCGCTGTCGCTGGCGCGCACCATCGTCTCGAATTTGAACCGCACCAAGCCGCAGCAAATGGCGCTGCGCGAGTCCGTCGAACCGACATACCCGACGCAGGAACTGTATGGCGTGATCCCCGTCGATACGCGCAAGCCGTTCGACGTGCGCGAGGTGATCGCGCGCATCGTCGACGGCAGCGATTTCGACGAATTCAAGGCGCGCTACGGCACCACCCTGATCTGCGGCTTTGCGCACATCTATGGCGTCAAAGTCGGCATCATCGCCAACAACGGCATCCTGTTCTCCGAATCGGCCTTGAAAGGCACGCATTTCATCGAATTGTGCTGCCAGCGCAAGATCCCGCTGGTCTTCCTGCAAAACATCACGGGCTTCATGGTGGGCCGCAAATACGAAAACGAGGGCATCGCCCGCAATGGCGCCAAGATGGTGACCGCTGTCGCCACGGCGGCCGTGCCGAAATTCACGGTGATCATCGGCGGCAGCTTCGGCGCCGGCAACTACGGCATGTGCGGCCGCGCGTTCTCTCCCCGCTTCATGTGGATGTGGCCCAATGCGCGCATTTCCGTCATGGGCGGCGACCAGGCGGCGTCCGTGCTGGCGACCGTCAAGCGCGACGGCATCGAAGGCAAGGGCGGCGAGTGGAGCGCGGACGAGGAAGCGGCCTTCAAGCAGCCGATCAAGGATCAATACGAACACCAGGGCCACCCATACTACGCCACCGCGCGCCTGTGGGACGATGGCGTGATCGACCCGGCCGACACCCGCATGGTGCTGGGCCTGGGCCTGTCGGCCGCCTTGAACGCGGAAATCCCGGACACGAAGTTCGGCGTATTCCGCATGTAAGCGGCACTCAGGGAGAAGAGAATGGAATTTGAAACCTTAAAGCTGGTCATCGAAGGCAATGTCGCCACCGTGACCCTGAACCGCCCCGACGTGCGCAATGCCTTCAATGAGACGACGATCGCCGAACTGGCGCGCGCCTTCGAGGGGCTGGGGCGCAGCGAGATGGTGCGCGCCATCGTGCTGGCCGCGAATGGTGCGGCCTTCTGCGCCGGCGCGGACCTGAACTGGATGAAGAAGATGGCCGGCTATACGCATGCCGAAAACCAGGCCGACGCGCTGCAGCTGGCGCAGATGCTGCGCACAATTTACCTGTGTCCGAAACCCGTCGTGGCGAAGATCCAGGGCGACTGCTATGCGGGCGGCATGGGCCTCGTCGCCGCATGCGATATCATTCTGGTTGCGGAAGACGTGCATTTCTGCCTGAGCGAAGTGCGGCTGGGACTGATCCCGGCCACTATTTCACCGTATGTCATCAAGGCCATGGGCGAAAACGCGGCACGCCGCTATTTCCTGACGGCGGAGCGATTCTCCGCCCAGGAAGCGCTGCGCATCGGCTTTGCCCACGAGGTAGTCGAGGCAAGCGCGCTGGACGCGAAAACCGCCGAGGTACTGAAAGCCCTGACGGGCAACAGCCCGCACGCCGTGGCGCAAGCGAAAACGCTGGTGCGCGAGATCGCCGGCCAGCCCGTCGACGACGCGCTGCTAGCGGACACCGCCGAGCGCATCGCGCAGATCCGCGCGTCGGAGCAGGGACGCGAAGGCGTGCAATCCTTCCTCGACAAGCGCAAGCCGGGTTGGCTCATGGGCTAGCGCATGGATTAAGAAAATCATTGGAGCAGTTTTGAAAGCAGAAAAACAATCGGGCTGGGTCGAACGCAGTCTGCGCAGCGTGTGGCATCCGTGCACGCAAATGCAGCACCACGAGACTGTACCGCTCATCCCCGTCAGCCATGGCCGCGGCGCCTGGCTGTATGACCATGAAGGACGACGCTACCTGGACGCCATCAGCTCCTGGTGGGTGAACCTGTTCGGCCATGCCAATCCGCGCATCAATGCGGAACTGAAGGACCAGCTTGACCGCCTGGAACACGCGATGCTGGCCGGTTTCACGCATGAACCGGTGATCGAGCTGTCGGAAAAGCTCTCCGCCTTGACGGGCGGCGTGCTTGGTCACAGCTTTTACGCGTCCGATGGCGCGTCGGCCGTGGAAATCGCCCTGAAAATGAGTTTTCACGCCTGGCGCAACAGCGGCAAGAGCGAAAAACAGGAATTCGTGTGCCTGAAGGGCAGCTACCACGGCGAAACCATCGGCGCGCTGGCCGTCACGGACGTCGCCCTGTTCAAGGATGCTTACGGTCCCCTGCTGCGTGCCTCGCAGACGGTGATGTCGCCCGACTTCCGCCAGGCAGCCGAAAACGAATCGGCGCAGGACGTGGCGCGCCGCGCGGCAGCCGACGTGGAACGGCTGTTCCAGGAAAAGTCCGACAGAATCGCCGCCATCATCATCGAGCCGCTGGTGCAGTGCGCCACCGGCATGGCCATGCACGACCCGCTGTACCTGTCGCTGGTGCGCGACCTGTGCGACCGCTATCAAGTCCATTTGATCCTCGACGAGATCGCCGTCGGCTGCGGCCGCACGGGCACCTTCTTCGCCTGCGAACAGGCCGGCATCTGGCCCGACTTCGTGTGTCTGTCCAAGGGTATCAGCGGCGGCTATTTGCCCCTGTCCCTGGTGATGACACGCGAAGATATTTATCAAGCCTTCTACAGCACCGACGTGCGCCGCGGCTTCCTGCATTCGCACTCGTACACGGGGAATCCGCTGGCTTGCCGCGCCGCGCTGGCGACGCTGTCCATCTTCGAGGAAGACGACGTGCTGGCGGCCAACCGCGTACGCGCCGCCAAGATCACGCAAGCGCTGGCGCCGCTGGCGCGGCATGAAAAAGTCAGACACTTCCGCCAGCAGGGCATGATCTGGGCCTTCGATGCGGTCGACGCGGCGCCCGACTTTTCGCGCCGCTTCTTCGGCACGGCGCTGGAACACGAACTGCTGATGCGCCCCATCGGCTCGACCGTCTACCTGATGCCGCCCTACATCCTCGACAACGCCGAAATCGCGGGCCTGGGCCAGCAGACGCTGGCCGTCTTCAACAAAGTGATCGGAGCCTGAGATGGAACTGCTCACACGCTTGAAGCAGCAGCTGCAGGGGCTGGAAGAGCGCAGCCTGATCCGCCGCCGCCGCACCGTCGACACGCCGTGCGCGCCGCGCCTGACGGTCGATGGCCGCGACATGCTGGCCTTCTGCAGCAATGACTACCTGGGCCTGGCGTCGCATCCGCGCATCGTCGATGCCCTGAAAGAGGGCGCCGACCTGTATGGCGCCGGCAGCGGCGCGTCGCACCTGATCAGTGGCCACAGCCGCGCCCACGCGCTGCTGGAAGAGCGCCTGGCCGCGTTTGTCGGCGCCAACCTGGAACAGGCGCGCGCGCTGTATTTCTGCACGGGCTACATGGCTAATCTGGCGGTGCTCACGGCCCTGGCGGCGGGCGATCCGGACGCGGAGATTTTCTCGGAAGCGCTGAACCACGCTTCGCTGATCGACGGCATGCGCCTGGCCCGCGTCAAGACGCGCGTGTATCCGCACGCCGACCTCGACGCCCTCGCGGCCCTGCTGGCGGCCAGCACGGCCAAAACGAAAATCGTCGTCACCGACAGCGTCTTCAGCATGGATGGCGACCTGGCGCCGCTGCCCGCGCTGCTGGCCCTGTGCGAGCAGTATGGCGCCTGGCTGGTGGTCGACGACGCGCACGGCTTCGGCGCGCTGGGCGAGAATGGCCGCGGCGCGCTGGAACACTTCGACCTGCATTCGCCGTATCTGGTCTACGTGGGCACCCTAGGCAAATCGGCCGGCGTGGGCGGTGCCTTCGTTTGCGCGCATGAAGCCGTGATCGAGACGCTGATCCAGAAGGCCCGCCCCTACATCTTCACCACGGCGGCCGCGCCCGCGCTCGCGCATGCGCTGCTGGCCAGCCTGGACATCATCGCCGGTGAAGAAGGCCGGCAGCGCCGCGCCCACCTGGCGGCGCTGGTGGCGCAATGGAACGAAGGCTTGCAGCTGCAGCACTGGCAAGCCTTGCCGTCCGTGACCGCCATCCAGCCCGTCATCATCGGCGAAAATGCGGACATGCTGGCCATCGCCGCCACCCTGTACGAACAGGGCCTGTGGGTCGGCGCCATCCGCCCGCCCACCGTGCCCGTCGGTACGGCGCGCCTGCGCGTGACCCTGTCGGCCGGCCATACGACGCAGGAAGTGGCGCAATTGATCAACGCAGTCAACACCCTGGAAAGGACTCGCCATGAGCCTTGATGACCCTATCGTGGCGGAAGTGCTGGCGGACCTGGCGCCGGCCGTGCAGCCGGCGCCGGCAGCCATCGGCCTGCCCTCGCGCTTTGCCTGTTTCGTCACCGGCACCGACACGGAAATCGGCAAGACCCTGACGTCGTCGGCCCTGCTGCACGCGCTGGTGGCGCGCGGCGTGCGCGCCTGCGGCATGAAGCCCGTGGCCGCCGGCGCCGAGATGCGCGACGGCGAACTGCATAATGAAGACGCCGACAGCCTGATCGCCGCCGGCAACGTCACCATGCTGCGCAGCCTGACCACGCCCTACATGCTGAAAGAACCGGCCGCGCCGCACATCGCCGCCGCGCTCGAAGGCGTGAGCATCGAATCGGTACCGATTCTGGCCGCCTACCTGGAAATCGCCGCCGCCTCGGACGCCGTCGTGGTCGAAGGCGTGGGCGGTTTCCGCGTGCCGCTGTCGCCAGGTTTCGACTCGGCCGACCTGGCGCAGCAGCTCGACCTGCCCGTGATCCTCGTGGTCGGCATGCGTTTGGGCTGCATCAACCAGGCCTTGCTGACGGTGGAAGCCATCGAAGCGCGCGGCCTGACGGTCATCGGCTGGGTCGCCAACACACTGGAAGTGGAAATGCGCTTCCTCGACGAAAATATCGATGCGCTGATCGAGCGCATCCCGGCGCCGCTGCTGGGCAGGGTGCCGCGCCTGGCGCAGCCCAGCGCGGAAGCGGCGGCCGCGTATCTCGATTTCACCGGCTTGCCCAACTGGCCGGCGCAGCATCCCAACACTTAAACGTATCCAAAAATAGAAGCGAAGGAATCACCATGTCTGTAGTCCAAGAAGCAGCAAAAACCGTCGAACTGCACCGCCCAACGGCGCGCATCACCGTGCCGGAAGCGGCCACCTGGCCCGTCGCCGACGTGCTGGCCCTGTTCGACCTGCCATTCAATGACCTGATGTTCCAGGCCCAGCAAACCCACCGCGTCAATTTCCCCGACGGCGACGTGGAACTGGCGACCCTGTTGTCGATCAAGACGGGCGGCTGCGAGGAAGACTGCGGCTACTGCCCGCAGGCGGCTCGCTACGACACGGGTGTGGAAGCGAAAAAAATCCTCGACATCGACACGGTGCTCGACGCGGCCCGCCAGGCGAAAGCCAACGGCGCCACGCGCTTCTGCATGGGTGCCGCCTGGCGCAGCCCGAAAGAGCGCGACATGGAAAAAGTCGAAGAGATGGTCAGCAAAGTGAAAGCACTGGGCCTGGAAACCTGCGCCACCCTGGGCATGCTGGAAGAGGGACAGGCGGACCGCCTGAAAAACGCTGGCCTGGACTTCTACAACCATAACCTGGACACGGCGCCCGAGTTCTACGACAACGTCATCTCCACGCGCGAATACCAGGACCGTCTGGACACCCTGGGCCGCGTGCGCGAAGCGGGCCTGAAAGTGTGCTGCGGCGGCATCGTCGGCATGGGCGAAACGCGCTTGCAGCGCGCGGGCCTGATCGCCCAGCTGGCGAACCTGAACCCGTATCCGGAATCGGTGCCCGTCAACCACCTGGTGCAGGTAGAAGGCACGCCTTTGTATGGCCTGGAAGCGCTGGACCCGTTCGAATTCGTGCGCACGATCGCCGTGGCCCGCATCACCATGCCGAAGGCGCGCGTGCGTTTGTCGGCCGGCCGCCGCCAGATGGGCGAAGCCGTGCAGGCGATGTGCTTCCTGGCCGGCGCCAACTCCATTTTCTATGGCGACAAGCTGCTCACCACCGACAACCCGGAAGCGGAAGACGACCGCACCCTGTTGAACAAACTGGGCTTGCAGACGCGCGGCGCCATGCTGGACTCGGTGCAGAAAGAGAAGTGCGGCTGCTGATGACAGCCTTGTCGGGTTACGCCGTGCCGGCTAACCCGACCTACGCTATCCGGCATCACCATCCGTAGGTCGGCTTAGCGCGCAGCGCGTAAGCCGACAAGCCAGCAGAACAGGTCCATTAAGAGACAGCTGCCCCTTTGAGAGAATAGAGAGAGACCATGTTCACTAAAATCCTGATCGCCAACCGCGGCGAAATCGCTTGCCGTGTCGCCGCTACCGCACGCCGCATGGGCATCCAGACCGTCGCCGTATATTCGGAAGCGGACGCCAACGCCAAGCACGTCGCCGTGTGCGACGAAGCGGTGCTGATCGGCCCCGCGCCGGCCAAGGAAAGCTATCTGTGCGGCGACAAGATCATCGCCGTGGCCCTGGCCACGGGTGCGCAGGCGATCCACCCCGGCTACGGCTTTTTGTCCGAGAACGCCGACTTTGCCGACGCCTGCCAGGCTGCAGGCCTGGTCTTCATCGGCCCGCCGGCATCCGCCATGCGCGCCATGGGCTCGAAGTCGGCCGCCAAGTCGCTGATGGAAAAAGCCAACGTGCCGCTGGTGCCCGGCTACCACGGCGAGGAACAGGATGCGGACTTCCTGCACGGCCAGGCAGACAAGATCGGCTATCCCGTGCTGCTGAAGGCATCCGCCGGCGGCGGCGGCAAGGGCATGCGCGTTATTGAAAACAGCGCCGACTTCAAGGCGGCGCTGGCTTCGTGCAAGCGCGAAGCGATCAGCTCTTTCGGCGACGACAAGGTGCTGGCCGAAAAATACCTGTCACGTCCGCGGCATATCGAAATCCAGGTGTTTGCCGACACGCTCGGTAACTGCATCTACCTGTTCGAGCGCGATTGCTCGGTGCAGCGCCGTCACCAGAAAGTGCTGGAAGAAGCGCCGGCGCCGGGCATGCCGGCCGAGCGCCGCGCGGCCATGGGCGAGGCGGCCGTCGCCGCCGCCAAGGCCGTCGGTTATGTCGGTGCGGGCACGGTGGAATTCATCGCCAACCAGGACGGCTCGTTCTACTTCATGGAGATGAACACGCGCCTGCAGGTGGAACATCCGGTGACGGAAATGATCACCGGCACCGACCTGGTGGAATGGCAGTTGCGCGTCGCCTTTGGCGAGCCGCTGCCGAAAAAACAAAGCGAATTGACGATCCACGGCCACGCCATCGAGGCGCGCATCTACGCGGAAAACCCGGAAAAGGGCTTCCTGCCGTCGATCGGCACCCTGCGCCACATGCAGTCGCCTTCGGCCGTCACGTTCGAACTGGGCGGCACGGTGGTTCCCGCGTCCGTGCGCATCGATTCGGGCGTGCGCGAAGGCGACGCCATCTCGCCGTTCTACGACCCGATGATCGCCAAGCTGATCGTCTGGGGCGCGGATCGCCGCGAAGCGCTGGCGCGCATGGCGCAGGCGCTGGCCGACTACCAGATCGTGGGCTTGGCCAGCAATATCGCCTTTTTAAAACGCCTGGTCGAAGGCCAGGCATTCAGCTCGGCCGATCTCGATACGGGCCTAATCGAGCGCAATCAAGCGTCGCTGTTCCCCGCCCTGCAGGCGGCGCCCGACACGGCCCTGGCGCTGGCGTCCGTCGCCCTGCTGCTGGAAGAGAAAACGGCCGCCGAAGCGCAGTCGGCCAACCGCGCCGACCCGTGGGGCAATGCCCTGGGCTGGCGCTTGAACAGCACACTGGGGCGCAGCCTGTCGTTCGCCGATGAATTCGCGCTGGCCAGCGACAGCAAGGCCTATGCCGCGCGCATCGCCTACAAAACCGATGGCTGGCTGTTCAACGGCCAGCCTCTCACCTTGACGGCGCGCACAGGCAACGAACTGCACATCAAGCTCGGCGAGCGTGCCGTGCACGGCACGGTGCTGCGCGACGGCGAGCAGTTCCATGTATTCACCAGCGGCTTGCACTACACGCTGCACTACAGCGACCCGATGGCCCATGCGGGCGAAGTGGAAGCGGAGGGCGGGCGCCTGACGGCGCCGATGCCGGGCAAGGTCGTCGCCGTGCTGGTCAACAAAGGCCAGGATGTCAAGAAGGGCGAACCGCTGGTCATCATGGAAGCGATGAAGATGGAGCACACGATCGCCGCGCCGCACGACGGCCTGGTGGAAGACGTGCTGTATGCGGTCGGCGACCAGGTGGCCGATGGCGCGCCGCTGCTGGCCTTCAAGGCTGCCGCATAGAGGCTGCCACGATGCGCATCCTTTTACAACGTTCGGATGGCAAGGAAGCGGCGTGGATCGCCGATTTTAAAGACTTGCTGCCCGAAGCTGAAATCCACTTCTGGCGCGAAGGCGAGGCGGTCGCGCCCTGCGACTACGCCGTCGTGTGGCAGCCGCCGGCCGCCATGCTGCCCGAGCTGGCCAACGTCAAAGCCATCTTCAATACGGGCGCCGGCGTCGACGCGCTGTTGAAATTCGGCGAGGCGCTGCCCGCGCACGTGCCGCTGGTGCGCCTCGATGACGCGGGCATGGGCGTGCAGATGGCCGAATATGTGAGCCACGCCGTGCTGCGCCACTTCCGCCGTTTCGACGACTACGAGGCGCAGGGCCGCGCCGGCATCTGGCAGCCGCTGCCCGCGTACGACAAGATGGATTTCCCCGTCGGCGTGCTGGGCATGGGCGTGCTGGGCACCCGCGTGTTGCAGACACTGGCGCAGTTCGAATTCCCCCTGCGGGGCTGGAGCCGCAGCCGGAAGCACATCGATGGCGTCGAATGCTTCGCGGGCGAGGAAGGGCTGGAAGCCTTCTTGCGCGGCACGCGCGTGCTCGTGTGCATGCTGCCGCTCACGCCGGACACGCACAACCTGCTCGACCGCGCCCGCCTGTCGATGCTGCTGCCGGGCGCCTACATCATCAACGTGGCGCGCGGCGCGCATCTGGCCGAACCGGATCTGCTGACCCTGATCCGCTCCGGGCATATCGCCGGGGCGACCCTGGACGTGTTCCGCAACGAGCCGCTGCCGCAGCAGCACCCGTTCTGGCAAGAACCGCGCATCACCATCACGCCGCATATTTCGGCCGCCACCCTGCGTCGCGAAAGCGTGGCGCAGATCGCCGCCAAGATGCGCCGCCTGCACGCCGGAGACTCCGTCGCCGGCATCGTCAACCGTTTGCAAGGATATTGAGATGAACCCTACTACCAGTTTGCCCAAGCAGGTCAAGATCGTCGAAGTGGGTCCGCGCGACGGCCTGCAAAACGAGAAGGACACCATCAGCGCCGCCGTCAAGATCGAGCTGGTCGACCGATTGACCCTGGCCGGCTTCGCCAATATCGAGGCGGCGTCCTTCGTCTCGCCGAAATGGGTGCCGCAGATGGCCACCAGCGCGGAAGTGATGGAAAAGATCGCGCGCCGCGCAGGCACCATTTATTCGGCGCTGACGCCGAACATGCAGGGCTTTGAGGCGGCGCTGGCGGCGAAGGCCGATGAAGTGGTGATCTTCGGTTCCGCCTCCGAGGCGTTCTCGCAAAAGAACATCAATTGCTCGATCGCCGAATCGATCGCCCGCTTCGAAGGCGTGGCCAAGGCGGCCAAGGAACACGGTTTGCGCCTGCGCGGCAGCATCAGCTGCGCCTTCGGCTGCCCCTACCAGGGGGACGTGCCGCTCGACGCCGTGGCCGACGTCGTGGGCCGCATGCGCGACCTCGGTTGCGACGAGATCGACATCGCCGACACCATCGGCGTGGCCACGCCGAGAAAGACGCAGGCGGTGATGGAACGCGCCATCGCGGCTTTCCACGTGGGCGGCCTGTCCGGCCACTTCCACGACACCTACGGCCAGGCGCTGGCGAACATCTACGCCAGCCTGGAAACAGGCATTGCTATTTATCACTCGTCCGTCTCCGGCCTGGGCGGCTGCCCCTACGCCAAGGGCGCCACCGGCAACGTGGCCACCGAGGACGTGCTGTACATGATGCAGGGACTGGGGATAGACACCGGCATCGACCTGGACCTGGTGGTCGATGCGGGGCAGTTCATTGCGCAGCAGCTGGGACGCAAGGGTTCGAGCCGCGCCGGCAATGCCATTGCGGCAAAGCGCGTCGCGGCGTAGGTCGGGTTAGCGCGTAGCGCGTAACCCGACAACAATGTTGGCCATGATCCTGGTGTTGTCGGATTACGCGCTTGCGCGTTAATCCGACCTACGTCGACCTACCCGAACCGTACAGACGAAAAAAAACCCAAAAGCCGAAACTCTTGGGTTTTTTTCTACAAATTTGGTCGGAGTACAAGGATTCGAACCTTGGACCCCCTGGTCCCAAACCAGGTGCGCTACCGGGCTGCGCCACACTCCGAAGACCAAGATAATACAGGCCGTATCGACTTCGGTCAAGGGTCAGGTGAAACTCTGTGTAAATTATTTACGCGCGGCACTGGGACCCATGTATTTTTCAAAACGATACAAGTATGCGACACTAAGTTTGCAAGTTTTCCCGATCAGACATGAAGGCGACGACGGCAATGGATTTCAGGATAGAAAGAAGCGACGGCGGCCGGCCCATGCCGACAAACCGCGGCATCGTGCTGGGCATCGCCGTGTCCTTGCTGCTGCATGGCGCCTTGATCTATCTGTGGCGCCACGTCCAGCCGCCTGTGCCGCCGGACACGGCCCCGCGCGTGGAATCGATCGCCGTGTGGATACGTCCGCTCGCCGCCAAGCCCCCGCCGCCGCCCGTCGAGGTGGTCAAGGCGAAGCGCGAACCCAAGCCCATCAGCAAGCCGAAGCCCGCCGCTGCCCGGGAAAAACCGGCGGCAGCCACGGCGCAAGAATCCAGCCCGCAAGCCATCACGGTCGTTACGGCCTCACCGGCCACCCCGGCGGCCAGTCCCGATACCTTCAGGCAAGAAACACCGGAGACGCCAAAATTCGACATGGAAGCGGCCAAACGCACGGCGCGCAAGATGGCGGGCGAGCGCGACCCGTCCAAGGTGGGCACGGCCGTGGGGCAAATCCCCGACAAGCCCCTGCAAACGGAAACCCAGCTGGCGCGCGACATCGCCCAAGGCAAGCGCGGCGATTGCCGCACCGCCTATGCGGGCGCAGGCTTGCTGGCGCCCGTGTTGATGTTGCTCGACAAGAAGGATAGCGGCTGCAAGTGGTAATGATTTAATAACACATCCGCTTGGGTATGCCCGATAAATTTATGCCTGCCCCTTCAACTGCAGCGCCCGCTCATACAGGGCGTTTTTCTTGCGCCCCGTGATTTGCGCCGTCAGATTCGCCGCCTGCTTGACGCTGCATTCGGCCAATAGAATGTTCAGGATGCGTTCCGCTTCCACATCTTCCGCATCCTGCGCTTCGGTGGCGCCTTCGAGCAGGACGACGAACTCTCCCTTTTCGCGGTGCGCGTCGGCACGGATCCAGCTTTCCGCTTCCGACAGGGGGCAGCGGTGGATTTCCTCGAACAGTTTCGTCAGTTCGCGCGCGAACACCACCTGGCGCGTCGGCTCGAAGGCTTCGGCCAGGGCCGTGGCGCAATCGAGGATGCGGTGCGGCGCTTCATAAAACACCATCGTGGCGGTCACGCCGCGCAGGCTGTGCAGCATGTTTTCGCGCTGCTTGGCCTTGGCCGGCAGGAAGCCGACAAAGTAGAACTGGTCATTCAACAGGCCGCTGGCGGAAATGGCCGTGATCGCCGCCGACGGGCCGGGCAGGGGCAGCACGCGCAGTCCCGCCGCGCGCACGGCGTCGACGATGCGCGCACCGGGGTCGGACACGGCGGGCGTGCCCGCATCGGAAACGAGGGCGATGCGCTCGCCCGCGTGCAGGCGGGCGATCAGGGTCTGTGCCACTTCGCGTTCGTTATGTTGATGCGCCGCAATTAACGGCTTGTTCAAGCCAAAGCGCGTCAGCAGGTGCGCCGTGTTGCGCGTATCTTCACAGGCGACGGCGTCGGCAAGGCTCAGCAAGTGCAACGCGCGCAGGCTGATATCGGTCACATTACCGATGGGCGTGGCCACTATATACAATGTTGCGATAGGATAGACCTGGTGCGCCGCCTCTGTCATGATGGGCAGGCTGGCGATGGAACTGATTTCTTGTACGGTCATTTTGGAGGTTAAATGCTTGCTAATAGTGTGAAGTTACTGCTTGTTTGTGCCGCGACCGGCATGCTGAGCGCTTGCAGCACGCCTTGCGACGCGCCCGGGCAATTGTGCGCGCCTATTGAATCTAACACAAGGGCGCTGCCGCCACCGAAGCCGCTGCCGCCGCCCATGCCGCCCAAGCCACCCGCGCCCGAACCGGTGACGTTTGCCGTGGCCGTGCCCGATATTACCGCCTACGACGGCAATGGCGCGCCGCTGGCGCCCATCAACACCAAGCCGGCCACGGGCACGCCGCAGGACATGCCGGCCGCCACGGCGCCGGCACCGTCCGACGGCCAGGTCCACCATATCGGCCTGCTGCTGCCGCTGCGCTCCCCGTCCCTGGGCCCGGCCGCCGAACTACTGCGCGCCGGCTTCATGGCCGCGTATGAGCGCGACCGCAGCGGCTTCGAAGTGACGGTGATCGACACGGGCGACGGCAGCACCGACGTGCTGAACAAATTTGCGCAGGCACAGGAAGAACAGGATATCGTCGTCGGGCCGTTGTCGCGCTCGGCCGTCACGGCCGTGGCGAACAGCGATCTGGTGCGTAAACCAACGATCGCCCTGAACCACCCGGACAACCGCGGCGAGGCGCGCCTGCCGGCCAAGCTGCTGGTGATGGGCCTGTCGATCGAGGCGGAAGCGCGCCAGGTCGCCGCCTGGGCCGCCAGCGAACAGCCTGGCGCCAGCGCGCTGATCCTGTCGGCCGGTTCCCCCTCGCAGCGCCGCATCAGCGCCGCCTTCAAGCAGGAATGGCTGCGCCAGGGCGGCAAAGTCGATGTGATGGACTTGACGGCCACGAATGGCTACCTCAGTGATGCGGAACTGGTGCAGCTGCGCGCGCGCCTGGCCGCCACGCCGCCGGGCCTGCTGTTTGCCGCGCTCGACGCCGACCAGGCGCGCCAGCTGCGCGTGGCCATCGGCAGCGATCTGCCCCTGTATGGCACCTCGTCACTGAACCCCGGCGCCGGGCGCGGCGCCAGCGGCCCCGAGCTCGACGGCGCACGCCTGCTGGACCTGCCTTGGCAAGTGCAGCGCGACCATCCGCAAGTGATGGTGTATCCGCAGCCGGAGCAGCCAGCCGAACGCCGCCTGACGGCCGACATGGAACGCCTGTACGCGCTGGGCATCGACGCCTTCCGCGTGGCGCGCGAAGTGGCGCTGCGGCCGAACACGCCATTCACGCTCGACGGCGTGACGGGCCGCCTGGCCGTGCGCTTTGAGAATGATCAAAGCGTGTTCGAACGCACGGAACAAGCCGCCACCTACCAGCAGGGCGTGCTGGGCACCTGGCCGCCGGCTCCACCGGCCGCGCCGCCTGGACAATAAGGACACCGCCATGCCGCCCTTCTGGAACAAACGGGAACGGGGACGGCAGGGGGAAGACGATGCGCTCGCGTATCTGCTGCTGCAAGGCCTGGTGCTGCTGCAACGCAATTATCTGTGCAAGGGCGGCGAGCTGGACCTGATCATGCGCGACGGGCCGTCCATCGTCTTCGTCGAAGTGCGGCTGCGCAGCAGTGCGGCCTTCGGCGGGGCCCTGGCCAGCATCACGCCAGCCAAGCAGCGGCGCATGGTGGTGGCCGCGCAAACCTGGCTGCTGGGGCAAAAAACCGTGCCGCCGTGCCGCTTCGACGCGCTGGCCATCGACGGCGGACGCATCAGCTGGCTGAAGAACATCCTCGATATGTAAGCATTTTTAACAGTGCTTGTCCGCCATGCCGCGCGCCTGCACTATAATCGGCAGACTATGAATAATCAACGCATCCTCTCGCACTTCCACGAAAGTGCCGAACTCAAGATCCAGGCCGCTACCGTACTGGCGCAACCCATTGCGCAGGCGATCGACCTGATGTTTTATGCATTGTCCAACGGCAACAAAATCCTGGCGTGCGGCAACGGCGGTTCCGCCGCCGACTGCCAGCATTTCGCGGCCGAGCTGGTGGGACGCTTCGAACGCGAGCGCTTTCCGCTGCCGGCCCTGGCGCTGACGACGGATACCTCGATCCTGACGGCCGTGGCCAACGACTACAGCTACCGCGAGATCTTCTCGAAGCAGGTGCAGGCCTTCGGCCAGGCCGGCGACATCCTGCTGGCCATCTCCACGTCGGGCAATTCGGCCAACGTGATGGCTGCCGTGGAAGCGGCGCTCGAGCGCGAAATGCGCGTCGTGGCGCTGACGGGCAAGGACGGCGGCGCCATCGGCAAGATGCTGACGGACGCCGACGTGCATATCTGCGTGCCGGCCGAGCGCACCGCGCGCATCCAGGAAGTCCATCTGACCACCATACATTGCATCTGCGACGGCATCGACGTCGCGCTATTCGGAGGAGACGTGAATGACTAAATTCGGTACTGGCCCAGGCTGGAAACGCGTACAACGCCCGCTGGCCACCGCACTGCTGTGCGGCGCCATGCTCACTTCGCTCACCGGCTGCATCGAATTGATGGTCGGCGGCGCGGTGATGGGCGGCGTTGCCGCGGCGGACCGCCGCACCCTGGGCGCCCAGACCGAAGACAAGTCGATCGCCCTGAAAGGCGAATCGCGCATCCCCTCCATCGTCGGCGACGTGGGCCACGTGAATGTCACCAGCTTCAACCGCCGCGTCCTGCTGACGGGCGAAGTGCGCGACGAGGCGATGAAAAATGCCGTCGAGCGCGAAGTGCGCAACATCGAAGGCGTGGAATCGGTGGCCAATGAATTGATCATCGCCGGCCCGGCCAGCTATACCTCGCGCTCGAACGACGCGCTGATCACCACCAAGGTCAAGGCCAGCCTGGTCGACATGAAAACCATCTCGGCCGCCTCGTTCAAGGTCGTCACGGAAAACGCCACCGTCTTCCTGATGGGACGCGTGACCCAGCGCGAAGGCACGGTCGCGGCCGATGTGGCGCGCGGCGTGGGCGGCGTGCAGAAAGTGGTCAAGCTGTTCGACTACATCTCGGAAGCGGAACTGAAGCAATTGCAGCCCGATCCGCCGCAGCAGCGCACGACCAGCACGGTCAGCGATACGGTACAGCAGTAAGCGTACTCCCCCATCCGGCCTACGGCGCCAGACTGACGATGCGTCTATAATGGACGCATCGTCGCGCTACCCAAGTAACTTATTTCAACTTCGCCATGTCAACTTCGCCATCCGCAAGCAAGTCCTGGATCAAGCCAGCCCTGATCGCCGTCTTCGTGGCGGGCGTGGCGGCAGCCGGCTATCTGTCGCTGAACGACAAGCAAAGCGCGCCGGACGTGACCTTCCACGGCATCCATGGCGAGAAAATCACGTCAAACAGCCTGCGCGGCAAGGTGGTGATGGTCAATTTCTGGGCCACCTCGTGCACCACTTGCGTGGCGGAAATGCCGGAAATGGTCGACACCTACAACAAGTACAAGGGGCAGGGCCTGGAATTCGTGGCCGTGGCCATGAAATACGATCCGGCCAACTACGTGCTGAACTTCGCCGAAACGCGCCAGCTGCCGTTCAAGGTGGCGCTCGACGTGACGGGCGAGGCGGCCAAGGCCTATGGCGACGTGGCCCTCACGCCCACCACCTTCGTGCTCGACAAGCAGGGCAAGATCCTCAAGCGCTATGTGGGCAAGCCGGAATTTGCCGAACTGCACAAGTTGCTCGAAACGGCGATAGCCGGCTGATCCAGTCCCCCGGCACCATACAAAACCTTGTTGCTAAAGCTTGCCAACTTGTTATAACCTTCACAAGCGTGATCCCACTCACCTTGTGAAAGCCAGCCGTGTCCCCAGCCGCTCAATCGCTCGACCCGCAGCAACTGAAAGCCTGGCTGCTTGCCACCGGGAACAAGGACGCCACCGCGTTCCGCCAGCTATATAACTCCACATCATCGAAACTGTTTGGCTTCGCGCTGCGTATATTGCATAAGCAAGAGCTCGCTGAAGAAGCCTTGCAAGAAGGTTTTGTCGCCATCTGGAACAACGCCGCCGCTTACCAGAGCCATCTGGCCGCGCCGATGACCTGGATGGCCACCATCGTGCGCAACAAGGCGTTCGATGTGCTGCGGCGCAGCGACGATACCGTGGAAATCGATGCCGAACAGTTTGATAGCGAAGTCATGAATGCACTCCGAGACCCCCAGGCCACGCCGATCGAATCACTGCAGATGAGCGGTGACGCCAAGGCGCTGGCGTTTTGCATGTCCGCCCTGGAAGGGCTGCACCGGCAGGTGGTCGCCCTGGCGTTTTATCACGACCTGTCGCACAGCGAAGTGGCGCAGCAGATGTCGCTGCCGATCGGCACCGTGAAGACGTGGATACGCCGCAGCCTGGAACGGCTGCGCACGTGCCTGGCGAAACGGGAGGCATCATGAATATCCGCGGCAATGACACCCTGCGCCAGAAACTGGCGTCCGAATACGTGCTGGGCACCCTGAAAGGGGGCGCGCGGCGGCGTTTCGAAGGCTGGCTGCACAACGACGCCGATTTGCGCAATATCACGGCCGAATGGCGCCAGCGCCTGGAACCGATGGCGGAATTCGCCACGCCCGTGGCGCCGCCCAAGCGCGTGTGGCAGCAGATCGAGCAGCGCCTGCACCTGAAGCCGCAGGGCGGCTGGTCCTTGTTCCTCGATTCGCTGTCGTTCTGGCGTGGCCTGGGCATGGCGTCGAGCGCCATCGCCGCGCTGCTGGTGATCGTCGTGGCCACGCGCGTGATGGACGCGCCGCAGATCAGCTATGTCGCCAGCCTGACGGACGAGAAGGCGCAAACAGCATTGCTGCTGACGGCCGACAGCCGCCACGGCGCGCTCGAGGTGCGCATGGTGGGCAACGCGCGCGTGCCGGCCGACCGCGACCTGGAACTGTGGGCCGTGCCGAAGAGCGGCAACCCGCGCTCCCTGGGTTTACTCGCCGACAAGGGCAACGTGAAACTGGCCCTGTCCCAGCGCGCCATCGGCAACGACGTGGCCTTGCTGGCCGTCACCTTGGAGCCAAAGGGCGGTTCGCCGAATCCGGACGGACCGACGGGACCAATCTTGTATAAAGGTAACTGGGTCAGGCTATAAGGAAATGTCGGGTTACGCAGCGCCGCTGCTAACCCGACCTACCGGCTTATTTCGGATACAGAATCATCTGCGTGCAGCGGAACAGGGCAATCGTCTTGCCCGTTTCCTTGCTTTTCACCACAGCATCCCACACTTGCGTGTTGCGGCCCTTGTGCTCGACCTTGGCCGTGCAGGTGAGCGTGCCTTCGCGGGCCGTGCCCAGGTGGTTCGATTTCAGCTCGATGGTGGTGAAGTTCGTCGCGCCCTCGGGCAGGTTGACGATGCAGCCATAGCCGGACGCCGTGTCGGCCAGGGTCACCACGCTGCCCGCGTGCAGATAGCCATTCGGCGCCAGCAGGTGGGGCAGCACGGGCAATTCCGCCGTCAGCTGGCCGTCGCCCACGGCCGTGATGACGATGCCCAGGTGGCCGGGCAGGCGGCCCGTGCCGCGTTCATTCAACATTGCTACGGTGATCTCGGGATTGCTCATGCTGGTCCTTGTGCGGGTGGGTCCGGACAGCGGATCTGCCGGAAAATACTATGATGATAGCAACTTTCCCGGCAACGGTTTGAGCGCAGCTATTTTTTGCCGCGCCGCCGTTTCCACCACACCAGGGTCCCCGTCAGCAGGAACAGCAAGGGCATCAGGCCGAACAGCGTAATGAAGGCGCGCCCGGCCACGCCAAAGGCCTGGCCCGAATGCAGGGGGAATTGCCAGCCCAGGAAAACGTCTCCGGCCGGCGCCCGCAAGGGATCGCGTATGCGCAGGGGCAAGCCGCTGCGCGCGTCCAGGGTGATGCGCGTGGCGCCGTCGCCCTCGGCGATTTCGCCGGGCTGGCGCACGCGCACGTCGTATGGCTGGTCCTTCTTGGCCGGCAGCACGATGCGCGACACGCGCGCCTGCGGATACAGCTGCTGCGCGGCGGCCATGGCGGCGCCCGCATCGAGCACGGCGCCGTCCTGCTGCACATTCTTGAGTTTTGCCGTGTCCGGCACCGTCGACACGAGCTCCACCAGGGGCACGATCAATTGCGGCAAATTGAAATAGATGCCGGAAAAGGCGAGCATGGCCAGCACGGGCGCGGCAAAAAAGCCGGCCGCCTTGTGCATCGTGTAATTAAAGCGCGGCCAGGAGCCGCCATGCGACACGGTCAGGGCGCGCCTGATCGCCGTCCACTGCAGGCGCGGCCACCACAGATAGATGCCGCTCAGGGCCATCAGCAGCAGGGCCACGCCAGAAATCCCCGTGATGGTCTTGCCCACGTCGCCGGACAATAAATAGCGGTGCAAATGAAACATGCCCGACATGAACAAGGGGCGCGAGAGGCCGAAGCGTCCCCAGTCGCGCTCGCCTTTGACTTGCAAGGTGTAGGGGTCGACCATCACCTGGCGCACGATGGCCTGGCTGAAGAGGGATGGCTTGCTTGGCTGGCGGTACGAGGCCACATACACGTCGCGCGCGTCGGCGGGCGGATTGAGCTGGCTCGGCTTGCCGTAGGCGGGGTCGGCCGTAAGCCCATCCACCACCGCCTGCAGCGTGCGCGGCGTCACCTGGAACACCTGGCCGGGCGCGGGCGTGCTCGCCTGCAACAAGTTGGGATTCAGATATGCGTCGAGCTCCGGCATCCAGGCGATGGCGGAACCCGTCAAGCCCAGCAGGACGAACAGGGCGCCGAACCACAGGCCCACGTACAGGTGCAGTTTGCTGAGCAACCACTTGATCGGGCGTCGGGACATGGAAACTTTGGGAAATTTAGGCTGCGGAACGATAGCATGAAAGCCCCGCAGGGAAAATCACGCGCAGCAAGAAAGGAAGGAATCGAACAACATGCTCATGGCAACGGCGGATTCGGATAAAAACGAGCGTTTCGGCACCATCAGCGAGCGCATCGGCATCGCGGCGTTATGTTGCGCGACATACACTTTCCCCTATACTTATCGAAAGGAAAATTATGACCGCCTCCCGCTTCCTCGCCGCCACGCTGGGCCTCGCTCTTCACCTGGGCGCGCACGCCGCCGATTTCACGGTGACCAGCACCGACATCGCCCCCGGCCAGAGCCTGGCGAGCGCGCAAGTATTCCAGGGCTTCGGCTGCACGGGCGGCAACCTGTCGCCGCAATTGTCGTGGAGCAACGCGCCGGCCGGCACCAAAAGCTACGCCATCACCCTGTACGATCCCGACGCGCCCACGGGCAGCGGCTGGTGGCACTGGAGCGTGTTCAATGTGCCAACCAGCACCACGTCCTTGCCTGCGGGAACGACAACCGCCACCTTGCCGGCCGGCGCCGTACAAGGGCGCAACGATTACGGCGACAGCGCCTACGGCGGCGCCTGCCCGCCACCGGGCGACAAGGCCCACCGCTACCAGATCACGGTGTGGGCCCTGAAAACAGACAAGCTGGCGCTGGATCGGCACGCCAGCGGCGCCATGCTCGGCTACATGCTCAATGCCAACGCACTGGGCAAGGCACAGCTGACGGGACTGTATGGCAGATGACATGGAAGCGGTGGCCTTGAGCGAGCTGCGCATCGCCCACGGCACCATCGAAGCGCGCCGCGCGCAAACCTTGCGCCGCGTGCCCGTCTTCCAGAGCGCCCTGTGCCGCGTGCGGCAGGGAACCAAGCTGCTGGAATGGGGGGCGCGCCAGGCGCGCGCCGGCATGCACGATGTGGTGCTGATGCCGGCGGGACAGGAACTGGGCGTGGCCAACCTGCCCGGCGCGCAAGGCTACCGGGCGGAAGTGCTGAGTTTTTCGCCGGCCCTGATCGCCCGTTTCCGCGTGCGCCATGGCGGCCTCGTCGATACTCAGCTGCACCAGGCAGCCACGGCCAGCCTGTGCGTGCCGCTCGACCCGCACGCGGCGCTGGCCTGGGACCAGCTGACGGCCAGCCTGGCGAGCAGCACACCGCCCGCGCTGCTGGCGCACCAGGCCGAAGGCTTGCTGCTGGCCCTGGCCTTGGGCGGCCATTGCGGCCCGCTGCTGCTGGACCGCCGCGATCCGCTGGCCGCGCGCGTGCAGCAAGTGCTGCTGCTGGACCCGGGCGCCGACTGGAGCGTGGCCAAGGTCGCCAGCCACCTGCACCTGGGCGCCTCCACCCTGCGCCGCCAACTGGCCCTGGAACAGCGGCACTTCCGCGCCATCCTGGAAGATGTGCGGCTGGGACTGGCCTTGCAGGAATTGCAATCTGGCATCTTACCCATCGGCGACATCGCCGCCGCCTGCGGCTATGCCTCGCCCTCGCGCTTCGCGGCCCGTTTCCGCCAGCATTACGGCCTGTCGCCGCGCGACCTGCGCGCCACCCTGTAAGCCCGCTCTAGCGCAAATGACGCAACAAGCGCTGACAAGGCGGCGATTTTCTTGCTACTATGCGCCCATGTCTTCCCGCCAGCCATCCCGCAAGCCTTACCCGGCGTCCGCCCTCGCGCGCACGCCGTGGCGGCTGTGCGTGGCGCTGTTCAGTGCGCTGGCCCTCGTGTTCCTGCTGTCGACGGCCGCCTCGCACCTGCACAAGACGACGCTCGACGCGGAAGAGTGCGCGCTGTGCGCCACCGTCATCGACAAAGTGGCCGACGTCGCCGTGCCGCCGGCCATCAGCGAGCCACCCGCCCAGTTACTGCCGTACCGCCTGCTGGCCCTCGTGCCCGCAACCCTGGCGCCCGTCGCCGCCCTCGTCCTGCCGCCCGTGCGCGGCCCGCCTGCCGCCTCACTGTAGTTCCCACGCTGTTTTTATCCTTTTCAGGCTGCCCCTTGCCGCGCTTTGATGCGCGCCGGGCCGCCTGGCGTTGACTATTTTCGAGGTTTACCATGCAACACACACCACGCCTGAGCGCGCTGTCGCTCGCCCTTGCCAGCCTGTTTACCGTTTCCGCCCATGCCGCCGAGCCTGCCGAAGCCAGTACCGATGCCGCCCCGCCAGAAATGCAAAAGGTCGAGGTCACCTCCGCCCATCTGAAAAGCGCGCGCATCGAACTGTCGCCAAAAGTCGGCACCACCATCTACAGCATCGACAGCCATATGGTCGACATGCTGGGCCAGGGCGACAACACGCCGTTCAATGAAGTGCTGCTGCGCCTGCCGGGCGTGTCGCAGGATTCGAAGGGTTCCGGTGCTTTGCACGTGCGCGACGACCATGCCAACGTGCAATACCGCATCAATGGCGTGCAGTTGCCTGAAAGCATCAGCGGCTTCGGCCAGTCGATCGACACGCGATTGATCGACAAGACGGATTTCATGACGGGCGCCTTGCCGGCCCAGTTCGGCCTGCGCACGGCCGGCATCGTCGATATTGAAACGAAGGAGGGCGGCATGACGCCGGGCGGACGCATCGGCGTCATGGTCGGCAGCCACGACCACGTGGAGCCGAGTGCCGAATTTTTCGGCAGCGTGGGCAAATTCAATTACTACCTGTCCGGCAGCTATCTGGGCAATGCACTGGGCGTGGAAAACCCGCAAGCCACGCGCAGCGCCCTGCACGACAAGACGCGCCAGAATAAATCGTTCGGCAGCCTGTCGTATTTCCTCGATGACAATACCCGCCTGGGCGCCATGTTCGGCACGTATAACGGCCGCTTCCAGATCCCGAACAACCCGGACCAGGCGCCGGCATTCAGCTTGGCCGGCCACAGCGACGCGCAGGCGGGCACGGCCAGCATCGCTTCATCGCAGCTGAATGAAAACCAGCGCGAAGTGAACCGCTTCCTCGTGCTGTCGCTGCAAAAGAGCCTGGGCGACGTCAATTACCAGGTGTCGGCCTTCCACCAGTATTCGGAACTGCACTTCACGCCCGACGCCATCGGCGACCTGATCTACAACGGCGTGGCCTCGGACTCGCGCCGCGCGAACAGCGCCTCCGGCTTTCAATTCGACATCAGCTACAAGCTGCACCAAGACCACACCGTGCGCGCGGGCCTGGCCTACACGCGCCAGAAGACAACGAGCGACAACACGGTGGCCGTCTTCCCGGCGCTGGACGGCGCGCAAACCGCCACCACGCCGGTCAGCATCCTGGACAACAGCGGCAAGACGGGCACCCTGGCCAGTGTCTACCTGCAGGATGAATGGCATATCAGCAAACCGCTGACCCTGAACTACGGCGCCCGCTTCGACAAGGTCTCGGCCTACACGAGCGAGCAGCAATGGAGCCCGCGCGTCAACCTGGCGTACCAGATCGCGCCAGGGACGGCCCTGCACGCGGGCTACTCGCGCTACTTCACGCCGCCGCCGCAGGAACTGGCGGCGCAAGCCAGCATCGACCTGTATGCGAACACGACGAATGCGCCGGAAATCGGCCAGTCCGACAACGTCAAGTCCGAGCGCACGCACTACTACGACGTGGGCATCAGCCACCAGGTCAATTCGAAACTGACCGTGACGGCCGATGTGTACTATAAAAAGATCAACAACCTGCTCGACGAAGGCCAGTTCGGCCAGGCGTTGATCCTGACGCCGTTCAACTATGCGGACGGCTACGCCAAGGGCCTGGAATTGTCCGCCATCTACAGCGAGAAAAACTGGGGCCTGTTCCTCAACGCCAGCACGCAAAAGGCGCAGGGCCGCAACATCAATTCGGGGCAAGCCCTGTTTGGCGCCGATGAGTTGAACTACATCAGCACACACTATGTCTACCTCGATCATGACCAGAAATACACGCTGTCCGGTGGCGGCCACTATCACTTCGGCGACTCGCAAGTGAGCGCTGACTTCCTCTACGGCAGCGGGCTGCGCATGACGCCGGATGGCGGCGCACCGAATTCCGGCCATTTGCCGAGTTACTTCACCGTCAACACGGCGCTCACGCACACGTGGAAGAACACGCCGGTGGGCAAGGTGGAAGGACGGCTGGCCCTGATCAACCTGTTCGACAAGTCGTATCTGCTGCGCGACGGTTCCGGCGTGGGCGTGGGAGCGCCGCAGTATGGCGCCCGCCGCAGCATTTATGCCGGCCTGTCGACCAGTTTTTAACCGTTACCACCGTTACGCGCGAAGACAGCGGCAGGGAGCAACGCCTGCCGCTGTCGGTTGCCGTCCCGTGCCATGCCTTATCCCCAGGCGATGGCCGCCTGGTCGTGCGCCTGCAGGTAGGCATTCGCCTGGCTGAACGGCTTGCTGCCAAAGAAACCTTTGCTGGCCGACAAGGGCGAAGGGTGGGGCGCCGTCAGCACCAGGTGCTTGCCGGGGTCGATCAGGGTGCGCTTGGCTTGCGCATAGCCGCCCCACAGGATGAACACGAGATGTTCGCGCTCGGCGGACAGGTGGCCGATGGCGCTGTCCGTCAGCTTTTCCCATCCCTTGGCCGCATGCGAACCGGCCGCTCCCGCGCGCACCGTCAGCACGCTGTTGAGCAAGAACACGCCTTGCTGCGCCCAATCGGACAAATCCGTGCGCGTGCGCACCACGCCCACGTCGCTCTGTAATTCCTTGAAGATATTCTGCAGGCTCGGCTGCGGCGGCGTGCCTTCGGGAATCGAAAAGCACAGCCCCATGGCGGCGCCCGGCGTGTGATACGGGTCTTGCCCCAGGATCACGACTTTGACTTGCTCGAATGGCGTCAGGTCGAAGGCGCGAAAAATGTATTTACCCGGCGGAAAACACGGCCCCGCCGCGTACTCTTCCTTCACGAAGGCGGCCAGGCGCTCCCAGTAGGGCTGGGTGAACTCGCCCTCCAGCCGCGCCTTCCACGATGCGTCGATGCGTACGTCCATGCGTCACCTCATAGCTTATTCGTCAACCATGCTTTTCCAGCATGCCAGTATAGGACGCTCAGCCGCATGAGGTGGACACGATACGAACAGGCAAAAAAAAGCCGCCCGGCTTTGCAGCGGGCGGCTTGATACGGCGCAAGATGCTTAGAAATTCAGCGCCGATTCCACGCCGGCGCTGTGCGCCTGTTCATCCGCGTGGTACGAGCTGCGCACCATGGCGCCCACGGCGGCGTGGGTGAAGCCCATTTTATAGGCTTCTTCCTCGAACATCTTGAACACGTCCGGGTGCACGTAGCGGCGCACGGGCAAGTGGCTGTTCGATGGCGCCAGGTACTGGCCGATGGTCAGCATGTCGATGTCGTGCTCGCGCATGTCGCGCATGACTTGCAGGATTTCCTCGTCCGTCTCGCCCAGGCCCACCATGATGCCGGACTTGGTCTTCACGTCCGGGTACATGGCCTTGAAATCCTTCAGCAGTTTCAGCGAGTGCATGTAGTCGGAGCCGGGACGCGCTTCCTTGTACAGGCGCGGCGCCGTTTCCAGGTTGTGGTTCATGACGTCAGGCAAGCCATCCTTGAACAGATTCAAGGCTTTTTCCAGGCGGCCGCGGAAGTCCGGCACCAGCACTTCGATGCGGGTGTTCGGCGACAGGGCGCGCGTCTGCTGGATGCACTCGACGAAATGGCCGGCGCCGCCGTCGCGCAAGTCATCGCGGTCGACGGAGGTGATGACGACGTAGTTCAGGCGCAACTTGGCGATGGTTTTCGACAGGTTGGCCGGCTCTTCCTTGTCCAGCGGGTCCGGACGGCCGTGGCCGACGTCGCAGAACGGGCAGCGGCGCGTGCACTTGTCGCCCATGATCATGAAGGTGGCCGTGCCCTTGCCGAAGCATTCGCCGATATTCGGGCAGCTGGCTTCCTCGCACACGGTGACGAGCTTGTTTTCGCGCAGGATGTCCTTGATTTCATAGAACCGGGTCGATGCCGAGGCGGCCTTGACGCGGATCCAGTCCGGCTTTTTCAGGCGCTCGATCTGTTCGATCGGGACGATCTTGATCGGGATGCGCGAAGTCTTGCTGGCGCCTTTTTGCTTTTCGCTCGGGTTGTAGGCGGGAGCGGCGGGGGCGGTGCTGGAAATGGTCTCAGAAGTCATGGCTGCAAGCCCTTGAGGGGCAAAGTTTGGTTTGTTTGCTCAGGCATCCGCTGCCTGAGGCGCGCCTGCGGCGCTGTTTACTTCGCTTACATCGAGTAATACGGTCAATTCATGGGCCAGGGCCCGCTGCACCTCGGCCAGCGGCGCCACGACGCCCATGCTGCGCATGTCCACCGTCTTCAGGCCGGAATAGCCGCACGGGTTAATCCAGGAAAACGGTGCCAGGTCCATCGCCACGTTGAGCGATACGCCATGGTAGGTGCAGCCGTTGCCGCGCACTTTCAATCCCAGCGCGGCGATCTTCGCACCCTTGCTTGGTCCGCCGGCGATATAGATGCCAGGCGCGCCATCGATGCGCTCGCCAGCGAGATTATACGCCGCCAGCACGTTGATGATGGCTTGCTCGATTTTATGCACGAACTGGCGCGCATACAGCTTGCCGCCCGGCTTGTTGCGACGCAAGTCCATCAGCAGATAAATCACCACCTGGCCGGGGCCGTGGAACGTCACTTCGCCACCCCGGTCCGTCTGCACCACGGGGATCGCGTCCGCGCCGGCCAGCAGATGGCCGCGGTCGGCCGCCAGGCCCAAAGTAAATACGGGCGGATGCTCAACGATCCACAGTTCGTCGCGCGTGTCCGTCGTACGCGCGTCGGTAAAGGCGCGCATGGCGGCAAAGGTCGGCTCGTAATCGACGCGGCCCAGCTCGCGGATCAGCGCCGTTTCGGTGCGGGTGGTGGTCATGACAGATTCTGTAATCAGCTGCCGGCGCCCTGCGGACGCTGCGGCGAAGCCGTGATTATAAGCCAGGCCGCCGTTTCATTCAGCCAAGGACGCAGGCCACAGCAGCAATCTGCCCAATTTTTGTGCAGCGTAGCGCACCTGGGCCAGGCTCAGGGCCGTGTAACCGAGCAGCACGGCCGGCGCCAGCCTGGCGCTGTGGCAAAAATCGCCGAGCGGCTGCAGGGCCAGACCCTCCTGCGCGGCGCGCGCGCAAAACGCCCGTTCGTCCCCATCGGGCGGCAGCCACAGCACGCAATGAAAGCCCGCCTGCTGGCCGGAAATCGTGTAACGCCCGGGGGCAAGCTGCTCGAGGCAGGCCAGCAGCAGGTCGCGCCGCTCCTTGTAGGCCAGCCTGGCCTGGCGCAGATGGCGCACGAAGGCGCCTTCCTCCATCCAGGCGGCCAGCGCCAGCTGTTCCGTCACGCCCACGGACCTGCCCGTCAACTGCACGATGCGCAGCAACTGCGGGCGCAGGGCGGGCGGCAGCACCATGAAACCCACGCGCAGGCCGGCAAACAGGGTCTTATTAAAACTGCCACAGTAAATCACGCGCTGGTACTGGTCCAGCGCCTTCAGGGCCGCCAGCGGGGCGCTGTGGTAATTGAATTCGCTGTCGTAATCGTCTTCCACCACCCAGGCGCCGCTGTCATTCGCCCATTCCAGCAAGGCCAGGCGGCGCGTGACGGACATGGTCACGCCCAGCGGCGACTGGTGCGCCGGCGTCACGTAGGCGAGGCAGGCATCCGCGTGCGCGGCCAAGGCGGCGCAATCGATGCCCTCGGCGTCGACGGCAATATCCACGGGCACGGCGCCGGCCAGGGCGAACAGGGCGCGCGCGGCCGGGTACCCGGGTTCTTCCAGGCACACCTTGTCGCCATCGCGCACGATGCCGCGCGCCAGCAAGTCGATCGCATGGCGGATGCCGGTGGTAACGACAATGTCTTGCGGATCGCAGCGGATGCCGCGGTACTTGGCGAGGAAGTCGGCGATCTGCTGGCGCAGCTGGGGCAAGCCGGCCGGATCGGCGCTGCACAGCTGCTCCGGCGTGGCGGTGGCCAGCGCCCGCGTGGCGCACTTGGACCAGGCGGCCATGGGAAACAGGCTGGCATCGGCGCGCCGCGCCACGAAGGGCAAGCCGTCGCGCACGCCCGTGTCCGAGGCGGGCGCGGGCACGCTGGCCGGCGCGGCCGGGGCGGTGTCGCCGAAACCCGCCATCAGGAAGCGTTCCGGCACCACGGCGCACACGCGTGTGCCGGAGCCGGGCACGCGCGTCACGTACGCTTCCGCATGCAGGCGGTCGAACACGGTTTCGATGGTGCCGCGCGACAACTCCCACCGCTCGGCCAGGGTACGGCTCGATGGCAGCCGGCTGCCCGCCGGCAGCATCTTCGTCAGGATGGCCGAGCGCAGCGCTTCATACGCGCCATCCTGCTTGTTGACGCCCGCCTTGTCGAGCCAGCTGGTGGGACGAGGCAAGTCCAGGGCGTGCGGTGATTTTCCTCGCGGCATAATAATGATCGTCCAAGTGGTCCAATGCGTTTTCTGATGAGTGGCACTTCGCATTACACCACAACCATCCTACTCTCACCGTTCCGGTGCGCCAGCGGGGCGCACGTTTGCAAGGATCGTGTAAAACAATGCAGAAACACATCGCTTTATGGGCCTGGGGCGGCATCGTGCTGCTGCTGGTCTGCCTGTCGCGCATCAGCATCGACATCTATCTCCCTTCGCTGCCGGCCATGGCCGATGCCCTGCATGCCAGCGATGCCCAGTTACAACTGACCCTGAGCCTGTTCATGGCCGGCTCGGCCGCCTCGATGCTCGCTTGCGGGCCGCTGGCCGACCGCTACGGACGCCGGCCCGTGCTGCTGGCCGGCACGGGCATTTTTGTGCTCGCCAGCATCGTCTGCACCTTCACCAGCGATGTGCACGTGCTGATCGCCGCGCGCGTGCTGCAGGCGTTCGGCGGCTGCAGCGGCACCATCATCGGCCGGGTCATGGTGCGCGACCGCTTCGACCCCGCCACGCAGGCGCGCATGCTGGGGAAAATCTCGATGGCGATGGGCCTGTCGCCGATCCTGGCGCCGCTGGCCGGCAGCGTGCTCGACGCGGCGTTCGGCTGGCGCGCCGTGTTTGGCATGCTGTGCCTGCTGGGCGCGCTGTCGCTGTGGCTGATCGCCGCCTGGGTGCCCGAAACCAAACCGGCCAGCGTCGTGCCACAAGGAAATACCCTGGCGCTGTACCGCCGCCTGCTGGGCGACGCGTATTTCCTGCGCTATGCGCTGGCCATCGGTTGTGTGTATTGCACGTATTTCCCCTTCATCGCGGAATCGTCCGTGCTGTTGCAAAGGGGCATGCACCTGTCGCCCGGCGCGTATGCGCTGGTGTTCGGGCTGACGGTGAGCGGCTATATCGCGGGGTCGAGCCTGTTCCGCGCGCTGGGACCGCGCCTGGGCGCCGATCACATGCTGGGCGTGGCGGTGCTGCTGAATGTGGCGGGCGCGGCCAGCTTGTTGCTGGCCGGTACGTTGGCGCCGCAGCATGTGGCCTCGCTGGTGGCGCCCATGCTGCTGGTGATGGTGTCGGTGGGCATGGCGATTCCCGCCTGCCAGCTGGCCGTGCTGCAGCCGTATGGCGCCCAGGCGGGCAGCGCCTCGGGCCTGTTCTTCTTCGTGCAGATGGCGATCACGGCCGCCTGCGGCGCCGTCATCGCCGCCATCACGGACGGCAGCGAAAAACCGCTGCTGTGGGTGACGGCGGCGGCCAGCGGCGCCTTTGCCGCCGTCTGGCTGCTCACGAAGAGCCGGGCCAGCGTGGCGGCAGCCAGCCTTACATGACGATCTTCACCATCGGGTGGCCCGACAGCGCCATGTACAGGGCGTCGAGCTGCTCGCGGCTGATGGCGCGCACGGTGACGGTCAGGCCCGTGTAATTGCCCTTGCCCGATGGACGCTCTTCCATGCGGCCCGCATGGAAGGTGGGATCGTGGCTGATGACCAGTTCGAGCATGGTTGGCGCGAAATCGACATGGGTCGGGCCCATGATCTTGATGGGAAAGTCGCTCGGGTATTCGATCAGCGATTCGCTGGGAGGAATCGTCACTTCGGTCGGTGGGGTGGTTTGCATAGGAAATCCAATCAGTGCCGGTCAGAACAGGCGGCGCCACGCATAGCGCGCGGCGGCTGCATAAAGACGTATTGTAGCCAACTTTGAGGGTGCATGCGCCCGCCGCCATGGCGCCGGCCTGGCGCAAAAAAAAAGCCAGCTGGGTAAGCTGGCGGAAAACTATTTCGTTTAGACAAAATAGCCGGAAAAGTCGATGCTGTCACTTGGAGGATAAGCAGTGGTCGTACTGTAAGCAAAATACGGCGGCTTTACCTCCGGCATGTGACGAACTGCGCATTTTGCGGCTTGAACGTCGATACGGCGCGACAGACGGGAACGCCGCCGTCCTCAGCGCTCCGCTTCCGGCTGCAGCCGGCTGTTGCGGCCGGGATTGCCGCGCTCATTGCCTCGGTCATTGTTGCGCTCACGGGGCGGATTGGGACGCTCGGCACTGCGCGCCTCCTGGGGCGGACGCGCGGCAGGGGCCGGCATCGGCGGCGGCGCGGGGCGCGGCTGCACAACGGGCGGCGGGGCCGGCAAGGATGGCGGGGGCGCCGTCTGCAGCACTTCGCGGCGGGGGCCACGCTCACCACGCTCTGCGCGCTCCCAGCGGTTGCCGTCCGGACGCGGCGCCTCGGCAGGACGCTCGATGACAGGGCGCGGCTGCGGCCGTTCGGCGCGGGGCAAGTCGGCGCGGGGGCGCTCCTCGCCGCGCCAGCCGGGACGGGCCACATGGTCTTGCACCGGTGGCAAGGCCGGCATCGCGGGCATCACGGGCTGTTGCGGCACGGGCGGCTGCTGCGGCTGCGCCGGCACGGGCGGGCGGCCCGGCGGCATGGGACGCGGCGCCAGGTGCGTCTGGCCATCGTCCGTCTGCAAACGGCCAGGGCGGTTGACCCAGTCGCGCCGGGGCTCCCGGTCGCCGCGCGGCGCCTCAGCAGGACGCTGCCAGTTGCCGGCCGGCGCGGGCGCCGTGCTCAGCGGCAAGCTTTGCATGACGGGCGGCGGCATGGTGGTGCGGTTGCGGCGCGGCACGTCGACCGTGCGCGCGCCGCCAAAACGTTCGCCCGGCAGCATCGTCATGCCTTCGCGCCGTTCGCGCTCACCCCGCTCACCCATGATCGGGCGGCGACCCTCGGCGACGCGGTTGATGCGGCGTTCATAGTCCGCGCTGGCGCGGTAGCCGGGCACATAGCGGTCGTGCGGCGACAGGGGGAACCAGCCGACACCGGGCCCCGGCCGCTGGCCGTGCTGCTGCCAGTGGTTGCCGCCGACCCAGCCCACCAGGGCCGGCGCCCAGGGCGCGCGCACGCGCTCGCGGCCCGGCGCCCAGCCCCAGCGGTGGCCCAACAGCACCCAGCGGCCGTAATGCGAGGGCGCGTAACCCCACGGCGCATTGTCGACCCAGGTCCAGCCCCACGGCGCGATCCACGTCCAGCGCCCGTCGCTATACGGTGCCCAGCCGGCCGGCACGCTGCTCGGCAGCCACAGGGGTCCGTATTGCGCGTCCTCCTGCCAGGCGCCGTAGCGGTCCAGCTCTTCATAACCTGTCGTATCGTCCGTGAGATAACGCAAGGCCGGCGCGGCGGCGGGCAAGGCTTCGGGCCAGTTGTCGAACGCCACGCGCTGCACGGCGCCCGTGCGCAATTCCTCGTCCGTCAGCTCGGCGCGCTTGCCGGCACGCAAGGTCACGCTGCCCGTCGCGCCATCCACGTCGGCCGCGCCTTCGAGCACGCTGACGACGCTGGTGCCGGGCTGGCGCCCCGCCTCGATGCGCACCCAGCCCGGCTGGGTCAGGATCACGCGGGCCTGGGCCGTGGTCAGCTCGAAGCCGTGCAGCGCATCGGGATTGCGCACGCGCACGCTGACCGTGCCATAGCCGAGGTGCAGCTTGAAACTGTCGTCATCGAGCTCGCTCACCTCCAGCTCGGAATCGCCATCGAGCCGCACGGCCGCCGCGCCCACGCGAAATTCCGCCAGCGCGCCGCGCAGGGTGCTCAAACGGTTATCCGTCGTGACGGGCCAGTTCAAGAGGGCGTTTTGCGCCTCGCCATCGCCGGCGCGCACCAGCACCTGCCCTTCGACGGTGGAAATGCGGCCCACGCGGGCGGGCGGGTCCTGCGCCAGGGCGAAGGCGCACGCCGACGACAGCAGCACGGCGCACACGGTGTTCAGGAGGGGGAAGGACAGGGTAGGACGCATGGCAGCGCTCCAGGCAGGACTTACAAGGAAGACATGCTACCGATTACATCCGCATAGTGCCGGCATCGCAAGCGGGCTTACAAATGTTTGCATATTCATCTCGCTCAGGATGCCGCCTGGCCACCGCGCTTGACGAAGAACAGGGCAGCGCCGACGGCCATCAGCAAGCCGCCAAAGAAGCGGTTCTGCTTTTTCACGGCGCGCGCGTCGCGGAAAAAGCGCTGCATCGACGAGGCGAGAAAAGCGTAGCTGTGCATGACGATCTGATCGATCGTGCACATGGTGACGGCCAGGATCAGCAGCTGCGGCAACAGCGGCGCTGCCGGACTGATGAATTGCGGCAATACCGCCACCATGAAAATAATGCCCTTCGGATTCGTCACGTTGGTCAGAAAGCCCGTCAGCACGCGCCGGCCCATGGAAGGCACCACGGCGTCCGCATGCAGGTCGCCCGTCACCGCCACCTTGGCGCGCCATTGCGACAGGCCCAGATAGATCAGGTACAAGGCGCCCACCGTCTTGACGATATTGAACGCCACTTCCGAGGCCAGCAGCAGGGAACCGACGCCGGCGCCGGCGATGCCCAGCACCACCAGCAGCCCCAGCTGCAGGCCCAGAATCGTGGCGCTGGCCTTTCTGACCCCGTACGACAGGCCGTGCGACATCGACAGCACGGCGCCCGATCCGGGCGAGACGGCGATGATGGAAGCGGCGATGACAAAGGTGATCCAGGTGGCGAAATGCATGCGGTGTCCAAAAAATGGTGACGATGAGCAATTTTAACCCGGTCGGTGCGGCCCTGCCGGCCCGCCCTGAGGTAAGATCGCTGTCACGCCTTAGCCACATCGTTCCTTGCCGTACAACCAAGAATAACATCATGAAAAACAACACTTTCCTCGCTCCACAATTTCCTGCCGCTACCGTGGGAGCGCGCTGAGATGGCCGGTTCCAGCCTGCTGGCCCTGCTCGACGACATCGCCAGCATCCTCGATGACGTTTCCCTGATGACCAAGGTGGCCGCCAAGAAGACGGCCGGCGTGCTCGGCGACGACCTGGCACTGAACGCGCAGCAGGTGGCCGGCGTGCGCGCCGAGCGCGAACTGCCCGTCGTCTGGGCCGTCGCCGTCGGTTCGCTGAAGAACAAGGCCATCCTCGTGCCCGCCGCGCTGGCCATCAGCGCGTTTGCGCCGTGGGCCATCACGCCGCTGCTGATGGTGGGCGGCGCCTACCTGTGCTTCGAGGGTTTCGAAAAGATCGCGCATAAATACCTGCACCCGGACGACAGCCACAAGGCCGAGCTGGCGCAGGCGCTGCGCGACCCGCAGGTCGACCTCGTGGCCCTGGAAAAGGACAAGATCAAGGGCGCCATCCGCACCGATTTTATTTTGTCGGCGGAAATCATCGTCATCGCGCTGGGCACGGTGGCCGCGGCCACCTTCGCCGAGCAGGTGGCCGTCGTCGTCGGCATCGCCATCATCATGACGGTGGGCGTGTATGGCCTGGTGGCCGGCATCGTCAAGCTCGATGACGCGGGCTTTTATTTGTCCGCGCGCAAGGGTGCGGGCGCGCTGATGGACGGCGTGCGCGGCTTTGGCCGCATGCTCGTGTCGGCGGCGCCGAAACTGATGAAATTCCTGTCCGTCGTGGGCACCCTGGCCATGTTCATGGTCGGCGGCGGCATCCTGACGCACGGCTGGCCGTGGGCCAGCGCCATGCTGCACCATGCGGAAGAAGCGGTGGGCAGCGTGGCCGGCATTGGCCCCGTGCTGGCCGCCGTCACGCCCAGCCTGATCAATGCGGTGGCCGGCCTGATCGCAGGCGGTCTGGTGCTGGCCGGCGTCACCGCCGTGTCGGCTTTGTTGCGCATGATCAAGCCAGGCAAATAAACTTTCTGGTCTGATGAGGCGGCAGGCGCATCCGTGCCTGCCGCCCCGGCCATGCCGGCGGCGCCCGCTGCCCATGGAGACCCTATGCAGACTTCCCCCGCCCCACGCCCCAGCAGCGCCTTTATCGGTGCTTCCTGGGCGGCATTGCTGATTGGCATCGTCACCTACCTGTCCGGCCTGTGGAACGCCACGATGGCCCTCAACGAGAAGGGCTATTACTTCACCATCCTCATGTATGGCCTGTTCGCCGCCATCTCGCTGCAAAAATCCGTGCGCGACCGCGCGGAAGGCATCGCCGTGACGGGGATTTACTTTGGCCTGTGCTGGATTTCCGTGCTGCTGGCCTTGCTGTTATTGACTGTCGGCCTGTGGAACGCTACTCTGCAAAATAGCGAGAAAGGGTTTTATGCGATGGCATTCCTGCTGAGCCTGTTTGCCGCCGTGGCCGTGCAAAAGAATGTGCGCGACGTGGCGCGCGCCTCGGCCACCACACCCGCCGAGCTGCCGGGAACTTAAGCACCAGCGGCGCATCTATCCCTTATCCATGTCGGGAGAGGATGATGGGCGACCAACAGAAACGTTTGCAGATGGCGCTGGAAGCGGCGCACATGGCGATCTGGGATTCGCGCATCGTCGATGGCCAGGTCATCGACGGCACGGTCAGCTGGTCGGCCAAGGGCGCTGCCTTGCTGGGCCTGGAGGAGCGCCCGCTGACGCAGCCGTTCCGCGTCTTTCTCGACTGCGTGCACGCCAGCGACCGCGACAAGGTGCTGAGCGTGCTGCAGGACGGCGTACGCCGGCGCGCCGGCTATGCCCTGCAATACCGCGTCATCTGGCCCGACAACAGCGAACACTGGCTGTCGGCCAAGGCGCACGTCTTCATGGATGACGCCGGGCATCCCGAACGCACCCTGGGCATCATCTGGGATATCACCGAGCACATGGCGCGCGAGCTGATGATCGCCGAACGCAAGGAACTGGCCGAAGTGACGCTCAGCTCCATCGCCGACGGCGTCATGACCACCGATCCGCACGGCAAGACGCGCTACCTGAACCGGGTGGCCGAGCAATTGACGGGCTGGACCAACGACATGGCGCAAGGCCAGGACATCGGCCTGACCATGCCGCTGGCCGATGAACGCACGGGCGCAGCACGCGAACACGTGGCCATGCGCTGCCTGCAACAGCGCCAGGCCATCGGCATTTCCCCCCACTCGCAGCTGATCACGCGCGAAGGGCGGCGCATCGCCATCGAGGAATCGGCCGCGCCCATCTGGTCGAGCGACGGCGACATCCTTGGCGCCGTCGTCGTGTTCCGCGACGTCAGCCACGAGCGCAAGCTGAGCCAGGAACTCTCGTGGCAAGCCTCGCACGACACCCTGACGGGCCTGATCAACCGGCGCGAATTCGAACACCTGGTGGCCGGTGCCCTGCACACGGCCAAGCAGGCCGGCCACGTACATGCGCTGCTGTACCTGGACCTGGACCAGTTCAAGGTCATCAACGACACCTGCGGCCACGGCGCCGGCGACGTGCTGCTGCAGCTGCTGGCCAAGATGCTGCAGGGGCGGATGCGCGACAGCGACATCCTGGCGCGCCTCGGCGGCGACGAACTGGGGGTGCTGCTGCCCCACTGCGCGCTCGGGCACGCGCGCCAGATCGGCGACCAGCTGCGCCAGTCCGTGCGCGAATTCCGTTTCGCCTGGGACGAACGCAGCTTCGAGCTGGGCGTGAGCATCGGCATCGTGGAAATCAACCAGGACAGCAAGTCCATGAGCGAGCTGCTGAGCGCCGCCGACCGCGCCTGCTACCTGGCCAAGGAGCAGGGCCGCAACCGCATCCATGTCTACCAGGAATCGGACGTCATGCTGGCGCAGCGGCATGGCGAAATGCTGTGGATCTCGCGCCTGAACGAAGCGTTCACGCACGATTATTTCCGCCTGTATGCCATGCCCATCGTGCACCTGAACGACGGCCCGGAACACCACGACGAAGTGCTGATCCGCATCCGCAACAGCAAGGGCGATCTGATCCTGCCCGGCGCCTTCATCCCCGCCGCCGAACGCTACGACATGATGCTGTCCATCGACCGCTGGGTCATCCGCGCCGTCTGCGCGCATATCCAGAGCGTGCGCGACAGCCTGCCGCCACTCGATGCGCTGGCGGAAAGCCGGCGCCGCGCACCGGCCCTGTATTCCGTCAACCTGTCGGGCCTGTCGCTGGCCGATGCCGGCTTGCACGACTACATCACCGAACAGTTCGTGCAATTTGCGATTGCGCCCGAGCAAATCTGCTTTGAAATCACGGAAACGGCCGTCATCGCCAACCTGCCGAAGGCGCAGGTGTTCATGCGCCAGCTCAAGGCCATGGGCTGCCGCTTCTCGCTCGACGACTTCGGCAGCGGCTTTTCCTCGTTCGGCTACCTGAAAGCGCTGCCCGTCGACTACCTGAAGATCGACGGCGTCTTCGTGCGCGACATCGCCAGCAACGCCATCAACCGCGCCATGGTCAAGGCCATCAATGAAGTGGGCCACGTGATGGGCTTGAAAACGGTGGCCGAATACGTGGAAGACGACGCCACCCTGGCCGTCATCCGCGAACTGGGTGTCGACTACGCGCAAGGCTACGCCGTGGGCAAGCTGCGTCCGCTGACGGCGGGCGTGGATTAGCCGCCGCTGGCAAGCAGTACCTTTCAAACAATGCCGCATTGCTATCGCTAAATGCGTACAAGCACGACCAATCTGGAGGATTTTGATCTACATCAATAAATTTGCGCAGGCGACTCCTTACACTGATCTCCATTCTTGCAATCGTGCAAGTCTTACTTACCAATTGCTCATTTAACCGATCAGGAAGCCGCGACCATGCGACAAAATTTGCCAGTGACTAACCGTGAAGTCCTCGTCTTGGACGATCAGGCCATCGTGTCGAAAACGGATATGAACGGCAATATCGTGTACGTGAATCCCTACTTCAGCCAGGTCAGCGGCTTCAGCGAGGCAGAGCTGCTCGGTTCGCCCCAGAATATCGTGCGCCATCCGGACATGCCGGCCGAAGCGTTTGCCGATCTGTGGGCCTCGATCCAGGCGGGCACGCCATGGACGGGCCTGGTCAAGAACCGCTGCAAGAACGGCGATTTCTACTGGGTGCGTGCCAACGTCACGCCCATCCGCGAAGCGGGCAAGACCATCGGCTACATGTCGGTGCGCGTGAAAGCCGACAAGGACCAGGTCAAGGCGGCCGAGGAAGCCTACGCGGCCATCCGCAACAAGGAAGGCGGCAACATCGTCATCAAGCACGGGCAGATCGTGCGCCCGGGCCTGGCGCACCTGCTGCACAACCTGACGCACATGTCGCTCAATCTGCGCATCTGGGCGGCCACCTCCATCGTCAACTGCCTGCAGTTGCTGGTGTGCGTCATCAGCCTGTTCGCCAGTGGCGGCAAGATCACCAATTACGCCATCTTCGGCGCCACCCTGTTCGGTTTCCTGATCAACGTCTTCCTCTGGTACACCTTGCGCATGTCCGTGCTCAAGCCGCTGGGCAAGGCCCTGAACGGCGCGCGGGCGATCGCCGCCGGCGACCTGTCGGGCAGTTTTGAAACGGACAGCACGGATGAAATGGGCCAGCTGCTGCGCGCGCTGCAACAGATGAACAGCAACCTGATCGCCACCATCCGCGACGTGCGCATCAACGTGGAAACCATGGCCGTGGCCACCAAGCAAATCGCCGTCGGCAATATGGACTTGTCGGGCCGCACGGAATCGCAGGCGGCCAGCCTGGAAGAGACGGCCTCGAGCATCGAGGAATTCTCGTCGACGGTGAAACAGAACGCGGACAACTCCGTGCAAGCCAACGAACTGGCCGTGGCCGCCTCGAAAGTGGCCGTGCAGGGCGGCGAGATCGTGGCCGAAGTGATCACCACCATGGACGAGATCAACACTTCGTCGAAGAAGATCGTCGACATCATCGCCCTGATCGAAGGCATCGCCTTCCAGACCAACATCCTGGCCCTGAACGCGGCCGTGGAAGCGGCCCGTGCCGGCGAGCAGGGCCGGGGCTTCGCCGTGGTGGCGGGCGAAGTGCGCAACCTGGCGCAGCGCTCGTCCGTGGCGGCCAAGGACATCAAGCAGTTGATCGAAATTTCCGTCGGCAAGGTGGGCGCCGGCATGCTGCAGGTGAACCGCGCGGGCGCCACCATGGAGCAGGTGGTCGGCTCCGTCAAGCAGGTGACGGCCATCATGCAGGAAATTTCCATCGCCTCGCGCGAACAGAGCATCGGCGTCGACCAGGTCAACCAGGCCATCGCCCACATGGACCAGGTGACGCAGCAGAACGCGGCCCTGGTGGAAGAAGCCGCCGCGGCCGCCACGCGCCTGGCGGAAGAGGCGGCCAGCCTGTCGCAAGCCGTGAGCCTGTTCAATTTCGGCAAGATGCCGCCACCGCGCCGCGTCGCCATGCCTGGCGGTAAATCGGGCGCTGCGGGCGCCGCGAACGCCGGCAAACCCGCCATGAAACGCCTGGCAGCCTAAACCTTTCAAGACATACAAACACATCATGCCTACACTACTCAGCAGTGCTTCCGCCGAACTCGATGCGGTCGTCGAATTCGACCCGGTCATCATCGGCAAGATGAGCCAGTCCGGCCCCCGCTACACGTCGTATCCGACCGCCGACCGTTTTCACGCCGACTTTGGCTATGGCAATTTCCTCGAAGCGCTGGCCGCGCTGCGCATGCGCGGCGGCCGCCGTCCCTTGTCGCTGTACGTGCACGTGCCATTCTGCGACACCCTGTGCTACTACTGCGCCTGCAACAAGATCATCACGAAAGACCGCAGCAAGGCCGCCACCTATCTCAGCTATCTGAAGCAGGAAATCGCCATGCAGGGCAAGCTGTTTGCCGGCATGAACCAGATCGAGCAATTGCACTTCGGCGGCGGCACGCCCACGTACCTGAGCGAAAAGCAGATGGACGAGCTGATGGCGCATTTGCGCCAGCATTTCGAGTTCGCTTCCGATGAGGACGGCGAATATTCGATCGAGATCGACCCGCGCACCGTGTCGCGCGAACGCGTGTTTTCCCTGCGCGCGCAAGGTTTTAATCGCATCAGCCTGGGCGTCCAGGATTTCGACGCCGACGTGCAAAAAGCCGTCAACCGCATCCAGCCGGAAGCGGAAACGGTGGCCATCATGCAGGCGGCGCGCGACGCCGGTTTCCGCTCGATCAGCATCGACCTGATCTACGGCCTGCCCAAGCAAAGCCTGGAGACGATGACGGAAACCTTGCGCAAGGTCATTTCCGCCAGCCCCGACCGCATCGCCCTGTACCACTACGCGCACATGCCGCATTTGTTCAAGCCGCAGCGCCGCATCCTCGACGCCGACATGCCCGACAGCGCCACCAAGCTGGCCATGCTGGGCCTGTGCATCGCGCGCCTGACGGCCGCCGGCTATGTCTACATCGGCATGGACCATTTCGCCAAGCCCACGGACGACCTGGCCGTGGCGCAGCGCCAGGGCCGCCTGCACCGCAATTTCCAGGGATACTCGACGCGCGCGGAAGCGGACCTGATCGCCTGCGGCGTGTCGGCCATCAGTTCCGTCGGCGCCGTCTACAGCCAGAATGAAAAGACGCTCGACGCCTACTACGAAAAGCTCGACGAAGGCGTGCTGCCGATCGCGCGCGGCATCAAGCTCGATACGGACGATTTATTGCGCCGTATCATCATCCAGATGCTGATGTGCAATTTCGAACTGTCGATCGCCACCATCGAGCAGGCGCACCCCGTCAAATTCCGCAGCTACTTCGCCGCCGAGCTGGAAAAGCTGCGCGAACTGGCGCGCGACGGCTTGCTTGTCATCGAGGAAGACTGGCTGACGGTGACGCCGAAAGGGCGCTTGCTGATCCGCAATATCTGCATGGTCTTCGACCGCTACCTGACCATGGCGCGCGCGAACGCCACGCCGGACGCGCCGCAGCCGCTGCGCTACTCGAAAACGGTGTAACACCACCCGATGAACGCCCTCAGCCTCGTGCCCATGTTCATGGTCGGCCTGGCCGGCAGCGTGCACTGCATCGGCATGTGCGGCGGCATCGTCGGCGCCCTGTCGATCAGCGGCGGAGCGCCGGCACCAGCGCGTCCCGTGATCGCCATCGCCGTGGCGCGCCCCGCGCTGCAGACGAACGTGCTGCGCGTGCTGGCCTACAACGGCGGGCGCATAGGCAGCTACATGCTGGCCGGCGCCATGGCCGGCAGCCTGGCAGGCGCGGGCATGCTGCACATGGCGTCCCTGCAAGTGGCCGGCTACTGGCTGGCCAACCTGATGCTGGTGGCTTTGGGCCTGTACCTGATGGACGCCTGGCGCGGCCTGGCTAGAGTCGAAGCGGCGGGCAATGTCGTCTGGCGCCGCGTGCGCCCCCTGCTGAAACCGCTGATACCGATGGATACGCCGTTCAAGGCGTTGGCCGTGGGCGGCCTGTGGGGCTGGGTGCCGTGCGGCATGGTCTACAGCGCGCTGCTGACGGCCATGCTGCAAGGTTCGGCATTGCGCGGCGCGGCCGCCATGGCCGCCTTCGGCCTGGGCACCCTGCCCACCCTGCTGGGCATGGGTTTGCTGGGCACGCGCTTGCGCACGCAGATGCAGCGCCGCTCCGTACGCATCGCCAGCGGCTTGCTGGTGCTGGGCTTTGGTTTGCTGGGCCTGCTGCGCGCCGCCAACGGCGTGTCACTGGGCTGGCTCGACGCCCTGTGCGTCACGGGCCATCCATGAAAAGAATTGTATGAATGCTGTCTTAAAACCGTCCGCCTGCTTCCATTGCGGCTTGCCCGTGCCTAGCGGCTCGAACTGGAACGTCACGATCGACGACGTGCCGCGTGCCATGTGCTGCCCCGGCTGCGAAGCCGTGGCGCAAACCATCGTCGACATCGGTCAGAGCGCCTACTACCGGGACCGGGACGAATATGCCGTCAACGCGTTTGACGCCACCCTGATGCCGCCCGAGCTGCGCCTGTACAGCAATGACGACGCGCAATTCGCGCGCGACGCCAGCAGCTGCGAAGCAACGCTCTCCGTCGAGGGCATCCGCTGCGCCGCCTGCGTCTGGCTGATCGAGCGCCAGCTGACGCGCCTGCCCGGCGTGCAGGCGGCCAGCCTGAACGTCGCCACGGAGCGCCTGTACGTGCGCTGGAGCCGCGCGCAGTGCGAGCCGGGCGACATCCTGCAAGCCGTGCGGCAAGTCGGCTACACGGCCTATCCGTATGACGCCGTGCGCCATGGCGAACGCCTGCAAAAAGCCAGCAAGACGCTGGGCCGCCAGCTGTTCGTCGCCGGCCTGTCGATGATGCAGGTGATGATGTACGTGGCGCCCGCCTACCTGGCCGCCGAAGATGGCACCCTGGACGACGACATGGCCAGCCTGATGCGCTGGGCCAGCCTGCTCTTGACCCTGCCCGCCATCTGCTATTCAGCCATGCCGTTTTTCCAGGGCGCCTGGGCCAGCCTACGCGCGCGCACCCTGGGCATGGACGTGCCCGTGGCGCTGGGCATCCTGGCAGCCTTCTTCGGCAGCGTGGTGGCAACCTTTACGGGCCGCGGCGAGGTGTATTACGACTCGGCCACGATGTTCATCTTCCTCTTGCTATGCAGCCGTTATTTCGAGCTGCAGGCGCGCCGCAAGGCCGCCTCGGCCCTCGAGCGCTTGCAGCACGCCTTGCCCGCCTCCGCGTCCTTGATGGCGGGCTTCCCCGACAACCGCGCCACCACCCTGGTGCCGGCCGGCAGCCTGGCCGTCGGCGACATCATCCTGGTGAAACCGGGCGAGGCGATCGCCGCCGACAGCGTCATCATCGAGGGCACGAGCGCGCTCGATTTATCGCTGCTGACGGGCGAGAGCGCGGCGCAGCGCAGAAAAACGGGCGAGCAGGTGCCGGGCGGCGCCATCAACGCCAGCGCCGCGCTGATCTTGCGCGTGCTGAAACCGGCGCGCGACAGCACCTTGTCCGACCTGTTGAAACTGATCGAGCGGGCCGGCAGCGGCAAGCCGCAGATCGCGCAGTGGGCCGACAAGGTCGCCGCCTGGTTCGTGCTGGGCCTGCTGCTGTTTGCCGTCGCCGTGTTCGCCTTCTGGAGCTGGCACGACCCGTCGCAGGCGTGGCCCGTGGCGATTGCCGTACTGGTCGTGTCCTGCCCCTGCGCGCTGTCCCTCGCCACGCCGACGGCGCTGGCGGCCGCCACCGACAGCCTGCTGCGGCGCGGCGTGCTGATCGTCCAGCCACACGTGCTGGAAACCCTGCACCGCGCCACCCACATCGTCTTCGACAAGACGGGGACGTTGACTCTGGGCCGGCCCGTGCTGAAACAGATCGAGGGCCTGGACAGCATGACGGAAGACGACTGCCTGCAAGTGGCCGCCGTGCTGGAAGCGGGCAGCGCCCATCCGCTGGCGCAGGCGATCCTGGCAGCAGCGGGAGAAACGCCGCGCACGCATGCGGAACAATTACAGGAAGTGCAGGGCCAGGGCCTCGAAGGCGTCGTCGACGGCGTGCGCTACCGCCTGGGCAATGCGGCCTTTGTCGCCGCCATCGCGGGCCCGCCGCTGGGCGACACGGCCGTCGGCATGCAGGGCATGACGCCGCTGTACCTGGGCACGCAGGGCCGCTGGCTGACGCGTTTCCTGCTCAGCGACGCGCTGCGCCCGGAAGCGCGCGACGTGGTCGCGTATTTCCAGCGGCGCGGCAAGCAAGTCGTGCTGCTCAGTGGCGACCAGGAAGCGCTGACGCAAAGCGTGGCGACGGAACTGGGCATCAACACGGCGTGCGGCGAATGCCTGCCCGATGAAAAGCTCGATTTCGTGCAGCAGCTGCAGGCGACGGGCGCCGTGGTGGCGATGGTGGGCGACGGCATCAACGACGCCGCCGTGCTGAGCGGTGCCGACGTGTCCTTCGCCATGGGTTCCGGCGCGGCACTGGCGCAGGCCCATGCGGACACGGTGCTGCTGTCGAGCCAATTGATGTCCGTGCTCGACACGGCCAAAACGGCCGCGCGCAGCATGCGCATCATCCGCGAAAACCTGGGCTGGGCCACGCTGTACAATCTGACGGCCATCCCGGCCGCCGCGCTGGGTTACCTCAACCCCTGGCTGTCCGGCGTCGGCATGGCTGCCAGCTCGGCCGTCGTCATCGCCAACGCCCTGCGCCTGCGGAAAGCCTGAACATGGAAGCACTGTATCTCCTCATCCCCTTGAGCGTCGTGGTCGTCTTCATCGCCCTGTGGGTATATTTCACGGCCTCGGACAGCGGCCAGTTCGACGACCTCGTCGGACCGGGCCTGCGCGTGCTGCAGGATGACGATACGACGGTCAAGCCGGCGCCCGGCGAACCGCATCCCTGACCTCACCAGCCCGGCCGGCGTCCCGCACGCCATGGCCGGCGCGTCTGCTCCCCCCCCCCCCCTTTTTGCAGGGATCTTGTACGGCTTTTTTGACCGAAATATCACTTTATTTCGATGCCAGTTCGCTACGCTTATTTCATCCGGGGAATTTTGATCCACATCAAAGTTTTTTCGCGGTCAAACACTTACTCTCTGGCCACCATCATAAATAGTAATTCCAGGGAGAGTCTTTGTGGATCAATCGCTGAACTATAACTACAAGATCGTGAAGCAATTCGCGGTCGCTACTGTGGTATGGGGCATCATCGGCATGCTGGTTGGCGTTATCATCGCCGCTCAGCTGGCCTGGCCTGCCCTGAACCTCGACATACCTTGGCTGACATACGGACGTCTGCGTCCGCTGCACACGAATGCGGTGATTTTCGCCTTCGGCATCTGCGGCCTGTTCGCCACTTCGTACTACGTCGTGCAACGCACCTGCCAGGTGCGCCTGTTTTCCGACAAGCTGGCCGCCTTCACGTTCTGGGGCTGGCAAGCCGTGATCCTGTGCGCCGTCGTCAGCCTGCCCATGGGCCTGACCCGCGGCAAGGAATACGCGGAACTGGAATGGCCTATCGCCATCCTCATCGCCATCGTCTGGATCGCCTACGCCATCGTCTTCTTCGGCACCCTGATCAAGCGCAAGGTCAAGCATATCTACGTGGCCAACTGGTTCTTCGGCGCCTACATCCTGGCTGTGACGATTTTGCACGTGGTCAATGGCGCCGTCATGCCGGCCTCGTTCACCAAGTCGTATTCCGCCTACGCGGGCGTGCAGGACGCCATGATCCAGTGGTGGTACGGCCATAATGCGGTGGGCTTCATCCTGACCGCCGGCTACCTGGGCATGGTCTACTACTTCATCCCGAAACAGGCCGAGCGCCCCGTGTACTCGTACCGTCTGTCGATCGTCCACTTCTGGGCGCTGATCTTCACCTACATGTGGGCGGGCCCGCACCACCTGCACTACACGGCCTTGCCTGACTGGACGCAATCGATCGGCATGGTCTTCTCGCTGGTCCTGCTGGCGCCAAGCTGGGGCGGCATGATCAACGGCATCATGACCCTGTCGGGCGCCTGGCACAAGCTGCGCACCGACCCGATCCTGAAATTCATGATCGTCTCGCTGTCGTTCTACGGCATCGCCACCTTCGAAGGTCCGATGATGTCGATCAAGACCATCAACTCGCTGTCGCACTACACCGACTGGACCGTGGCCCACGTGCATGCGGGCGCTCTGGGCTGGGTGGGCTTCATCACCATGGGTTCGATCTACTATCTGCTGCCGCGCCTGGCGGGCCGCACGCAGATGCACAGCACGCGCCTGGTCGACGTGCACTTCTGGGTGGCCACCATCGGCATCGTGCTGTACATCGCCGCCATGTGGATCGCCGGCGTGATGCAGGGCCTGATGTGGCGCGCGGTCAATCCGGACGGCACCCTGACCTACACCTTTGTCGAAAGCGTGAAAGCAACGTATCCGTACTACGTGGTGCGCGTGGCCGGTGGCCTGCTGTACCTGTCGGGTATGTGCATCATGGGCTACAACACCTGGATGACTCTGCGCGGCAGCAAACTCCCCGTCGCCCGCATTCCGGAACTGAACGCGGCGCACGCCTGATAGGAGCAAAAGCAAATGAAATTTTCACATGCATGGATTGAGAAAAACCCCTGGCTGCTGATCGCCCTGGTCACGGTGGTGATCAGTATCGGCGGCGCCGTCGAGATCGTCCCCCTGTTCTTCCAGAAGAGCACGACGGAGCCCGTCGCCGGCCTGAAACCGTATTCGCCGCTGCGCCTGGCGGGCCGCGACATCTACGTGCGCGAAGGCTGCTACAACTGCCACTCGCAGATGGTGCGTCCGCTGCGCGCGGAAACGGAACGCTATGGCCACTATTCGGTCGCCGGCGAGTTCGTCTACGACCGTCCGTTCCAGTGGGGTTCCAAGCGCACGGGTCCCGACCTGGCCCGCGTGGGCGCCCGCTACAGCGACGAATGGCACCGCACGCACTTGAACAACCCGCGCGACGTGGTGCCCGAGTCGAACATGCCGGCCTACCCATGGCTGGCGAAGACCAAGCTGGTACCCGACGACATCATGCCGAAGATGCGCGCCCTGAAACGCCTGGGCCAGCCGTACAGCGATGAAGAGATCGCCGCCGGCCCCGCGCAGCTGCAGGACAAGACGGAAGAAGACGCCCTGGTCGCCTATCTGCAAGGCCTCGGTACATTAATCAAAACAAGGAATTAGCATGGCAATCGAAAACCTGTTTGACAGCGCCAGCAGCGTCATGACGGTGGTTTCCTTTACGACGTTCGTGGGCATCCTGTGGTGGACGTTCAGCCGCAGCAATGGCGACTTCGACGCGGCGGCGCGCCTGCCGTTCGCCGACGACGCGCTCGACTATCCGGCCGAGGCCGAGACGAACCTGGCGAAGGAGCGCAACCATGGCTGACTTTACCAACGGCTTCTGGAATATCTACATCGTCGTGCTGTCCCTGCTGGGCATCATCGGCTGCGGCGTGCTGCTGTACTCGCAGTCGAAAGTGAAAGTGGCCGCCGGCGCCCCCGCCGACGGCACCACGGGCCACGTCTGGGACGAGGACTTGAAGGAACTCAATACGCCGATGCCGCGCTGGTGGATGTGGCTGTTCTACATCACCATCGTCTTCGCGCTGGCCTACCTGTTCCTGTACCCGGGCCTGGGCACCTATGCCGGCAGCCTGGGCTGGAAATCGACGGGCCAGTACGAAGAAGAGCTGAAGAAGGCGGAAGCCGACTACGGTCCCCTGTTCAACAAGTACCTGAGCCAGGACTTGAAGACGGTGGCCGCCGATCCGCAGGCGCAAGCGATCGGCCAGCGTTTGTTCCTGACCTACTGCGCGCAATGCCACGGTTCGGATGCGCGCGGCAACAAGGGCTTCCCCAACCTGACCGACAAGGACTGGCTGTATGGCGGCGATCCCGACATCATCAAGACCACCATCATGCACGGCCGCAATGGGCAGATGCCGCCGATGGGCGCCGCGCTGGGTTCCGAAAAGGATGTCGAGAACGTGGCCCATTATGTGCTGAGCCTGTCCGGTTCCACCTCGGACCCCGTCAAGTCCGTGCTGGGCAAGGCCAAGTTCGGCGCCTGCATGGCCTGTCACGGCGCCGATGCGAAGGGCAACCAGATGCTCGGTGCGCCCAACCTGACGGACAAGATCTGGCTGTACGGCGGCAGCGCCGATACCATCATGGAAACCGTGCGCAAGGGGCGCAACAACACCATGCCGGCCTTCAGCGACTTCCTCGGCGAATCCAAGGTACACGTGCTGTCGGCGTATGTCTGGAGCCTGTCGAATCCCCAGACGCCCGTGAAATGATGTAATGGAACCTCAAGTCATCAAGATGTATGCGGCCCGCGAGCAAATCTACCCTCGCGAGGCCAAAGGACGCTACGCTACCTGGCGATGGGTATGCGTATGGCTTACCCAGCTCGCGTTCTACGGCTTGCCGTGGTTGACCTGGAATGGCAGGCAAGCCCTGCTGTTCGATTTGACCACGCGCAAGTTCTACATTTTCGGCGTCGTGCTGTGGCCCCAGGATTTCATCTATCTGGCGGCCCTGCTGATCATCTGTGCATATCTGCTGTTCCTCGTCACGGCCATTGCCGGGCGGGTGTGGTGCGGGTTCTCTTGCCCGCAAACGGTGTACACGGAAATCTTCCTGTGGGTCGAACGCCGCATCGAGGGCACGCGCAGCGCGCGCATGGCCCTCGACAAGCAGGGCCCCTCCGTGCGCAAGGCATTCAAGAAGACGGCCAAGCACCTGGTCTGGGGCGCCATCGCCCTGTGGACGGGCTTTACCTTTGTCGGCTACTTCACGCCGATCAAGGAACTGGCGCGCGAGGTGACCACCCTCAATTTCGGTCCCTGGGAATGGTTCTGGGTCTTGTTCTACAGCCTGGCAACCTACGGCAACGCGGGCTGGCTGCGCGAGCAGGTGTGCAAATACATGTGCCCCTACGCGCGCTTCCAGAGCGCCATGTTCGACCAGGACACCCTGATCATCACCTACGATGCCAAGCGCGGCGAACCACGCGGCGCGATGAGCAAGAAGGCCGGCAACAACGACAAGCTGGGCGACTGCATCGATTGCACCCTGTGCGTGCAGGTGTGTCCGACCGGCATCGATATCCGCAACGGCCTGCAGTATGAATGCATCGGCTGCGCCGCCTGCGTCGACGCCTGCAATACCGTGATGGACAAGGTCGAGCGGCCGCGTGGCCTGATACGCTACAGCACCGACCATGCGATGGAAAACAACTTCAATTCGAAGCAGATCCGCCAGCGCGCCATGCGCCCGCGCGTGCTGATCTACACGTCCATCCTGGCCCTGATCATCATCGCCGTGTGTACTTCGCTGGCCCTGCGCACGCCGCTGAAAATGGACGTGATCCGCGACCGCGGTTCGATGGGACGCGAAGTGGAAGACGGCATGATCGAAAACGTCTATCGTTTGCAGATCATGAACACCTCGGAGCAAAGCCAGCATTTCAAAATCAGCGCATCCGGCTTGCCGGGCCTGACCTTGCTGACGCGCGAAGAAGTGACCTTGCAGCCGACGGAAACGCTGGGCTGGCCGATCCGCCTGCGCGTGCCGCACGGCGTCGGCGAGAAGGGGTCGAACAAGATAGCGATCGAATTGCACTCGCTGGACGATCCGTCGCTGCATGTGCGCGAAAGCGCGGTCTTCATCGTGCCGCGCTAATGCAGGAAGGCCGGTCCCCGCATGGGGGCTGGCCGTACACACAGAAACACAGGAGAAATACCATGTCCGACAGTCTGAAACTGCAAGCTCCCGTTGCCCCGTGGTACAAGCATCGCTGGCCATGGCTGCTGATGATCGGTCCCGGCCTGTCCGTGGTCGTCGGCAGCTTCATGGGCTATATCGCGTTTACGCAGCCCGACGCGCTGGTGGTGGGCGATTATTACAAGCAGGGCAAGGCGATCAACCAGGATTTGCGGCGCGATACGGTCGCCAGCAACCTGGCGATGGATACGACCCTGGCGTATGACGTCGCTGCAGCGCGCCTCAGCGGTTCCGTGCACAGCTTCGGCAAGGCGTACCAGGGGCCGCTGCAGCTGCACCTGGCGCATGCGACCCTGCCGGAAAAGGATATCAAGCTGCTGGTGCAGCCCGATGCGGCCGGCAATTTCTCGGTGGCGCTGCCGATGCTCGAGCGCAGCCGCTGGCAGGTGCTGGTGGAAAACGACAAACGCGAGTGGCGCCTGTCCGGCATCTGGACCTGGCCGTTGCAACGCAGCATCGCGCTGCACGCGGATGAGGAACTGTAAGCCTTATTTACAGACGTCGGTGCCGGCCGTAATGGCTTTTAACTTGGCCGGCTGCAGGATCTCGATCTCGCGGTTGGAGACGCGCAGCCAGCCTTCCTTCTTGAACTTGGACAGCAGGCGGCTGACGCTCTCGATGGTCAGGCCCAGGTAGTTGCCGATTTCCTCGCGCGACATGCGCAGCTGGAAATTGCTGCCAGAATAGCCGCGCGCCTCATAGCGCGACGCCAGGTTGACGATGAAGGCGGCAAAGCGCTGCGTCGCCTGCATATTGCCCAGCAACAGCATCACGCTTTGCTCGCGCGTGATTTCCTGGCTCATCATGCGGTGGAAATGGCGGAGCAGGGTCGGCATATTGCCCAGCAATTGTTCCAGGCTGGAAAACGGGATTTCACACACTTCGCTGTCTTCCAGCGCCACCGCATTACAGTGGTGGCGGTCGGCGCTGATGGCGTCCATGCCCAGCAGTTCGCCGGCCATCTGGAAACCCGTCACCTGCTCTTCGCCGCCCGGATTGATCTGGTACGTCTTGAAGTGCCCCAGGCGGATCGCGTACAGGTTCTGGAACGAGTCGCCGATGCGGAACAGCGAGGCGCCGCGCACGATCTTGCGGCGGCGGCCGATGATCTGGTCCAGCCTGTCCATGTCGCCCACATCAAGGCCCATCGGCAGGCACAATTGATGCATGCTGCACGTCGAGCATCGCGCTCGCAACGCTTCCACGTTCACTGTGGGCAAGGTTGGAGTGAGTAGCGCTTCAGTCATGTCGGTACCTTTAAGAAAATGCAACAACAAGTTTACTGCATACCGGGTTGCCGTGTGCCAATTTCACCGTAATTTCGGCGAATAAACGACGTCCAGCCTTTAATTATATGGCAACATCGTCAAAAGCCCATGCGGAGAGGGCAATTTGCGTGGCGGCGCTTGCCAAGCTGGGGTATTGATAGGAAAATTCCTGACAGCATTATCTGCCGCCTGTGCCGCACGGTACTGAAAAGGAAATCATGAAGCCTCTCGGCATCAAAGCAAAAGTCGCGCTGGCTACCAGCCTGACCTCGATCGCCATGATCGCGCTGGTCACCATGATCCAGGTGCAGCACATGCGCGACGATTTCACCCGGGTCCTGCTGAGCCAGCAATCGTCGCTGATCACCCGCACCGCCGCCGAACTCGACGACAAGCTGGGCATGCTGCTGCAGATCGTCACCCTGACGGCACGGCAGCAGCCGCCGGAACTGATCGGCCAGCCCGCCCAATTGCGCGACTACTATTCGCGCCGCTCGATGCTGGTGCTGTTCGACGACGTGCTGGTGCTCGACGCGTACGGCGCCGTCGTGGCCGACATGCCGGAAGTGGCGGGGCGCGCCGGCATCAACGTCGCCGAGCGCGAGTACTTCCAGACCGTGCTGCGCACGCGCCAGCCCATGATCACCGAGCCGATGCTGGGCAAATCGAGCGGCATGCCCATCGTGCAGATGGTCGCGCCCATACTCGCCGCCGATGGCCGGGTGGCCGGCGTGTTGATCGGCGTGCTGCGCCTGTACAAGGACAACCTGCTGGGCCGCCTGCGTTCGGAAAAGATCGGCAAGAGCGGCTATTACTTCATCCTCACGCGCGGCGCCGTGCCGCGCTATGTGCTGCACCCCGACACCAGCCGTTTGCTGCAGCCGCGCCTGCCGAACGCCAACCTGACGACCACCCAGCTGCTGAAGGACGATGGCGAAGGCACCATGGTCAGCACCAACAGCCGCGGCATCACGGCCGTCAACAGTTTCAAGCGCCTGAAATCGGTGAACTGGCTGCTGGCCGCCTCGCTGCCCCTCGACGACGCCTTCGAACCGTTCGACGGCGTGCTGTACCGGCTGGTGCTGTGGAGCATCCTCGCCTCGCTGCTGGCCGCAGCCGTTCTGGGCTGGGTCACCGTGCGCCTGCTCTCGCCCCTGGTGCGCCTGCGCGACACCCTGCAGGCGCTGCGCACCAGCGGCAGCCGTTTCACCCCCGTGCCGGTGCAGCAGCGCGACGAGATCGGCGAACTGACGGAAGCGTTCAACGGCCTGATGAGCGAACGCGACCGGCTGCAGCAGGAACTCGAATCGCGCGCGGCGGAGCTGGAGCAGGAACGCGACCGGGCCGAGGCGGCCAACCGCGCGAAGAGCGACTTCGTGGCCAACATGAGCCATGAAATCCGCACGCCCCTCAATGCCGTGCTGGGCATGGTGTATCTGCTGGGAAATACCAAGCTCGACACGGAACAGCGCAAGTATCTGACCATGGTGCGCGTGGCGGGCCAGTCGCTGCTGGGCATCCTCAACGACGTGCTCGACTATTCGAAGATCGAGGCGCGCCGCATGGAATTGTCGCCCGTCGAATTCGACCTCGACGAGGTCATGAACACGCTGGCCACGACGATGACCATGAATGCGGGCGAAAAGGAGCTGGAACTGGCCATTGCCGTCGAGCCCGACGTGCCGCGCCGCCTCGTGGGCGACGCCCAGCGCCTGCAGCAAATCCTCGTCAACCTGGCCGGCAACGCCATCAAGTTCACCGAGAGCGGCGAAGTGGTGGTGGCCGTCAGCCTGGCCGAGAAGGACAACGGCCGCGCCTGGCTGCGCTTCGAAGTGCGCGACACGGGCATCGGCATGACGGAACTGCAGCAACAGCAGCTGTTTGCCGCGTTTTCGCAGGGCGACCAGAGCATCACGCGGCGCTTCGGCGGCACGGGCCTGGGCCTGGCCATCAGCAAACAGCTGATCCACATGATGGGCGGCGACATCGCCGTCGCCAGCAGCGAAGGCAAGGGCAGCCGCTTCTGGTTCAGCGTGCCGTTCGACATGCTGGCGCAGCCGGCCGAAACGCGGCGCACGCCCGCCCTGGGCCAGCTGCGCCTGCTGGTGGCCGACGACAACCGCACCACGCGCGAACTGATCGTCAAGCTGATCGAGGCGTGGGGCTGGCTGGCCGACGAAGTGGATTCCGGCTTTGCCGCCATCGAACTGTACCGCGAACGCCTGGCGCAGCAGCAGCCGTACGACGTGGTGCTGGCCGACTGGCACATGCCCGTCATGGACGGCCTGGCCACGGCCAAGGCCATCCGCCAGGCGGCCAGCGGCCAGCGCCAGCCCATCGTCGTGATGGTCAACGCCTTCGCCCGCAACCACCTGGAGGAAATCTCCAGCGCGGCCGAGGCCGACGTCGTGCTGATGAAGCCGATCACGGGCTCGAGCCTGTTCGATGCCCTGCACCAGGCGCTGATCGCGAAGAACGACGGCGGCGAGCAGCGCATGCTGCACCAGCCGCTGGGCACGGAACTGGCCGGCGTGCATTTCCTGCTGGTGGAAGACAACCATTTGAACCAGGCCGTGGCGCGCGGCATCCTCGAACACATGGGCGCCACCCTGGACGTGGTGGGCGACGGCTTACAAGCCGTGGAACGGCTGCGCACGGAAGCGCTGCGCTACGACATCGTGCTGATGGACATGCAGATGCCCGTCATGGACGGTTTCAGCGCCACCCACATCATCCGCTCGGAGCTGCGCCTGAACCTGCCTGTGATAGCCATGACGGCCGGCGTGCTGGCGTCCGAGCGCGAGCGCTGCATGACGGCCGGCATCAGCGATTTCATCGCCAAGCCCGTGGTAGTGGAAGAGATGATGGAAGTCATCCTGCGCCACCTGCCCAAGCGCCCGCCAGTGCAGACGGCCGAGCCGGCGCCCGTCACCGACGAGGAAGTGTTTTCCATGGCGCCGCTGATGCGCGTGATGGGGCGCGACGCGAAGGGGCGCGGCGTGCTGCGGCGTATGGTGGAAGACGCGCTGAACAAGGGCATGACGCCTGTGCGCGACGCCGAAACGGCGTTGCAGGCGGGCCGCCACAGCGATGTGGCGCGCATCCTGCACGGCGTGCGCGGTTCCGTCGGCACCCTGGGCACGAAACGCCTGATCCGCGCCGCGTTCGCCACCGAGGAAGCCATCGATGCGGGCCGCCTCGACGAGGTGCCGTCGCTGCTGGCGCAGACGGCGCAGGAGCTGGAGCAGGCGCTGGCGGCCGCCGCCGATTGGTTGTCCAGGCTGAAGGATTAAGCCTGCAACATAAAACTGGGGTCAGACCCGCCGGGTCTGACCCCGGAACCTTGTCGGATTACGCGCTTGCGCGCTAATCCGACCTACCCCATTTACGCCGGCACACCCAGGATCACGCTGGACGCCTTGAAAATCGCCGTCACCTTGCTGCCGATCGCGATGCCCAGCTCGGTGCTGCTCTGGTTGGTGATGATGGCGGCGATCGTGCCGCCACGGGGCAAGTCCAGCACCACTTCCGTGTTGACGGCGCCCGTCTGCACGCGCGTCACCAGCCCGGCCAGCTGGTTGCGCGCGGAAAAGCGCGCGCCTTCGCTGTCGGCCACGAGGATGATCGACGAGGCCTTGATCAGCGCAAACGCTTCCGCGCCCGGCACCAGGCCCAGGCTGGCGCTGCTGCCCTGCGTGACGATGGCCACGATGTGCTGTCCACCGGGCAATTCCAGGGTCACTTCGTCGTTGACGGCGCCCTGTTTCAGTTCGGCCACCTTGCCCAGGAATTGGTTGCGTGCCGTGGTTTTCATGGCCATTCTCCGTATGAGTAAAAGATCGTCGGCGATGCCTTCGGCCTGGCTGCCCAGCTGGCGCAGGTAGCGCGCATGCTCGCGCTCAATGATGCGGAAATTGTCGACCAGCTGGCGTCCCCGCTGCGTCAGGCGCGTGCCGCCGCCGCCCTTGCCGCCTGTCAAGCGCTCGACCAGCGGCTCGCCGGCCAGGTTGTTCATCGCGTCGATGGCATCCCAGGCCGCCTTGTAGCTCATCTTCACAAGCTTGGCCGCCTGCGTGATGGAGCCGCATTCGGCGATGGCGCCCAGTAATTCAACCCGGCCGGCGCCACCCAGGTGCTCGCCGCCCACCGTCATCCATACCGAGCCTTGCAAGCCGATTTCCGCTGCCGCTGATTTATCCAATGCGTTCACCCAATGCCATGTGTTCTTCCCTGTTATCGATCTGTCCGTCACGCAAGTACAGCACATGCTCGCCCAGGATGCGCGCATCTTCCGGATCATGGGTGATCAGGATCATGGGCACGTCCAGGCGCTGCTGCCACTGGCTCAGTTCCAGCCGCATTTTGACACGCAGGGCCGGATCGAGGGCGGCAAACGGCTCGTCGAGCAGCAGGGCGTTTGGTTCGGCCACGAGTGCCCTCGCCAGCGCCACCCGCTGGCGCTGGCCTCCGGACAACTCGTCGGGAAACTGGTGCGCCAGTTCCTGCAAGTGAAACGCGTCGAGCCAATGCTCGACCTTCTGCAATTTTTCGCGCGCGCGGGGATTGAACCAGCCGCGCGCCAGGCCGAAGCCCACGTTCTGGCGCACCGTCAGGTGCGGGAACAGCGCGTAATCCTGGAACAGGTAGGCGACATTGCGCTGCTGCGGCGGCAAGTTGATGCCGGCGGCGGAATCGAACAGGGTGCGCCCGTTCAGGCGGATATGGCCAGCGTCCGGCGTGAAGAGTCCGGCAATGGCTTTCAAGGTCATGCTCTTGCCGGCGCCGGACGGGCCATACATGGCGATGCGCTGGCTGCCGGAGGTGCATTGCACCTGCAGGTCGAAACGGCGTTTGCCGGAGCGCAAGGTGGCGCGAATGTCGAGGTCGAGTTGCATAGCGGTCATTTGTGAGCGATGCGCCCGGGCGCCAGGCGGCCGGCCGACAGCAGCACCACGATACACACGGCAGAGGTGATCAGCACCAGGGTGTTGGCCACGTCGTCCTGGCCCGCCTGCACGGCTTCATACACGGCCACCGACAGGGTCTGCGTCTTGCCGGGAATGCTGCCGGCCACCATCAGGGTGGCGCCGAATTCACCGAGCGCACGCACGAATCCCAGCAGCACGCCGGCCAGGATGCCGCGCCAGGCCAGCGGTAACGTAACGCGAAAGAAAATCGCCATTTCGGAGATGCCCAGCACGCGGGCCGCCTGCTCCAGCTGCCCGTCGACCGCTTCGAAGGCGGCGCGCGCGGGCTTGAAGACGAGGGGAAAGGCGACCACCGTGGAAGCGATCACGGCGCCCTGCCAAGTAAAAATGAGGTTGATGCCGAAGTTGTCCTGCAACCAGATGCCCAGGGTGCCGCGCCGGCCCAGCAGCACCAGCAGGTAATAACCGAGCACGGTGGGCGGCATCACCATCGGCAGGGTCAACAGGGCGTCGAGCAGCTCGCGCCCGGGAAAACGCACGCGCGCCAGCAGATAGCCCGTACCGATGCCGAGCAGCAAATTGAGCGCCGTGGCCCAGGCCGCCACTTTCAGCGACAGGGCCAGCGCGGTCCAGGCGATATCCATGCGGGCGCGGTGGCGTTAGGGTTTCTTGAAACCGTACTTGGCCAGGATGGCTTGCGCCGGCGCCGTCTGCAGGTAGCTGACGAAGCGCTTCGCTTCGGCCGCATTGCCGCTGCCCTTGATGGTGGCGATCGGGTACAGCACGGGCGAGGCCAAAGGCACGTCCAGCACCACGTTGACCTTGTCTTTCATGATGGCCGCGTCGGTGGCGTAGACAAAGCCCGCATCGACTTCGCCGCGCGCCACGTAGTCGAGCGACTGGCGCACGTTTTGCGTGCCGATGGCTTTCGGCTGCACGGCGTCCCACAGATTCGCCTTCTTCAGCGCGCCTTCGGAGTAATGGCCGACGGGCACGCTGGCAGGGTTGGCGATGGCCACGCGCGTCACGCCCTTGTGCGTCAGATCCGCCAGGCTCTTGATGCCCAGCTTGCTATCGTGCGGCACGATCAGCACCAGGCTGTTGCAGACGAAGTCCATGCGGTCGGCCGGCAATACCAGGCCCTGCTTTTGCGCAGCATCCATGGTTTCCTGGTCCGCCGAGGCAAACACGTCCACGGGCGCGCCCTTGACGATCTGCTGCAGCAGCACGCCCGAGGCGGCAAAGTTCAAGGACACCTTGCTGCCCGGATACTGCGCCTCGTAGCTTTGCGCCGCATCCTTGAACGCGTTCGTCAGGCTGGCCGCGGCCGACACCACCACTTCGCCGGCAACGGCGGAGGTGGCGGCGGTAGCGAGCAGGGCGGCGCCAAGCAGGCGGGCGAGGGAGGTGAGGCGCATGGTCGTATCCTTGTAAAGTGAACGGTGAACAAGGACCGTAATATACACTTATATATAGCGTTCTGCCATCGTACAGGTCAAGACAACACAAACCAGATATCCTGATATACTGTATATAAATACAGTCATATTATTGAGCCCTAGAATTGACGAACCAACTAGCCGGGAGAAGAATGCAACACGTGAAGCCGCAAGCAATCGTCCCCTTGGGCAACATGACGTTAAAGCAGATGCTGCATGATGACACGGCCTCGAAGAGGGTACTGGCCGGCAAGAATTTTCAAAAACATCATTTAGGCTCATCAACTTAATTTATGTTGGATCTAAATAGCAGACCTCAGCTCTTAATCAAAAAGTAAACTGTAGATAAATTATTACAATCTGCACATTACAAGTCAGCATACCGACGATTGGTAAAGACACTACAAGCTTCGATTCAGTGGCAGAAAACGATCGACTTTTGACGGCCAACAAAGTAAAATACAGTTAGTTATTTTTGAATCAGTACGAAGTATGGAGAATTACATGAGCCGTCCAATAGGAATCGACTTGTTTGCAGGGGCAGGCGGTTTATCGTTAGGTTTTGAACAAGCTGGATTTGATATTGCTGCAGCTATCGAAATCGATCCGATTCACTGCGCGACGCACGAATATAATTTCCCAAAAACAAAAACGATTTGCGCGAGCGTCGTCGATCTATCAGGTAGTGATATTCGCATTCAAAGTGGAATAGGTAATCGCGAAATAGATGTAGTGTTTGGTGGTGCACCATGCCAAGGCTTTTCAATGATTGGAAAACGCGCACTGGATGACAATCGTAATCAGTTGGTCTTTCACTATGTTCGTCTTGTGCATGAACTAAAACCAAAATATTGCGTTTTTGAAAATGTAAAAGGATTGACGCTTGGCAAACATTCACAATTCCTTACTGAGCTAATCGATGCATTAGGTGATGCAGGATATAATGTTCTGATGCCATATAAAGTCTTAAATGCATCTGCATTTGGTGTCCCACAGTCAAGAGAGCGACTCTTCCTTATGGCCGCTCGAAAAGATCAAGTGCTCCCCGAATATCCAGTAGCAGCTAAGGATTGTGTGACGGTGGGAGACGCTATAGCTGATTTGCCAGACGTAAATCAACACCGCGCTTTAGAGAACTCAGACTCAGTAAAGCTGCAATGGAAAACCGATTCTAAATACGCACGCTGCTTACGAGGAATGATCAAAGATTCATCCGATTACAGCTACAGGCGTGCTTTCGACGTAAATGAGCTGACATGCAGTTCGATCACCGAACATACAGAAATGTCAAAGGCTCGATTTCTTGCAACAACACCAGGCCAGACCGAAAAAATCAGTCGTTTCTTAAGACTTTCTCTCGAAGGAGTCTGCAACACGCTACGCGCCGGTACTGATAGCGCTAGAGGAGCGCATACATCTCCTCGTCCGATCCATCCAATTTACCCACGAGTTCTGACTGTCCGCGAGGCTGCGCGTCTTCACTCATATCCCGATTGGTTCCGAATGCATGTCACTAAGTGGCATGGATTTAGACAAATTGGCAATAGTGTTCCGCCATTGCTTGGACGTGCTGTTGCATCGGCTGTTATACAAGCGCTGGGCATCCAACCTACGATTCCAAACGGCACAATAAAGCTTGGTGATCCAGCACTTTTAGCTATGAACATGGGACAAGCAGCGTCTTACTTTTCTGTCCTGCGAACAGTTATTGCCCAGCGAAATAGAAAACCATCGGAAACATCAAAGACTGCAGACCTATTTGAAAAATAGCACCTTTACCGGAGCATGCTTCAGTTTATTATTCAATGTCCTTAGCTTAGCCAATCGCAGGAAACTCCCTGCGATTGAAAAAATTCCTTTGTTTACTATATACCTTGAACCGATGGTTGCAAAACAAACATAGCTTCCCGATGAAAAATTGGTACATCGAACGTTGCGATATCATCGCGGTGAACCGATTTAAATTCAACGACATACATTCCCTTGCCTTTAATTGCAGCAATTGCTGTTGGAACAATTAAGTCATTCGAAGTAGATTCAAAAGCAGCTTTAACCTGTCGGGCTATCTGCTCAGTCAAAATGCGTTGATTCCCTTGTTTAGCCTCCACTGTGATGAGTACACTACCTGATGGGTTTACGATACTAGGAATACATTTCGCAAGATATAAAGCATCGATTTGGACCTTCCGCAATTTAATGTCCATCTGCAGATGGTTTAATTCCAATGCTTCAATTTGTCTGTTTTCACCAATAGCAAAATGACTTTCAATAATACGAAGATTCACTGCTACCTGTAAAAGCCACGATTCGTCAGTTCGGCCAAGTGCCTTCGATGCAAGTGGCAGGCTTAAGCTTTGAATCTGATAGCGGGGCGTATCGTCCGTTGGCCGGAAATCAACATCGAAGCTCTCCGAAACACCTGCGACCACAGGCACGAATGCAAATACATTTCCATCACCGGTTCGCTGCTCACCAATAAATCCTAACTGTCGAACACTGTCAGGCCAAATCTTTGCAGCTCCTGTTCCTCGGACTATGTCTTTCATGAAGTTGTATGGATTACTATCCAACTTGATGGTGGCGCCTAAAAAATCATTGCAGTAACGTTTTGCATCCTCCAAATCTTTTGCAGTAACGACACTTCTACTTAACTTACCCGTGCTTGGATCGTACAATAAATTAAAGATACGCTCGATAACGATAGTTTTCTGACTTTTTGACATTGATGACCTATTTTTATTTAACATCCTAAATGATTAATTATCTTCAACAATATTGAATTTTTTACTTTAGCGGACCATGATAATTTTTATAATACGCAAGGTTTAATTCAAGTTTAGATCAGTGGTTTTAAATTTGGCAAGGCCAATTGAATAATTATTTTTCACACCGTCAACAAGGACACGAAAATTGTATATTGGTGATTGAAAAAGTTCTCTTTATTTAAGGCGTAGATATCGAAACTTTCGATATCTCGTCGCGCCGCGCATAACGCTGCGCAATCACGGCGCAAATCATCAATTGAATCTGGTGGAACAGCATCAGCGGCAAGATCACCATGCCCAGCGAGTGCGTGGCAAACAAGACCTTGGCCATCGGCACGCCGCTGGCCAGGCTTTTCTTCGAACCACAGAAAACGATGGCGATTTCGTCTTCCTTGCTAAAGCCCAGGCGGCGGCTGATGAATGTCATCAAGCCCAGGACCAGCGCCAGCAGCACGATGCTGAACACGCCCAGCGCCACCAGGGTTTCCACCGAGATCGTGTGCCACAGGCCTTCGCTGACGGCTTCGCTGAAGGCCGTGTAGACCACCAGCAAAATGGAACCCTGGTCGACGAATTTCAGCATGGCCTTGTGGCGGTCGACCCAGCGGCCGATCCAGCGGCGCAGGAATTGGCCGGCCAGGAAGGGCAGCAGCAATTGCATGACGATGGACAGCACGGCGTCGACCGACGACTTGCTTTCCGCGCCTTTCGCCACCAGCAAGCCCACCAGGATGGGCGCAAGGAAAATGCCGATGAAATTCGAGGCCGAGGCGCTGCAGATGGCGGCCGGCACGTTGCCGCGCGCCATGGCCGTCAGGGCGATCGACGATTGCACGGTCGATGGCAAGGCGCACAGGAACAGGATGCCCACGTACAGCTCGGGCGTGAGAAAGGTCAGCGCCAGCGGACGCAGGGCCAGGCCCAGCAGGGGGAACAAAATGAACGTGCTGGCCAGCACCAGCAAATGCAGGCGCCAGTGCATGACGCCAGCCACCACGGCTTCGCGCGACAGCTTGGCCCCATGCAGGAAGAACAGGGCGCCGATGGCAACGGTGGTGATATTGCCGAAGACCACGGCCGTCTGGCCCGTGCAGGGCAGGAAGCTGGCCAGCGCCACGGTGACGAGCAGGGCGATGGTGAAGTTGTCGGGTTTCAGATTGCGCAACAGGGCGGCGGGAGAAAAAGAAGACATGCGGTAGCCTGGTAGCGGCCCAGCCTTGCAACACTGCGCCGTGGATGACAAAAAGCGCCGGAATCGGCGCCAGTGCTGGCTATTCTAACCCTATTGCCGAGCTACCTGCCTGGAAGCAAGCGTGGCTTGTGGACACAATGGCACAAAAAAATGCCCTGTCCGCAGACAGGGCAACCCGGAGTAAAGTACAGCGCGAGGGCGATTAGCCGGCGGCTTTGACTTTCAGCTCGTTCTTGATTTCTTTCACGCCGCTCACGGAAGCGACGATCTGCACGACGCGGTCACCCGCTTCGGCGCTCGGCACGTCGCCCGACAGGACGACGACACCTTGCTGGGTTGCTACCTTGACTGGCAGGGCAGCGGCTTGCGCATCGGCGCTCAGGGCGGCCTTGGCCGAGGAAGTGATGGTTTCATCAGGGACGGCAGCGGCGGCGTTGGCGGCCACGACGGTGTCAGCAGGAGCTTGTGCTTTTGGGGCGGAGTCAGCTGCATGCGAAGCGGTGATCGAGGCGCCCGACAGTACGATAGCGGCGACCAGGGTATTGAACAGTTTCGATGTTTGCATGGTAGTTCCTCTCAATGAAGTTAAAAGCTTCTTACTTGGATAAAGCAACACTTTGAAGCGTCACACCTACCCCTACAGCAAGCGCCGTGCCAGCTTTTAAAATTCATTCAAAATCAACGACTTACATGCGAAGTCGATTTTTTCCGCGCCTTTCCACCGGATCTGGCCCGAAAAACGGGGATTTTTGTCGCCTGACAGCGACAGCTTGTGGCAAGACAATCAATATTTCTAGGTAACTCCTTGATTATCCACACTTTATTTTTGTCGCTATTCAGCGACAGGGTCGCCGTCGGCCCGAAACAGGGCCGGCGTCAGCTCGTATTTCTGCAGTAAACGGTAGAACTCCGTGCGGTTGCGGTCGGCCAGGCGGGCCGCATCGGCCACGTTGCCGTCCGTCAGGCGCAGCAGCTGGATCAGGTAGTCGCGCTCGAAGCGCTGCTTCGCTTCGTTATAGCTGAGCGCTTCGAGCGACGGCACGCGCAAGGCCCGCTGCACCAGGCTCAAGGGCACCAGCGGCGCCGTGGCCAGCGCGCACACTTGCTCGACGACATTGACCAGCTGGCGCACATTGCCCGGCCATGGCGCCGCCACCAGGGCCGTGAGGGCGTCGGGCGCGAAGCCGTTCAGCGGTTTCTGGTACTTGGCCGCCAGTTTCTGCAGGAAATGGTTCGCCAGCAAGGCGATATCTTCGCGGCGCTCGGCCAGCGGCGGCAGGGTCAAGGTCACCACGTTGAGGCGGTAATACAGATCTTCGCGGAATTGCCCTTCCGCCATGGCCACATCGAGGTCGCGGTGCGTGGCGGACAATAAGCGCACGTCGACGGGCCGCGTCTGGTCGGCACCCACGGGCCGCACGGCCCGCTCCTGCAGCACCCTCAGCAATTTGACTTGCAGCGGCAGCGGCATGTCGCCGATCTCATCTAAAAACAGGGTGCCGCCATCGGCCGCCTGGAACAAACCTTCGCGGTTGCCGACGGCGCCCGTAAACGAGCCTTTCACGTGGCCGAACAGTTCCGATTCCAGCAGTTGTTCGGGAATCGCGCCGCAGTTGACGGCGATGAACGGCGCCTTGGCGCGGCGGCTGGCGTTGTGCAGCGCGCGTGCCAGCAATTCCTTGCCCGTGCCGCTAGGGCCGCGGATCAGGATGCTGGCGTCGGACCCCGCTACCAGCTTGGCTTCGGCCAGCAGCTCGGCCATCTGCGCACTGCGGCTGATCAGTTCGGCGCGCCAGCTTTCGTCGCCCGATGCCGGCGCCGGCATGACGGTGGACAAGTTGATGGCGTACGCCACTTTTTCCATCAAGAGCTTGCCGTCGAACGGCTTCGTCAGGTAGGCAAACGCGCCGCGCGCCGTCGCATCGACGGCGTCGGGAATGGTGCCATGCGCCGTCAGCAAAATGACGGGCAGGGCCGCGTGCTGACGGCGGATTTCATCGAACAGGGCCAGGCCGTCGCGGCCCGGCAATTGCACGTCGGTAATGACCAGGGCCGGCAATTCCACGGCCAGGCGCGCCAGCGCCGCTTCCGCGCTGCCCACGGCCGTCACGCGGTAGTTGCCCGCCTTCAAGCGGATGGTCAGCAAACGCAGCAGGTCGGGATCGTCGTCGACCAATAAAATGTGGGCGTGCTCGCTCATTTCGCCGCTCCCGCGGCAGGGCGCACGGACAGGCTGCGCTCGATGTTTTTCAACGCCTCGAGTTTTTCATTGAGCAAGTCGTTGCGGCGCTGGGCGTCGCGCAGCTGCGTGTTGAGCTTGTCGATGCTGTCTTCCTGGCGGCGCAGTTCCGCATACTGGCTGCCCAGCAATTGCGCCAGCGGCGCCAGCAGTTGCGCGTCCTTGCCCGTGGCCGTGGCCAGCGGTTCCAGCAAGGCTTGCGCGCGGGCCAGGTCGCCGGGGGCGCGCACGGTCGCCTGCAGCATGGCGCGGCGTATCGTATTGTGCGGCGCATGATCGGCTTTCGCCAGGTCCAGCTGCGCTTTCGCCAGTTCCGACGGCGTCATCAGGCGCAAGGCGCTTTGATACGCGAGCAGTTCGGTCAGCTGGGGATCGGCCACGACCACCACGCGCGGCGGCGTCTGCACCAGAACGGGCGTCTGGGTGGGGGGCTTGGCGGCGCAAGCGCCCAATAGCAGCGCGCAGGCGGCCATGCCGGCCAGGGAAGTTCTCGTCATCATAAGGGCAGTTCTATCCGAAAATGCGCGCCAGCCTGGCGCGGTAAAAGAGTGACGCTGCCATCGTGGGCGGCGATATATTCGCGCACGATGGACAGGCCGATGCCATTGCCGTTGCGCGCGCCGGCCGCCTGGCGCACTCCCTGGTAAAACGGTTCAAAAATGCGCGCGGCATCCTCGGGCGCCACGCCGGCCCCCTCGTCGATGCAATCGATGCGCACACGGCCGCCTTCGCAAGCCAGGCTGAAGCGCACGGTGCCGCCTTCCGGGCTGAAGCGCACGGCATTCGACAGCAGGTTTGCCAGGGCGGTGGCCAGCTTGTCGCGGTCGGCCTGCACGATCAGGGACTCGCCCTTCACATCGACCGTCAAACGGCGCGCCAGCCATTGCAGGCGCTGCGCGGCCACCACATCTTGCAGCAAGACCAGCAAGTCGACCTTGCTGTGCGCCAGATGCTGGGCGTCAAAAGCGGCGGTATTGTAGCGCAGCAAGTCTTCGATCTGGGTTTGCAGCGATGCCGTGTTTTGCTGCAGGATGCCGGCGATTTCGCGCTGGCCATCGCTGAGCTTGCCGGCCACCTCGTCTTCCAGCAAGGCCACGCCTTCGCGCAGGGCCGCCAGCGGCGTTTTCAGCTCATGCGAGATGTGCCGCAGAAAACGTTCCTTGTCGGCATCGAGGTCCGCCAGGCGCTGGCGCAGCCAGTCCAGCTGCTGGCCCAGGCGGCGCGTGTCGGCCGGGCCGCCGACGACGATGGGCTGGTCGTAGCGCTTCTCGCCCAGGCGCTCGATGGCCGTCTCGATGCGGCGCAGCGGACGCGACAATAGAAAACCGAAGCAGGTGGCCAGCACGGCCGCCAGCAGCACGGCGCCGCCCACCAGCATGCCCAGCACGCGGCGCTGGCGTTCCAGCTCGGCCAGCAGGGCGTCGTTGCGGCTGCCGATTTCCGTCTTGCTTTCGCGCGCCAGGCTGTCATTGATCTGCGTCATGCGGGCAAACGCGCGGTACACGACGGCGTGGCCATCGCGCTTGCGGCGTTTTCCGGCCTGCAAGACTTCCCACGCCGATTGCGCCTGCGCCGTCCACTCGTCGGCCAGTTGCGAGGCGAACTCGGGCGTGGCGCGGTTCAGCACTTGCAGCGCCGCCGTCGCTTCGTCGCGCGCCGCCGCGTAGCGCTCGCGGAACACGGGGTCGTCCAGCACGAGGAACTGGCGCGCGCTGCGTTCCATGGCCAGGGTGCGCTCGGACAGGCGCTGCGACTGTTCCGTCAAGGCAATCGCCTGCGCCGCCGTCTCGCGCCCCAGACGCGCCAGGTGCTCCAGGGTCAGCAGGGCTTGCACGGAAGTGGCCGTCAAGATACCCGTCGTCAAAATGAAGGCGGCAAATAACAGTTGGCGAAAGGAAAGTCGGGACAAGGTAGGCGCCTTCGGTTCAGTCTGGAATGCAAAAGGCGCATGGTACGCTAAGCCCCCGTCCCGGGGCGCCACCTGTCCCGAAATAGTTTATTTTGCAACATTGTTGCTTTTCCGGCCGACAAGCAAGGCCCGGCGGCGGCGCACGAATACTCCTAGTACAATAGGGAAAAACTTCACGCAGGCATCAAAGTGGCCCCGCCCCTGGCATTGCGCCACTTTGCCCCCACATGTAATGCAGCCCCACCGACACTCCGAATCACCTACCGCAGAGATCCCATACCGCATGAGCACATTTGAAAAAGTCAGCAGCAACTTCATTCCAGTCTTGCAGGCAACCATCGAGCAATATGTCGAGCCAGCAACGGGCATGCGCCATATCCACATGCATACCGAGCAGGCTGAGATGGTGTTCCTGGTGGCCTTTCCCACTGTGCCGGAAGTGAGCGACGGACGCGCCCACATCCTCGAACACCTGGCCTTGTGCGGCTCGTCGCGCTACCCGGTGCGCGACCCCTTCTTCTCGATGCTGCGCCGTTCGACGGCCACCTTCATGAATGCGATGACCTATCCGGACCGCACCGTGTACCCGTTCGCCAGCACCGACCGCAAGGATTTCTTCAACCTGCTCGACGTGTACCTGGACGCCGCCTTCTTCCCGAATCTCGATTATCTGAATTTCCGCCAGGAAGGCTGGCGCCACGCGTTCGAAGGCGACAAGCTCGTGTACCAGGGCATCGTCTTCAATGAAATGAAGGGCGCCTTCAACAGCCCCATGCGCGCGCTCGACAGCGGCATTGCCAGCGCCTTGCTCAAGGGCACGACATATGAAGTGGAATCGGGCGGCGATCCGCTGAATATCCCCGAGCTGACGCATGACATGCTGAAAGAATTCCACGCCAGCCATTATCACCCTTCGCAAGCCGTGATCATGACCTCCGGCAATATCGAAGCGTCGGCCGTGCAGGAACAAGTCGCGCAACGCGTGCTGTCCAAGCTCAGCGGCTTTAGCCCGCGCCGCCTGCCGCAGCTGGCACCCGCGTGGACGGCGCCGCAGGAAAATATCGTCAAGATTCCGTCACAGGAAGCGCGCGACGATGAATTCGGCCTGCAATTTGCCTGGCTGATGGGCGAGTCGAGCGACCCCATCGCCTACTACCACGCGCATTTGCTGTCGCATGGCTTGCTCGGCGAATCGTCGGCGCCTGTCATGCGCGCCATGGAATCGGCCGGCTATGGCCGCCCATCGGACATGAATGGCCGCGACGCGGGCATCCGCCAGATGGTGTTCCACATCGGCATGGAAGGCTTGACCCAGGAACAGATCGCCGATGCGCACGAGCGCATCTGGACGGCCCTGGAAGAAACGGCGGAAGAGGGCATCCCCGCCGCCGTGCTGCACGCGGCCTTGCGCGACATCAAATACAGCCAGCGCGAAATCAGCAGCGGCCGCATGCCTTACGGCCTGGGCCGTTTGCTGCACGCCTTGCCGCTGGCCATGTACGACGGCAACGTGATGGATGCCTTCGACAATGCGGCCATCCTGGAAACCCTGGAACAGCAGATCGAAGACCCGGCCTTCTTCAAGCAGTTGGTACGCGAGCTGATCGCCAATCCCACCCGTTTGACGACGCACGTGGTGCCCGACAGCGCCTATTTCACGGACCGCGCCGCGCAGGAAGACGCCAAGCTGGCCGCCCTGCAGGCGAAGCTGACGGATGCCGAGCGCGAGCACATCGTGGCCGAGTCGGCCGCGCTGGAAGCGCATCAGCAACTGCCGTCGAATTCGGAAGTGCTGCCGCGCATCCGCCCGGGCGACGTCAGCGCCTTGCCGCGCCCGGCCCTGCCAATTCCACCGGCCATCGATGGTGCCGTGGCGTTCAGCATTGCCTCGAACGGCATCAGCTATGCCAACGTGCTGTACGACGTGTCGAGCCTGCCGGAAGCGTCGTGGCCATGGCTGCGCCTGTACACGGACCTGGCGCCGGAACTGGGCGTGGGCGACATGTCGTTCGACGACGCCAGCGCCTGGCGCCAGAGCATGGTGCCGTCGTTCCACATCGGCCTGGAAGCCATTCCCCGCCCGCAACAAGCGATGCGCGTGGAACTCTCGTTCTCCGCCAGCGGCTTGCGCGAAGAACACGCGGCGATCGCCGCCGTGCTGTCGGCGTGGATCGCCAAGCCCCGCTTCGATGAAGAAGAGCGCCTGGCTTTCCTGATCGAAAGCCTGGTGCAAGACAAACTCTCCAGCCTGGCCGAATCGGGCAACCGCTACGCCATGCTGGCCTCGGCAGCGCCGCTGTCGCCGACGCGCCGCTTCGACGACATCGTCGGCGGCCCGGCAGCATTGCCGTTCTACCGCCGCTTGCAGCAGCTGAGCAAGACGTCGGCAGGCTTGCAGGAAATCGCGCGCGAACTCGACACCCTGCACGCACACATCATCGCCCAGCAGCCGACCGTGCTGTGCGCGGGCCTGGAGCAGGATGGCATCACGCTGGCACGTCTGCTGGAATTGCCAGCCGCCAGCACGGAGGCGGCTGCGCCAGCCGTTGCCGCCGCACCGGTCGCCTTGCCGCTGGCCAACACGGCCCTGCATGCGACAAGCCAGATCAACCATTGCTTCGTTTCCTGGGCCGTGCCCGGCGTGCACAATCCGGACGCTTCGGCCCTGGCCGTCGCTGCCGAACTGATGACCAACCAGGTGCTGCATACGGCCCTGCGCGAAAAAGGCGGCGCCTATGGCGGCAGCGCCAGCTATGCGGCCGGCGCCGGCACGTTCACGCTGAGTTCCTACCGCGATCCGCGCCTGGCCGGCACGTTCGCCGACTTCGGCACGACGCTCGATCAAATCCTCGACGGCGATTTCTCGCAAGAGCAGGTGGAAGAAGCGATCATCTGCGTCATCAAGGGCCTCGACAAGCCGCACTCGCCGTACGCGGAAGCGCTGACGGCGTGGAACATGCAGCAGCGGGGCACGACGGAAGCCGTGCGCCAGCAGTTCCGTACCGGCGTGCTCAATTGCACGCTGGCACAGATCAAGGAAGTCACGCGCACCTGGCTGAAAAACGGCCAGCAAAGCCGCGCCGCGTTTGCGGGCAACACGACGCAAGACCTGGCCGGGCTGGACGTGGTCGATTTGCTGGCGCTGGCTTCCTAAGCTGGCCGGAGACGTCGGATTACGCACGGCTTTGCCGCGCTAATCCGACCTACCCGATCTGCCTGAGCTGTAGCGTAATCCGACACCACCGATCAGCCAGGTACGGCGCCCGGCTCCATGTACATCAATTCCCATTGATGCCCATCGGGGTCCTGGAAACTGTGGCCATACATGAAGCCGAAATCGATCGGCTCCTTGTAGATGCTGCCGCCCGCCTGGACGGCTTTCGCCACCAGCGCATCGACCTCGCCCCTGCTCTCGGCCGACAGGCACACGAGCACTTCCGTCGCCACCTTGGTGTCGCACAGCTGCTTGGGCGTGAATTGCTTGAATTTGTCGTGCGTCAACAGCATCACGAAAATATCGTCGGTGACGATCATGCACGTCGCCGTTTCATCCGTGAAATGGGCATTGAAGCTGAAGCCCAGCGCCGTGAAAAAGGCCACGGAACGCTCGAGCGACTGAACGGGCAGATTGACAAAAATTTTGCGGGCCATCATGTCTCCTTGTGGGTCGTATGAGTAGTTGCTGCCCGCCGATTCTACACCGGCTTTTTACGCGCCCGCGCGTCCCACGGTCTTCGGCGCGTAGCCGAAATAGCGGCTGAAGGCGGCACTGAAATTGGCCGGGTGGCGGTAGCCCGTTTGCCAGCCCGCCTGCGCCACCTGGCAACCATTTTCCAACAGTAACTTTGCCCGCTGCATGCGCAGCGCCAGCAGGGTACGCTGGGGGCTGCCGTTGTAGCGGTAGCGCCATCCCTGCTTGAGTTTGAACAAACTCAGCCCCACTTGCGCGCACAGGTAATCGAGCGTGAGTGACTGCGCCATCTGCTCCTGCATCAGCGCGTGGACGCGCTCCAGTTTCATGATGTCGGCCTCGCTCCAGCGCGGCACGGGCGCGGGCGCGGGCCGCAGTCCCCGCAGCTGCTCCGCCAGGATACTCAGCACGCCGATATGCACGGCCAGCGGGTCCGTCGCGCGCAGCAGCGAACGGGCGTGCAGGACGGAAGTCGGCGTGGTAGCCGCATGCGCCAGCTGGCGCGCGCCGCCGTGGGGCAGCAGGGACGCCAAACCCTCGGGCCAGTAGCGCGCCAGCGCCTCTTCATCGACCAGCACGCGCAATTGCGCCGCCCGTTGATGCGCCTCGAAACGGCGCTCGCCGCTGACGTGGCGAAACACCGTCATGGTCGTGTGGCCGCCCTGGAAACGCAATTGCCCGCCATCGCGCGTGACGTAGCCGGACGCGCCTTCCAGGCCGATGGTGATCACCATGCCGCCCCCGTCGTCATGCTGCGATGGTTCGACGAGCGCAAGCCGTGGCCGGTAGTCGGAATGCACGAGCAGCAAGCCCTGGTCGACCTGGCGCTGGTCGGCGCGGCACTCTTTCAAGCCCGGGTCCAGCTGGCGCCGCGTCCAGCCTGCCGCTTCCCTGTCCTGTCCCCTCATCGCTCCTCCCTGTCCTTGCGCGCCGTCGCGCATACGAAATGCGCCGTGCCGCATACAAACGCAAATGATAATTATTCTCATTGTTGCATAAAATGATGCTGATGCCCACCTCGCCGAAAGGAAGATCATGTCATTCGACACGCAACACGCCTTGCAACCGTACTGGGACCTCGCCGTCGCGCCCGTCCAGGCCGATGGACTGGCCGCCGCCCTGGAACTGGGTATTTTCGAAGTACTGACCACGCCGCATACGCCCGCGCAACTGGCCGAGGCCCTGTCGCTGCATGCGCCGCACACGGCCTTGCTGCTGGAATTGCTTTGGAGCATGCAGGTGCTGGAGCGCGATGGGGCCGATGCGGAGACGGATGCGAACGCACAACGCTACCGCTGCACGGCCGCCACCTTGCAGTATTTCTGCCGCGACTCGGTGGCCTTTTGCGGCGACGCCTGGCTGTACCGGCTGCACGCGCTGCGCCATTTCGCCACGCAGTTCAACACGCTGGTGCGCGACGGTGGAAAAGTAGCGCCCTACAGCACGGCGAGCGGGGTCAACTGGGCCGCCGCCGCGCAGCAGCAGATCGGCCAGGAGCAGCGCGCCGTCACCATGCGCGCGGCCCTGTGCGTGATGCAGCGCGTCGCGCCGTTTGCGGACGGCAACACGCCGCTGCGCCTGCTCGACGCGGGCGGCGGTCCCGGCTGGGTGGCCATTGCGCTGGCGCAAGCCCATGCAGGCGTGCAAGGCTGCGTTTTTGACTGGCCGGAAACGGTGGCCGTGGCCGCCGCGAACATCGCCCATGCGCAACTATCCGACCGCCTGGAGACCCTGGGCGGCGACCTGGACAGCGACGACATCGGCGGCGGCTACGACCTCATCTGGTGCTCGTCCGTGCTGCATTTCGTGCCCGACATGGCGGGCGCCTTGCGCAAGATGCAGGCGGCGTTAAAACCCGGTGGCGTGCTCGTCTGCGTGCAGGCGGAAATCGCTGCGGCACCGGGCGACGCGGCGCGCGTGCTGCCGTATTACTTACCGATGCGCATGCTGGGCCGCACGGTGACACGGCACGGTGAATTGGCGCAGCTGCTGCGCGACACGGGCTGGCGGCAAGTGGAGCAGTACGGCGCCAGCGATTTTCCCATGGCGCCCGTGCAAGTGCTGATTGCTCGTGCCTAACAATTATCATTTAATAATTATCTTTTTTATAGCAAGAGACGATGCAAATGCGCTAAGCTGTGCCGGCATTGATCGATGTCATCCGCAGCACTCTGCTGCTTTTACAAGGAACCCATCATGAGTCAAGCTATTGCAGGGAAAGTCGTCGTCATCACCGGTGCCAGCAGCGGCCTGGGCGAAGCCACCGCGCGCCACCTGGCCGCATTGGGCGCCTGCGTCGTGCTCGGTGCGCGCCGCATGGATTTGCTCAACATCATCGCCGAGGAAATCACGGCGGCCGGCGGCCAGGCTGCCATTGCCCAGACCGACGTCACGCTGCCTGCCGACGTCAAGAATCTGATCGACACGGCGCTGACCGTGTTCGGCAAGGTCGACGTGCTGATCAACAATGCGGGACTGATGGCCATCGCGCCGATGAGCGCCTTGAAGGTCGACGAGTGGAACAACATGATCGATATCAACATCAAAGGCGTGCTGAACGGCATCGCCGCCGTCCTGCCATATTTCCAGGCGCAAAACAGCGGCCACTTCATCAATATCTCGTCGGTGGCGGGGCTAAAGGTCTTCAGCCCGGGCGGCACCGTCTACAGCGGCACCAAGTTTGCCGTCAGCGCCATTTCGGAAGGCTTGCGCCACGAGCTGGCGGCCAGCGGCGGCACCATCCGCACCACCGTCATTGCGCCGGGCGCCGTGGATACGGAATTGAGCCAGGGCAGCAGCCACGCCGAGAGCGCCAAGGCCGTCAAGGAGTTCTACCAGATCGCCATTCCCGCCGATGCCGTGGCGCGCGCCATCGCCTATGCGATCGAGCAGCCGGCCGACGTGGATATCAATGAAATCGTGCTGCGCCCGACGGCGCAGGCGTTTTAAGCGGCATCTTGCTGCAGCGACTCGATGATCAGGCTGGCCAGGCGCTCGACGGGCGGTCTGGAGACCGTTGAAGCACGCAGCAATTCCAGCGACAGCGGAGGCAGGGCGGGCAAGCCCGCTTCCACGTGATCGAGCGCGCGCACGGTCGAGGGCAAGCCCAGGCCCGTGCGCACCGTCACGCCCAACCCGGCCGCCGCCGCCGCCCACAGTCCCGCCAGGCTGGGACTGGTAAACGCCGTGCGCCAGGCGATGCCGGCCCCATCAAGCGCCTGCGTGGCGCAGCGCTGAAACAGACATTCGCGGTCGAACGTAATGAGCGGCAAAGGCTCGCCCGACTCGGGGCGCCAGGCCAGGCTGGACGAGGCGATCCAGCGCATGGACGGTTCGGCAATATGCTGGCGCTGCGGCGGCGGATATTCGGCCACGTCGGCGATGCAGGCGCCGCCCCACAGCAGGGCCAGGTCCAGCTGCCCCATGGCCAGCCCTTCCATCAGGGCCGTGTTGCGCGCCACGTGCGCCTCGATGCGCACTTTCGGATGCGCGCGGGCAAAACGCCCCAGCACGTCGGGCAACAAGGCTTCGCCAAAATCCTCCTGCAAGCCCAGCCTGATCCAGCCTTCCAGTTCCGCCCCGCGCAAGGCGACGGCCGCCTCGTCGTTGAGTTCCAGCAGGCGGCGCGCATAGCCGAGCAGCACGTCGCCGGCCGGCGTCAGCGCCAGCCCCCGGCCATCCTTGCGGAACAGGGGCATGCCCGCCTGCTCCTCGAGTTTTTTCAGCTGCGCGCTGACGGCCGAGGTGGAACGGCCCACCTTGTCGGCCGCGCGGGCAAAGCTGCCCAGCTCGATGCCAGCCACATAGCTGCGCAGAAAGGCGATGTCGAAATTAAGCAGGCTCATGGCGTGGAAGCAATCGTCCGGTTTTTTGGGATGGTACAGCGTAAATTATCTGATATTCAGAATGATCGTAGCGCGCGACACTGTCAGGGTCAACCACTTTTATCTCCCTGCCATGAACACCAGTTGCCAAGCCATTCCCGTTCCTGTCCCCGTCACCGCGCCCGTGCTGGGCGACGCCCATCGCTGGAAAGTGCTCGCCGTCGGCGTGGCGGCCAATGCCAGCTTTTCCGCCGCCGCCAACGGCATGCCCACCACGGCCATCTGGCTGCGCAGCGGCTATCACCTGAGCAATACAGAACTGGGGGTGGCGCTGGGCGCCATGGGCCTGGGCGTGGCCCTGACCGAATTGCCATGGGGCATGGCCACCGACCGCTGGGGCGACCGCCCCGTGCTGCTGACCGGCTTGCTGGGCACCATGCTGGCGCTGCTGGCCTTGCTGCTGTGGATTACGCCCGCTGGCGGGTCCGTGCCGCCCTTATGGGCGCTGGCGGCGGGGCTGGCCCTGGTCGGCGTGCTGGGCGGCAGCGTGAACGGCGCCAGCGGCCGCGCCGTGATGCGCTGGTTCGGCCCCGGCGAACGGGGTTTCGCCATGAGCATCCGCCAGACGGCCGTGCCGCTCGGCGGCGGCCTCGGCGCGCTCGTCCTGCCCAGCCTGGCATCGCGCTACGGCTTCATGCCCGTGTTCGGCGCCCTGGCCCTCGTATGCGGTCTGTCGGCGTTTTTTACGTGGCGATGGATGCATGAGCCCGATTTCTCTGCCGAGGCCGCCAAGGGGCCGCAAAATGCGTCCAAAAGCCTGTCCGGGATCAAGCCACGGCCACCGTTACGCAATCGAAAGGTCTGGCGCATGGTGGCGGCCATCGGCTTGCTGTGCGTGCCGCAGTTTGCCGTGCTCAGCTACGCCACCGTCTTCCTGCACGACCATGGTCACCTGGGCCTGGCCGCCATCACGGCCGTGATGGTGGCCCTGCAGGCGGGCGCCATGGTGATGCGCATCTGGAGCGGACGTCACACGGACCGCCACGCGAACCGGCCCGCCTACCTGCGCGGCTCGGCCCTGGTGGCGCTGGCCTCGTTCGTCTTGCTGGGATGCATCGCCTGGCTGCAGGCGCCTGGCTGGCTGCTGATGGGCGCCGTGGTGGCGGCCGGCATCGCCGTGTCCGCCTGGCACGGCGTGGCCTACACGGAGCTGGCCACGGAAGCGGGCGGCGCCAACGCGGGCACGGCCCTGGGCATGGCGAACACGGCCGTCTACGTGGGGCTGTTCCTCACGCCGATCGCCATCCCGCACCTGCTGGCGGCCAGCAACTGGTCCGTCGTATGGTGGCTGGCGGGGCTGGTGGCGCTACTGACCTGGCCGCTGTTTCCGAAGCCTTAAGAAAGCGGCGAAATCCGGTAAACGCAGCGCATCGCGTTCGCCAGCACGTGCTGTTCGCGCACGATGCTGGCGCTTGGCCCCACCACTTCCTGGAACAGCTGCAGTTCGGAGCGGCAAAAGCCCTGGCAGGTGCGCGCGGCCGCGCAGATGGGGCAATGGTCTTCGATCAGCAGCCAGTCGTCGCCATCCGCTTCCACGCGCGCCATATACCCCTCTTCATCGCGCACGGCGGCCAGCTGCTGCAAGCGCGTGGGCAAGTCCGGCGCCGAGCACGCGAGCGCATACGCGCTGCGGCTTTCCTCTTCGCGCTGCGTGATCAGTTTATCCAGCCCCGCCTCGCCGAACAGCTGGCGCACAGAACCGATCAGCTTGATCGTCAGCTGCGCATGCGTGTCGGGAAAGCGCGCATTGCCCGCTTCCGTCAAGACCCAGTTCTGGCGCGGCCGTCCCGCGCCCGCCTGCGCCTCCTGGCGTCCTTCGATCAGGCCCGCCGCCACCAGCTTTTGCACTTGCTGGCGCGCCGCCTCGCCCGTCATGTCCAGGGTCTTGGCCAGGGTCGCCGTGGAGACGGGTCCCTTGGTCTTGATGAAATACAGGATGCGCTCCGTCGTTTGCGGCGCTTCGCTATTATCCAAACGTTTACTTGTGTAATTCATTTCACTCAACTATCATGGGGCCAGTTAACCAACTAATTGCTTGCATAATAGGCCGGTAGCTCCCCGCTGTCGAGGAGTTTCCACGTCCGCTTGCCGGCAAGACACTCTTTTGGACTGGAATCCCATGCAGCTGCAACACTCGATCTGGCTGTTTCACGCCATCCTCGCTACCGGCCTGGCCACCTGGCTCACCCTGGCCGCCATCAACAACTTGCACGCCTTCCACGGCGCCGTCTGGGCCATCGGCAACACCATGCGCATGGACCCGCTGCGCCAGGACCCGACCATCCAGACGCCGCTGCTGCGCCGCGCGCTCACCTCATTGACCTTGCACCGGCTGGCGCTGGGCGTGGTGCTGGCGCTGCAACTTGGCGCCGCCATCGCCGCCTGGACGGGCGTGGCGCTGTTGTTCGGCGGCGGCCTGGCCGCTGGCTTGCCCTGGCTGAATCTGGCCTTGTGCGCCATGGCCGCCTTCTTGCTGCTGATGCACCTGGGCGGCCTGTGGTTCGGCTACTGGATCGCGCAGGAAGGCTTGCAGACGACGCACCTGGTGCTGCTGCTGTGGACCATCGGCCTGTTCCTACTTTTCAACGCGCAGCGGACCTGATCAGCCTTCGCTGCGCCTCTTCTTCCCTGCTGTAAAGGACTTCATCATGAATACGAAAATCGTCGGCGCCTCCGCGCTGGCCATCGCCCTGGCCGTCGCGGGCGCCGCGCTGTATCCGCGCGCAGACTCGCATGCGGCCGATGCCGCCGCCTCCCCCGCCACCAAGGTGGCGCTGGTCCGCGTCGTGCTGGGCACGCAGGAACGTTTTTTTGCGGGCGTGGGCGAGCTGGAAGCGGCGCGGCAAGTACAAGTGGCCGCCGAAACGGGCGGCCGGATCACGCAGATCCGCTTCGAATCGGGGCAAACCGTGGCGGCCGGCGCCGTGCTGGTACAGCTCAATGACGCGCCGGAACAGGCGGCCCTGCTGCGCCAGCGCGCACAGCTGAAAAACGCGGAAAGCAGCCATGCGCGCACGGCGCAGATGGTCAGGGAAAAAGCGGCGACGCAGGAGCAATTGGATAGCGCCCTGGCCGCGCGCGATGCGGCCCTGGGCGACGTGCGCCAGACGGAGGCGGTGATCGCGCAAAAGACCATCCGCGCCCCGTTCGCGGGGCAGCTGGGCATCCGCAAGGTGCACGCGGGCCAGTACCTGAACGCGGCCGACACGGTGGCCAGCCTGATCGACACGAAGTCGCTGATGGTGAACTTCGCCCTCGATGAACAGAGCAGCGCGAAGCTGGCGCCGGGCCAGGCCGTGCAAGTGCTGGTGGACGCGTATCCGGGCGACGTCTTTACGGCCAAGATCAACGCCATCGATCCGCTGATCGCCCGCTCGCGCATGGTGCAGGTGCAGGCGGCGCTCAGCAATCCGCGCGGCGCCCTGAAAGCGGGCATGTATGCGAATGTGCGCGTGGCGCGCGAAGCGGGCCAGCAGCTGACGGTGCCGGAAACGGCCGTGACCTACAACGCGTACGGCGACACGGTGTTCGTCGCGCAGCAGGAGGGCAAGCAGCCGCTCACCGTCAAGCGCGTGGGCGTGAAACTGGGCGAGCGGGCCGGGGGCAGGGTGGCCATCCTGGACGGCTTGCGCGAGGGCCAGCGCGTGGTCGCCTCGGGCCAGCTGAAACTGGCCGACGGCATGGCCGTGCAGGCCGTGGCCAATACCCTGGACGAGGTGAAACGCACCGCGCCCAAGGCCGGTTCCTAAGGAGCGCACAATGAAATTTACCGACTTGTTTGTGCGCCGCCCCGTGCTGGCGCTGGTGATCAGCACCTTGATCCTGATGCTGGGCGTGATCGCCATCCTGCAACTGCCGATCCGCCAATACCCGATGCTCGAATCGTCCACCATCACGGTGAGCACCACGTATCCGGGCGCCTCGGCGGAACTGATGCAGGGCTTTGTGACGCAGCCGATCGCGCAAGCCGTGTCGTCGGTGGAAGGCATCGATTACCTGACGTCGTCCTCGGTGCAGGGCAGCAGCACGGTCACCGTGCGCATGGAACTGAACCGCGATTCCACGCAGGCGCTGACGGAAGTGATGGCCAAGGTCAACCAGGTGCGCTACAAGCTGCCCGAAGGCGCTTTTGACCCCGTCATCGAACGCTCGGCCGGCGATTCCTCGGCCGTCGCCTACGTGGGCTTTGCCAGCGAGAGCGTCTCGGCGCCCGCGCTGACGGACTACCTGGCGCGCGTGGTGCAGCCGATGTTCGCCACCATCGACGGCGTGGCGAAGGTCGACGTGTACGGCGGCCAGCAGCTGGCCATGCGTTTGTGGATCGACCCGGCCAAACTGGCGGCGCGGGGATTGACGGCGGCCGACGTGGCCGACGCCGTGCGGCGCAATAACTACCAGGCGGCACCGGGCAAGGTGAAGGGACAATTCGTCGTCTCCAACATCAGCGTCAACACGGATCTGACCAGCGTGGCCGAGTTCCGCGACATGGTCATCCGCAAGGGCGGCGATGAAAAAGACAGCGCATCGCTCGTGCGCCTGAAAGACGTGGGCACGGTGGAACTGGGCGCGGCCGCCATGGAAACGAGCGGCATCATGGATGGCGTGCCAGCCGTGTACCTGGGCCTGTCGCCCACGCCGGGCGGCAACCCGCTGGTGATCGTCGACGGCATCAAGAAGCTGCTGCCCGAGATCCAGAAAACCCTGCCGCCCGGCGTGAAAGTGGAGCTGGCGTTCGAGACGGCGCGCTTCATCCAGTCGTCCATCGACGAGGTGGCGCACACCCTGCTCGAAGCGCTGCTCATCGTCGTCATCGTCATCTACCTGTGCATGGGTTCCTTGCGCTCGGTGCTCATTCCCGTCGTGACGATTCCGCTGTCAATGCTGGGCGCGGCGGCGCTGATGCTGGCCTTCGGCTTCAGCATCAATCTGCTCACCCTGCTGGCGATGGTGCTGGCCGTGGGCCTGGTGGTCGACGACGCCATCGTCGTGGTGGAAAACGTGCACCGGCATATCGAGGAAGGCAAGACGCCCGTGGCCGCCGCCCTGGTCGGTGCGCGCGAAGTGGCCGGCCCCGTGATCGCCATGACGATCACGCTGGCGGCCGTGTATGCGCCGATCGGCATGATGGGGGGCCTCACGGGAGCGCTGTTCAAGGAATTCGCGCTGACCCTGGCCGGCGCCGTGGTGGTGTCGGGCGTGGTGGCATTGACCTTGTCGCCCGTGATGAGCTCATTGCTGCTGCAGCCGAAACAATCGGAAGGGCGCATGGCGCGCGCCGCCGAGCATTTCTTCGAGGGTCTGACCAGCCGCTATGCGCGCCTGCTGGACCGCTCCCTGCACCACCGCTGGCTCAGTGCCGGTTTCGCCGCGCTGGTGATGGTGAGTCTGCCATTCCTGTACCTGCTGCCGCAGCGCGAACTGGCGCCGGCGGAAGACCAGGCCAGCGTGCTGACGGCGATCAAGGCGCCGCAGCATGCCAACCTCGATTACGTCGAACGCTTTTCGTACAAGCTCGATGCCATCTACAAGAATATCCCCGAAACGCACTCGCGCTGGATCATCAACGGCGGCGAAGGTCCGGCATCGAGCATCGGCGGCATCAACCTGACGCCATGGGCTGAACGCGCACGCAACGCGGCCGTCATCCAGGCCGAACTCCAGCACGCCGTGGGCGACGTGGAAGGCACGAGCATCTTCGCCTTCCAGCTGGCGCCCTTGCCGGGGTCGAGCGGCGGCTTGCCCGTGCAGATGGTCTTGCGCAGCGCGCAGGATTACGCCACCCTGTTCCGCACCATGGAAGACGTCAAGCAGCGCGCGCGCGATAGCGGCCTGTTTGCCGTCGTCGACAGCGACCTCGATTACAACAACCCCGTGGTGAAGGTGCGCGTGGACCGCTCGAAGGCGAACAGCCTGGGCATCCGCATGCAGGACATCGGCGAATCGCTGGCCGTGTTGGTGGGCGAAAATTATTTGAACCGCTTCGGCATGGATGGCCGCGCCTATGACGTCATCGCGCAAAGCCCGCGCGAACAGCGACTCACGGCGCAAGCCCTGACGCAGCAGTACGTGCGCGCCGACGATGGCAGCCTGCTGCCCCTGTCCGCCGTCGTCTCGGTGAGCGAACAGATCGAGCCGAACATGCTGACGCAGTTCAACCAGCAAAACGCGGCCACCTTCCAGGGCGTGCCGGCGCCAGGCGTGACCCTGGGCGACGCCGTCGCCTTCCTCGACGGCGTGGCGAAAACCCTGCCGCCCGGCTTCAGCTACGACTGGCAGTCCGATGCGCGCCAGTTCGCCACGGAAGGCAATGCCCTGCTGCTAGCCTTCCTGGCGGCCGTCGTCGTGATTTACCTGGTGCTGGCGGCCCAGTACGAAAGCCTGACGGACCCGCTGATCATCCTGATCACGGTACCGCTATCGATCTGCGGCGCCCTGATTCCGCTGGCGTTCGGCTACGCCACCGTCAACATCTACACGCAGATCGGCCTGGTGACCCTGATTGGCTTGATCAGCAAGCACGGCATCCTGATGGTGGAATTTGCCAACGAATTGCAGGTACATGAACAGCTCGACCGCATCACGGCCATCCGCAAGGCGGCGCAGATCCGCCTGCGCCCGATCTTGATGACGACGGCCGCCATGGTGGTGGGCCTGGTGCCGCTGCTGTTCGCTTCCGGCGCGGGCGCCAACAGCCGCTTCGGCCTCGGTGTCGTGATCGTCTCGGGCATGTTGATCGGCACCTTCTTTACCCTGTTCGTGCTGCCCACCGTGTACACCTTTCTGGCCCGCCGTCACACAGCCGACCATGCCACGCCGCGCGCCCGCGACCTGTCGCAGGCGCTGAAGGAATCCGTATGAAAAATTACCGCTATCTCGTCGCCCTTTTCTCCGTGCTGGCCGGTTGCGCCGTCAGTCCCGCCTACGTCACGCCGGGCACGCCCGCCATCGCCCTGGCCAGCCCGCAGCAAGCGCAATTCGCAGCTGGCACGGGCGCCGTCAGCGAGGCCGCGTGGTGGACGTTTTTCGATGATGCACGGCTGTCGCAGCTGATCGCCAGCGCGCTCGAACACAACCTCGATATCGCCCAGGCGCAGGCCAACCTGCTGGCCGCGCGCGCCGTCTTCGACGAGCGCCGGCTCGATGAACTTCCCACTGTCACGGGCCAGGCGGGCTGGCAGCGCACGGTGCAGCAGGACACGCCCGATAGCCGCACCGCCAGCGCCAGCACGCGCGTGGGATTCGATGCGCAATGGGAGATCGACCTGTTCGGCCGCCTGGCGCACATGAGCCGCTCGGCGCAGGCGCGCGCCGATGCGGCGCAGGCCGATTTGCGGCAAGTGCGGCTGACGATTGCCGCCGAGGTGGCGCGCAATTACTACGAGGCGCTGGGCTACCAGCAAAACCTGGCGCTGACGCAGGCGCAGGTACAAAGCTGGCGCGATACGGTGGCATTGATCGACGCGCGCATCCGCGCCGGCAGCGGCTTGCCCGAAGAACGCCACAACGCGCTGGCCAACCTGGCGCGCAGCGAAGCGGCCTTGCCACCGTTGCAGGCGGGCCTGCGCCAGGCGCAGTACCGGCTCGATGTCTTGAGCGGCCAAGCGCCGGGCGCCATCGCGCTGGCCACCAAGCCCCAGCAACAGGCGCCGCTGGCCGGCCGGCTGCCGCTCGGCGACGTCAACCGCCTGATCAAGCAGCGGCCCGACGTGGTGCGCGCCGAGCGCCTGCTGGCCGCTTCCAGCGAAGACGTGGGGGCGGCCACTGCCGACCTGTATCCGCGCCTGAGCCTGGGCGGCTTTTTAGGCTTCTTCGCCCTGCGCGGCAGCGGCGTGTTCGATGGCGGCGCGCGCGCCTTCGAGATGGCGCCCTCCGTCAGCTATCCGGCCTTCCGCCTGGGCAGCGTGAAGGCACGCTTGCGCGGCACGCAGGCCGAGGCGCAGGGCGCCCTGGCGCACTATGAACAAACGATGTTGTTGGCGCAGGAAGACGTGGAAAACGCCATCACGCAGCTGGCGGAAAACCAGGCGCGATTGGCCTCCCTGCTGGAATCGGCGCGCCATGGCAACGCGGCGCTCGGCATCGCCAGCACGCGCTATGCGGGCGGTGCCGGCAGCTACCAGGCCGTGCTGGAAAACCAGCGCACCTTGTACGATATCCGGCGCGAAGCGCTGCTGGCGGAGACGGCATCCTACATCGATGCGATTGCCCTGTACAAGGCGCTGGGATGGGGGCAAACTATGTAGCATTTTTCGATCAGGAGGAAATGCGATGTTCACGCAAGGCAGCTGGCTCAATCCACCGAAAAACTGGTCCGCCGACGGCGCGCAGCTGCGCGTGACGACGGATGCGAACACGGATTTCTGGCGCAAGACCTCGTATGGTTTTATCCGCGACAGCGGCCACTTTTTCGGCACTGAAATCGACGGCGATTTCACGGCGCAGCTGCACGTGGCGGCACAGTATTCCGCGCTGTACGACCAGGCCGGCATGATGGTGCGCATCGACGAGCAACACTGGATCAAGTGCGGCGTCGAATTTTCCGACGGCCAGCTGCTGTTGAGCACCGTGCTGACGGTGGACAAATCGGATTGGGCCGTCAGCCTGGCGCCCGCCATGCCGGACGGTTTCTGGCTGCGCGTGACGGTGGAAAAGGGAGTGCTCCGGGTGCAGTATTCGACCGATGGCAAGCTGTGGCCGCTGCTGCGCCTGGCGCCGTTTCCCGAGGCTCGCCACTACCGCGTTGGCCCCATGTGCTGTACGCCGGAACGCGGTGGCATGGAAGCGGTTTTTTCGCAGTTTTCCACCGGTCCTGCGCTGCAAAAAGCGTTGCATGATTTAAGCTGATTTTCCAGCATAAAATCACGGCTGTTTATTCGTGCTGGTTGAGCGAGCGGTGCACGTCTTTCGACTCGTTGCGCCCCGGCCTGTCATCGGCCAGCTTGCCCGCTTCGCTGCGCGGCTGCTGGGCCACGCCCTTGACGTGGTCGCGGTGTTCCGGCTGTCCCAGGCCAGGCAGGTTTTCCTGCTCCACGGCATCGGGCGGGCTCTGTGGCGTAATCACATTGTTCGCCCAGTGGCCGCTGGCGACATTGCCGCTGGCGGGCTTGCCGCCGCCCTGATTGGCATAGGCGTCGCCATCCGCTTGCGCGGCAGCGGTCTTGTCCATGCCGCTATTGCGGGCCTGGTCTGCGGGCTTCGAGGGGGTATCGTTCATCGCGTTTCTCCTGGTAACGGTCGATAAAAACCCTATCTTGCCCACAAAATTCCGATGCCACAGCCGGTGTGCGGCTTGACGGCCTGTAGGAAAATGCCGCGCGCGGTGCTGCTTTATGCGGCCGCCGGCGCCACCCACGTCTCGTGCAAATGGCGCCACAGCAGGGCGCCGCTGGCCGTTTTTTCATACACGACGGTGGACCAGCGCTCCGTGTTTTCCGCGCCGGGCATGGACTGGAACTCACGGTAGGAGACGGTGGCGCCGGCAGCGCTTTCCTGTATCAGAACGAGATCCGAAATGCGCATCTGCAAGCCCGGACGGCTGGCGCCGGCGGCGCGGAAAAACGCCGCCAGGCCCGCGCCATCGAGCTGCTTGCCGCCCGGTGACACCATCGTGAATCCTGGCGAGAAACGCGCGAGCAAATCAGCGCAATGTTCGGGCGCCGTGGCTGCGCCGGAAAGCCATTCGCGGATCAGCACATGCGTGGATAAAACGTCGTCAAAATATAGATTTGTAGCATTCATTTTTTGCTTGCTCCATGGTGATGTAAAAGGTCGAGCACGGCGCGGTTGTCGATGCGCAGGCACAGCGCCAGAGGCAGCACGCACGCGCTAGCGGCCAAGGCAAAGCACCAGTGAAACACCTGCGCCGCGCGCAGGTGCTGGGCAGGGTCGTCCAGCGATGCGATGCCGTGCGCCGCCAGCAGGCCATTGAGCAGTACGCTCAGCAGCGCCACGCCCAGGCAAAAGCCCAGCTGGCGGTTGATATTCCACACGGCGCTGGCCTGGCTCAGCTGCGCATCGGGCGTGCGCAAAAACGCCGTGCTTTGCGCCGTGCTGCTGCACAAGCCGCCGCCAAAACCCATCACGGCATAGGCGCCGGCCAGCCAGAACAACTGATCGGCCGCATCCACCCGCAGCAGCATCAGCATGCCCGCCGCCTGCAGCAGGGCGCCCGCGATGAACAGCGGCTGCGGCCCCACGCGGCGGTAGCTTTTACCCGTCAGCGAAATGGCCGCAAACGAGGCCAGCGCCCACGGCAGCATCAGGGCGCCCGCCGTCGATGCCGGCATGCCCAGCACGCCCTGCAGATACAGCATGGCCAGCAGGCTCACGCCCATGAAGACGCCCGGCACCAGCAGGTACATGAGCATGGCGATGCGCAGCAGCGGCTCGGCGGCCAGGCGCAAGTTCAGCAGCGGCGTCGACTTGCGCAGCGCGCCGCGCACATAGCCCCACGCGCAGGCGGCGCCCAGCGCCAGCACGCCGGCGCCGGTCAGCAGCTCGCCCGGCGTACCGAGCATGGTCAAGCCCAGCAGCAGCAGCAAAATCGCCGTGCTGCCCGCCAGCAGGCCGCCCACGTCGAGACGGGGCACGGCCGCGCGCGGGGGATCGGGACGCAGCCAGCAGGCGGCCAGCAGCAGCGCCAGCGCCGCGAACGGCACGTTCAAATAAAAAATCCAGCGCCACGACAGGCTGTCGACGATCACGCCGCCCAAGGCGGGCGACAGCGCGGGCGCCAGCAAGCCCACCAGCATGATGACGGAGGACAGGCCGGGGCGCTCGGCAGGTTGATACAGCTGGTAGGTCATGCTTTGCCCCAGCGGGATCAGCAGGCCGCCGCCGAGGCCCTGCACGCAGCGCCAGGCGATCAGCGCCTCGATCGACGGCGCCAGGCCGGCGCCGATGCTCGCGCATAAAAAAGTTAGCAACGATGCCATGAACACGGTTTTGCTGCCATAATAGGCAGCCAGCCAGGCGCTGGCCGGAATGACGATGGTCAGGCCGAGGATGTAGGCGGTGCTGATCCAGGCCAGCTGCGCCACCGAGGCGTGCAGGGCATGGCCGATGTCGGGGTAGGCGACGCTGGTGATGAACATGTTGATCAGGTCGACGAAAAACCCCAGCAGATAGATGGCCGCCACTTTTTTGCGATAGTCCATGGTGCTCCGAATGGCAAACGGCCAGCTTAAGCTTTCATCGCCATTTGCGTAACGGGCCAGCCCCGATTACACTGTCAAACATATTTTGACAAACCCCTGCAAACCGCATACCTACTTACTCTTCATCATGATCAGTCTTGACCGTCTGGGTATTTTCATCGCCATCGTCGACGCCGGTTCGCTGACGGCCGCCGCCGCCGTGCTGGGCCAGAGCAAAGCCGTCGTCAGTTTTAATTTGAAACAGCTGGAGGCGGAGCTGGGCGTGTCGCTGCTCACGCGCAGTACCCGCAGCCTGGCGCTGACCGACGTGGGACGGCGCTTTTACGAGGATTGCCAGCGCGTGCTGAGCGAGGCGCATGGCGCCATCGAGACGGCGCGCCAGGGCCAGCAAGGCTTGCGCGGCACCCTGCGCCTGACCACCACCGTCGAATATGGCAGCCGCACGGTGATTCCCGCGCTGATCGCCTTCGCCGCCGCCCACCCGCAGCTGCAGATCCAACATTCGTCGTCGTCGTCGCATGAAGACCTGATCTCGGGCCGCTATGACCTGGCCATCCGCATGGGGTCCCTCAACGATTCAAGCTACCGCGCCGCGCTGATCGAGCCGTACGCGATCTGGCCCGTCGCCTCGCCCGCCTACCTGGCCAGCCGGCCCGGCACGGGCATCGCCACCTTGGACGACTTGCAGCGCGCGCGCTGGCTGGCGCACAGCCGCCTGGCCTCGCCGCTGCGCTGGGACGTGCAGACGCCGGACGGTCCCGCCGCCTTTGCCGTGCAGGACGACGCCGCCATCCATTCCGACTCCGCCTCGGCGCTGCTGGGCTTTGCCCTGGGCGGCTGCGGCGTGGCCCTGCTGCCGCAGTGGCTGGTGGAAGGGGAGGTGCGCGCGGGACGCCTGCGCCGCCTGTTGCCCGACGTCGTCTTCCCGCAGCAGGGCGTGTATGCCGTGTATCCGAACACCCAGCATATTGCGGAAAAGGTGCGCGCCTTTATCGACTTCTTGCGCGCGTTCGTGGGCACGCCGGACTGAGGTTTCACTTCCCCAATATTTGATAAACACAACGATTTCCAAGGGGCAAACGGGCGCCCCTTTCGGTGTGCACGGCCTACACTGAAGGGACGTTGTTCATCGAATGGAGACCATCATGGCACATACATTGGCAGCAGTTTTCGCCGTGCGCGACATGGCCGAGCGCGCCCGGCACGACCTAATCACGGCGGGCTTCCCCGGCGCCAACATCCGCCTGCACGATGCGGGCAGCGACGAATTTTCCGCCACGGAAAATATCCGCCGCGACGACAGCGACAGCCTGCTCGACAACATCAAGCATTTCTTTAAAGATCTGTTCGGCAGCCACGCCGACCGCCACATCTATGCGGAAGCCGTGCGGCGCGGCCATGTCGTGCTGACGCTGGAGGGAGCGAGCGACGCCGATATCCAGCGCGCCACCGACCTCGTCGAGCGCTACGCGCCGCTCGACATCGATGCGCACGCCGAGCACTGGCGCGCCAGCGGCTGGCAAGGCGCGCCGCAAAACGACAGCGCGACGCGCCAGGGCGCCAGCATGCAGTCCGGCGCGCCATCGCAGCAGGGCACGTCCGCCGGCAATGTGAACGTGAACGAGGCGCCAGGGTCGCAGCAGTTTGCCAGCGACAAGGCATCGCCGCCGCCGCCGTCCAGCGCGGGCGCCAACGTGCGCCGCTATCCCGGCGCCGACAACCTGCCAGGCACCAGCTACGACGACGAGCAGTACTACCGCAGCCACTGGAGCGCCACCTATGTCGCCACCGGCGCGCGCTTCGAGGACTACGATCCCGCCTACCGCTATGGCCATTCCATGGCCAACAGCGACAGCTACCGGGGCCGCCCATGGGACGAGGTGGAAGCGGACCTGCGTTCCACGTGGGAGCACACGTATCCCCAGTCGGCGTGGGACAACTTCAAGGCGGCCATCAAGCATGGCTGGGAACGCGTGACGTCCTGACGCGCGCCGAGGGGGTTGCTCCCCTCAGCGCCCCTCGTGCGTGAGCTTGAGGAAGTGGTTCAGGATGTGGAAGTGGTCTTCGAAGAATTGCTCTTCCATGGCCGGCAGCGACGCCACGGGCACCCACTGCGCCAGCGCCGCATCGTCGGCCGCCGTCACGGCCGGCAGCTGGCGCGTCTTCAGGTCGAAATAATGCGCATGCGTGATGGTGCGCCCGCGCTGGCTGCGGTCCGGGTGGTCGAACACGGCCACGCCGACCAGCGCCTCGACGAGGGTGGGTGCCAGCACGCCCAGCTGGGTTTCTTCCGCCAGCTCGCGCAGCGCTCCCTGCAGCAGCCGTTCGCGCGGCTCCAAAAAGCCGCCCGGCAAGGCCCATAAACCCTTGCCCGGATAGCCGCCGCGGCGCACGAGCAGCACGTGGCCGCCCGTCTGCACCAGCGCGTCCACGGTCGTGAAGATGGGCGCATACGGCGCTACTCTCCAGCGCGCCTTGTACGCCTCGATGGCACGGTATTCCTGCACCAACGGCGCATACCACGGCAGCAAGGTCCACGCTTTCAGATACTGGCCGATGGCCGGCGGCAGCAGCTGCGCCACGGCGCTCAGCGACACATCGACGTCTTCCGCCTCGAACAGCACGTTGCGGATGGCCGTCGCGCCTATCGGTGCGCCAGGGTCGATTTCCAGATTCAGCAACTGCCAGTGGGGGAAGTGGTGCAGGTAATAGCTGGTGGCGTCCTTGAAGCAGGCCACCAGGGTGATGCGCTGCGCCGTGGCCACGGCGCCCGCCACGGCGCGCCGCACGGCGTCGGCCCACAGGCCATCGTCGTAGTAATCGCGCACGGCCACGTAATGCACGCGCGCGCGCTGATCCTCGGGCAGGGTGGCGGCGATCATGGCGGCCCGCTCCTGCCACGTAAACGGGTTCTTAGGACTGCGCGCATGGAAGGCGGAACCGAGCACCACCACCACTTGCGCGGCCGTCGTCAGCGCCTTCTGCAGCAGGCCGGCATGGCCGTTATGAAAAGGCTGGAAACGGCCGATCAGGATGGCCGCGTCGGCGGAATAGGCGAGGGTCATGCGTCGTCTCCGGTGGGGTAGTGGGCGGCGATCGGCAATTGGCGGCCGCTGCCAAAGGCGCGCGAACGCACGCGGATGATGGGCGCCGCCTGGCGCCGTTTGTACTCGTTGCGGGCGACCATGCCGAGGATGCGCCTCACGAGCGCGCGCCCCTCGTCCGTCTCGCGCAGCTGGTCGACCAGAGTCAGCGCCTGCGCGCTTTCTTGCGCCGGCAGGCGACGCCCTTCGATATGCCATTTGAGGATTTCATCGAGCACGGGATACGGCGGCAAGCTGTCGGTGTCGCGCTGGCCCGGCGCCAGTTCCGCCGACGGGGGTTTCTCCAGCACGGCGACAGGAATCAGTTCGCGCCCGGCGCTGGCATTGATGTGGCGCGACAGGGCGAAGACCTCCGTTTTATACAGGTCGCCAATCAAGCCCAGTCCCCCGTTCGTGTCGCCGTACAGGGTGCAGTAACCGACCGAGATTTCGCTCTTGTTGCCGGTGGTGAGCAGCAAGGCGCCGAAGGCATTCGAGTATTCCATCAGGATGGTGCCGCGCACGCGCGCCTGCAGGTTTTCCAGCGGCAGTCCCTGCAGCTTGCCGTCGAAGGCGGCCGCGTAGCCGGTTTCATACTGCGCCACGATGTCGCGGATAGCATGCGTGCTCAGGGCGATGCCCAGGTTGGCGCACAGGGCGACGGAGTCGGTGACGGAGCCGGCGCTGGAAAACACGGATGGCATGGTGATCGCCACCACGTTATCGGCACCGAGCGCCTCGACGGCCAGGGCCAGGGTCAGCGCCGAATCGATGCCGCCCGAGCAGCCGACGACGACTTTCGTAAAGCGGCAGCGGCGCGCATAGTCGCGCAAGCCCAGCACGATCTGACGCCGCGCAAATTCCACGGCGGGGATGCCGTCCGGGTCCGGCACGGGAAACGCCGCGCCGTCCTTCTGCGCGAAACGGCCATCGGCAAAGCGCAGCAATGGAAAATCCTCGACGAAGCGGGCCGCCTCGAATTGCACGCCGTCGCCCGGCGAGATGGCGAACGAGGCGCCGTCGAACACCAGCTGGTCCTGGCCGCCCACCTGGTTGACGAACAGCAGGGGCAGCTTGACGCGCTGGCAGGCGGCGCCAAACACGGCGTGGCGCTGCGCGCGCTTGCCGATATCGGACGGGCTGGCATTGATGCTGACAATGAGATCGGGCCGCGCCGCGTGCAAGGTTTCAAACGGGTTGACGGCGTAGGCGCGGCCGTCGTCGTTCCAGCCATCCTCGCAAATCATGAAACCGACCTTGCAGCCGGCGATATCGAGGGTGCAGGCGCCGGGCGGGCCGGGCTCGAAATGGCGGCCCTCGTCGAAGATGCCGTAGGTCGGCAGCAGCTGCTTGTAGTACTCGGCCACGATGCGCCCGTCGCGGATGGCCAGCAGGGCGTTGTACAGGGGCTTGCCGACGCCGGGGTTGGGCCGCGCCGTGCCGATGACGGTGACCAGCGCGGGCCAGCGCGTGGACGCTTGCAGCAGGGTATCGAGCGCCTGCTGCAGGCCGCGCAGGAAGGCGGCATCTTCGAACAGGTCGCCCGGGTAGTACGCGCACAGCGACAGTTCCGGGCATACCAGCAAGTCGGCGCCATCGCTGCTGGCGCGGGCCATGCGCGCGGTGATGGCGGCGACATTGGCGTCGAAGTCGCCCACAGTGGGATTCATCTGGGCGAGGGCGATGGTCAGCATGGCGATCCTTTATTGGTTGCGCTTGAAACCACTATCCTGCCTGAAAACGTTTCTGAAGGTACTGATGCAATCGTGCAAGCCTGCCGGTCGCTGCACTACAAGGTCTTGCGCCAGGCCCGCAAACGCGTGCACGCATTCGCATACGGCGACGCCGTATTGAACTGGATCATGCGCCCCATCGTGTAATGCGTGTACCAGGGCTGGCCATACAATTGCGCGTCGTCGTGCGCGTCGACCAGCGCCAGCAGCTGGTCTTTCGCCTGCTCCAGCCGCTGCAGCAAGTCGTCCATGCTCAGCTCAGCATAGTCGGCATAGAAGCGCTGCGCCAGTTTTCCCAGAGCGTTCCACGTGAAACCTTCGGCGGGAAAGGCGATATCCTCGATGCGCTTGCCGTCGCGCAGCTGCGCATGCCAGTGCAAGACCAGCTCGTTCCAGCCCACCAGGTAGGCGAGCAGATCGCACACGCTCATGCGCGTGCCTTTCACTTGCCCCTCCAGCACGGGATCGCGCGCCAAGGCCGGCGGCACGCGCGCCAGCTCCTGCGCCAGTTTCGCGTACGTCGTGGTCATTGCCTCGAGCAGTTCCTGCTTGCTGTTCGGGATCGCCATCACGCCGCCCGGATCACCGGCAAGCCGGCCGCCTGCCAGTCGTCGTAGCCGCTGCCCAGACGGCGCGCAGGCAAGCCGTGCTGGCGCAGGGCCGCCACGGCCTGCACGGACAGCAAGCAGTACGGGCCGCGGCAGTAGGCGGCGATCTCTGCGTTCGCGGGCAATTCGCCCAGGCGGCGCTGTAAGTCGTCAAACGGAATATTGATCGCGCCGGGCAAGTGGCCGGCGGCAAATTCCTGCGCGGGCCGCACGTCGAGCACGGTGATGCTGGCTTCCTGCATGCGTTCCAGCAGCTCATCGCCCGTGATCGCTTCCACGTGGTCGCCCCGGCCCAGCGCCTGCAATTCGCTGCGCTGGTGCTGCGCATACACGTCCAGCGCAGCGAGCAACTGCATGACAGGGCCGTTGCCGAGCCGGTACAGCACGCGCTTGCCGTCGCGCCGCGCCTGCACGAAACCGGCGCGCCGCAGCTGCTGCAAATGCTGCGAGGTATTCGCCACGGACAGGCCCGTCAACTCCACCAACTGCTCCACCGCATACTCGCCGTGCGCGATCTGCTCGAGCAGGCGCAAGCGCGGCGCGCTGCCTAAAATATGGGCAAACCCGGCGGAGCCGGTGAGGAGTTCGATATCGGCATTTTTCATTGACACGATGCTAGCACCCTTATAACATTCAAGCAATCAATTGAATGTTATAAGGGAGACACGATGCAAATACTCTGGCTCGATGCCCTGGCGATCGGCGTTGGCGCGACGGCGGTGATGGACGCGTGGGCGGTGGCATTAAAACGTTTCTGGTGCATACCCTCGCTGAATTTTGCGATGGTGGGGCGCTGGCTCGGCCATCTCCCGCGCGGTACCTTCACCCACGTCAACATCGCCCAGGCGGCGCCCGTGCGCGATGAAGCCATCCTGGGCTGGACGTTTCACTATGCGGTCGGCGTGCTGTTTGCGGCCGTGCTGCTGGCGCTGGTGGGACAGGAGTGGGTGCAAGGGCCGACGTTCGCGCCGGCCCTGCTGGCGGGCTTGGTGAGCGTGGCCGCGCCGTTCTGCATCTTGCAGCCGGGCATGGGCGCCGGCCTGGCCGCCAGCAAGACGCCGCATCCGAACGCCGCCCGCCTGCGCAGCCTGATGGCCCACACGGCCTTCGGCATCGGCCTGTACCTGGCGGCCCTGCTGTGGTCAACCGTGCGCTGACTTGTGCCGACTAGCTCGTCAGCGGCGGCACGGGTGCGGGCGCCGGGGCCGGCGCGGCGGCCACCGCCGAGATGGGCGGCGCCTCGGGCTGGGCCGGCAGGCTGCTCAGCACCATGGTGCTGGGCTTGGAAATCGGCATGTTCGCCGCGTGCAGGCGCTTGAGCAAGTCGAACAGCAGATTGCTGCGCACGCCATACGACAGGCGCGGCGAACCCACATAGCCGGTGGCGTTGAACATCAGGTAGCCATTGTCGATGCCGTCGAGCTGCACGCTGGGCGCCGGCGTGTCGAGTATGTCGTGATTGTCGACAAAGGCGGCCAGGATCAGCGCGCGCGCCTCGTCCGCATCCGTGGACAGAGGCAGCGGCAGTTTCAGCTGCACCAGGCCCAGGGGATTGGCCAGGGTCACGTTGCGCACCGTCTTGGTGATGAATTCGGAGTTCGGCACAATCACGGTGGAACGGTCGCCCAGCTGAATTTCCGTGGCGCGCACATTGATGCGGCGGATATCGCCCTCCACGCCGCCCAATGACACCCAGTCGCCCACCTTGACGGGGCGCTCGGCCAGTAGAATCAGGCCGGAAACGAAGTTCTGCACCACCGCCTGCAAGCCGAAACCGATACCCACCGACAAGGCCGACGCCACCCATGCGATGCGTTCCAGGCCGATACCGGCCGCCGACAGGGCCAGCGCCACGGCCAGCACGCCGCCGATATAGCCGAACAGGGTGATGAACGACACTTGCATGCCGGAATCGAGATTGGTGGTCGGCAAATAGCTGTTCTGCAGCCAGCGCTTGAACAGGCCCAGCGCAACGAAGCCGACGACGAGCACCAGCAGGGCCTGGATCAGCGCGCCAGGGCGGATCGCTACCTCGCCGATGGCCAGGCCATCCTGCAGCTTGCCGACGCGCTGGAACAGCTCGCCCGGACCTTCGCCGAACGGCGCCAGCAGCAGCATCAGGGCCAGCAGCACGACGATGGCGCGGCCGATGCCCGACAGCAGCACGGCCGCCTGGTCGCGCGCCTTGGGCGTGGCCAGCACGGGGTTGACGGCGTCCGGCGGGGGCGGCGTGGAGGCCAGCAGCATGCAGATATCGTCGACCAGCACCGTCAGCAGATAGGTGCTGCCCACCACCACGATGACCCAGGCGATTTGCTTGGCGATAAAACTGCCGAAGGCCACATAGCCGACCAGCAAGCTGATGACGCTCGACGCCAGCGCCAGCCACAGCAGTACGGTGACGCAGCGCAGCCACAGCGGCGTGACCAGGGTGGCGGGATCGGCCTCGCGCAACTGGCGCCAGCAGCGCTCGGCGCGCATCAGGCCGTAGGCGATGGTCGTGCTCATCACCAGGGCAACGATGCAGTTGACGGCCACGGCCGTCGACAGGCCCGCATTGATGACGATGGTGACCCGTTCCGTGGCCCACACGAGCACCACGATAAAGGAAAACATCGAGGGAAAATGGCGCAGGCGGTGCGCCAGCGCATCGGGCAGGGGCAGCAGACGCCACGACACGCGCCATGGCGACAGCAGCGCATGGCCCAGGCCTGCCGTGAAACCGGCAAAACAGATGATGCCGATCAAGCTGCTGAGGAAAGTCGAGGTTTTTTCGGACAGGCCGCCCTCCCAGCGCAAGCCCATGGCCAGCAATTCCGCCACCAGCCCCGGCGTGGCCAGCGCCAGCACCAGCACGGCCAGCGCATGCAAGGAGCGGCGCAAACGGCCATGCGGCACGCGCGTGGCCGTGATCACCAACAGATAGCGCGAAGCCCAGACGCTGGCGCCGATCACGGCAACGATGCCAGCCAGCAAGCCGCCCCAGGCCGACCACGGCGTGGCGCGCGCCGCGTTGCCCAATTCCTGCCCCAGCGCCCGCAGGCGCTGCAGATTCTGCGGCAATTCGGCGTGCAGCTGGTTCCAGAACGAGCCGGCCAAAATCGATGCCGTGCGCTCGCCCAGGCGCGCCTGCAACTGCGCGCGGCGCGCCGTCGACACTTGCTCCGACGCCTGCGTCGCTTCCACGGCCAGCAAACGCGCCAGTTTTACCTGCGCGTCAAGCGCGCTGCTGGTGCGGTCCAGCTGGCTGCGCTGCGCCGCCACGTCGGGGGCATCCTTGGTGCCCGCCGCCGGTTTGCCCAGCTCGGCCAGGCGCGCCTGCACGCTGGCAAGCGTGGGCGCGAGCGCCTCGGCCACCTTGTCCGCCTCGGCGCTGGCCGCCAGCGCATCGGCGCGCATCTGCGACAGGGTCGCGTCATCGAGATCGGCATCGCCATCGAGCGCCTTCTGGATGGTCGTAATCTGCTTGCGCAAGCCATCGAGGCGCTGGTCGGCCGTGGCGGCATCGTCGACGGGCTGCCCCCAGGCGGCAGGTGTGGATAAGGAACAGGCCAGCAGCAGGCTCAATAGCAGCGGCAGCAGCCAGCCGCGCCAAGGCTGGCGCGCGGAAAAGAAATGAGGGGTACGGAAAGAAATCATGCGGTCCTATCGGCCAGGTCAATACGGGTGAAAGCGAGACGGCATCACGCCGGCTGGCGCAGCGGCAGCGGCCGGCACAGGGGCGATGGGTGTTACGGGAGTTGCTGAACTGTACGGCAAACAGCGACAGCCTAGCGCACTCCTGCGATAGATGGCGAAAATTTTCGTGCGGCAAGAAGTTGAAGAATATAGATGAACATGTCCGCGCAAGCACGCGGCGAATTGCCAAACGAAAAAGCAAGGAATCCGCCGAGCGAATTCCTTGCTTTTCCGCAAAACTTCGGTACTTCACCAGCCGGCTAGGAGATTTCCCTTCGGATGATTTCCGCACCGGCACAGAGCGCATGCAATTTGCCTCTTGCCACGCCACGCGCCAGGGGAGCCATGCCGCAGTTGGTGCTCGGATAGAGCTTGTCGGCATCGACAAAGCGCAGCGCCTTGCGCAGGGTGTTGGCCACTTCCTCCGGCGTTTCAATGGTATTGCTGGCCACGTCGATGGCGCCGACCATCACTTTTTTGCCGCGTATGAGTTCAATCAGGTCGATGGGCACACGCGAGTTGTGGCATTCCAGCGAGATGATGTCGATATGCGATTGCTGCAGCTTGGGAAACGATTCCTCATATTGACGCCACTCGGACCCCAGCGTATTTTTCCAGTCCGTATTGGCCTTGATGCCGTAACCATAGCAAATATGCACGGCCGTTTCGCATTTGAGCCCTTCGATCGCCCGCTCCAGGGTGGCGATGCCCCAATCGTTCACTTCATCGAAGAACACATTGAAGGCGGGTTCGTCAAACTGGATGATGTCGACGCCGGCCGCCTCCAGTTCCCTGGCTTCCTGATTGAGGATCTTGGCGAATTCCCAGGCCAGTTTTTCGCGGCTTTTATAGTGGCTGTCATACAGCGTATCGATCATCGTCATCGGACCTGGCAGGGCCCATTTGATCGGCTGGCTGGTTTGCTGACGTAAAAACCTGGCGTCGTCCACAAACACCGGCTTGGTGCGGCTCACGGCGCCCACGACGGTCGGCACGCTCGCATCGTAGCGGTCACGGATTCGGACGGTTTCGCGTTTGTCAAAATCGACACCGCTCAGATGCTCGATAAACGTGGTGACGAAATGCTGGCGGGTCTGCTCGCCATCGCTGACGATATCGATGCCTGCCTGCTGCTGTTCCTGCAGCGACAAACGCAAGGCATCCTGTTTTCCCTCAACCAATTCCTCATCCTGTAATTTCCAGGGCGACCAGAGTTTTTCAGGCTGCGCCAGCCAGGAAGGTTTGGGCAAGCTGCCGGCGGTTGAAGTAGGCAATAATTTTTTCATGATGGTGATTTCGTGTATTTTGATTGATCAGAGAGCGTGGTTGGCAGCCCATTGTTCAAGAACATGCTTGTAGGGCTTGATGAAGTGCTCTTCCGTATATTTGCCCTGCTTGACAGCCAGCTGGCTGCGCTCTTCCCGGTCATAAACAATTTGCGTCAATGAATAATCCTGATTCTTCAGACTGGGCTGATAGCATTTTCCCGCCGCCGAATTGGCGTTGTAGATTTCGGGCCGGTAAATTTTTTGAAAGGTTTCCATCGTGCTGATGGTGCCGATCAGCTCCAGATTGCTGTAGTCACCCAGCAGGTCGCCGATAAAATAAAACGCCAGCGGTGCTGCACTGTTTGGCGGCATGAAATAGCGCACCTGCATCCCCATTTTCTCGAAATAGGCATCTGTCGAGGAGAACTCGTTTTGCCGATACTCGACGCCCAGGATGGGGTGCTGGTTTTCCGTCCGCTGATAGATCTTGCTGCTCGAGGCGCTGAGGCAGATGACCGGCGGCTTGCTGAAACGCTCTTGATAAGCATCGGATCGGACAAAGTGCTTGAACAGCTTGCCATGAAAATCGCCGAAGTCATCTGGTGCGCTGAATGCGGATTGATTGTTGTTGTGCTCTGGCAGCACCACGCTGAAGTCGTAATCGCGCACGTAAGAGGAGAAGTTATTGCCCGCAATGCCCTCGATGCGTTGTCCGGTTTTTTTATCCAGGATATTCGGCTTCAATATCTCGATCAACGGGATATTGCCGCCTTTGACATCGATATTCAACTCGACGGAAATGATTTCGAGCTCGACAGAATAGCGGTCTGCCTTCGGGTTGTCCCAGTGCGCCAGGCTGTTGAAGCGGCTGTCGATCATTTTCAGGGTGTTGCGCAAGTTCTCCTGGCGGCTCTTTCCCCTGGCCAGATTGGCAAAGTTGGTCGTCAGGCGCGTATTGTCCGATGGGTGATAGTTTTCATCGAAAACAATGCTCTTGATGCTGAATACAAAATCGTTGCTCATGGTGTTCTGCTGTCCTGAATTCTGCGAAAAGATGAATGTGTTGATTGCTGGCTGACCGTGGCGATGCGTCTCAGGCTGCGGCCAGCTCGTCAGCAGTGGCCGAGCTCGCATGGCGCGTCAATGCGATCAAGGGCAAGGCCCGCTGCACCGCCAGTGCGGCCCGCTGGAGCAGCGCCTCGTCCTGCAGACGGTAGTCGAGGAAATCCTTGTCGGTCGCATAGACACCCAGTGGCAAGGTGCGTGCCTGGAAAAAACTGAACAGCGGCCGCAACTGGTGGTCGATCATCAGGGCATGGCGCTCGCTGCCGCCGGTGGCCGCCAGCAAAACGGGCTTGTCGACCAAGGCGTCCTGATGAATGAAGTCGAAGAAGTGCTTGAACAGTCCCGTGTAAGCGCCGCGATAGACCGGAGTTGCCACCACCACGATGTCAGCTTGCTCGACCGCCGCAAGTTCCCGCTCCACCGTCTCGGGCAGCTGCGAGCGCCAGACGGCGCCGGTCAGATGCGGCGCCAGCTGGCCCAGTTCGACCAGGCGTTGTTCGCACAGCACTTCGTCGGCGATCAGGTCCATCAGGTGCTCGGCCAGGGCTGCCGCCTTGGAAGGGCGTTGCAGCCCGCCGGAAACGGCGACTATACGCAGGGGACGTGTCATGGTTGCTTTCATAGGGGTGATGCGCGAGGGCGAGGAATGCCGACAACAAGGAAGTGGATGATAGCCGGGGGAATCGATGAAGTATAATGGTCATATTTCATACATCCATGAATATGGCTCATTCCAATGCTTGAACGCATCCACCTCAGCATCGTCCAGCAGGTCGAAAAACAGGGCTCGTTGACGGCCGCCGCAGGCGTGCTGCACCTGACCCAGTCGGCCCTGAGCCACAGCATGAAGAAGCTGGAACAGCAGCTGGGCACCGACGTCTGGCTGCGCGAAGGGAGAAATTTGCGCCTGACGCAGGCCGGCCAGTATCTGCTGGCGGTGGCGAACCGGGTGCTGCCGCAACTGGACCTGGCCGAAGAGCGCCTGGGCCAGTTCGCGCAGGGCGAGCGCGGCGCGCTGCGCATCGGCATGGAATGCCACCCTTGCTACCAGTGGCTGCTCAAAGTGGTGTCGCCGTATCTGACCGCATGGCCCGACGTGGATGTGGACGTCAAGCAAAAGTTCCAGTTCGGCGGCATCGGCGCGCTGTTCGGCTACGAGATCGACCTGCTGGTCACGCCCGACCCGCTATACAAGCCGGGGCTGGCCTTCGAACCCGTGTTCGACTACGAGCAGGTGCTCGTCGTGGCCAAGGGCCATGCGCTAGCTGGGGCGGCGTATGTGCAGCCCCGGCAACTGACGCAGGAAGTGCTCATCAGCTACCCTGTCGACATCGAGCGCCTGGATATTTACAATCAATTCCTCTTGCCGGCCGGTGTCACGCCCAAGCGCCATAAAGCCATCGAAACGACCGACATCATGCTGCAGATGGTGGCCAGCGGCCGCGGCGTGGCCGCCCTGCCGCGCTGGCTGGTCGAGGAATACGCGGCCAAGATGGACGTGGTGCCCGTGCGCCTGGGCGCGCGCGGCATCGCCAAGCAAATCTTCCTGGGCGCACGCGAGACGGACACCGCCATCGACTACGTGCGCGCCTTCATCGCACTGGCGCGCCAGCCGGTCATTGCGCAAGGTAGCTAAGCACGCACGCCTGTTCACTGGGGCCGGCTACCGCGCGCCTTCCATGGCTTCCACGGTGTCGAAAATATGCGCCAGCGCGCTTTCCATGGCGCCGGCAGTCGCGTCGCCGCTCTGGTTGGTGATGATGAAGACGCCAAGCTGATATGTGGGAACGACGTAGGCGTAGCTTTGCGCACGCGGCACGCCGCCATGGTGGACATAATGCGTGCCCAGCTGGCGATTGCTGCCGATGTTCCAGAAATAGCCGATGCTGAAGTCGTCCTGAAAGCGCGCCAAAGGCTTGTGCGATTCGACGACGGCGGGATGGGCGCTCAATTGCAGGCGCAAATACTTCGCCATGTCCGGCATGGTCGACTTCAGGTTGCCGGCTGCCCCCCAGGGCAGTTGCGGCATCGGTGTGGTGACGGCGGGATTGTCGCTGTGGTAGCCGGGCGCCAGCCGGCCGGCATCCTTGGCGGTGATGCTCAGCCTGGTATCTTGCATGCCCGCTTCGCGCGCGAGCCATTGCGTGAGCAGGGCTTCATAGGGCAAGCCGTAGATTGTTTCGAGCGTGTGCGCAACGAGTTCGGTACCGGCGCTGGAATAGGCGTAATCCTTGCCCAGCGGACCTTTGATGCTGACGGTGTGCAAGTCCTGCCAGAATTGCCGTTGTCCATAATTGGCGTAGGCGGCATTGAGCTTGGCCGGCGTGGCGTGTGCCGTGAAATCCTTCAGGACCGTGTTCACCTGCAAGGGCAGCATGCCCGGCATATTGCTGGTGTGCGTGATCAAGTGGCGCAGGCGAATGGGCTCCCCCTGCGACTGCAGGTTCGGGTAGGCGGCTGGCAGGTACGTTTGTATGGGATCGTCGAGCGCCGCCTTGCCATCGAGCACGGCGTTCGCCAGCAGCAGGCCAGCAAAAGTCTTGCTGACCGAGCCGATTTCATACAGCGTCGTATCGTCCGGCGGATTGGCTTTGCCGGTCTCCATCTCGCCTTGATGCAGAATGAATTCCTTGCCGCGATACACGACAGCAATCGAGGTCGCGTGCAGCAATGGCGACTGCAGCAGGGTGGTCGCGGTCTGGCGCATGGCCGCAGGAATGTCGTGCGTAGGTGCCGTGGCTACGGGCTTGCAAGCGGCCAGCACGAGTGTCATTCCAGTCAGGATTGCGGCGAGTTTGATCATCATGCGCACCATCGAAGGGGGAGGGGCATTCTCGCACAATGGCTTCGGCAGCGGCACAAAAAAGTCACGCACATGGTTTTTCCAGACTAAAAGAAAACGCCACCCGGAGGCGGCGTTTTCTTTCTATTCCTGGTGGTCCGGGGCGGTGCCCGCCCGGCTTACTCCACTGTCACCGACTTGGCCAGATTCCTTGGCTTGTCCACATCCGTGCCGCGTGCCAGCGCCGTGTGGTACGCCAGCAATTGCAGCGCGACCACGTGCAGGATCGGCGACAAATCGCCGTAGTGCTCGGGCAGGCGGATCACGTGCAGGCCTTCGCCCGAGCTGATGCGCGAGTCCACGTCGGCGAAGACGTACAGCTGGCCGCCACGGGCGCGTACTTCCTGCATGTTCGATTTGAGCTTTTCGATCAGGGCGTCGTTGGGTGCGATGGTGACGACGGGCATTTCATTCGTCACCAGGGCCAGCGGGCCGTGCTTCAGTTCGCCGGCCGGGTACGCTTCGGCGTGGATGTACGAGATTTCCTTCAGTTTCAAGGCGCCTTCCAGGGCGATCGGGTAGTGCATGCCGCGGCCCAGGAAGAGGGCGTTTTCCTTGCGCGCGAATTCCTCGGACCAGGCGATGATCTGCGGCTCGAGCGCCAGCACGGAAGCGATGGCGACGGGCAGGTGGCGCATGGCTTTCAGGTGCGCCGCTTCCTGTTCTTCGGACAGGTGGCCATTGACTTGCGCCAGGCACAGGGTCAGCAGGAACAGGCCGGCCAGCTGCGTCGTAAACGCCTTGGTGGACGCCACGCCCACTTCCACGCCGGCGCGCGTGATATAGGCCAGCGCGCATTCGCGCACCATGGCGCTGGTGGCCACGTTGCAGATGGTCAGGGTGTGCTGCATGCCCAGGCTGCGCGCGTGTTTCAGGGCTGCCAGGGTGTCGGCCGTTTCGCCGCTTTGCGAAATGGTCACGACCAGCGTATTCGGATGCGGCACGCTGTCGCGGTAGCGGTATTCGCTGGCCACTTCCACGCTGACGGGCACCTTGGCGATCGACTCGATCCAGTACTTGGCCGTCATGCCCGCATACGAGCTGGTGCCGCAGGCGAGGATCAGCACGCGGTCGATTTGCTTGAAGATTTTATACGCGTCGTCGCCGAACAGTTCCGGCATGATGCCCGTTACGCCTTCGAGCGTGTCGCCGATGGCGCGCGGCTGCTCGAAGATTTCCTTCTGCATGTAGTGGCGGTACGGGCCCAACTCGGCTGCGCCCGTGTGCGCATGCACGGTTTTCACTTCGCGCTCGACGGGCTTGCCATCGACGTCGACGATCCAGCAGCGCGACAGTTGCAGGTCGACCACGTCGCCTTCTTCCAGGTAGATGATCTGGTCCGTCGTGCCGGCCAGCGCCATGGCGTCCGACGCGACGAAGTTTTCACCGTTGCCCAGGCCGACGATCAGGGGCGAGCCCTGGCGCGCGGCCACCACGCGGTGCGGTTCGTCGCGGCAGAACACGGCGATCGCGTACGCGCCGTCGAGGCGTTTCACGGCCTGCTGCACGGTCTCGAACAGGTCGCCGTTATACATGTGCTCGACCAGGTGGGCGATCACTTCCGTGTCCGTCTGGCTCTGGAAGACGTAGCCGAGGGCCGTCAGTTCGGCGCGCAGTTCGTCGTGGTTCTCGATGATGCCGTTATGCACCAGCGCCACGCGGGCGTTCTCTTCCGTCGGGGAAAAGTGCGGGTGGGCATTGAAGGAGACCGGGGCGCCATGCGTGGCCCAGCGCGTATGGGCGATGCCCGTAAAACCGCTCAAGCCTTCTTCGGCGATCTGCTTTTCCAGCTCGGCCACGCGCGAGGTGGAACGCGAACGCTGCAGCCGGCCATCCGCATGCAGGGCGATGCCGCAGGAATCGTAGCCGCGGTATTCCAGGCGCTTCAAGCCTTCGACCAGGATGGGAGTGATATTACGTTGCGCTACCGCGCCGACGATGCCGCACATGGAAACCTCTGTCTAAAATTTAATCAATGCACGCATGCTAATGCAGAGTCATTGAAATAAGCTTTCTAAATCCATGTATTTTTGACCGAATATTTCATGACGATTTAACGATGAAATATTATTTCATTTAAAATGAATTTATTTCCCAATTCGTTATGACTATGAGCGAGCACAACATTACCCTCGACGAGATTGATCGTCGCATCCTGAACGCCTTGCAAGTTGATGCATCGCAAACCAACAGTGAACTGGCGAAGGCCGTGCATGTGTCGGCGCCCACGTGCTTGCGGCGGGTCAAGCAGTTGACGGAAAACGGCGTGATCGAACGGCAAGTGGCCATCGTCGCGCCGCAACTGGTGGGCGCGCGCCTGACGGCCATCGTGGAAATCACGCTGGACGTGCAGGCGGCGGAGCGCATGGCGGAATTCGAACTGCTGGTGGCGAACGAGGCGGCTGTGCTGCAGTGCTACCGCGTCTCGCCCGGGCCCGATTTCGTGCTGATGGTGCAGGTGGCAGACATGCCCGCCTACCACGCCCTGGCGCACCGCCTGTTTGCCGCACACGCCAATGTGCGCAACGTGAAAAGCTATTTTTCCACGTTTCGCAGCAAGTTTGAGACGCGCATCGCTGTGTGAAGCCGGCTGGCAGAGAAGTTATCCCCGTTTATCCCAGTCTTTCTGCCAGCTTATGCACAAGTTTATCCACAGTATGAAAATCACGGATTTCCACGGCCACCGCCATCCAGCCGCGCATGAGGCCTCTCAATAAATAGACATCAGCTCCCGGATAAAACTTATCCCGGCTTATCCAGCGCTTGCCCACCTATTAATCACAGGCTCTTGCACAGCTTTACCCACAGCCAGGCTTTATAAAACTTCTTCAAATATCCTTGAAATACAATGACTTATAAGTTATTCATGACTTATTTGCCAATTACGCACAAGCTTATCCACAATTCAGACAGGCAAAAATCTGAGGCTATTTTCGTCGTCTGCGAGACCAGCTTGCCTCCTCAAGTACCAAACCGTGCCAGATAACTTATCCCGTCTTTTCCACAGGTTTTTCACCATTTATACGCAGCTTATACCGGGCTTATCCATCACTTGTCCGCCTGCTTGTTCACATGTTTATCCACAAACAAAAATACAGCGGAAATGTTTGATGGAAATAAGGCCCCGACTTATCCCGGGTTGCCAGCCAACTTTCCACAGGATTATCCACAGGCATAAAAAAACGCCGCCAGCCCGGACAGGCTGGCGGCGTCATGCGTGCTGAAAACGGTACGGCTTACTTGGGAATTTTCACGGGACGCGTCCAGCCGTCGATGGTCACTTGCCGCGCGCGCGACACCGTCAGCTTGCCGGCCGGCGCATCTTTCGACAAGGTCGTGCCGGCGCCCAGGGTGGCGCCCTTGCCGACGGTAACGGGGGCGATCAGCTGGCTGTCGCTGCCAATGAAGGCGTCGTCTTCAATCACCGTGCGGAACTTGTTCACGCCATCATAGTTGCAGGTGATCGTGCCGGCGCCGATGTTGACCTTCGAACCGATGGTGGCGTCACCGATGTAGGCCAGGTGGTTGGCCTTGCTGTGCGCGGCGATCTGGCTGTTTTTCACTTCGACGAAGTTGCCGATATGCACGTCTTCCGCCAGGACCGTGCCCGGGCGCAGGCGCGCGTAGGGGCCGATGATGGAAGCGGCGCCGACGACGGCGTCCTCGATATGGCAGAAGGGCTTGATGTGCGCGCCAGCGGCCACGGTGGCATTGATGATGACGTTGTTGGCGCCCACGCGCACGCCGTCGCCCAGTTCCACACGGCCTTCGAACACGCAGCCGACGTCGATGGTGACATCGCGGCCGCAAATGAGTTCGCCGCGCACGTCGATGCGGGCCGGGTCCAGCAGGGTCACGCCGCGCTCGAGCAAGGCTTGGGCGATATTGTTCTGGTGGATGCGTTCCAGCTGGGCCAGCTGCACCTTGCTGTTCACGCCCGCCACTTCCCACACGGCGGCCGGGTGGGCCGAGGTGACAGCCACGCCGTCGGCGACGGCCTGGGCAACGATATCGGTCAGATAGTATTCCCCTTGCGCATTGTTGTTCGACAAGGCCGACAGCCATTTCTTCAGGGGCACGGTGGGCGCGACCATGATGCCGCTGTTGATCTCGCGGATGGCGCGCTCTTCTGGCGTAGCATCCTTTTCCTCGACGATGCGCACAATGGCGCCGTGCTCGCGCACGATGCGGCCCAGGCCGAAGGGATCGTGATGTTCCACGGTCAGGATGGCCAGCTTGTCCTTGCCGGCCGCCTGCACCAGTTGCTGCAGGGAAGCGGCGCTAGTCAGCGGCACGTCGCCGTACAGGATCAGGGTGGGCACGCTGTCGTCCAGCAACGCCACGGCTTGCTGCACGGCATGACCGGTGCCCAGCTGCTGCGTTTGTTCCGCCGCGTCGATCGCCAGGTCTTGCTTGGTCTTGTAGCCGTCCAGCAACTTCAGCACCGCTGCGCCCCCATGCCCGTAAATCACGCATAATCGGGACGGCGCCAGGACGCGCGCCGTGTCGATGACGTGCGACAACAGCGGCTTGCCCGCCAACGGGTGCAATACCTTGGGCAGTGCCGACTGCATGCGTTTGCCCATACCGGCAGCGAGAATGACAACGTTCATAGACCGTCTTTATAAGTTAAGAATATGAAAAAGTTTAACACGCAGGCCCCGTCTTCCACGCCCTTCCAGCGGTTTACTTATGCCGTGCTGGCCATCATGCTTGTCGTCATGGCCGGCTGCAGCGGCTTGCGCTTGGCCTACAACAACGGCGATACCGTGCTGTACTGGTGGCTGAACGCGTATGTCGACCTCGACCGCGACCAGAAGGGCTGGGTGCGCGAAGACATCGACAAGCTGTTCGACTGGCACCGCAAGACGCAATTGAAGGATTACGTGGAAATCCTGCGCACAGGCCAGAAACAGCTGCAAGGCAATATCACGCAAGCGGACCTGATGGCCGACTACGGCGAGATCAAGCAGCGCACCCAGGCGCTGCTGCTGAAGGCGGCGCCCGAGCTGGCCGACCTGGCGCGCTCGCTCAAGCCCGAGCAAATCGCGCAGATGGAAAAGAAGTTCAAGTCGAACAATGAGGATTACCGCAAGAAATACCTGAGCGGCGACCAGGACAAGCGTCAGAAACTGCGTTACAAGAAAGCCATGGAGCAATTCGAACTGTGGTTCGGCGGCTTCAGCAGCGAGCAGGAAGCCATCATCCGCAAGGCGTCCGACGCGCGTCCGCTGAACAATGAGATCTGGCTCGACGAACGCATGCGGCGCCAGCAGAATGTGTTGAACCTGGTCAAAAAAGTCCAACAGGAAAAACTCAGCAAGGAAGCCACCGCAACCTTGATCACGACCCTGATCAAGGACAGTTTCGAGCGCCTGGAGCACTCGGAACGCAAGGCCTTCTTCGATGCCTACGAAAGCAGCACGGCGCAGATGATCTTGACGGTGATCAAGATCGCCACACCGGCGCAAAAAGCCCATGCCGTCAAGCGCATGCAGGGCTGGATCGACGATTTCAATTCCCTGGTCACGCAAGCCAAATAGACAGGCAGCGCCAGCAGGGGGGATGGGGGCCATATGCTATAGTGGCCGCCATCGAATTGAAGAAATGAAACGCCTAACAAAACCGTAGCGAGCGGCAGTGAGTTGTGGCTAAGAAGCGCAGCTGTGCAAATGCACGGGGACGCCGAGTCAGTGAGCATCGCAGGCCGCAAATCGCGACGCGCAGTAGGTTTTGTTAGGTGTTTTAAATGCCCATGCAAAAAAAGATCAAGAAACCCGCCAAAGTCCCCGTCCACCACGCGCCGCCACCGAACCAGGTGCGCATCATCGGCGGCCAGTGGAAGCGCTCCGTGCTGCCTGTTTTACAGGCACTGGGCTTGCGCCCGACGCCGGACCGCGTGCGCGAAACCGTATTCAACTGGATCAACCACTTGCGCGACGGCGACTGGGCCAACGCCCAGGTGCTGGACCTGTTCGCCGGCAGCGGCGCACTGGGCTTCGAAGCGGCCAGCCGCGGCGCCGCATCCGTCACCATGGTCGATACGCATACGCCCGTGATCCGCCAGCTGGAAGAAAACAAGACGAAATTACGCGCCGAAAATATCCAGCTGCTGCGCGGCGACGCCCTGCTGACGGCGCAGGGCCTGGCCGCGCGCGGCCAGCGCTTCGACCTGATCTTCCTCGACCCGCCTTACCAGCAGGATTTCCTGGCGAAAGTATTGCCGCTGTGCGCCAACCTGCTCAAGGAAGGCGGCATCGTGTACGCGGAATCGGGCTTGCCGCTGGTCTTCGATGAAGCCAGCGCACTGGAAAAGCCCGAGTGGATGGCGCCATGGGAAGTCATCCGCGCCGACAAGGCGGGCACCGTTTATTATCATTTGCTAACTTACAACAAAGTGCCGGCAACTGCCTGAATCTGCCTATAAATTAGGCAAAAAAGCTCCCTGGCCCGAGCCGCAGCACCAAGGTGGTCACCAATTTCAGGCATAATGCGCGTCTATATTGGTGCATCATCAGGGAGCCGCAATGGTTGTAGCCGTTTATCCAGGAACATTCGATCCGCTCACGCGCGGTCATGAAGATTTGGTGCGCCGCGCATCGGGCCTGTTTGACAAGCTGATCGTCGGTGTGGCCGACAGCAAGAACAAGCAACCGTTTTTCTCGCTCGACGAACGCCTGGAAATCGCCAACGAAGTGCTCGGTCACTATCCGAATGTGCAAGTGGAAAGCTTTTCCGGCCTGCTCAAGGATTTCGTGCGCAAGCATGAGGCGCGGGTCATCGTGCGCGGCTTGCGCGCCGTCTCCGACTTCGAATACGAATTCCAGATGGCGGGCATGAACCGCTACCTGCTGCCCGATGTCGAAACCATGTTCCTGACGCCATCCGACCAGTACCAGTTCATTTCGGGCACCATTGTGCGCGAAATCGCGGCGCTGGGCGGCGACGTCTCCAAGTTTGTCTTCCCCTCGGTGAACCGCTGGCTGCAAAACAAGATTGCCGCCAACGCTGCCTCATCGCAATAAGTAAGAGTGAAATCATGGCATTACTGATCACCGACGAATGCATCAATTGCGACATTTGCGAGCCCGAGTGCCCGAATGACGCGATCTACATGGGCGCGGAAATCTACGAAATCGATCCCAACAAGTGCACCGAATGCGTGGGCCACTTTGACGAGCCGCAATGCCAGCAAGTGTGCCCCGTCAGCTGCATCCCCTTCAATCCCGCCTGGCGCGAAAGCCCGGAGCAATTGATGGCCAAGTACGAACGCCTGCAGGCGGAACTGCCTGCCGCCAAACCCTAAGCCTTTCTTCCTCGCCACTTCTGCGTGGCGCCAGCTTCTGCCAACTGTTCTACACTGTGTGCTTGTGCGGACTTATCCACAGCACATGTTTCTCTACGGAGGCAGAAGATGCAAATAAGCACATCCCGTTTGGGCCGCTCCCTGGCCGCCGCCTGCCTGTGCGCCGCCCTGGCGCAAGCAGCGCTGGCCGTCGAGGTGGGCGGCGTCAGGCTGGACGACACAGTGCAGCTGGCCAGCCGCGAGTTGAAACTCAACGGCGCCGGCGTGCGCTACAAGGTCATCTTCAAGGTCTACACGATTGCGCTGTACCTGCCGGAAAAGAAAACCCAGCTGGCCGACATCCTGGCACTGCCCGGACCGCGCCGCCTGGAAATCGTCATGTTGCGCGACATCACGTCCGACGAGCTGGGGCAAGCCTTCATGCAGGGCTTGAAGCGCAGTTCCGACCAGGCCGACCGCACGCGCCTGCTGAGCCAGACGATGCAGTTCGGCGCCATGTTCGAAACGGTGCCCGGCCTGAAAAAGGGCGACATCCTCACCGTGGACTGGCTGCCGGAAGAGGGAACGTTATGCAAGCTGAACGGCAAACAGGTGGGCGACACGGTGCCGGACCTGGCTTTTTACAATGCGCTGCTGAAAATCTGGATCGGCGCCCATCCGGCCGACACGGTATTGCGCGCGCATTTGCTGGGCGACGTGGCCTAACCGGCTGGCGGGAGGCGTAAAAAAAGCCGGCGCAGGCCGGCTTATTATTTGCAACAGTTGATCGCTCAGGCGCGCGTCGACAGGGCGCGCAATTCGGCGGCGTTGCTTGGCGACACGCCGTCCATCTTGCCCAAGGTACGTTGCAAGGCTTGCGCTTCGCGCATCTGCTGGCGCGCCAGGCGCTCTTCGCGGCTCAGCTTGGGACGCACCACCAACACCATGGCGCGAGCGATGCCCACCAGCAATGGCTTGAACAGCAGGGCGAAGGCGCCCACGGCGACGATCACCAGCACGAGTTGCAGGGCGTTCAGCAGGGAAATCTCCAGCACGGGTGCGGATACTGCGTACAGGGCGGAGGCGAAGGTAGACATAGTGTTCCAGTGCATTATAGAATTTGCCAGTACTATAGTGCAGTGCAACATATAAATCTAATTCCATTTCCTGATACCAATTATATGAATCGTGAATGGAAAACTGTAATATTTTTTTACGAGTGAAAATATTCGTGCCCGGCGCGGTTTACACTCTTAAGTAATCAATTCAACTTTTATCTTGGGCTTTCCATGAGTTTTCTGACGCTGGATCTGAACTTGCTGCGTGTTTTCGACGCCGTCATGACGGAACAAAACCTGACGCGCGCAGCGGGCCACCTGGCGATGACGCAGCCGGCGGTATCGAACGCCATCAAACGCCTGCGCGAGAGCCTCGGTGACGAATTGCTGATCCGCACGGCATATGGCGTAAAACCGACGCCCCGCGCCGAAGCGCTGTGGCCATCCGTGCGCTCGGCCCTGGCCAGCCTGGAAGCGGCCGTCACGCCGGAAACCTTCGACGTGTCGAAGACGCACGCCACCTTCCGCATGGCCATGGCCGACGCGACAGCCGCGTTCTGGCTGCCCTCGCTGATGCGCTCGATCGAACGCGAAGCGCCGGGCGTCAACGTGCGCATGATGCCGCTGACGACGCGCGAACCGCGTCCCATGTTGCTGCGCGGCGACATCGACCTGGCCGTGGGCTTCTTTCCCGGCGTGGCGGCGCAACTGTCGAGCGAAACGGGTTCGCCCATCCGCCACGAGCGCCTGTATTCCGGCAAATATGTATGCGTGATGCGGCGCGGCCATCCGCTGGCCGACAAGGAATTGACCCTGGATAACTATTGTGCGGCGAACCATTTACTGGTGAGCTTTTCCGGCCGTGCGCATGGCTTGATCGACGAGGCCCTGTCGCAGATCCACCGCGAACGGCGCATCCTGTTGACGGTCAACCAGTTCTTCACGGCAGGCAGAGTCGTCGCCAATTCCGACCTGATCACGGTCTTGCCGCGCCATTTGATCGCCTCGACGGGCATGACGGAGTCCTTGCTGTACAAGGATTTGCCATTGACCCTGCCGGCCGTGCACCTGGACATGCTGTGGCATGAACGCGACGCCCGCAGCCCCGCCCACAAATGGCTGCGCAATCACCTGGAAAGTATGAACACGCCCACCCTGCGCACGGCCACAGCGGCCGGCGGCGGCGTGGCGCCCAAGCCGCATATCGAATAAATGATCTGCCAGCACCAGAAAAAAAACGCCTGATGAATCATCAGGCGTTTTTTTTCATGCATGGCTGCTGGAGCGATAACCAATTCTAAAACCGCCCCAGTGCTTGCCCTCGACGTGAATCGGCACGGATAAATCGTGCATGACTTCGCCCGTGTCGCGTTTATAGGTCTGCAACAGGAAGGCCTTGGTGTTGCTTCCGCAGCGCTTGCCCGTGCGGTCGCTGAAGATGCGCTTGGTACGGTTGTTCACCATATCGGTGGCGTAATCTCCCGTCAGCGGCTGGGAAAACTTCTTGTTGTGCGTTGGAAAATAGCCATTGTTGTCGACGGCGCCCGCATACGCCAGATGGGGTAATGCCGCCAGCACGCCTTCCTGCAGGTCCGGCAGCACCTTGTCCGTAAAGGCATCGAACTTCGTGTTGTGCTTGGGCGGATTGGTGTTCGGGATGGGGCGGTAGTGGCGGTCGAACAGGGCTTCGCGCGTGATGCGCCCCGAGGCGATCGCCTGCTCGAACAGTTTGCCCACTTCGCGCGCGGCGCGCTGGGCCGCCTCGCGGATCTCGTCGTGCGGCGTGGCCACGCTCGATTCGCCCAGGGCGCCGGCGATCACTTCGGCCCGCTCGGCCAAGGCCATGGCCGACTGCGTGGCGCGCGGCAATTCCGCATTCGTCGACAGCATGCTGTCGCGGATCTGCAGGATGGCGTCGGCGATCAGCTGCGTCGTGTCGACGTGTTCGCGCGAGGCGCGGGCGATCTGCCCGATCTCGTCCTCGGACTCGCCCGACGATTCCTCGATATGGCTGAGCGAGGCATGCACGCTTTCCACATTGCGCGCCGCTTCCGTGACACCGGCCGCCAGCGAACTCATGCCGCGCGCAGCTTTTTCCGACTGTTCATTGATTTCGCGCACCATCACGCTGATTTCATCGGAGGCTTCCTTGGTGCGCTGCGCCAATTGCCGCACTTCGCCGGCCACCACGGCAAAACCGCGCCCATGTTCGCCGGCGCGCGCCGCCTCAATGGCGGCATTCAGCGCCAGCAAGTTGGTGCGCGCGGAAATATCGGAAATGGCTTCCGTAAAGCCCGTGATGCGTCTGGATTTTTCCTGCAAGCTCAGCATGGTGGTCGAGGCGCCTTGCGCTTCTTCGCGTGCATGATTGATGCGGCGCAAGCCCTGGTCCACTTCGGCGCGCGCCGCCACGCTTTCCACGCGCACGCCGGCGGCCACCTTGGCGGCCCGTTCCGCATTGGCGGCGATCTTTTCCGTCATCGCGGCATTTTGCACGGAGCTGTCGGCGATGTCGCTGGCCGTGCGCACGTCGAGTTCCACCTTCTGTTTGACGGAATCGACAAAATACGAGGTTTCCGCCGCGCCGATCATGATGGCATCGATGGCATTGCCCACCGTGTCGGCGAACTCGTGCAGGCCCGGCTCGCCGCGCGGACGGCCGGCGAACGCCAGCAGCGCGGCGCCGATGGCGGCGGCCGCGCAGGCGATCAGATATGGATGGTCGCCGCCCGAGAGCAGCAGCAGATAGGCCAGGCAACAGGCCACAGCCATGGCCAGGATCGTGAATACAAAGAAACGCACCAGCTGATGCTGCAACTGCTTCATTTGTCCCCCGCTGCGCAAACCCGTCACGCCCCGTTGAGGGGACGTGCTGTAACCGTATGCGGGTGGGCACGATTGCCCGCCTTGCACCCTGAAGTTACCGTCTGCGCGGCGTTTCAGGCGGCTACCGGATAGCAGAATTGTGGTTCTACCCTACAACATTTGTTCCGATAGCTCAATCAGAAAAGTGGGGCGGCTACACCGAGGTCACTTAATTGGCAATTTGGTGGTGTTTTTGACCTCTTCCATGACGGCATAAGTGTGGGTTTCCCGCACACCTTTTTGCAACAAGGTCTTGCCCAGGAATTCGCGGTAGGCCGCCATGTCCTTGACGCGCGCCTTGACCAGGTAATCGAAGCCGCCGGCCACCATATGACATTCCAGTACCTCTGGAATGATTTGTACGCTATGCTTGAAGGCGTCGAACACTTCCGGTGTCGTGCGATCGAGCACCACTTCGATGAACACCAGCAGCGACACGTCGAGCAGCTGCGGGTTCAACTGGGCCGTATAGCCCATGATGTAACCGGATTCGTGCAGCTTGCGCACGCGCTCCAGGCAGGCGGCCGGCGACAGGTTCACGCGCGCGGCCAGCTCCACATTGCTGATGCGTCCATCGCTCTGCAATTCCATCAAGATTTTCTTACTGATCTTGTCCAGCATTCCTATCACCCCCAAATTAATATTATTTGGTTAAATTGTCGCATCAAAAACTATCTATTGCTAGCCCCCTGTATTACCAGAATTAATCCATAAGAATCCCCTTTACAATCGAATCATCTTAACGTCCGACTTTCTGTATTTTTTTGCACCAAAAAAGAGCAAGAATTACGTCAGTTTTCGTCCCCTTTTTCCTTGTAAAGAGCACTTATGCACCCTGCAGGCCCCTCGGCTTTTACCCCGATTCCTTTTGCTGCGTTCCAGGCAGAAATCCTGCCCGAAGCGACGCCACAACGCGCCGCCATCACTGCCGCCTATAGGCGCGATGAGGTTTCCGCCGTGCAGTGGCTGTTGCAACAAGTCCGTCCCAGCAGCACCGAAACGACGGCCGAAGGCCAAGCGCTGGCGCACCGCCTGGTCTCGAACGTGCGCCAAAAACGCACACGCGCCTCCGGCGTCGATGCACTGATGCACGAGTTCTCGCTATCGTCGGAAGAGGGTGTTGCATTGATGTGTCTGGCTGAAGCGCTGTTGCGTATACCCGACAGTCAAACGGCCGACCGTTTGATCGCCGACAAAATCAGCAAGGGCGACTGGAAGAAGCATCTGGGCGAATCGCCGTCGCTGTTCGTCAACGCGGCCACCTGGGGCTTGCTGATTACGGGCAAACTGGTCAGTACCAGCAGCGAATCGGGCCTCGGTTCAGCCATGACCAAGCTCATCGCCAAAGGCGGCGAACCGCTGATCCGCAAGGGCGTCGACCTGGCCATGCGCATGCTGGGCAACCAGTTCGTCACGGGGCAAACCATCGAGGAAGCGTTGAAAAACAGCCGCGAGAATGAAACGCGCGGCTACCGCTACTCGTACGACATGCTGGGCGAGGCGGCCCTGACGCAAGCCGACGCGGCCAACTACTACGCTTCGTACGAAACGGCGATCCACGCCATCGGCAAGGCATCGAACGGGCGCGGCATCCGCAACGGCCCCGGCATTTCCGTGAAACTGTCGGCCCTGCACGCGCGCTACAGCCGCGCCCAGCGCGCCCGCGTCATGGAAGAATTGTTGCCAAAGGTCAAAGCGCTGCTGTTGCTGGCAAAACAGTACAACATCGGCTTCAACATCGATGCGGAAGAAACGGACCGCCTGGAACTGTCGCTCGACCTGATGGAAGCACTTGCTTTTGATACAGATTTGGCCGGCTTCGACGGCATCGGCTACGTGGTGCAGGCGTATCAAAAGCGCTGTCCCTTCGCCATCGATTTCCTGATCGACCTGGCGCGCCGCAGCGGCCGCAAGTTCATGGTGCGTCTGGTCAAGGGCGCGTACTGGGATGCGGAAGTCAAGCGCGCGCAAGTCGACGGCCAGGAAGGCTATCCCGTCTACACGCGCAAGGTCTACACGGACGTGTCTTACCTCGTGTGTGCGCAAAAACTGCTGGCTGCCAGCAGCCTGATCTACCCGCAATTTGCCACGCACAACGCGCAAACCCTGTCGACCATCTATACCTGGGCGAAACGCGACGGCATTACCGACTACGAATTCCAGTGTCTGCACGGCATGGGCGAAACCCTGTACGACCAGGTCGTCGGCCCCGACAACCTCGACAAGCCGTGCCGCATCTACGCCCCCGTCGGCTCGCATGAAACCCTGCTGGCCTACCTGGTGCGCCGCCTGCTGGAAAACGGCGCCAATTCGTCCTTCGTCAACCAGATCGTCGACGAAAGCGTGGCCATCGATAGCCTGATCCGCGATCCCCTCGAGCAGGCGCGCCTGCAGGGCGGCTTGCCGCACCCGTCGATTCCGTTGCCGCTGGACATGTTTGGCAGCGAACGCAGGAACTCGGCCGGCCTGGACCTGTCGAATGAAGACACCTTGCGCACGCTGGCCACCGGCCTGGCGCAGCAGCAGACATGGCAGGCGGCGCCGCTGATCGATGGCGCCGTCAGCCTGAATACGCCGATGCAAGTCATCCACAATCCGGCCCAGCACGACGATGTCGTGGGCAAGGTCATGGAAGCCGGTCCGGCCGACGTGGAAACGGCGCTGGCCAGCGCCAGCGCGTATGCGATGGATTGGCAAACCACGGAACCGTCGATCCGCGCGCAAGCGTTGCTGCGCGCGGCCGACCTGTTCGAGGAACACCATATCGAGCTGATGGCCCTGGCCGTGCGCGAAGCGGGCAAGTCGCTGCCGAACGCGATCGCGGAAATCCGCGAAGCCGTCGACTTCCTGCGCTACTACGCGGCGCAGGTGGAACACGCGCCGAACACCCTGGCGCTCGGTCCCGTCACCTGCATCAGCCCGTGGAACTTCCCGCTGGCCATCTTTACGGGCCAGCTGGCCGCCGCCCTGGCAGCGGGCAACGTGGTGCTGGCCAAGCCGGCCGAGCAGACGCCGCTGATCGCCCACCGCGCCGTGCAATTGCTGCATGCGGCGGGCGTGCCGCGCGGCGCGCTGCAATTCTTGCCCGGCAGCGGAGAAGTGGTCGGTGCCGGCCTGTGCAATGACGCGCGCGTCAAAGGCGTGATTTTCACGGGTTCGACGGAAGTGGCGCAATTGATCAACCGCAACCTGGCCGCGCGCGCCGTGGCCGAAGGCATCGACATTCCCCTGATCGCCGAAACGGGCGGCCAGAATGCCCTGATCGTCGATTCGTCGGCCTTGCCGGAACAAGTGGTGCAGGACGTGATGTCATCCGCCTTCGACAGCGCCGGCCAGCGCTGCTCGGCCTTGCGCGTGCTGTTCCTGCAAGCGGAAATCGCCGACAAGACCATCCATATGCTGAAAGGCGCCATGCAGGAATTGCGCGTTGGCAATCCTGACCGCCTGGCCACCGATATCGGTCCCGTCATCGATGCGGAAGCGCAGGGTAACTTGCTGGCCCACATCAACAAGATGAAAACCATGGCCATCGACCATTATTCGCTCGATTTGCCGACCGTCAAAGGCACGTTCGTCGCTCCGACCGTGCTGGAAATCAAGTCGTTGGCGCAATTGACGCAGGAAGTCTTCGGCCCCGTGCTGCACGTGATCCGCTACAAGCGGGCCGAACTGCCGCAACTGGTGCAATCGATCAACGACAGCGGTTACGGCTTGACCCTGGGCATCCACACGCGCATCGATGAAACCATCGATTTCATCACCAAGCGCGCGCACGTGGGCAATATTTATGTGAACCGTAACATCGTCGGCGCCGTCGTCGGCGTGCAGCCGTTCGGCGGCGAAGGCAAATCGGGGACCGGTCCGAAGGCAGGCGGCCCCCTGTACCTGAAACGCCTGCAGCGCAATGCGCCGACCGGCGCGCAGCACCAGCGCCAGGCGCCGCCCGCGCTCGATGCGCTGACCGTGTGGGCGAAGATGCATGGCCACGACAAGGTGCAGCAGCTGGCGCAGGACTATGCGCGCACCACCTTGCTGGGCAGCACCACCGTCTTGCCAGGCCCGACGGGCGAGCGCAATACCCTGAGTTTTGCCGCACGGGGCACGATCCTGTGCGCGGCAGCCACGTCCGGTACGCTGATGAACCAGCTGGCAGCCGTCCTGGCCACCGGTAACCAGGCCCTGGTGCTGGCGCAAGCGCCGGACCTGATCCCGGGCGACTTGCCGGCGGCGCTGAAGGACCGCATCCAGATCGTCAGCAGCCTGGAGTCGGTCAAGCAGGATTTCCAGATCGCCATGATCGAGCCTAGCCTCGATGGCCAGCTCAAACCGCTGCTGGCGGCACGGGAAGGAGCCCTGGTGGGCACCATCGCCACCACGCAGGACGGTGCCATCCCCCTGTGGCGCCTGGTCGCTGAGCGGGCGCTGTGCGTGAATACGACGGCGGCCGGTGGTAACGCAAGTCTGATGATGCTGAGTGTCTAAAATTTAGGTAGACAGTGAACGCAAAAAGGGCAGAACCGCTGGTTCTGCCCTTTTTTTATGCACGCGCCGTAAAAACTCAGCCAGCCAGGCGCTGGCACAGCTTGCGAATCACGTGAAATGCATAAGGCGAGGCGACGCTTTTCACAAACTGCATGAAGTCGACGGCCGCGTCTTCATTGGCGTTGTCGGAAATGGTGCGTATGACCGTAAACGGCACACCGAGTTCAAAACACACTTGCGCCACGGCGGCGCCTTCCATTTCGACGGCCAGCAGGTCGGGGATATCCGCTTTCAGCTGGTTGATATGCGCCGCGCTGCCGATGAACTGGTCGCCGCTGGCGATCAGGCCGCGGTGTACTTGCGCCTGCTGCAGCGCAAACTCTTGGATATCCTTGCCTGGCAATACCTTGGCAAGCTCATCGCGCAGAAAATCTTCTGCCGCACCGGCCAGTTGCGAACTGAGCTCCAGATCCGTGGCGAAGCGCTGTAGGCCCGTCAGCGGCACCTCGAAGCGGGGAAACAAAGGTCGGGCGTCCATATCGTGCTGCAGCAGCGCTTCGGCCACCACGATATCGCCCACTTTCACGTGTTTATCCCCACTGCCGGCCACGCCGGTAAAGACGATGTGGGTAACTCCGTACTTTTCCACAAGGATAGAAGCTGTCATGGCAGCGGCAACCTTGCCCAGACGCGACAGGACGCACACAGCGTCGATATTCCACAGGGTTCCCAGGGTGTAGTCGCGCATGCCGTGCGAACGCCTCTGGGGGCCTTGCATGGCTTCTACCAGCCCCTGCTGTTCTTCGTGCAAGGCACTGATGATGCCTAAACGCATTTTTGTGTGTGAAGTCATGCTGTTTTTACAGGTTTTTGGGATTGCAAAACGGTTTACATGGTGAAAACAGCCGTTTCGGTGACTTTTCCACCGTGCGCGTTTGTCTCTGTGTTTTAAATAAAGATGTATACATAAAAATAGTAGTGATAGTAAACGGCCATTTTTTTGTGGATAAGTCGGTATACCATCGAAAAATCATCGACTTAGCGCACAAAAAAGTAGGCGCACAAGCATTGTATCCAGCGAGGACTTGTTTGGGATAAAAATTGGCTTGTGGACAAAGATCGACTTTTCCCACATCTCATCCTGTGGATATGCAGTCACTTATCCACACCGACCAGCAAAAATCGCGTTTTTTCTTGCTGCAGTGACATGTTTGACGCGATTTGCGTGCAGGATTCCTGGCTGGCAATCAAAGCTGAGCGATCACGAATGTGTTTCTTTCACGAACATCGGCATCCAGGTACTTCCTGGAAGACGGTTTGGTAGTGGGTCGCGCTGTCGCTGTTGGCTTTTTTTTTGACGTTGTTTGCATGCTTTTTGGAAATATCCCCGGACTTTCGCTTTTTTTGTCGGTTTACAATAGATCTATATATAAAAATAGTAGTAATAGTAAACGCGTTTTTTTCTGTGGATAAGTCACTTTTTTTCAACAGGATCAAACGTTTACGCGCAAAATAAAGCGTGCATAATCGCTGTATCACGCGAGGAGCAAAATTGTATAAAATGCGGGCCTGCGCATAACTTCGTGTTTACTCACAAGTCATCCTGTGGATATCAAGTGACTTATCCACAATCGTCTCAAAATCCCCCTTATTTCGGCTTCATGTGGCTTGCTAGCGCCAGGCCTGGCAAGGTCCGTTGACATTTCCATTTTGCAAAACGGTTTGGCAGTGCTGTCTGCATGACGCTGGCCGCGCCGGTTTTCGTCGCTCAGTTGTTGGCTGGATTTTTTTTGCGTACAGAAACCGCTTGCGATTTTTTTTACAGGAGAAGGCTGCAGAGCTTTCCTTCGTAGCAAGGGCAGGCAAAGCGCGCGTTGTCGGGTTTACCTTAACAAGATCGTATACAAGAATAGTAATAGTAGTTAACGGCGACAACTTCTGTGGATAAGTCCTGATTTATCCTTGTAAACAATCGCTTGGCGTACGGATAAACGCTGAGTAAGGGTTGTATCTGGCTGGGATGGTTTCTGGACAAAAAAAAGCCGCTGAAAAAATTTTTCGTTTACACACATATCGTCCCTGTGGATATCCATACGGTTATCCACAGCTCGCAGCCCCTGTTTGGGAGGTTTTTTAGTTGCCCGACAAGCGCGTCTGCACGGTGAGCATGCTGGCCATACGATTAATGTCGCCCTGGCTTGGCACTGGTGGTAATCTCAAGGCGGCTCAGCAGCCATGCATGCATGAAGAAAGACAGACTCTGGTAGCGAAACGCGGCGGGGAGACACGCCGCGCGACAGTTTGATGGCATACCGAAAGGAGCTTCATTGGAATCGGCAGGCGAATACGACTACATCATCGTGGGCGGCGGCACGGCAGGTTGCGTGCTGGCCAACCGGCTCACGCGCGACAAGGATGCTAACGTTTTGCTCGTGGAAGCGGGCGGTAAGGACGATTACGTGTGGATCCACATCCCCGTCGGCTATCTGCATTGCATCGGCAATCCCCGCACGGACTGGCTGTATTCCACGCAGGCGGACGCGGGCCTGGGCGGGCGCAGCCTGATCTATCCGCGCGGCAAAGTCCTGGGCGGCAGCTCGTCCATCAACGGCATGATCTACATGCGGGGCCAGGCCGGCGATTACGATCACTGGGCCGACCTGACGGACGACGCCTCCTGGCGCTGGGACAAGGTCTTGCCGCTGTTTAAACAAAGCGAGGATTATTACGGCGGCGCCTCGGAAAACCATGGCGTCGGTGGCGAGTGGCGCGTGGAAAAACAGCGCTTGTCGTGGGATATTTTGAATGCGTTCCGCGACGCGGCGCAGCAGGTCGGCATCCCGAAAACCAGCGATTTCAATGGCGGAGATAATAGCGGCAGCGCGTATTTCGACGTCAACCAGCGCCGCGGCATCCGCTGGAATACCTCGAAAGCGTTCTTGAAACCGGCCGCGCGCCGCCCGAACCTGACCATCATGACGGGTTGCCACGTGGAACGTCTGCTGCTGGAAACGACGGAAACGGGACCGCGCTGCACGGGCATCGTGTTGACGGGCGGCGGCACGCAATGGCAGGCGACGGCCAAACGGGAAACCTTGCTGACGGCGGGCGCCATCGGTTCGCCCCAATTGCTGCAATTGTCCGGCATCGGCCCGGCCGGCTTGCTGCGCGAAAACGGCATTACGCCCGTGCTGGACTCGGCTGGCGTGGGCGGCAATTTGCAGGACCACCTGCAGCTGCGCATGGTGTACAAGGTGCAGGGCGTGAAAACCCTGAACGTCATGGCTGGAAATATGCTGGGCAAGATGCAGATCGGCTTGCAATATGCGCTGTTCCAGAGCGGGCCCATGTCGATGGCGCCGTCGCAGCTGGGGGCGTTCGCCAAGTCCGATCCGCAGCAAGCCACGCCGAACCTGCAATACCACGTGCAGCCGCTGTCGCTCGACAAATTCGGCGAACCCTTGCACGCGTTTCCCGCGTTTACGGCCAGCGTCTGCAATCTGCGCCCCACTTCGCGCGGCCATGTGCACATCGCGTCGGCCGACAGCTACGCGGCGCCGAAGATCGTGCCCAATTACCTGAGTACCGAGCAGGACCGCGCCGTGGCGGCCGACGCCCTGCGCCTGACGCGGGCCATCGCCGCCGCGCCGGCCCTGAAAAAATTCGCTCCCGAAGAATACAAGCCGGGCGTGCAATTCCAGAGCCAGGAAGAGCTGGCGCAGGCGGCCAGCCAGATCGGCACGACCATCTTCCACCCCGTGGGCACCTGCCGCATGGGCCTGGCCAGCGATGCCTCGAGCGTGGTCGACAGCACCTTGCGCGTCATCGGCGTAGATGGTTTACGCGTCGTCGATGCCTCGATCATGCCGTACATTACTTCTGGTAACACGAACTCGCCCACCGTGATGATCGCGGAAAAAGCGGCGCAAATGATACACGCGGCCTGGAAATAGCGGGGCAAGCGTGCGAGTTTGCGCCATTCGGGCTGGCGAAAAATCCCCGTAGTTATACTGTATTGTGCGTTAAATTTAAGTTGTGTATTATAAAAATGACTAAGTAGTACAAAAAGTACAACTAGGAGACACGATGTCAAACGTAATCTTGGAAACAAGAAATTTGACCAAGGAATTCAAGGGGTTCACCGCTGTGAGCGAGGTGAACCTGAAGGTAGAGCGGGGCCATATCCACGCCTTGATCGGTCCTAACGGCGCCGGCAAGACCACGTGTTTCAACTTGCTCACCAAATTCCTGGTCCCCACATCCGGACAGATCCTGTTCAATGGGAAAGATATCACGGCCGCCAAACCGGCGCAGATCGCGCGCATGGGCGTGATCCGTTCCTTCCAGATTTCCGCCGTCTTCCCGCATCTCTCCGTGCTGCAGAATGTGCGCATCGGCTTGCAGCGCCAGCTCGGTACCTCGTTCCACTTCTGGCAAAGCGAACGTGCCTTGAACCAGCTCAATGATCGTGCCATGGCCTTGCTGGCCGAAGTCGACCTGACGGAGTTTGCCGACACCATCACGGTCGACATGCCGTACGGGCGCAAGCGGGCGCTGGAAATCGCCACCACCCTGGCGATGGAGCCGGAAATGATGCTGCTCGACGAACCGACGCAAGGCATGGGTCACGAAGACGTGCACCGGGTCACCGAGCTGATCAAAAAAGTGTCGGCCGGCCGCACGATTTTGATGGTGGAACACAATATGAGCGTGGTGTCTGGCATCTGCGACAAGATTTCCGTCCTGCAGCGCGGCGCCATGCTGGCCGAAGGCAGTTACGCGGAAGTGTCGCGCAATCCGCAAGTGATGGAAGCGTACATGGGCACCACCCACGCCGAACTGGAAGGGGCGCATTGATGGCGACACAAGTAAATGGCGGCGCACCCGCGCTGGAAATTTCGCAACTGCACACCTGGTATGGCGAATCGCACATCCTGCACGACGTGAACCTGAAAGTGGAGCAGGGTGAAGTGGTGACTTTGCTGGGCCGCAACGGCGCCGGCCGCACGACCACCTTGCGCGCCATCATGGGGCTGACGGGCGCACGCACGGGCTCCATCAAAGTCAATGGCAGCGAAGCGATAGGTTTGGCCACGCACAAAATCGCCCACCTGGGCATCGGGTATTGTCCCGAAGAGCGCGGCATTTTCTCGTCGCTGTCGACCGAGGAAAACCTGCTGCTGCCGCCGACCCTGGCCAGCGGCGAGAAGGGCATGTCGGTGGAGGAAATCTACGCCATGTTCCCGAATTTGCAGGAGCGCCGCCACAGCCAGGGCACGCGCCTGTCGGGCGGGGAACAGCAGATGCTGGCCGTGGCGCGCATCCTGCGCACGGGCGCACGATTGCTGCTGCTCGATGAAATTTCCGAAGGCCTGGCGCCCGTCATCGTGCAGGGCCTGGCGCGCATGATTACCACCCTGAAGGAAAAGGGCTACACCATCGTCATGGTGGAACAGAATTTCCGGTTTGCCGCGCCGCTGGCGGACCGGTTTTATGTGATGGAGCACGGTCAGATCGTCGAGACTTTTGCTGCATCCGAACTGGAAGCCAAGATGCCGGTATTGACCGAGCTGCTTGGCGTGTAATGCCCATGTAGTTCCGTATCGTCGTCGAGCAATCGTTTAAATAGCAAACAATAATCCCAACGGAGACACTATGAAACGTAACGCTATCGCCATTGCCACCGCCACTCTTTGCGCCCTGGGCTTTTCCGCCGCCGCGCACGCCCAGGTATCGGGCGACACCATCAAGATCGGTTTTATTTCCGACATGTCGGGCGTGTATTCCGACGTCGACGGCCTCGGTGGCGCGGAAGCCATCAAGATGGCGATCGCCGATGCCGGCGTGGTACTGGCCGGCAAGAAGGTGGAATTCATTTCCGCCGACCATCAAAACAAGGCCGACATCGCCGCTTCGAAGGCGCGCGAATGGTTCGACCAGCAAGGCGTCGACATGCTGATCGGCGGCACCAATTCCGGCGCCAGTCTGGCCATGGCCAAGGTCGCGGCGGAAAAGAAGAAAATCTTCATTGCCATCGGTGCCGGTTCCTCACGCCTGACGAACGAGGAATGCACGCCGTACACCGTGCATTACGCCTACGACACGGTGGCGCTGGCGCGCGGCACGGGCGGCACCATCGTCAAGCAGGGCGGCAAGAACTGGTATTTCATGACGGCCGACTATGCGTTTGGCCACTCGCTGGAAAAAGACACGGCCGAGGTCGTCAAGGCGGCCGGCGGCAAGGTGCTGGGCAGCGTCAAGCATCCGCTGGGCGCCTCGGATTTCTCTTCCTTCCTGTTGCAGGCGCAAGCGGCCAAGCCGCAAATCCTGGGCCTGGCCAATGCGGGCGGCGACGCCATCAACAGCATCAAGGCGGCCAACGAGTTCGGCTTGACGAAATCGATGAAACTGGCCGGCTTGCTGATCTTCATTAATGACATCCATTCGCTGGGCCTGAACCTCACGCAGGGCATGTACCTGACCGATGGCTGGTACTGGGACTTGAATCCGGAAACGCGCGCCTGGTCGAAACGCTATTTCGCCAAGATGAAGAAGGAGCCGTCGATGCTGCAGGCGGCTGACTATTCGGCCGCGGCGAACTACCTGAAAGCCGTCAAGGCCGTCGGCACGGATGATACGGACAAGGTCATGGCCTACCTGAAAAAGACCAAGATCAACGACATGTTCACCCAGAATGGCGAAGTACGTCCCGATGGCCGCATGGTGCACGATATGTATTTGATGGAAGTTAAGAAACCGTCCGAGTCGAAATACCCATGGGATTACTACAAGGTGGTCGCCACCGTGCCCGGTGCACAGGCGTACGTGACCAAGGCCGAATCGAAGTGTTCGCTGTGGAAGTAACGCTGTAGCAACATCCACGGAGTGCCCGCCGCCGCGCGGGCGCTCTGTCCTGCACGCTTCGCTCGCAGGGTTCGCCTTGCGCCACCGCACCAGTCTGGTTCGCGGTGGCGTGTTTCCCTTGATACCACACCGCTACCCGGCGGTGCTTTTTATACTGTGATGCCATGGAAATTTTCGGCGTTCCATTACAAGCGATGATGAGCCAGCTGCTGCTGGGTCTCGTCAACGGCTCGTTCTATGCCATGTTGTCCCTCGGTCTGGCCGTCATCTTCGGCTTGCTCAACGTTATTAATTTCTCGCACGGCGCCATGTACATGATGGGCGCCTTCCTGGCCTGGATGGGCCTCAGCTATTTCGACATCAATTACTGGGCCATGCTCGTCATCGCCCCGATCCTCGTCGGCCTGCTCGGCATCCTGATCGAAAAGACCATGCTGCGCTGGCTGTATAAACTCGACCACCTGTATGGCTTGCTGCTGACCTTTGGCATCACCCTGATCATGGAGGGCGTGTTCCGCTCCTTCTATGGCGTCTCGGGCCAGCCATATGCCGTGCCCGAAGCGCTGGCCGGCGCGACGGACCTGGGCTTCATGATCCTGCCGAACTACCGCGCCTGGGTGGTGATCGCTTCGCTTTCCGTCTGCCTGGCCACCTGGTTCGTCATCGAAAAAACCAAGCTGGGCGCCTACCTGCGGGCCGGCACGGAAAACCCGAAACTGGTGGAAGCGTTCGGCATCAACGTGCCGCTGATGGTCACGTTGACGTTCGGCTTCGGTGTGGCGCTGGCCGGTTTCGCCGGCGTGCTGGCGGCACCGATCATCCAGGTCTCGCCGCTGATGGGCTCGAACCTGATCATCGTCGTGTTTGCCGTGGTGGTGATCGGCGGCATGGGTTCCATCATGGGCTCCATCCTGACGGGCCTGGGCCTGGGCGTGATCGAGGGCCTGACCCGCGTGTTCTACCCGGAAGGCTCGGCCACCGTGGTGTTCGTGGTGATGGTCATCGTGCTGCTGCTGCGTCCCGCCGGCCTGTTCGGCAAAGAAAAGTAATCCTCATCAGTCATGTATTGGAGCTACCACGATGAATAAGAATGTAGGCTACGCCATTGCCCTGCTGCTGGCGTTGGCGGCCCCGTTTTACGGCTATCCCGTCTTCCTGATGAAGTTGCTGTGCTTTGCCCTGTTTGCCTGCGCGTTCAACTTGCTGATCGGCTACACGGGCTTGCTGTCGTTCGGCCACGCGGCCTTCTTCGGCGGCGCCGGCTATGTCACCGGCTATGCGCTGCGTACCTGGGGCTGGCCGACGGAACTGGGCTTGCTGGCCGGCGTCGCAACGGGCGCCTTGCTGGGCCTGGTGATCGGCGGGCTGGCGATCCGCCGCCAAGGCATCTACTTTACGATGATCACCCTGGCGCTGGCGCAGATGGTGTACTTCCTTGCCTTGCGTTTGCCTTTCACGGGCGGCGAGGATGGCTTGCAGGGTGTTCCACGTGGAACCTTGCTGGGCACGATAGACCTGGGCAATGACACGGTGTTGTACTACGTGGTGCTGGCCATCTTCATCGCCGGCTTCGCCCTGATCGTGCGCACCATCCACTCGCCGTTCGGGCAAGTGCTCAAGGCCATCAAGGAAAACGAACCGCGCGCCATCTCGCTCGGCTACGACGTCAACAAGTACAAGCTGATGGCCATCGTGCTGTCGGCGTCGCTGGCCGCGCTGGCCGGCGCCACCAAGACGCTGGTGCTGGGCTTTGAGACGTTGACCGACGTGTACTGGGGCATGTCGGGACTGGTCGTGCTGATGACCTTGGTGGGCGGCATGGGTACCTTGTCCGGCCCCATCCTTGGTGCCGTGCTGATCATCGCGCTGGAAAACAAGCTGGGCGATGTCGGTACCTTTCTGGCCACGCACACGGGCATCGAGTGGTTCGGCACCCTGGGCGAATCGGTGGGCATGGTCACGGGCGTGATCTTCGTCATCTGCGTGCTGCTGTTCCGGCGCGGCATCGTCGGCGAAGCCATCGCGCGCTTCGGCGGCAGGGCTGCCAAAGCCGCTGTCTGATTTTCAAGCAACGCCGGACGGATCGTCCGGCGTTTTTCATTGTGCGTCCACTGTGTCTTCAACGGAGAGAACCACCATGCAAATGACGATCACGCGCGCGGGCACCGGCATGAGCTTGTGCACCCTGCTGGCGTTGGCAGCCTGCGGCAGCAACCATGCGCCGGAAGAGCTGAACCAGATGCCCAGCTACCTGGGCACCATCACGCGCGCCGACTACGACGGCAAGACGAACGATCTGCTGACGGCCGGGCTGGGCAAGACGGGGCTGGCGGGCGCCACGCCCGCGTATGCGAATGCGGAACAGCCGACGCCGCTCGAGCTGCGCCGCAATGCCATCCACGCCAATTACCGTGCCGTGCTCGACATTGCCGCCAACAGCGGCTACGGCACCCTGTACGGGCCGAATGTGGATGCGGCCGGCAACGTGGGGGCGGGTGAGGGCCTGGTGGCCGGCAGCGAATACATCGCCTATGCCGATGATGGCACGGGCAAGAAAAATGTCACCTTGATGGTGCAGGTGCCGGCCAGCTTCGACCCGGATCGTGCCTGCATCGTCACGGGCACGTCCAGCGGCTCGCGCGGCATCTATGGCGCCATCGGCAGCTCGGGCGAATGGGGCCTGAAAAAAGGTTGCGCCGTGGCGTATGCCGACAAGGGTTCCGGCACGGGCCTGTATATGTTCGAAGACGATAGCGTCAACCTGCAGAATGGCCTGCGCGCGGGCAGGGTCGCCGCCGGCAAGAACGCGCTCTTCGCGCCGGACTTGAGCGATGCCGACCGGCTGGCCTGGGCTGGCGCCTATCCGAACCGCATCGCCTTCAAGCATGCACACTCGCAGCAAAACCCCGAGAAGGACTGGGGCAAGGTCACCTTGCAGGCGGTCGAGATGGCGTTTTACGTCTTGAACGAACGCTACGGCGTGCTGGCCCGCGACGGCAGTTCGCGCATCGTGCGCCTGACGCCAAAGAACACCATCACGATCGCCTCGAGCATTTCCAACGGTGCCGGCTCGGCCCTGCTGGCGGCGGAACAGGATACGAAAGGCTTGATCAGCGGCGTGGCAGCCAGCGAACCGCAAATCCAGCCGGCGGCATCGAACGCCTACAGCGTGCGCCAGGGCGGGGTGGTGGTGGCCAATCCCGGCCGCGCGCTGTTCGACTATGCCACCTATGCGGCCCTGTATCAGCCATGCATCGCTTCCGTGGCCGGCAATGCGGGACGCTGCACGGCACTGGTGGCCAAGGGCTTATTGAACGGCGCCGACCTGGCGGCGCAGCAGGCGGACGCGAAGCAGCGCTTGCGCGCGTATGGCTGGCTGGTCGATTCCGATCCGCTGCAGGCTTCGCACGCGGGAACGAATATCCTCGTGGCCGTCACGTACGCGTATGCCTACGGAAAATTCTCCGTGACCGATAAAGTCTGCGGTTTCACGTTTGCGCAGACGGATGGCAGCGGCAATCCGATCGCGTTTACCACGGCGCAAAAGGCGGCCAGCTTTGCCGCGCAAAACGGTATCCTCGGTAATGTCGTGTACGAGAACAGCGTGGGTGGCGCCAAGGTCTACACGGCCGGCGTGTCGCCATCGACCAGCCTGGCGGACCAGTCACTCGATGGCTTCCTGTGCCTGCGCAGCCTGGCGACGGGGCGCGACGCCGTCAGCGGCGCCAACCTGGAAGGCACCCTGGCCGGGCAAAGCGTGCGGGTGCGGGCCGGCATGGCCGAGGTCGCGGCCAGCGGCAAGTTGAATGGCAAGCCGGCCATCATCGTGCACGGCCGCAGCGACACCTTGATTCCCGTCAATCACGCCTCGCGCGCCTATCTTGGCCTGAACGCCGCGGTGGAAGGGGCAAATAGCCAGCTGCGCTATATCGAGGTGACCAATGCCAACCACTTCGATTCCTTCAGCAATGCCTTGCCGACCCTGATCGTGCCGCTGCACGTCTACCTGAACCGGGCGCTCGACGCCATGTATGCGCACTTGAACGCCAAGCAAGCCTTGCCGTCATCGCAGGTGGTGCGCACGGTGACGCGCGCCGATGCGTCGACGTTGATCACGAACGTCAACGTGCCGGCGATTGCGGCAACGCCGGCGCCGGGCAATGCCATCAGCGTGACGGGGACGGTAGTGGATATTCCCAACTAGGCTGGCGGCATCGGCATGCAACCCAAGGCCACGTTGCACGTGGCCTTTTTTATTACTCCCAGGCCGTATCGGCGATCTGGCCCAGTCCCTGGAAGACCGGCTTGGAAAACCAGTAGCCCTGCATCAGGGAAATACCGCAGCCCGCCAGGAAGTCGCGTTCGGCGCGGGTCTCGATGCCTTCGGCCAGCACGCGGATACCAAGCTCATGGCACAGGCTGGCGATGGCGCGCACGATCGCCTGGCGCGGCGCCTGCGCATCGATGCCGCGCACCAGGTCCATGTCGATCTTGATGATGTCGGGCTGGTATTCGGCCAACAGGTTCAAGCCCGCATAGCCGGCGCCGAAATCATCGATGGCCGTCTGGAAACCGAAGCGCCGGTAGGCGCGGAAGATCTCGACCAGGTGGGGACGGTCTTGCACCCGTTCGCCTTCCGTCACTTCAAAGATGATCTTGTCGGTAGGGAAGCGGTGCAGCCTGGCCGCTTCCAGGGTGCTGCGGATGCATACTTCCGGTCGGTAGACGGCGTTGGGCAAAAAATTGATCGACAGGAAGCCCTGCATGCCGAGGCGCGCTGCGCCGGCCACGGCCTTGACGCGGCACGCCTGGTCGAAGCGGTAGCGGTTGGCGTCGTTGACTTGCGCCAGCACGCTGGCTGCGCTTTCGCCGTTGGGGCCGCGCACCAGCGCCTCGTGCGCATAGATGCTGCGCGTGGCCAGGTCGACGATGGGCTGATAGGCATATTCGAAGGCAAACGGCAGCGGCGCGCTGTCGTGGCAGCCGGCACAGGCACCGTGTGGAAAGTGGGTGTTGTCGGGATGAATGGGGATATCGGGAGGCGTCATGGCGGCAGTGTAGCAGGGCGGGTTGGCTGACTCAGTCTGCTGGCTCACAGTGCGGCCGCATAGATGGCGCGCGCATCGCCGCGCGTGAGGGGACGGGGATTGTTGCCCAGCAAGCGCGTCTGCAGCATGGCTTCATCGGCAAGGCGGTCCAGGTCGGCCGCCGTGATGCCCACTTCGCGCAGGGTGCGCGCGATGCCGGTAGCCACGGCAATCTCCTGCATGGCGTCGATCAGGGCCACGGCCCGCGCTTCCTCGCTGCCCGTCATGCCAGGTTGCAAGACAGTCGCCAGTTGCGCGTACAGGGGCGCCGCGTGGGACAAGTTAAAGCGCAGCACGTGCGGCAGCACCAGCGCATTCGACAAGCCATGCGGCACGTGGAACAAGCCGCCGATGGGATAGGCGAGCGCGTGTACGGCAGCCACGGGCGCGTTGGCAAACGCCTGGCCGGCCAGCATGGCGCCCAGCAGCATGGCTTGCCGCGCCGGCAAGTTGCTGCCATCGCGGCAGGCTGTGACCAGGTTGCTGGAGAGCAGCGACAGCGCCTGGGTGGCCAGCATGTCGGACAAGGGATTTTTCATCAGGCGGCTGGTGTACGCTTCGATCGCATGCACCATGGCGTCGATGCCGGTGGCGGCCGTCACGGCCGGCGGCAAGCCCAGGGTCAGGCTGGCGTCGAGGATGGCCAGGTCCGCATACAGTTGCGGCGCGACGACGCCCATCTTGCTGGTGGCGCCCGTGGTGACGATGGCGATGTGGGTGACTTCCGAGCCCGTGCCGGCCGTCGTCGGCAATTGCACCAGGGGCAGGCGCTCGCCATGCACATTGCCGATGCCATACAGTTGCGCCAGTTCCTGGTGACCGGGCGCCAGCACGGCGATCAGCTTGGCCACGTCCAGCGAGCTGCCGCCGCCGAGGCCGATAATCAGTTCCACGTGAAACATCTGCGCCTGAGCCACGCCGGCCAGCACGATGGTTTCGGGAGGATCGGCTTGCACATCGGAAAAGACGTGGACCTCGATGCCCGCCGCTTGCAAGCTGCGCAGAGAGGCATCGGCCAGGCCCGTGCGCAAAAAGCCTGCGTCGGTGACGAGCAGGGCGCGGCGCACGGTGGGGAAGTGGTGGGCGATATGCGTGCCCAGCTGGGCGGCGGCACCCGGTTCAACGATCAGATGCGGCACGGTGCGGAACTGGAAGGCGGGCATGCGTACTCCTGACAGGAAGACAGAAGCCCAGCTTACTCCGCTTTTCGCCCCCGTGCCTGTTTCACGTGGAACCAGAAGCGGGGCTTACTCCCAGTCCAACGCGCCGCGTTTCCATTCATAGGCCAGGCCGATGGCCAGCACGCCCAGAAAACCCATGACGGCCCAGAAGCCGGCCAGTCCCAGTGCGTTGACGTTGGCCGCCCACGGCATCAGGAAGATCACCTCGATATCGAACAGGATGAACAGGATGGCGACCAGGTAGAAGCGGATGTCGAACTTCATGCGCGCGTCGCCGAACGCTTCGAAGCCGCATTCGTACTGGGACAGTTTTTGCGCATCGGGCTTGTGCGGCCCGAGTACGCGTCCCAGCAGCATGGGCACGATGCCGACCAGGATGCCGATCAGAATGAACAGGAGGACGGGAAAATAGTTTTCGAGGAGCATGGGAATTCCTCTCAGTGGCTTGATGACAGTTTCATCAGCACGATGCCGCACACGATGAGTACGGCGGCGCACACGCGCAGGGTGTTGACTTGCTCGCCCAGAAAGACGATGCCGACGATAAAGGCGCCGACGGCGCCGATGCCCGTCCAGATGGTGTAGGCCGTGCCCAGGGGCAGGGTGCGCATGGCCAGCGACAGCAAGCCGAAGCTGGCGATCATCATGACCATGGTAATCACGGAGGGGGTGAGTCTGGTGAAACCCTCGGAGAGTTTCATCGAATATGCCCACACGACTTCAAGCATGCCGGCAATAATTAACAGTATCCAGGCCATGGCGGCTCCTTATACAGAGCGGGCCGTCCCGGTGTGTTCCCATGATGGGGGAGGCCGTCCTCCTGGATGATCGTCGCGATGGCCACTGGCGTGACCACGGTAGCGGACGATGCGGCAATTGTAGCAAACATTGACGGCCACCGCAGCCCCGGCGCGGGCCCTGTCCAGGTACCGCTGCGTGTTCCACGTGAAACAAAAATCGTCGTTGACTGGCCCTTGCTGAGTAAAAATTAAGCAAAAATTGGCCCGTCGAAGGTTGCGCTTGCAAAAAGACTCTATAATCGGAGCTCTCTTCCCGCATTTTTACTTGCACTGTTACCTATTTATCATGTTATTTCCTACAGAATTCGACGTCATCGTTGTCGGTGGTGGTCACGCCGGTACCGAGGCGGCCCTCGCTTCCGCCCGCATGGGGCAGAAGACGCTATTGCTCACGCATAATATTGAGACACTGGGCCAGATGTCGTGCAACCCCTCCATCGGTGGCATCGGCAAGGGCCACCTGGTCAAGGAGGTCGATGCCATGGGCGGCGCGATGGCGATTGCCACCGACGAGTCCGGCATCCAGTTCCGCATCCTGAATTCCTCGAAAGGCCCGGCAGTGCGCGCCACGCGCGCCCAGGCCGACCGTATTCTCTATAAGGCCGCCATCCGCACGCGCCTGGAAAACCAGACGAATCTGTGGCTGTTCCAGCAAGCGGTCGATGACCTGATCGTCGAAGGCGACCGGGTCGTCGGCGCCGTGACGCAGATCGGCCTGAAGTTTCTCGCACGCGCCGTGGTCCTGACGGCTGGCACTTTCCTCGACGGCAAGATCCACGTGGGCCTGAATAACTACTCGGCCGGCCGCGCCGGCGACCCGCCCGCCATCTCCTTGTCGGCCCGCCTGAAAGAGCTGAAACTGCCGCAAGGGCGCCTGAAAACGGGCACGCCGCCGCGCATCGATGGCCGCACGATCGACTTTTCTGTGATGCAAGAGCAGCCGGGCGACCTCGATCCCGTGCCCGTGTTTTCGGTGATGGGCAACACGGCCATGCACCCGCGCCAGGTGCCGTGCTGGGTCACGCACACGAATAGCCAGACGCATGACATCATCCGCGCCGGCCTGGACCGCAGCCCCATGTACACGGGCGTCATCGAAGGCGTGGGCCCGCGTTACTGCCCCTCGATCGAAGACAAGATCCATCGCTTCTCGGGCAAGGAATCGCACCAGATCTTCCTCGAGCCGGAAGGCTTGACGACGCATGAGTTCTATCCGAACGGCATCTCCACGAGCTTGCCATTTGACGTGCAGATCGCCCTGGTGCAATCGATGAAGGGCATGGAAAACGCGCACATTCTGCGTCCCGGCTACGCCATCGAATACGACTATTTCGACCCGCGCGGCTTGAAAGCGTCGCTGGAAACGAAGGCCGTCGCGGGCCTGTTCTTCGCCGGCCAGATCAACGGCACCACCGGCTACGAGGAAGCGGCCGCGCAAGGCATGCTGGCGGGCCTGAATGCGGCCTTGCTGACGCAGGACAAGGAAGCCTGGGTACCGGGCCGCTCCGAGGCCTATCTGGGCGTGCTGGTCGACGATCTGATCACCCAGGGCGTGCAGGAGCCGTACCGCATGTTCACCAGCCGCGCCGAGTACCGTTTGAGCCTGCGCGAAGACAATGCCGACATGCGCCTGACGGAAATCGGCCGCGCGCTGGGCTGCGTGGGCGACGCCCAATGGCAAGCGTTCGAGACCAAGCGCGAAGCGGTGGCGCGCGAGCTCGAGCGCCTGCGTTCCACGTGGGTCAATCCGCGCATCCTGGCGGCCGCCGAATCGGAACGCATCGTAGGCCAGGCCCTCGAGCGCGAATACTCGCTGGCGGACCTGCTGCGCCGCCCGAACGTGGCCTACGACACCCTGATGAGCATGACGGGCATGGAAGGCCAGGCGCTGGCCGGCCCCGGCGTGGAAGACCCCGCCGTGCGCGAACAGGTGGAAATCCAGCTCAAATATGCGGGCTACATCGAGCGCCAGAGCAAGGAAATCGAGCGCCACGAACACTATGAAAACCTGGCCCTGCCGGCCGGTTTCAACTACCTCGATATCGGTGCGCTGTCGGTCGAAGTGCGGCAAAAACTCGACAAGCAGCGCCCGGAAACCCTGGGCCAGGCATCGCGCATTTCCGGCGTGACGCCGGCGGCGATTTCGCTGCTGCTGGTCCACCTGAAAAAGCGCGGCTTTGGCGCCGCGCAGCCCATCACTTTAAAGGACGAGGTTGTTGAATGAAGCAGTTTGACCGGGCGCAACTTGCCCAGATTTTGAATGAAGGCATCGCCGCGCTGGGGCTGGACCTGAGCGCGGATCAGACGGAAAAACTGCTCGATTACCTGGCCTTGCTGGCCAAATGGAACAGCGTGTACAACCTGACGTCGGTGCGCGATCCCCTGCAGATGCTGACCCTGCACGTGCTCGATTCGCTGGCCGCCGTGCCGGCGTTCGCGGATGCAAAGAATGTGCTCGACGTGGGCGCCGGCGGCGGCTTGCCGGGCATGGTCCTGGCCATCGCGCGGCCCGACGTAAAGGTGTCGATGATCGACACGGTGCACAAAAAGACGGCTTTTCTGACGCAAGTGAAGGCGGAACTGGGCCTGGCCAACGTCACCGTGTACACGAAACGGGTGGAGCAGCTGGAAGTGGCGCAGAAATTCGACGTGATCACCTCGCGCGCCTTTGCCGACCTGTCCGACTTCGTCAACTGGTCGAACCACGTGCTGGCCGAGGGCGGGCAATTCATCGCCTTGAAAGGGGTGGCACCGCCAGACGAGAGAGAGCGACTGCCGGCAGACTGGAAAGTGACGGAATTACGGGCGATCCAGGTGCCAGGGCTAAATGCAGAGCGTCACCTGGTTTTTATAGCAAGAATTTAAAGGCCGCGGAATTAATGGTATAAATCATATAAACAGTTTATACGGTATAAATAATATAAACCGTATAAACGATTTATATCGTATAAATAAAATAAACAGTATAAATCGTTTCGGCCGGATGCCGGGGCGCACGATGAAGTTTGCATCTCTTTACAACTAGAAGATACATGGCCAAAATTTTTTGTGTAGCAAATCAAAAGGGTGGTGTTGGTAAAACCACAACAAGCGTCAACCTCTCCGCCGGTCTGGCCAAATTGAACCAGCGCGTGCTGCTGGTCGACCTCGACCCGCAGGGCAATGCGACCATGGGCGCCGGCATCAACAAGGCCGGCCTGAAGGCGTCGACCTATGAGGTCATGCTGGGCGAGTCCGATGTCAAGACGGCACGCCAGCGGTCGGAAGCGGGGCGCTTCGATGTGCTGCCGTCGAACCGCGAGCTGGCCGGCGCCGAAGTGGAGATGGTCGAACTCGACAACCGCGAACGCCGCCTGAAGGATGCGCTGGCCGAAGTAGACGGCGAATATGACTTCATATTAGTAGATTGCCCGCCGGCATTATCGATGCTGACCCTGAACGGCCTGTGCGCCGCGCATGGCGTGATCATCCCGATGCAGTGCGAGTACTACGCGCTGGAAGGCTTGTCCGACCTAGTCAACACCATCAAGAAGGTGCATGCGAACCTGAATCCGGACTTGAAGATCATCGGCCTGCTGCGCGTGATGTTCGATCCGCGCATGACATTATCGCAACAAGTGTCGGCGCAACTGGAACAGCACTTCGGCGACAAGGTCTTCAATACCATCATCCCGCGCAACGTGCGCCTGGCCGAAGCGCCGTCGTACGGCTTGCCCGGCGTGACCTTCGATCCCAGCTCGAAAGGTGCCCAGGCGTACATCGCCTTCGGCGCCGAGATGGTCGAACGCATCAAACATATGTAAACAAGGGGCGGGCGCCTGCACAGTTTGATGTGAGCGCTTACTCTGAAAACACGATTAGGACAGCATGGCTACGAAAAAATTAAAAGGACTGGGTCGCGGACTCGACGCCCTGTTGGGCGGCGGCGGTGGCGACTTCGCCAGTCCGGACACGCATCAACCGTCGAACTTGCCAGTGTCGCAAATGCAAGCCGGCAAGTATCAGCCGCGCACGCGCATGGACGAGGGCGCCCTGAATGAACTGGCCGCATCGATCAAGGCGCAAGGGCTGATGCAGCCGATCCTGGTGCGCCCGATCGGGCAGGACACCCTGAGCGGACTTGTTAAATATGAAATCATCGCGGGCGAGCGCCGTTTCCGCGCCTCGCAGCTGGCCGGCCTGACGGAAGTGCCGGTGCTGGTGCGCGATGTGGACGACCTGGCCGCCGCCGCGATGGCGCTGATCGAGAATATCCAGCGCGAAGACCTGAACCCGCTGGAAGAAGCGCAGGGGATCCACCGCCTGATCGCCGACTTCAATTTTACGCATGAGCAAGCGGCCACTGCGCTGGGACGCTCGCGCAGCGCCGTGTCGAACCTGTTGCGTTTGATGAACCTGGCCAGTCCCGTGCAGACCATGCTGATGGCCGGCGATATCGACATGGGCCATGCGCGCGCGCTGCTGGCCGTCGATGCGGCCAGCCAGATCACCCTGGCCAACCAGGTCGTGGCCAAGCGCCTGTCGGTGCGCGAGACGGAAAAGCTCGTCACCCGCACGGTCGAGGAAGCGGCCAACCCGGTCGAGCCGCGGCAAAAGGAAAAGTCCGGCGACATCGCGCGCCTGGAAGAAGAGCTGTCCGATGCGCTGGCCACGCCCGTGGTGTTCAAAATGGGCAACAAGGGCCGTGGTCAATTGGTCATCGATTTTGCCGATCTTGACGTACTGGATGGTTTGTTGACCCGCTTGCGTGGTTAAATAGCAAGCTGCAAAGACAGGGGCCATGCGGGTGTGGCCGATCCGGCCATGCTTTCCGGATGCACCACGTGATTCCTTGATAACACGGCTGGAAGCGGCCAGACAAGCGACTTTGCCATATAGTGGTGCAAATGGCGGCGAATAGTCGGTAAAGCGTCAGTTTCACGCAGCAATTGCCCTGCTGCGGTGCACCAACGTTTGACTCTATAGATCAAAGCCAACTATAATCCCGTGTCTTTGCGTGTGTAGATTTTTCTGGGAACTTGGCAATTGAGTGATTCACAACAAAGTATTGCCAAGCCAGTCTACAAAGTAGTTGCCTTGCAGCTAGCAATCGCTATCAGTTTTGCCACGGTCACCCTGTTTTTTGGTGGCAGTGTCAGAGGCTGGTCCGCCGCATACGGCGGCGCTATCGCAGTCATCGGTAGCCTGGTGTATGCCCTGTTGGTGGTTCGCGGTTCTAGCGACGCCAATAAGGCATTCCGGGCGCATTTGCGCGCAGAAGTGGTGAAAATATTTATCACAGCGGTGCTGTTTATATTGGCACTGGTGTTGTTTCAGTCGGCCGCCTGGTTATGGCTGATCTTGGGTTTCGCGGTGGCAACCTTAGCATACTGGTTTTCATTGCTCGCTGTTTAATCATTGGTTTTGGGGCCTGTTGAGCTCTGAAACGACAAATCTAAATTCATTATGACCACAGAACACGCTATTGAAGCGGGCCATGCTGCCCCGGCCAACGCCACAGAATACATCAGTCACCATCTGGCCCACCTGAGAAGTGCCGACGGCATGATCAATCTGGATACGTTCTGGATTTCGGCCATTCTGGGCTTTGTTTTCCTGGCTGTTTTCTATATGGCGTCGCGCCGCGCGACGGCTGGTGTCCCTGGCAAGTTGCAAAACTTCGTCGAAATGGTCATGGAAATCGTCAATGACACTATTAATGGGGCCTTCCACGCGAAAAGCAAGGTCATCGCGCCGCTGGCCATCACTATTTTTGTGTGGGTCTGGTTGCTCAACGCGATGGACTTCCTGCCGGTTGACCTGTTGCCGAAGATCCTGAGCTGGTTTGGCGTGCATAAACTGCGCGCCGTGCCGACCGCCGACGTCAACCACACCTTCGCCATGTCGCTGTCGGTCGTGCTGTGCGTGATCGCCTTCTCGATCAAGGCCAAGGGCCTGGGCGGCTGGATCAAGGAACTGTTCACGGCACCGTTCCATGCGAGCGGCCTGATCGGCACGATCGCCCTGGCACCTGTCAATTTCTTGCTGCAAATGGTTGAGCTGGTTGCAAAACTGATCTCCCTGTCGCTGCGACTGTTCGGCAATATGTATGCCGGCGAACTGATTTTCATCTTGATCGCGTTGTTGCCTTGGTGGGCACAGTGGGCGTTGGGTGGTCCATGGGCAATTTTCCATATCTTGATTGTAACTTTGCAAGCTTTTGTGTTTATGGCGTTGACGGTTGTGTATCTGAGCCTCGCGGTTGAGAAACATTAATCATCGACTTTATATTTTGTTTTTTTAGTATCTTTCGTTTTTAAATTTAGGAGAATTTTATGCAAGCTCTGATCGCACAAGTACAAAGCATGACCGTTCTGGCAGCAGCAATCATCATCGGCCTGGCCGCAATCGGCACCGCTCTGGGCTTCGCTATCTTGGGTGGCAAATTCCTGGAAGCTTCGGCACGTCAACCAGAACTGATGCCACAACTGCAAACCAAACTGTTCGTTATCGCTGGTCTGCTGGATGCTATTTCGATGATCGGCGTTGGTGTTGCTCTGCTGTACACGTTCGCTAACCCGTTCCTGTCCGCTCTGACGGCTGTTGCTCAGTAATTCGCTCCAACCCTAGGAGAAACTTTTAGTTAGGAGCAAAGGTATGGACATCAATATGTCGCTCATCGGCCAGATGATCACCTTCGCGGTGTTGGTCTGGTTCTCGATGAAGTTCGTATTTCCAGCGCTGAACAATGCGCTGGATGAGCGTGCCAAACGAATCGCGGATGGATTGGCTGCGGCCGATCAAGGTCAGGCTTCGATGGCTGTCGCTGAAAAGCGTGCGCAAGAGGCATTGAACAGTGCACGTGAAGAAGCGTCGCAACGCGTTGCGGACGCTGAAAAGCGCGCGCAGCTGGTTGCTGAAGAGATCAAGCAAAATGCACAAGCTGAAGCTGCGCGTATCATTGCGCAAGCCCAGTCGGACGCCGAACAGCAACTGTCGAAAGCACGCGAACAATTGCGCGCTCAGGTGGCTGACCTGGCTGTCAAGGGTGCCGAGCAGATCTTGAAGCGTGAAGTCAACCCAACGGCTCACGCCGAAATGTTGCAGCGTCTTGCTGTCGAGCTGTAATCATGGCAGAACTCGCAACCGTCGCCCGTCCCTACGCGGAAGCTTTGTTCCGCGTAGCCCAAGCTGGTAAGGAGTCAAGCAACCTCGCGGCGTGGTCCGAACTGGTGTCCGAACTGGCACAGATCGGTAGCCACCCCGAGGTACAGGCGTACGCGCGCAATCCGAAAGTTTCGGAAAGCGACGTCGCCGCCACCATCCTGTCGTTGTTGAAATCGCCGCTCAATGAGGAAGTGAAAAACTTCGTCACCATGTTGATCGAAAATGGCCGCATCAGCCTGCTGCCGGAAATCGGCGCGCAATTCCATGCCTTGAAAAATGGCCTGGAAGGTGCGGCTGACGCCGAGATCACGAGCGCTTTCGATCTGAGCGAAGGCCAAACGGCCGAGCTGGTCGCAACGCTGGAAAAGAAATTCAGTCGTAAGCTCAACCCTGCCGTCACAGTGGATCCATCGCTGCTCGGCGGCGTGCGCGTGGTTGTTGGCGACCAAGTGCTCGATACCTCGGTGCGCGCCAAGCTGCAGCAACTGCACGCTGCACTGGTGTCGTAAGACACGCGCTTCGGCAGGCCAGCTTAGACAGACCCTTACCCCTCGCGCAAGCTGAGAGAAACACTTTTAGGAGTTAGTATGCAACTCAACCCATCTGAAATCAGCGAGTTGATCAAGAGCCGGATCCAAGGTCTTGACGGCGGCGCTGAAGTGCGTAATCAAGGCACGGTTATTTCCGTCGCCGACGGTATCTGCCGCATCCACGGTTTGTCGGACGTGATGCAAGGCGAGATGCTGGAATTCCCAGGCAACACGTTTGGCCTGGCAATGAATCTGGAACGCGACTCCGTCGGTTCCGTGATTCTGGGTGCCTACGAGCACATCTCCGAAGGCGACACGGTGAAATGCACCGGCCGCATTCTGGAAGTGCCAGTCGGTCCTGAACTGCTCGGCCGCGTGGTCAACGCGCTGGGTCAGCCTATCGACGGCAAAGGCCCGGTAGAAGCCAAGATGACGGCCGCGATTGAAAAAATCGCTCCGGGCGTGATCGCCCGTGAATCCGTTTCGCAACCGATGCAAACCGGCCTGAAGTCGATCGATGCGATGGTTCCAGTTGGCCGCGGCCAGCGCGAACTGATCATCGGCGACCGTCAAACCGGCAAGTCGGCTGTGGCGATTGATGCGATCATCAATCAAAAAGGCCAGGGCATGAAGTGTATCTACGTCGCGATCGGCCAAAAAGCCTCGTCGATCAAGAACATCGTGCGCTCGCTGGAACAGCACGGCGCGATGGAATACACCATCGTTGTCGCCGCTTCCGCTTCGGAATCGGCCGCCATGCAATACATCTCGCCGTACTCCGGTTGCGCCATGGGCGAATACTTCCGTGACCGCGGTGAAGATGCACTGATCGTCTACGATGATCTGTCCAAACAAGCTGTTGCATACCGTCAAATCTCGCTGCTGCTGCGCCGCCCACCAGGTCGCGAAGCGTACCCAGGCGACGTGTTCTACCTGCACAGCCGCCTGCTGGAACGCGCAGCACGCGTGAACGCCGACTACGTCGAGAAGTTCACCGACGGCGCCGTCAAAGGCAAGACCGGTTCCCTGACGGCATTGCCGATCATTGAAACGCAAGCTGGCGACGTGTCCGCATTCGTTCCAACCAACGTGATTTCGATTACCGACGGTCAGATCTTCCTGGAAACCTCGCTGTTCAACGCCGGTATCCGTCCTGCGATTAACGCCGGTATTTCCGTATCGCGCGTCGGTGGCGCCGCCCAGACCAAGGTCATCAAAAACCTGTCCGGCGGTATCCGTACCGACTTGGCGCAGTACCGTGAACTGGCCGCGTTTGCGCAGTTCGCTTCGGACCTGGATGAATCGACCCGCAAGCAGCTGGACCGTGGTGCCCGCGTAACGGAATTGCTCAAGCAAGCCCAGTACTCGCCACTGTCGATCTCGCTGATGGCCGTATCGCTGTTCTCGGTGAACAAAGGCTTCATGGACGACGTGCCAGTCAAGCAAGTGCTGTCGTTCGAAGCTGGTGTCCACGCTTACATGAAGACCAAGCAAGCTGCTCTGCTGGCCAAGATCGAAGAAACCAAGCAACTCGACAAAGACAGCGAAGCAACTCTGTCGGCGGCCATTGCTGATTTCAAGAAATCCGGCGCATATTAAGCGGCCAGGCGGTGCCCGCCTCGAGTGAGGCGCCGCCCTACGCGCAGAAGGAGTAAGGACTCATGGCATCAAGCAAAGAGATACGAGGCAAGATCAAGAGCGTAGAGAATACGAAGAAGATCACCAAGGCGATGGAAATGGTCGCCGCGTCCAAAATGCGCAAGGCGCAAGACCGGATGCGGGCCGCCCGTCCCTACAGTGACAAGATTCGGAATATCGCCGCCAATCTGGCGACCGCCAATCCGGAATACACGCACCCGTTCCTGGCAGCTGCCCAGGGTACGCAAGCGAAGGCAGTGGGTTTCATCGTTGTCACGACCGACAAGGGTCTGTGCGGCGGCATGAATACCAACATCCTGCGCCAGGTGACGTCGAAGTCGCGCGAGCTGGAAGCAGCTGGCAACCGGGTTGAAGCAGTTGCCATCGGTAACAAGGGTTTGGGTTTTTTGAATCGCATCGGCGTCAAGGTTATCGCGCACGCCATTCAAACCGGTGATACGCCCCACCTGGACAAACTGATCGGACCTGTCAAGGTCATGCTCGAAGAGTTCCAGGCAGGCAAGATCGATGCAGTGTACCTGTGCTACACCAAATTCATCAACACGATGAAGCAGGAACCAGTCGTGGAGCAATTGCTGCCCCTGACGGCCGACAAGATGGTCGCCGACAAGGGCGCCCACTCGTGGGATTACATCTACGAGCCGGACGCGCAAAGCGTGATCGACGAATTGCTGGAGCGCTATGTAGAAGCGCTGGTGTACCAGGCAGTCGCGGAGAATCTGGCGTCCGAGCAATCGGCACGGATGGTCGCGATGAAAGCTGCAAGCGACAACGCGGGTAGTGTGATCGGCGAATTGAAGCTGATCTACAACAAGACCCGCCAAGCTGCGATTACCAAAGAACTCTCCGAAATCGTCGCCGGTGCGGCTGCGGTTTAAACGAATTTAACTATATTGAAGGAACGAACATGGCTGATGGCAAAATCGTTCAGTGTATCGGCGCTGTGGTGGACGTTGAGTTTCCCCGCAACGCGATGCCTAAGGTATTTGATGCCTTGAAGATGGCAGGCTCGGAACTGACCCTGGAAGTACAACAGCAGTTGGGCGACGGCATTGTCCGTACCATTGCACTCGGCTCGTCCGATGGCCTGCGTCGCGGCATGATGATTCAAAATACCGGCAAACCTATCATGGTGCCAGTCGGTAAAGCAACCCTGGGTCGCATCATGGACGTGCTGGGCAACCCGATCGACGAATGCGGCCCCGTGTCGCACGAGCAGATCGCGTCGATCCACCGCACCGCTCCTGCATACGACGAACTGTCGCCTTCGCAAGAATTGCTGGAAACCGGCATCAAGGTGATCGATCTGGTTTGCCCGTTTGCCAAAGGCGGTAAAGTTGGTCTGTTCGGCGGCGCTGGCGTAGGCAAGACCGTCAACATGATGGAACTGATTAACAACATCGCCAAGGCGCACAGCGGCGTGTCCGTATTCGCCGGCGTCGGTGAGCGTACCCGTGAAGGTAACGACTTCTACCACGAGATGGCTGACGCGAAAGTGGTCGATCTGGAAAACCCAGAGAACTCCAAAGTCGCGATGGTCTACGGTCAGATGAATGAACCGCCAGGCAACCGTCTGCGCGTCGCGCTGACCGGCCTGACGATCGCTGAATCGTTCCGTGATGAAGGCAAGGACGTTCTGTTCTTCGTCGACAACATCTACCGCTTCACGCTGGCTGGTACCGAAGTGTCGGCACTGCTGGGCCGTATGCCGTCGGCTGTGGGTTACCAACCGACCCTGGCTGAAGAAATGGGCCGTCTGCAAGAGCGTATCACGTCGACCAAGACCGGTTCGATCACCTCGATCCAGGCCGTCTACGTTCCAGCCGATGATTACACCGATCCGTCGCCTGCTACCACGTTTGCTCACTTGGATTCGACCGTTGCGCTGTCGCGTGACATCGCTTCCCTGGGTATCTACCCAGCCGTGGACCCACTGGATTCGACCTCGCGTCAGCTCGATCCGTTGATCGTTGGTCAAGAGCACTATGACACCGCGCGTGCCGTGCAAACGACGCTGCAACGCTACAAGGAATTGCGCGACATTATCGCGATTCTGGGTATGGACGAGCTGGCACCGGAAGACAAACTGCTGGTTGCCCGTGCACGTAAGATGCAGCGTTTCCTGTCGCAGCCTTTCCACGTCGCTGAAGTCTTTACCGGCGCGCCTGGTAAATACGTTTCGCTCAAAGACACGATCAAGGGCTTCAAAATGATCGCTTCGGGCGAACTCGATCACCTGCCGGAACAAGCGTTCTACATGGTCGGCACGATCGAAGAAGCAATCGAAAAAGCCAAGAAACTTAACTAAGTTAAGTCTGGGCCTAACCCCGCCCCTTAGAAGGCGGGGTTCTTCAACCCGATAGGACACACATGGCACACACAATTCACGTTGACGTGGTTTCCGCTGAAGAACTGATTTTTTCAGGCGAAGCAGAATTCGTCGCGTTGCCGGGTGAACAGGGCGAGCTGGGTATCTACCCACGCCACACGCCTTTGATTACCCGCATCCGTCCGGGCGCGGTCCGCATCAAGGTAGTCGGCCAGGCTGAAGAAGAGTTCGTCTTCGTTGCCGGCGGCCTGCTGGAAGTGCAACCGGATACCGTGACCGTCCTGGCCGATACCGCGATCCGCGGTCACGACCTCGACGAAGCGAAAGCGCTGGAAGCGAAGAAGTTGGCGGAAGAAAATATCCACAACAAGGATTCGGGCATCGACTACGCGCAAGCGCAAGCCGAGCTGGCCAGCGCGATTGCGCAGCTGGCAGCGATCCAGAAGCTGCGCAAGCATTAATTTGCTCGCAGGCAGTAATACAAAAAGGCAGCCTGCGGGCTGCCTTTTTTTTCAGCAGAAATTAACGGCGCTTGTCCTTCCCCCTTTCCAGCCCCGCCTTCAAGATCGTCTTCCACTTGGCGCGCGCGGCGATGCGCTCGAGTGGCGTTTCCTCGCTACGGCGCGCGTCGCGCAGCAGCTTGTGATAATTGCGCAGGCGGTCCCCATCAACGGCGCCACGGACCTGGCAACCGGGTTCGCTGGCATGCTGGCAATCGCGGAACTGGCACGTCGCTGCCAGCGCCGCGATGTCGTCGAACGTGGCCGCCAGGGTCTGCGCATCGGCGTCGGCGCGCCAGCTGCGCAAGCCTGGCGTGTCGATGATGCAGGCGCCGCTTGCGCACAGGTGCAGCGAGCGGGCCGTCGTCGTATGCCGGCCGCGGCCGTCGCCATGGCGCACGCCGTTGGTGGCCTGTCCGGCTGCGCACAGCGTATTGGTCAGGCTGGACTTGCCGGCACCGGAAGAACCGAGCAGCACCAGGGTCTGGCCCGCACCCAGCCAGGGTTCCAGGATGGCCACGTCATACGCATGGCGCGTATCGATGGCGAACAGCGGCACGTGGGGCGGCAGGCGCTGTTTCAGCAGCGCCAGCTTGCCCGGTACGTCGTCGGCCACGTCGGCCTTGCTCAGCACCACCACGGGGCTGACCTGGGCCGCCAGCACGATGGCCAGGTAACGCTCCAGGCGGCGCGGATTAAAATCCCCATCGAGTCCCATCACCAGCAGGGCCGTGTCGACATTGCTGGCCAGCACCTGGCGCCGGCCCTCATTGCCGCGCCGCGCGATCTGCGTGACTGGGGATAAGTGCGCCGTTATCCACAGCGTGCCGTGAAGATCGGGTTCGGCGGCGATCCAGTCGCCGACAGCAAGGATGGTGTCGTGTTCCAGCAGCGCGTGCAGCAGACGCGGCAGGATCTGCGCCGGCTGTTCCAGGCTGCCGTCGTGCACGCCGATGCTGTCGCGGTGCACGGCGCTCACGCGCATCAGCTGCGCGGCGGGGGAAGATATGTTGAGTTGGGTGGCCGCGCCGGCGATAGCCTGCTGCAGCCCGATAAGGCGTAGTTGCGCAAAATCGAATGCGATCATGGTAGCGTGATTCCAAATTCTGTCGTCCGCATGCGGACGTGTAGCCTGCGCGTGCAGGCACCGCCAGTCGCGATGACTGGCACGAAAGAAGGGGAACGTCGGCTACGCGATCACGCGTATGGGGAATGGCGAGCTAAAAAGGCTTAGCAGGGGAAAACAGTGATCAGGCAGCCGACAGCACGGCAGTATCCGAATGGCGCATGTTGTCTACTCCTGTTGTGTGATGGAAAACGCCAGTGTGCCAGCGGCACGCGCCGCCGTCAATGGACGGTGTGGTTCAGCTGCACATGCCGTATGCCTGGCGTTCGGGGAAATAGCGGTACGTAAACGTGCGTACCGGGTAGCGCTTGCCGCCGACGAGCATGTCGGGCATGGACAGATCAAAGCGCTGCGGCAGCTGGCGCGGCAGTTGCAGGCGCAAGCGCCATTGCGTTTCCTTGCTGTTACCGACGGCGGCAAACATGATGGGCAGCTGCTCGATGACGTCGACGATCTCCGCCTTCTGGTTCATGCCGCGCTGGTAAATGGTGAGTATCTTGGCTTCCGCGAAAGGCGGCTTTTTCGGTTCTTCCAGCAGGAAGGACAGGCGCGTAAAACTGGCTTGGGTGCCGACGGGCAAGGTAAAAATCAGCGCCAGCTCCGTGCCGCCTTCCTTCAAGGTGACAGGCGGCGTGGCGTAGATGCTGATACCGCGCGGTAGTTCGAAACGCGAGCCATCCGTCCACGTCTTGCACTCGGGCGTGGTGGCCTGGTACAGGCTGGGCGCCGTGTAGTCATCGCAGGCGGAAACCAGCAGCAGCAGGGGCAGGGCAAGGAGGGCGGAACGGCGCATGGGAGTCACGGTTGGGGGATCAGCCGACAGTGTAAGCGATCCCCGCGCGATCCACCAGCGACGCCAGGCCTACCCGGGCGGGGCGCGCCGCACGGACTGCAGCTGGCAATGCGCCGGTTGCAGCGTCTCCTGGATGATGTCCAGCGCCAGCTGCGGCCGTGCCGCGCCGCACATGAAGATGTCGACGGCGGCAAAGCCCACTTCGGGCCAGGTATGCAGCGAGATGTGCGACTCGGCCAGCAGCAGCACGCCCGTGACGCCCTGGCCCGGGCCAAAGCTGTGGAAATGGCCGTGCAGTACTTGCGCGCCGGCCGCGACGGCCGCCTCGCGCAGCAGGCCTTCGAGCGCGGCGCAATCGCGCAGGCGTTCCGGCGCGATGCCCGACAGGTCGGCCAGCAGATGGATGCCGAGGGGCAGATGCGGTGCGGACGCCATGCTTATTTGTGGCTGCCGCCACTGGAGCCGCCGCCATAGCTGCCGCCGCCGCCGCCCGTGCGCGAACTCCAGCTGCTGCCGCCGCTGCTGCCGCTGCCGGCCACCTTGAACATGCGCACCCAGTTGGCGGCCGTGACGGAAAACGTCACCATCAGGGCGTAGATCACGTATTTACTCATGAGGGATTCTTTGCATTCTTGTCGAGAAAAGCGGCGGGCAGGAACAGCGCCAGGCAGCCCAGCAAACTCCACATCAAGGTGCTGGAGAACGACACGAACATGGGGATCGCATTCAAGACCAGCACGATGACCATGAAGACCTTGGCGATGCCGCGGTGACTGAGCTCGATATGATGTACCTTGGCGCCGCCATGGAAGGCGGCGCCGAACCAGGCGGCCATCTGGTCATAGGCGACGGGCACGGAGCGCGACCAGGTCATTTCCTCGCCCGTGAGTTCCGCCGCCAGCTTGGTCTGTCCCTGCTCGAATTCATACACGCGCGTGCTGTCGCCGACGGCCACCTTCCAGTTGAAAGCGCCCGCCGCATACACGACCTGCGAGCCGTAGTCATACAGTTTGCGGTAGGTGGCGCCATCGAGCGTGCAGGTATCGGCGTCCAATGATGCCCAGTTGGGCCAGTTCGGCAGCACGTTCGAGCGCGACCAGCCGTCGTCCGTTTCCACCAGCCAGAAGAAGCCGGCGCGCGCGTTGTACAGCAGGTATTCGTTCCACTCGCTGCCTTCGTCGTCGGCGCGGCGCATCATGCCGATCACCGTGAAATCCACATTGCTGATCTTCGCACTGGCGCCCAGCTCCAGCGTGATGTCGGCGTTCTCGTGCACCTGCTTGCCGATGGCCAGCACCTGCGCTTCCGGGCCGCTGGCGTCGAGCTGCGCATGGCAGGCGGGACACACCAGCTGCGCCGCCGCACCCGGCACATACTGGATGCCGCTGCCGCAGGAGGGGCAGTCGAGCGCATCGAGCTTGCCGCGGTACTTGCCGGCGCTTTTGGCGATGGCCTCGTCGTCGCGCAGCAGCTGGCACTTCAAACTGTCCAGGGTGACGGCGACGCCCTGGTAGACGACCGGTTGCGGGCCGTCTGTGTAGTCGAGCGTGACAAAGCTTGCGTAGTTGCGCAAGTCCGCCACCTGGATGCGCCAGCCGGCGCCCACCTTGAAGGGCAGCTCGCCCTGGCCGGCGATGCATTCGGCGTTGCGGATCTCGGCGGCCGTGTACGGCTCGCCGCAGATCGTGTAGCGCCTGCCCGGCGCCAGCTCGCCAAAGGCGGGCAGGGCATCCTGCGTGCCGCGCTCGCGCGTCAGCGTGTACAGGCCGGACGAGTCGCCCAGCCACGCCGTGCTGGCGTCGTCGAACAGCAGATACCACTCGTTCCACGTGCCGGCGCTGTAGCGCTGCTGGATGCGCCCGACGACGGTGAAGTGCACGCCGTCGTGCACGCCTGCCGTGCCGATCTGGATCGGCGAATAGTCTTCCAGGACGGCCGACATCTTGCCCAGGTCCCTGACGGAATCGGCGTCCTTGAGGATGGTGCTGTGGCAGTACTCGCACACGGCGAGCACGGAAGCGTGCGAGCGGAAATGCACTTCCGCGCCGCAGCTGGGACAGGAAACAGTTTGCATGCAGTCGTATTTCGCTCTAATCAGCCGATCAGTTTTTTCAGCAGTTCAGCCTTGGCGCCGTCGTAGTCGGCCGGCGAAATGAGTCCCTTGTCCAATAAACCCTTGAGTTTTTCCAGGCGCGCCTCGACCGGTTCTTCCGCGGGTGCGGGTGGCGCCGCCGGAGCGGGTGCCGGGGCGGGCTGCTGCAAGGCGCCGCCCATGCTTTGCGCCATCACCTGGCCGATCGACAGCCCGGCGCCGAGACCGGCGCCGATGCCGGCCATGCCGCCTTCGTTCTGCGCCGCCAGCGGGATCGCATTGGCCACCTGAAATTTCGTGTAGCCGCTCATCTTGTCGGCGCCCAGGCCGCCCTTCATGCCGGCGGAAATACGCTCGTCGAGCGCCGCCTGCAATTCCTCGGGCAGGCTGATGCTGGCCACGTTGAATTCATCGAGGCCCACGCCATAGCGGGCAAACGCCTGCGCCAGGCCATCCTTGACTTCCTGCGCCATCAGCGCCTGGTTGGCGGCCATGTCGAGGAAGGGCACGTTCGCGCCGCCCAGCGAGCTGGCCATGCTCGACATCAGAATGCCGCGCAACTGATCTTCCACCTCGTCGCGCGTATAGACTTCGCGCGTGCCGCTGATCTCGGTGAAGAAGGTGCGGGCGTCGGCGATGCGGTACGAATACATGCCGAAGGCGCGCACGCGGATCATGTCGAAATCCTTGTCGCGGATGGTGATTGGCTGCGGCGTGCCCCACTTGCGGCCAGTCTGCACGCGCGTGCTGAAGTAATACACGTCCGACTTGAAGGGCGAATCGAACAGCTTGTCCCAGTTTTTCAGGTTGGTCAGCAACGGTAACGTCTGCGTCGTCAGCTTGTGCGTGCCGGGACCGAAGACGTCGGCGATCTTGCCTTCATTGACGAAGACGGCGACCTGCGATTCACGCACATTCAGGATGGCGCCGTTCTGGATCTCGAAATCCTGCATGGGGAAGCGCCAGGCCAGCACGCCTTCCGTCTCTTCGTTCCACTGCAGTACGTCGATAAACTGCTTCTTGATAAAGCTGCCGAGGCTCATGATGGATATCCTTGAATAAGATAAAGCGGTGTCAGGAAATGCAGGCGGCGTTGATGGCGCCGATCGACAGCGAAATGGCGCCCAGCAGGCCGCCGAAGGCGCTGTTGTTCGATTCGATCTGGTCCTTCGACATGCGCAGCAGGCGCGTGGTGACCACATAGGCGAGCAATTGCACCACCATGGCGCCGAAGGCCCAGGCGAAGAATTGCTGGTAGTCGGCCGTGTGCATCAGGGATGAGGCGATGGTGGCGGAAAAGCCCAGCAGCGCGCCGCCCAGCGACAGGGCCGCCGCCTGGTTGCCCTGGCGGATCAGCAGCACTTCGTTATACGGCGTGACGCGCGTGTAGATGATAAAAAAGGCAATCAGCAGCGCGGCGGCCAGTATAAGATGGATCAGATAGTTTAGGATGGCGGGCACGGCTTTCCTCGCAATGAGTATTTGATAACGTCAACGCATATTAGAACAAAAAAAGTCCAATGAACAAAAAGATTCTGATTTTGTCCGTCTTCGTGGTCGCCTCCTGCGGCCTCGCGTATGAACTGATCGCCGGCGCCATGTCCAGCTACCTGCTCGGCGACTCCATCCTGCAGTTTTCCACCATCATCGGCTGCTACCTGTTTGCCATGGGGGTGGGCGCTCACTTTTCCAAGTATGTGCGGGACGACGACGTGCTCTCGCGCTTCGTCGACATCGAGCTGGCCGTGGGCCTGATCGGCGGCCTGTCGGCCGCCATCCTGTTCATGACGTTTTCGTGGATGGCCGCGCCCTTTCGCACCTTATTGTATGTGATGGTGTTCCTGATCGGCGCACTGGTCGGCATGGAAGTGCCGCTGGTGATGCGCGCCCTGAACTCGCGCCAGACGGAGTTTTCCGAGTTGGTCAGCCGCGTGCTCACCTTCGATTACCTGGGTGCGCTGGCCGTCTCCCTGCTGTTCCCGCTGGTGCTGTCGCCCTACCTGGGACTGGTGCGCACGGGCTTCTTGTTCGGCATGCTCAACGTGGGCGTGGGCCTGTGGACGATTTACGTGTTCCGCGCGGAGCTGAAGAATCTCACGGGGCGCTTCCTGCGCGCCTGCGCCGTGATGCTGGTGCTGGTCGCCGGCTTTGCCATGTCCGACCGCATGGTGGCCTGGGGCGAGCACGGCCTGTTCGGCGACCAGATCGTGTATTCCACCACTACGCCCTACCAGCGCCTGGTGATCACGCGCTGGAAGGACGATACGCGGCTCTACATCAACGGCAATCTGCAGTTTTCCTCGCGCGACGAGTACCGCTACCACGAGGCGCTGGTGCACCCCGTGCTCGAAGCACTGCCGTGGGCGCGCCGCGTGCTGGTGCTGGGCGGCGGCGATGGCCTGGCGCTGCGCGAAATCCTCCGTTATCCACAGATCGAGCACGTCACCGTGGTCGACCTCGATCCCGCTATGACGGCCGCGTTTACCACGCGCCCGGAACTGGCAAAGTTAAATAACAACTCGTTCTCGGACAAGCGCGTCACCGTCGTCAATGCCGATGCCGCCGTCTGGCTGCGCAACAACGGCGACATGTTCGACGCGGCCATCGTCGATTTCCCCGATCCGTCCAGCTTCGCGCTCGGCAAACTGTACTCGGTGCCGTTCTACGACCTGGTGAAAAAGCATCTGGCGGCCAAGGGACTGATGGTGGTGCAATCGACGTCGCCGTTCTTTGCACCGCACGCCTACTGGACCATCAATTCGACCCTGCGCGAAGTGGGCATGCGCACCTGGCCCTACCACGCCTATGTGCCTTCGTTCGGCGAATGGGGTTTTATCCTCGCCTCGCCCCAGCTCGACTACGCACCGCCGACGCAATACCGCCTGCCCATGCGCTACCTGAATGCGGACACCACGCGCGAGATGTTCATCTTCCCGCCCGACATGCAGCCGCTGCCCATGGCGCCGAACCGCTTGAATACCCAGTCGCTCGTGCATGAATTCGAGCAGGACTGGAACCGGGTGATCCGCTGATGCAGCGCCGCTCCTTCATGCTGTGGGCCGCCGCCGGCACCGCGGCGGCCGCCACCGGCATCGGCAGCATCGCCGCGTATCTGCGCTGGCAGGAAATCACGCCCACCGTGCTGTATCCGGGCCGCAGCGAGGGGCATTATTTGCGCAAGCTGCTGCGCGAGGGCACGGCGCTGCCGCCGCCTTCGCGTACCTTGAGCACCGACGTGGCCATCCTCGGCTCCGGCATCGCGGGCCTGACGGCCGCCTGGCGTTTGAACAAGCTGGGGCACGGGGACTTTCTCATGATCGACGGTCCGCAGCCGTATGGCAACGCGGCCGGCGGCCATTTCGGCGACCTGGCCTATCCGACCGGCGGCCACTATCTGCCATTGCCTTCGCCCGAATCGACCCATGTGCGCGAGATTTTGTTCGACCTGGGCATCATCGAGCGCGACCCGCAGGCGGAAAAGCCATATTACGACGAGCGCTACATCCTGCACGCGCCGGAAGAGCGATTGCTGTTCAACGGCCACTGGCAGGACGGCTTCATTCCCACCGAAGGCGTGTCGCCTGCGGAACTGGCGCAGCATGAGCGCTTCTTTGCCGAGGTGCGGCGCCTGCGCCAGGCGCATGGCAACGATGGCAAGCGCGTCTTCGTCTTTCCTACCGTGGAGTCGTCGCAAGATCCGGCCTGGCAGGCGCTCGACACCATCACCTTGAAGCAGTGGATGGAGCGCGAAGGCTATACATCGCCCACCCTGCACTGGTATTTGAACTACTGCTGCCGCGACGATTACGGCACGCGCTACGACCAGGTCTCGGCCTGGGCCGGCCTGCATTACTATTGCAGCCGCTGGGGCCAGGCGGCCAACGCGGGCAACGGCGCCTGGCTGACCTGGCCGGGCGGCATGCAACCGGTCGCCACGGCCATGGAACAGGCGTCCAAGGTCCGGCGCCATGCGGGTACCGTGGTTTCCGTGACCACCACAAAACAGGGCGTGGAAGCGCTGTGCCTGGAACTGGTCGACGGCCAGCCGCGCACCTACCTGGTCAAGGCGCGCAAGGCCATCTGCGCCATGCCGCTGTACGTGGCGGCGCGCGTGGTGAAGAACATCGCCGACTATGGCTTCGACGCGAAACGCGATACGCCCGCGTATGCGCCATGGCTAGTGGCGAATTTTCTACTTAAACGCTTTCCCGAGGAACTGCCGCATGCGCCCCTGTGCTGGGACAACGTGGTGTACCAGGAACCGGGCCTCGGCTATGTCGTCTCGACCCACCAGGACATCCGCGTGCGCCCGCCCGAGAAAACCGTCTTCAGTGCCTATGTCGCGCTGTCCGACCGCACGCCGCAGCAAGCGCGCAAGTGGCTCGACACGGCCAGCCCCGAAGAACTGCTGGCGCTGGCCAGCGTCGATTTAAAGACGGCGTATGGACGCGATTTTGCCAGCTGCGTCGAGCGCGTCGACATCACCGTGCGCGGCCACGCCATGGCGGCGCCCTTGCCGGGATTTCGCAGCAACGCGGGCTTGAAGGCCTTGCGCGAGCACGACGGTGCCATCCTGTTCGCGCATGCGGATTTGTCGGGCTTTTCCGTGTTCGAGGAGGCGGCGTGGTGGGGGGATCGCGCGGCGCGCTTAGCCGCTGTATAAAAAAGGCCGGCGCGAACGCCGGCCAGAGCCCCCTAAGGCTCGAACCTGTGCTTCCTTGTTCTTCTCATTTATTTTTATTAATCACGTCGATGAACACGGCCGCCAGCAGCACCAGGCCCTTGATCACCTGCTGGTAATCGATGCCGATGCCCATGATGGACATGCCGTTGTTCATCACGCCCATGATGAAGGCGCCGATGACGGCTCCCATCACCTTGCCCACGCCGCCCGAGGCCGAGGCGCCGCCGATGAAGCAGGCGGCGATCACGTCCAGCTCGAAACCCGTGCCCGCCTTCGGCGTGGCCGTGTTCAGGCGCGCGGCGAAGATCAGGCCGGCCAGCGCGGCCAGCATGCCCATGTTGACGAAGGTGTAGAAGCTGACTCGTTCCGTCTTGATGCCCGACAGGCGCGCCGCCTTTTCGTTGCCGCCCACGGCGTACACGCGGCGGCCCAGCACGGTGCGGTTGGTGATGAAGGTGTAGGCGACGATGAGCAGCGACATCACGGCCAGCACATTGGGAAAACCGCGGTACGACGCCAGCAGGTAGCTGAAATACACCATCACGGCCGCGAAGATGGCGTTTTTCAGCAGGAAGAAGGCGCGCGGCTCGTTTTCCATGCCGTGTTTCAGTTGCTTGGCGCGGCTGCGCAGCGACGTGACGATCAGCGCCGCGGCGGCGATCACGCCCAGCAGCAGCGACAGGCCGCGCAGATTGTCGCCGCCGAACGGGTCGGGCAGGAAGCCGGAGCTGAGCATCTGGAAGCCTTCCGGGAAGGGACCGACCGACTGGCCTGCCAGCAGCGCCAGGGTCAGGCCCTTGAACACCAGCATGCCGGCCAGGGTGACGATGAAGGACGGGATTTTGAAGAAGGCGACGAAATAGCCTTGCGCGCCGCCGATGACGGCGCCGGCCAGCAGGCAGAGGATGCTGGCGGCGACAAAATGCATGTGGTAGTTGACGATCAGGACGGCGGCCAGCGCGCCGACGAAGCCGACCACCGAGCCGACGGATAAATCGATATGGCCGGCCACGATGACCATCAGCATGCCCAGCGCCATGATGACGATGTAGCTGTTCTGCAGCACCAGGTTCGTCAGGTTCAGCGGCTGCATCAGGGTGCCGTCCGTCATGTACTGGAAAAAGCCCATGATGACGATCAGCGAGAGCAGCATGCCGTAGTCGCGCATATTGTTTTTCAGGAAGCCGGCATAGCTTTTCGCTTGCGGCGCGGCCGCTGGCGCTGCTGCTGCCGGCGCGCCTGCTGTCAGTTTATTGTCCATTGTTTTCTCCGTGTGTAACGATCGCGCGCATGATGCGTTCCTGCGATGCTTCTGCCGCGCTCAGTTCTGCCGCGAAGCGGCCTTCGTTCATGACATAGATCCGGTCGCACATGCCCAGCAATTCCGGCATTTCCGAGGAAATCATGATGATGCATTTGCCTTCGGCGGCCAGTTCGCTGATGATGCTGTAGATCTCGTACTTGGCACCGACATCGATGCCGCGGCTCGGCTCATCGAGGATCAGCACGTCGGGGCGCGAAAACAGCCATTTCGCCAGCACCACTTTCTGCTGGTTGCCGCCGGACAGGTTGACCACCTTCTGCGCCACGCTCGAGCAACGGGTCTTGAGCTTGCGGCGAAACTCCTCGGCCACGCCGAATTCACGCTGCTCGTCGATCACCATGTGCTGCGAAATCGCGTCCAGGTTGGCCAGGCTGGTGTTCTTCTGGATGTCTTCCTCGAGGATCAGGCCCAGGCCCTTGCGGTCTTCCGTGACATACGCGAGGCCGTGCGCGATCGCCTTGCCGATGGTGCTGACGTCAATCTCCTGGCCATGCTTGAGCACCGTGCCGCTGATGCGCTGGCCGTAGGCGCGCCCGAAAATGCTCATCGCCAGTTCCGTGCGCCCGGAACCCATCAGGCCGGCGATGCCGATGATCTCGCCCTTTTTCGCGTGCATATTGATGCCCTTGATGACGGGGCGGTCCGCATGCTCGGGATGGAAGACGCGCCAGTCGCGCACCTCGAAAATGGTCTCGCCGATGGTGGGCGTGCGCGGCGGATAGCGGTCGGCCATTTCGCGTCCGACCATTTTTTCGATGATGCGGTCTTCGCTGACGGGTTCCGTGCGGCAGTCGAAGCTGTCGACCGTATTCCCATCGCGCAGCACCGTGATGGCATCGGCGACTCTTGAAATTTCATTGAGCTTGTGCGAAATCAGGATCGAGGCGATGCCCTGGGCTTTCAGGCCCAGCAGCAGGTCGAGCAGGGCCGCGCTGTCGCTCTCATTCAGGCTGGCCGTCGGTTCGTCGAGGATCAGCAGCTTGACGTCCTTGCACAGCGCCTTGGCGATCTCGATCAGCTGCTGCTTGCCCACGCCCAGGTTGGTGATCAGGGTGTCCGGGGACTCCTTCAGGCCGACTTTCTGCAGCAGTTCGCGCGTCTTCGCTTGCGCGTATTCCCAGTCGATGACGCCCATGCGGGCCGGCTCGTTGCCGAGAAAGATATTCTCGGCGATCGACAGCTGGGGCACCAGCGCCAGTTCCTGGTGGATGATGATGATGCCGATTTCTTCGCTGTCCTTGATGCCGCGGAAGTGCCGCGTCTGGCCCAGGTAATCGATGTCGCCCGTATAGCTGCCATGGCCGTAGACGCCGCTCAGCACTTTCATCAGGGTCGATTTGCCGGCGCCGTTTTCGCCGACGATGGCGTGGATCTCGCCGCTGCGTACCCGCAGGTTGACATTGTCGAGCGCAACGACGCCCGGGAATGTTTTGCGTATCCCGCGCATTTCCAGGATAGTGTTCGTCATATAACCTCTCTGGCACGGCCGCGCTGGTGGGCAGCGGTCGTGCGGCAGTCTTGTTCTTGATCGTGCGTGAAGCGAAAGGCCCGGCAGTGCCGGGCCTTCAGTACCTTGGATGCTTATTTCACTTGCGCTTCCGTGTAGTAGCCGCTGCCGGTGACGAGCACCTGCTTCCAGTTCGCCTTGTCGACGGTGACCGGTTTCAACAGGTAGGACGGCACGACCTTCACGCCGTTGTTATAGGTCTTGGTATCGTTGACGGCCGGCGTCTTGCCGCTCATCATCGCGTCGACCATGTTGGCCGTCACCTTGGCCAGTTCGCGCGTGTCCTTGAACACGGTCGATGCCTGTTCGCCGCGGATGATCGATTTCACCGACGGGATTTCCGCATCCTGGCCCGTCACGACGGGGAACGGCTGTTTCGGCGTGCCGTAGCCGACGCCCTTGAGCGAGGACAGGATGCCGATGCTCAAGCCGTCATACGGCGACAGCACCGCGTCGACGCGCGCATTGCCGTAGTAGGCGCTGAGCAGGTTGTCCATGCGGGCCTGCGCCACGGCGCCGTCCCAGCGCAGGGTGGCGACCTTTTCCATGCCCATCTGCTTCGAGCGCACCACCAGCTTGCCGCTGTCGATGTACGGTTTCAGGACCGACAGCGCGCCGTTGTAGAAGAAGTGCGCATTGTTGTCGTCGGCCGAGCCGCCGAACAGTTCGATATTGAACGGACCCTTGCCTTCCTTGAGTTTCAGCGCCGATTCGATATAACCCGCTTGCAGCACGCCGACCTGGAAGTTGTCGAAGGTGGCGTAGTAATCGATGTTTTTCGTGCCGCGGATCAGACGGTCATACGAAATGACCTTGATGCCCTTGTCGGCCGCCTTTTGCAGCACGTTCGACAAGGTGGTGCCGTCGATGGCGGCGATCACCAGCACCTTGGCGCCCTTGGTGATCATGTTTTCCACCTGCGCCAGCTGGTTCGGGATATCGTCGTCGGCAAACTGCAGGTCCGTCTTGTAGCCGCGCTCCTTGAATACCTTGACCATGTTGTCGCCGTCGGCGATCCAGCGCATGGACGACTTGGTCGGCATCGAGATGCCGATCGCGCCCTTGTCGGCGGCGCTTGCCATGGGCATTACCGCCATGCCGGAGATGGCCAGCGCCAGGCTCGCGGTCAGCATTTTCATTGTTGTTTTCATTTCAGGTCTCCACCGTCTTCGATAGTTGAATGTGCCAGGGCCGTCGTCCCACAGGGCGGGCTCCGTGCGGATGGCCGATTGCAGGCCACGGCTGATACTAGTTTGTCCATCCATCCCTCACCAATCACTTTTTTCGCATAGCCGATATCCAAAACGATATCGATAGGCCAATTGATGCGATGCGCCATTGCATGCTTTTCCGCCTGCGGAAAGGACGGGAACGGGGGCCGGGCGGCGGCTTTTTTTGGTGCACTGCAATACCAATAATCATCATTCAATTTGGTGATTTTCGTAATTGCGGCGACACAGGGCGGCGCGCAGAATCGGTCCGAACTTGAAGACCAGCCATCCCGACACGACCTTTTGAAAGCTTGCCATGCAGCCGATTTCCCCCGCCTCCCTGTTGCCCGCCGACCTGGCGCAGGCCCTCCTCATCGGCCGCATCTGGCGCGACGGCCCCTGCGTCGTCGCCGTGCGCGGCGGCGAGGTGGTCGACATCACACAGACGGTAGCGACGGTGGCCGAGTTGTTCGAACGCAGCGATGCGCTCGATATCGCCCGCCATGCGCCCGGCATCGCGCTCGGCCCCGTGCAGGCGCTGCTGGAACAAGCGCTGGCCGCGCCGGCTGGCGAGCCGCTGCTGCTGGCGCCGTGCGACCTGCAGGCCGTGAAGGCCTGCGGCGTGACCTTCGCCGTCAGCCTGCTCGAACGGGTGATCGAGGAACAGGCGGGCGGCGATGCGGCACGCGCGGCGAGCCTGCGCACCGCCCTCCAAACGACCCTGGGCGGCGACCTGTCCGCATTAAAACCGGGCTCGGACGCGGCGCAGCGGCTGAAACAGCAGCTGCAGCAGCGCGGCGCCTGGTCGCAATACATGGAAGTGGGCATCGGCCCCGATGCGGAAGTGTTTACCAAGGCGCAGCCGATGTCGTCGGTGGGCTGCGGCGCGCAGGTGGGCTTGCTGCCATCGTCCGCCTGGAACAACCCCGAGCCCGAGATCGTCCTGGCCGTCAACAGCCGCGGCGAGGTGCTGGGAGCGTCCCTGGGCAATGACGTCAACCTGCGCGACATCGAAGGGCGCAGCGCCCTGTTGCTGGGCAAGGCCAAGGATAACAACGGCTCCTGCGCCATCGGCCCCTTCATCCGCCTGTTCGACGAACACTTCACGCTCGACACCGTGCGCCAGGCGGAAGTGTCGCTGCTGATCGAGGGCGCGGACGACGGTTTTGTGCTCGAAGGCGCCAGCTTCATGCGCGAGATCAGCCGCGACCCGCTCGACCTGGTGCGCCAGACGGCAGGCCAGTACCACCAGTATCCGGACGGCTTCATGCTGTTCCTGGGGACCATGTTCTCGCCCGTGAAGGACCGTGGCGCGCAGGGTGGCGGCTTCACGCACCACCTGGGCGACCGCGTGACGATTGCCAGCGCCGCGCTGGGCGCGCTGGTCAACGAAGTGCAGCGCTGCGATGCGATTGCCCCCTGGACGTTCGGCGTGCGCGCGCTGTACCAGAACCTGGCCAAACGCGGTTTGCTTTGATCCGATTTTTTTAAAAGAGAGATAACATGCAGCATGCAACTTACCCCAGCCTGGCAGGCCAGCGCGTCGTCATCACGGGCGGCGGCACCGGCATCGGCGTGGCCATCGTCGAGGCGTTCGCGCGCCAGGGCGCCCACGTCACCTTCCTCGACATCGCCCGCGAAGCGTCGCTGGCGCTGCAGGAAAAGCTGGCCCACCTGCCGCAGCCGCCCGTTTTCCGCTATTGCGACCTGACGGATCTGGCGGCCCTGGCCGCCACCTTCGCCGAGATTGAACACAGCGCGGGCGCCACGGATATCCTCATCAACAACGCGGCCAATGACGACCGCCACCAGCTGCAGGACGTCACGCCCGCCTACTGGGACGAGCGCATCGCCGTCAACCTGCGCCACCAGTATTTCTGCGCCCAGGCAGTGGCGCCGGCCATGCGCGCCAAGGGCAGCGGCGTGATCCTCAACCTGGGTTCGATTTCCTGGCACCTGGCGCAGGCGAACCTGTCGATCTACATGACGGCCAAGGCCGGCATCGAGGGCTTGACGCGCGGCCTGGCGCGCGACCTGGGTGCCGACGGCATCCGCGTCAACTGCATCATTCCCGGCGCCGTGCGCACGCCGCGCCAGGAGCGGCTGTGGCATACGCCGGAAGCGGAAGCCGTGATCCTGCAGGGTCAATGCCTGCAGCTGCGCGTGGAGCCGGAAGACGTGGCGGCGCTGGCACTGTTCCTCGCGTCCGACAACGCGGCCAAGTGCGCGGGACGCGAATACTATGTCGACGCAGGCTGGTACGGCGCATGAGCACCCCAGGCAACCGCCAGGCGCGGCGTTTCCGCTCGCAGGACTGGTTCGACAATCCCGACCACATCGACATGACGGCGCTGTACCTCGAGCGCTTCATGAACTACGGCATCACGGCCGAGGAACTGCGTTCGGGCCGGCCCATCATCGGCATTGCGCAAAGCGGCAGCGATATCAGTCCCTGCAACCGCATCCACCTGGAGCTGGCCCAGCGCGTGCGCGACGGCATCCGCGACGCGGGCGGCATCCCGATGGAATTCCCGCTGCACCCGATCTTCGAGAACTGCCGCCGTCCCACGGCCGCGCTGGACCGCAACCTCGCGTATCTGGGCCTGGTGGAGATCCTGCATGGCTATCCGATCGACGCCGTGGTGCTGACGACGGGCTGCGACAAGACCACGCCGGCGCAATTGATGGCCGCCGCCACGGTGGACATTCCCGCCATCGTGCTGTCGGGCGGCCCCATGCTCGACGGCTGGATGGACGGCGAACTGGTCGGTTCCGGCGCGGCCATCTGGAAGGGCCGCCGCCAGCTGTCCGCCGGCTTGATCGACAACGACAAATTCCTGCAGATCGCCGCCGCCTCGGCGCCATCGGCCGGCCACTGCAACACCATGGGCACGGCATCGACCATGAATGCGCTGGCCGAGGCGCTGGGTATGTCCCTGACGGGTTGCTCGGCCATCCCCGCGCCGTACCGCGAACGGGGCCAGATCGCCTATGAGACGGGACGCCGCATCGTCGACATGGCGTTCGAGGACGTCCGTCCTTCAAGCATCCTCACGCGCGAGGCCTTCCTGGACGCCATCATCGTCAACGCGGCCATCGGCGGCTCCACCAACGCCCAGCCGCACCTGATGGCCATGGCGCGCCATGCGGGCGTGGCATTGCACTCGAGCGACTGGATGGCGCACGGCTACGACGTGCCGCTGCTGCTGAACATGCAGCCGGCCGGCAAATTCCTGGGTGAGCGCTTCCACCGCGCCGGCGGCGTGCCGGCCGTGATGTGGGAACTGCAGCAGGCGGGCTTGCTGCATGCGGACCGGTTGACGGTCACGGGCCAGAGCATGGCGGCCAACTTGCAAGGCCGCGAAAGCGCGGACCGCGAGATGATCCGCCCGTTTGCCGCGCCGCTGAAGGAAAAGGCCGGTTTCATGGCCTTGCAGGGCAACCTGTTCGACTTCGCCATCATGAAGACCAGCGTGATCTCGCCCGCTTTCCGCGAGCGCTATCTGTCGCGCCCCGGCAGCGAGGGTGTGTTCGAGGCGCGCGCCATCGTCTTTGACGGTTCAAGCGACTATCACGCGCGCATCAACGACCCGGCGCTCAATATCGACGACAGCTGCATGCTGGTCATGCGCGGCGCCGGTCCCGTGGGCTGGCCCGGTTCGGCCGAAGTGGTCAACATGCAGCCGCCCGACGCCTTGCTCAAGGCGGGCATTCTGAACTTGCCGACCCTGGGCGACGGGCGCCAGTCGGGCACCTCGGACAGTCCCTCGATCCTGAACGCGTCGCCGGAAAGCGCCGTGGGCGGCGGCCTGGCGCTGTTGCGCACGGGCGACATCATCCGCGTGGACCTGAACGGGGGGCAGTGCGACATGCTGGTCGAGGCACAGGAACTGGCGCGCCGCGCCCAGGAACTGCCGCCGCCCGTCAATGACAGCGCCACGCCGTGGCAGGAGCTCTACCGCGCCAGCGTGGGCCAGCTGGAAACGGGCGCCTGCATGGAGCTGGCCCTGAAATACCGCGCCGTGGGCCAGACCTTGCCGCGCCACAACCATTAGCAGTCGCAGCACGTAGGTCGGGTTAGCGCTGCGCGCGTAACCCGACACCACCACAGACATAAAATTTTTCAGCAGCACCCGCAGTGAAAAAACGTCGTTAATAAAATCCACAAGGAGACACACAATGAACAAGATCATCAGTGCAGCCATCATGACCGCCATGCTGGCATTGAGCAGCAGCGCCGCCCTGGCCGATGCGAAAAACCCGAAGATCGGTTTTTCCATCGACGACTTGCGCGTGGAACGCTGGACGCGCGACCGCGATTTCTTCATCGCCGCCGCCGAAAAGCAGGGCGCCAAGGTCTTCGTGCAGTCGGCCGACGCCAGCGAGCAGCGCCAGATTTCGCAGATCGAAAACCTGATCTCGCGCGGCGTCGATGTGCTGGTGATCGTGCCGTTCAACGCCACGGTGCTCAATAACACCGTCAAGGAAGCGAAAAAGGCCGGTATCAAGGTGCTGTCGTATGACCGCCTGATCCTGAACGCCGATATCGATGCGTATATCTCGTTCGACAACGAGAAAGTGGGCGAAATGCAGGCCGAAGGCGTGACCAAGCTGCAGCCGAAGGGCAATTACTATTTGCTGGGCGGTTCGCCGACCGACAACAACGCCAAGATGCTGCGCGAAGGCCAGATGAAGGTGCTCAAACCGTTCATCGACAAGGGCGACATCAAGATCGTCGGCCAGCAGTGGGTGAAGGACTGGAGCGCCACCGAAGCGCTGTCCATCGTGGAAAACGCGCTGACGGCCAACGGCAACAAGATCGACGCCATCGTCGCCTCGAACGACGGCACGGCCGGCGGCGCCATCCAGGCCCTGGCCGCGCAAAAACTGGCCGGCAAGGTGCCCGTCTCGGGCCAGGACGCCGATCTGGCGGCGGTGAAACGCGTCATCGCCGGCACGCAATCGATGACCGTCTACAAGCCATTGAAAACCATCGCTGCCGAAGCGGCCAAGCTGGCCGTGCAACTGGCGCGCAATGAAAAGCCGGCCTACAACTCCAGCTATGACAACGGCCTGAAAAAAGTCAGCACGGTGCTGCTCAAACCCACGCCCTTGACCAAGGCGAACGTGAACATTCTCGTCGATGACGGTTTCTATACCAAGGCGCAGCTGGGTAATTAAGTGGTGGTGTCGGGTTACGCGCTGCGCGCTAACCCGACCTACGCCTCCTTCCTGGTCAATAAATGTGAGCTCAGATGTCTGAATTTTTGCTTGAAATGAAAGGCATCGTCAAACAGTTTGGCGGTGTCCGCGCGCTCGACGGCATCGACCTGCAGGTGCGGGCCGGCGAGTGCATCGGCCTGTGCGGCGAGAATGGTGCCGGCAAGTCGACCCTGATGAAGGTGCTGTCCGGCGTGTACCCGCACGGCACCTGGGACGGCGAGATCCTGTGGGATGGCCAGCCCCTGCGCGCGCAATCGATCCGCGACACGGAAGACGCGGGCATCATCATCATCCACCAGGAACTGATGCTGGTGCCGCAGCTGTCCGTTGCCGAGAATATCTTCATGGGTCGCGAGCTTACCCTGCCCGGCGGGCGCATGCATTACGCGGCCATGTACAAGCGCGCCGACGAGCTGCTGCGCGAACTGAAAATTCCCGAACTGAACGTGGCGCAACCGGTGATGAATTACGGCGGCGGCCACCAGCAGCTGGTGGAAATCGCCAAGGCGCTCAACAAGAATGCGCGATTGCTGATACTCGACGAGCCGTCGTCGTCGCTGACGGCCTCGGAAATCGCCGTGCTGCTCGATATCCTGCGCGCGCTGAAAGCCAAGGGCGTCACCTGCATCTACATTTCGCACAAGCTCGATGAGGTGGCGGCCATCTGCGACACCATCGTCGTCATCCGCGACGGCAAGCATATCGCGACCACGCCGATGGCGCAGATGAACGTCGAGCGCATCATCGCGCAGATGGTGGGCCGCGAAATGAGCCAGCTGTATCCGCAGCGCGCAGTGGGGAACAATGCGCCTGCGGCCATCGGCGAAGTGCTGTTCGAGGCGCGCCACGTGAGCTGTATCGATGCCGACAACCCGCAGCGCAAGCGGGTCGACGACGTGTCGTTCACCCTGCGCAAGGGCGAGATCCTCGGCATCGCCGGCCTGGTGGGGGCGGGGCGCACGGAGCTCGTCTCGGCCCTGTTCGGCGCCTACCAGGGGCCGTGCCAGGCCGAAGTGTGGCTCGATGGCCGCCGCATCGACACTTCGTCCCCGCAAAAGGCCATCGCCATGGGCCTGGCCATGGTGCCGGAAGACCGCAAGCATCACGGCATCGTGCCGGATCTGGACGTGGGGCAGAACATCACCCTGGCCGTGCTGGAGCAATTCGCGCGCGCCACGCGCATCGATGGCGAGGCGGAATTGAAGGCCGTGCGCGGCGAGATCGCGCAGCTGGAACTGAAGGCGGCCAGCCCGTCGCTGCCCATTACGAGCCTGTCGGGCGGCAACCAGCAAAAGGCCGTGCTGGCCAAGATGCTGTTGACGCGCCCGCGCGTGCTGATCCTCGACGAACCCACGCGCGGCGTGGACGTGGGCGCCAAATATGAAATCTACAAACTGATGCTGGCGCTGGCCGACCGTGGCGTGGCCATCATCATGGTCTCGTCGGAACTGGCCGAAGTGCTGGGCGTGTCCGACCGCGTGCTGGTGATGGGCGAAGGCCGCCTGCGCGGCGACTTTATCAACGATGGCCTGAGCCAGGAAACCGTGCTGGCGGCGGCGCTGGACCAGCGCCCGGCACCCGCCGCCAACACCGCAAACAAGGAACCCGCAGCATGAAACCGCACAGTATCAAACAGCTGTTCACCCAATACAAGATGCTGGCCCTGCTGATCGCCGTGGCGCTGATCTGGGCCTTCTTTTCGTGGAAGACGGAGGGCAGCTTCCTCACGCCGCGCAACCTGTCGAATTTGCTGCGCCAGATGTCCGTCACCGGCATCCTCGCCTGCGGCATGGTGCTGGTGATTATCGCCGGCGAGATCGACCTGTCGATCGGCTCCCTGCTGGGGCTACTCGGCGGCATCGCCGCCGTGCTGGACGTCACGCAGCACTGGCCGCTGGCGCTGAACCTGATGGCGGTGCTCGGCTGCGGCCTGGTGATTGGCCTCTTGAATGGCTACCTGACGGCGTACCGGGGCATCCCGTCCTTCATCGTGGGACTGGGCGGCATGCTCGCGTACCGCGGCATCCTGCTGGGCATCACGGGCGGCATCACGATCGCGCCCGTCTCCGAGCCGATGGTCTACCTGGGACAGGGCTACCTGCCCGCAGTGCCCGGCATCGTGCTGGGCATCGGCCTGTTCCTGCTGGCCGCCTTCCTGACGTGGCGCGCGCGCGCCAGCCGCGCCCAGCATGGCTTGCCGCAGACGGCGTCGTGGGCCGACGGCCTGCGCCTGGCCGTCATCGGCGCCGTGCTGTATGCCTTCGTGCGGACCCTGAACGGCTATGAAGGTATTCCGCTGCCCGTGCTGCTGCTGCTGGCCCTGCTGGGGCTGTTCAGCTACATCACCAGCCAGACCGTGTTCGGCCGCCGCATCTACGCCGTCGGCAGCAATATGGAAGCGACGCGCCTGTCCGGCATCAATGTGAAAGCCGTCAAGCTGTGGATCTTCGGCATCATGGGCCTGATGTGCGCGTTGGCGGGCCTGATCAACACGGGCCGCCTGGCGGCAGGCTCGCCCTCGGCCGGCACCTTCAGCGAACTCGACGCCATCGCCGCCTGCTTCATCGGCGGCACCTCGATGCGCGGCGGTTCGGGCACCGTGTACGGCGCCCTGATTGGCGCGCTGGTGATGGCCAGCCTCGATAACGGCATGTCCATGCTGGACGTGGACACCTACTGGCAGATGATCGTGAAAGGCAGTATCCTCACCCTCGCCGTGTGGGTCGATGTCAGCACGCGAGCCGGACGCAGATAGCCGTGAAACGATCTGGCACGGGAGGAGACACCATGAAGATGCCGACCGCGCACCGGATCGCGCTGCTGTTTAACGGGAATAAGATCTACGACCGCGACATCATCGCGGGCATCGCCGCCTACCTGAACACCACGCGCGTGTCGTGGGACCTGTTCCTGGAAGAGGATTTCCGCTGCCGCCTGCCCGGCATCGAGCGCTGGCAGGGCGACGGCATCATCGCCGATTTCGACGATCCCGCCGTCTGCGCGGCGCTGGCGCACAGCCGCCTGCCCGTGGTGGCCGTGGGCGGCTCGTATGCGCGCGAGGACGATTACCCGGCCGGCATCCCGTACGTGGCGACCGATAATTTCAAGATCGTCAAGCTGGCCTATGAACACCTGGTGGAAGCGGGCTTGAGCCGCTTTGCCTGTTTCAGCCTGCCCGAGGCCGATGTCAACCGCTGGGCGCAGGAGCGCGAAACGGCGTTTTGCGCCCTGATGGAGCGCGACCACATGCGCGCCGACGTGTACCGGGGCGTGGCTACCAGCGCGCCGTCTTGGGACGAGGCGGTGGAGCAGCAGATCGCCTGGCTCAACAGCCTGGAAAAACCCGTCGGCATCATCGCCGTGAGCGACGCGCGCGCGCGCCAGCTGCTGCAAGCGTGCATGCATGCGGGCATCGCCGTGCCGGAGCAAGTGGCCCTGATCGGCATCGACAACGACCCGCTGGCGCGCATGCTCACGCGCATTCCCTTGAGTTCCGTGATCCAGGGCACCGAGGAAATGGGCCGCACGGCCGCGCATTTGCTGCACCAGATGCTCAACGGCGCGCGCCTGTCCGGCACGCGCATCCTCGTGCCGCCGGCCGGCCTGAACGTGCTCGCGTCCACGCGCCACCAGCCCTTCCAGCATCCGCAGGTGATGCAGGCGCGCCACTTCATCCGCCAGTACGCCTGCCAGGGCATCAAGACGGAGCAGGTGGCCGATTACGTGGGCGTGTCGCGCTCCTCGCTCGAAGCGCACTTCCGCCACGAGCTGGGGCGCAGCGTGCACGACGAGATCCTGCATTTCAAGCTCGATGCGGCCAAGACCCTGCTGGCGCGCGGGCCGGGACAGGTGGCCGAGGTGGCCGTGCGTTGCGGCTTTACCACGGTGCAGTACATGCACGCCGTCTTCAAGCGCGAACTTGGCTGCACGCCGCGCGAATTCCAGCAGCGCAGCCGGCCGCCGCCAGCGCCCGGGCAGGCGCCATGATGCATCTGCTGCGCAATGCGCGCGGCATGCGCGTGGCCATCGACGCGCACGATGCCAGCGTGCGGGCCTGGTGGGCGCCCGACCGTTATGGCCGCCTGGCCGATGTGCTGGGCGCGGCACCCTCTGCGGCGCACGCGTCCACGGGCTGGCGGTGCGACCCGCCGGACGACGGCCACTTGCTGCTGCGCCTGGCGCACGACGGCCTGTCGGTGCGACTGGCCTATCGGCTTGACGACGATGGCAGCCTGCACCTCGACTGCGCCGCCACGGCCGATGCGGTTTCCCGTTTTGCGCTTGCCGCGCCCCGCTTCAATCTGCAGGGCGGCCGTGCCGCTGTGGGCGACCATGTGCTGCGCCTGGCTGCGGACCGCTACTGGCCTGGCGGCCACTCTTGCAGCGCTCCGCTCGACGTGGCGGGCAGCGCGTTTGATTTCCGCCAGCCGGCGCCGCTCGCCTCACGCCTGGCCTGGCCCGCGCTGGCGCAATCGGCGGGATTCCGGCATGACTTTTACTGGACGGGCAGCGGCCAGCTGCGCGAGGCGGCGCAGGTTGCCGACCCCGCTTCCGGCCGGGTCCTGCGTTTTTCCAGCACCCAGGACAGCTGCCATCTGTATTCCGATGCGCGCTGTTTTTCCCTGCTGGCGCAGGGCGTGCAATTGCAGCCGGGACAGGTGAAGCGGTTCCAGCTCGCCTACCGTTTGGGCGTGCAGGATATCGATGCGTTTGACATATCCGAACCGGTATCAATGATGTCAAATAAGTGATTGGTCAGATATGCGGGGCAGTTCTACCATGAGGTAGTTTTTCCCTCATTTATTTTTGCCCTTACCGACGCTGCGAACCTGCCCATGAACATACTCACCATCGATGCCGGCACCACCAATACGCGTACCTTGCTGTGGCGCGGCGGCGCCGTCGTCGCCCAGGCGCAGCTGGAAACGGGCGTGCGCAATACCGCCATCGATGGCCATAACGGCGCGCTGAAACAGGCGCTGCGCGACACCATCGCCAGCGTGCTGGCCAGCGCGGGCATCGCGCCGTCGGCCGTGGACCTGGCGCTCGCTTCGGGCATGATCAGTTCGCCCATGGGCGTGCAGGAAGTGCCGCATTTGCCGGCGCCCGCCGGCCTGGCCCAGCTGGCCCAAGGCATGCAGGCGGTGGACTTGCCCGACGTGCTGGCGCAGCCCCTGTGGCTGATTCCCGGCGTGCGCAACCAGCATGGCGCCGTCGGCCTGCATAACGTCGAAGCGATGGACATGATGCGCGGAGAAGAGACGGAAGTCGTCGCGCTGCTCGAGCGCCTGCAGTTGCGCGGCGCGGCGACCCTGATCATGCCCGGTTCGCATACCAAACTGATCAGCGTCGACGAGCAGCGCCGCATCCTCGGCTGCAGCACCACCATCGCCGGGGAATTGCTGCAGGCGATCACGCAGCACACCTTGATCAAGCAATCGGTCGATGGCGGTTTTGCCCAGACCCTGGTGCCGAAAATGCTGCTGGCCGGCGCGGCCGCGGCGCAAAAAACGGGGCTGGCGCGCGCCTGTTTCAGCGTGCGCACCCTGGGCCAGTTCAGCGCGATCGAATGCAATGAGCGGGCCAATTTCCTGATGGGCGCCGTCCTCAGCGGCGACCTGCTGGCGCTGCGCAACAGCACCGCCATCCAGATGCGGCCCGATACGCCGCTCGTCATTACCGGCAAGCCCATGCTGCGCCAGGCGCTCGGCCTGCTGATCGAAGAACATGGATTTTTTTATGGCAAGCGCATCATCGTCGACGACCAGCAGCAAGACTATCTGGCCGGTCACGGTGCGCTGCTGATCGCCGCCGCGCGCGGCTTGATTTCCCCGCAGGAGACAGTATGAGCAGCAACAAGAACAAGCGTCCCTTGCGTTCGCAAGCGTGGTTTGGCGGCGACGACAAGGACAGTTTCATTCACCGCAGCTGGATGAAGAACCAGGGCTATCCCAGCGACGCTTTCGATGGCCGTCCCGTCATCGGCATCTGCAATACCTGGTCCGAACTGACGCCCTGCAATGGCCATTTCCGCGACTTGGCCGAGATGGTCAAGCGCGGCGTGCTTGAAGCGGGCGGCTTTCCCGTCGAATTTCCCGTCATGTCGCTGGGCGAGACGAATCTGCGCCCGACGGCCATGCTGTTCCGTAACCTGGCCAGCATGGATGTGGAAGAATCGATCCGCGCCAACCCCATCGACGGCGTGGTGCTGCTGACGGGCTGCGACAAGACCACCCCTGCCTTGCTGATGGGCGCGGCCAGCGTGGACTTGCCCACCATCGTGCTGTCGGGCGGCCCCATGCTGAACGGGAATTACCGGGGCAAGCCGATCGGCTCGGGCACGGACGTGTGGAAGTTTTCCGAAGACGTGCGCGCCGGGCGCATGACCTCAAACGAATTCAAGCAGGCCGAATCGTGCATGTCGCGTTCCGCCGGCCACTGCATGACCATGGGCACGGCCTCGACCATGGCCAGCATGGTCGAGGCACTGGGCGTGACCCTGCCCGGCAATGCGGCCATTCCCGCCGTCGATGCGCGCCGCAAGCTGCAGGCGCAGCTGACGGGCCGGCGCATCGTCGACATGGTGCATGAAGACCTGAAACTGTCGCAGATCCTCACGCGCGAAGCGTTTGAAAACGCCATCATGGTCAACGGCGCCATCGGCGGCTCGACCAATGCCGTGATCCACCTGCTGGCCATTGCCGGGCGCATCGGCGTCGACATGCGCCTGGGCGACTGGGACCGCCTGGGCCGCGACATTCCCTGTTTGCTCAACCTGATGCCGTCGGGCCAGTACCTGATGGAAGACTTTTACTATGCGGGCGGCCTGCCCGTGATCATCCGCGACCTGCTGGGCAAATTGCATGGCGAGGCGCTCACCGTCACGGGCGCGACCATGGCCGTCAACGTGGCCGAGGCGGAAAATTTCAATCCCGAGGTGATCACGCCGCTGGCGCAGCCATTCAAGGACGAAGGCGGCATCGCCGTCCTGCAGGGCAACCTGGCCCCGCGCGGCGCCGTCATCAAGCCCTCGGCCGCGTCGCCCGAGCTGATGCAGCACCGTGGCCGCGCCGTCGTCTTCAACAGCATCGAGCATTACAAAAAGCGCGTCGACGATCCCGCGCTCGACATCGACGCTAGCTGCGTGATGGTGCTGCAAAATTGCGGCCCGCAGGGCTATCCGGGCATGGCCGAGGTGGGCAATATGGGATTGCCGAAAAAACTGCTGGAGCAGGGCGTGCGCGACATGGTGCGCATCTCGGACGCGCGCATGAGCGGCACGGCCTACGGCACGGTGGTGCTGCACGTGGCGCCGGAAGCGGCCGTGGGCGGGCCGCTGGCGCTGGTGCGCGACGGCGACATGATCGAACTGGACGTGGCGGGACGGCGCTTGCACCTGGACGTCGACGAGGCCGAGCTGGCGCGCCGGCGCGCCGACTGGAGCGCGCCGCCACCGGCCATGAAGGGCGGCTACCAGTCGATGTACATCAAGCACGTGACGCAGGCCGACGAGGGCGCGGACCTCGATTTCCTCGTCGGCTGCCGGGGATCTGCCGTGCCGCGCGAGTCACATTGATAACGCACGATCAAACCTGCTGCGCGTCGTCATTTGCGGCCTCGATGCTCACTGTGCTCAAGCACAGTTGCGCGTCTCGGTCACAACTGACTTCCGCTCGCGACGGTTTTATCATGCGTTAAGTTAATAAAGGAAAAATGATGGGGACACAGGCCCAATTACTGGTCGATGCGCAGAACTTCCTGGGCGAGGGCGTGCGCTGGTGCGAACGCAGCGGCCGCGTTTTCTGGACGAATATCGAAGGCTGCCAGCTGCATGCGCTGGTGCTGAGCACGGGGGAGCGCCAGCGCTGGACCATGCCCGAGCGCCTGGCCTGTTTCGCGCTGACGGACCGCGACGACGTGCTGCTGCTGGGACTGGCCTCGCGCCTGGCGTGGTTCGACGCGCGCAGCGGGGCCGTCACGCGCTTGCACACGGTGGAGGGGGACCTGCCCATGACGCGCCTGAATGACGGCCGCTGCGACCGCCAGGGGCGCTTTGTCTTCGGCACGCTCGATGAGCGGCCGTGCCGCGACGCCGTCGCCAGCTTCTACCGCCTCAACCTGGACTTGAGCCTGGAACGGCTGCCGCTGCCGCAGATCGCCATCTCGAACAGCATCTGCTTCAGCGTCGACGGCACGGCCATGTATTTTTGCGACTCGATGAAGAAGGCGATCTACCGTTGGGATGATTACCTGGGCGGCGACGCCAGCCGGGTGCGCGTGTTTGCCGTGCTCGGTCCTGGCCCCGGCGCCGCCGACGGCGCCACCATCGACGCGGATGACTACCTGTGGAGCGCGCAGTGGGGCGCGGGCAGGGTCTTGCGCTTCGCCCCGGACGGCAGCGTCGAGCGCAATATCAGCCTGCCCGTCTCGCAGCCCAGCTGCGTGAGCCTGGGCGGCCCGCACTACGACGAATTGTTCGTCACCACGGCGCAGGAAAGCTTGACCCCGGCCCAGCTGGCGGGCGAACCGCTGGCCGGCGGATTGTTTCATGCGCGCCAGGTGGGCGTGCGCGGTTTACCGGAAGTGCGCTTTGGCGCCCTGCCGGCCTGACAGGAGAGAGCAGATGCAGAAGCACATGGTTTTCAACGGCATCCTCGAACGGGGCATGGTCGGTATCGTACGCGCCAATTCGGCGCAGGCGGCCGTGCAGATCGCCGAGGCGTGCATCGCCGGCGGCATCACGGCGCTGGAAGTGGCGTTCACCACGCCCGATACCCTGGGCGTGCTGCGCACCCTGCGCGAACGCCATGGTCCTGAGGTGCTGCTGGGCGCGGGCACGGTGCTCGACACGGAGACGGCGCGCGCCGCCATCCTGGCCGGCGCCCAGTTCATCATCTCGCCAAGCGTCAACGTGGAGACCATCGCGCTGTGCCAGCGCTACCAGGTGCTGTCCATGCCGGGGGCGATGACGCCGACGGAGATCGTCACGGCCCTGCAGGCGGGTGCCGACATCGTCAAGGTCTTCCCCGCCGAGATGTTCGGCCCCGCCTACATCAAGGCCTTGCGCGCACCGTTGCCGCAAGCGCCGCTGATGCCGACGGGCGGCGTGACGGTGGAGAACCTGCACGAATGGTTTGCCAGCGGCGCCGTGGCCGTGGGCATCGGCAGCAGCCTGAGTGGTCCGGGCGCCACGGGCGATTACGCGGCCGTGACGGCGCGCGCGCAGGCCTTCGTGGCGAAGATGGCGGCCGTGCGGACTTCCAGGACTGCTGGATAGCTCCCTGCATCGGATAATTCTGCTACGCTAGGCGGGCAATGTCGCACGCCCAACCACGAACAGAATATGTCCAACATCGCCCGCATCCTGCAAGAGAGCCGCATCATCGCCATCGTCGGCATGTCCGACAAGCCCGAACGCGCCAGCCATGAAGTGGCCGACTACCTGCTGCGGCAGGGCTACCGCGTGCTGCCCGTCAATCCGGCCCTCGCCGGGCGCGACGTGCTGGGGCAGCGCGCCTACGCCACCCTGACGCAGGCCGCGGCGGCCGTCGCGCCGTCGCGCATCGACATCGTCGACTGTTTCCGCAAGTCCGAGGATATCCTGCCGATCGCCGAGGAAGCCATCGCCGTCAAGGCCGGCTGCCTGTGGCTGCAGCTCGACGTCGTCAACGAGCAGGCGGCGCAGCTGGCGCGCGCGGCAGGCCTGGACGTGGTGATGGACCATTGCACAAAAATCGAGCACCGCAAGCTGGCGGTGGCGGCATGAAGGCGCGCACCCAATTCCGGGCCGGCAAAGGCTTTGATCTGAGCGAGGATTTCGCCGGCAAGCGCCTGCTGGGCGCAGCCACCAAGGCAGCGAACAAGAAGCTGACGGCGGCCCAGTGCAAGGCCCTGGACATCGAGGAAACCGTGGCGCTGACGGCGCAGATCGCCGAGTGCCAGAGCATGCTGTACGCGCAGCACAAGAAAAAAGTGCTGCTGGTCTTGCAGGGCATGGATACCTCGGGCAAGGATGGCACGGTGAAGGCCATCTTCAGCAATATCAACCCGATGGGCATCCGCGCCGTGGCGTTCAAGGGCCCCACCGATATCGAACTGGCGCACGACTACCTGTGGCGCGTGCACCAGCACGTGCCCGTGAAGGGCGAGATCGCCATCTTCAACCGCAGCCACTACGAGGATGTGCTGATCACGCGCGTGCAGGACATGATCGACAAGGCCGAATGCCGGCGCCGCTACGCGCATATCCGCGATTTCGAGCGCATGCTGAGCGAAACGGGCACCGTCATCCTGAAAGTCTTCCTGCATATCTCGAAGGACGAGCAGCGCGGACGGCTGCAGGAGCGGCTCGACGATCCCGACCGCCAGTGGAAGTTCGACCCTAACGATATCGCCCAGCGCAAGAAGTGGGATGGCTACCAGCGCGCGTATGAAACGGCGATCCGCGAGACCGATGCCGACCACGCGCCGTGGTATGTGGTGCCGTCCAATTCCAAGACCCAGCGCAACCTCGTGGTCGCGTCCCTGCTGCTGGAAACCCTGCAGGCCATGAAGCTGGAATACCCGGCGCCGGACCCGAAACTGTCGTCTTTCAAGGTCGAGTAGAGGCCAGGGCAGTTCAGCGCTGCGCCTGCGGAATCGGCCGCGCTGTGGCATAGTATCCCTCGTCGATAATTCAAACCAGACCGGAGATCCATATGCTGCAGTTGAAAGATCCTACCTTGTTGCGTCACCAGGCTTACGTGAATGGAGCCTGGGTCGATGCCGATGGCGGCCAGACGATTAATGTGAGCAATCCCGCCACGGGCGAGCATCTCGGCACGGTGCCCCTGATGGGCGCGGCCGAGACGCGCCGTGCCATCGAGGCGGCCAATGCCGCCTGGCCCGCCTGGCGCAAGAAGACGGCCAAGGAGCGCGCGGCCGTGCTGCGCCGCTGGCATGACCTGATCCTGGAAAACGCCGACGATCTGGCGCTGATCATGACCACCGAGCAGGGCAAGCCCCTGCCGGAAGCGAAGGGCGAAGTGCAGTTCGGCGCCTCGTTCATCGAGTGGTTTGCCGAAGAAGGCAAGCGCGTGGCGGGCGATACCCTGCAATCGCCGTGGCCCGACCGCCGCCTGGTCATCACCAAGGAGCCGATTGGCGTGTGCGCCGCCATCACGCCGTGGAATTTCCCCGCCGCCATGATCACCCGCAAGGTCGGCCCGGCCCTGGCCGCCGGCTGCCCGATGGTCTTGAAACCGGCCGAGGCAACGCCGTTTTCCGCGCTGGCGCTGGCCGTGCTGGCCGAGCGCGCGGGCGTGCCGGCGGGCGTGTTCAGCATCGTCACGGGCGCGCCGAAAGATATCGGCGGCGAAATGACGTCGAACCCCATCGTGCGCAAGCTGACGTTTACGGGTTCCACGCAAGTGGGCCGTTTGCTGGCGGAACAGTGCGCGCCGACGATCAAGAAACTGTCGCTGGAACTGGGCGGCAATGCGCCGTTCATCGTCTTCGACGACGCCGACCTGGATGCGGCCGTGGAAGGGGCCATCGCCTCGAAATACCGCAATGCGGGCCAGACCTGCGTGTGCGCCAACCGCCTGTACGTGCAGGACAGTGTGTACGACGCGTTTGCCGACAAGCTGGTGGCCGCCGTGGCCAAGCTGAAGGTGGGCAATGGCATCGAGGCGGGCGTCACGCAAGGCCCGCTGATCGACGCCAAGGCCGTCGCCAAGGTGGAAGAGCACGTGGCCGACGCGCTGGGCAAGGGCGGCCGCCTGCTGGCCGGCGGCAAGCGCCATGCGCTGGGCAACGGTTTCTTCGAGCCGACCATCATCGCCGACGTGACGAACGACATGCGCGTGGCCACCGAGGAAACCTTCGGCCCGCTGGCGCCCCTGTTCCGCTTCAAGACGGACGATGAAGTCATCGCCCTGGCCAACAACACGGAATTCGGCCTGGCGGCCTACTTCTATTCGCGCGACATCGGCCGTATCTGGCGCGTGGCAGAAGGCCTGGAAACGGGCATGGTCGGCGTCAACACGGGCCTGATCTCGAACGAGATCGCCCCCTTCGGCGGCGTCAAGCAATCGGGCCTGGGCCGTGAAGGGTCGACCTACGGTATCGAGGACTATCTCGTCATCAAGTACATCTGCATGGGCGGTATCTAGGATGCTTGATTAAATCTACTGCGCGGCGCGCTTTCCGGCCTGCGATGCTCGCTGCCTCGGCGGCCCCGAACCAAGTACAGCTGTGCTTCTTAGCCAGATGGGGGCGCCGAGCCTCGTTGCCGCTCGCTGCGATTTTCTCAAGCATCCGTGACGTTTGTTATCGATGGCTGTTGCGAGCCGATCCTAACCTGTCGAGCATGCCCTTGACCGCTTCCATCTGCGTGCCGCTCTTGCGGTAGAAATCCGGATCGATCGGATTGAGGCTGGTGTAGCCCCAGAAATCCCAACAGCCTTTCGGGTTGTACGGGTAGACGGGGCTCGGTTCGGCCTGCGGATACAGCACGATGATCTTGTTGGCGTCCGCCACCTGGTTGTAGCCGGTGCTGGTATAGAAGCGGTCGCCGATGGCCTGCGTCGTTTGCAGGCAGCCGTGGAACACTACGTGCACGCGGCAGCTCTCGCTGTCGCAGGCTTTCGGGATGTAGGCATAGCCCGTATTGTTCATGCTGGAATACGCGTTCTGGATGAAGCTGCGCTGGTTGAAGGCGATCAGCTTGCCCGTCAGGGTGGTCGATGACGGTTGCAGGTCCGGGTACAGGTGCTGCAGGATGTCGCGCGCCTGCACGAAGTCGCAGTCGTTGATGAAGGGTGACGCCGTCACGTCGCAGGCCTTGTCCTGGTTGTTGTCGGTGATGATGGCATGGCCCGCGCCGACCGTGTCGACGAAGCGGATCTGCGCCGCCGGCGTGCCCGCCAGTTGATAGAATTTCCCCACCTGCTCCACCACCGGCCGCGTCACGGTCTGGTCTTTCGTTCCGCTGAACAGATATACGCGCTGGCGTTTCAGGTTGGCCGTGTCGTCGATGAGGCGCGCGCGCACAAAATCGTTCGCCGCGCGCAGCAATTCGCTAGCGACGGGCGGCGCCACCTGCGCGCTGCCTGGATTCATGCAGGTGGTCAGGGCATTCGTCAGGTAGGGGATGTACGGGAAGCGGCCTGGCTGGCCCGAGCAGAAATACGGGCCGCCGGCGATGATGCCGGCGCCGGCGACGGTGGCCGAGTAGGCGACGGCAAACTGCGCCGCCATGAAGCCGCCCGAGGACAGGCCGGACACCGTGGTCTGGCTCAGGTCAGCCTGGTAGCCGGGCAGGGCGGGGGCGTCCCTGGTCGCGGCGGGTTTGACGGCTTTGGCCGTCGTGGCGGAGTGCGCGCCGCCTGGCGCCAGGGTGACGAGGCTGGCGGCCAGCAGGGCGGCGGGTAATGCGGTCAGGTGCGGGAAGGGCATGGCAACTCCACAAGGCAAGGACAGGAAGGCCGAGCATAGGTAAAAAAACTGTGCGTTGGGCAAGTACTGCACCGTTCTTGATGCTGGTCAAGCAATCGCTGTTGTTGTGGCCCGCATGCGCGTGCGCGGCGTTTGACATAGAATGGTTTTTTCCGTTCAACCATGGTGCCCCTCATGTCCAAGACCCTTGCCCAGCTGTTTGCGCTCACCACCCTTGCCGCCGGCGCCAGCCTGGCCATGCCGGCCCATGCCGCCGAAACCGCGACAGCTGCCGCTGCCATAGCTCCGGCCGCCTGCCCCGCCATCCTCAAGCAGACCTTCAACCGCCTGCAGGACGAAGCGCCGCAAAACCTGTGCCAGTATGCGGGCAAGGTCGTGCTGGTGGTCAATACGGCCAGTTATTGCGGTTTTACCAATCAATATGAAGGGCTCGAGGCGCTGTACGCCAAGTACGGCAGCAAGGGCCTGGTGGTGCTGGGTTTCCCGTCGAACGATTTCGGCAAGCAGGAGCCGGGCAACAGCAAGGAAATCGCCGACTTCTGCTACAACACCTACGGCGTGAAGTTCCCCATGTTTTCGAAGTCCGTCGTCTCCGGCCCCAATCCGAACCCGCTGTACGTGGACCTGATCAAGCAGACGGGCAAGACCCCGGCCTGGAATTTCCACAAATACCTGATCGACCGCCACGGGAAAGTGGTGGAAAGCTTCCCCAGCAAAGTGACGCCGGACGACAAGAAACTCGTTGGCGCGGTGGAAAAAGCGCTGGCGATGTAAGTTGCCGATATACAAGCAGGCTGGAACGCCTGCTTTTTTTTAATGCCGCGCTTGTCGTCTTGCCATCATTATCCTAAGCTGGTTGTTCGCGTTTGTCACAACAAAGGAGATCATCATGGCGTATGTCGATGGATTTGTGGTGCCCGTACCGAAAGCCAAGCTCGATGCCTACCTGGCCATGTCGCGCGCCTGCGGCGCCGTCTGGCGCGAGTACGGTGCGCTGGAATTTCGCGAATGCGTGGGCGACGATGTCAAGCCGGGCAAGCTGACCTCGTTCCCGCAGGCGGTGGACTTGCAGGATGGCGAAGTGGTGGTGTTTTCCTGGATCGTGTATGCGTCGCGCGCCAGTCGCGATGAAATCAACGACAAGGTCATGAAAGACCCGCGCCTGGCCGAGATGATGGACCCGGCCAAGCTGCCGTTCGATGGCAAGCGGATGATTTATGGCGGTTATGAAATGCAGGTAGATCTCTAGCGGCTGAAACAGTCCATGGCGGCGTTGCAATGCCTCGTCGTGCAATTGCACTGCCTTCGGCAATGCGCCTTGCCCTGAACTGTTTCAGGAGTCCATGGCGGCGTTGCAATGCCTCGTCGTGCGTTCGCACTGCCTTCGGCAATGCGCCTTGCCCTGAACGGTTTCAGGCGCTGGCGATAAGATGCGCCGGCAAGGCCCCGCGCAGGGCATTGCATACGACGATGGCCTCGGCCCGCGCCAGCATGGCGCGCGTGATGATGGTTTCCTGCGCGTTCCAGGCGGGATCGGCCAGCATGGCTGCGCGTTGCACGCCGGGCAGCAGGCCGCAGGACAGGGGCGGCGTGTGCCAGTGGCCATCGAGCCGGACGAAGACATTGCTGCGCCCGCCCTCCGTCAGCTCGCCCCGCTCGTTAAAGAACAGCATGTCGAAGCCCCCTTGCGCCTCGGCCGCGCGCCACGCCGCGTCATAGCGTGCGCGCACGCTGCTCTTGTGGCGCAGGAACAGGTCGTCGGCCACGGTGGCGTCGGGCGCCAGCAGGACGTCGACCGTCTCCGGCAAGGCGCTGAGCGCGCCGCTTTGCAGCGTGAACTGGCCATCCTGGCGCAGCGCCAGACGCAGGCGGAAGGGGGTATCGTCGGGGCGCGCCGCGCAGGCTGCCTGCAGCGCGGCGCGGGCGGCGTCCGCATCCCAGGCAAAACCGAAGTAGGCGCAGGAGGCGGCCAGGCGCGCCAGGTGGCGCTCCTGCTGGCGGCAGCCATCGGCTCGGCTCGCATGCAGGGTCTCGAACAGTTCGAAGTCGTTGCTCAGCCCCGTCAGGAAGCGGGCCTTGAGCTGGCATTCCGCAAATTCCTCCTCCGGGTCGCTGTCGAGCACGATGCCGGCGCCCACGCCCATCTCGCCGCGCCGCAGGCCGCCAGGGCCCGCCGGCTGCAGGGCCAGGGTGCGGATCGGCACGGACATGCAAAAGTCGCCCACCGGGTGGGCGGCGCCGATGGCCGGCGGATCGAACCAGCCGATGGCGCCCGTGTAGATGCCGCGCGGCGCCGGTTCCAGTTCGGCGATGATCTCCATGGTGCGGCGTTTCGGCGCGCCCGTGATCGAGCCGCACGGGTACAAGGCCTGGAAGATGTCGGCCAGGCTGGCATCGTCGCGCAAACGCGCCTGCACGGTGGACGTCATCTGCAGCACGCTGCTGTAGCGCGTCACCTGGAACAGGGCCGGCACCTTGACGGAGCCCGTGACGGCGATGCGGCCGATGTCGTTGCGCAGCAGGTCGACGATCATCAGGTTTTCCGCGCAGTTCTTCGGGTCGCTGGCCAGGGCGGCGGCGCGGCGCGCGTTTTCTGCCGTTTGCTCCGCAGGGGCGGCCGGCGCCGTGCCTTTCATGGGGCGCGCCGTCAGCTCTCCTTGCGCATGGCGCACGAACAGCTCCGGCGACAGCGACAGCAGGGCGCCGCCATCGGGCAGCATCACCAGCGCGCCGTACGGCACGGGCTGGCGTTCCCGCAGCCGTGCATACAGGGCCAGGGGCGAGCCGAAGGCGTCGAAGCGCAAGCGATACGTGTAGTTGACCTGATAGGTGTCGCCGGCCACGATATAGTCGTGGATGCGGTGCAGCGCCTGCGTAAATTGCGCCTGGTCGACATTCGCGCGGATATTGGCCACGCCGGCCGGCGCGGCGTCCACGTGGATGCGCGCGTCCAGCCACTGCGCCACCTCGTCCTGCGACAGCTGCGTGCAATGGTCGAAGACGAGCACTTGCGCCAGCGGCGGCGCGCCGGGATCTGCCGCGCGCGGCGGCATGGCCAGCAAGTGCGCGCCCAGCTCGTAGCTGCACACGCTGACGGCGTACTGGCCGCGATGTAAGGCGTCTTGCAGGCCTTCCAGCAACTCGGGCCAGGCCTGCCCCTCGCTGCACTGCAAGACCGCCGTCAGGCCCGTGTACAGGCGCGATGCGGCGCCAGGCGTGCTGGCGTCGTCGAGCAGGGCGAAACAGTCGGTATGCATGAAGACAGCCGCGGCGGTGACTTACCCCAGCAGCATGGCGATTTGCAGCGCCGCTTCCTGGGAAGGATTGATCTTGAAGCCGCTCTTGGCGTAGCGGTGCCAGCGTCCGATGACGAAGCTGACGATCAGGGTGGCGCGCGCAGCCACTTCGCTTTCCTTGCCATGGCCTTCGGCGGCGGCCACGCGCAAGGCCTGCTTGAGCGCCAGCTCCACGCGGTCGTAGAACTGGTTCATGCGCACTTGCAGGCGCTCGTCCTCATTGACCAGCGCATCGCCGATCAGCACGCGCGTCATGCCCGGATTGCTGATGGCGAAATTGAGCAGCATGCCGATGATGTCGCGCGTCTGCGTCATGCCGTCGCTGTGCTTTTCCGCGATCTGGTTGATCAGGCCGAAGACGCTCGACTCGATGAATTCGATCAGTCCTTCGAACATTTGCGCCTTGCTGGCGAAATGGCGGTACAGGGCCGCTTCCGAGACGGCCAGTCTGGCCGCCAGTGCGGCGGTGGTGATCTTTTCGCCTTTCGGCTGCTCCAGCATTGCGGCGAGGGCCTGAAGAATTTGTAGCCTGCGTTGGCCCGGCGGTGTGCTTGCCATATTTTCTCTTGTCGTTAAAAAAAATGCTGCCTTGATGGGGAAGTCCGTCACCGCCGCTAGCGGTGCGGCTTCCGGCGTCAGCCGGAAGTCCAGGAGTCCCCTTCAACGCAGACGGTGAAGGCGGCGTGCCAAATGCCGGACAGATTTTACTTTGACATCGACGTAAGCGGGGCGATTTAACGCCTTGGGCAACTTCGCCACGCCGATCGGGTCGGCCATTTTCAGGTATTGCGTGACCCAGGCCGTGCGCAGGCCCAGTCTTTTTGCGCCCTTCAGGTTGGCGAGGGTGTCTTCCACCAGGATGCAGCGGCCAGGGCGGATCTGGTGCTTGCGCATCAGTTTGCGCAGCATCAGCGTCGATGGCTTGGGCCGCAGCTGGCGGTGCACCTGCATCGCCTCGATGGCGATGTGGTGTGAAAAGTGCCGGCGCAGTCCCAGGTGGCGCATCACATCGCTCGAATAGCGCAGCGGCGCGTTGGTGAGTAAAATTTTACGGCCAGGCAGGCGTTTGAGTAAAGCCCCCAGTCCCCGCTCGGCGCGTATCATGGCGCGCAAATCGTCGAAGGCGTGCGTCTCGCGCAAAAAATGCGCGGCCTGCACCTGATGGTGCTTGACCATGCCCAGCAAGGTGGCGCCATAACGGCGCCAGTAGGCCGCGCGCGCCGCATTGACGATGGCGTCGTCGGCCGGCGTCACGCCGTCGCCCAGTACGCGGGCAATATACGTGTTCATATTGGCCGTGATGGTGGGGAAGATGGCGTGCGAGGCATTGTGCAGCGTGTTGTCGAGGTCGAACAGCCAGACCGGCGACGAGCGGTTAAGATGGGACACAGGCACGAGAGTCTTTGCTAGCGAGAGAAGATGAAAAATTCAACAATCAGGAAAACCATGCGACGCCAGATTATAGTGATGTTTTGCGGATTATTCTTGCTGCCGTTGCAGGCGGCCTTCGCCGAAGCGCCGCCCGCGGCGCAAAACCGCGGCGCCTTGTTCAAGGTGCAGGACGCGGCCCACACCCTGTATCTGTTCGGCACCATCCATGTCGGCGCGCCCGATTTTTACCCGCTCGAACCCACCGTGACGCAGGCGCTGCACCAGGCCGGGGCGCTGGCGCTGGAGATCGATCCCGGCACCGATCCGCACAAGGCTGTGAGCGCCGTGCTGAAATACGGCATGGAGGCGCCGGGCAGCAAGGTGCCGCTTGACTGCCGCCAGAGCCTGGCCCCGCGCCTGGCGCCGCTGTTGCAAAAATACGGCATTCCGGCCGAATCGGTGGCGCCGATGAAGCCATGGATGCTCGCCAGCGTGCTGGCCATTGGCGAATTTTCCACCCTGGGTTACCGCTCCGACCTGGCCGTCGATAATTATCTGTCGCAGCAGGCCAAGGCGCGCAAGATCCCCGTGGTGGAACTCGAATCGATGGAAGGCCAGATGGCGCTGTTTGGCGCCATGTCGCCGCTCGACCAGTGCCGCTTCCTGGAAGACGGCGTAGCGTCGATCGAGGATCAGGAACAACGCCAGGAAGCGCGCGAGATCGCCGATGCGTGGCGCAACGCCGACGCGGCCGCCTTCGACAGGCTGGCGGCAAAGGCGGCGACAGATCCCTCGTTCGCCGCGCAGTTCGTGCAAAAAGTGTTGCTCGACGGCCGCAACCCGGTCCTCGCCGACGGCATCGCCAAGCTCCTGGCGCGCGAACAGCACAGCCTGGCCGCCATCGGCGTGCTGCACCTGGTCGGAGAAAAGAGCGTGCCGGATTTATTGCGTCGGAAGGGCTTGAAGGTCGAGCGAGTGTACTAAGTGTGGAAAGCAGGCAGCAAGGATGCCGTAGCTCTGCTGCGTAAAGCACGCGGCAGAGCAGATGGAAAAGTGTTCAGGGCAAGGCGGACTGACGAAGACAGTACGCATGTACGGCGAGGAAGGACAACGCCGCCATGGACATTTTTTCAGCTGCGGGGAAAGGATACTGGTGCCCTTGACGTGGATCGAACACGTGGCCTCTCCCTTACCAAGGGAGTGCTCTACCACTGAGCTACAAGGGCAAATTAAAAGCGGCGCCAGGTGATCTGCGCCGCCAAACTACTCGCTGTGATGCGTTGCGATTTTTTTAGTGCGAACGGATCATAGTACCAAAAGCCTGCTCGGTCAACACTTCCAGCAATAATGAGTGTTCGATGCGGCCGTCGATGATGTGTACTGTGTTCACGCCGGACTTGGCGGCGTCGAGCGCGGACGAGATCTTCGGCAGCATGCCGCCCGAGATCGTGCCATCGGCGAACATCTCGTCGATTTCACGCGCGGACAGGTCGGTCACCAGGTTGCCTTGCTTGTCCTGGACGCCGGCGATGTTGGTCATCATGATCAGCTTTTCCGCTTTCAGGATTTCCGCGATCTTGCCCGCCACCACATCGGCGTTGATGTTGTAGGCCTGGCCGTCCTGGCCGAAACCTATCGGCGAGATGATGGGAATGAAGGCGTCGTCCTGCAGCGCCTTGACGACGGCCGGGTTGATCGCGTCGATCTCGCCCACAAAGCCGATGTCGAGGAATTCGCCCGGATGTTCGCGGTCCGGCATCTGCATCTTGCGCGCGCGGATCAAGCCGCCATCCTTGCCCGTCAGGCCGACAGCCTGGCCGCCGTAATGGTTGATCAGCATGACGATATCCTGCTGCACTTCGCCGCCCAGCACCCACTCCACCACTTCCATGGTTTCTTCATCGGTGATGCGCATGCCTTGCACGAAGGTGCCTTGCTTGCCGATTTTTTTCAGCGCGTTGTCGATCTGCGGTCCGCCGCCGTGCACCACGACCGGGTTCATGCCGACCAGCTTGAGCAGGATGACGTCGCGCGCGAAGCCGTGCTTCAGGCGTTCGTCCGTCATGGCGTTGCCACCGTATTTGATGACGATGGTCTTGCCATGGAAATTGCGGATGTAAGGGAGGGCCTCGGCCAGAATCTGCGCCTTGATTTGCGGCGACACCGCCGTCAAGTCGTCATTCATGTCCAGGTTCAAGTTAGCTAGTTGATTCATGGCGAGTCCGGAAAATAGATTTGTGCGATTTTACAGGGAAGAAGAAAATCCTGGAGGCATTATAGGGCGATCTTGTTGTATTTTCCCTGATGATCCTATAGTCTGGCCCGATATGCCCCCCAGCCCGCCCTTTTACTGCCCGTTACATCTGCGTCGCGTCGCGCAGCAGCATGACACACACTTGCCAATTCAAACACAGCCATGAGCCAGTGCAGCCTGTGCGGCGCCACTTTCCAGTGTGGCCAGCTTGACCCGGACGCCAGAGAACCCTGTTGGTGCCTGGCGCTGCCGCCCGCCGTTCCCGTGCCCGGCAGCGCCGCCGCGGGCTGCTGGTGCCCCGCCTGCCTGCAAGCCCATATCGCCACCCTGGCACGTCCTGTCAAGCCTAACGTCGGCTAAATAAGTACTTCGGCATGCAATTGCTTTGCAATAAACCTTGCATTTCGTAGGGGAATACGTTCAGACTTCGATTTTCAAGAATTTCTTATAGGAAAGTTTATGCGCTTCAGGGATATCAGTATCGGCGTGCGCATCAATGCCGGTTATGCCATGTTGATCGTGCTGATGCTGATCGTCATCGTCCTCTCTGGCAGCCGCATCTACGCCATCCGCGCCGAGACCGACGATATCCTGCAGCGCGACTGGGTTGCCGCCAAGGCCACCAGCAAGATCCACGGGCTGGCGCGCGAGGCCGCCACGCGCATCGGCAATCTGCCGAACCAGCACAAGCTGGCGCTGCGCCAGGCGAACCAGGTGCGTCTGGAAGCGATCAAGCAAGGCATCGATGAGCAGGTGCGCATTCTCGACGGTCTCGATGCGCGGCCCGAGGAACGACGCCTGCTGGAACAGATGCACCTGGCACGCGCCGAGTACTACGGCTCGCTCAAGACGATGTTCGAACTGGTCGAGCGCGGCGAGGATGCCCGCGCCGAGCAGGCCATACAGACGCAGACCTTGCCGATACTGGAAAAAGTGCTGCTGTACGTGGGCCGGCTCGACGACTTGCAGCAACAGCTGATCCGCGACAGCGCGGCCAGGATACGCAACGACATCGACACCTCGCTGCTGCTGATGGGCGGCATCGGCCTGGCGGCCCTGCTGACGGGACTGGCTTTTGCCTGGTCGGCGCGCTCGATCACGCGTCCACTGGGCGAGGCGGTGGCGATCGCCACGCGCGTGGCCAATGGCGACTTCAGTTCCGTCATCGAGGTGACATCGCGCGACGAGACGGGCGAATTGCTGCAGGCGCTCAAGAACATGAGCACCAGCCTGGCCGTCGAGCAGGACCTGCGCCACGCCGTCGAAGTGGCCGAGGATGCGACCAAGATGAAGTCGGACTTCCTGGCCAATATGTCGCACGAAATCCGCACGCCGATGAACGGCATCATCGGCATGACCCATTTGGCGCTGCAGACGGAACTCACGTCGACCCAGCGCAACTACCTGGAGAAGGTGGAATCGGCTTCGAAGAACCTGCTGGCCATCATCGACGACATCCTCGATTTCTCGAAGATCGAGGCGGGCAAGATGGCCTTTGAAAAAGTCGATTTTTTCCTCGAGGACGTGCTGGCGCAGATCGCCGACCTGTCCGTGATGCGCGCGCAGGACAAGGGGCTCGAACTGCTGTTCGACATCGCCCCCGACGTGCCGAACGCCTTGCAGGGCGATCCGCTGCGCCTGGGCCAGGTGCTGATCAACCTGACCAACAATGCGATCAAATTTACGGACAAGGGCGAGATCGTCGTCACCATCCGCCTGCAGCAGCTGGAAGAGCATGCTGCTGTCTTGCGCGTGGACGTGCGCGACACGGGCATCGGCCTGACGCCGCCCCAGCGCAGCAAATTGTTCCAGGCCTTTACCCAGGCCGACACCTCCACCACGCGCCACCATGGCGGCACCGGCCTGGGGCTGACCATCAGCAAACGCCTGGTGGAAATGATGGAAGGAGAGATCGACCTGGTCAGCGAAGCGGGCGTGGGCAGCACCTTTTTCTTCACGGCCCGCTTCGGCCTGGCCGCCGTGCCGCGCGATAATCTGCCGCAGTTGCAACATCAACAGCAGTTCCAGGGCCTGCGCGTGCTGGTGGTCGACGACAACCCCAGCGCGCGTGAAATCTTCGTCAGCATGCTGGCGGCGCTGGGCTTCGAGGCGCGTGCCGTGTCTGGCGGCGTGCTGGCCATCGGCGCCGTGGCGCAGGCGCGCGCCGAGGGGCGTCCGTACGGACTGCTGCTGATGGACTGGAAAATGCCGGGCATGAACGGCCTCGATACCCTGGCCGGCATCCGTGCCGATGCCGCCGGCATCGATGCGACGCCGGCCTGCATCATGGTCACGGCCTTCCATCGCGAAGCGCTGCTGGAGGCGGCGCGTCAGCGCGACTTGCCGCTCGACGGGATATTGAACAAGCCGGTCAGCGCCTCGACATTGCTCGACCAGATAGCGTTCGTGTTTGGCGGCGTGACGGGACAGAGCCGCAAGACGCAGCGCCAGAGCAGCTACCGCGATGACGAGCGCGCCCTGCGCGGCGCCTGGCTGCTGCTGGTCGAGGATAATGAAGTGAACCAGGAAGTGGCGCAGCATATTCTCAACGACGCCGGCATCCGCGTCGACATCGCGGGCAATGGCGCCATCGCGCTGGCGAAGATCGAGGAAAACGCCTATGACGGCGTGCTGATGGATTGCCAGATGCCGGTGATGGATGGCTACCAGGCGACGCGCAAGCTGCGCCAGGACCCCCGTTACTCGAATTTGCCCGTGATCGCCATGACGGCCAATGCCATGGTCGGCGACAAGGAGAAATGCCTGGACGCCGGCATGAACGATTTCATCGCCAAGCCGATCGACGTGGCGCAGCTGTTCGGCACCCTGGCGCGCTGGATCGCGCCGGCCGCGCCGCAGGCAATGACGGCGGCGGTGGCGCAGCCGGAAGCGGAGCTGCCCGTGATCGCCGGCCTGAAAATGACGGAAGCCATGCGCCGCGTGGGCGGCAATGCCGCTTTGATGCGAAAATTGCTGGACCGTTTCGTGGAAACCCAGTTCGACGCCATGCAGCGCATCGTTGCCGCCATCGAGAACAACCAGCTCGAGACGGCGATCCGCGAAGCGCATACCCTGAAGGGCCTGGCCGGCAATATCGGCGCCGGCGGCCTGGCCGACAGCGCCGCGCGGGTCGAGCACTTGCTCAGTCTGGGCTCGCACGACGGTTTGCCGCAGGCGCTGGCCGCCTGTACCCTGGCGCTCGACGAGCTGGTGCCGAAGATCGTGCTGGCCATGCAGTCGCGCGGCAATGCGGCCGAAGCGGGCGGCGCGGCGGTGGCGCACGTGGCGCCGGTGGACCGGGCATACCTGGAAGCGGGCTTGCGCGAATTGTCGCAGCTGCTGCAGCAGGACGATGCGCAGGCCGTCAAGCACCTCGACGGCATCGGTCCCGTGCTCGTCGCGGCGGGGCAGGCGGAACATGCGCGCCAGTTGAAGCGCATGCTGGGACAATACGATTTCGAAGGTGCGCTGGCGCAACTGGGCGAGGTGGCCGATGCGCTGGAGTTGACACTGTGAGAAGGATAACTATGCAGAACGAAGGACGGGTATGAGAGCGCCGGCAAGCAAGCCAACCATCCTGGTGGTCGACGACACGCCAGACAATATCGATCTGCTGCGCGCGGTGCTGGAAGACGATTACCGCACCAAGATCGCCGTCAATGGCGAGCGCGCCCTGAAGATCGCCGCCGGCAGCGACCAGCCCGACCTGATCCTGCTCGACATCATGATGCCGGGCATGAGCGGCTACGATGTGTGCCGCGCGCTGAAGGCCGATCCCGCCACGGCAGGCATTCCCGTGATTTTCGTGACCGCCATGAGCGAAGTGGCCGACGAGCAGCTGGGCCTGGCCCTGGGCGCCGTCGATTACATCACCAAGCCGATTTCGGCACCCATCGTGCTGGCGCGCATCAAGACACAGCTGGCGATGAAGCAGATGCAGGATTTCCTGCGCGACCAGAACCAGTACCTGGAAACGGAAGTGGAGCGCCGCGTGCAGGAAGTGGCGGCGCTGCAGGACGTCACCATCCACGCCATGGCCTCGCTGGCCGAGACGCGCGACAGCGAGACGGGCAACCATATCCGCCGCACCTCGCACTACCTGAAGGCGCTGGCCGAGAAGGTGCGCAACTTGCCGCGTTTCCGCGATTTTTTGACGGACAAGAATATCGAACTGCTGTTCAAGACGGCGCCGCTGCACGATATCGGCAAGGTGGGCATCCCCGACCATATCCTGCTCAAGCCGGGGCGTTTCGAGCCGCATGAAATGGCCATCATGAAGACGCACACCACCTTGGGGCGCGACGCCATCCTGGCGGCCGAGCACGAACTGGGCATCGAGGTCGATTTCCTCAAGTACGCGAAAGAGATCGCCTACAGCCACCATGAAAAATGGGACGGCAGCGGCTATCCGCAAGGCCTGGCGGGCGACGCCATCCCGATTTCGGCGCGCCTGATGGCGCTGGCCGACGTGTATGACGCCCTGATCAGCCGGCGCATCTACAAGCAGGGCATGGACCACGCGCAGGCCGTGCAGATCATCGTCGAGGGGCGCGGTTCGCACTTCGACGCCGAGATCGTCGACGCCTTCCTGCAGATCCAGGACCAGTTCATCGCCATCTCCAACCGCTATGCCGACGGCGTATGCGAGATCGCCGACAAGCAGCGGCAGATCGCGCCCTACACCGAGAATATCAGCTGACGGTCTTGAAGAAGCGCAGCATCTCGCGGCTGGCGTCCGGACCTTTTCCGTCCGTATAACTGCCATTATCGCTGCCGCCGGACCACGCGTGGCCGGCGCCGTGGATGACCCAGTGTTCGCCCAGCGGCGAGCCATCGGCCTGGCTGTGCGTGGTGCGCGTGTAGCGGTGGCCGTTCGGCACGCTGCCGTCGACGGATGCGGCCTTGGCCGCCTTGCCGCCCGCCTGGCTGCGTACGCCTTGCGCGATCAGTTCATCGCCATTGCGCGGGTTGACGGTGGTGTCGCGGTCGCCGTGAAAGACGATGATGGGCACGCCGCCGGCCGGCGCCTTGCGCTGGGCATTGGGCATGGCGCCGCCCTTCATGGCGGCCAGCGCCGACGGCAAGTCCTGCGCCGAGGCGAAGGGCAGGCCAGAATGCACGCCGACGGCGGCAAACAGGTCAGGGTACAGGGTGCCGACGATGACGGCCATGGCGCCGCCCGCCGACAGGCCGGCGACGAACACTTCGCGCTCGTTGACCGGGTATTCGTCGATGACTTGCTGGGCGATGCCGGCGATCAGCGACGGTTCGCCCTGGTCGCGCTGCTGGTCGATGGCGTTGAACCAGTTCCAGCAGCGCGAACTGTTGGCGCCCTGCGTCTGCGCCGGGTAGACGACAAAACACTCCTTTTCCTCGGCCAGCGCATTCATCTGCGTGCCGGCGGCGAAATCGTCGGGATTTTGCGTACAGCCGTGCAGCATGACGATCAGCGGCATGGCCTGGCCGTGGTAGCTGCTGGGGATATACAGCTTGTACGAACGCGTGCCTGCGTGGTTGCGGTACACGCCGTCGATGAACTGCGCGCCGGCGGGGATCTCCACCGGCGTGGCGGCCGGCGCGTTGAAGCCGGGCGGGTGGAAATTCGGCAGCTCGAAGCTGGGCATGTCGAAGCTGTGCTGGCCCAGGCCGGCCGGCACGCCCAGGCGCGCCATGAAATCCTGCGCGAAGTCCTGCGCCGCCTGCGCGGGCGTGGGCGGCGCGGCCGTCGTTTCCGGCGCGGCGTCAGCGTGCGGCTGCTGCGTCCGGGCCTGTGCTGGTGGCGGATTAATGTCGCGCATCGGCTGCGGCGGCGGCGCTTGCGTGGCGCCCGCTTGCGGCGCCAGGCCGGCGGCGGACAGCGCCTTCTGGATCGCTTCGGTGGCGGCGGCGGGACCGCTGCCCATCAGATTACGGGTCGCTGTGCGCATCTGCGCCAACATGTTGAGAGGTAGTTTCATGACCATCCTTAACGGTGCCGCGCATCGGCCGGGTCATCGCCGCGAACCAATACGCTAGTGAATTCGCCCTGCGAGCGCCGTCTTGACGACGGTGCTGGCGTGCAGGGCACCTAATACGAAAATCGACTCGATGGTGGCCAGTGCCAGTTCCACGGAGACGTCGCTGGCGATGCTGGCCAGTCCCAGCACCTGTATCTGCAGTCGCTGGCCGGCTGCCTGGATCGCTTCCAGGTCGGCGCGCGAGTAATGCTGCATGCCCAATACCAGGCTTTTACGGGCCACGGTTTGTTTCACCACGTCGGCGTGGATACCGAGCTGGTTGCGTATGGCCGTACGGATCAGATCCGTGCGGTTGGAATAAAATCCCTCCTGGACCAGCAGATCGATCTGCCCCAGGTCAATCAAGCCGAGGTTGATCGTGATTTTCTCGGATTCCCCAATTTTGGGCTTGCTGTCTTGCTTGGCCATATCTCTCCATAAACTCCACGTGGCATCCATTTGCCATCTGTATGGATGGTAGTATAGTTCTGAAATGTCTCAAGTCAAGCAGGATCTGGCCTGATTGTGTTGTAGGACGGGCACCCGCAGAGTGAGAACAGGCAGCAAAATAAATTTCCGCAAGAGCGGTTGTTGATCATTGTTTTGCCAGGAAATAATAGTCATGGAGACATTGCGGGGCGATGCCACCGACTCGCCGGCGCGGTTTCGCGGCATAATGCAAGCCTGTACAAACACCGATGCCGCTCCATGATGGTCGCTCCCCCACCTCCGCCAGCCGTTCCGCTCCCCTTGCCGTCGCCGGTGCCGTCGCCGTGCGTCAGCCTGTGCAAGATGAACCGCAACAGCGGCTTGTGCGAAGGTTGCCTGCGCACGCTTGACGAGATCATCGCCTGGAGCAAGGCCGATGACGACTTCAAGCGCGCCGTGTGGGCCGAATTGCCGGGACGAGAATCCCTGCTCGATTTCGAGCCCGACTACTGAGGAAGCCCATGCCGCGATCGCCAGCGCTGTTCCCCGATGCCATGCAGGTGTTCGAACGCGGCTGGCTGTCGTCGAACAACATCCTGTTCCAGGGCAGCGATGACACGGCCCTAATCGACAGCGGCTATGTCACGCATGCGCCGCAGACCCTGGCCTTGCTGCGCCACAGCCTGGCGGGCCGGCCGCTGGACCGCCTGTTCAATACGCACCTGCATTCCGACCATTGCGGCGGCAATGCGCTGCTGCAAGCCGAATACGGCTGCCATACGGCCATTCCCGTGTTGGAAGCGGACAAGGTGCGAACCTGGGACGTGGACGCCCTGAGTTTCCAGGCCACGGGCCAGCAATGCCCGCGCTTCGGCTTTGACGCCACCGTTTCGCCCGGCGACAAGCTGACGCTGGGCGACATGGCCTGGCAGGCCCTGGGCGCACCGGGCCACGACCCGCACTCGCTGATTTTTTACTGCGCCGAGGAGGGCATCCTGATTTCCGCCGACGCCCTGTGGGAAAACGGCTTCGGCGTGATCTTCCCGGAACTCGATGGCGGCTCCGGCTTTCTGGAGGCGCGCGCCACCTTGGACCTGATCGCCGGCCTGGACGTGCGCGTGGTGATCCCTGGCCACGGGCGGCCGTTCACGGATGCCGCCGGCGCCCTGCAGCGCGCCTATTCTCGTCTCGATTACCTGGCGTCCGACCCCGTGCGCAACGCGCAGAACGCGGTGAAGGTGCTGCTGAAATTTTTGCTGCTTGAACGCCAGCGCATCGACCTGGCCGAGATCCCGGCCCTGCTGCGCGGCATGCCCGTCTTCGAAGCGGCCAACCGGCGCTTCCTGCGCCAGGAGGCGGCCGCGTTGGCCGAGTGGGCCGTGTCGCAACTATGCAGAGCAGCAGCGGCACGGGTCGAGGGTGAGTACTTGCTTAACGACGGTTGAAACACGTCCGCGATAAATTCAGCACGATCGTACTTTTTCTGCACTATAATCAACGCTCAGTGTGTCTTTTACGTCCGATCAACTTTCCAGCGAGTCCGCCATGGCATTGCCTGTTGCGTTGCAAAACCTCTCCTTACCCGTTATCGCCTCGCCGATGTTCATCGCCAGCGGCCCGGCCCTCGTCGCGGCGCAGTGCAAGGCCGGCATCGTCGGTTCCTTCCCGGCCCTGAACGCGCGTCCTGCCGAATTGCTCGATACGTGGCTGACCGACCTGCAGGCCGAGCTGGCCGCCTTCCAGGCCGCCCATCCCGATAAAAAAGTCGGGCCGATCGCCGTCAACCAGATCGTGCACCAGTCGAACGACCGCCTCGCGCACGACGTGGCAGTGTGCGTGAAACACCAGATCCCCATCATCATTTCCTCGCTGCGCGCGCCGCCCAAGGAAATGCTCGACGCCATCCACAGCTATGGCGGCATCGTGCTGCATGACGTGATTTCGATCCGTCACGCGAAAAAGGCGCTGGAGGCGGGTGTCGATGGCCTGATCCTGGTCGCCAGCGGCGCCGGCGGCCACGCGGGCACCCTGTCGCCGTTCGCGCTGGTGGGCGAAGTGCGCAAATTCTTCGACGGCCCGCTGGCGCTGTCGGGCTCCATCGCCACGGGCGACGCCGTGCTGGCCGCGCAAGCGATGGGCGCCGACTTTGCCTACATCGGCTCGCGCTGGCTGGCGACCAAGGAATCGAACGTCAGCGACGGCTACCGCGACGCCATCGTGGAGTCTGCCGCGGCCGACATCGTCTACACGAACCTGTTTACGGGCGTGCACGGCAATTACCTGAAAAAATCGATAGAAGCGGCCGGGCTCGATCCGGAAGCCTTGCCCGAAGCGGACAAGAGCGCGATGAATTTCGGCTCCGGCAGCGCCAAGGCCTGGCGCGACATCTGGGGCGCGGGCCAGGGCGTGGGCTTGATGGATGACGTGCCGAGCGTGGAAGAGATGGTGGCGCGCCTGAAGGCCGAATATGAGGCGGCGCGCGCGCGGCTGAAGCTGTAACGCTGGTGGTCGTTGTCGGATTACGGCCTTTGGCCTAATCCGATCTACGCCACCGGGCACTGGTAGGTCGGATTAGCGCGCAGCGCGTAATCCGACAACACCACAATCACTCCTGCTTCAAATCCTCGGGCTTGATGGCCCACAGCCCTGGCAGGTTGCGCCAGTAGCCGTACGCATCCATGCCGAAGCCGACGACGAAGCGGTTCGGGATCACCAGGCCGACAATGTCGGCTTGTACGGGCTTTTTCTTGCCGATGGCCTTGTCGGCGAACACGGCCAGGATCACCTCGGAGGCGCCCATGTCCAGCAAGCGCTGCTTGACATGCGCCAGGGTTTCGCCTTCGTCGAGAATATCGTCGAGCACGATGACGGTGCGGCCCGCCACGTTCGAACGGGGGATGACTTTCCACACCACTTCGCCACCCTTGTCGTCGTCGCCGTAGCGGCTCACATGGATGTAGTCGAATTCGAGCGGGAAGCTCAGTTGCGGCAGCAGGCTGCCCGTAAACACGACGGCGCCGCCCATCACGCCCAGCACCAGCGGGAACTCTTTCGAATCCTCGGCGTTGAAGCGCGTGTTGAGCACATCGGCCATGCGCGTGATCGACGCCTGCACGGTATCTTGGTCGAACAGCAGTTCCGCGTTCTTGATCAGGTCACGGGCACGGTTGTGATGAAATTCTTGCATGGACTCTTGCATGGCGATGAAAGGGGCTGATGGTCAATGCCGGTATTATCCCGCAAATCGGCCTTATTTGTAATCGCGCATGTCGTCGATGATTTTCCCATCCTGGGCCAGACTGCCCACCGCCACCAGCACCACGTCGCCGCGCAGCTTGGTCAGTTCGCGGATCGAGCCGATGATGGCGTCCACGCCGCTGGCGTCCGTCGGATCGTCGACTTCGCAATGCAAGGCCATCTCGTCGTTGGCCATGCGCCCCGACACCACCAGCCGCGCCTTCCTGATGTGCGGATGGCGGCGCGCGATTTCATGCACCTGCGACGGATGCACGAACATGGCGCGCACCTTGGTGGTTTGATCGGCGCGCCCCATCCAGCCCTTGATGCGCGTATTCGTGCGCCCGCACGGCGACTCCGGCGCGTCCATCAGCACGGCCGACAGATCGCCCGTGGCGAAGCGGATCAGCGGGTAGTCGGCATTGAAGACGGTGACGACGACTTCGCCCACCTCTCCCGGCGCGACGGGAATGCCGCTGCCCGGATGGACGATCTCGAGCAGCACGTTTTCGTCGACGACCATGCCGGGATTGAGCTTGCCGTTGCTGGCCGTTTCATAGGCGATGCTGCCGATATCGGCCGAGGCATAGGTCTGGAACACGTGCGGCACGCCGTTCTCGGCAAACCAGCTGCGCAAGGATTCCGGCAGCGCTTCCGCGCCCATCACGGCCTTGGTGACGCTGCTGATGTCGGCGCCCATTTCGCGCGCCTTCTCGATGATCAGTTTTAAAAACGACGGTGTGCCGATATACGTGTCGGGCTTGAGGTCGGCCATCGCCTGCACCTGCATTTCCGTCTGCCCGATGCCGGCCGGGATGACGGTGCAGCCGATGCGCGCGGCGCCGCCTTCGACCATGAAGGCGGCCGGCGTGAAGTGATACGAAAAGCAGTTCTGCAGCAAGCCGCCGGCGCGCACGCCGGCCGCGTACATGGGCCGCGCGAAGCGCCACCAGTCGGGACCGCGGCCTTCCGGATCGAAGATGGGGCCGGGCGAGACGAACACGCGCGACAGCGCGTTTTTTGGCGTCGTGTTCAAGCCGCCGAACGGCAGGGCGTCGTGCTGCAATTGCTTGAGGTCGGACTTGCGCGTCACGGGCAGCTGCGCCAGCGCTGCGCGGCTGGTGACGTCGGCCGCGTTGACGCCATCGAGGATGCGGGCCCAGCCCGGCGCCTGTTGCGCGCGCGCGATCAGCTGCGGCAGGCCTGCCATCATTTCGCGTTCGCGCGCTTCGGGGGCGCGTGCTTCCAGACTGTCGAGCGTATCGGTCATGTTGCGGATTCTCCAATGTCACGTTGCATTTTTTTCGTCAGCCCCGCAAAAATCAGGCTGTATGAGCGGCGCAGCAGGGCGGCCATTTCGTCGTCGTCCAGCGCGTCGGGGCTGGCGACCAGCACCCATTTGGCCCGCGCCAGGTAGGGCGCCGGGAGAAAGCCGGGGCGGTCCGTCAATTCCAGGAAGCGTTCCGCATCGACCTTGAAGCTCATGCCGCGCGTGCTGCGCGCTTCCGCGCCGCACAGGGCGAACAGCTTGCCGCCGACGCAAAACGCCAGCACGTCGCCCCACTTGATGTCTTCGGTCGCGCCGGGAAAGCCGCGGCACACTTGCTTCGCCCGTTCCAGGTCCATGACGGCAGCCCCCTTGTCAGGCCAGCCAGCGCTTGCGGCGGCGGTAGAACTTCATGTCGCGGAAGCTCTTGCGCCCGGCGCTGGAGACGCCCAGATAAAACTCTTTGACGTCTTCGTTGCTGGCCAGTTCCTGGGCCTGCCCTTCCATCACGACGCGGCCGTTTTCCAGGATGTAGCCGAAGTCGGCGTAGCGCAGCGCCACATTGGTGTTCTGTTCGGCCAGCAGGAAAGACACGTTTTCCTTGTGGTTCAAATCCTTGACGATGCCGAAGATCTCTTCGACGATCTGCGGCGCGATGCCCATCGAAGGTTCGTCCAATAAGATCATCGAGGGCTTGGCCATCAGCGCGCGGCCGATGGCGCACATCTGCTGTTCGCCGCCCGAGGTATAGCCGGCCTGGCTGCTGCGCCGCGTTTTCAGGCGCGGGAAATAGTGATACACCTTGTCCAGCGCGTCTTTCAGCTCGCCGCGCGACAGGCTGCGCGTATAGGCGCCCGTCAGGAGGTTTTCCTCGATGGTGAGGTGGCCGAAACAGTGGCGGCCCTCCATCACTTGCGACAGGCCCCGCTTGACCAGTTCATTCGGCGTCAACTGATCCACGCGCTCGCCCTTGAACTGGACTTCGCCCTTGGTGACGTCGCCCCGTTCGCCGCGCAGCAGGGTCGAGATGGTTTTCAGGGTGGTCGACTTGCCGGCGCCGTTGGCGCCCAGCAGCGCCACGATCTTGCCCTGCGGGACTTGCAGCGACACGCCCTTCAGGACCAGGATCACGTGGTCGTAGATGACTTCGATATTGTTCACCGACAGGTAGGGCGGCGGCGCGGTGTCTGGTGTTTGCGTGGCAGTGGGTGTCATGGCTGCTTCGTTTTCATGTGATGTTGGTGCTTGTCGGATTACGCCTTCGGCTAATCCGACCTACGTCGTATCGAGGTAGGTCGGATTAGCGCAACGCGCGTAATCCGACACCACTTTGAGAGGCGCTTACTTCATGCACGCCGGCGTGATCTTCTTCTCTTCGGCGTATTTGCCGGACGATTCCTCGACCAGCTTGCGCACCAGGGCCTTGTCGCCGACGATCCATTTCGGCGTGATGGCGGTCCACTTCTTGCCATCCCACTGCTGCACCTTCACGGCGCCCGAGCCTTCATGGTCGTCGCAGCTGGTTTTCACGGTGGGGAACATGCCCAGCGCACCCACGGCCTTCTGACGCGCATCGTCGACATTCAGGTTTTCCAGGCCCCAGCGCATCTGCTCGCCCGTGATCGGCTTGCCCTTGCCGAATTTTTCCTGCGCCACCCGGATCGCTTCGACCCACAGGATGCCGGCCGTCACGCCGCGCATGTGGTAGACGGAGCCGATGCGCGACTGGTCGGACAGGTTGCCCTTGCCGGTGGCGTAGAGTTTTTTGCGGATGTCGTCGAGCACGGGGTAGTTGCCCGGCGTATTGAACGTCATCGCCGTGTAGCCCTTGGCCGCGTCGCCCGATGGAATCGTGTCTTCCTCGGAGCCGGCCCACCAGACGCCCAGCATTTTGTCGCGCGGGAAGCCGTTGCGCTGCGCCGTCTTGATGGCAACGGAATTCATCACGCCCCAGCCCCACAGGATCACGTGGTCCGGCTTGGCCTGGCGGATCTGCAGCCATTGCGATTGCTGTTCGCTGCCGGGCGGCGCGACGGGAATCTTGATCAGCTCGAAGCCGTACTGCTTCGACAGCGCTTCCAGCACGGGCAGCGGTTCCTTGCCGAAGGCCGAATCGTGGTACAGGTGGACGATTTTTTTCCCTTTCAGCTTGTCCATGCCGCCATCCTTGTCGCCCAAATACTTGATCATGGCGGCGGCCTGGCTCCAGTAGCTGGAGATCAGCGGATACACGTAGGGGAAGACCTTGCCGTTGGCGGCGTCCGAGCGGCCGTAGCCGATCATCGTCATGGGAATCTTGTCCTGCGCCACGCGGTCGAGGATGCCGTAGGCGACGCCCGTGGACAGGGTTTCGACCAGGGTGGCGCCGCCCTGCTTGGTTTTCAGGCGTTCATAGCATTCGACGCCGCGCGACGGGTTGTATTCGGTTTCGCATTCTTCCCAGCTGATCTTGACGCCATTGACGCCGCCGGCCTGGTTGACCAGGTTGAAGTAATCGATGATGCCGCCGTAGAAACCGGAGCCGCCGGCCGCGTACGGACCCACGCGGTAGGACGGCAGGGCGATGTACTGTTCCTTGTCCTGCGCCTGCGCGCTGCCGGCCATGGTGAGTGCGGCACTGGCGATGGCGGCGGCCAGCATGAGCGATTTGATGTGTTTCATTGTGTGTCTCCTCTTGTTTTATTTGGTATTCAAGTGAACCGACATCGACTGCAAAAACTTAATGGGGGAAGGGCCAGAGTCTCAATTTTTCCTTGGCGATCTGCCACAGCCTGGCCAGGCCGTGCGGCTCGACGATCAGGAAGAAGATGATCAGCGCGCCGAACACCATCAGTTCCAGGTTCGAGGCCACGCTGGTCGGCAATGCCAGGCCGTGCGCGATGGTGTTCAGGAAGACGGGCAGCAGCACGATGAAGGCCGCGCCCAGGAAGGAACCGAGGATAGAACCGACGCCGCCGATGATGATCATGAACAGGATGCGGAAGGACAGGTCCAGGTTGTACGCTTCCGGCTCCACCGTGCCCAGGTAGGCATACGCATACAGGGCGCCGGCCACGCCGCAGTAGAACGAGCTGACGGCAAACGCCAGCAGCTTGGTGCGCATCAGGCGGAAACCGATCACTTCGGCCGCCATGTCCATGTCGCGCACGGCCATCCACGAGCGGCCCACGTTCGAGCGGATCATGTTCTTGGCCAGCAGGGCCATGCCGGCCACGATGGCCAGTACCAGCAGGTATTTGCTTTGCGGCGTGTCGAACTGGTAGCCGAGGATGGTCATCTTTTGCACCGTGATCACGCCCGAGGAGCTGTAGTTGGTCAGGTACGGGATCTTGGTCAGGCACCAGACAACAAAAAACTGCGTCGCCAGGGTGGAGGCGGCCAGATAAAAGCCGCGGATGCGCAGGGAGGGCAGGCCGAAGGCGATGCCCACCATGGCCGCGCACAGGCCGCCGAGGATGAACGACACCAGCAGCGGCAAGCCGGGCAGGCGCGCCATGAAGTTATACGAGGCAAACGCGCCGACGGCCATGAAGGCGGCCGTGCCCAGCGACAGCTGGCCCGCGTAACCGGTCAGGATGTTCAGGCCCAGCGCCGCCAGCGCGAAGATCAGGAACGGGATCAGGATCGCCGACAGCATGTAGGGCGAGGCGAAATACGGCAGGAGGAAGACGGCGACGAGGAGCGTGGCCGTCAGCGCCAGGCGGTCTTGCCGGATCGGGAAAATCTGGTTGTCAGCCTGGTAGCTGGTCTTGAATTGTCCTGCTTCACGGTAAATCATGGCGTGTCCTTTGCGACTGTTTTGGCTGTTGTCGGGTTACGCGCCATGCGCTAACCCGACCTACGATGCTGTTTCGGTGGTGTTATATGCGACGGATGATCTTCTCGCCGAACAGGCCTTCCGGGCGCACGAGCAGGAACAGCAGGGCCAGCACATACGGGAACCAGCCTTCGATGCCGCCGCCCACCATGGGACCGAGGTAGACTTCGGCCAGCTTTTCCGAGGCGCCGATGATCAGGCCGCCGACGATGGCGCCCGGCACCGACGTAAAGCCGCCGAGGATCAGCACGGGCAGCGCTTTCAGGGCGATGAAGGTGAGGGCGAACTGCACCCCGTTGCGCGCGCCCCACAGCAAGCCGGCCACCATCGCCACCAGGCCCGCCACGCCCCACACCACGGCCCAGATGCGCTGCAAGGGAATGCCCACGGCCAGCGCCGCCTGGTGATCGTCGGCGACGGCGCGCAGGGCGCGGCCCACCTTGGTTTTCGAGAACAGCAGGGCCAGGCAAATCACCAGCAGTGCGCAGATGCCGGCCGCCACCACGTCGAACTGCGAAACGATGATGTTGAAATGGTCCATCAGGAAGGGCATCGGCACGTCTTCGATCGGCAGGTCCAGCTTGTGCACCTGTGAGCCCCACATCAGCTGCGCCAGGCCTTCGATGAAAAAGGTCAGGCCGATGGTGGCCATGAAGAGCGTGATTTCCGGCTGGTTGACGAGCGGCCGCAAGACCACCCTTTCAATCGCCATGCCTAATACGATCATCGTCACCATCGTCAGCGGGATGGCCAGCCACAAGGACAGGCCGAACTTGTCCATGATGCCGACGCAGGTGAGGGCGGCGAAGAACACCATCGCGCCCTGCGCGAAGTTGAACACGCCCGAAGCCTTGTAGATCAGGACGAAACCGATCGCCACCAGCGCGTACATGACGCCTGACAGCAGGCCGCCGATCAGCACTTCAAAGAAAAAATTGATATTCATTGCTATTCCTTGTCTAGTGCGCCACGCCGAGATAGGCATTGATCACGTCCTGGTTGCTGCGCACCTCGTCGGGCGTGCCGTCGCCGATCTTCTTGCCGTAGTCGAGCACCACCACGCGGTCGGAGATATCCATCACCACGCCCATGTCGTGCTCGATCAGCACGATGGTCGTGCCCAGCTGGTCGTTGACGTCGAGGATGAAGCGGCACATGTCCTGCTTTTCTTCCACGTTCATGCCGGCCATCGGTTCGTCCAGCAGCAAGATGTCCGGTTCGGCCACCAGCGCGCGGCCCAGTTCCACGCGCTTTTGCAAGCCGTAGGGCAGGCGTCCCACGGGCGTCTTGCGGATGGCCTGGATTTCCAGGAAGTCGATGATCTCCTCGGCCTTCTTGCGGTGCTCGATTTCCTCGCGCCGCGCCGGTCCCCAGTACAGGGCCTGCAGCAGGAAATTCGACTTCATTTTGAGGTTGCGCCCCGTCATGATGTTGTCCAGCACCGTCATGCCCTTGAACAGGGCGATGTTCTGGAAGGTGCGCGCGATGCCGGACTTGGCGGCCGCGTAGCAATCCATGCCGCGCCGGTGTTCGCCCCGGTAGATGATCTCGCCCTGCTGCGGGCGGTACACGCCATTGATCACGTTGAGCATCGAGCTTTTGCCCGCGCCGTTCGGGCCGATGATGGCGCGGATTTCATGCTGTTTCACGTCGAACGAGATGTCGGTCAGCGCTTTCACGCCGCCGAACGACAGCGAGATGTTCTTCAGGTCGAGGATCACGGGGCCCGTCTTGCGGGCCGTGCCGAAATGGGCGTCGGGTTCGTTCATTTGCATCGTGCTGTGCTCCATCATGCGGCCAGGCCCTGGGGCCGGTACGTTTTGCTGTCCCAGATCTGCAGGTTGGCGCTGGTCGAACCAAGGCGGCCATCCTCGAATTTCACCTGGGTCTCGATGTATTGCGTTGCCTTGCCCTCGTACAGGGCGGAGATCAGCACCGCGTATTTTTCGGCGATGAATTTGCGGCGCACCTTGCGCGTGCGCGTCAGCTCGTCGTCATCCGGGTCGAGTTCCTTGTGCAGCACCAGGAAGCGGTGCACCTGCGTGCGGTCCATCAGCGGGTCGGCCGCCAGTTCCGCGTTGACCTGTTCGATGCAGTCGCGGATCAGGCCATAGGTCTCGGCGCGCGCCGCCAGGTCAGTGTAGCCAGAGTAGGCGATGCCGCGCCGCTCGGACCAGTTGCCCACCGCTTCGATGTCGATATTGATGAAGGCGCACACCTGGTCGCGCGCATGGCCGAAGGCCACCACTTCCTTGATGAAGGGGAAGAACTTGAGCTTGTTTTCGATGTAGTTGGGAGCGAACATGGCGCCGCAATTCATCTTGCCCACGTCGGCGGCGCGGTCGATGATTTTCAGGTGGCCTTCGCTGTCGAACACGCCCGCGTCGCCCGTATGGAAGTAGCCGTCGTTGTCGATCACTTCGGCGGTGGCGTCAGGGCGCTTGAAGTAGCCGCTCATGGTGGCGGGCGACTTGACCAGCACTTCGCCATTGGCCGCCAGCCTGACTTCCACGCCCGGCGCGGGCAGGCCCACGCTGTCGAACTTGATATTGCCGTCCGGTTGCAGACACACATAGGCGCAGGTTTCGGTGGAGCCGTACAGCTGCTTGAGGTTGACGCTGATCGAGCGGTAGAAGCGGAACAGGTCGGGGCCGATGGCGGCGCCGGCCGTGTAGGCGACGCGCACTCGCGACAGCCCCAGCACGTTTTTCAGGGGGCCGTAGACGAGCAGCTCGCCCAGCTTGTAGCTGAGGCGGTCCGCCAGCGACACTGGCTTGCCATCCAAAATCTGCGCGCCGCAGCGCTTGGCCACGTCCATGAAATGGCTGAACATGCGGCGCTTGATGCTGCTCGCGTCTTCCATGCGTATCATCACGCTGGTGAGCATGTTCTCGAACACGCGCGGCGGCGCAAAGTAGCAGGTGGGGCCGATTTCGCGCATGTCGATCATCACCGTGTCGCCCGATTCGGGGCAGTTGACGGTAAAGCCGGCCACCATGGCTTGCGCCAGCGAAAACAGGCAGTCACCCACCCACGCCATGGGCAGATAGGACAGGATGTCTTCATTGTCGGTGAGCTGGTCGAAGGCGACGCCGCCTTCGCCGGCTGCCAGCAGCGCCGTGTGGCTCTGGCACACGCCCTTCGGCTTGCCCGTGGTGCCCGAGGTGTACAGGATCACGGCCGAGTCGCTGCCCTGGCCCGCTGCCACGGCGGCGTCGAAAAAGCCCGGATGCTCGCGGTCGTAGGCCCGGCCCAGTACCTGCAGGGCGGCAAAGGACGTCAGCTCCGGCTGACTGTAATGGCGCATGCCCCGTTCATCGTCATAGGCGATGTGGGCGACGTGCGGGTACAGCGCTTTCAGTTCGAGCAGCTTGTCGACCTGCTCCTGGTCTTCGACGATGGCGTAGCGGATTTCCGCATCCTGCAGCACATAGGCCATGTCGGCGGCCGGCGCGTCCTGGTACAGCGGCACGGGCACGCCGCCCAGGCTTTGCGCGGCCAGCATGGCCCAGTACAGGCGGGGACGGTTGTCGCCGATAATGGCCAGGTTCATGCCGCGCTGGAAGCCGATGGCGGCCAGGCCGCAGGCCAGCGCGCGCACCTCCTCGTTGACCTCGGCCCAGGTCCAGGTTTGCCAGATGCCCAGGTATTTTTCGCGAAAGGCGGGCTTGTCGGATCGTACTGTCCCGTGTTGCAATAAGCGCCGCGGAAAAGTCGGCATTGCTGCTGTGGTATGCGTTTGCACCAGTGTCTCCCTGTTGCTTGTCTCAGGCTCCACCTCGTTGGATGGCGCTCTGTGTTTTTTATGTGTAAGGCGTTTGTGCAATGATAGTAGCTTGCGTTAGTTTGCCGAGTTGTCTTTTCGGGGACATTTACCCACTTTTCGATGGTGCATCGCACAATGACCAACCCTGATATCAGCCTCAAGGATGCCGTGCGCGCGGCCAACTGGGCGCAGCTGCTCGACCCCGTGCAAATGGCCCGGGTCGAGGCGGATGTGTTCGAGACTTTCGTGCCGAAAGGCGGTTTTGTCTGCCGCAAGGGCGAACCGGTGGACAACTGGATCGGCGTCATCAGTGGCATGGTGAAGATGAATAATTTTTCCGCTTCCGGCAAGGCCATGACCTTCATCGGCGTGCCGCCCGGCAGCTGGTTCGGCGAAGGTTCATTGCTGAAGAACGAGATCCGCAAATACGACACCATGGCCCTGCGCGACACGCGCGTGGCGCGCCTGCCCGGCGCTACCTTCCACTGGCTGCTGGAAACGAGCTTGCCATTCACGCGCTTTCTGCTGATGCAGCTCAACGAGCGCCTGGGCCAGTTCATCGGCATGGTGGAAAACGAGCGCCTGCTGGACCTGAACACGCGCGTGGCGCGCTGCCTGGCGTCGATGTTCAACTCGCATTTGTACCCGGGCGTGGAAACCCTGGTGCAGCTGTCGCAGGAAGAGATCGGCCTGCTGTCGGGCTCCTCGCGCCAGCGCGCCAACCAGGCCTTGCAAGTGCTGGAAAAAAAGGGTTTGTTGCGCCTCGATTACGGCGGCATCCGCGTGCTGGATCTGGAAGGCTTGCGCCGCTACGAGGCCGATGATGGCGAGTGAGTCCGCTCGCGCCGCGACGCTGCGCGCGCGCCTCGATGGCGGCTTTGTCGAGCATGCGCGTTTCACGGGGCCGCCGGTCGATTTCAGCGACTGGACTCCCGAAGAACTGGGCGCCGTCTGGGGTGCGCTGCACCGCGCCGAGGGCTTCGGCCATGACGATCCCGCGCGGCGCGAACTGGCGATGGCGCTATTGGCGCAAGCGAGCAGCGTGAACCTGGCACCGGCGCTGGCAGGCGACATGTTCCTCGACGCGCTGGACGCGGCCCGCGCGCACGACTGGGACTACGCAATCGGCTGCCTGGCTTGCCTGCGCGGCGCGCCACCGGAAGGCAGCGCGCAGCTGGCGCTGCGCATCCTCAATGAACCGAAGCACTGGGGCGAACAGCATTTTGCCGCCTGGCTGCTGGCGCAGCTGGCCGGCGGCGACGCCCCTGCTCAATTCGGGCAGATGATGGACGAGCGCCATGCGCGCTACCCGATGCCCTTGACCCTGCAGGAACTCACCGTGCTGCCAAAGCTGGCGAAAACGTCGCTGCTGGCGCTGGCCGGCTCGCGCTACAGCGGCCACTGGAACCGCGACAGCATCGGCGAGGCCGATCCCGCCGACGTGCTGGCCGACGATGCGGCGTATGTGGATTTTGCGCGCACGATACTGGAGCAGGCGGCGCGCCATATCGCCGCCATCCATGACGGCAGCGTGCCGTATGCGGCCGATGCCGCCTTTGCCACGGCAGACTCGCCGGTGCTGGCGCGCGCCGCGCGGGTGGCGTCCTATCGCGATGATGCATGGTTCAGGCCCGTGATCGCCGTCCTGCTGCCGTTGGCATGCGTGGCGCCCGGCGCGGCCAGGAGTGCGCCGTCGCAGTCGTTGGCGATGGCGCTGGGCCATGCGGTGGAAACCATTCCCACGCCCGAAAGCCTGCAGGCCCTGCGCGCGGCGCTGGCCCAGGTACGCCATGCGGGCGTCCGCAAGAAACTGGAGCGCAATCTGAAACCGGCCGAACGGGCGCTGGCCGAACGGCCCGATATTGCCTGGAGGATCGGCATGCCGGGGCCCATGGGCAAGCGGCGCCAGGCCATGCTGGCGCGCCGCCTGGAAGCGGGCTACGCCAGCGAGGTGTGGTTTAACCCGGACCAATGGCGTGCTCTGCGCGACGATGCCGATATCGATGCGGTGGCGCGCGCGCTGGTCTGGCGCACGCGCGATGGGCTGGCCTTTATGCTCGACGGGAAGGGCGCCATCGATGCGCAGGGGCAGCCGGTGGATTTGCCTGGGCACGGCGAGATCGGCCTGTGGCACCCCTTGCATGGCAACGGGGAAGAGCGCGCCGCCTGGCAAGCGCTGGTCGTGCGGCGGCGCCTGCGCCAGCCGCTGCGCCAGGTTTATCGCGAAATATATGCACCGCCCGGTGACGGCAGCGCCCCATTTGCCGGCTACCAGCTATCGCTGCCCACCTTGCTGGGACTGGCGCGCCGCGAAGGCTGGCGCCTGGACCACGATGAAGGCCTGTCGCGCCAGTTCGGCGCCTGGCGCGTGTCGCTGCGCATCGAGGGACGCGTGTATCCGGGGGCGGGCGGCGCCTGCACGTCAAACGGGCTGGCGCCCGCGCAGATGATGCCGATGGCGCCGGTGGCGTATTCGGAAGCGTGCCGCGCGGTGGACCTGCTGGTCAGCGCCAGCGCCTTGGCGCTGGTGGAGGAAGCGCAAAGCGTGGAGCGCGAACAGCGCCTGTTTTACCTGGCCAACCTGGCACCGGGGCCGATGGCGGGCATGCGGCGCGCCGTGCTGGAACAGGTATTCGCGGACCAGATCGAGGACGGCCGGATGGCGCTGCAAGCGCGCCACCTGATGGTGGGCCGGCATGCGATCCACCTGACCACCGGCAGGGTCACGAAGGAGGGCGCCGAGGCGGTGATCGAGGTGGTAGCGCAGGGGAACAAGCTGGGCGCCGTGCCGTGGCTGCCCTACGACGAGGCGCTGCTGGAAAAAATCGCCGCCGCCGCCGGGGCGCTGCTGGCGCTGCACCGAGTGCAGTCCGGCTGCTAATCGCGGTATCATAGACGCTTCCCAGCACCGCTCCATTTTCGCTCTCATGCAGACACCAGACCAATCCACTCCCGCCTCCCGTTTGTCGCAGCTGCGCGGCGCCATGCGCGCGCAGCACATCGATGCCCTGATCGTGCCGTCGGCCGACCCGCATTTGTCCGAGTACCTGCCGGCCCGCTGGCAGGGCCGCGAGTGGCTGTCGGGCTTTACGGGTTCCGTCGGCACCCTTGTCGTGACGCAGGATTTCGCCGGCGTGTGGACCGATGGCCGCTACTGGGAGCAGGCAGAAACGGAGCTGGCCGGCAGCGGCATCGTCCTGAAGAAAATCCCGTCCGGCGCCAGCGTGCTGTATATCGACTGGCTGGGCGAGACCATGCGGCCGGGGCAGACGGTGGCCGTCGACGGCGCCGTGCTGGGCCTGGCCAATGCGCGCCTGCTGCAGCAGGCGCTGGGCGCACAAGTGACCCTGCGCACGGATACCGATGTGTTGCAAGCCGTCTGGCCGGATCGCCCGGCCATGCCCGCCGCGCCCGTGTACGAGCATGCTGCCGCGTATCCATCGCTGTCGCGCATGGAAAAACTGGCGGCCCTGCGCGCCAATATGGCGGCGCACGGCGCCAGCCACCATGTGATTTCCACCCTCGACGATATCGCCTGGCTGTTCAACCTGCGCGGCGCCGACGTCAACTACAACCCCGTCTTCCTCGCGCATGCGCTGGTGGGTCCCGAGCGCGCCACCGTGTTTGTCGCCGACGGCAAGCTGCCCGCCGCCCTGCGCGCCACGCTGGAGAGCGAAGGCGTGGACGTGGCCGCGTATGACCGCGCTGCCGCCGCGCTGGCCGCCCTGCCGGCCGGCGCCACCTTGCTGCTCGATCCGCGCCGCATCACATTCGGCACGCGCCAGGCCGTGGCCGACGGCGTGCGCGTGGTCGAAGCCATCAACCCGACCACCCTGGCCAAGTCGCGCAAGACGGAGAGCGAAGCGGCGCACGTGCGCGCCGCCATGGAGCAGGACGGCGCCGCCCTGTGCGAATTTTTCAGCTGGCTGGATTGCACCCTGGCCGACCCGCAGCGCGCGCCGTTGACGGAAATCGGCGTCGATGAACACCTGACGGCCGCCCGCGCGCGCCGCGCCGGTTTTGTCAGCCCCAGTTTCGGCACCATCGCCGGCTTCAATGCGCATGGCGCCATCATGCATTACCACGCCCATGCGGATTCGGCTGCCACGATCGAAGGCGACGGCTTGCTGCTGATCGATTCGGGCGGCCAGTACTGGGGCGGCACCACGGATATCACGCGCGTGGTCCCCGTCGGCACGATCACGGCAGAACACCGGCGCGATTTCACCCTGGTCTTGCGCAGCATGATCGCCCTGTCGCGCGCGCAGTTCCCGCGCGGCGTGAAGTCGCCCATGCTGGACGCGATTGCCCGCGCGCCCCTGTGGGCCGAGGGCATCGACTTTGGCCACGGCACGGGCCATGGCGTGGGTTTCTTTCTGAACGTGCACGAAGGGCCGCAATCGATTTCGCAGTCCGCCATGCCGGAGCCGCAGACGGCGATGGAACCGGGCATGATCACCTCCATCGAACCGGGCATCTACCGGCCCGGCCAGTGGGGCATCCGCATCGAGAACCTGGTGCTGAACGTGCCGGCCGATACGACGCAGTTCGGGGAATTCCTGCGCTTCGAGACATTGACCCTGTGCCCGATCGACACGCGCTGCGTGGAGCGCTCGCTGTTGCGCGACGACGAGGCGGCCTGGCTCAACGACTACCACGCCACCGTGCGCGCGCGCCTGGCGCCGCACCTGGCGGCGCCGGCCGATGCGCCTGCGCTGGCGTGGCTGGAACAGCGCACGGGAGCCATCTGATGCGCTCGACCCGCGCCACGTCCGCCATCGAGCGGCTCAAGGAACGCACCGGCAACCGCCTCTACACGATGGCGCGCACGGGCGATGAACTGTTCTTCCTCACGGAAGGCCCCGGCTTGCCGCCCCTGTGCCCGCCGCTGGAACTCGATGCCTTCGTCGCCTTCGTCAATGGCCTGGGACCGCAAAAGGCGCGCCGCGTCAGCAAGCTCGACGTGGCGTTTGAAAAGCAGCTGACGAAAAAGCCCTAGATGCCGACCATCGACTTCCTGCGCGCCTACTGGTCGCCGGCCGAGCTGGCGACGAATGGCGTAATCCTGCTGAACCTGCTGGGCGCGCTGCTGCTGGGCTTGCTGGTGGGGTACGAGCGTTCGTACCACGGGCGCGCGGCGGGCATGCGCACCTACAGCCTCGTGTGCATGGCCTCGGCCGCGCTGACCGTGCTGGGCGGCTATCCCGAGTTCTGGTACGGCGGCCATGGCGCCATCGTCGGCAGCGACCCCACGCGCGTCATCCAGGGCATCGTCACGGGCGTGGGTTTCCTCGGCGCCGGCGTCATCATGCGCGAGGGTTTCAATATCAGCGGTCTGACGACGGCCGCCTCGATCTGGGCCTCGTCCGTGATCGGCATCATGGTCGGCATCGGTTTTTATCTGTCGGCCATGGGCCTGGCCTTTTTGTGCGCGATGGCGATGATTTTTCTGTCAAAATTGGAGAACTGGCTGCCGTCGCGCCATGCGGTGGCCATCACCATGCGCTTCAAGCAAGGATTCATTCCGCGCGAGGATGCGCTGCGGCGCATGGCCGCCAAGCGCGGCTACGACATCGCCGGCGGCTCGCTGACCATCGGCAGCACGGACGGCATGCAGGAATGGCGCTTTGTCGCCATCGCGCATGGCAAGAACACGGGCGCCAGCCTGTCGGCCATGTCGGCCGAACTGGCCGCCTTCGAAGGCATCGCCGGCTTCCAGCTGTCGCATGCCCGCAATTGATACGGATGCCGAGAGGATGGAGATGGATGCACAGGCCCAAGAGGTACTCGATTTCTGGTTCCTGCCGCCGGAACACCGTGGCTATGGCCAGTCGCGCGCGGAATGGTTCCGCAAGGATGACGGCTACGACGCGCAGATACGCGACCGTTTCGGCGCGCTGATCGATGCCGCCATCGACGGCGGCTTGCACGATTGGGATGCGACGCCGCACGGCGCGCTGGCGCGCCTCATCGTGCTCGATCAATTCACGCGCAATGTGTATCGCGGCACGCCGCGCGCCTTTGCCGGCGACGCCCGCGCGCTGGCGCTGGCCGTCGCCATGACGCAGCAGGGGCTCGACCAGCAGCTGCCGCCCATGCTGCGCGCTTTTGCCTACCTGCCGTTCGAACACGCGGAAGACCTGGCCATGCAGGCGCACGCCGTCGAGCTGTTCCAGCGGCTGTCGCAGGCGCAGCCCGGTTTTGACGGCATGCTCGACTACGCCCTGCGCCACCAGGAAGTGATCGCCCGCTTCGGCCGCTTCCCGCACCGCAACGCCATCCTCGGTCGCCCCTCGACTCCGGAAGAAGTGGAGTTCTTGCGCCAGCCGGGATCGGGTTTTTAGACAATCATCATGAACGTGACATTGAATATCATCGGCGCCGGCCATGTGGGCAAGGTGCTGGGCCGGCTGTTCGCCGGCGTGGACGGGATCGCGCTGCAGGACGTGCTGACGCGCTCGATGGCGTCGGCGCAGGCGGCCGTGGACTTCATCGGCGCCGGCACCCCCGTCGACAGCTACGCGGCCTTGCGGCGCGCCGACGTCACCATGCTGGCCGTGTCGGACGACCAGATCGGCCCCGCCTGCGCGGCGCTGGTGGCGGAGGGACGCCAGGCGGGCGCCATCGTGTTTCACTGCAGCGGCGCGCTGGCCTCGAACGTGCTGCTGGCGGCCACGCAGGCCGGCGCTTTTGTCGCCAGTGCGCACCCGATCCGCAGCTTTGCCGACCCGCGGCAGGTGGCCGCCACCTTCGACGGCACGTTTTGCGGCGTCGAAGGCGACCCGCTGGCGCTGGTTTTCCTCACGCCGGCCTTGATCGCCATTGGCGCGCGCCCCGTGCCCATCGACCCGGCCGCCAAGACCCTGTATCACGCCGCCGCCGTCTTCGCCAGCAATTACCTGGTGACGGTGCTCGACGCGGCCTTGCGCGCCTACCAGGCGGCCGGCATTCCCGAACCCGTGGCGCGCGAACTGGCGCAGCCGCTGGTGACGGAAGCGGTGGCGAACGTGTTCCGCCTGGGCGCCGCGCCCGCGCTGTCCGGCCCCATCGCACGCGGTGACGATGCCACGGTGCAACGTCAACTGCAGGCCGTGCAGCAGTGGGATGCGGAAACGGGCGAGTTGTACCGGGCGCTGGTGGCGCCCACGCAGGATCTGGCCCGGCGCAAGTCCGCGCTTTAGGCGGCGTGCAGGCGGTTGCGGCCCTGCTCCTTGGCCTGGTACAAGGCGCTGTCGGCGCGCGAAAAGAAGGCCGATTCGCTTTCCTCCGGCCGGTACTCGGTCACGCCCAGGCTGATCGTCACGGGGACGCGCGGTTCGGGCAGGCCGAAATCGTGCCGCTCGACGGCGTCGCGCAGGTTTTCCGCCACTTCCGCCGCTTTGGCCAGGCTGCAGTCATTCAGCAGCACCAGGTATTCCTCGCCGCCCCAGCGCGTGATGACGTCGCTTTCACGCACGGTGGCGCGCGCCACGTCGGCCACGCCACGGATGACCTTGTCGCCCCACAGGTGGCCGTGCGTGTCGTTGACGCGCTTGAAGAAATCGATGTCGAAGAGGATGGCCGACATCGGCTGCTCGTTACGTTTGGACAATAACATCGCGCGCTGGAACAGCAATTCCAGCGACTGGCGGTTCAATAGCCCGGTCAGGGCATCCGTCGAGGCGATGCGCTCGATGCGGCGCTGGTAGCGGTTCACCGTCAGCAGGGTCAGCACGAGCACCAGCAGGGTGACGCCGAAGCTGATGGCCAGGTTGAAGATGAACACGCGCTGCAGCGACTGGACTTCGTCGCTGACGTTCTGCTCGACCACCAGGTACCAGCCCAGTTCGGGAATGAAGCGCGAGTTGACGAGGATTTGCGCGCGGCCCAGCTGGTACGACAGATGCGTCGGCTCGCTGCGGTGGTTGATGATCTGCTCGGCAATGGCGCTCACGCCGGGCAGGCTGCGGATGTTGCCATGCCCGTTGTGCACGCTCTTGCCCGCCAGTACCAGGGTGCCGGCGGCATCGACAAAATAGATGTTGCGGTGGAAGCGCGCCTGGTAGCGGTCGATGATGTGGCTCATGGTGGCCAGGGTCAGGCCGATGCCGGTGGCGCCGATGAACTGGCCATTGTAGTCAAGCACGCGGTGGTTGATGAAGATGGTCATGCTGTCGCGGTTGGCCATGTCCACGTCGACATTCGTTTCATAGTCGGTCTTGTCCATGGCGCGCACGCGGTAGTACCAGATGTCGCGCGTCGCTTCCGGGCTGACGGATTTCAAGGTGCCTTCCGCGTAATAATATTTGCTGCTCTTGTCCGACACGAGAAAGCTGGTGATGGCGCCGTATTTCTTCTTGACCTCGGCCAGGTAGCGCACGATCTGTTCCGGCTTGTTTTCGCCGGCCAGTATCCAGTCGCGCACGAAGGTGTCGTGCGCCATCAGCGAAGAGATGAAGACGGGGCGCAGCATGTCCTTCTGGATTTCGGAATAGATATTGTCGCCCGTCAGCGGCAAGGTCTGGTCGGCGATGCCGTGTTCGATGGCCTGGCGCGAGGCCAGGTAGCTGGCCAGGCTGGTCGCCATGAAGCCCGCCCCCAGGATCAGGGTCAGGAGGATAAGCAGGCGGTACTTGATCGACAGAAGACGCATGGAGACGAGGCAGTGGCAGGCGGGAAGGCCATCGTGAGGCAAGCTAAAAGTATGCAACAGGGCGGGTATTGGCGCAATGATAACTGGTTTTATTGATAATTTACGCTGGTGAACGCGACAAGATAACCACGACTTACCAAATAAAAGTGCCGATTTGTCGACAAAGATGCAAATTAGCAATAAGATTTGATGAGGGGAATCATTGCGCACCGCCCCTGTCTTGCCGCCCGTTTCAGGCGCGGGACATTACGCGCAGGGAGTGTTGCATGTTATTTTTAAAGAGTACGTCCGTCAGCAAGGCCCCCGGCATCTACGAGGTCGACATCGCCGCCAAACCGCCTGGCAAGACCTTCGGCATTTTCCTCGCCACCGATCCCGACCATCCGCCGCTGGCCTTGCTGGGGCAATTGAAGGCGCTCGGTTTCGAGAACACCTATAGTTCGCCCTACCTGCACAAGGATGCGGGCAAAGTGCTGGACCTGCATTTCCAGAAGGATGGCACGGATATCTTCAAGGGCTGGAAAACCGAGGAGTGCACGCACAACCTGGCGGCCATCACGGCCCTGTTCGAGGAGCACGGCATCACCATCGCGCCACGGGTCATGTCGATGGCCGAAGCCTACGCCTAAACGCCTGTCAAAACCTGCTGCGCGTCGCGCTTTGCGGCCGGCGATGCTCACCGGCTCGGCGCCCCCGTGCTCAAGCACGGCTGCGCTGCTTGGCCACAAATCACTGCCGCTCGCTACGGTTTTGTCTGGCGTTGCAAGTCAGCTCAACCCGTCTCCACGCCGATGTGATACAGCGCCCACGGGCAACTGGCGAACCGTTCGGCCAGGGGCAGTGCCGCCACGGCCGCGATGCGGTCGGCATCATGGATCGCCCATAGGGGCCCCAGGCCGCCCAGTGCCATCGCCTGTCCATCGAGGTGGGTGGCGACGATAAAACGCTGTGCGCGCGCCTGCGCCATGGTCAGCGCCGCCGCATAGCCATCCACGGCGCGCAGCAGCAGCCGCACGGCATCTTCCTCGGGCGCGCCCGCCGCCTTCAAGACATCGACCAGCAGCGGCCCGCGCAGCGCATGCGCCTTGCCGTCGTATTCCAAGGTGGGGTGGATCGTGCGAGCCGGCAAGTTCGTCAGCGCCGCAAAGTCGAATGCCCGCGCCCGCTCAAAACTGATCTTTTGCTTGTGCATCATCTGGTCGCGCACGGCGTCGAACGGACCCCGGTTCGGCTTGTCGATGCTGCCCGTGACGGTCAGCAGGGCCGGACCGCGCAGGCCGGCGGGCGCCGCCCGGGCGATGGCGGGCAGGGCCGCGCCGGCCATGGCGGCGGCGAGAAACTGGCGTTTGTGCATGCACCTCTCCTCTGGATTGAAAATCGCTAATGTTCTTAAGTCTATCTTAAGTTCGCTCAACGGTGCGCATTTTACGGTTATTGTCAGTTTGGAATGTCTGCTTACATCTCGTCACAGTTCTTACGGGATGGAGAAAGACGTAGCTTTTTTTGGCTGTTATTGTGTAGTCATCGCACTTCGCTGAACTGCGAATCCAGGCACCATTCACTAATTGAGAGAGAGAACATGATGAAGAAGAAAATCCTGTTTGCAATGATCGCTTCCGTTACCGCATTCACCGGCATGAGCGCCGCGCACGCCGAAGGCGCCTATGTGGGTGCCGGTGTCACGGGCAACCGCTACAACTTCGATATTCCTGGCGCCACCAGCGCCGACAATCACAGCGGCTACAAGGCCGGCGCCAAGATCTTCGCCGGTTACGATTTCGATAAAACCTGGGCGGTCGAGGGTGGCTACGCCGATTTCGGCAGCAAGGATTACAGCTATGTCACCGGCGCCGGCAACGGTTCCGTGAAAAGCGATTCGCACGGCTACTACCTGGCTGGCAAGGCCACCATGCCCGTGAGCGACAAAGTCGGCGTGTTCGGCAAGCTCGGCGTGGCCAAGGTCAAGAACAGCTTGAGCGGCACGGGCCTGTCGACCGGCATCAGCGGCAACGACAAGACGGGCGTCTACGCTTCCGTCGGTGCCCAGTACGCGATCAACGAGAAAGTCTCGCTGACGGCGGAAGTGGAACACTTCGGCAAGAGCGCCGACCAGGGCCGCAAGGCGACAGGCTTGGCTTTAGGCGCACGCTACAACTTCTAATTTACCGGAAGTTTGCTGAAAAAAAAGGCAGTTACCGCGAGGTAACTGCCTTTTTGCATTGCCGGACCGAAATTACGTGGTCAAAGGCTTGTAGCGGATACGCTTCGGCTTCGCGCCTTCTTCGCCCAGGCGTTTCTTCTTGTCGGCTTCGTATTCCTGATAGTTGCCGTCAAAGAAGGTGACCTGCGAATTGCCTTCGAACGCCAGGATGTGCGTGGCGATACGGTCGAGGAACCAGCGATCATGGGAGATGACCATGACGCTGCCGGCAAATTCCAGCAAGGCGTCTTCCAGCGCGCGCAAGGTTTCCACGTCCAGATCGTTCGACGGTTCATCGAGCAGCAGGACGTTGCCGCCCATCAGCAGGGTTTTCGCCAGGTGCAGACGTCCCCGTTCACCGCCGGACAGGTTGCCCACTTGCTTCTGCTGGTCCGAACCCTTGAAGTTGAAGCGGCCCAGGTAGGCGCGCGACGGCATTTCGAAGCGGCCCACCGTCAGCATGTCGGCGCCGCCGGAGACGTCTTCGAACACGGACTTGTTGTCGGCGAGACTATCGCGGTTCTGGTCGACGATGGACACGCGCGCCGTCTGGCCGATGGCCACTTCGCCGCTGTCCGGCGTTTCCTTGCCGGTGATCATCTTGAACAGGGTCGACTTACCGGCACCGTTGGGGCCGATGATGCCGACGATGGCGCCTGGCGGCACCGTAAAGCTCAGGTTATCGATCAGCAGGCGGTCGCCGAACGCTTTCGACACGTTCTTGAACTCGATGACTTCATTGCCCAGGCGCTCTGCCACGGGAATGAAGATTTCCTGCGTTTCATTGCGCTTCTGGTATTCGTGCTCGGACAGCTCGTTGAAGCGGGCCAGGCGGGCTTTCGACTTGGCCTGGCGCGCTTTCGGATTCTGGCGTGACCATTCCAATTCCTTCTGCAGCGCCTTCTGGCGCGCCGATTCCGTCGCTTCTTCCTGCTTCAGGCGGGCTTGCTTCTGATCCAGCCAGGTCGAGTAGTTACCCTTCCATGGAATGCCGTGGCCGCGGTCCAGCTCCAGAATCCACTCCGCTGCGTTGTCGAGGAAGTAGCGGTCATGGGTGATGGCCACCACGGTGCCGGGGAAGCGCAGCAGGAATTGTTCCAGCCAGTCGACCGATTCCGCATCCAGATGGTTGGTCGGCTCGTCGAGCAGCAGCATGTCCGGTTTCGACAGCAGCAGCTTGCACAGCGCCACGCGGCGCTTTTCACCGCCGGACAGCACGCCGATGGTGGCGTCCCATGGCGGCAGGCGCAGCGCGTCGGCGGCCATTTCCAGCTGCAGATTCAGATTGCCGCCGTCGGAGGTCGAGATGATCGCTTCCAGACGTGCCTGTTCCGTGGCCAGGGCGTCGAAATCGGCGTCTTCCTCGGCATACGCGGCGTACACGGCTTCCAGCTTGGCTTGCGCTTCAAACACTTCGCCAAGGCCCGATTCGACTTCCTGGCGTACGGTTTTTGCCGGGTCCAGCTGCGGTTCCTGCGGCAGGTAGCCGATGTTCAGGCCCGGCATCGGCACGGCTTCGCCCTGGATGTCGGTGTCGATGCCTGCCATGATTTTCAGCAGGGTCGATTTGCCGGAGCCGTTCAGGCCCAGCACGCCGATCTTCGCGCCTGGGAAGAAGGAGAGGGAAATATCTTTCAGAATCTGGCGCTTGGGCGGGACGATTTTGCCCACGCGATTCATGGTGTAGACGTAATTTGCCATTAGAAATCTCGGGTGATATACAAAGACGGACAGGATACGGTAAACGCCCGCTTCCGGCCAGCGCTGCGCGCTGCCGGAACGGAACGATCAGGCGGCCAGGCGCGCGCGGCGGGCCGTCCACAGCCCCTCGGCCGCATACAGGCCCAGCGCCGTCCAGATGACGAGGAAGCCCAGCATGCGCTCGGGCGTGAACGATTCGTGGAAGACCCATACGCCGATCAGGAGCTGGCCCGTGGGGGCGATGTATTGCAATAGCCCCAGCACGGCCAGCGGCAGGCGGCGCGCGCCGGCGGCGAACAGCAGCAGGGGGATGGCCGTGATGGGGCCGGACGCCAGCAGCAGCGCGCGCGTGGCGGTGGAATCCGTATTGACGAAGCCGCTCTGGCCATGCCAGGCCAGCCACAGCATGTAGGCCAGCGCCAGGGGAAACAATATCAAGGTTTCGAACGACAAGCCTTCCAGCGCGCCCAGCGCGGCCGTCTTGCGCAGCAAGCCATAGCCGCCGAAGGTGGCCGCCAGCAGCAGGGCGATCCACGGTACCTGCCCCGCCTGCCAGGTGAGCCAGGCCACGCCGCAGGCGGCCAGGCCGATGGCCAGCCACTGCAGGCGGCGCAGGCGCTCGTGCAGCAGCAAAAAGCCCAGCATGACATTGATCAGGGGCGTAATAAAGTAGCCGAGGCTGGCGTCGACCACGTGGCCGTTGTTGACGGCCCAGATATAGATGAACCAGTTGGCGGACAGCAAAAACGCGCTGGCGACGAAGCTGGCCACCACTTTCGGCTGGCCTTTCAGGGCACCCAGCCAGCTCCATTGGCGCCGAACTGTCAGCACGATGCCCAGAAACAACAGCGACCAGACCATGCGGTGCGCCAGGATTTCCTGCGGCGCGATCTCGCCGATGGCATGGAAATACAGGGGGAACAGGCCCCAGCACAGGAAGGCGAGGGAGGCGTAGAGCATGCCTGGATTCATGATGGGCTTCGCTGGAGAGTAGACAGTCTGTCATTATGTCCGAAAACATCGGGGGCTGCCCGGCGCCGCTGCCGAAGCGTAGAATGGCAACAAATCAATGGCCGCAAGCCCGCGCAGCAAGGCGGAGCGGCACAAAACCACGACTTTGGGGCAGCCCGTAACCATGCAAAAATACTCTTGCTATTTGCTAATACCTATCATATTGTGCGATGCAACAAAACAAAAACGGGTGCAATCTTGACGTCGGAACACAAAAAAAGCAGCCTGGTCGGCTTGACACTGGCTGCCGTCGGCATCGTGTACGGCGATATCGGCACCAGTCCGCTGTACACCCTGAAGACCGTCTTCGACCCTGCCCACGGCCTGGCGGTCACGCATAACAACCTGCTGGGCATTGTCTCGCTGATCTTCTGGGGCCTGACCCTGATTGTCTCGCTCAAGTACGTGACCCTGGTGCTGCGTGCCGACAACCGCGGCGAGGGCGGCATCATGGCCCTGATGGCGCTGGTGCTGTCGTCCGTCAGCAAGTCGTCGCGCTGGCATGTGCCGCTGATGGTGATCGGCGTCTTCGGCGCCACCCTGTTCTATGGCGACAGCGTGATCACGCCGGCCATTTCCGTGCTGTCGGCCATCGAAGGCCTGGAAGTGGCCACGCCCGCCTTCAGCCCGTACGTGGTGTGGCTGACGATCGCCGTGCTGGTGGCGCTGTATTCGGTGCAGTCGCACGGTACGGCCGGCATTGGCCGCTTCTTCGCTCCCATCATGCTGATATGGTTTGTCGCGCTCGCCTGCATGGGCGTGGTCAACATCATCAAATCGCCAGCCATCCTGTCCGCCGTCAATCCTCTGCACGCGGTGGCTTTCCTGCTGGACAATGGTCGCATCGCCTTCCTGTCGCTGGGCGCCGTGGTGCTGGCACTGACGGGCGCCGAGGCGCTGTATGCTGACATGGGCCACTTCGGCAAGAAGCCGATCCGCATGGCCTGGTTCCTGATCGCCTTTCCCGCGCTGGCGCTGAATTACCTGGGCCAGGGCGGCCTGCTGCTGGCCCATCCGGAAGCCATTTCGAATCCGTTCTACCAGCAACTGGGCGCCTGGAGCGTGTATCCGCTGGTGATTTTGTCGACCATGGCCACCGTGATCGCTTCGCAGGCCACCATTTCCGGCACCTTCTCGATGACCAAGCAAGCCATCGCGCTGGGCTTTTTGCCGCGCATGCGCGTGCGCCACACGTCGGAAAGCGAAATCGGGCAGATTTACATTCCCGCCGTGAACTGGCTGCAGCTGGCTGTGGTGCTGATGGCCGTCGTCGGCTTCGGTTCGTCTGAAAAGCTGGCTGCCGCCTACGGCATCGCCGTCACGGCCACCATGCTGGCCACCACGATCCTGACCTTCTTCGTCATCCGCTACCGCTGGAAGATGAATTTGCTGCTGTGCTGGGCTGCCACGGGCTTCTTCCTGATCATCGATGTGAACTTGTTCGCGGCCAGTTCCCTGAAACTGTTCCACGGCGGCTGGTTCCCGCTGCTGCTGGGCGCCATCCTGTTCATCATCATGCTGACCTGGAAACGGGGCCGCCAACTGGTGTTCCAGAACCTGGAAAAGCATGCGATTCCGCTCGACGATTTCCTCTCGTCGCTGTTCATCGCGCCGCCGCTGCGCGTGCCCGGCACGGCCATCTTCCTGCGCGGCGAAACGGATGGCGTGCCGCATGCGCTGCTGCATAACTTGCTGCACAACAAGGTGTTGCATGAGCGCGTCATTTTCCTCACCGTCTTCATGCATGAAGAGCCGTGGGTGGCGCCGTCCGAGCGCGTGCGCGTGGTGGACCTGGGCCACCAGTGCTACCAGGTCAACGTGCATTACGGCTTCAAGGATGAACCGGACATTCCGGCGGCGCTGGCGCAATGCGCCGAGCAGGGACTCGATGTCGAGATGATGGAAACGTCGTTCTTCATCGCGCGCCAGACCATCATTTCGACGCCGGGCGCCGGCATGATGCCGTGGCGCGAGCACCTGTTCGTCACCATGTCGCGCAATGCGCGCACGGCGGCCGACTACTATCAGATCCCGAGCAACCGGGTGATCGAACTGGGCACGCAGGTGGAAATCTAGATGATGTGATAATTGTGGCTATTATGCCAACGTTGTATCGGCACACAATTTAGCGCCGTGCTTACGTCTGCTTACAAATGGGCTACGTCAGTCCTGTTAAACTGCAGCCCGTACCGGTCCGCACCGTACGGGCCTCAGCCACACACCAATATTTAAAGGGAAACCATGAAATCGGTATTTCAATTGATCGCCACCCTCGCTTGCGCCGTGGCCCTGACCGCCTGCGGTGCCGCTGCCAACACCGAGAAGCCGGTCGTGCTCGACCCGAATACGCAAGTGAAAGAACTGACCATTACCGATACGGTGACCGGCACCGGCACGGCGGCGGCAGCTGGCGATACCCTGCTGGTGACCTACACGGGCTGGCTGTATGACGCAAGCAAGCCGGGCAACAAGGGCGTGCAGTTCGATGCGAGCCCGGCAGGCAGCGGTTTTACCTTCCCGCTGGGTATCGGCCGGGTCATCCTGGGCTGGGACCGCGGCCTGGTCGGCATGCAGGTTGGCGGCACGCGCACCCTGGCCATTCCATACGACCTGGGCTATGGCAAGGCCGGCAGCGCGCCGAAGATTCCTGGCTACGCCGGCTTGCTGTTCGAGATCAAGCTGGTCAGCGTGACGAAAAAGTAAGCACGCGCAGGGCACATGAAAAGGGCGATTCCACGGAATCGCCCTTTTTGCTTTGCTGGCCGGTTTAAGCGGGCGCCAGCTCCTGGAAGTAATACGTGGCGCCGCCCAGGTCGGACGGCGCGTCATATTGCAGCACTTGCGTGCGGCGCAGCGCCACCGGGGCGCTGAAGGCGGGGCCGTCGTAGACGAAGGTGTGGAATTCGCCGTTTTCGCCGCAGGCATCGACGCCGGGCGGCAGGTCGGCCAAAAAGGCGGCGTCGAATTCGCGCCCGCAAAATGCGCGCGGCAAGTGCTGGCCATTGATGCACACGACGATGGCCTTGAAGCCTGCGGCGAGAAATTCGTCGACCAGCGCGCGCCGCCCTTCGCCCCACAGGGGCAGGTGCGCCGTCAGGCCGGCCGCGGCGCAGACTTTTTCTTCCCAGTCGCGGTGCGGCTGCAAATCGATGTCGCCAAACAGGGCGTGGGCTATGCCTTCGGCCTTGGCCGCGCGCAGCATGGCGATGAACTGTGCTTCGTAGCTGGCCCAGCTGGCGTGATAGCGCTGCAGGCGCGCGCCCAGGCTGGCCGCCTGCGCCGCGAGCAATTCCGGCGGCACGCCGTGCGAGCGCGACTTGCGGCCATCTTCATCCATGGCCGTGATCAACAGCGGCACGTCCATGCCGGCGTTGCGCGCGCGCCACAGAGCCAGGCAGGAATCCTTGCCGCCGCTCCAGGAAATGAGCGCCGTCGTCATGCCGGTTTCTCCGCGCGCAGCATGTCGACGTGTTGTATGCCGTCTTCGTCGTACGGCGCGCTGACGGTGACAAAGCCGAACGACTGATAGAAGCGCTCCAGGTAGTGCTGCGCGCCGATGCGGATGGCGTGGCCAGGATGCTGGCGCTCGGCGCGCGCGATGCCTTCTGCCAGCAGCTGCTTGCCGGCGCCCGTGGTGCGCGCCTCGGGCGCCGTCAGCACGCGGCCCAACGACATTTCCACATACTTGGCGCCCGGCGCCAGCACGCGCAGGTAGGCGGCCAGCCGGCGCTGGCCATCGGCCGTTTGCCAGCCCAGCAAGTGCATCGCTTGCTGGTCATGACCATCGAGGTCCGGATAAATGCACTGCTGTTCGATGACGAACACGCGCTGGCGCAAGGCCAGCACCTGGTACAAATCGTGGGGGCCGAGTTCGTCGAACGTGTTCCATTGCCAGCTGATCATGGGTCATCCTTGATTGAGAGTGGCCGTGATTTTACCGGCTTCACGCCGCCGGCGTGGGATAGCGCTGCGCATACCACTGCTTCAGGTGCTCGATGCAGCGCGTCACGCGGGGCGCCACCAGCTGGCGCGACGGGTAGATGGCGAACAGCGCCAGGCTGGGGCGCTCGACCTCGGGGAACAGCTCGACCAGGGCGCCGCTGGCCAGTTCCTCGCGGCAGACAAAGGTGGGCAGGATGCCGATGCCCAGGCCGCGCAGGATCAGGCTGCGCATGAACAGCGTGTTGTTCGTGCGCACCCAGTTCGGCACTTCGATGTCGCTGTGCGGCCCCGCATGGCGCAGCGGCCAGCGGCTGCCGAACAGGGCGTGGCTGTAGATGAAGCAGCGCTGGCGCGTCAGGTCCGTGGGTTCGGCCAACGGGCCATGGCGCTCCAGGTAGGCGGGCGCGCAGCAGATGTGCAGGCGGTAGTCGTGGATGTGGCGCGCCACATAGCTCGAATCGGTGAGAGCGGTGGTGACGCGAAAGCCCAGGTCGTAATTGGCCGCCGCCAGGTCCACATATTCATCCTTCAAGTCGACATCGAGGCGCAGCGCGGGCCAGTCGGCCATGAAATCGGCCAGGCCTTCGGCCAGCTCGCCCACGCCCAATGTCAGCGGCGCATTGATGCGCAGGCGGCCCGTCACGTGCGCTGTGGAATGGGCCACCATGTCCTCGGCCTGCGCCAGCTCGTCGAGCAGCTTGCGGCAGTGCTCGAGGTAGGCGGCGCCCGTTTCCGTCAAGGCCAGCTGGCGCGTGGTGCGCGTCATCAAGCGCCCGCCCAGTTCCTGCTCCAGCTGGCCGATGCGCCGGCTTACGTACGAGGCCGACAAGTCCAGTTCGTCGGCCGCGCGGCGAAAGCTGCCCAGCTCGGCCACGCGGCGAAACAGCTGCATTGCCTGCAATTTATCCATCTCGGCTCCATTCAGTCGTATTGCGCATCAGTGCTGTGCATTATTCATCATTTTTCCGTATTTTGATTCGGAATATGCTGATGTCCTCTCTACAGAAAGGCCACACCATGAAAAAATTACTGATCAGCAGTCTGTTGCTCGCCGCCTTTTCCACCGCCCAGGCGGCCGAGGTCCTCGTCGTGTTGTCGGATGCGAATCACCTCGACTTGCGCGACGGCAAGGTCTTCCCGACGGGCTTTTATCTCAATGAACTGATGCAGCCGGTGAAAAAGCTGCTCGACGCGGGCCACACGGTGACGTTTGCCACGCCGCTGGGCCAGGCGCCCACCCTGGACGCGAGTTCCGATACGGACGCCTATTTTGGCGGCGACGCGGCCGCCCATGCGGCGCACAAGGCCTTGCTCGAGCAGTTGGCGCTGACGGTGCCGGGCCGCTCGCCCGTGATCAGCCTGAAACGGGTGGAGCAGATCGGCTATGGCCACTATGCGGCCGTGCTGGTGCCGGGCGGCCATGCACCCATGCAGGACTTATTGAAGGACGCCAGCCTGGGCGCCTTGCTGCGCCAGTTCCACGCGGACGGCAAGCCGACGGCGCTGCTGTGCCATGGCCCCATCGCCCTGCTGTCGGCCCTGCCGCAGGCGGCCCAGTTTACGGCCGCGCTGGAAGCGGGCCGGACACCGCCCACGCCGGCCGACTGGATCTACAACGGCTACCGCATGACGGTGATCAGCAACCAGGAAGAGGCGGCGGCGCAGGGCGCGTTGAAGGGCGGGACGATGAAGTTCTATCCGCAGTCGGGCTTGCAGGCGGCCGGCGCGCAGTATGTGCAGAACCAGGCGCCGTGGACCAGCAATGTGGTGGTCGACCGCGAATTGATCACGGGACAGAATCCCGCCTCGGCACCGGCCCTGGCAGACAAGCTGCTGCAGGCGCTGCGCTAAAGCAAAAATCCCCGGCGGCGCCAAGGCGCGGCCGGGGAGGCGCAAGGTGTTGCTTCTATTACACGATCGTCAGGGTGACGTCGATATTGCCGCGCGTGGCGTTCGAGTATGGGCACACGATGTGGGCAGCGGCAACCAGCGCTTCGGCGGCGGCGCGGTCCATGCCCGGCAGCGAAATCTTCAGTTCGACTTCAATGCCGAAGCCCGTGTCGATGGCGCCGATGCCGACGTTGCCTTCGATCGACAGGTCCGCCGGCACAGCGATCTTGTCGCGGCCGCCGACGAATTTCATGGCGCCGATGAAGCAGGCCGAGTAGCCGGCGGCAAACAGCTGTTCCGGATTGGTGCCGACGGCGCCATTGCCGCCCAGCTCTTTTGGCGTGGTCAGCTTGACGTCCAGCACATTGTCGGACGACACGGCACGGCCTTCGCGGCCTCCGGTGGCGGTGGCTTGAGCGCGGTACAGGACTTGTTTGATCGACATGATGGTTTCCTTTAGGTAGATAAATAGGTGACTACTAAATAGTGTGCTACTTGTTTCGTGGGCGGTGGCCCCAGGATGCCCGTCTGAAGAAGTAAATCCGGCGTCCATGTGCTCAATATATATCGTGCGCTATTTAATTGCAAGCGATTTTATTTTGTGGCCGTATCCCTTTGCCCTTTATTTTCTTGCTTTTGTCGCCAGTATTGCCCTTCCATCGCATAATGGCCACCGCCGCCGGGGCCGATGGTTATGCTTGGCCCACTTCTACGTTCCAGGGAAAAACCATGACCAGCCTCTTCTTTATCCTTCGCCTCACCTTGGCCACGATGCTCACCTACATCATCGCCACCGCCCTCCTGGTCGAGAACTTCTTGCGCCATATTTTCGGACATACGGAAGGCTTCTTTGTCATCGTCGGCGCCCTGCTGGCCTGCACCGTCGTCACGAATGCGTTTTCGCATGTGCGCCGCGTGCGCCTGATCGCCGGCGCCGTGAATGCGGGCACCCTGTCGAGCCGCCAGCGGCGCCAGATCGAGATCCCGTTCGAGGCGGGCGAAGCGTTCGACATGGTCGACGCGGCCATCCGCGAACTGCCGGGCAGCGAAGTGGTGGAAAGCGCGCGCGACAGCCTGCAGGTGCAGGCGCGCGTGCGCCGCGCGGCGCCGTACACGCATACGGGCCTGCCCCGCATGCGCGTGCTGGGTTTCCTCGAGCCGCGGCCGAACCAGATCCTCGCCACCGTCACGCCGAATGGCGAGGCGGGCAGCGTGACCCTGATCTGCGAGCCGGCGCGCAATGCCTGGACCGACTGGTTCCTCGTCGACCATGGCAGCAACCTGGAAAACGCGGAGGCGGTGACGCGGGCGATGACGCGCCGGGTGGCGCAGCGCCGCCGCGGCGAGCAGGCCGAGGCGCGCCAGACGGTGACGGAAAAGGAACTCACGGTGGCCAAACTGAGCCTGCTGCATGCGCAGGTGGAGCCGCACTTCCTGTACAACACGCTGGCCAGCGCGCAGCTGCTCACGCGCAGCGACCCCGTGCGCGCCGATGCGATGCTGGGCAATCTGATTTTATATCTGCGTCACTCGCTGCCGCGCACGGAGCAAGCCATGTCGACCCTGGGCACGGAGCTGGAACGGGCGCGCGCCTACCTCGACATCCTGAAAATCCGCATGGGCGAGCGCCTGAACCTGCAGATCGAAGTACCGCAATACCTGCGCCAGGTGGAACTGCCGCCGATGATGCTGCAAACCTTGGTGGAAAACGCCATCAAGCATGGCCTGGAGCCGAAAAGCGGCGGCGGCACCATCTGGATCATGGCGCGCAGCGGCAATGGCACGGTGATCGTCACGGTGGCCGACGACGGCAAGGGTTTCAGCGACGACGGCGCCGGCACGGGCATTGGCCTGCGCAATGTGCGCGAGCGCCTGCGCCTGACCTACGGCAATGCCGCCGCGTTTGCCATCGTCGCCAATTTCCCCGATGGCGTGACGGCCACCATCACGGTGCCGGACAGCACGGCGCAAGGAGTGTCGTATGCATCCGCCTGAAATGACTTGCGTCGTCGCCGAAGATGAAACCCTGCTGCGCGATGCGCTGGTGGCCCTGCTGGCCGAAGAGTGGCCGGCATTGCGCATCGTCGCCGCCTGCGACGACGGCGGCACGGCGCTCGAGGCCATCGCCACGCGCAAGCCCGACGTCGCCTTCCTCGATATCCGCATGCCGGGACTGACGGGGCTGGAAGTGGCGGCCGGCGCGCTGGAAGCGAGTCCCGCCACGCAGGTGGTGTTCGTCACGGCCTACGACCAGTATGCGATCGATGCCTTCGACAAGGGCGCCGTCGATTATTTATTGAAACCGATCGGACGCGAGCGCCTGCAGGCGACCCTGCAGCGCGTGCGCGCGCGCGCGGGCAAGGCCCCGGCGGTCGATGGCGCGCTGGCCGGCCTGCTGCAGCAATTGAGCCGCGCCTTGCCGGCGGCGGCCAAGTCGCCGCCGCTGGTGTGGCTGACGGCCAGCAGCGGCAAGGATACGCGGCTGATCATGGTGGAAGACATCGCCTATTTTCAATCCGACACCAAGTACACGGCCGTCATGACGGCGGACGGCGAGGCGCTGCTGCGCAAGCCGATCCGCGAACTGCTCGACGTGCTCGACCCGGCCATTTTCAAGCAGATCCACCGCTCCACCATCGTCAACATGAAGATGGTGGCGTCGGTGACGCGCGACGAGGTGGGACGGGGCGCCCTGCGCCTGAAAACGCGGCCGGAAACCCTGGCCGTGAGCCAGCCGTTCATGGCGCTGTTCCGGAATATGTAGGCCGGCTTAATCAGCCGTCTCGAAACCTTCGAGCACATTGACGACATTGATGCCGATTTCCTTCACCGCATAACCGCCTTCGAGGATGAAGGCGGTGGGCAGGTTCAGATGCGCGAGGCGTTCGCCCACGCGCAGGTAGTCGCCGCTTTGCAGGGAGAAATGCGACAGCGGGTCGCCCACGAAGGTGTCGACACCGAGCGACACCACCAGCGCATCGGGCGCGTACATATTGATGCGCAGGCAAGCCGTTTCCAGCGCGGCGAACCAGCTGGCCGTGGACGTGCCGGCCGGCAGCGGCAGGTTGACGTTGTAGCCGAGCCCCGCGCCGCTGCCCGTCTCGTCGGCGTGACCGAGGTAAAACGGATATTCGCTGCGCGGGTCGGCGTGGAGGGAAGCGAACAGCACGTCGTCGCGTCCGTAAAAGATGCTTTGCGTGCCGTTGCCGTGGTGGTAATCGATGTCGAGAATGGCGACCTTGCGGGCGCCGTCGTCGAGCAGATGCTGCGCGGCCAGGGCCGCGTTGTTCAGAAAACAGTAGCCGCCAAAGAAATCGCTGCCCGCATGGTGGCCCGGCGGGCGCGTCAGGGCGAACGTGGCCCGCTCGCCCAGGCGCAGCGCGTGCGCCGCATTGACGGCGCAGTCGGCGCCCGTCTTGGCCGCTGTCCACGTGCCGGCCGTCAGCGGCGTGCCGTTGTCCATCGAGTACAGCCCCAGCTTGGCCGTGAAGTCGTCCGGTTCGATGTCGCTGCGCAGGGTGCGTACGGGCCACACGGATGGCAAGGCGTCCTTGTTGGCGTTATCCGGGTCGAGCGCCAGCCAGTCGTGCCAGGCATGGCGCAAAAAATGCAGGTAACGGGGCGTGTGGATGCGCTCCAAGGAGGTCAGCGGCACGCCGTGCGGCGTGACGATGCGGCCCAGGTTGCGCCGCCCCAGCTCGGCCACCACCATGTCGGCCCGTTCGGGTGTCTCGAAGCAGGGCACCATGGTGCCGCGAAACATCTCGAAGCGGCCCCGGTGCTGGCCGTGCAATTCATTATAGAAGGTCAGCATCGGGCGTTTTGCGCAAGGTCAGGTGTGCGAACACAGGGTGCTGGCGCGGTAGGCGGCGACGAAATCGTCGAAGCTGCCGGCCGGCGCCGCTTCCATGGCACGCTGCTCGGCCAGCGAGTTGGCGGCCATCTCGTCGAAATACGCGCTTTGCCCGGGTGTGGGCGGATGCGCGCGGAACCAGGCGGCGTGGCGTTCGCTTTGCTGCAGGCCGAAGGCGGCAAACGAGCCGCCGTTGGCGCGCAGCTCGGCCAGTACCTTGGCCGATGGCGTCGCGTCCGCGTCGGCCAGTTTACGGGCCTGCGCCGCCAGGCTGTCCGCATGCTGCGTGCCGCCTTGGCGCGCATCGAGCAAGGCCGCCACGGGGGCGATACGGGCCAGCAATTCCTCGCCCCACGCTTGCAGAGTGATGTCTTCGCCATCGCGGCGCAGGCTCAAGCCCGGCTTGCGGCCTTCCTTGACGGTGCGGGCGAAATTGTTCGTGTAGCAGGCGCTTTGCTCGGCAGAAATCGGCGCGCTGTCGTCGAGCGCGCAGAACAGCAAAAACGCGTCGAGGAAGCGGCCCGTTTCCAGGCTGATGCCCACCGGTTCGAACGGGTCGACATCCATGCAGCGCACTTCGATGTATTGCACGCCGCGCAGGCACAGGGCCTGGATCGGGCGCTCGCCCGTACGGATCACGCGCTTCGGACGGATGGTCGAATAGTATTCATTTTCGATCTGCAGCACGTTGGTGGACAACTGTATCCACTCGCCATCCTTTTTCGTGCCCAGCGCCGCGTACGGCGGATACGGATCGTTGACGGCGTGCGTCAGCGCGTTGACGTAATCATCGAGGCTGTTTTCGTGCGGGCGCAGGCCGGACTGGGCATCGTTCTGGTAGCCGAGGTCGCTCATGCGCAGGCTGGTCGCGTACGGCAGGAACAGGGTGTCGTCGGACAAGGTGTCGAGCTTGTGCGCGCGGCCGCGCAGGAAACCGGCGGACAGGGCCGGCGAGGCGCCGAACAGGTACATCAGCAGCCAGCTGTAGCGGCGGAAATTGCGGATCGTCGCCAGGTAGCTTTCCGACTGCACATCCTTGGCCGAGGCCGTCGCGTGCGCGGCGCTGGCGCGGGTGTCCGGATGGCTGGCCAGCACTTGCCACAGCTGCTCGTCGAGCGAATAGTTGTAATGGATGCCGGCGATGCATTGCATGGCCTTGCCGTAGCGCAAGGCCAGGCCGCGCCGGTAGACGTGCTTGAGCATGCCCATGTTCGAGCTGCCGTAATTGGCGATCTCGATATCCTCCTCGGGCGGCAGCTGGCAGGGCATCGACTGGCTCCACAGCAACTCGTCGCCGAGGCGGCTGTAGGCGTGGCGGTGCACGGTATCGAGCTTGTCGAGCGTGACGGCGATGTCGGTTTCGGCCGGCGTGATGAATTCGAGCAGCGCTTCGGCGTAGTCGGTGGTGATTTCAGGGTGCGTCAGCGCCGAGCCCAGGGCGGCGGGGTGGGGCGTGGAAGCCAGATGGCCGGCATGGTCGACGCGCAGGGTTTCACGCTCGATGCCGCGCAAGCCGCCCAGCAGCGCGCGGTTGGCATCTTCGGTCAGCAATGCCAGGCGGCGAGTCAACAGGTTGGGCAATTTGAGCTTCCTTTCTTGTGCAGCATATAAATAATTTGTGCTGAGATTAACCGAATTTTGGCAAATGCGTCGGCGTCGGCCCAAAAAACGCCGCGTCGCCAGCGTCCGTCCCGGGGAATTGGGACGGCGCTTCGGTCAGGAATTCGCTTGATATTTTAACAAACTGCGGGGGATCTGGCGCGCCGCTGGGTCAAGCTTTGCGCAGGTGGCAACGGTCAGCCCAGGCGGGCGCCGCTGACCCGTTCGATGCCGGCCAGGTCGCGCCAGCTTTGCACCTTGCTGTAGCCGGCAGCGGCCAGCAGCTCGCGCACCTGGGCAGCCTGGTCATAGCCGTGCTCCATCAGCAGCCAAGCGCCGGACGCCAGGTGGCGCGCGGCGCCGGCAACGATGGTGCGCAGGGCCGACAGGCCATCGGCATGGTCGGTCAGTGCGCCCGCCGGCTCGAAGCGCAGATCGCCTTCGGCCAGGTGGCGATCGCCGCTGGCGATGTACGGGGGATTGGAGACGATCAGGTCGAACTTTTCCGTGCCCAGCGCTTCGAACCAGTCGCTGGCCATGAAGGTGATGTTGACGCCGTTGGCGCTGGCGTTGCGGCGCGCCACGGCCAGCGCCGTGCTGCTCACGTCCAGGGCCGTGACGACGGCGTCGGGGCGCGTGTGCGCCAGCGCGACGGCGATGGCGCCGCTGCCCGTGCCCATGTCGAGCACCCGTCCGCCGGGCGGCAGGCGCTCGAGCGCCAGTTCCACCAGCACTTCCGTGTCGGGGCGGGGAATCAGCACGGCCTCGTTCACTTCGAACGGCAGGCCGAAAAATTCGCGCTGGCCGACGATGTAGGCGATCGGCTCGCCTTGCAGGCGGCGCGCCAGCAAGCCCGATAAACGTTCGGCCTCATCGGGAGTGAGCACACGCTCCGATTGCGTGATCAAGCTGACGCGTGACAGGCCCAGCGCGTGACCGAGCAGGATGCGGTTGTCGAGCGGATCGAGCAGCGGACGGATTTGCAGGGCGCCGACAGTGCTGCCGGCAGGGATCAGTGTTTCTGGCATAAATGAATGGTTATTGTTTGCGGCGCAGCAATGTCCACAACATGGTGATGGCGAAGATGGCGAACCAGATGAATGCCCATTGCGGAATCGACAGGCCGAAAAACGGCTCGCCGGCGTTTTCGCAAGCGCCATACGATTCAAACATGAAGGGCATGAGTTCGGCCGTGAAGACCTTGTTCAGCGCCGTTTCCACCGGATCGATGCCGCACGAGAAGCCGGGGTTGGCCAGCACGTACAAATGCTTGGCGCCCACGCCCATGCCGCCCACGGCCGCCAGCAAGCCGATGCCGGCGCCGATTTTCGGGCGGTTGGCGGCGGCGCCCGCCAGGCAGGCGATGCCGATGGCGAGGAACAGGTAGCGCTGGATCACGCACAGCGGGCACGGCGCCATGTTCATGGCATGCTGCAAATACATGGCCACGCCCAGCATCAGGAAACACAGGGCGGCGGTCAACAGGAGGACGGTGCGTGAATTTTTCATGGGCGACACGGTGAGGTGGATGGAATCGAGCTGGTCATTTTCGCACAAGGGCCGATTTTTATTGCTTAGCCGCTACTTAAAGCTGTCGGCTTACGCGCTGCGCGCCAAGCCGACCTACAAATTGCGGCGTAGGTCGGCTTAGCGCAGCGTAAGCCGACACAACGGCGCCAGCGTTTAGTCGCCTAAAGCAGCCAGCAGTTCCGCCTGGTGCTCCGCCGCCAGCGCATTCGTCAGTTCCGTCAAATCCCCATCCATGATGAAGTCGAGCTTGTACAAGGTCAGATTGATGCGGTGGTCCGTCAGGCGGCCTTGCGGGAAATTATAAGTGCGGATGCGCTCGCTGCGGTCGCCCGAGCCGATCAGGCTCTTGCGCGTGGCCGCTTCCTTCGACTGCTGCTCGCGCAATTGCACGTCCTTGATGCGCGCGGCCAGCACTTTCATCGCCTGCGCCTTGTTCTTGTGCTGGCTGCGGTCATCCTGGCATTCGACGACGATGCCGGTCGGCAAGTGAGTGATGCGCACGGCCGAGTCCGTCTTGTTGATGTGCTGTCCGCCCGCGCCCGAGGCGCGGTAGGTGTCGATGCGCAGGTCGGCCGGGTTGATGTTGACGTCTTCCACTTCGTCCGCTTCCGGCATTACGGCCACCGTGCAGGCCGAGGTGTGGATGCGGCCCTGCGTTTCCGTGGCCGGCACGCGCTGCACGCGGTGGCCGCCCGACTCGAATTTCAGCTTCGAATACGCGCCATTGCCGACCACGCGCACGATCACTTCGCGGTAGCCGCCCAGGTCGGAATCGGACGACGACACCAGCTCCACCTGCCAGCGGTTGCGCTCGGCAAAACGCGTGTACATGCGCAATAAATCGCCGGCGAACAGGGCCGATTCATCGCCGCCCGTGCCGGCGCGAATTTCCAGGAAGATATTGCGCTCGTCATTGACGTCCTTCGGCAGCAGCATGGTCTGCAATTCGCGCTCCAGCTGCGCCATGGTGGCTTTCGCCGCCTCGATCTCTTCCTGGGCGAATTCCTTCATGTCCGGATCGGACAGCATTTCTTGCGCCGTGGCGATGTCGTTGCCCGCTTCCTGGTAGGAGCGGTACAGGGCCACCAGCGGGCCCAGCTCGGCGTGCTCGCGCGTCATCTTGCGGTAGCTGTCCATGTTCGACGTGGCGTCCGGATGCATCAGCAGTTCGTCGAGTTCGACCAGGCGGTTCGCCAGTTGATCGAGTTTGGCCAGCATGGATGGTTTCATAGCGATTCGCGGTAAAAAGAGTGTAGGAATGATGCAAGCCCGGCAGGCGGGCAGGGGTAGCCGCGCGCGGGCGGCCAGCGGGGCTGCGCTAACGGCGGGGGCGGAACAGTTTCGGCAGCAGGGTGACCAGCTGCTTGCGCTCGTCGCCTTGCGCATGGTGCAGCGCCTGCTGCGGGCCGTGCAGGAACTTGGCCGTCAAGCCTTTCGACAGCGCTTCGAGCACGGCGTCGATGTCGGCGCCCTTGGCCAGCATCTTGCGCGCCCGTTCCACTTCCAGCAGGCGCAAGGTTTCGCTGTTTTCATGCAGATGCTGGATGACGGGCACCATGGCGCGGTCGTCGACCCAGCTCATGAAGGATTGCACGCGCGTTTCGATGATGGCCTCGGCTTGCGCCACGGCCGCCTGCCGGCTTTCCAGACCCGTCTGCACGACCTTGCCCAGGTCGTCGACCGTGTACAGGAAAACGTCGTTCAAACGGCCCACTTCCGCCTCGATGTCGCGCGGCACGGCCAGGTCGACCATGAACATGGGCTTGTGGCGGCGCGCCTTGATGGCGCGCTCGACCAGGCCCAGGCCCAGCAGCGGCAAGGACGACGCCGTGCACGAGATGACGATGTCGAACTGGTGCAGCTGCTCGGGCAGGTCGGCCAGGCGGATCGCCTTGCCGTTGAACCGGTGCGCGAGTTCCTCGCCCCGTTCCATGGTGCGGTTGGCAATGGTGATGCTTTTCGGGTTTTGCGCCGCAAAGTGCGTGGCGCACAATTCGATCATTTCGCCGGCGCCGATGAACAGCACATTCTGTTCGGCGATCTTGTCGAAGATGCGCTGCGACAGGCGCACGGCGGCGGCCGCCATGGATACGCTGTGGGCGCCGATCTCGGTGCTGCTGCGCACTTCCTTGGCCACCGAAAAGCTGCGCTGGAACAACTGGTGCAGATAGGTGCCCAGGCCGCCCGCCTCGTCGGCCGTGCGGATGGCGTCCTTGATCTGCCCCAGGATCTGCGTTTCGCCCAGCACCATCGAGTCGAGCCCGGAGGCGACGCGGAAGGTGTGGCGCACGGCATCGTGCTGCGGCAGCATATATAAGTGGGGGCGCAGCTCGCTGTAGTTGAGCTGGTGGTAGTCGGCCAGGAAATGCGCGCCCGCGTCGAGCGGATTGGGCACATGGCTGGCCGCATACAGCTCGGTGCGGTTGCAGGTCGACAGGATGGCCGCTTCGTCGTTGTCGCGCAAGTCGATGCGCTGGAACCAGGTGCGCGCCGCCATCACCGCCTGGCCCAAGTGCTCAGGCGCAAACGCCAGCTGTTCGCGGAGCGACACTGGGGCGGTGGTATGGTTGAGGCCGACGGCGAGCAGTTGCATTTCAGGGCTGTTGGATGACTTATGGCGACATTATAACGCTTTGTGCCCGCGCTTTGAGCAGGTCAGCCGTTTGCCGCCGTTCAGCCGCCCAGTTTTTCCAGCCGATAACCGTAGCTGTAGACGGGCACGAGCCGGTAGCCGTGTTCCGGTTTCAGCTGCAGCTTGTTGCGCACGCGCGAGACGTGGGTATCCATGGTGCGCGAGGGCAGGGCCGTGTCGCGCTGCCACACGGCTTCGTGGATGTAGGCGCGCGACAGGGGCCGGCCCAGGTTGCGGAAAAACAGCAGCGCCAGGGCGAATTCCTTGTGCGTCACGTCCAGCACTTCGCCATCGCGCAACAGGCGGCCGGGGCGGGTTTCAAACGTGTAATGACCGAATTGCAAGTACTCGGCGCCATTCTGGGCCGGGTACGCCACGCGCAGCAGCGCCTGGGTGCGCAAGGTCAGTTCGCTGCGCCGCAGGGGCTTGATCATGTAGTCGTCGGCGCCTGCCGTCATGCCCGCCACCACGTCGTCTTCGCCGGAACTGTTGGTCATAAACAACACGGGCGCCTTCGGCGCCAGTTTTTCCCGGGCACGGCGCAAGACTTCCGCACCGTCCAGATCGCTCACATGCCAGTCGAGGATGAGCATGTCGCAACTGTCCTTGCGCAGCTGCCCCAGCATTTCCTTGCCACTCTGAAATTCGTGGCAAGCGTGGCCGGCGGCGGTGAGCACCTGGCAGATCAGTTCTGCCTGGCTATGGTCGCTATCGAGTACGGCAATTCGCATAATTGGCTGGAGTGTGTAGCAACAAACAGACGGTCTGCTCTGCTTATCGTAATGTTAAGGAATGCTCAAGTGAAATATAACAGAGATTGCAACTGTGTCCAGTGAAATCGGAGGGCAGACCCTTTACGTTACACTTGGTCATCTACCCCCTACTAGCGGAGAAGCGGCCATGCCAGACAAGAGTACTACCGATTGGACCCTGATACCGGCCAGTCGTGCCGAAATCGAGCAAGTGCGCGAGCGTTGCCGGCGCCTGGTGCAGCGGCGCGCCATGATGTCGGCGGGCGCCTCGGCCATTCCCATTCCCGGCATCGACCTGATGTCGGATGTCGGGCTGTTTTCCATGCTGATCAACGATATCAACCACGAATTCGGCCTCACGCCCGAGCAGATCGAGCGCCTGAACCCGCAGTTCAAGATGATGGCCTATCGCGCGGCGGTGGGCATGGGGGGCATGCTGGTAGGAAAGCTGGTGTCGCGCGAACTGATCCTCCACCTGCTCAAGCGCAGTGGCGTCAAGATTGCCACCAAGCAGGTGGCGCGCTTCGTGCCGTTCGCCGGCCAGGCGGTGGCGGCAGCCATCGGCTACGCCGTGTTCCGCCAGATCGGCAACCAGCACGTGAACGCCTGCGCCGCGGTGGCGCAGGAATTGCTCACGGTCAGGCCGGAATAGACCTTACGCGTCCGGCAGCACCACGTTGACATCGAGGACTTCCAGGTTGCCCTGGCGGTCCAGCGAGATCTTGATGTCGTCGGCATTCACCTTGGTGTACTTGGAAATGACGGCGATCAATTCCTTGTGCAGGGCGGGCAGGAAGTCCGGACCATCGCGTCCGCTGCGTTCGCGGGCGATGATGATCTGCAGGCGTTCCTTGGCCGCGGTGGCCGTCTTCGGCTTGGGGGGGAAGAGGAAAGAAAGCAAGGCCATATCACTTCGCCCCAAAAATGCGCTGGAGTAATCCAGGCTTTTCATAGTTGGTAAAGCGCAACTCGACCTCTTCGCCGAGGAAACGCGAGACCACGTCTTCATAGGCTTGCGCCACGTCCGTGCCCGTGAAATGGATGGCCGGATTGCCCTGGTTCGAGGCGGCCAGCACTTGCTCCGATTCCGGAATGATGCCCACCAGCGGGATGCGCAGGATTTCCTGCACGTCCTGGTAGGACAGCATTTCATCCGATTCCACGCGTTTCGGCGAGTAGCGGGTGATCAGCAGATGTTCCTTGACCGGCTCGCCGCCCGTCTGCGCGCGGCGCGACTTGGCTTGCAGGATGCCGAGGATGCGGTCCGAATCGCGCACCGACGACACTTCCGGGTTGGTGACGATGATGGCTTCGTCGGCGAACGTCAGCGCCATCAGCGCGCCATGCTCGATGCCGGCCGGCGAATCGCAGATGATGAACTCGAAACCCATGTTGATCAGGTCGTTCAACACGCGTTCCACGCCTTCTTCCGACAAGGCATCCTTGTCGCGCGTCTGCGACGCGGGCAGGATGAACAGGTTGTCGCAGTGCTTGTCCTTGATCAGGGCCTGGTTCAGGGTCGCTTCTTTATTGATCACATTGATCAGGTCGTAGACGACGCGGCGCTCGCAACCCATGATCAGGTCGAGGTTACGCAGGCCCACGTCGAAGTCGAGCACGGCTGTCTTGTGGCCGCGCATGGCCAGGCCAGTGGAAAAACTGGCGCTAGAGGTCGTCTTGCCGACACCGCCCTTGCCGGACGTCACAACAATAATTCTTGCCACAAATAATCCTTTTCAGATATCTCTTGAATTGTGCAGCTTAAGAGCGGTTCACGGGAGTGACCGGATTGACAGAGTGTATATCGATTCTGTCTCCAGCCAAACGAATTTGCGCGGGTCCGCGCGCCATTTCTGCGGGGAAACCATCCTCGAACGTGCGGTACACGCCGGCGATGGAGACCAGTTCCGGTTCCATGGCCAGCGCGAAGATGCGCGCCTGGGGATTGCCCGAGGCGCCGGCCAGCGCGCGGCCGTACAGCGAGGAATACACGTGGATGCTGCCGTCGGCGATGATTTCGGCGCCATTGTTGACGACGGCGGTGATGATCAGGTCGCAGCCGCGCGCATAGATGCGCTGGCCGGCCCGCACGGGCGTGTCGATCACCATCACTTGCGCATCGGCGCCCGCCTGGGCGGCCGCCGTGGGGATATCCTTCGGGCCATCCTTGGGCGGCGCATCGTCGCGCGTCTTGCCGCTGTCGAGGCTCAAGCCTTGCGCCAGGATGGCGTCATGCATGTCGGTCGGCGCATTGCGCACGGCCACGGCGTTCAAACGGTACTTTTTCAGCAGGGCCACCAGGGCGGCCCAGTCGATGGGGACGCTGCCGGGCGGCAAGGCCGCCACGTCCAGCACGGCCAGGTCGTCCTCGAAAAAGTCCGCCACGCCTCCCGTCATGTCGCGCAAGGCGGCATCGAGTGCCTGCGTATCGGCGCTATGCAGAATGGCGGAGACAGCAACGACGGTGGAAATCTTGATTTCGATAGGCTTCTGCGACGGGCTTTTGGACATAAACATTTATCAAAGTGAAACTGCGGCAGGCCAGATGTTCCGTACGGCAACAATGGGAGCAGTAAATTTCTTGCATTCTACTGCAAAAAAATCAGCGTCAGGGACCCGGCGCATGCTATTCCGCAGGGCAACACCTACTTCCTGTGAAAAAAAACGGGCGGCGCCACGGAAAACCGCTGCGCCGCCCCGCAAGCCGCCCAACATGCGCCCTCAGGCGCCATGTCCGATTACGCTGCGCGCATCTGCTGCGCCGCCTCCACCCTATGACGCAACGCTGTTTCCGTTTCCGCCCAGCCCCGCGTCTTCACGCCGCTGGCTTTTTGCAGCAATGTCACCATGTCGACGGTGGTGGGAATGCGCGGCGAGTGGATGCCGTACACGCCGGGGCCGATCTCGTTCGGGTACTGGAAGTCGCCAAAGCCCGCCAGCAGCTCCATGTCCGAGCGGCTCGTCTCGATGGTGATCACGTCGGCATCCATGGCGGCGATCTGCGGCAGGATGTCGTTGAACTGCGCATGGCACATGTGGGTATGGATCTGCGTCGTGTCGCCGACCACCGAGGCGGCGATGCGGAAGGCGCGCGTGGCCCAGTCCAGGCAGGCGTCCCGCTGGCCGCGGCGCAGCGGCAAGCTTTCGCGGATGGCCGGTTCGTCGATCCGGATGATGCCGATGCCGGCTGTTTCCAGGTCTGCCACCTCGTCGCGGATGGCCAGGGCGATCTGCAGCGCCGTGGCGGCGCGCGGCTGGTCGTCGCGCACGAACGACCATTGCAGTATCGTCACCGGACCCGTCAGCATGCCCTTCAGGGGTTTATCCGTCAGGCTTTGCGCGTGCACCGTCCATGCGACGGTCATCGGGGCGGGGCGCTGCACGTCGCCGTAGATGAGGGGTGGTTTCACGCAGCGCGAGCCGTACGATTGCACCCAGCCGTGAAGGGTCAACACGAAGCCGTCCAGCTGCTCGCCGAAGTATTCGGCCACGTCCTTGCGTTCCGCTTCGCCCTGCACAAGCACGTCCAGGCCCAGCGCTTCCTGGCGTGCCGCGATGTGGGCGATTTCGGCGCGCATGGCCGTCGTCGGGAAGTTGGGCAGGCGCAGGCGTGCATGCTGCACGGCCTGGCGCAGCGGGAAGCCGGAATCGCGGCGGTCGATGGTGGGCGACAGCGTCTGCAGGCGCTGCGCGACCGGTGCACGGTGGACGCGGGGGCTGGCGCGGCGGCCGGCAATGGCCAGGCGGGCAATCGCCAGCGCGGTATCGTCGGGATGGCCCGCCAGCGCGTCCTTCAGCAGCGCAAGTTCCGTCAGTTTTTCCGTGGCAAACGCCAGCCAGCTCTTGATGTCGCCATCGAGGTCCGTCTCCGCTTCCAGGCTGAACGGCACGTGCAGCAAGGAGCACGACGGCGCCAGCCACAAATGACCGTTGCGCTTGGCCGCCAGCGGCTGCAGCACGGCCAGGGCTGCATCGAGGTCGGTGCGCCAGATGTTGCGACCATCGAGGATGCCGATCGACAAGACTTTATGCGCGGGCAGCCAGTCCGTCACGCTGGTCAATTCATGCGGCGCGCGGATGCCATCCACGTGCAGGCCGGCCACGGGCAGGCGGCAGGTCAGGCTGAGGTTTTCTTCCAGCGGCGAGAAATACGTGGCCAGCAAAATGTTGACGCCCACCTGGTTCAGCTGCCAGTAGGCGCTCTCGAAAGCGCTGTGCCACGCATGGGGCAAGTCCAGGCCCAGGATCGGTTCGTCGAGCTGCACCCACGTCACGCCCTGCTGTTTCAATCGGTCGAGCAGGGCGCCGTAGACGGGCAGCAATTGTTCCAGCAGGGCCAGGCGCTCGAAGCCTGGCGTCTTTTCCTTGCCCAGCCACAGAAAGGTGAGGGGGCCGATCAGGGCCGCCTTGACCTGGTGGCCGAGCGCCTGCGCCTCGGCCACTTCCGCCAGCAGGCGCTCGCCAGCCAGCGAAAAGCGGGTCTGCGGCGACAATTCGGGCACCAGGTAATGGTAATGGGTGTCAAACCACTTGCTCACTTCCAGCGCATGGCCGTGGCGGCAGCCGGCATGCTCCGCTTGGCTGGTACCGCCGCGCGCCATCGTGAAATAGCGCGACAGCGGCGATTGTTCCGCGCCGAAATCAAAACGCGCCGGCTCGCAGCCCAGCAGCTGGATATGGCTGGCCACGTGGTCGTAGAAGGCGAAGTCGCCCACGGTGACGTAGGTCAGGCCCGCGTCCCTTTGCACGGCCCAGTGGCGCGCGCGCAATTGCTGAGCCGTCGCTTCCAGGGCCGCCTCGGACATCTCGCCGCGCCAGTGGCTTTCCAGCGCCAGTGTCAGTTCGCGCGCGGCGCCGATACGGGGAAAGCCAAGAATGTGGGTACGAATGGGCATGATGTCATCGAGATTTAATGTGAATGCGCTAGAGTGTGCGGCAACTTGATCTATAATCAAAACGAAACATTTTACTGAATAACATGAAAATAATTCACGTGCGTCCCCCAATTTCCCGATGCTAGAAATCCGCCACCTGCGCACCCTGAGTGCCCTGCGTTCGTCCGGCAGCCTGGTGCGCGCCGCGCAATTGCTGAATCTGACCCAGTCGGCGCTGTCGCACCAGATCCGTTTGCTGGAGGAGCGCTATAACGCGCCCTTGTTCGAACGCAAGTCGGTGCCGATCGCGTTTACGGCCACGGGCAGCCGGCTGCTGGAGCTGGCCGACAAGCTCTTGCCCGAGATCGAGCTGGCCGAGCGCGACGTGGCGCGTTTGTCGCAGGGCGACAAGGGGCAGTTGCGCGTGGCGCTCGAATGCCATACCTGCTTCGACTGGCTCATGCCCGTGATGGATGCGTTCCGCCAGCGCTGGCCGGAAGTGGAAATCGACCTGGTGTCGGGCTTTCACAGCGAGCCGGCGGACTTGCTGCGCTCGGGCGAGGCCGATCTCGTGATCGGCTCGCCGTATGGCCCCGATTTCGCCGTGTTTCCCCTGTTCCGCTTTGAAATGCTGGTGGTGATGGCGCAGAAGCACCGGCTGCAGGCGCAGCGCCGCCTCGCGGCGAGCGATTTTACGGGCGAGACCTTGATTACCTATCCCGTGCCGGAAGAGCGCATCGACCTGATCCGCGAAGTGCTGCGGCCAGCCGGCATCCAGTTTGAGCGCCGCACGGCCGAACTGACGGTGGCCGTGCTGCAGCTGGTGGCGAGCCGGCGCGGCATCGCCGCCTTGCCGAACTGGGCCATCAAGAATTACGTCGATTACGATTATGTGGTGGCGCGCCCGGTGGGCGAGCACGGCTTGTGGAGCGATTTGTATGTGTCCGTGCCGGAGCAGTTACAGGACAAGGCGTATGTGCGCGATTTTGTCAGCGTGATACGCGAGCAGTGCGCTGCCTCGCTGGACGGTATCAAGTTGTTGTCCTGATCAACGTTGGGTTGGAAACAAACCAACAGGAAAGTTTGATAAATATCAAGGTTCAGCAATGAACCACCGCTTACAGTTGAGCACTGTGCGGCGCAACATGGCGCCGTCTACTCTTTGGGGAGGAACGACATGTTTTCATTTTCCGAACAATGGGCACTGGCTGGCAAGGCCGTGGTGGAAGCGCAATTGATCAGCGCGCAAGCGTATGTCCAGGCTGCCGTCGACAGCGGCGCCAGCGTGCTGGAATTGCAGCTCGATGCGGCCCGCGCGGCGCTGGCAGCCGCTACGGTAGCGGGCAATCAGCTGCTGTCCGCGAAGGATCCGCAAGCGCTGCTGCAACTGTCGCGCACGCAGTCGCAGCTGGCCATCGAACGCATCGGCGCATATGGCCGCCAGGCAAAGGATGTTGCCCAAGAAACCCAGGAGAAATTCGACACCGTGACAAAGGGTGAGTTTGCTGCATCGCGTCAAAAATTTGGCGAGCTGTTGCAGGTGGTAAAGCAAACGCCCGTACCCCTGATTATTCCCTTCAATAATTTTCTAAAAACCACTTTCGGCGGTGCCGATGAAGGGTATGATAAAAATAAAAACACGCGTCCTGCGCGCCAGGCCTAAGCGTGTTGCAGCCCGGCAGCGGCTATCCGCCGCGCCAGGTTGCCCGCCGCCACCGCAAGCAGGCCATCATCGCCGCCGCCTGCGGTGCGGCGCTGGAACTGCGGCGCATGCCGCGCTAGAATGAAACGCAGCGTGCTGCGTCTTCCCGGATTCACTGGATTGTATTAACACCTTGACCCTGGCCCTCGTGGCCTGCATATCGGAGAAATAAATGGATGATGTCGTAATCGTGGCCGCCGGCCGTACCGCAGTCGGCAAATTCGGTGGCAGCCTGGCCAAGATTCCTGCGTCCGAACTGGGCGCGCATGTAATCAAGGGCTTGCTGGCACAAACTGGCATCGACCCTAACCTGATCGGCGAAGCGATCCTGGGTCAGGTGCTGACGGCTGCCGTCGGCCAGAACGCCGCGCGCCAGGCTGTCATCAAGGCTGGCTTGCCCAGCTCCATCCCCGCATTCACCATCAACAAGGTGTGCGGCAGCGGCCTGAAGGCCACGCACCTGGCGGCGCAAGCGATCAAGTGCGGCGACGCCAACATCATCATCGCCGGTGGCCAGGAAAACATGAGCGCGTCGCCGCATGCGATGAATGGCTCGCGCGACGGTTTCCGCATGGGCGACTTCAAGATGATCGACACCATGATCGTCGACGGCCTGTGGGACGTGTACAACCAGTACCACATGGGCATCACGGCGGAAAACGTCGCCAAGAAATATGAAGTGACGCGCGCCGAGCAGGATGAATTCGCGCTGCAGTCGCAACTGAAGGCGGAAGCGGCGCAAAAAGCGGGCAAGTTCAAGGATGAAATCCTGCCGCTGGAAATCGCCAACAAGAAAGGCACCGTCGTCTTCGACAGCGATGAATACATCAAGCCCGGCTCGACCCTGGAATCGCTGGCCGGCCTGCGCCCCGCGTTCGCCAAGGATGGCACCGTCACGGCCGGCAATGCATCGGGCCTGAACGATGGCGCCGCCGCCGTGATCATGATGTCCGCCTCGCAAGCGAAGGAACTGGGCTTGAAGCCGCTGGCACGCATCAAGGCCTACGCCTCCTCGGGCCTGGATCCGGCCGTCATGGGCATGGGCCCTGTCTCCGCATCGCGCCTGTGCCTGAAAAAAGCCGGCTGGACGCATGAAGAGCTGGACCTGATGGAAATCAACGAAGCGTTTGCCGCGCAAGCGATTGCCGTCAACAAGGAAATGGGCTGGGATACCAGCAAGATCAACGTGAACGGCGGCGCGATCGCCATCGGCCACCCGATCGGCGCGTCCGGTGCGCGCATCCTGGTCACGCTGATCCACGAAATGATACGCCGCGACGCCAAGAAAGGCCTGGCCGCATTGTGCATCGGCGGCGGCATGGGCGTAGCACTCGCCATCGAGCGGGATTAACCGCTAGCGCCGGACCCAAGCTACTGCGCGGCGCGCTTTGCGGCCTGCGATGCTCACCGTGCCAGTGCACGGTTGCGCTTCTTGGCCACAAATCATCGCCGCTCGCTACGCTTGGGTACGGTGCGCTACGCCGCTGTAATTCTCGGCGGAACTGGGTTGGTTTCACTAAATAATTAACTTTTTAGCAATAGAACGACACTGAGGGGATGAAAATGGCAAGAGTTGCATTGGTAACTGGTGGCATGGGCGGTCTGGGCGAAGCGGTCTGTTTCAAGCTGGCGGCGCTCGGCTATCGCGTGGTGACCACATATTCCCCAGGCAATCCGAAGGTCGCGGAATGGCTGGCGACGACCAAGGACATGGGCTACGATTTCAAGGCGTATCCGTGCGACGTGGCCGACTACGATTCGGCCGCGGCATGCGTGGCGGCCGTGGAAGCGGAAATCGGTCCTGTCGACGTGCTGGTGAATAACGCCGGCATCACGCGCGACATGACGTTCAAGAAGATGGACAAGACGAACTGGGATGCCGTGATGAGCACCAACCTCGATTCCGTCTTCAACATGACCAAGCCCGTCTGCGACGGCATGGTGGAACGCGGCTGGGGCCGCATCATCAATATCTCGTCCGTGAACGGCCAGAAGGGCGCTTTCGGCCAGACCAACTATGCGGCCGCGAAAGCGGGCATGCATGGTTTCACCAAGTCGCTGGCGCTGGAAGTGGCGCGCAAGAACGTCACCGTCAATACCATCTCGCCAGGCTATATCGGCACCAAGATGGTCATGGCGATTCCGCAGGAAGTGCTCGACAGCAAAATCATCCCGCAAATTCCAATGGCGCGCCTGGGCAAGCCGGAAGAAGTGGCCGGCCTGGTCGCCTACCTGGCTTCCGATGAGGCAGCGTTCGTCACGGGCGCGAATATCTCGATCAACGGCGGCCAGCACATGTCGTAATCGTTGTTGAGGTAAAACAGAAAAGACAGCTGCGGCTGTCTTTTTTTACGCTTGCCAGCAAAACGGGACAAGCGCGTGCTTTGCCTTAAAATCAGCATTTCTTCACCGCATCATTCTCCATGTCCCTTGTTCCTGCCTTGCGCCGCGCCAGCGTGGCCGCCATCCTTCTCCTGGGCACTTCCGCGGTTCAGGCCAGCGTCGCGTTCCACGTCACGGTGACTACCGAGCGTGTCAACCAGCCCGGCGTAAAAACCAGCCTGCCCGCGCGCGATACGCAGGAAAGCGATGTGGTGCTGGGCCCGCATTACCTGAGCGTGCGTGATGGAAATCGCTTGTCCATGCTCGATTTCGCCGCGCGCCGCCGCCACGTCATCGATATGGCGGCATCCACCTACGACACGTATTCGCTGTTCGACGTGGCGGGCTTTCGCGCCGCCGAGCTGCACCACCGGCAGGGGCTCGCCGGCATGCTGAAGGCGGGCGGCCTGGAGCAGCACGCAACGCCTCGCGTGTATGAGGAGCAGGCTTTGTCGGTGCTGGACAACAAGCGGCGTGGCGCACTGCAGCCCCAAGTGCTCGACGGCGCCGTGCTGTGGTCGCTCGACGGGCAGCCCTTGCTGCGCCTGGGGATTGCCGGCAGCCCCGTCAGCGGCGACGACGCCACGGCCTTTGCCCAGTACCTGCGCTACACCTGGGGCGGCCACCCGCTGCTGCTCAAGATGCTAGCCGATGGCAAGCGCATTCCCGCCGACTTTACCCTGCACTACCAGGAGGTGGGCGGCTCGGTGACGCGCCACTTCCGCATCAGCGCCATGACGGCGGGTGCGCCCGCCACGTATGCCCTGGCCGCCTACCGGCCCCGTCCGCTGGCGGCCGATGCGCCCCCGCTGGAAAGAGTGCTGGCGCAGGCGGCGCGGTTGCCGCCGCCGGGACCCCAGGTCCATCCCGCGCTGCGCGCCGAAGCGGAAAAGCTGTTTGCCGCCGACCAGCCCTTCGAGGCTTTTTTGACCATGCTGGAAGACCATTTTTCCACGGGTGCGCTGGTGGAAAAGCTCACGCCCCAGCAGCAGCTGGCCATGCAGGCATGCCAGCCCATCCACGATTTGACGCGGGGATTGCTGGCCAAGGACCAGGAGGGTATCGGGGCCGCGCTGGCCACCGTGCAAGAGTTAAGGACGCAAACGGGGATGGAGCAGCCCGTGCTGGCCTTGTTCGAGGGGAATTTGCGCGCCAAGCTGGGGCAATGGCCGGCAGCGACGGCCTTGTATCTGCAAGTGCTGCAGGCAAAACCGCAGATGGCGGCCGTGTACCAGGACCTGGGCGACGCCTTGCTGGCGCAGTTCGACGCGGCCAATGCCTGGCGCAGCTGGGATGCGGGACGGGCCATGGCGCCGGCGCTGCGGCAATTTCGCAAGGTCAACGACCTCGAGCGCAGCCTGCTGAACGATTACCCCGCCTTCTTTGCCGGCGGGGCGCCGCTGCCGCCGACAGTTCAGCCCAGCACCAGCCGTCCGGCCAGCAGCACGAAGACGGTGGGCAGCACGAACTTGCCGTAAGGCGAGGGTTTACCGCGCAGGCGGCGCGCCAGGCGCGCGGCCAGCACGGCGTAGATGGCGTCGAACAGCAATCCCACCAGCACCAGGATGGCGCCCAGGCGCAGGTATTGCAGGCCGACGCTGTCGCTGCCGGCGACGAACTGCGGCAAGAACATGCTGCAAAACAGCAGTGCCTTCGGATTGAGCAGATTCGTCAGGAAGCCGCGCACCAGGCTGGCACGGGCGCTGTGCGCCGTGGCGGGGGCCGCGGTTTCCTGGGCCGTTTTGCTGGACAGGGCCGACTGCAGCAGGCGCAGCGCCAGGTACAGCAGATACGCGGCGCCCGCCCATTTGACCCACTGCAAGGCTTGCGGATGCGTCACCATCAGCGCCGCCAGGCCCGCGCCCGACAGCGCCACGTGCACGGCGCGCGCGCCGGCGATGCCCACGGCCGTCACCAGTGCCGTGGCCACGCCGCGCGCGGCGCCCGTCGCCAGCACCAGCGCCATGTCGGGACCCGGCAATAAAAAGGCGCCGGCCAATGCCAGCAGGTACATCAGGAAGGTAGAATCGGACATGGCTCAGTCGAAAAGAAAAGCGGGAGCCTGCGCACGCTGCAGCCTGCTCGCCGGGCCCCATTATGTTCTTGACGCGATGAAATGTGCTTGCTTTTCCTGCCCTGCATGCCCTAGTATTCGGGTAGATTCCACTCGTATAAAAACAAAAATTAGATGAAAATTTCAGAAGTTAGCCTCGATGCCACCGATTTGCAGATACTCAGGCTGCTGCAGGATGAAGGAAGGCTGTCGAATGCGCGCCTGGCCGAGCGCTTGAAACTGAGCGAAACCCCCGTCTGGCGCCGCTTGCGCCGCCTGGAAGAGGAAGGGTTTATTACCGGCTACCAGGCTTTGCTCAACCGCAAGAAGCTGGGCATCGGCCTGGTGGCGTTCGTGCGCGTCGTGTTTGCCAACCATGGCGGCGAGCAGCCGTCGCAGTTCGAGCAAGCCATCGCGACGATTCCCGAAATCTTGTCGTGCCACAATGTGGCGGGCGAAGCCGATTATTTCCTGCAAGTGGTGGCGCGCGACCTGGAAGCCTATGGCGAATTCGTCTCGACCGTGCTGCGCCGCCTGCCTGGCGTGGCGGAAATCCAGTCCAGCCTGTCGATGCGTGAAATCAAGTCGTCGAACCGCCTGCCCTTGCTGCTGGCCTGAGCCGGCGGCGGCGCACTATAATTGGAACAGTTGCCAGGAATCGTGCCTGGCGCCCTGACCGCCATTCCAAGGACCGCCATGCCCGATTCTTTGTCACCCCTGTTTCCCGCCCTGACGCCGAACCGGCACGGCATGCTGGCGGTCGATGACATCCACACCATTTATTGGGAAGAGTGCGGCAACCCCGACGGCATTCCCGTGCTGTTCCTGCATGGCGGCCCGGGCGCGGGCCTGTCGCCGCAGCACCGCCGCTTCTTCGATCCGCAGCGCTACCGCGTGATCCTGTTCGACCAGCGCGGCGCGGGCAAGTCCACGCCGCTGGGAGAATGGCGCAACAACACGACGCAGCTGCTGATCGAGGACATCGAACGCCTGCGCGCCCAGTTCGGCATCGCCCAATGGCTGGTGTTTGGCGGCTCCTGGGGTTCGACCCTGGCGCTCGCGTATGGCCAGGCGCATCCGGCGGCCTGCCTCGGTTTCGTGCTGCGCGGCATTTTCCTGTGCACGCAGGCGGAAATCGACTGGTTCATCGACGGTGTGCGCTGGTTTTATCCGGAACTGTACGAGGAATTCACCGCCCCCATTCCGCTCGAGGAACGGGGCGACCTGCTGGCGGCCTACGTGCAACGCATCCTCAGCAGCGACCCCGCCGTGTACTGGCCGGCCGCGCGCGCCTGGAGCCGCTTCGAAGGCCGCCGCGTGTACCTGATGCCGCAGCCGGAAGATGCGCCGAACGATGCGCTGGACCTGGGCGTGGGCCGGCTCGAATCGCACTACATGGCCAATCTCGGTTTCTTCGAGGAAGATCAATTGATCCGCAACATCGGGCGCATCGCGCATTTGCCGGCCGTCATCGTGCAGGGACGCTACGACGCCATCTGCCCGCCGCTGTCGGCCTACCGCCTGCAGCAGGCCTGGCCCGGCGCGCAGCTGGAGATGATCCCGGACGCGGGCCATGGCGCGCTCGAGCACGGCATCGCTTCGGCGCTGGTGCGCGCCACCGAGCGTTTCGTGCCGGGGCGCGGCTTCGCATGACCTTGCAACACGCCGGTTGGCAAAGCGGCCAGCCGGCGTGCGCCACCTGCTACACTATGGCCTGTGCTGGCGCCAGGGTCGGGCGCCGGTGTGAACCCACGACTTTTTATCCATGAACATACAGATCGGCGACATCGGCCATATCATCCAGCTGGCGATTGCGCCGGTTTTCCTGCTGACCGGTATCGGCACCATGCTGGTGGTGCTGACCAACCGCCTGGGCCGCATCATCGACCGCACGCGCGTGCTGGAAGACCGGCTCGACATCGGTTACAACGATTTCTATATGGATGAGCTAGATACCCTGTATCGGCGTACCCATCTGATCAATTATTCGATTTCGCTGAGCACGGCGTGCGGTTTCTTCGTCTGCGTCATCATTGCCATGCTGTTTTTGGGCGATATTCTGAACCTGACCCTGGACAAATACATCGCGGCCTTCTTTGTGCTGGCCGTGCTTTGCCTGATCGGCTGTTTTATTTATTTACTGCGCGAAATTTACCTGGCCGCCACGGCCCAGCGCATCCGGCGCCATATCCGCCCGCCCCGCTAGGCGGCGCGCCGGTCTACCCTACTATTGAAGAACGAGTCCAGCATGCACGATTACAAACGTCCCCCCACCCTGCACCGCTACGGCCAGCGCAGCGAACTCGAGCTGGCGCTGAGCCTGGGCCAGTTCCGCCTGGCGCCAGCGGGCAATTGTTTGACCCTGAGCTTTTCGCAAGTGTGGGACAAGCAATTGTTCGACCTGTTCGCCCCGGCCGATGCCTGCTTGATCATCCACAATACGGAAGAATTCGGCGAACGCCTGCACCGCGCCGTGCAGCGCACCTTGCCCAGCTGGGCAGGCATCGACGGCCTGGTCGAATACGGCCAGCGCGCCGCCCTGGGCGCCGCCTTCACCAAGACGCGCGCCGAGGCGCCCGAGCAGGAATGGCTGTTCGCCTGGCGCTCGATGCAGCCGCAAGCGAGCCTGAACCCCGTCACCGTGAAACTGGGCAGCCTGGAAAACTTCGCGGAAATCCGCGACCGCGATACCTACCTGGCGTAATTCAGCCGGATTTTTCCGCGTACTGGCTGTCGATGCGCGCCAGCACGGCGGCCATCATGCGCTCGATGTCGCCGCGTATCATGGTCGTGCCCAGCATGCCGGGCACGTAGAAGCCCGGCATCAGCCGGCTGGAAAAGACGATGCGCGTGCCGCCCGTCTCGGGGATCGGATACAGATTCCAGCGTGATTCGTAATGCCGCATGTCGCCGGAAATGAGGGCGATGTCGATGGCGGTGAACGGCGTTTCCGTGGCCCGCACCACCAGGTGGATCGCATGGTTCATGAACAGGAAGCGCGCCACGCCCTGCTGCTCGATGATGACTTCATTGCCGTTGCGCGACAGCACGCGGCAGGAACTGAGGTCGGGCACGAATTCATGCATGCGCTCGTAGGTGGTCAGGGTTTTCCATACGGATGCCGGCGGCGCCTGCACGCTGCCGCTGGCATCGACTTCATACATGCGCTGCCCGTCGACCTCGATGCGCTTGACCTCGACCTTCAGCTTGTCCAGGCGTATTGCCTGTGCCAGCGCGGTAGCGGGGATGGCGCACAGCATCAACAGGCAGAGGAAGAGTCGCTTCATGTCACCTAGCCTACGGGAAAGTACCGCCCGGCACAAGCTGTACGCATCGCCGGCGGGCGCGCGGGGCGATTTAGAACTCCCGGTCTAGAGAAAGTCGCTGCGGCGAGCGGCAATGCTTGCTACCGTACGGCCTGCAACCACCTTACCGGACCGATCACCATGACTGCCTATCCCCATCTGCTGGCCCCGCTCGACCTGGGTTTTACCACCTTGCGCAACCGCGTCATCATGGGGTCCATGCACACGGGCCTGGAAGACCGTTTTTATCATTATGGCAAGCTCGCCGCGTTTTACCGCGAACGGGCACGCGGCGGCGTGGGCCTGATCGTCACGGGCGGCATCTCGCCGAACCGCCAGGGCTGGTTGCTGCCGTTCGGCGGCACCTTGAACTTCCTCGGCGACGTGCCGAACCACCGCAAGGTGACGCGCGCCGTGCACGAGGAGGGCGGCAAGATCGTCATGCAGATCCTGCATGCGGGCCGCTATGGCTACCAGCCCTTCGTCGTCTCGGCATCGGCCAAAAAGTCGCCGATCTCGCCGTTCCGCCCCCGCCCCTTGAGCGAGCGTGGCATCGAGCGCACCATCTGCGACTACGTGCGCTGCGCGCGCCTGGCGCAAAAGGCGGGCTACGACGGCATCGAAGTGATGGGCAGCGAGGGCTATCTGCTGAACCAGTTCCTGTGCGCGCGCACGAATCTGCGCCAGGACCGCTGGGGCGGCACGATCGAGAACCGCATGCGCCTGCCCGTGGAGATCGTGCGCCGCATCCGCGCCGCCGTCGGCCCCGACTTCATCATCATGTACCGCCATTCGCTGCTCGACCTGGTCGAGGGCGGTAATACCTGGGACGATGTGGTGACGGTCGCCAGGGCGCTGGAACAGGCGGGCGTGACCATTCTCAATACCGGCTTCGGCTGGCATGAGGCGCGGGTGCCCACCATCGTCACGTCCGTGCCGCGCGCCGCGTTTGCCAGCGTGGCGGGCCGGCTGCGCCGCGAAGTGACGATTCCCGTGGTGGCGTCGAACCGCATCAACATGCCGCACGAGGCGAACGCCATCCTCGAGCGGGGCGACTGCGACCTGGTGTCGATGGCGCGTCCGTTCCTGGCCGACCCAGACTTTGTCGCCAAGGCGGCCGCGGGCCGCGCGGACGAGATCAATACCTGCATCGGCTGCAACCAGGCCTGTCTCGACCACACCTTTGCCAACAAGCGCGCCAGCTGCCTGGTCAACCCGCGCGCCTGCCATGAAACGGAACTGGTCTATGCGAAAAAGGCCGTGCCGCGCCGCGTGGCCGTCGTCGGCGCCGGGCCGGCCGGCTTGTCAGCCGCCACCGTGGCCGCCGAATGCGGGCACGAGGTGACCCTGTTCGACAGCAGCGACAGCGTCGGCGGCCAGTTCAAGGTGGCCATGCAGATACCGGGCAAGGAAGAATTTACGGAAACCATCCGCTATTTTGCCCGCCGCATCGCCTTGTCGACTATCAAGCTGCGCCTGGGCCAGCGCGTCACGCGCGAGCAATTGCTGGCCGGCGGCTATGACGACGTTATCATCGCCACCGGCATCAAGGTGCGCCTGCCGGCCATTCCCGGCATCGACCACCCGACCGTGCTGTCCTACCTGGACGTGCTGCAAGCCAAGAAGCCCGTGGGCGCGCGCGTGGCCATCATCGGCGCGGGCGGCATCGGTTTCGACGTGGGCGAGTATCTGCTGCATGACCCGGCGCACCCGCTGCCGCAACCGGTGGCGACGTGGGCGGGCGAGTGGGGCGTGGACTTGAACGCGGCGACGGGCGGCGGCCTGGTGGCGCCCGTGGCACCCCATCCCGTGCGGCAAATCTTCCTGTTGCAGCGCAAGACGTCGAAAGTGGGCGCGGGGCTGGGCAAGACGTCGGGGTGGGTGCACCGTGCGGCGCTGGCGCGCAACGGCGTGGCCATGCTGGCCGGCGTCACCTACGACAAGATCGACGGGCAAGGCTTGCACATCACCGTGGGCGGCGAGCAGCGCCTGCTGGCGGTGGATAACGTGGTCATCTGCGCGGGCCAGGACAGCCTGACGGAACTCATGCCGCCAGTCGGCAAGGATGGCAAGCCGCTGACCGCGGGCGGTCCCCGTTTCCACAAGATCGGCGGCGCCGCGCTGGCGGCGGAACTCGACGCCAAGCGGGCGATACGGGAAGGGGCGGAGCTGGCCGCCAGCCTGTAAAAAGAAAGCCTGCCGGCTGGGTAGCGGGCAGGCTTGCTGGATGAAACGGATGCTGGCGCTGGCTTAGTGCCCGCCATGCCCCTTCTTCGCCGTCTCAAAACTCTGCAGCACGTGCTCGGCCATGCCATTCGCCAGTTCGTGCTCGCCGATAAACACCTTGCCCGCGTTTTCCGCGCGCAGCAATTCCGCCTCTTCCTCGCTGTGCGTGCGCACCACCGTCAGGATGTGCGGGTTCAGCGCGCGCGCCGTCTCGATCATGGCGCGCACGTGGAAGGTGTCCGGCGTGGCGATGACGAGCATGGTGGCGTGCGTGATGTGCGCCTGGATCAGCACGGCCGGTTCGCCCGCATTGCCGGCCACGGCCGGGATGCCCTGCTTGCGCAGCTGGTCGACGATTTCGCGGTTTTCCTCGGCCACGACAAAGTGGATGCCCCGTTCCATCAGGGCGGCGGCGATGCGCCGGCCCACGCGGCCATAGCCGACGAGGACGATCTGGCCCGAGAGCTTTTCCTGCGGCACCGTCATCGGCAGCTCGGCCAGCGGGTCCGTGGTGCGTTCGAACTTGCGGGCGAAATCGCTGTTGCCGATCACGCGCAGCAGCGGCTTGGCCATGCTGAAGACGAGCGGGTTGAGGGCGATGGACAGGATGGCGCCGGCCAGGATCAGGCTTTGGCCTTCCTGCGGCATCAGGCCCAGCGACAGGCCCAGCGCGGCCAGGATGAACGAGAATTCGCCGATCTGCGCCAGGCTGGCCGAGACGATGATGGCCGTTTTCGGCGGATAGCGCAGGGCCATCACGAGCAGGAAGGCGGCGATCGACTTGCCGAAGATAATGATGGCGCACACGGCCAGCACTTGCAGGGGCTTGTCGATGAGGATGGTCGGCTCGAACAGCATGCCGACGGACACGAAGAACAGCACGGCGAACGCGTCGCGCAAGGGCAGGGACTCTTCCGCGGCGCGGTGACTGAGTTCCGATTCGCGCAGCACCATGCCGGCGAAGAAGGCGCCCAGCGCGAACGATACGCCGAACAGCTTGGTCGAGGCGTAGGCGATGCCGACGGCGGCGGCGATCACGCACAGGGTGAACAGTTCGCGCGAACCGGTGCGCGCCACTTGCCACAGTATCCATGGGAACAGCTTGCGGCCCACGACCAGCATGAAGATGATGAAGCCGGCTACTTGCCCCAGGGTAATGGCCAGGGTTTGCCACAGGCTGACGGTCTCGGCATCGGGCGCGACCTTGCCGCCCAGCACACTGGCGAACGCCGGCAGCAGCACGAGAACCAATACGGTGACGAGGTCTTCCACCACCAGCCAGCCGACGGCGATGCGGCCGTTGAGCGAGTCGAGGATGCCCCGTTCTTCCAGCGCGCGCAGCAGCACCACGGTACTGGCCACGGACAGGGCCAGGCCAAAGATCAGGCCGCCACCGAGGGTCCAGCCCCACCAGTGGGCCAGGCCCATGCCCATCGCTGTGGCGACGCCAATCTGCAGGATGGCGCCAGGCAGCGCAATCTTGCGCACGTCCCACAAATCTTCGATGGAAAAGTGCAAGCCGACACCGAACATCATCAGCATCACCCCGATTTCCGCCAATTGTCCCGCTATTTCCGCATCCGCCACAAAACCGGGCGTGGCCGGTCCGATGATGATGCCGGCGGCCAGATAGCCGACCAGTGCCGGCAGTTTCAGACGCGCGGCGATGAAGCCGAAGATGAGGCCGAACCCGAGGGCGGCGGCGATGGTGGTGATCAGGCTGATGTCATGGGGCATGCGTGTGGGGTTCCTTATGGGGACGTGCGGGTAGAAAAAGATGTTGCTCAGCGGCCAAGTATAAACGCATCAAAGCCCCTGCCGGAAAATTTCCTGCGGCTTTATCGTAAAAAACCTGTGCTATATCTTCGTCCAGGTGGCCACGAACGCATGCCTATCCACCTCGAACATCGCCTAATTCAGCAGTCAGGCGATGTTACACCCATGCGCTCAGAGCTTGCGCACGACCACGCAGCCGATGGAATAGCCGGCGCCGAACGAGCAGATGACGCCGGTGCTGCCTGCCGCCATGTCATCCTGATATTTATGGAAGGCGATGATGGAACCGGCCGACGAGGTGTTGGCGTAGGTGTCGAGGATCACGGGCGCTTCGTTGCCTTGCGCGTCGCGGCCCAGGATCAGGCGCGCGATCAGCAGGTTCATGTTCAGGTTGGCCTGGTGCAGCCAGTAGCGGCTCACTTGCGCCACTTCCACGCCGGCCTTGGCCAGGGTCGCCTTGATCATCTCGGCCGCCATCGGGCACACTTCCTTGAAGACCTTGCGGCCTTGCTGGCGGAACAATTTGTCGGCCTTGCCCACGCCGGACTCGTCGAACCGGTTGAGGAAGCCGAAATTGTTGCGAATGGCGTTAGAGAAGCGCGTTTTCAGTTCCGTGCCGATGATCTCGAACTGGTGCTGCGAGACGGCCGTGTCTTTCGCTTCGACGATGATGGCGGTGCAGGCGTCGCCGAAAATGAAATGGCTGTCGCGGTCGCGCCAGTTCAGGTGGCCGCTGGTGATCTCGGGATTCAAGACCAGCACGGCGCGCGCCTGGCCGCTTTGCACGGCGGCCACGGCTTGCTGGATGCCGAAGGTGGCGGACGAACACGCCACGTTCATGTCAAAACCATAACCGTCGATGCCGAGCGCATCCTGTACTTCCACGGCCATGGCCGGGTAGGCGCGCTGCATATTGCTGCACGCTACCAGCACCATGTCGATGTCGGCCGGCGTGCGGCCGGCGCGCGCCAGCGCGTCGCGCGCGGCGGCGACGGCCATTTCCGCCTGCAAGGACAGTTCGTCATCGCCCCGCTCCGCAATGCGCGACACCATGCGCGCCGGGTCGAGGATGCCTTCCTTTTCCATCACGAAGCGCGACTTGATGCCGGACGCCTTTTCGATGAAGGCCACGCTCGACAGCTCCAGCGCCGTCACCGTGCCCGCGGCGATCGCGTCGGCGTTATCGGCATTGAACTTTTCCGCGTAGGCATTGAAGCAGGTGACCAGCTCTTCGTTGGAGATCGAAAAGGGCGGCGTGTACAGTCCGGTACCGCTGATGACGACTTGTTTCATGGTTAAACTTTCAAATTTGGTAATCGGCGCGGCGCCGATAAGTGAAGCAAATTTTACACAAACGGGCTCGACTGTAGAGAGTTTCGTGTTGCGGGGCAGGGGGAAGTGTGGCGGAAGGTTGATTTTTGTCGCGTGGACGGCTGATCGGGGGGGCATGGCGCCCCCCTCTGTGCTGCTGGCGCTGCTGCTTACTTTTTCTGTTCTTTCTTGACGTCGGCTTGCACCACCATCGGTTCGGCCTTGGCCAGCTGCACGGGCAAGCCCTTCAGGTGGTTCAGCGCCTGGTGCAATTGGAAATCGTCCTGGCTGCCGAATTCCAGCGGCTTGCGGGTCTTTTCCAGGGCGATGATGCGCAATTGCTCTTCCATCTCGTCGTTCACGGGCGCGGCCTTGGCGCTTTCCTGGTCGCGGTCGTTGCTCAGGTGCTTGGTCAGGTCCGCTTCGCGGATGCGCAAGCCGTTCAAGCCGTCGCCGTCCGCATTTTCATCGACCAGCAGGTCGGGCACGATGCCCTTGGCCTGGATCGAGCGGCCGTTCGGCGTGTAGTAGCGGGCCGTCGTTAGCTTGACGGCCGTGTCGGCGGTCAGCTGGCGGATGGTTTGCACGGAACCCTTGCCGAAGGTTTGCGTGCCGATGATGGTGGCGCGCTTGTAGTCCTGCAGGGCGCCGGCGACGATTTCCGAGGCCGAGGCGGAACCCGTGTTGACGAGCACCACCAGCGGCACTTTCTTGATGGCGGCCGGCAATTTCGCCAGCGCATCGCCTTCCGAGCGGAAGGTATAGTATTCGGCGCGGCCGTAGAACACCTGTTTCGAGTCCGGCAACTGGCCGTTGGTCGAGACGATGGCCGCGTCCTTCGGCAGGAAGGCGGCCGAGACGCCGATGGCACCCTGCAGCACGCCGCCCGGGTCGTTGCGCAGGTCCAGCACCATGCCCTTGATGTTCGGGTCTTGCTTGTATAGCGCCGTGATCTGCGCGGCCATGTCGTCGACGGTCGGTTCCTGGAATTGCGACACGCGCAGCCAGGCGTAGCCCGGTTCGACCATCTTCGCCTTCACGCTCTTCTGGTGGATTTCTTCGCGCGTGATGGTGAACGCCAGCGGCTGCGGTTCATCCTTGCGGGCAATGGTCAGCGACACCTTGGTGCCCGGTTCGCCGCGCATGCGCTTGACGTTGTCGTCCAGGCTGACGCCCTTCACGGGCTGGCCATCCAGGCGGGTGATCAGATCGCCGGCCTTGATGCCGGCGCGGTAGGCGGGCGAATCCTCGATGGGCGAGACGATCTTGATGTAGCCATCTTCGCTCAGGCCAATTTCAATGCCCAGGCCGACGAACTTGCCTTCGGAGCCTTCGCGCAGCTCGGCGTAGGCTTTCTTGTCCAGGTAGGCGGAATGGGGGTCGAGCGAGGCGACCATGCCGGAAATGGCGTCTTCCAGCAGTTTCTTGTCTTCGACGGGCTCGACGTAATCGGATTTGATCAGGCCAAACACGTCGGCCAGCTGGCGCAGCTCTGCCAGCGGCAGGGGCGGCTCGACGGTTTTTTGCGCCATGGCGGAAAATTGCAGCGACACGGCGACGCCGGCCACCACGCCCAGGCCGATCAAGCCGGTATTTTTGAGTTTGCCCATCATTGCACCTTTGCAGCTAGCGTGTCTTGCACAAGCGCCAGTCCCCGTGGAGCGGCGCTTTCCTGAAAGTATAGACCTGAATCTCTGCCGGCGTGGGCCGGCCGTGGAAAAAGCGTGCCTGGACTCAGTCTACGCGCGTAAACGGGGCTGCCAGCTTGCCATATGTTGCGGTTTTGTATGCGATGTATAGTTCCTCTTGAAGGGAGTAAGCATTTGTAAGAGTCGAAAAAAAGCGTGTGCGGCGGCCCTATAGTGGACTCGCATTCTCGACCCGAAGTGGTTTTGCCTGCGTCCGCGGACGCAGGCTTTTTTTTGTCGGCGGGTTCAAGCTCATTTAGACTGGCGCTTCTTCCTTGGCAGCGGATAAAAAATGTTAACTGATTTGCAGGCACGTGCCGCGCTCACGGCGCTGATTGAAAAGTATCTGCGGGGGCGAGATCCTGATGCGGGCCTGCTGATCGACATCGTTCAGGATCCGTCACGGCAGGTGCCGATTCGAGGTGTGCTCGAAGATATCGGGCGGTTCAACGACACGCAGTTCACGCAACAGGAGCTGGCGCTGATCGACGAGCTGCTGTATCAGTATGGATAAGCGCTGCATGCGCTTTTCCCGTCCACGCCATGCGCGCTGGACTGGATAAGGAAACTCCCTTGAGCCTGGCCGAACTGAGCGGCGATTCCCGGGCAGTTCCCGGGGCAATGATGGCCAAAAGGCATGGTCGCGTGCTACATTCCCGTAGCGCCCGGCGCGGCGGGCTATCCGCCCGCAGCTATCTGCCCGGTCTTTTTGACATGCCCCATAAGGACAATTCGTGAATCGCTATCTCTTAAGCAGTCTGACCCTGACCCTGTTGGCTGCGTTTGCGCATGCCGCCGAACCCGCATCCGCCGTTGCCGCCCCGACCGTGGCCCCGGGCGCCGCGCCTGCCGCCACCGGCGTCGTTTCTGGCATCGACGTGCAATACATCGACCCCGCCGTGCGCGTGCAGGACGACTTCTTTACCCATTTGAACGGCAAGTGGCTGGCCACGGCCGAGATTCCTGCCGACAAGTCGAGCTGGGGCTCGTTCGCCAAGCTGCGCGACGACACCACGCCGCAGCTGCGCGGCATCATCGAAGCCACGCAACAGGACAAGAACAAGAAAGCCGGTTCCGAAGCGCAGAAAATCGGCGACCTGTACGCCAGCTACATGGATGAAGCCAAGCTCGAAGCGCTGGGCACGAAGCCGCTGGCCGGCGAACTGAACCGCATCCGCTCGCTGCGCGACAAGAAGGGCGTGCCCGCCCTGATCGCCCACCTGAGCCAGACGGGCGTGCCGACTCCGTACGCCGTCTACGTGGGCCAGGATGCGCGTGCCTCGACCAAATATGCGGCGTATGTGAGCCAAAGCGGCCTGGGCATGCCCGACCGCGACTATTACCTGGAAGCCAAGCAGGCTGGTGTGAAGGAAAAATACCAGGCGCACGTGGAAAAAATGCTGGCCATGGCGGGCGACAAGAACGCCGCCGCCCGCGCCAAGGCTGTCGTTGCCCTGGAAACGGCCCTGGCCGAAGTGCAATGGACCAAGGTCGAGAACCGCGACCCCGTCAAACGCTACAACAAGACCGACATCAATAAACTGAACGACCTGACCCCGGGCTACGACCTGAAGTCCGGCCTGGCCGCCCTGGGCATCGCCAACAAGGTCGATTACGTCATCGTCAACCAGCCGAGCTACCTGGCCGGCTACAACAAGGTGCTGGCATCCGCCGACCTGGACACCCTGAAAGCGTACTTCGAATGGCAGTTGCTGCGCAGCTACGCCAGCTACCTGTCGAAAAACTTCGTCGACGAGAGCTTTGCCTTCTACGGCACGGTACTGAGCGGCGTGACGGAAAACCAGCCGCGCTGGAAGCGTGGCGTGGGCGCCGTCGAAGGCGTGCTGGGCGAAGCCGTCGGTAAACTGTATGTCGCGCAATATTTCCCGGCGGAGCGCAAGGCGCACATGCAGGAACTGGTGAAGAACGTGCTGGCCGCCTACAAGGACAGCATCGACACCCTGGACTGGATGAGCCCGGAGACCAAGAAGGAAGCGCAAGCCAAGCTGGCCAAGTTCACGCCGAAGATCGCGTATCCGAACAAGTGGCGCGATTACACGAAGCTGCAAATCGTTCAGGGCGACCTGGTCGGCAACATGATGCGCGCTGCCAACTTCGGTTCCGCGCGCCAGGTGGCCAAGCTCGGTAAACCGATCGACCGCGAAGAGTGGGGCATGACGCCGCAGACGGTGAACGCCTATTACAGCTCGACGATGAATGAAATCGTCTTCCCCGCATCCATCCTGCAGCCGCCGTTTTTTGATGCCAACGCGGACGACGCCGTCAACTATGGCGCCATCGGCGCCGTCATCGGCCATGAAATCAGCCACGGCTTCGACGACAAGGGCAGCCAGTCCGATGGCGACGGCAACCTGCGCGACTGGTGGACCCCGGCCGACCGCAAGAATTTCGCCGCCAAGGCCGACGCGCTGACCAAGCAATACGACGGCTACAGCCCATTGCCGGGCTACCACGTCAACGGCGCACTGACCCTGGGCGAAAACATCGCCGACAATTCGGGCGTGGCGATTGCCTATAAAGCGTACAAGATCTCGCTGGGCGGCAAGCCGGCGCCCGTGCTGGACGGCCTGACGGGCGACCAGCGCTTCTACATGGGCTTTGGCCAGGTGTGGCGCAGCAAGATGCGCGAAGCGCAGCAGATCGTGCAGATCAAGACCGACCCGCATTCGCCGGGCCAGTACCGCGCGAACGGCACCATGGTCAACCAGCCTGGCTTCTACGAAGCGTTTGGCGTGAAACCGGGCGACAAGATGTATGTCGCGCCGGAAAACCGCGTGATCATCTGGTAACCGTCATCCGACACACCGATGGCGCTCATCATGTTGTCGGCTTACGCCCTCCGGGCTAAGCCGACCTACGCAATGTAAACGTTATCTTGTCACAACAAAAAAGACCACTTGCGTGGTCTTTTTTGTATTCATGACAAAGTTTTTTCTGTCATTTCGGCCGGTATGCTACAGTCAAAAACCGGGCCAGAAGCCCTGGGCCTTCTGACCCTTATATTTCCACACAATACAATATAGAGGACAACCGTGAATCGTTATTTGTTAAGTGCATTGACCCTGAGTCTGCTGGCCGGCGTGTCTGGCATGGCTGGCGCCGCTGATGCGGCCAAGAAAGCTGCTGCCGCTCCCGCCACGGCCGTCGCATCGGCCGCGCTGACGTCCGGCATCGCTGTCGAATACGTCGACCCTGCCGTGCGCGCGCAGGATGACCTGTTCCAGCACCTGAACGGCAAATGGCTGGCGGAAACCGTGATTCCTGCTGACAAGTCGAGCTGGGGCAGCTTTGCCAAGCTGGCCGACGATACGCAAACGCAGCTGCGCGGCATCGTCGAAGGCGCTGCCGCCGACAAGGCCCGCGCGGCCGGTTCGAATGCGCAGAAAATCGGTGATTTCTATAACAGCTTCATGGACGAAGCCAAGCTGGAAAGCCTGGGCCTGACGCCCTTGAACGCGGAGCTGGCGAAGATCGCCGCGCTGCAGGACAAGGCGGAGCTGCCTGCCGTCATCGCCCACTTCAGCAAGCTGGGCGTGACCTCGCCGTACGACTTCGGCATCCACCAGGACGCCAAGGATTCCACCAAATACGTGGCCGACATCGTGCAAAGCGGCCTGGGCCTGCCTGACCGCGATTACTACCTGGAAGAGGGCAAGGCCGACACGCGCGCCAAATACCTGGCCCACGTGGAAAAAATGCTGAGCCTGGCCGGCGATGCGAACGCGGCCGCGAATGCGAAGGCTATCCTGGCGCTGGAAACGGAGCTGGCCAAGGCGCAATGGAGCAATGTGCAGAACCGCGACCCCGTCAAGACCTACAACAAGGTGGAACTGGCGAAACTGGCCGCCGTGGCGCCAGGCTACGACTGGGCCCGCTACCTGAAGGACACGGGCATCGCCGGCAAGGTCAATTATGTGATCGTCAGCCAGCCCAGCTACCTGAAGGGTTTTGCCGAGATCGCCAACAAGACGCCGCTGGAAACGTGGAAAGCCTATTTCCAGTGGCACTTGCTGCACGCCAACGCTGGCTACCTGCCGAAAGCCTATGTCGATGAAAACTTCGCGTTTTACGGCACCACGCTGACGGGCGTGACGGAAATGCGTCCGCGCTGGAAACGCGGCGTGGGCGCCGTCGAAGGCGCGCTGGGCGAAGCCGTGGGCCAGCTGTACGTGGAGCAGTATTTCCCGGCCGAGCGCAAGGTGCGCATGGAAGCGCTGGTGAAAAATCTGATGACGGCCTACAAGCAAAGCATCGACAAGCTCGACTGGATGAGCCCTGTCACCAAGAAACAGGCGCAAATCAAGCTGGCCAAGTTCACTACCAAGATCGGCTACCCGAACAAATGGCGCGATTACTCGGGCCTGACGGTGGCGCCCGATGATCTGATCGGCAACATCCAGCGTTCGCACCTGCTCAATTACAACCGCGAATTGAACAAGCTGGGCCAGCCCATCGACCGCGACGAGTGGGGCATGACGCCGCAGACCGTGAACGCCTATTACAATCCGGAACTGAACGAGATCGTCTTCCCGGCCGCCATTTTGCAAGCGCCGTTCTTCGACGCCAAGGCGGACGACGCCGTCAACTACGGCGCCATCGGCGGCGTGATCGGCCATGAAATCAGCCACGGTTTCGACGACCAGGGCGCCCAGTACGACGGCGACGGCAACCTGCGCGACTGGTGGACCAAGGCCGACCATAAAAACTTCGCCAAGAAAACCAAGCAGCTGGTGGCGCAGTACAACAGTTTCAGCCCCGTGAAAGGCCACTTCGTCAACGGCGAGCTGACCCTGGGCGAAAACATCGCCGATAACTCCGGCGTGGCGATTGCCTACAAAGCGTACAAATTGTCGCTGAACGGCAAGCAAGCCCCCGTCATCGACGGTTTCACGGGCGAGCAGCGCTTCTACGCGGGCTTTGCCCAGGTATGGCGCATGAAGATGCGCGAAGCGCAGCAGCTGGTGTTGCTGAAAACGGACCCGCATTCGCCAGGCCAGTTCCGCGCCAACGGCACCATGCGCAACCAGCCAGGCTTTTATCAAGCCTTCGACGTGAAACCGGGCGACAAGATGTATCTGCCGCCAAAAGACCGCGTCATCATGTGGTAAGACGGCTGTTCAAGGCATAAGTTGCCAGCCGCCCCGCGCAAGCCGGGCGGCTTTTTTACGGCCTGATGTAACGCAAACGTCGGGCGAAAAAAAACCGCCCCTGCGGGCGGTTCCTCGATACGGGTGCTGCGCTGCTTACTTGGCAGGCTCGGCGGCTGGTGCGCTGGCGGCGCCAGCCGCTGCGGCCGGTGCCGGCACTTCCGGTTCCTTGAACTTGCCGCCCGAAGCATTGGCCATGTAGACCACGGCGCGCGCCACTTCCACATCGTCGAGGTCGGGATTACCGCCCTTGGCCGGCATCGCGCGCAAGCCTTCGATCGCGTGTTTCAGGACCGTATCGTAGCCCTGGGCCAGGCGTGCCGACCAGCTGCCCGCGTCGCCAAACTTCGGCGCACCGGCCACGCCGGCGCCATGGCAAGCTACGCAGGTGGCCGTGTAGACGGCTTCGCCGCCTTGCAGCACTTTCGGACCGCTGGCATCCTTGAAGGTAAAGCCTTCATTGGCCACCGGGCTCAAGCGGGCATCGATGGCTTCGGGCGACTGGCTGTCCGTGCCGGCGCCCGTCAGTTTTTGCGCCGTGACGAACTGCACCAGCAGGATGATGCCGATGACGGTGATGAGGAAGAAGCCCGCTACGGCGGCAAGCAATTGTTTAGGCGTTTTGATCGCTGATTGTTGTTCGTTATGTGCGTCGCTCATGATGTCCTTAGTCCAGATTTGAAACTGATGGCCGTGTAAGGTAGCATTTTTACATGCTTGTATGTAAACCTTTATGAAACCCACAATTATAGGCACAAAAATTGAGCAGTGACATGCAATTGCCAGCGATACGACAGTTTCCGTAGACGTAGGTAAAGAAAAACGGTATCCTTCGCATCACTTCAGAAATTCCCCCTACGCGGCTGTAGCTCAGTGGATAGAGTATTGGCCTCCGAAGCCAAGGGTCGTGGGTTCGATCCCCGCCAGCCGCACCAGCATTCATGCGCCTTTCAAGAAGATTAGCGTAATGGAACTTAGCTTCGAATCGTTTTTGGGAAAAGTTTTGGGAAAAATCCCGTAGAAACCTTCCTGATTTTGCGTACGCGGAGACAGCCAATTTTTTCCTATACGTAACTCCACAACTCTGGAGTTACGCCATGTCAAAAAAGCAAAACGGTCGCCTGGAAAAGCATATCTACGTTGAAGAGCGGAGCGGCTCGCTCCGCTTCAAGGTGGTTGTCCCTCCGTTCCAAGATTCTGCAACCTTCTCAACCATGGATGAAGGCGCGCGTTGGGCTCGTCGCCGGCGCGTGGAACTCTTGGAGAGCAAAGCCTCCAACCTGGCCTCGCCGGAACTGCTCCATGCTGTGTCGGCATCTTCCGGTTTCCCACATGCCCCCAAGGCCCCGCTTCCCATCAAACTGTCGGATGTGTTCGACTCTTATCAAAAGAATGACCTTCCAAAGCTTACAGGCAAGGATGCAGAGGCATCGCGTCTGGAAAGGTTGCGCAAATGGTTTGGCGAGCGTACTGTCGATCAATTGGATGAGACCCTCATCGACGAATGGAAGGAGAACCGCCTTGCCGGCAAATTGGGTTCCGGACGCGATCCCAATCGTGCGGCTACCCTGTCCGCTTCCGATGGTGTAAAGCCGCTTACAAAGCATCAGCGTTACACGCGCAAAAAGGCGGCGAAGGAAGTACCGAGCCTACCAATCTATCCTGTCAGCACCCAAACTGCCCGGCATGAACTGAACCTGCTACGTCGGTCGGTAACGAAATACTTCAGTAGAGAAAATCGTTGGCCAACTTATGGGGCTTGGTGGCAAGCCCATTCCCTGATGCGGATGCAGCTTCCAGGCGCTGCAGAGCCCCGCAATCGGCGCGTATCGGATAATGAACTGCTGGCAGTGTTCAACAGTATCAAGTACATGACCTTGAAGTCGGCCATTCTGTTTGCGATATTGACTTCATTGCGTCGTGGTGAAATCGTTTCGTTGCAGTGGGAAGATGTCGACTTCCAGAGGAGGGTGGTACGCCTGAGAAAACCGGGATTTCTCACCAAGACGAAGGTCCACGAGAGAGAGGTTCCGTTGCTGCCTGGCGCTATCAAGCTTCTGCAAGCCCTGGACCCTAAAAAAAGTGGTCCTATCTTCCCCATGCCCGCAACTGACCTTAGTCATGGCTGGCGCAATGCTGCGGACAAGGCGGAAATTTATGATGCCCGGCTCCATGATTGCCGGCGCGAAGCGATTAGTCGGCTTGTTGAGACATGCCAGTTGAGGATGCATGAAGTCGTTTTGTTTTCCGGACATTCTGACATGCGTACGTTAGCAAAGCATTACCTGCGTTTGGACTCAGGGCGGATGGCGGCGCGGCTGGCAGAGAACCCGGATGCGATCAACATGGCACCTTCCCTGTAACGTACATCACGAGTTTTCTTCCTATACTGCAATTTGGGGAGAAAATATGTACCTGACCAAGAAGGAAGTCGCCGAAGTGCTGCGCGTTTCCGTTCGTACTATCACCACCTACATGCAGCAAGGTGCGATCCCCAATCCGAAAAAGATTGGGGGGATTTTGCTCTGGGAGGAGGAGGAACTGCACCGACGTATCAAGCATGCCTCTCCCTGTGCAGTCGAGCCAGAGTGTGTCAAGCGTGGTCGCCCACGAAAAGTGCGGTTTGCATAATACTGGGAGCAGTTGGTCAGATACCGCTGGCACGCTCGACCCTGGCTGACAGGATCGGGCGCGTCGGTGTGTGCCTGCAGCCGCTTGCCGACCGGCTGACAGAACTGCTGCGGCAATACGCTTACCTGCATGCTGATGAAGCCCCAGTGCGCCAACTCGATCCTGGTAGTGGAAAAACACGCCATGCCCTCCTGCAACTAAACGTTGCTGGAGGCTGGGGGCGCTGGCGGCATATGTAAATCAGCCGTCAACGTTCGGGAGGCATAAAAAAAGTACCTCATTTAAGTACCTTATTTGACAGGGAGTTTTCGCAAACTTTGGCTCTTGCCTTTTCTCTCGTCTCTTTTTAGCTTCCAGCCCGACTGTATACCTCATCAGGGCACTGCAACACTTCCTCGTGTCGAGGCAGTGGTAGTAGCCTACAAGGAGCTAAAAAATGAAGAAATTTGAAGTCAGCCGTGTCCATGCCTGCTCGAAACACCCCATCGACAAAGCCGGCCTCCACATCCTGACGTACGATGCCTGTTGCTACGAGCGCCGGGTGAAGCTGTGGAATTTCAACCATCCTGGCGCGAGTATCACTGAAAGTGACCTCGCATGAGCCGCCGTCCTCCTTTTGAACCCATTGGCTATGCGTTGAAGTTGTCGAATTCTGGCAATTACGCTACCTTGGACAACCTTTTTTTCGAGTGGAACGGCAAACATTGGGAAATCGTCAGCGACATTAATGCCATGCGGATGGCGTTGAGCTGGATTGAGGACGGCGATCCTAGCAACGCTAGCGCAGCCAATGCAAAGTCAGCACATCAAACTGCACTGATCCGGCTTCCGGCCCTCCAAGAGGCCACTCACGTTAGCATCATCCCCGTGGGTAATGGCTATCTGCATCTCGACGGCCGTCCAGTGCTGAAGCCACATGACAAGGACCTTGGACTCCGTCATGCTCTCGGGTGTGATTATTTACCCAGCGCGCCAAGACCAAAGATGTTTGAGAATCTGCTGACGCGTGTGCTTCCCGATCCAGCAGTGAGGAAGAGGGTCCAGGAATACATTGGTTACACCTTGCTGCCCGACGCACGTTTCCAACTCGCCCAGATTTGGCTTGGTACTGGCGCGAACGGCAAGGGCACGCTGGCGAACATTGTGCAAGCCCTTCATGGCCGGGCTGTCGCAGCCTCTCCCAGTAAGTTAGACGGATTCCATGCAGCCGTCACACTCGGTGCGTCACTCATTTATTGCGATGAGGCGCCTCCGCAGAACTGGTGTGAACAGACCATCAAATCGATGATTGCTGGCGAAGCTGTACTGATCGACCGTAAGTACTTGTCTCCTATTACGACACGCATTGCTGGCAAGTGGCTCATTCTTGCGAACCATGTTCCATCAGTGAAAGATCAGTCAAATGGCTTCTGGCGGCGGTTCGACGTAGTCCCATTCAGCGTGGAGATTCCAGCCAGTGAACGCGATCCGATGTTGGCCGATCACATCATCAAGCACGAGTTGACGGGGGTGCTGAACTGGGCGCTGGAGGGCCTCCAACGCCTGCTGGAGCGTGGCCGATTCGAAGCTACACTACCGCCTGCGATGACAGCTGCTACACAGGCTGCTCGAACAGAGACGAATTCAGTGCACGCTTGGGTGAACGAAGCATCGATTGAACGCACGACGACCACGGATACATCCAAGTCAGCGGTTTACACGGCTTATGCTATTTGGTGCAAAGAAAACGGCATGTTGCCTGTTGCATCGCCGAAGTTCTGGAAACGTTTGCCCGACTCTGTAGGAGAGATTGTCGAAAGCCGGGCAACCACGGGAGCCGGACGTATTCGAACCTGCAATATTCTTCTACCCTGACCACTTGGTCAACTATGCTGGTCTGAAAAGCAGCCGCTAAAATCGGCTGCTTTTCTTCGTGACCAGATTGACCAAGTTCTACTTCAAAATCATAGCATCAACGCCACATCACTTCACCTCACTTACGCGTGCGCTGAGTGGGGTTAAAAGAAAGTTGTATCTGAACCCCGGTCATAGTGGTCACTTGAAAAATTATGGACGGGCAAAGCGGATTTTGTGACCAAGTTGACACCCGAATGCTGGTCTCCAAGCCCTCGTGGTCTCAACCAACCAGTAGACGATGCTCACGCATCGTCCACGGAGTCATCCTTGAAAGCTGGAACGCCTATGTATCAGCCCGCTTGCAAGCAAGTAGAACAGCGTCAAAGCTGCCTTCGGCAGTGAAACCCCCGACCAGGGCGGACAGGGTCCGCTGCTTTTGAGTAAGCGTTAGGGTATTGCAGTACCTCAGACTGGAGGGAGCGCGGACACTGTCCGCCTGGTTGTCGTATCTGACTACAAAACGTGACAATGTGTGATTATTTCCACAATGAAACATGATATCTTTGGTAACTAACTGAGCCTAGGCAGATTTAGATTTCAGGAAAAGTCCGGTTTCGTACGAAGGAGCGTTAGAAGGCGATGTCGTTCACTGTTTGAAAGGTGATACCACGCCTGGATAACCTCAGCTAATTCATCATCTTCGCAGTAGAAAAATGGTGTGGGCACATTAAGTACCGTTGCTAATCGAGCTGCGGTTTCCACTGGTGGCGCATGCACTCCCGTCTCGTATCTGCTGATTCGCGCACTGGCTGTGGTTTCGTCCAGGCCGATTGCTGTGCCTAACCTATCCTGCGGGATGCCGGCGAGAAGTCTTGCTTCGCGTAAGCGCAGTCCAAATAGAGAAGAGGGAGGTTTAGAGCGGGGAGGCATACTTCGATATTCGTAGAATATGCTTGCGCCGTCTCTACGAAATTCGTAGAATTCTCTATGGCAATATTTTAATGAATGAGTAGAGTCAAATCCCCGCAGAACGAAATTGCCATATAGGAAACATCAAGCATGCCACCGCCCCCCGCACAACTCATCGGCTATCTTTCCCGCGTTGATCGCCCGCATCATGATGCAGTGCTCGCTTTAGTAAAGAGAGCCATTTTGCTTCCCAAACTCATTCGACCGCTGGCGGCGACGATCCTGGCTTATTTGTTGTTGGCTTACGTTGCCGCCCTGGGAACTAAAGCATGGCCGGTTGCAGCAGTTGTCGGCGCCGTGATGCTGCTAGTTACCTTCCTTGACAACAATGTAATGCGTTGGGCGGAGAGAAATAGTTCGCGCATAGCCATGGTTTTCGCAGTTGTTGGATTGTTTTGCGGTCTTGCTGCCACGCTCCTTACCAAAAAGGAGCCGTTGTTCGTTCTTGCGGTCGGCGCTGGGGGATTTTGCGTGACGTGGATCGTGGTCACCATCAGCTTGGTATTCCTGTCCCTTTTGATTAGTTTGCTTTCTTTGCTGTTGCGAGCATTTGCATCTCCCATTGCGGCCCCGGTACTGGCCATATTTGCAAAAATCCACAATCGCTTACTGTGTACGAAATATAAAGGTTGGGTAACGTCGCAGGGTGCACCTATCATCGAATTTGGCAGCGAGGGCGTGAAAAGCTTTGCACCTGGCAATGAGGCGATCTTTGTGCCATCTCCGCATTTGCGTCGCGGCGGTGCGGCAATGGCAGCAGGGATTCCACTGTTTGCCTACCATGAACTAGGGAATAGCGACATCGTCGACCAGCGTATGAATGCAGCTCTTGCGGCGTTACGTGCCACTGCAAGTGACAACGATGAATGCATCGCAAATCACCAGTTCTTCGATTTCAATCCTGCCAATGGACTCCCCATGGTGGCCGGGATAGGTAGCGTGGATGTGATGGGCAATGCTTTTGGCACTGACAGTCATCAGTCTTATCACGATGCGGATATGGGACATGACAGCTTCAACAATCACTGATCGCATGATTTTCCTGGCTTGAACGGAAACTTGTTGAGCGATATCAATCATTAAATATTTAGGATGAAAATATGGGCAAGAAAGTAGTTTTGAAAACCGTGATGGCCGGCTTGCTCATCTACGGCGCGCATGGGGCTGTCGCTGCGGATATTCGTGACCAGTTCAATGTGCAAACATCAAAAGCTGAGCTAGTGGTGCCAAATGCGCGCGCTCAGGATGTGGCGGCGCAAGTCAAGGATGCCTTGTCACAGTTCGCTATTCCAACCTCATATAACGTGCACAGTCTTCCGGCGGCGTTGCCTGCTCGCCCTCTGGAGCCGACGCTCCAAGATTTCTTGGTCCAGGGGCAGCCTGTCAGTGAGTACCAGTGTCGCAACGGATACGCAGAAGTCACCAAGACTCCGGCACCGATCAAAAATCCATTCATGTTTGCCGCTGAACGTGTGCAAGCTTGTCTGTACCCGTTTGCGAGTGGCGTGAAGATTTATCTGATCTTTGCGTCCGTCAAGAAGACCGAATCGCTGACCTCCGGTCTGTTCAACGGCATTACCAGCGCTATCCGAGGCAAAGACGAAGACTACAATGCCAAGCGCCTGAAAGAAGAGATTGCGGCCATACGCAAGAATCTGCCTCAGTTGCTGGTTGAGAAAATCGATGTTCCTGGCGCTACGCTTGAAGAACCGGATAAGGATACTGTGGCCAAGTTGATGCCGGCCAGGAGCGAAACACCTGTTCAGCCGTCCGTGGCAGCATTGCCCGCTGGTACGCCATTGGCATCTGGGACTGGCGGCGTGGCACCACAGAACAACAGTAAAGTGGAAGCGCGCAAAAGCCTTGCAGGAATGGGATTGACGTATCACTCGGTCGAGCAGTTCTTTGCAGCCATTCGCCGGGATGATGACGTGGCGGTTCAGCTCTTCCTGGCCGCAGGTTCCATGAAAATACTTACCAAAGACGCGAATGGCAAGACTCCGGAGCAAGCGGCCCTGGAATCGAGTGCATCGGCCGCTTGGGAAGCGATCAAGCAGTTTGCAGCTGCTAACCCTCAGGCAGCGGCCAAGGAACCGAACAATCCAGCCGCAGACCCTGCACAAGCGCTTGCCGTAGCCCGGGAGTCCTTGTCACCGGAGGTGCTGGCGGGGATTGAGAGAATGATTAAAGAGCAGCGTCTGAGTGGAGCTGAGGCGGAAGCCTTCCGCACTAAGGCGACACTCCAGTATGCGATTCAATTCAAAGGCATACCTAAGTCGATGATGCAGTAGCAGAACGGGGAGCGGATTTCTGGAAGCGCACGTGCGCATGAGGCTCTGGGTAAGACGACGCAGGCGGCGCGATGGCGGTGCGTCTTCATGTACGTTCAATATGAGGCAGAAGCATGTTCGATTTTTTGAATGCTGTCTATTTGGCAGCCATTCTGTTTTCCAGCATCACCATGTATCCGGTAGGCGAAACCGCCGTGCCGATTCAACTGGGTGGTGCTGTAGAGCTGCGATTTGTGCGCGAATGGTGGCGCGATGATGGTGATGGCAAGTGCTCGTACACTGGTATGGTGGTTCCTTTTGACCGTACCTGGCCGGAAGAAGTAGACCGTGGTGGCGAGCGAGTAATTCTGCCCCCTGAACCTGGAAAAATCGCAGGTTACGTTGCGATAATCAACCGCAAGACGTGCAAAGATAAAGAGGCTGAAGTCATTTTAAGAGCTGGTGTTGTTCGTACCCGGACACTGCTTTTCGGTAGCCGCGGTCCGCAGGTGGACAAGCATACTTTTTTTCCAGCCGGAGATATGCTCGAGACCCCTGCTGAGAAAATACAACCCTGGTTCCCTCAAATTGTCGGGCGTCTGGAGCGCCTCAGTGAGCAAGATGAAGCGGCTAAGGCATTCCTTGCTACAAGCGCGTCAGAACTGGCCACAGTTCTGACTGGTCGTAACGGCAAGTCGCAAGCTACGGTTCAAGTACAAGAAAGTACCGACACAGTTACGAGCGATAATCAGCTGTTGAATTGAATCTTGCTGCGGGTGTTCTACGCACTTTATCGAGCAGCGATCTACTCGACGTATCACTTGGCTAGTCTGCCGTGCAATCCTGCTGCCAAGGGAGTCGTGTAAGCTCCAAACGGTCTGCGTCCAGTTGAAAAATAGCAAGGCGCTCGCTCAGAATCTGGGCATCGAGTTCGCGGATTTGGCGCGGATATCCGCTGTCTGGCCGATGCGTTAATGCTGCGTGCAGGCGTTTACCGATAGTTTTGGCGCCGGGGGCGGTAACGACAAACCATACCCTATCGACCAAGGGTGCTGGATGCTCAAAGACACGTCTCAAAAACCAGACAAGTTTCTGCATGTCTCGTGCTCCTCGCCAACCGTTCTCTACCTCGACCCAGATCGGTCCGGAGGCGCCGTGTAGCAGCAGGTCAGGAATCTTTTGAAGACTGGTGCCCTCGTCGTCTTTATAGCTGAAGGATGATAGCTTGACAGGTGCGCTACCTGCCCGAATTTCCAGCTCTGACCAGCCAATGTGCTCGTCGAGTCCCCTGGTTACAGCGGCAAAAATTGAATTGCATGCTGTACGGTGTTTGTGTGCATGACGAATCCAGTCACGTGCGTGCGTACGCCCGTTTGGCATCTCGACAAGCTCCGCGAGTGCGGCCACTCCAGCACGATTCAATGCCAACATCATCTCGCCGGCAACACAGTCTCCATCGCGCTTTTTCACCAGATAGCCTAGAGCCAACAGACTGCGAATTGTACGACCGGCCATTTTTCGGCTGCTAATGTCGCATGTGCCAAAAACGGCCCTTGCGATTTGCCGGGTAGTTGCGTAACCCACACGAGCCAAAAATTTAAGGGTCTTCGCCCGATACTCGCGTCCGATCTGTTGTTTACTTTTCATTCAGAAAATCCTCCACATTGTTATCTTGTATAGCGTATTTGGTGGAGGTGGCAGCGGTCGGCTACGTTCAACTTCTGCAACCTTATCGTTCAGGACGTTCTCTTTCGTTGTTTCTGCTGATAGCTCCTCAGGTGGAAACATCGTTTGTACCGTGTTTGATGGTTTTGGTAAGCGCCTTTTCTCCGCCCGTTGGGCTGCGCGGAGTTGAACACTCCTTGCGGGACAGCGTATTCGGCTTCACGGGCTGGACGCCCTACCGAATACTTCGGGGCCAGTGCCCCGATGTCCTGCGGCCCCGGCTGCGCTCGGGTTACCCGCTTTCTGCGGCGCCCAAAGCTTACGCTGTGGGCGGTCCCGAGGGACTCGACCTTATCCTTCGGAATGCGGTCGCCCTTGAAACCAGGTAACCCGACCGCAGTCGGGGCCGGGGGCTTCGCCCCCCAGTGGGCGGTCAGCGCTTGGGGCGCTTCAATTTGACCTGCACGGTCAATTGCCCTCCCACTGGCTCCCCCGGTTGCACTGTTCCGCGTAGGCGCGGAACAGTCGCTCCGGCCGTGTGGCCTACGCGCCCCTTCGGGTGCGAGCATTTGCTGGCCGAGTGGCATGTGTTGAGATTATAGATGGCACCTGCCCAAAGCGTTCCGAGCACATTTTCTTCGAAAATGTCCCCGGGATAGAGAGGAGCGCGCCAAGTAGAACTTATGATTGTTTGTCAAAAGGGCTTGCAGTATAGGCAGAATTCGATAGAGGAAAGAAACTCTGAAACTGTTCCTTTCCTCCTATACTAAGTGGGAGGAAATATGTTGCCGCAATTCTACCAGGGGATGATTTGCGAAAAGGAAATAGACAAACATTCTCGCGGGGGGAGAGGAGGGGCCCCTGTACCTCTCCCCCCGCACCCGAGTAAGGGACGTGCTTTCATCCGACTGCGCGTTATCAATATTTCTTGCGCTGGTTATAAATACACTAGTAATTTTTGTTCAAAGTTTTTTGCAATTGGATAAGGCAAGGTGAGTAGATTTATGTTGCATTTGCCCGACGTAAGGTTAAATTAGTTAAGGGAGTGCTCTCCTTAATTTAGACATTAGTTATCATTTAAATATTCATTATATTGCATAGTAAATAATGTGGAAATCGAATTTATTATGGAGTGTATCTATTGTCGAAGTTTTATAGTTGAGTTGACGTTGGAGTTTGCATGAGACAAATTTATATTTTCAGTCAACTCTCCATGCTACCAAATTTCTTAGCAATCCTGAAATTACTGTTTGGTAACGATATTTCCTTTTTTTGACTCAAATAGTCGAATTAAGTAAGGTGGTGTAATTTTTATAAGGTCTTCATTTTTTATGAAGCGCATATTATGTATGTAAAGAAGATTATTCATTGTAACTGGTATTTTTCCTAATGAAAGAATTTCGGCGATAATTTCTTCTCGACTTGTTCTGTATATTGTCTTTGCATCTTTAGGATTTTTGTCTAACCAATTAATTATGTTGTCATCTAAATTGTGATCAGAAAACCGAAGGCGAAATTTCGATCTAATCATGGCTGGCCAATTTTTATTCTTGTAGTTTATGTGAGCTTGATCGTCAAGAATTTTCAGCATAGTCCACTCAGAGGTTTCGAGAGCTGCAAAGACACCATTAAATGCTCTGCTACCCCAATTTAAATCGTTCCAATCTTCTGGAAATTTGTATCGAAGGTCATGTTCTACTTCATGCCACCCCTCAGAAAGAATGGTTCTTATTTGCACTTCGAAAGTCTGATCGATCATGCCGTGGATTGCGGGTGAAATTGAAACTGAATCAAATATCTCTGATGGTATTTTAAAAATCAAATTGTATCTAGTGGGACCAAATTTTGTAATCTCAGGAAGATCAATGGTAGACGAATTGCTGTCATATTCGAAATTATTGCAAAGAAGAGATTTTGCTAATTCGATATCATCACTGAAATAGAGGCACACCCTAATTCCAATTAGGTCTTGTATTTTTTTATTTGGGCCATATTTTCCAGGATTTTTCTTGATCTTCCTCTCAAGTGAGTTAGAAGATTTTCCTCGATGGAATGTCCTAAAAAATAACCCTGCTGAGTTTAAAATGTTATCTATTTTTGCTGCTAGTGTTTTTGCTTCTGATTCGTAGTTCATTGTCACTTTTCCAATATTTTGGCAATTTCACCGAGCTTGGTAATATTTATTCCTATCCAGCTTTTTTGATTCGCATTAACTAGATATCCTTCGCGTTTTAATTCCACTATTGAGGCCGCAACCGCTTCTGGGGTAACATCGTCATCAGTTTTTCCATAGAAGATCGAGAGCGGTCTATGAGCAAATGTAATAGACTCTTTTCCAACTGGCCAAAATTTCTCAAAAATGAACTTCCAGACAACGTTCTGAGGCTCTTTGTCATTATTGTTGTCGTCATCATTATGAAGTTTAAGTGTGGAAATTACGTTACCACTTTCTTCAACACATCCATGGAACGTTGATGGAGTTAAATTATCTTTTGGAGACGTTATATTGCATTGGTAAATATGGCAGTCAACAAAGCAGCAGTTTATTATGTTTTCTCCATAAATAGTGCATCCTCTAAAAGTACAATTGCAAAGTGTGGCGTCTTCAAGTTTTCCAATTTTAAATAGCTCAGAATCTTCAAAAACCGTATCATTAATTGTTGAATTTTTGTATATGCCATCAACTCTTTTCAGCAATCGAGACTCAAAAGATATTCGATTTTGATCAGATATTGCGCCAGTGACCCATTTTAGTTTTTGCCAAAGAGCTGCTGTTACTTCCTTTGATTTTGAAGCATATGCTTCAATCGCAACCTCAATAAATAATTCTTCGCCAATCCATTCATTTCCTTGGTATTCTAATATGGACTTTCCGACATAACTTCCTAGTACAAAGTCGTTAATGAAGCCGATCCTATCATCTGAGGAAATCCGATCAAGGAACGCGTGATTGCTCAACTTGATGGCCAACTCTTCAAGGTCTGGTTTCTCATCAGCAGAGTATTTCAATCTAGTTTCTTCAAGGAGAGCTAATTCGTTTTCAATTAAGTACCGAGTAATTTCTGCTCTGTGGTCCTTTGTGTAATTCCTGGCGACCATGTCGGCAGCTAATCTCGTAAGTAGTTGACTTTGCTGCAGCGGCGTCATATGAAGATTTTGACGTTTCTGTTCGCGCTCAAGCATTGCATTAAAGTAACGATCATGTATTGATTCCGGATTTTTTATGGCATCGTTGAATCCCTCATCCGACATAAAGCTTAAGTATGATAAAAGAACAGGGTTTGAAATATTTGGTAATGATATTCCGGCTTCCTCAAGACTTGTAATACGATTGCTTTGGAGCCAATCCCTGATTTCTGGCTCAAGCAAGCTGAGTCGTAATGTTTCGAAATGCTCTTGATGGCTGTCAGCCCAGTTGTAAAAACCTTCCCCCTCAAGAATTGCAGTTTTTCGTGTAGTTAAAATTACTTTTGAATTTCCTCTGAGGAGCTTTGCGATAGTTTCAAGCATAGCTTCAGATTTTTCAAAATCACTCTCGTCTTTGGAGCCTCGCAATAGCTCATCGAAGCCATCAAGTACGACTACAATATTTCCATTCGTTATTTCGCTTTCCACTAATGTGGAAGATAAGGAAGGGAATGATCTATCTATTTCCTCGAGAAGAATATGTCGAAATATTTTTGCTTTTCTGTCGCGCGACAGTTCAGCCAGCATAACAATAGGGCCAGAAATATCCTTTGATAACTTGTTGCATATTTCGAATGCTGTAGACGTTTTCCCAAATCCCGCAGCCGCTTCAATCAATATTAATTTTGGCCCATTCCCTAAAATTTCGGTTGTGATCCTATTTATAACAGGAGAGTCTCCGTTTACTTCGCCATTCGTTAAGTATGGTGCGGAAATGTAATTGTAGTTTCTTGCATTAGTTGGATAAGACTTGACTACTTTCGTAACGTAGGAGTCATATTCACTGGATATTTTACGCTTTGCTTTGGCACTCTGAAAAAAACCATCAAAAAGCTCTTTGTGAACTTCATCGTTTGATTGGGGTTTTAATTCCTTTACTGAAAAACCTAATTTCTTTAATTCAATACTAGAATGCGATAAGTCGGAGTTTTTGGATTTCGCAACAACATAGGCATTGTCAAAAACACCCTGTTTTATGGTGAAGATGTCGGCCTGGTTATTGGAAAACTCTGGCATGAAATTAAAGCCATATTGTTCGAATAATGCCTTCATTATTTTCCAATCATTCATTGTTAGTGTGAGAATATAATAGCTGGAATTTAATTTTATCATAATATTTCTCATCGAATCTATCTAAAAGTAACATTGTTTATTTTTTTTTTGCGAAAAAATATAGCCTATGAGTATTAAATGAGTTTCTATTAAATAGATTGCTGCGTGAAAAAATAGAAATTGGCTGCTGCTATCCGACTATTGCGCACTTTGCCTTTTTTCCTGGGGCCGCATATGTGTTACCGCTGTTATTTTCGAGGATGGGGCTTAACGTGTGTTGTGCAGGGGGGGGGCAGTTGTACACGCTATGCTTTCAGTCTCTCTTGCAATATGCTTAACAGACATGTACCTTTCATACAGCGCGCTTGATCGCGCTGGGATAGTGCCTGCTGATGCCATGAGGGAAGAAAAATGGATGACGACGAATACGAGTTTTGGATAGATGCTTATACGCCCGAAACCATCCCAATGGAGCGGTTGGCGAAGTACCTTGCCGCGCTGGCGAAGATGATGGGACATAGTTCGAGCGTTCACTTTGACCGCTTAGAGACTGGTAGCACGAAAAGTCTGATGAAGGTTCAACGTGAAGACGCCCCCAAGGTGTTTGATCGAGTGGAGCTTATCGCTAAGCGACAGGCAGCGAATGATGCCGCAGCAGCGTTTGATGAGTTGAACTCACTGCTGCGCGATGACAGTGCAGTCGGAAAGTTGAGCCGGAAGACTCCAGACTCTCAGACCTCTGCGGTTGTGCTGAATTTCCTGGGCCGGGAGCTTCCGAAGCCTGCGACCTACGGCCCGTTCAACGAAGATGCTGTAGTTGAAGGGGAGCTTGTCAGGATTGGTGGCAAGGATAAGAGCGCGCATGCGCTGATTGTCGATCCTGAAGGTAAATCGTGGTCAGGAGAGATGGACAGAGACTTAGCCCGTGACATGGCTCAGTACCTCTATAAAGGGACAGTGCTACGTGTTTCGGGTGAGGCCCGATGGGAACGATTGGAGAATGCTTCGTGGCGTCTCATGGTGTTCAAAATTAAGAGCTTCAAGGTACTTGCCGACGATACGTTAGACGACGCTACAAAGCGACTGCGAAGCCTTCATAAAACAGACTGGAATAACGTCGGTGACGTTGATGCGTTTATTACTGCCTCGCGCGGGGAAAGTGACGGGTTGCACTGATGGTCGTCTTTGATACTTCAATTCTGGCGCTTGCTTTTGACGAAAATGCTAACCCTCCGACTGACCCGGCGACAGGTCAATTGCTCACGGAGTGTTCGGCGCGAATCGATCATTTAATTAAGTCCTTGAGTACGGCAAAAACTCGCGTGCTGATTCCTACGCCCGTAATGGCGGAATATCTGGTCCGTGCAGGGATGGACAGAGATAAGCGCCTCGCTGAACTGACTGGTTCGCGTGTCTTCGTAATTGCGCCGTTCGATATTCGAGCTGCCGTCGAGTGTGCTGGCATTGAGGATGCGGATTACGTAAAACTTCGCGCTGTGCCAGAAAGCGAAACCAAGGCAAAAGTGAAGTTCGACCGGCAGATCATTGCTACAGCTATAGCACGCAGTGCCATGGTCATTTACACCGGGGATGTTGGGCTCGCTTCTCGTGCCAAGCGTAACAACATTGAAGTTGTGATGACATGGGAGCTCTCTTTGCCGCCTGTCGATCCTCAATTTGAGCTTCAGTACGGCGAGGAAGAGATGGGACACGTCGCGGTTCTATCCGCGCAATGCATGGGCGAGTAGCTGCTGCTCGTTGTCATGGGTATGCAACTGGATAACAGTCATGGGCTTGGGAAAAATCTTGGGAAAAATTACCCCCGATTTTCTTCCCAACCTTTCCTTTGCTTGCCTAATTTCACAGGTGGGAATATGATGTAAATTCAAGGAGTTACAGTAAAATAAGCCAGTTTTCGTATTCGTCTAACGAGCCTCCGAAGCCAAGGGTCGTGGGTTCGATCCCCGCCAGCCGCACCAAGATTTTCCCTTCAAAATTCGACATCATCCGCAAGTTCCGCAGGCCAAGCACCGTGCGAGATACCTGTCCCGCAGAGCCTTGTATTGCCCCGCCAATTTTGGTTTTTCAATAAATATTGCTATCCTGCACTAATAATTTGATATTGAGAAAATATTAAATTCGAGAGGATGTGAAGAACTGGCTGGGCCAGTCTCTTTTTGGTATTGATTCATGCATTGGGAACAGGAAAAATAAATTGAGATTGAAATCATTGATTGGTATGGGAGTGGCGGCGTTGTTATTGGCTGCATGCGGTGGTGGTTCATCTTCGGCGCCAGAGAAACCTGTGGTGATCACGCCGCCGGACAGTGGTAATACGGTGCGTGGGTTCACTTTTGCTAGAAATGAAGCATTTTTTAATCTGACTCAGCAGCAGCGCCTGGAGCTGACGGCGTTGCCGGTTTTTGAGATTGCAGCACGTACCAGCAAGACGGCGCAGGTGCATTATGCGACCGAAAGCGGCGGCGGGATGCTGTCGGTTAGATGTTCGACACGCAGCAGTTGTGTTTCGGCGGGTACCGCGAATGTTGCACGCGTGGAATTGAGCGATAGCAGCCAACTGAGTTTGTGCAATGGCAGTGCTGGCTCACTTGGCGAAAGAGACGTTTATATTTGCATCGACTCCGAACCTTTCAGCGAGACAGAAATGAGCATTTACTTAAATGACGGCAAAATAATCAGGAAAACCTTGCGCTACAAACCTGCATAAATACGCATGCGCCACGTGTCGAGATGTTATTGGCACGTGGTATTTCGTGCCGTGCTCCAGTTGTTATTTCACTACATTGAGGCAGGGCCTGTGATGCCGCTTCCAACGAGGCCGGATTCTGGTTCTTGATCAAGAATCTACCCGTTCGTACATATGATGCCCGGTCCGCTACTACTTTGAGTAGATGCCGTCGTTTTCACTGAGCATGTCTCCCGCCAGGAAGGACACGACTATCTTCAGGTCCCTGGCGTCTTTTCTCCGTATTCGTCCATCCCGTCATTTTTTGCTCCTGACGCCCCTGCCGTTGTCGCATTACAACCTCCAAACTCCTTCAGCCGCCGATATCAAAATTGATATCGAAACAGTGGAAAAATTGATTGGAGAGATTATCTCCCAGCCCCTAAGATAAACGCCGAGCATGCGCACGACATGCAAGCAGCCTAAAAAATATCAATACAATATCTGGAGATTCATGATGCGCAACGCCACCGGCCCGCTCGCGGCCACTTTCCCTCGTCCATTCATGTTGAAGGCAGCCGTTGCGGCATTGGCCGGTATCGGCTTGCTGAGCACGGCTTCGGTCTGGGCGCAGGATGCGGTGGCGGCCGATGCCAGTGCCGAGCCTGCCGCGGAAGTGGCTGTCGTGACCGTCAGCGGCGTGCGCCGCTCGGCGCAAAATTCGCAGCAGATCAAGATGCGCTCGGACCAGGTCATCGATTCCATCGTGGCCGACGACATCGGCAAATTCCCTGACAACAATGTGGCCGAGACCCTGGCGCGCATTTCCGGCATCCAGATCCGCCGCGATTCGGGCGAGGCGAGCGCCGTCATGATCCGCGGCTTGCGCGATGTCACGACCCTGCTCAACGGCCGCGAGCTGTTCACGACGACGGGCCGCTACGTCAACCTGGCCGACATTCCCGCCACCATGCTGCAGCGCGTCGACGTGTACAAGTCGCAGGGCGCCGACCAGGTCGAAGGCGGCGTGGCCGGCATCATCGACGTGCGCACGAATCGCCCGTTCGACTTCAAGGATTTCACGGCCAGCGTCAACACGCGCGCCGTCTACAGCGACAAATCGAAAGCCACCGACCCGAACATCAGCGGCATGGTGGCGAACCGCTGGAAGACGGGCATCGGCGAAGTGGGCGCGCTGCTGGGCTTGTCGCAGCAGCAGCACCGTTACCATGAGGAACGCGCTTTCAGTACGGCGCCCGTGGATAAGAGTTTCCTGTCACCGGGCTTGACGGGGCCGGACCAGGTGGGCTTGTTGCCGATCAAGGGCGACCGCCGCCGCACGACCGCCAATGCCGTGCTGCAATGGCGTCCGAACGCCGACGTCGAACTGTACGCCGAAGGCATGGCGACGCGCTTCCTGCTCGACGCCGAGTCCGACTACTTTGTCGGCTTGCCCTGGTGGGGCACGCCCGTGTCGGCTACCAAGATTCCTGGCACCAACCAGCTGCAAACCCTGACCTCGACCAACGTCAACACCATCATGTCGACGCAGGCGAACAAGAACCAGACGAAGACGCACCAGTTTGCCGTGGGCGGCTTGTGGGATATCAACCCGGAATGGCGTTTCACGTCGGAAGTGGCCAGCACCAAAAGCACTTATAACTGGCGCAATCCGATTCTCGACGCCATCACCGTCGTGCCGAACGCCACCATCAATACCAACCAGAACGGCACCCTGCACGTCGACTACACGGGCATCGATCTGCAAGACCCGTCGAACTACTATCTGAAGGGCTTTTTCGACCGCTACGGCAAGGACCAGGGCAGCTCGAACGATGTGCGCGCCGACCTGGCGTACACGCCGGGCTCAGGCGGCATCTTCAAGGAAATCAGCGTGGGCGTGCGCGGCGTCAAGCGCGAAGCCGAATCGATCAAGAGTTTCGAAGGCAATGCGGAAGCACCGGACGTGTCCGGCGCCGCGTTTCCGTTTGGACGCCAGAGCGTGACCTCGATTCCGGGCCTCAATTGCCTGTCGGAATCGATGTCCGGCGGCGGCCCCGACTATGGCTTGAAGCAGTGGTACACGCCGTGCGCCAGCTTCCTGCTCAATAACACGGGCACCGTGCGCCAGGCCGTCACGGGCAGCAGCGCGGCGCGCGCCATGGACCCGGGTTCGTTCTTCAAGGATACGGAAAAGACGTATTCGATCTATGCCAAGGCGAAGGTCGCCTTCAAGCTGGGCGCCTACCCCGTCGACGGCACCGTGGGCGTGCGCGTCGTGCGCACGGAGCAAAGCCTGCAAGGCAATACTTCCGAGGATGGCGTGTACACGCCCGTCATCAGCGACACGGCCAGCACCGACGTGCTGCCGAGCGTGGCCCTGAAAATCAAGCTGCGCCCGGACCTGGTCGGCCGCTTCGCCGCGGGCCGCACCATCAGCCGCCCCGGCTTTTCCCAGCTGAACCCGGGCGTGGCCCTGGTCAACTCGACGGAAACGGTGAAGGCGACGGGTGCGGGCGGCAATCCGAACTTGAAACCGGTGACGGGCGACAATGTCGATGCCGCGCTGGAATGGTATTTCGCGCCGGCCGGTTCCGTGACGGCCACCGTGTTCCACCACAAGTTCGACGGCTATATCCAGCAACGCATTGCCAGCGAAACCATCGGTGGCAAGACCTACGACGTGGACCGTCCGTACAACACGGCTGCCGGCAAGCTGCAAGGCCTGGAAATCGGCTACCAGCAGTTTTATGACGGCTTGCCCGGCATCCTGAGCGGCCTGGGCCTGCAGGCGAACGGCACCTACATGAGCGGTACCACCGACGACGAGACGGGCAGCCATGCCATCACGGGCGTGTCGCGCTATGCCTACAACCTGGTGTTGCTGTACGAAAAAGATGCGTGGTCGGGCCGCCTGGCCTACAACTGGCGCTCGAAATTCATCGACAGCTACAACCAGGGCGGCCCCGGCCTGGACTTGAAAGTGGCGCCGACGGCCCAGCTCGACGGATCGCTGTCGTACAAGATCAACGAACAGTTCACGGTAACCCTCGATGGGAATAACTTGCTCGACACCAAGTTCAAGGATTACTGGAACGAGCCGGGCGTGTATGCGCGCGATACGCGTCGCTATGACCGGACAGTTGGCGTATCACTGCGCTGGAAAATGTAAAACGTCCATGGCTGCGTTGCATTGCCTCGCCGTACTCCTCGTACTGTCTTCGGCAACGCGCCTTGCCCTGAACGTTTTACATGAGTGAAAAAAGCAGTATCCAAGGGCGTTGCCATGGTTTCGGCCGGCAGCGCCCGTGTCAGTTGGACAGTCACGCACGATTCATCATCAAAAGAATGGACGGAAAGCATGGAGACGCAAAAATTATCCACCGTTGAAAAGGTCGGCTTCGGCGCCGGCGACATGGCGCTCAATGTCGTCATCTCGTCGATGATGTTGATCATTACCTTTTTCTATACCGATATCTATGGCTTGAAAACCACGGACCTGGCCCTGCTGTTCGTGGCCGTGAAAGTCATCGGCGCCATCGCCGACCTGGTCATGGGCCAGATCACCGACCGCTACAGCTTTGCTTCGGGCCGCTATCGCCCATATCTGCTGTGGCTGGCCGTGCCGTACGGCGTCAGCGTCTTCTTCGTCTTCAGCACGCCCGAGTGGCAGTATGACGCCAAGCTGATCTGGGCATATTCGACGTATATCCTGATGACCATCATGACGGCCGGTGTGGGCATCCCCTATATTTCCCTGATCAGCGGCTTGACCAGCGACCCGCAGGACCGCCTGTCGGCCAACGGCTACCGCCTGTTCTTCGCCAAGATCGGCGCCTTCATGGTGACCATCGTCGTGCCTATCCTGTCGCAGCGCTGGGGCGGCGGCAACCCGGCCGTCGGCTACCAGGCGGCCATGGCCGTGATGGCCGTCATGGGTGTGGCCCTGTTCCTGTTCTGCTATTTCTCCACCACCGAGCGCGTGGTGCACGTGGTGGAAAAGCAATCGTTGCTGGAACAGTTGAAAGTGCTGCTGCAGAACGACCAGTGGCTGGTGCTGTGCGGCGTGTGCGTTACGGGCACCATCGGTTATGTGGTGCGCGGCTCCGTCGCCATTTATTACGCGAAATACTATCTGGGTGGCAGCACGGAAACGGTGGCCGCCTTTTTGACCACGGGCGTGGTGGCCGCCATCCTGGCCATGATCGCCTCGACCTGGATCACCAAGTTCTACTGCAAGGTCAAGCTGTTCCGCTACACGCAGATCGGTGTCGCACTGATCAGCCTGGCGATCTATTTCTTCGTGAAGCCGAGCGATACCGTGCTGGCCTTCGCCCTGTATTTCCTGCTCTCCTTTGTCGTGGACTTGCATGCGCCCGTGTTCTGGTCGGCCATCGCGGAAACCATCGATTACGGTCAAGTCAAGACGGGCAAGCGCGTCTCCGGCTTCGCCTTTGGCGGCATTTCCGTCTGCCAGAAGGCGGGCATGGCGGTGGCGGGCGGCCTGGTGGGCGTGCTGCTCGCGTATTTCGACTACCAGCCCAACCATGAACAAACGCAATTCGCCCTGAACGGCATCGCCCTGATGCTGTCGATCATCCCCGGCTTCTTCCACCTGTTGATGGGCTTGCTGATGTTCAAGTACCGCATCAGCGACAGCTATTACACGGGCGTGAAAACCGAAATGCACAAGCGCGGCTACGTGGCTGCGTAAGAATAATTGAATGGAGTAAGCAACATGGCAGACGTCTTGAAACCGCTGATCGAACAGCGCGCCGACCCGCATATCTACCGCCACAGCGACGGCTATTATTACTTTACGGCCTCCGTGCCGCAGTACGACCGCATCGAACTGCGCCGCGCCGACAGCATCGCCGGCCTGGCCGACGCGCAAACGGTCGACGTGTGGCACAAGCCGGAGTCTGGCCCGTACAGCGAGCTGGTGTGGGCGCCCGAGCTGCATTTCAACCAGGGCGCCTGGTATGTGTATTTCGCCGCCGCGCCGAGCCGCGAAATCAAACATAAACTGTTCCAGCACCGCATGTATGCGATCCGCAATGCCAACGCCAACCCCTTGGAAGGCGAATGGGAATTCATGGGCCAGATCGACACGGGCATCGACACCTTCTGCCTGGACGCCACCACGTTCGAACACGACGGCGTGCTGTACTACCTGTGGGCGCAGAAGGATGTCGCGATCGAGGGCAATTCGAACCTGTACATCGCACCGATGGCCACGCCGTGGCAGCTGGCCGGCCCGCCGGTGATGCTGAGCAAGCCGGAATTCGACTGGGAAATCCGCGGCTTCTGGGTCAACGAGGGACCCTCCGTGCTGAAACGCAATGGCAAGATCTTCATCAGCTATTCGGCCAGCGCCACCGATGAAAACTATGCGATGGGCCTGCTGTGGGCCGATGACACGGCCGACCTGCTCGATCCGGCGGCGTGGACGAAGTCGCCCGAACCCGTGTTTGCCACCTGCTACGAGCACGGCATCTACGGCCCCGGCCACAACAGCTTTACGACGGCCGCCGATGGCGACGGCGTGTTGCTGGTGTACCATGCCCGCACCTACACGGAAATCGTCGGCGACCCGCTGTGGAACCCGGACCGCCACACGTTTGTCAAACCGCTGCGCTGGGATGCGCAGGGCATGCCCGTGTTTGGCCGCTCATCGACCCTGTAATCTTCCGGACCCGACGCCATGACCCCAGTTGATTCTGTTTCAGTGACGCCAGCGCCGTTCGGCGTCCTGCCCGATGGCCAGCAAGTGACGGCCTTTACCCTGACGAACCGCCAGGGCATGCAGGTGAAAGTGCTCGACTTTGGCGCCATCATCAGCGAAATCCACGTGCCTGACCGCGACGGCACGTTTGCCGACGTGGTGCTCGGTTTCGATCGCCTTGAACCGTATCTGCACAACAGCGCTTTCCTGGGCGCCGTCATCGGCCGTTACGGCAACCGCATCGCCGCGGGCCGTTTCAGTCTCGACGGCAAGGATTACCAGCTGGCCGTGAATAACCCGCCCAATCACTTGCATGGCGGCAACCAGGGCTTTCACCAGGTCATGTGGCAAGCCGCGCCGTTCGCGAACGATGACGCGGTGGGCATCACGTTCACGCGCAGCAGCCCGGACGGCGAGGATGGCTACCCGGGCAAGCTCGACGTCACGCTGACCTATGAACTGGACAACGACAATGCGCTGAGCTTGCGCTACCACGCCGTCACGGACCAGGCCACGCCCGTCAACTTGACCAACCACAGCTATTTCAATCTGGCGGGGCAGGGCACCATCCTCGGCCACGAGGTGGCGATCAACGCGGACCGCTACCTGCCCGTCGATGCGGGGTCTATCCCCACGGGGGAACTGGCGGACGTGGCGGGCACGCCGTTCGACTTGCGCCAGAGTACCGTCATCGGCGACAACATAGCCCTGCCGCATGAACAGCTGCGTATCGGCCGCGGCTACGACCATAACTTCGTGCTGAATCAACAGCCGGGGCAGTTGCTGAACCTAGCCGCCACCGTGCGCGAGCCGCAATCGGGCAGGGTGATGCAGGTGTACACGCAGGAGCCGGGCATTCAGTTTTATTCGGGCAATTTCCTCGACGGCAGCCAGCACGGCAAGCAGGGCGCCATCGCCTACCGTGGCGCGCTGTGCCTGGAAACCCAGCATTTTCCCGATTCGCCGAACCAGTCGCAGTTCCCGAACACCATCCTGCGCCCGGGCGAGGTGTATCAGACGGAGACCGTGTACCGCTTTTCCGCCGAGTAATCGTCGCAGCCATAACAGCCCACGCCCTGCCGCCACGCGCCCGCAGGGCGTTTTCATTGGTGCATTCCGATATCGTTTTCGATATCGGAACGCATTAAAAATTGATTGGAAAGGCATGGCAGGATTCTTTAGTATTCCAACATCGCTGCCCGGGCCGACGACATTAGATCCGGCATGGCACAACCAGGAGAATGGCATGTCTGAGACAAAAAAGAAGGTAGCCCTGCGCTCCGCCGAGTGGTTCGGCTCGCAGGACAAGAACGGCTTCATGTACCGCAGCTGGATGAAAAACCAGGGCATACCTGACCACGAATTTCACGGCAAGCCCATCATCGGCATCTGCAATACCTGGTCCGAACTGACGCCCTGCAACGCGCATTTCCGCCAGCTGGCCGAACACGTCAAGCGCGGCATCCTGGAAGCGGGCGGTTTCCCCGTGGAATTCCCCGTCTTCTCGAACGGCGAATCGAATCTGCGCCCGACCGCCATGCTGACGCGCAACCTGGCCTCGATGGACGTGGAAGAGTCGATCCGCGGCAATCCGATGGACGCCGTCGTGCTGCTGGTCGGCTGCGACAAGACCACGCCAGCGCTGCTGATGGGCGCGGCCAGCGTCGACATTCCCACCATCGTCGTCAGCGGCGGCCCCATGCTGAACGGCAAGCTGAACGGCAAGGACATCGGTTCCGGCACGGCCGTATGGCAGCTGCACGAGCAGATGAAGGCCGGATCGATCACCCTGCACCAGTTCATGTCGGCCGAATCGGGCATGTCGCGCTCGGCCGGTACCTGCAACACCATGGGCACGGCCTCGACCATGGCCAGCATGGCCGAAGCGCTGGGCACGTCCCTGCCGCACAACGCGGCCATCCCCGCCGTCGATTCGCGCCGCTACGTGCTGGCGCACATGTCGGGCATCCGCATCGTTGAAATGGTGCACGAAGACCTGCGCCTGTCGAAAGTGCTGACGCGCGAGGCGTTTGAAAACGCCATCAAGGTCAACGCGGCCATCGGCGGCTCGACCAATGCCGTGATCCACCTGAAGGCGATTGCCGGACGCATCGGCGTGCCGCTGGAACTGGAAGACTGGACCAAGGTGGGCCGGGGCACGCCGACCATCGTCGACCTGCTGCCGTCGGGCCGTTTCCTGATGGAAGAGTTTTACTACGCGGGCGGCTTGCCGGCCGTGATACGCCGCTTGGGCGAGGGCGATTTGCTGCCGCACAAGAATGCGCTGACCGTCAACGGCAAGTCGATCTGGGACAACTGCGTCGAAGCGCCGATCTACAACGATGAAGTCGTGCGCACCCTGGACAATCCATTGCTGGCCGATGGCGGCATCTGCGTGCTGCGCGGCAACCTGGCGCCACGCGGCGCCGTGCTGAAACCGTCGGCCGCCTCGCCGCATTTGATGCAGCACCGGGGCAAGGCCGTCGTCTTCGAGGATTTCGAGCACTATAAATCGCGCATCCTCGATCCGGACCTCGACGTCGATGCGAACTCCGTGCTGGTGATGAAAAATTGCGGCCCGAAAGGTTATCCGGGCATGGCCGAAGTGGGCAACATGGGCTTGCCGCCGAAACTGCTGGCGCAAGGCATCACCGACATGGTGCGCATCTCGGATGCGCGCATGAGCGGCACGGCCTATGGCACCGTCGTGCTGCACGTGGCGCCGGAAGCCATGGCGGGCGGCCCGCTGGGCATTGTGAAAGATGGCGACATGATCGCCCTCGATTGCCACGCCGGCAGCCTGAACATCGACATCAGCGACGCGGAAATCGCCGAGCGCCTGGCGGCCCGCGAACTGGGCAGCGCGCCCGGACCGAAGAGCGGCTACCAGCAGCTGTACATCGAACACGTGTTGCAGGCCGACGAAGGCTGCGATTTCGACTTCCTGGTCGGCAATCGCGGTTCCGCCGTGCCGCGCCACTCACACTAAGCGGAGACCATTATGCTGTTGCTGCAATTTACGAATGAAAACGGCGGCCGCCTCGTCGGCCTGCTGCAAGACGACCAGATCCGCGTCATCGAAGGCTACAACACGACGTATGCGCTGGCGCAAGACGCCATCCGCAAGCGTATCAATCTGGCGGAACTGGTGAACGCCAGCGTCGGCAATACCACGCATGCGTATGCGGACGTGGCCGCCAGCGGCCGTTTGCTGGCGCCCCTCGACCACGCCGATGAAGCGCACTGCTACGTGACGGGCACGGGCCTGACCCATCTGGGCAGCGCCGGCGCACGCGACGCGATGCACAAGAAGATCGGCGGCGATGCGGAATCGCTGAGCGACTCGATGAAAATGTTCCGTCTGGGCGTGGAAGGCGGCAAGCCCGCCGACGGCACGGCCGGCGCCCAGCCCGAGTGGTTTTACAAGGGCGATGGCTCCATCGTGCGCGCTGGCGGCCAGCCCCTGCGCATGCCGGACTTCGCCCTCGATGGCGGCGAAGAGCCGGAAATCGCCGGCCTGTACGTGATCGGCGACGACGGCCAGCCCTACCGGGTCGGCTACGCCATCGGCAATGAATTCTCGGATCACGTGACGGAACGCCAGAACTATCTGTACCTGGCCCACTCGAAGCTGCGCGTCTGCAGCGTGGGCCCGGCCCTGCTGGTGGGCGAATTACCCGCGCATATCGCCGGCACCTCGCGCGTGCTCGATGCCGCCGGCAATGTGCGCTGGGAAAAAGCGTTCGTCAGCGGCGAAGACAATATGTCGCACACGATCGCCAACCTCGAGCACCATCACTTCAAGTATCCGCTGTTCAAGCGCCCTGGCGACGTGCACGTGCACTTCTTCGGCACGGCCACCCTGAGCTTTGCCGATGGCGTGAGCGTGGCGCCGGGCGAAACCTTTGAAATCGAAGCGCCGGCCTTTGGTCCTGCCCTGCGCAACCGCCTCGACGTCTTCCCAACCGAATTTGCGAAAGTGAGCACATTATGAGTTTCAATATCACCGGTGATGCATTGATCGGCGGCGTCGCCGTCAAGGGCAATGGCGGCTCCTTCGAAGCGTGGGACCCGGCCGCGCGCGCGCACATCGCGCCCGCCTTCCACATGGTTGACGTAGCGCAAATCGACGCAGCCTGCCGCCTGGCGCAAGCCGCATTCGACCCGTTTCGCGCCACTACGGATGCGGAACGTGCCGACTTTCTCGACACCATCGCCGCGCAAATCCTGGAACTGGGCGACGAGCTGATCGTGCGCGCCATGACGGAAAGCGGCTTGCCGCGCGCGCGCCTGGAAGGTGAACGCGGCCGCACCGTGGGTCAATTAAAACTGTTCGCGGGCTTGCTGCGCGAAGGATCGTGGACCGATGCGCGCATCGATTCGGCTTTGCCCGACCGCGTGCCGCCGCGTCCTGACTTGCGTTTGCGCATGATCGGCCTGGGTCCCGTCGCCGTGTTTGCGGCCAGTAACTTCCCGCTGGCCTTCTCCGTGGCGGGCGGCGATACGGCCTCGGCCTTGGCTGCCGGCTGCCCTGTCGTCCTGAAAGCCCATTCGGCCCATCCGGGCACGTCCGAACTGGTGGCGCGCGCCATCGTCAAGGCGATTGAACTCTGCAAGCTGCCGGCGGGCGTGTTCGCCTTGCTGACGGGCACGGGCAACGGTATCGGCCAGGCGCTGGTGGCCCATCCGGCCATCCAGGCCGTGGGCTTTACGGGTTCGCGTTCGGGCGGTATCGCCCTGATGAAGGTGGCGGCGGAACGCCCGCAGCCGATCCCCGTGTATGCGGAAATGAGCAGCATCAACCCCGTGTTCGTGCTGCCGCAAGCCTTGGCTGCCCGTGGCGCGGCGATCGCCAGCGGTTTTGCCGCCTCGCTGACGATGGGCGTGGGCCAGTTCTGCACCAATCCCGGCCTCGTGCTGGGCCTGGAAGGTCCTGACTTCACGGCCTTTGCCGCCGCTGCCGCCGAAGCGCTGGCACCGGCCCCGGCCGCCACCATGTTGACAGCCGGTATCGCCAGCAGCTATGCCAAGGGCGTCGCCGCGCTGGCGCAGCACGCCGATGTGACGCCGCTGGTGCAAAACACGGGGGAGGAAGGCAAGGGCGCCGCCGCCCTGTTCGTCACCTCGGGCGAGGCCTTCCTGGCCAGGCACGATTTGCGCGATGAAGTCTTCGGCCCGGCTTCCTTGCTGGTGGCGTGCCGCGACATCGAGCAATTGCTGGCGATCACGGAAAGCCTGGAAGGCCAGCTGACGGCCACCCTGCAGATGGATGCGGGCGACCTGGACAATGCTCGCCGCCTGCTGCCTGTGCTGGAACGCCGCGTGGGCCGCATTCTGGCCAACGGTTTCCCGACCGGGGTGGAAGTGTCGACGGCCATGGTGCACGGCGGCCCGTTCCCGGCCACGTCGGACGGCCGCAGCACCTCCGTGGGCACGGCGGCCATCAACCGCTTCCTGCGTCCCGTGTCCTACCAGAACCTGCTGCAGGACTTGCTGCCGGAGTCGCTGCGCGACGATAATCCGCTGGGGATCTGGCGCCGCAAGGATGGCGTTCTCGGCAAGGAGTAAAAACCTGCTGCGCGGCGGGGCCGATGGCCTTGCCGCGCCAGCTTGCGTTGCACGTTGTACATAAAAAATAAACAGGTGGAGACAAGATGAAGCAATTGGCGAAATATGGCAGCTTGCAGGGCAAGCGCGTGTTCATCACGGGCGGCGGCAGCGGTATCGGCGAATCTTTGGTGGCGGAATTTGCCGCCCAGGGCGCGCTGGTGGCGTTTGTCGACATCGCCGTGGAAGCGAGCGAGGCCCTGTGCCGCCGCCTGGCTGAAGCGGGCCTGACGGCGCCACTGTTCCGCTATTGCGACATCACGGATATTCCATCCTTGCAAGCCGTCATGGCGGAACTGGCGCAGAAGCTGGGCGACTTCGATATCCTCGTGAACAATGCCGCCAACGACCAGCGCCACCAGGCGCAGGACGTCACCCTGGAATACTGGAACGAGCGCATTGCGATCAATCAACGTCCCATGTTCTTCACCTGCCAGGCCGTCTTCGAGGGCATGAAGCGCAGGGGCGGCGGCTCCATCATCAACGTCAGCTCGATTTCCTGGCACATGAAGTCGGGCGGCTACCCTGTGTATGCCACCACCAAGGCGGCCGTCGTGGGCCTCACGCGGGGCCTGGCGCGCGATTACGGCGCCCACAATATCCGCGTCAACACGGTCACGCCCGGCTGGGTCATGACGCAGCGTCAGATCGACCTGTGGGTCGATGACGCAGCGGAAGCGGAAATCAAGAAAAGCCAGTGCTTGCCCAGCAAGCTGATGCCGCAGGACATCGCCGCCATGGTGCTGTTCCTCGCCTCCGATGACGGCGCGATGTGCTCCAGCCAAGAATTCATCGTCGATGCCGGCTGGGTTTGACAAAACGTCCAGGGCGTTGTTGCAGCGTCTCGCCGTACTGGCGTACTGTCTTCGACGCTGCGCCTAGCCCTGGGCGTTTTGTCGGGCGCGGGCTTTTCCGCAGCCACCCCTTCCTTTGAAATACCGCTCTTGCCGCCCCTACCCCGCGGCAGGAGAGGCATCGCCATTCCAGATTGCGCCGGGGTTGACCCCGGCCCTTGCTTTTCACTCAAAAACAGGAGACAGCATGAAATTCATCCATACCAGCATCGTGGCCTTCAGCCTGGCCGCCGGCAGCGCCTTTGCCGCGCCCGTCAACGTCACCATCGACGCGGCCAAGCCCGGTTCCGTGATCAACAAGAACATCTACGGCCAGTTCGCCGAACACCTGGGCACCGGCATCTACGAAGGCATGTGGGTGGGGCCGGAGTCCAGCATTCCGAACACCAAGGGCTGGCGCAATGACGTGCTGGGCGCGCTGAAACAGTTGCACGTGCCGCTGGTGCGCTGGCCGGGCGGCTGCTTTGCCGATGAATACCACTGGAAGGATGGCATCGGCGCGCGCGAGAAGCGCCCGACCAAGGTCAATACCAACTGGGGCGGTGTGGAAGAGTCGAACGCCGTCGGCACGCATGAATTCTTCGACCTGGCCGAGTTGCTGGGTGCACAGACCTATATCAACGGCAACCTCGGTTCCGGCACGCCGCAGGAAATGTCCGAATGGCTCGAATACATGACGTCGGACAGCAAATCCACCCTGGCCGAGCTGCGCCGCAAGAATGGCCGCGCGCAGCCGTACAAGGTCGATTACTTCGGCATCGGCAATGAAGCCTGGGGTTGCGGCGGCAACATGCGCCCGCAGTACTATGCCGACCTGTACAAGCACTATCACACCTTCATGAAGACGCCGGAAAGCGCGCGCCCGAAATTCATCGCCAGCGGCGGCAATGACGACGACATCAGCTGGTCCAGCACCCTGAGCCGCGAAATCAAGCCGAACATGATGGATGCCATCAGTTTCCACTACTACACGGTGCCGACCGGTGTGTGGGAAAAGAAGGGCGCCGCCACGGGCTTTGGTGAAAATGAGTGGATTTCCACCCTGAGCCGCACCCTGCGCATCGATAGCTTGATCAAGAACAATCTCGCCGCCATCGACAAGAACGACCCGTCGAAAAAGACGGGTTTGTACGTCGATGAATGGGGCACCTGGTACGACGTGGAACCGGGCACCAACACGGGTTTCCTGTTCCAGCAAAACAGCTTGCGCGATGCGCTGGTCGCTGCCTTGAACTTCAATATCTTCCATGCCCATGCGGACCGCGTGCGCATGACGAATATCGCGCAAATGGTCAACGTACTGCAGGCGATGATCATCACGGACAAGGATAGCTATTTCCTCACGCCTACGTATCACGCGTTTGAAATGTACGTGCCGTTCCAGGATGCCACCTCGCTGCCGGTCGCTATTCAAGGCAATGGCAAGTACAGTCTGGGCAAGGTCAGCATTCCTGAAGTGAGCGCCTCGGCCGCGCGCGCCAAGGATGGCAAGGTGTATCTGTCGCTGGTCAACACGAATCCGCACAAGGCTGTCGACGTGAGCGTGGCGCTGGCCGGCAAGCCAGTGGCCAAGGTAACGGGCCGCGTGCTGACCGCAGGCAAGATGGATGCCGTCAACAGCTTTGCGCAACCGCAAGCCGTGCAGCCGGTGGCGTTCAATGCCCAGGCGCAGGGCGGCAAGCTGACCGTGTCGGTGCCTGCCAAGGCCGTGGTGGTGGTTGCTGTCGAATAAGCTTTTCGCCACTTGTCATTCATCGGGCCGGCCTGCATGATGGACCGGCCCGTTCATATTGGAGAACACGATGCACTTATTGACACGCGGCGCGGCCGCCATCCTGAGCACCCTGGCGATCATGGCTGCCGCGCATGCGGCCCAGGTCAGCGTGCACGACCCCGTGATGGCCAAGGAAGGCGACACGTATTATCTGTACAGCACGGGCCCCGGCATCACCTTCTACAGCTCGAAGAACATGCGCGACTGGCAGCCGGAAGGGCGCGTCTTCGCGGGCCAGCCGACCTGGGCCAAGACGGCCGCGCCGTCGTTTGACGACCATATCTGGGCGCCCGACGTCCAGTTCCATGACGGCAAGTATTACCTGTACTACTCGGTGTCCGGCTTCGGCAAGAACACCTCCGGCATCGGCGTGACCGTCAACAGCACCCTGAATCCCCGCTCGCCCGATTACCGCTGGGTCGACCAGGGCATGCTGCTGCAATCGGTGCCCGAGCGCGACGAGTGGAACGCCATCGATTCGAACATCATCACCGATGCCAAGGGCACGCCGTGGATGGCCTTCGGCTCGTTCTGGAACGGCATCAAGCTGGTGAAACTGACGTCCGACTGGACCCGTATTGCGGAACCGCAGGAGTGGCACTCGCTGGCGCGCCGCGCGCCGCTGCCGCCACGGGCGGGCGAATTCAAGCCCGCACCGGAAGAAATCGAGGCGCCGTTCATCTTCCAGCGCGGCAACGATTACTTCCTGTTCGTCTCCTGGGGTTTGTGCTGCCAGAAGGAAAAAAGCACCTACCACCTGGCCGTGGGCCGTTCCAGGAGCGTGACGGGGCCGTATCTGGACAAGGATGGCCGCGACATGGCGCAGGGCGGCGGCACGGTGGTCTTGAAAGGCGACAAGGATTGGCGGGGCCTGGGCCACAACAGCGCCTACACGTTTGACGGCAAGGATTATCTGGTGCTGCACGCCTACGAGACGGCGGACAACTATTTGCAGAAGCTCAAGATCCTGCCCATGACGTGGGACAAGGAGGGCTGGCCGCAGGTGGACCCGCGCGACTTGAATCGCTACCAGAGCCGCGAATTGCCGGCCGCCACACCCTGAGGGGGCGGGGATGTGCGCCAGGTGATACGCAAATCGGTATCGCAAGCGAAAAAGAATTGATTGGATGGCTATGTTGCTTTCTCCTACCATGGGTTCATAAAAAACCGCCCATCCGGCATCCGGCTGTGATGGTATTCCAATAAAAAACTGGAGACAAGAATGACATTGAGCCGCCGCACCCTCCTCGCCAGCGCCATGCTGCTGGCCTTTTCCGCCACCACCTTCGCTACCTCGTCCGCGTTTGCCGCCAAGCCCCTCGTCATGGGCTTTTCGCAGGTCGGCGCCGAGAGCGAATGGCGCACTGCCAATACCGTCTCCATCAAGGAGGCGGCTAAGAAAGACGGCGTCACCCTGAAATTTGCCGATGCGCAGCAAAAACAGGAAAACCAGGTCAAGGCCCTGCGCTCGTTCATCGCGCAAAAAGTCGACGTGATAGCCTTCTCGCCGGTCGTGGAATCGGGCTGGGATACGGTGCTGCGCGAAGCCAAGGCTGCCAAGATTCCCGTCATCCTGACGGACCGCGCCGTCAACGTGGCCGACAAGTCGCTGTACGTGACCTTCATCGGTTCCGACTTCGTGGAAGAGGGCCGCCGCGCCGGTCAATGGCTGCTCGAGTACGCCAAGAAAACCCCGGATGCGCAACTGAACATCGTCGAACTGCAAGGCACGGTCGGTTCCGCGCCGGCCATCGACCGCAAGGAAGGCTTCCAGGAAGTCATCGGCAAGAATCCCAAGCTGAAGATCATCCGTTCGCAAACGGGCGACTTTACGCGCGCCAAGGGCAAGGAAGTGATGGAAGCGTTCCTCAAGGCCGAAGGCAAGAAGATCAACGTCTTGTATGCGCACAATGACGACATGGCCATCGGCGCCATCCAGGCCATCGAAGAAGCGGGCATGAAGCCGGGCAAGGACATCATCATCATCTCGATCGATGGCGTCAAAGGCGCGTTCGAGGCCATGATCGCCGGCAAGCTGAACGTCACCGTCGAGTGCAGCCCGCTGCTGGGCCCGCAACTGATGTCCATCGCCCGCGATGTGGTGGCCGGCAAGCCCGTGCCGGCGCGCATCACGACGGTGGAAGGCGTGTTCCCTGCCGAGGTGGCCGCCAAGGAATTTCCGAACCGTAAGTACTAAGCTTGCCGCATGATGAAGACGCAAGCGCATCACACTGCCGCGCCAGCTCCCTTGCTGGAGTTGCGCGGCATCAGCAAAGCCTTTCCCGGCGTCAAAGCCCTCAGCGATGTTGCCCTGCGCCTGTATCCGGGCGAAGTGCACACCCTGATGGGGCAAAACGGCGCCGGGAAATCGACCCTGATCAAGGTGCTGACGGGCGTCTACACGCCCGACAGCGGCCAGATTTTACTCGACGGCAAGCCCATCGCCCCCGCCTCCACCTCGGACGCGCAGGCGCTCGGCATCAGCACCGTGTACCAGGAAGTCAATCTGTGTCCGAATCTGTCGGTGGCGGAAAACATCTTTATCGGCCGCTATCCGCGCCGCTTTGGCGCTATCGACTGGCGTTCCATGCAGCAACAGGCGCGTGCCTTGCTGCAGCAGTTGCAGATCGATATCGACGTCACCGCGCAATTGTCCAGTTTTCCCTTGGCCATCCAGCAAATGGTGGCCATCTCGCGCGCGCTGAACATTTCGGCCCGCGTGCTGATCCTCGACGAACCCACGTCCAGCCTGGACGAGGCGGAAGTCCATCTGCTGTTTTCCGTGCTGCGCCGCCTGCGCGAGCAGGGCATGGCGATCCTGTTCGTGACCCACTTTCTCGACCAGACCTACGCCATTTCCGACCGCATCACTGTCATGCGCAATGGCGAGCGCGAAGGAGAGTATGCGTGCAGCGAACTGTCGCGCCTGGCGCTGGTCAATAAAATGATCGGCGTGGCGGCCGATACCCAAGCGCAAGAACTCGACCTGGCGCAAGAAGCGGGCGCGGCCAGCTTCGGTCCGAACGTGCTGGAAGCAACAGGGCTGGGCCGCAAGGGCGCCTTGCTGCCCATGGATTTCCACATCCGCCAGGGTGAATTGCTGGGCCTGGCTGGCTTGCTCGGTTCGGGCCGCACGGAACTGGCGCGCTTGCTGTTTGGCGCCGACAAGGCCGACTCGGGCACGATCACCATGCAGCGCCAGCCGCGCCACTTCAATGTGCCGCGCGACGCGATTGCCCGCGACATCGGTTTTTGCTCGGAAGACCGCAAGCATGAGGGGGCGATTTTGTCGCTGTCCGTGCGCGAAAACATCATATTGGCCTTGCAAGCCCGCACGGGCTTGCTGCGCGCCATCCCGTTCAAGCGCCAGCAGGCGCTGGCCGACGAATACGTGAAGGCGCTGGGCATCAAGACGGCCAGCATCGAAACGCCGATCGGCAGCCTGTCGGGCGGCAATCAGCAAAAAGCCTTGCTGGCGCGCTGGCTGGTGACCTCGCCCGCCATGCTGATTCTCGATGAACCGACGCGCGGCATCGACGTGTGCGCCAAGCAGGAAATCATGAGCTATGTCAGCAAGCTGTGCCGCAAGGGCATGGCCATCCTGTTCATCTCGTCCGAACTGCCCGAAGTGCTGCGCTGCAGCGACCGTATTCTGGTCATGCGCGACCGCAAGGCGTGCGGCGACTATGCGCGCGGCGAGCTCGATGACAGTTCCGTGCTGCAAGTGATTGCCGGAGAGACAGCATGAGCATGACCACATCGTCGCCCGCCGCCCCTGCGGCGCGGGCGGCTGCCACCACGGATTCTTCCATTGTGCATACCGTTTTACACCACTCCCTGAGCCGGCCCCTGGCCGCGCTGTGCTTGCTGCTGCTGGTCGATCTTTTTGCCATCCCCGGCTTTTTCCATCTGGAAATTCGAGACGGCCACCTGTACGGCAGCGTGATCGACATCGTCAACCGCGCGGCGCCCTTGATGCTGGCGGCCCTGGGCATGACCCTCGTCATCGCCACGCGCGGCATCGACATTTCCGTGGGCGCCGTCGTGGCCCTGTCCGGCACCGTGGCCGCCATGCTGATCGGCGGCACCATGGTGATGGAGAACGGCGTGCCGACCTACGTGAGCAATATCCCCATGGGCTGGGCCCTGGCGGCGGCCCTGGGTGCGGCGCTGCTGTGCGGCACCTGGAATGGCGTGCTGGTGGCCGGCCTGGGCTTGCAGCCCATCGTCGCGACCCTGATCCTGATGGTGGCCGGGCGTGGCCTGGCGCAATTGCTGACGGATGGCCAGATCGTCACCGTCTACTATCAGCCGTTCTTCTTCATCGGCAGCGGTTATCTGTTCGGTTTGCCCTTCTCGCTGTTCCTCGTCGCGGCCGTGTTTATCATTACCGCCGTGCTGATGCGGAAAACCGCTTTGGGCCTGTTCATCCAGTCCGTCGGCATCAACCCCGTCGCCGCGCGCCTGGCGGGTATCCGGACGGCGACCCTGATCTTTTTCGTCTACGTCTTTTGCGCCGCCTGCGCGGGCCTGTCGGGGCTGATGATCAGCTCGAACATCAAGAGCGCCGACGCCAACAATGCGGGCCTGATGCTGGAACTCGATGCCATCCTGGCAGTGACGTTGGGCGGTACCTCGCTGGCGGGCGGCAAGTTCAGCCTGGTCGGCAGCATGATCGGCGCGCTCATCATCCAGACCCTGACCTACACGATTTATTCGCTCGGCGTGCCGCCCGAAGTAAACATGGTCGTCAAGTCGGTCGTCGTCTTCCTCGTCTGCCTGTCGCAATCGTCGGAATTCAAGCAATTGCTGCATCGGAGAAAAGCATGAAGGGCTTGCTGCACACCCCGTATTTCACCTCGCTCGTCACGGTCTTGCTGCTGGTGGTGATGCTGGGCCTGGGCGGCGCCGCCTACCCGGGCTTGCTGTCGACGCAAGTGATCTTTAACCTGTTGATCGATAACGCCTTTTTGCTGGTGATCGCCGTCGGCATGACCTTCGTCATCGTCTCCGGCGGCATCGACCTGTCCGTCGGTTCCGTGCTGGCCCTGTCGACCATGATCGCCGCCTGGCTGCTCAACGTGGCGCACTGGCCGCCGCTCCTGGTGATCGCCACCGTGCTCGCGCTGGGCACCGTGTTTGGCGCCGGCATGGGCGCGCTGATCCATTATTTCAAATTGCAGCCCTTCATCGTCACCCTGGCCGGCATGTTTCTGGCGCGCGGTTTGTGCTATTTGATCAGCATCAACTCCATCACCATCGCCGATCCGCTGTTCGTCGCCATGTCGCAGACGCAACTGGGCTTTCTCGGCGGCTTCGTCTCGCCCGGCGTCGTCATTGCCGTGCTGACCCTGCTGCTGGCCATCTGGCTGGCGCACGCCACGCCGTTCGGCCGCGCCGTGTATGCGATCGGCGGCAATGAGCAGTCGGCCCTGATGATGGGCTTGCCCGTGGGCCGCACCAAGGTCTTCATTTATGCCTTCAGCGGCTTTTGCGCGTCGCTCGGTGGCGTGCTGTTTTCGTTCTACATGCTGTCCGGCTATGGCTTGCATGCGCAAGGCACGGAACTGGACGCGATTGCCGCCGTCGTCATCGGCGGCACCCTGCTCAGCGGCGGCTATGGCTACGTGGCGGGCGCCCTGTCCGGCGTGCTCGTGCTGGGCACCATCCAGACCCTGATCGCCTTCGACGGCACGCTCAGCTCGTGGTGGACCAAGATCGTCATCGGCGGCCTGCTGTTCGTCTTTTGCGTCGTGCAAAGACTGATGGCCATGGGCCAGAAAAATACCAAGGGGAGTTAATCTGATGTTCAAGCAACACACACTTGCCGCCACCATCGGCATGGCGTTGGCGCTCGCCTGCGCGGCATGCGGCGTGCAGGCGGCCAACCCCATCGTGAAAAATATCTACACGGGCGACCCGGCCGCGCTGGTCGATAATGGCCGCGTGTATTTGTACGTCGGCCACGATGAAGCGAGCGCCACGGATACGGATTACCGCATGCATGAATGGCGCGTGTATTCCTCGTGCGACATGGCGAACTGGACCGACCACGGCTCGCCCGTGCGCTTTTCAACTTTTGCCTGGGCCGGCAAGGATGCGTGGGCGGGCGACATCGTCAAGCGCGGCGGCAAATACTATTTCTATTCGACCGTCGACCACAAGACCATCCCCGGCAAAGCCATCGGCGTGGCCGTGTCGGACAGCCCGACGGGACCCTTCGTCGACGCGCGCGGCAGCGCCCTGATCACGAACGACATGACGAAACAGACGGCGATCCCGTGGGACGACATCGACCCGGCCGTCTTCATCGATACGGATGGCCAGGCCTATCTTTACTGGGGCAACACGGTCTTGAAATACGCCAAGCTCAAAGCCAATATGACGGAACTCGATGGCCCGATTCTGACCTTCGGCATGGATGCGTTCACGGAAGCGGCGTATATGCACAAGCATGCGGGCACGTATTACCTGTCGTACTCGCGTAACTTCCCCGAAGAAACGGCGTACTCGACGGGCCCCACGCCGACGGGGCCGTGGCATTTCCGCGGCACCATCATGGACAAGAATGCCGTCGTGAAAACCATCCACCAGGCCATCATCGAGTTCAACGGCAAGTCCTACATCTTCTATCACAACGACAAGCTGCCCGGCGGCGGAGAATACCGGCGTTCCGTGGCCGTGGAAGAGCTGAAATACAAGCCGGACGGCACGATCGAATTCATCCATCAGACGGCTGGTCCGGCTGCCAACCCGAGCGCCGCCTGCAAGGCATCGTGACCGCTCGTTGACCACGCACAAAAAGGAGACACACCGATATCTATAACATCGATATTGAGCTAAAACCGATATCGATCATGATATGATTTATTCATGGATACCCTCAACCCCAACTGGTTCTTGCGAGCCCGCCTGAAGACGCGGCAATTGCTGCTGTTGATCGCCCTTGACGAGCAGCGCAACATCCATCGCGCGGCGGAAGAATTGCACATGACGCAGCCGGCCGCGTCCAAGCAAATCAAGGACCTGGAAGAGATGCTGGACGTGCGCCTGTTCGACAGGTTGCCGCGCGGCATGGAGCCGACCATCTACGGCGAAACGATGATACGCCACGCGCGCATGGCGCTGACGAGTCTGTCGCTGGCGCATGACGACATCGTCGCCCTGAAGTCAGGCCTGACGGGCCAGGTGGAAGTGGGCGTCATCATGACGCCGGCCATGGCCTTGCTGCCGCGCGCGATTGCCCGCATCAAGCAGCAGGCGCCGCTGATGCGCATCGGCGTACATCTGGAGCACAGCAACACCCTGATGGACATGCTGCAGCACGGCACGCTGGACTTCATGATCGGGCGCATCCTGGAAAAGGAAAGCAGCGCCGGCCTCATCTATGAAGAATTGACGGAAGAGCCGGCCAGCGCCGTGGCGCGCAATGGCCACCCGCTGCTGTCGCGCAAGAATCTGCAATTGAAGGACCTGGCGGGCCAGCCGTGGATCTTGCCGCCGCAAGGCAGCATCCTGCGCCACCGCTTCGACATGATGTTCCGCCGCGCCAGCCTGGAGCCGCCCGTGGACGTGGTCGACACGACCGCCTTGCTCTTGATCACGTCCCTGCTGCAGCAGACGGATTCCCTGCACGTGATGCCGACGGAAGTGGCCCATTACTACGAATCGCTGAACGTGCTGAGCATTTTGCCCATCGAACTGCCGTGCAAGATGGATGCGTTCGGCATCATCCGCCAGCAGGATCATCTGTTGTCGCCGGGGGCGGACATGTTGTTGAAGGCTGTACGCGCCACGGCTGCGGACATGTATTGACGATCACCGAATAAAACGTCCATGGTGTTGTTGCCGTGCCTTGTCGTACATTCGTACTGCCTGCGGCACGGCGCCTAGCCCTGAACATTTTCTTCGGCGCCGTCAACGACTTCGGCGATTTTTACTACGAATAAGCAAGTTCAATCGGGCACTTCAAAGAAAAACAGCTGCACCAGCCGGCCATTCTCCGGCGTATCGCCAAACACATTGCTGATCGAGTGAAAGTAGTGGCCCTTGTATACGATCAGGCGGTTGTGGCGCATCGGCACTTCCAGCAGCGCTTGCCAACTGTCGCGCTGTTCCTGTAAGTCGTTGAATTTCTGCACTTTACTGTTCGGCAGCCAGCGTTTCTGGAAATCCTTGAAGCTGGCGTAGCCGCCCGCCTTGACGTCCGCCTCGGGCAAGCGCCGGTACCAGCCGCTGGGCTGGTGGCGCCAGAACGTGGTGCCGCCCTGGCACTGTTCGGGCGGGTTCAGGTACAGCACGCCCGCATAGAAATTGAAATTATTGCCCGTCTCGTTGTCCACGTGGATATCCGTGCGCGCCATCGCGTCCGCATAGCTGAGGCGATACGAGCCGTTGTCGGGCGAGATAAAACGGATGGGGCAGCCCAGCGCCGTGGCGATGCGCTCCATGATGGCCTGGCTGGGCTGGCCCGCCGTCTGGCTGCCCGGATAATTCTGTCCCGCATAGCGCTGTTGCTCGAACGGCAGCGCCAGCGCCTGGGCGCGCCAGGCGGCCGGATCGGGCAGGAAATCGTCGAGGATGTGTAAATCCGTTTCGCGCAGGAATTCCTGCAGCGATGGCGCGACGTTGATCGGTGTCAAAGTTTCTGCCTGTTCCGCTTGCGGGCTGGCAAAGCCGATGCGGCAGGTTTGCGCCAGTGCCGGGTGCAAGGCCAGCGCTTGCGCGTAGCGGGCCAAGGCCAGTTCCTGCTGTCCCGTGCGGTAATACAGTTCGGCCAGGCCTTGCAGGGTTTGCCAGCGCTGCGGGCGCAGGGCGTGGGCCCGTTCCAGTTCGGCGATGGTCTCCATCAGCCGCTGTTTTCCCATCAGCAATTCGGCATGGCTGATGGCGAAATCGTGTTCGTGCGGCGCCAGCCGCGCCGCCGTGGCGTAGCTGGCCAGCGCCGCTTCGCTGTCCGTACCGCGCAGCACGTTACCGAGGTTGTAGTGGAACAGGGCATTGTCGGGCTGTTGCTTGAGCGACAGTTTCAACAGGCCCAGGCCGATGGTGCCCTGGCCCAGCTCCAGCATCGCCAGGCCCTGGAAATGCTGCGCTTCGGCCAGGGCCGGATCTTGCTTGTAAGCAGCCTGGTAGGCATTGATCGCCTCGATCAGCTTGCCTTGCTGCTGCAGTTGCCGGCCCTTGGCCAGCTGTTGTTCCGCCAGTGTCTGTTCGCCCATGTCGCTATCCCGATGCAATGTGGCGAACAGTGTAACCGAGCTCGTTCTACAGTGCCTGGCTGACAGGAATTTCCTGTCCGTTCAGCTTGATCGCCACCTTGACGATCTGCGCCTTGACCTGGTTGCTGCCCATGTCCGCTTCCTGGGCGTAGGCGTACACGACGATGGCGAAATCCTTGTAGCCGCTGCGCGCCGCCTCGATCTTGCGCGCCGCCTCCTGGTCCACCTTCAGCAGCGAGTAGCCGTCGCCGTTGGTAAATGCCAGCTTGTAGTCGCCGTTGTCGTACATGTAGTAATACGTGCCCGCTTCGGCGAACTTGGCGGGGAAGGCGGCCTTGTCCATCGCGTACGGCGACAGCGCGCCCTGGCCGTTGATCTGATAGCGCAGGTAGCGTTTCGTCCTGGCTTCATTGACCTTGGCGTCGATTTGCGGTTTCAGCGCGTCGAGCACTTCCTGCTTGCGGAAGGCGTCGTTGCTGCCCGCATATTCGCGCGAGATGCGCTGCGCCACGGCCGCGTAGTCGGGCGGCACGCCGGACAGGGCGATGTAGCTGTACATCAGCTGGTTGCCGCTCGTGATGTCGACATAGCTGGCGCTTGGCGTGGCCGGGTCCGCTTGCGGCAGGCTGGCGGCCGCCGCTTTTACCTGGGCCTTGGCAGCCATGTCGGCCACGCTGGTGGCGGGCGTCGACGCCGCAGGCGTTGCATTCTCGGAGGGCTTGCCGCAGGCGGACAGCAGGATGGCGATGGCGAGCAGGGCGGGCAGGGTACGGTGCATGATATTTCCTTCAAAGTAAGTGGAAAGTAAGTGGAGAGTGGGTGACTTAGCCGATGGTTTTGCGCTTGTATTCGCCGACGCCGTAAGCGGCCAGGACGATGGAAGACGCCAGCACCAGGTAAAAGCCGATGCCGAACGAGAGTCCCTGCCACACCTGGCCCAGCATTTCGCTGGCCATCTGTTCGGCCATGCGGGCCGCGCGGCTGCCCATGATGCCGCCCATGGCGTTGCCCGCGTCGCTGACGGCGCCCTTGATCTTGATGAACAGCAAGCTGCTGTGGAGGACGATGAACAGCAGCGGCGCGCACTTGCCCAGCGCCGCTTTCGGGTGGCTGCTGGCCATGGTGGCGCAGCAGGCGGCAATGGCCAGCAGGAAGAAAAACTGGGCCGAGGTAAAACCGCTGCCGCCATCGCGGGCAAAGCTTTCCAGGCTGTCCGCGGACAGGCCCAGCAGCTGCCAATAGGTGCGCGAGACGGAGGCGAACAAACGGATGCCGATGGTGTTGAAGATGAAGGCGCCGGCGATCAGCACGCCAAGAGCCCCCAGCACCTTGACGCCGAGCGCCGAGACGGCCCGGCCCCACAGTTGCTGGCCCTTGTCGCGCGCCAGCTTGGCGGCGCCGGCCATGTCTTCCTGCGCCAGTTGCTGGGCGGGAATGGCCGTGACAGTGGCGAGGCCGCCGGCGTCATCGAAGCGCACGTCGACGACGGCGTTGATGGCGGGCGCCACGTCCGAGCGCCAATGGGTGGCCACGTCGAAGGCATGCTGGATGCCGGCCACGCTGACGGAACCTTGTCCGTTCGGTTGGTAGGCGAGGATGCGGCCCCGTTGGCCGGTGGTAATGGTTGCTGCCGGGCTGGATGTGTGCATAAGATTTCCCTGGTCACTGTCATGCTGTATTGCATGTACCCACGGATAACGGGGGCAGTTCAGGGAAATCCAAAATTATTTTGAGTTATTTTTTCGGCGGCTGCATCATGTCCTTGGCGGCGCCCTGGTAATCCTTCATCAAGCCCATGAAGGCATCCTGCAGATGGCGGGCCGCGTCCTGCGGCGGCGCGCCCGTGCGCCGCGCCAGGTCGAATTGGTAGGCGTGGGCGGGGCTGTAGCCGGCTTGTGAAGCGGCGTCCAGCAGCACGCCCGCCCGTTTCAATGACGCCGGGTCGCCCTTGACCATCAGCAATTCGGCCAGATAGGTCTGTGCGATAGGAAAGTCTTTCGCGGCCGCCTTTTCCAGCCACTGCATGCCCGCCTTCGGCTGTTTGATGCCCGCATCGCCGCCGCCGATGCCGTAGCCGAGCGCCGTCAGCGCCACCAGATCGCCGCCGCGCGCGCGCTTTTCCAGCTGCTGGCGGGGAAACGGGCGGGCCGCGATCTGCATGCGGATTTCATAGTTGATGTCTTGCAGTACGTTGCCTGGCCATACCTTGGCGCCGGGGGCGGCCGGCTTTTCCACCGCTGGCGCAGGCGCCGGGACCGGTGCGCGCATGCCGCCCTGTCCTTGCGCGCCGGCCAGCACGCCCGGTGCCGGCGGGCTGAGGCCCTTGCCGCTGCCCATGTTCAGCACCAGCCGCGCCGACGTTTCGCCGAACGACACGCGCGGTTTTTGCACGTCGTGCGTCATGGCGGCGACCCTGGCCGCCACTTGCGAAAACACGTCGCTCATCGGCAGACCCGGGGCGTCGAGCGCGTCGAGCAGGGCGCTGGTGTACGGGCTGTTGCGCGAATCGGGCGACCAGAAATCGCGCGCCAGGGCGCCGGGACCGGCCGAATAGGCGATCACCACGCCGCGTGGCGCTTGCGTGTCGGCAAAGCCGTGGCTGGCCGCGTTGCCGCCGCCCGGGACCATCACGGCGCCGCCGCGCGTATATTCCTGCCGGCAAGCGTCGAGGATCAGCACGGCGCCGCGCGCGCCCGTGCGCTGCAGGTCGCCCGCCAGGCTGGACACGGACACGCCCTGCGCGGCGATGGCGGACGCGCTCAGCGCATTCATGTTCGCGCCCAGCGGCAGCACATAATTGGCTTCGCCCGCCTGCGCGCCGTGGCCCGCGTAAAACACGAGGGCGATATCGGCACCGCGCGCCTGCGTGGAAAACTCGGCCGACGCCTTTTGCAGCTGCACCGCATTGATGTCCGTGCGCAAGAGCACTTCAAAGCCCAGGCGGCGCAGGCGCTCGGCCATGGCGCGCGCATCGTTCACGGGATTTAACAGGGGCTGGGGATAGGCCGCGTTGCCGATCACGAGGGCGATGCGCTTGCCGGGAGCCGCAGGCGCGGCGGCGTGCGCGACGTTGCTGAGCAGTAAAAAGAACAGGCTGAAAAACAGGGAAATCAGGCGATGCATCGGCGTCTCGGGAATTGTCGTGAAAGTAACAAAAGTTAGCGATTTTTACTGTGATATGAGAAAATTGCCTAAATGCATTTTACCTTACTGACAAGTTTCTCTTGTCTGGCCAGCGCACGGTGTACATCGCCGCCGGCCAGTGGCGCGTGGCGCCCAACCCAAGATCGGACCGGCTGTGCAATCGGAACAATTTGAACGCATTCATGACTTCTGGACGCGCCGCCAGCGGCTGTCGCAAGGCGAACTGGGCGAGTTTTACCAGCGCGTCATCGCCGCGCTGACGCCGTGCCGCCCGCGCGAGGCGGCCTCGCTGGGCGATACGCTGGCCGACTTGCGCCACCAGTTTTTCATTGAAAAAGTCCTGCACGGCGACAGCGACGCCGCGCCCCACCACGTCGGCGCCTTGTTCCTGTACTTCAAGCGTTTCATCATCGACCAGTTGCGCAAGCAGCGCGATGACGACGATGCCGATGCGCAAGAGGGCTGCGAGCTGCAGGCGCCCGACTCTTATGCCGCGCCGCTGCGCGACTACCAGCTCACGCCGCAGCAAGTGCGCGACGCGGCCGACGTTTTTATCGCCACCTTGCCGCAGGATTTGATCTTGCTGCTGCGCCATTGCGGCTGCGGCGGCATGCCCGTCAGGGAACTGGCCGAGCAGATCGCTTCCGCGCATTACCACGGCGGAAAATTAGGCCTCGTGCACCGGCAGAAGGGCGATCCCGCCAGCGCGGGACGGCAGATCGTCGAGCCGGCCCACCGCGCCACCTTGCTGGGCAGCTGGGTCTTGACCCTGCTCAAGCTGCGCGTGGGCGATGCCCTGGGCGCGCGCGATATGCAGGCGGCGCAAATAGTTTTGGATATTCTGTGCGTGGCCGCGTTATCCCTGCACATGGACCCCGTGTCCACCCACCCGAACCCTGATGAAAGGCCAACGGCATGACTGCATTGACGCCCTCGCTGGCCATCGTTGCCGCGCGCCTGCCATCGCCCCCGACTTCCGCCGAGCTGCTGGACGCGGATGTGGCGGGCACTAGCCCCGACTGGCGCGGCATTGCCGTGCCGGATCACCTGATGGAACGCTTTGCGCGCCGCAGCGACGCGGCGCCCCTGGCCGGGCGGCCCATCGCGGGCGGACAGATCCACCTGCTGGCGCGTTGCCCCGGCTTTGGCGCCGTGCTGCTCGACACCTGGGACAGCACGCGCCAGCGCTGGCGCGGCTGGCTCGTCACGCCGGACGCGTCCTATGCCGATGCCTGCGGCCTCGTGGTCGAGGAGCGCGACGCGCCCGCCGATCCCCGCGCGGGCCTGGTGCTGTGCGACATGCCGGTCACTGTGGCCGTGACGGACCTGGGCGCCTGCCTGGGCGTGTTCAGCCAGGAGCGCCTGCAGGCGGCGCGCTGGCTGGAAACGCATGGCCGTGCCAATGGGGCCACGGCGGCGCCGGGCGTCATCGCCCGCGTGGCTTTGCCCGGCGACGATTACGCCTTGACGGGCACGCCGCTGTCGAGCGAGCTGGGCAAGGATGGCCGCGTGGCGTACCGGCAACTGCTGCGCCAGGGGCTGCAGCAGTTGCAGATCGCTTCGGCCGATGCCGCCGCGCCACAGCTGACGCCAGTCAAGGCGGCCAATGCGAACCGCTGGCTGAAGATCGTCACGGCCGTGGCCGCCAGCGTGATGGTGGTGCAATCGGCCTGGCTGTTCCTGCCGAAAGATCAGGCAGTTGTCGGCAATGCGGAATTCCGCAATGGTGCTCCGCAGCGCAGCGGCGTCGAGACGGGCGTGCGCACGCGCGTGCTGTTCCGCGCCGAGGCGACGGAGGCGGAGATCCGCACCTGGCTGCAGCGCGAGCAGCTGGAAATCGTCGCCGGGCCGGACACCCTGGGCGCTTTCACCGTGCTGTCGCGCAACCGCCAGAAAGTCTTGCCGCCGCCAGGCCCGGGCAATCCGCTGGCCGTCATCAATCCCTGAATTCTGAAATAAGAGAAAGTTATCAAGTATGGCAACGTATAAGAATTTTGCATCCGCGCATTGGCGCACACTGGCCCTGAGCGTGGCCGCCGGCATCCTGTTGACGGGCTGCGCCATGACGCCGAACGGCCGTGGCGGCGTGATGATGGGCCTCGATACGGCCGAGCTGTTCGGCACGCCGCTGTCCACCTTCCGCCTGCGCGACGGCACGGAAGGGACCTTGCGCAAGGATCCGCAAGGCAAGTATTCGATCAAGCTGTCGCAGGCGTTTCGCGTCGTGCCGCTGGCCAACGCGATCACGGCCCGCGTGGCGCGCGTGGAAAACGTGGGCGAGCGCACCGTGGTGATCGTGGAAACCCAGGAGCGCGGCTGCGCCTACCGCTATGAAGTGCTGGCGTTCCAGGGCACGGACGTGCTGCAGTGGACGGTGGGCAATTGCAAGGACCGCCCCCGCGTGGAACTGGCGGCGGATGCCAAATCGCTCAATATCGACTTTCCCAACTACAACCGCCTGTCGCGCATGATCTACACGGACAACCGCCTGCTCAACGCCAGCGTGGCCGTGCCGCCCGGCGTCGATACGCGCGCCCAGCCGTTTGCCGACGACGGCTTGCGCGGCACGGGACCCATCATCGCCACCCAGCCTGGCAGCGATAGCGGACGCGTGATTCCCGCCCCGCCAGCCCCGGCATCGGCCCCGGCCCCGGCCGCCGCGCCGAAAGCGGGCAGCCGCGCCAGCGCCAAGCCGCGCCGCCAGGAAACCCCGGCCAGGGCGGCGGCGCCCGCCATCAGCCTGCCCGCCCCGCGCAGCGCGGCGGCTGCCCCTGCGGCGCCGATGATCTTCCAGGCTGAAGAGATCAAGCCCGTCGTCATCGATCTGAGGAAATAAGATGGCCGCGAGTTTGCGCAGTCTGCAAATCCGGCAGACCTTGATCCTGATCGTCCTGACGATCATTTATTTGTGCTGCGAGCTGGGCTTCAATGCCCGTTTGCTCGACGTGGTGGGCGGCGACGTCAAGCCGCACGACGTGGAAGGCGTGGAATTCTATGGCCGCAGCCTGTCGGGCATCGCCGCCGCGCTGGTGGTGCTGCAGCTGATGTGGCGCCGCCGCCTGAAGAACAATGGCAGCGGCCCCAGCTGGAAAAAGATCGTCTTTTGCTGCGTTGCCACGGCCGCGGTCGTGTTCGGCATTCTGAAGACCACGGTCACGGTGCTGGTCGAAACGCGCGATGCGCAATTTCGCCGCCTGGCCTTCAACACCACCCTGATGCAGCGCTCGCTGGTGGGCGGCAGCCTGCAATTGCAGGGCCTGGTCGATGATCCCACCCTGTTTGCCAAGCCGGAAGGCAAGGCTTTCCTCGCCCTGTTCCCCTTCCTGGCCGTGTCGGTGGGCCACCTCGACGAGCGCATGGAACCGGCCAAGGAACAGTTGATCAACTTTAATGTCCGCAAGATCGCCGGCGGCGCGGCCGGCTACTACGACAAGTACCAGCAGGCGATCGGCGAAGTGCACGACAAGTGGAAATTGTATTCGGGTATCATTCCCGACGACGATGCGGGCTTGCGCCAGCAGCAGGAATCGGCGTGGAACGATTACCGGCAAAGCCTGTCGCGTCACGGCTGGCAGCCGCATTCCGTGCCGGCGCGGCGCAAGGCGGCCGTCGTCAACAATGTGCGCAAGAAGGTGCCCGTGTCGGCCAACTGGCACCCGGCCGACCAGCTATCGTTCCGCCTGGCCGTCAAGCGCCGCTATGCGTCGGAAGCGGCCGGCAAGGGGTTGACTATCAAGGGCGACCGCATTCCGCCCGGCTTGTCCTTCCCCGCCTTCGTCGCGCGCCCCGGCATCCAGGCCGTGCTGCGCGACGGGCCGGACGGTGGCGACGGCAGCGAGGCGGGCAAGGGCTTGCGGCTGCCCAAGGGCGCCGTGGTGCAGGACGCGTATGCGAGTCCCGCCGAGTTCAGCCGTCTGTTCGACCAGTTCGCCGCGCGCCAGACGGCGGAAAAGCTGGTCGAATACCGCGCCAGCCGCAGCGACTTCGAAGTGAATGGCAAGTATTATGCAGAGGGCAAGGAAGCGGCGCGCGCGGCCATCGTGCCGCCCGTCGCCCTGTTCTTTTCGCTCTTGGGCGCCATTGGCCACTTTTCGAAACTGCTGTACCTGATCGCCACCGTGGGCTTGCTGGTGCTGGCGGCGCGCCGGGGCGAGCAGGCGGGCGCCGATGGCCAGCTGAGCCGCCGTTCCGCCTGGATCGCCACGGGCGTGCTGGCCGGCGCCTTCCTGGGAACCTGGGGCATTTTCAGCCTGTCGGACAACAATGTCACGAAGAGCGAGCTGTTCCGCCAGATGCTGGACTGGAACCGCCAGGCCGACGGCGACAGCACGCGCTGGCAAATCGCCGGCAAGGGCTTGCTGGCCAATATCACGCACGTGGTGGCGGTGGGGCAGGGCTACAGCTACCCCGTCAACGAAGCGATCCGCATCAATATTTTGCAGGGACTCGAATATGGTTATCACCCGGAAAAGAAGTAAGGCGGCCGCCCTGGCTTTGCTGCTGTGCATGGCCAGTACGGCCGTGCAGGCCGACTGCCTGGGCATGAAGGTGCATGCCCACCGTGGCGCCGGCAATGCGCCGGAAAACTCGCTGAGCGCGCTGCGCAACACGTATTTCGGCACCTGGGACGGCGTCGAGACGGATTTGCAGCTGCTCGGTGACGGCAGCTGGGTCGTGCACCACGATCTGCTCACGGGCCGGGTCGTCGACACAGGATCGCCCCGCACCGTGAAACAATTGACGGCCGACGACTGGCGCGCCGCCAGCATGAAGAACCGTGGTGTGGCCACGGCGGAAACGCCGCCGTTCGTCAGCGATGTGGCCGACCTGGCCACCGCGTTCCCGGCCAAGACCCTGAATGCGGAAATCAAGGACGTCGTGGCGTCGTGCGCGCCCATCAATACGCTGGTGGGGCAGTTGCGCGCCAACATCAAGCACGGCAACTGGTTTTTGACGTCGGGTGTGCCGAACAACCTGGCCTGTGCGCGCCGCGCCGATCCGCAAGGCTACCTGGGCCTGCTCGTGTTTGATGCGCGCAATGCGCAGGCGGCCGGCGCCAACCGGGTCAGCCGCTATATCGCGAAAAATGCCCGTCCGCCCAAGCTGGACAAGCCCTGGCTGCAGCGCGTGCAGCAGCAGATCGGCATGCCCACGGGCGTGCACGTGGATGCGCGCAGCCTCGACGCCAATCCGAATTTGCTGGGCGATGCGGCCAGCCTGAACATGCCCGTCTTCGTGTATGCCGTCGATGGCGACTCGGCCCTGGCCGCGTCCCTGCTGCGTGCCCAGCAGCGCAGCCACCGCTGGCCCAGCGGCGTCATTCTTGACGGCAATCCGGAAACGTTTTGCGCGATGATGAAGTAATCACTTTGATTGACCGGGAGACCTTGCCATGACCCTGACACAGACCACACAGACCGACCCTGCCGCCGCGCTTGCCCGCAGCGCCATCGGCGCCATGTTCTTTTCCCTGTTTGGCGGCCTGTGGGTGGCCGCCTGGTGCGTGCAGACGTATGGCGCGCATCCCTTAAGGTTGCTGCCCATTGCTGCCATCACCGTCCTGCTGTTCATGCTGGCGTGGCGCCAGTTCCGCCGTCACCGGGCAGCGCATGCGGCGGCGGAACAGACGCCGGAAGCGAAGCGCGCGGGCCGGCTGTTCAATATCGTGAACGCGGGGCAATGGATCGCCATCTTCATCGTCGGCAACGTCTTGAAAAACCTGGGCTTGCAGGCGTGGTTCATCCCCGCCGTGATCCTGATCGTGGGCCTGCATTTCTTTCCGCTGGCCTGGCTGTTCAAGGCGCGCCGCCACGTGGCCATCGGCATGGCCCTGTGCGTGTGGGCCATCGGCTATCCGTTCACCGTGCGCCATGGCCCCATCCATCCCGTCGGCTGCCTCGGTGCCGGGCTGATCCTGTGGGTGGCGGCCCTGGCCGCCGTGCGCGCCGGTTTTGCCGTGCAGCAGAACACCTTCCAAGCCCAGAAGTAGCTGCGTCAGACGGCCCGCACAGGGCCGTTTTTATCCCCGTTCGGTCTCCGTTTTTTTTCTTTTCCTGCCTGTTTTTTGCGCATTGCAGCATCGATAATGTTTGCATCGCGCGCCCGGTTGGCCTATAAATGTAATCGATTACATTTATATGAAAAGCCCCATGCCGCCAGCCGTCCCGTCTTCCCTGCCGACAGAAACCGTCTCCATCAGCGCCGTTGCCGCGCATGCGGGCGTGTCGGTGGCCACCGTCTCGCGCGTGATGAACGAGCAGGCAGGCGTGCGGGCGCCCACGCGCGACAAGGTGCTCGCGTCCGTGGCCGCGCTCGGCTACCGCATGAACCACCTGGCGCGCAGCCTGCGCACGGCCGAGAGCCGCATGCTGCTCACCATGGTGCCGGACGTGGGCAACCCTTTCTATGCGCAGATCGTGCGCGGTATCGATACGGTGGCGCGCGAACACGGCTACTTTGTATTGCTGTGCGACACGGGCGCCGATGCGGGCCGCGAGCGTTCCTACTTCGACTTGCTGCGCATGCACCGCGCCGATGGCGCCATCTGCCTCGATCCGGACACGGTGCAGCATGCCCTGTCGCATGAATCCGTCAGCCTGCCGTGGGTGGCCTGCTGCGAATTCGACCCCGCCGTGGCCGTGCCCTATGTCGGCATCGATAACCACCGGGCCGCCTCCGACGCCGTCGCGCACCTGCTGTCGCGCGGCCATACGCGCATCGGCCTGATCAATTCCGATGAGCGCTACCTGTACGCGCGGCAACGCCAGCAAGGCTATCTGGACACCCTGGCGGCGGCCGGCTTGCCCGTGCAGCCGCAGTGGGTGCACACGGTGCAAAGCCTCGATTACGAAGCGGGCACGGCCGCCACGTTGCGGATGATGGCGGGACCCGATGCGCCGACGGCCATCTTTGCCGTCTCCGATACCCTGGCCATCGGCGTGCTGAGCGCGCTGCGCCAGCTGAAAAAACGCGTGCCGGAAGACGTGGCCGTGATCGGCTTCGATGATATCGCCATCGCCGCGCAGATCGATCCGGGCTTGACCACCATCGCGCAGCCGATGCGCGAGCTGGGCGAGACGGCGGCGCGCTTGCTGCTGCAGCGGCTGGCGGACCCCGCTGCACAGGTACCTGGGGTGTTACTCAACCATAACTTGGTCTTGCGAGGGAGTGCATAGTGAGCGTTGCCGTCGGTTTTGAAGGGGTGTGCAAGGATTTCGGCCCCGTGCGCGTCTTGCATGGCGTCAGTTTTACCCTGGCACCGGGGCGCGTGTATGGTTTGCTGGGCGAAAACGGCGCCGGCAAGTCGACCCTGATGAAAATCCTCGCCGGCTACGAGGGCGTGAGCGAAGGCCAGCTGCTGATCGATGGCCAGCCCCGCCGCTTTGCCAGTTCGCGCGCGGCGGAGGCCGCCGGCATCGTGCTGATCCACCAGGAATTCAACCTGGCCGAGCACCTGACGGTGGCGCAAAACATGTTCCTCGGCCACGAAAAGACGCGCGGCTGGCTGCTCGACGAGACCGCCATGCGCGAGGAAGCGTCGCGCTACCTGAAACAGGTGGGCCTGGACGTGTCGCCCGACACGAAAATCCGCGACCTCATCGTTGCTGAAAAGCAGCTGGTGGAAATCGTCAAGGCCCTGTCGCGCCGCGCCCGCTTTTTGATCATGGACGAGCCGACCGCCACCCTGACGTCGTCGGAAACCCAGCGTTTGTTCGCCGTGATGGCCCAGCTGAAGGCGGACGGCGTCACCATCCTCTACATTTCCCACAAGCTCGACGAAGTGGAGCGCAACACGGACGAAGTCATCGTCATGCGCGACGGGCGTTTCGTCACGCGCGAGCCGACGGCCAGCCTCACGCGCCAGCAGATGGCGAACCTGATGGTGGGGCGCGAATTGTCCGACATGTTCCCCGCGAAAGTGGCGCTGGCGCCCGATGCCCCGATTCTGCTGAAGGTCGATGGCTTGAACGTGCCCGGCTGGGCGAAAGCGCTGTCGTTCGAGGTGCGCGCGGGCGAAGTGCTGGGCTTTGCGGGCCTGGTGGGCGCGGGGCGCACGGAATCGTTCGAGGCGCTGCTGGGCTTGCGCCCACGCAGCGCGGGCACGATCCATCTCAATGGCCAGCCCGTGGACATCCGTAGCCCCAAGCAAGCCATGCGGCACGGCATGACCTACCTGAGCGAAGACCGCAAGGGAAAAGGCTTGCACGTGAACCTGGGCTTGCGCGAAAACCTCACCATGATGACGATGGAGCGCTATGCGCGGCCCTGGCTTGATGTGAAGGGCGAGAAGCAGGCGCTGGCCAGGGCCGTCGAGGATTTCAATATCCGCACGGGCGACCTCGACAGCCGCGCGCGCATGCTGTCGGGCGGCAACCAGCAAAAGCTGGCGCTGGCCAAATACCTGCATTCGGACCCCCGCGTCGTCGTGCTCGATGAGCCGAGCCGCGGCGTGGACGTGGGCGCCAAGCGCGACATTTACTTTTTGATTCACCGTCTGGCCGCCGAAGGGCGCGCCGTGATCGTGATTTCATCGGAACTGATCGAATTGATCGGCCTGTGCCACAGAGTCGCCGTGATGCGCGCCGGCACCTTGCAAGCCACCCTGTCTGCTGACCACCTGACCGAAGAGGAGTTGATTGCCCATGCAACCGGCACGCACTGACACCACCGTATCCCCAATCTCCCGATTCGGCGCGCGCATCAAGGGTTTCGGCCCCGTGCTGGGCTTGTTATCTTTGTGCATCGCGGGCACCTTGCTCAACGGCGACTTCGCCACTATGGATAACCTGATGAACGTGCTCACGCGCACGGCCTTCATTGGCATCATCGCCGTGGGCATGACGTTCGTCATCATTTCCGGCGGTATCGATTTATCGGTCGGCTCGATGGCGGCCCTGATCGCCGGCTGCATGATCTATTTCATGAATGCGCTGGCGCAAGGGGCGGGCGGCGAGCTGGCGCCGATCACCATGCTGGTGCTGGGCATCGCCATGGCATTGATCCTCGGTGCCGGTTTCGGCCTGATGCACGGCTTGTTGATCAGCAAGGGCAATATTGAACCGTTCATCGTGACCCTGGGCACGCTTGGCATCTTCCGCGCCGTGCTCACGTATCTGGCCGATGGCGGCGCGCTGACCCTGGACGCCACGCTGTCCGAGCTGTACAGCCCCGTCTACTACACGAGCGTGCTGGGCGCGCCGATCCCGATCTGGATCTTTCTGTTCGTCGCGGCGGCCGGCGCCATCATATTGAACCGCACCACGTTCGGTCGCCACGTGCAGGCGATTGGTTCCAACGAGCAGGTGGCGCGCTACGCGGCCATCAATGTCGACAAAGTGAAAATCGCCACCTACATGCTGCTGGGCGTGTGCGTGGGCATCGCCACGGTGCTCTACGTGCCGCGCCTGGGCTCGGCCACGCCGACGACGGGCTTGCTGTGGGAGCTCGAAGCGATCGCCGCCGTCGTCGTGGGCGGCACGGCGCTGAAGGGCGGCGAAGGGCGCATCGTCGGCACCGTCATCGGCGCCATCCTGCTCTCCGTGATCAGCAATATCCTGAATTTGACCAGCATCATCAGTGTCTACCTGAATGCCGCAGTGCAAGGCGTGGTGATTATCGCCGTCGCCTTCCTGCAGCGAGGCCGCAAATAAAAACACAGCGGCGTTCTGAAAGGGCGGCCAACGGGCGCCCACAACCTTGGAGGAGAGCAGCATGAAGAGCTTTATACGGGTAGCAGGGATGGCAGTGCTGGTGATGCAGGCGTGGGCGCTGCCGATGGGGCCGGCGCAGGCCGCTGACAAGCTCGTCGTCGGCGTGGCCATCCCCACGGCCACGCACAGTTTTACCTCGGGCATCGTGTGGTGGGCCAACCAGGCCAAGGCGGAACTCGAGAAAGCCCATCCGGGGCTGAAAATCATCGTCAAGACGGCCGCCACGGCGCCCGAGCAGGCGAACCAGTTGCAGGACATGTTGACGGTGAACAAGATCAACACCCTGGTGATCTTCCCCATCGAATCGGCCTCGCTGACGCAGCCCGTCGCGCAGGTGAAAAGCAAGGGCGTGTACGTGACGGTGGTGGACCGCGGCCTGACGAACACACAGTCGCAGGATGCGTACATCGCGGGCGACAACACGGCCTTCGGCAAGCTGCCGGCCGAATATCTGGCGAAAAGCCTGAATGGCAAGGGCAATATCGTCGTGCTGCGCGGCATGCCGACCACGCTCGACAATGAGCGTTTTGACGCGTTTTCTGCCGTCATGAAGGGCCATCCCGAGATCAAGGTCCTGGATGCCAAGTATGGCAACTGGAACCGCGACGATGCCTTCAAGGTCATGCAGGATTACCTGACCCGCTTCAAGCACATCGACGCCGTCTGGGCCGCCGATGACGACATGGCCATCGGCGTGCAGAAAGCCATCGCGCAAGCCAAGCGGACGGACATCAAGCAAGTGTTCGGCGGCGCGGGCGCGAAGGGCGCGGTGAAAAAGATCATGGACGGTTCCGACCCGCTGATCGTGGCCGACGTGTCGTACTCGCCGAAGTTCATGTACGACGCCATCAAGCTGACGACGGAAGCGCGCCTGAAAGGTGATAAATTGCCGGCCAACACGATCATCCCGTCGGTGCTGATCACGCGCGAGAACGCCAAGCAGTTTTACTTTCCGAACTCGCCTTTTTAATTGAACCTCCCCCAGGGCCAGAGTCCTGGGGGCTAAAGGATACCCATGAAAACCATCCAGGGCCCGGCCATCTTCCTGGCCCAGTTTCTCGGCGACGAGCCGCCGTTCGACTCGCTCGAGCACCTGGCGCAATGGGCGGCCGGCCTGGGCTACAAGGGCTTGCAGCTGCCGACGGCGCCGCGCCTGTTCGACCTGGAGCAGGCGGCCGCCAGCCAGCAGTACTGCGACGACGTGGTCGCCTTGCTGGCGCGCCATGGCTTGCAGGTGACGGAATTGTCGACGCATTTGCAGGGCCAGCTGATCGCCGTGCATCCGGCCTACGACGCGCTGTTCGACGGCTTTGCGCCAGAACAAGTCCGCGGTGATCCGGCCGCGCGCACGGCCTGGGCCACGCAGCAGCTGCTGTGGGCGGCCACCGCCTCGCAGCGCCTGGGCCTGACGGCGCACGTGACGTTTTCCGGCGCGCTGGCCTGGCCGTATCTGTATCCGTGGCCGCAGCGCCCGGCCGGACTGGTGGAGACGGCGTTTGCCGAGCTGGCCAGGCGCTGGCTGCCCATCCTCGATGCGTTTGATGCTGCCGGCGTGGACCTTTGCTATGAATTGCATCCGGGCGAGGATTTGCACGACGGCGTGACCTTCGAGCGTTTCCTGGCCGCCGTCGACGATCACCCGCGCGCGTCGATCTTGTACGACCCCAGCCACTTCGTGCTGCAGCAGCTCGATTACCTGGCGTTCATCGACATCTATCATGCGCGCATCAAGGCCTTCCACGTCAAGGACGCGGAGTTCCGGCCGAACGGGCGCCAGGGCGTGTATGGCGGCTATGGCGACTGGCAAGACCGGGCCGGGCGCTTCCGCTCGCTCGGCGACGGGCAGATCGATTTCAAGGCGATTTTCTCGAAGATGGCGCAGTACGACTTTCCCGGCTGGGCCGTGCTGGAATGGGAATGCTGTCTGAAACACCCGGAGGACGGCGCGGCCGAAGGGGCGCGCTTCATCCGCGATCACATCATCCACGTGGCCGAACGCGCGTTCGACGATTTCGCGGGCAGCGCCGTGGACCAGGGCCAGATCAACCATTTGTTGGGATTGAAATAGGGAGACGACATGCAGCGACGCTTACGGCTGGGCATGGTAGGGGGCGGGCAGGGCGCATTCATCGGCGCCGTGCACCGTATTGCGGCGCGCATCGACGACCAGTACGAACTGGTGGCAGGCGCCCTGTCGTCCGACCCGCAGCGCGCGCGCGACAGCGGCGCCGCGCTGCACCTGGCGCCCGAACGGTGCTACAGCGATTACCGCGCCATGGCGCAGGCGGAAAGCACTCGCCCGGACGGCATCGAGGCGGTGGCCATCGTCACGCCGAATCACCTGCATGCGCCCGTCGCCACGGCGTTCCTGGAAGCGGGCATCCACGTGATCTGCGACAAGCCGCTGGGCATCTCGCTGGCGGAGGGGCAGGCGCTGGCCGCGCTGGCCAAGCGGAAAAATCTGCTGTTTGCGCTCACGCATACCTACAGCGGTTACCCGCTGCTGCGCCACGCGAAAGCGATGGTCGAGGCGGGCGAGATCGGCGAGCTGCGCCTCGTGCAAGTCGAGTATTCTCAGGACTGGCTGGCCGACGCCATCGCGGCGGGCGGCATGAATGAAGGCAACTGGCATAACGACCCGCAGAAGGCGGGGCCCGGCGGCACCCTGCTCGACGTGGGCTTGCACGCCTACCACCTGGCGCAGTTCGTCAGCGGCCTCACGCCGCAATCCGTGCTGGCGGAGCTGTCGACTTTCGTTCCACATCGCACCCTGGACGACCACGTGCAGGTGATGCTGCGCTACGCCAACGGAGCCAAGGGCACCTTGTGGGCCAGCCAGGTGGCGACGGGGTGTGAAAACACGGTGCGCTTGCGCCTGTTCGGCAGCAAGGCGCAGCTGGACTTCGATCAGGAACAACCGAATGCACTGTGGTGTACGCCGCAGGGCGGCAACCGCCAGCTGCTGCGCCCGGGACGGGTCGACAGCGCCGCCGCGCGCCACGCCACGCGCGTGCCGGCCGGCCATCCGGAGGGTTATCTGGAAGCGTTCGCCCAGCTGTACCTGGATGCGGCCTTGCATATCCGGGCCCTGCAAGCGGAGACGCCGATACCGGAAGCGGCGCGCTGGCTGCCGACTGTTACCGATGGCGTGGCGGGCCTGGCCTTTGCGGAAGCCGTGCTGCGCAGCCATGCGCAGGGCGCTAGCTGGACCACCCTGGCGGACTGTTAAACTGGGCGCATGAGCGCGCCCCTTACCATTCCCACCTTTACCGTCACCATCGTCCCGCAAGGCTGGCAATTCCCGGCCGACGCGGGCACGACGCTGCTGGCCGCCGCCGAGCTGGCCGGCATCCGCCTGCTCAGTTCCTGCCGCAACGGCACTTGCCGCACGTGCATCTGTCACATGCCCGAAGGAAAGATCCGCTACACGGTGGACTGGCCCGGCATCAGCCCCGATGAACGGCTCGACGGCTACATCCTGCCCTGCGTGGCCGTGGCCGAAAGCGACCTTACCGTGCAGGCGCGGGCCGTGCGCAAGTAAAGCATTGCTGTGAGTATCTGTTAGATTTTAACAATGTTTCTCATGCTATAACATTCAGTCCAGGTTTCCAGCACACCTCCATTGGGGAGGAAATGAAACCTCAACATGGATCTTGAATGAATCACTTCTTCAGAGCGCGGCTGCGGGCCGTTGCATGGCCGTTGGCCGCGCTGGGTGTCTTGTCCGTATCCGCTTGCGGCGGTACGGGAGAAAAGCCGGAACAGGCGATGACCTTGTCGCAAGTCAATCTCAATTGCACGCAGCAGCCTGGCGAAACCTGCGACAAGGTGCAGGCGACCGTGATGCTGTATTCCAACGTGGTGGATCAGCGTCCCCTGTGGGAGGAAACGCCGGCGGCAGGCGGCCGCAAGGTATTCCAACGGGCGAAACCCATCAAGCAGGCCGACGGGTCATGGCTGATGGATTTTGCCGTCATGCCTGGCCTGGCGGAAGGCACGTACACGGGCAGCGTCGATTTTTCCGTCTTCGTCAATCCTTTTCCCGGCACGCCGAATTACCAGCCCCGCACGGCCAGCTACAGCATCACGGTCGTCGGCCTGAAGGGAAACCTGTCGCCGCTGCGCGAGTTGTCCGGCGGCGACTGGGAAGGCAGCAACGGCAACGCGGCGCATACGGGTTTTGTGCCGGTGACGCTCGATACCGCCAAATTTACACGCCGCTGGTCGTGGAAGGGAGCCGACGGCATCTCCGGCAGCAGGCTCAGTCCACTGGTCACGGCGAATGGCCTCGTGTATTTCAATGAAGAAGTTTCGGTGGCAGATGCCGGTGAGAAATTCAAATACATCTACACCTACAAGCTGTCGGCCCTGTCGGAAACGGACGGTGTGGCCGCGTGGCAAACGGAGCTGAAACTGCCCGGCCCGCTGGGGGCGCCAGGCGTGTCCGGGAATCGCCTGGTGATGGCGGGAATCAGCGATGCCCATACCTTCGACGCCTTGACGGGCGCCAGGCTGGCAACGGTCAATCAGCCCAATACCATGGGACAGTTGATTGCCACGTCGCCGCTGACGGCGCCGACCTTGTTCGCAGGGAACGCATATCTTGGTGGAAACAATGATGTGATCAGCCTGGATGCCACGACGGGCCAGAACCGCTGGTCCAGCAGCCTCGATTTGCCCAAACTGGGCAATGTCGACGAATGGACGCCGGCCGTCAGTGCGGGCACGGTCTACAGCCATGCAGCGGGCACCTTGACGGCCTTCAACATTGGCGATGGTACGCGGCGTTTCAGCGTGGCCGTGCCTGGCCAGGTGCTTGGCGGCTTGAACAAGAGCGCCTTGCGCCAGGCTCCCGTGCTGGTCGATGAGAATACCGTGCTGCTGCTGAACCAGCGGCCGTATCCGGGCAAGTCGGCCGACAACAGCCTGACCCTGGTCGATACGGCCAGCCGCGCCGTGCGCTGGACGGTCAACGGGCGCTTCACCACGCAGCCGGTGGTGGCGCGCGGCGTGATTTATGTGGGCAACGATAGTGGCCGGGTGCTCGAGGCGCGCAACGTCAGCGATGGCGCCGTGTTATGGACCTGGCCGCTGGCCGGCGTGGGCGAGGAAGCGTTCGGTGGTGACTTGATCGTGACCAATAACCTGCTGTTCGTCGCAGGCGAGAAGCACACCTATGCGCTCAATCTGGCCAGCCACCAGCTGGCATGGACGTATCGCCTGGGCGGCACCCTGGCGCTGTCGCGCAATGGCGTGCTGTATATCCGTTCTACACCCGGCGCCGATGCGGGCATCGTCAATTATGTGACGGCGATCAACCTGCAGTAGCCGCTTGCCGCCGTGCAGCGCTCAGGACCGGCCCGGGTTCTTGAGGCGCTGCAGCAGCGCTTCCACGCCGTCGCTGACGGGCAAGCCGTGGCGGCGCAGCAACTGCACGTGCAGCACCAGGTTCTCCAGCACCAGCTTGGCCGCCACGGCCAGCAGGGCCAGGTTGCGGTCTTCCGGGCTGAAACTTTCCATGGCGTCGGCCATCTCGCACAGGTGGTTGGCGATCAGGCCGCGCAATTCCTGCTCGTTGAAGGGCAGGTCGGCAAAATCGATGGGATCGGCCACTTCCACTTCCTGCATCAGCACCGCTAGTTCTTCCGGGGTAATCGTCATGCCTGGCCTCCTTGTGTGCTTGCCGCTATTTTAGCGGTATCGCCGTTGCATCGTCGGCGAATCGGACTAGAATGAGTCCAGGCCGATGACGTCGAAGGCAGCATGGCGCACTTGCATTTTACCCAACAACTGACACGTTTCCTGAACGTCCCCACGGTGGAGGTGGCCGCGCCACGCCTGCGCGCCGCCTTGGACAGCGTCTTTGCGCAGCAGCCGCGCCTGCGCGGCTATGTGCTTGACGAGCAGGGCGCACTGCGTCCGAACGTCGTGATCTTCATCGACGGCGCCCGTTGCCGCGAGCGGCGCGAACTGGACGACGTCTTGCGGCCCGACAGTCAAGTTTATATCTTGCAGGCACTTTCCGGAGGTTAATCATGGGACCAGGCAGGGCGCAACGCGCGTATCTCGGCACCCGCAAGGGCTTGTTCCAGTTCGATGTCGACGCGGCCGGTGCCTGGCAGCTGGCGCTGGTGCAATTCGCCGGCGATCCCGTCTCCATGTTGCTGCACGATGGCCGCGACGGCACCGTGTACGCAGCCCTGAACCTGGGACACTTCGGCGCCAAGCTGCACCGCCTCGATGCGGGCGCCAGCGCCTGGCAGGAAGTCGCCGTGCCCGCCTATCCCGCCAAGCCCGAGGGCAGCAGCGATACGGTGGACTGGACCTTGCGGCAAATCTGGTCGCTGGCCGCCGGTGGCGCGGACCAACCCGGCGTGCTGTGGGCGGGCACCCTGCCTGGCGGCCTGTTCCGTTCCAGCGACCGCAGCGACAGCTGGCAGCTGGTGGAAGCGTTGTGGAACGTGCCGCAGCGGGCGCAGTGGTTTGGCGGCGGCTACGACGTGCCCGGCATCCACAGCATCTGCGTCGACCCGCGCGACAGCAATACCGTGCTGGTCGGCGTGTCCTGCGGCGGCGTGTGGCAAACGGCTGATGGCGGCACCAGCTGGGCCTTGAGCGCAACGGGCATGCGGGCCGACTACATGCCGCCCGAGCTCGATGAAAACGAAGCCGTGCAAGACCCGCACCGCATCGTGCGCAGCGCCGGCACGCCCGATGCGCTGTGGTGCCAGCACCATAACGGCATCTGGCGCTCGCAGGACGCGGGCTGGCACTGGCAGGAAGTGACGACGGCGCCGCTGTCGCATTTCGGCTTTGCCGTGGCCGTGCATCCGCGCGACGGCGACACGGCCTGGTTCGTGCCGGCGCAGGCGGACGTGCTGCGCATACCCATCGATGGCGCGCTGGCCGTGACGCGCACGCGCGATGGCGGCAAAACGTTCGAGGTCTTGCGCGCGGGATTGCCGCAGCAGCATTGTTACGACCTCATCTACCGCCACGGGCTGGCGCTGGCCGACGATGGGCGCAGTTTATTGATGGCGTCGACCACGGGCGGCGCCTGGTATTCGGGCGACGAGGGCGAGCACTGGCAGACGCTGTCTGCCCACTTGCCGCCCGTTTATGCCGTCTGTTTTGCCACGCCGTAATAGCACAGGAAGATATCGACGGCCAGCGCCGTCACTTCGCGCTGGCGTGCCGGGCTCAGCAGCGGTTCACCGAGGGTGATCTGCGGCCAGAAGGCAAAGGTTTTCAAAGGCGACATCAGGAGGTGCGCCACTTCCAGCGTCTCGCCCGCCTTGATGCGCCCGTCTTGCTGTGCCGCGCGGATCCAGATATTCAGGCCCGTTTCCTTTTCATTCAGGCGCGCCACCATCGCTTGCGCGCGCTCGGGCGAGTGGATGGTTTCGCCAAAGATCACGCGCGCCAGGTCGATGAAGGCCGCGTCGCACAGCAAGGCCATCTTCTGCTCGACCAGGGCCAGCACCTGCGGGCGCAGGGGCTGGTCGGCCACATAGGGCACGGCGGGCTGGGCCACGCTGCTCTCCCACATGCGCTGCAGGATTTCCGCGAACAGCTCGTCCTTGCTGGGGAAATGGTTGTACACGGTGCGCTTGGAAACGGCGGCCGTGGCGGCGATCTTGTCCATGCTGGTCGCATCGAAACCGTGGTCGCGGAACTCGGCGATGGCGGCATCGACGATGGCGACGCGCTTGCGGTCGGTGAGGCGTTGCGGTGCGGCCATGGCTGAAAATCTCCTTTGAAAACAATATTTTACACCTCCTGGTTTACTTTGCCAGAAATAGGAACTACACTGTGTAGTGTAATTTAATCCTTGTGTTTTATTGACCGGGCTGCATATGTACCGCATCTTATTCTTGGGAGTTCTGATCATCATGAGTTCTTGCACCTTGCGCGCCGCGCCCGTCGCGCCGACCGAATCACCGCAACGCCTCGAGGGCAAGTTCCGCAATCCCGTGCAAATGCACAAGCTGGGCACGGCGGCCACGCTCAAGCTGATGTGGACATTTCTCTTTGATAAACCGGACAGCACGGTGCCGGCCGCTGCCGTGCCCGTGCAAGCCCTGACCCGGGCGCAGCTGCTGGCCGCGCCCGACAACAGCCTGTTTCGCCTCGGCCATTCGACCCTGCTGCTGAAACTGAACAATGAATTCTTCCTCACCGACCCCGTGTTTTCCGAGCGCGCCTCGCCCGTGCAGTGGGCTGGCCCGAAGCGCTTTCACCAGCCGCCCATCAGCATCGCCGACTTGCCGCCGATCAAGGCCATCATCCTGTCGCATAACCATTACGACCACCTCGACCATGCGGCCGTGCTGCAACTGGCCGCCAAGACCGAGCACTTCGTCGCGCCGCTGGGCGTGGGCGATACCCTCGTCGAATGGGGCGTGTCCAAGGACAAGGTGCAGCAGTTCGACTGGTGGCAGGGGACGACGATTGCCGGCGTGAAACTCGTCGCCACGCCATCGCAGCATTTCTCGGGACGGGGCTTGTTTGACAGTAATCAAACCCTGTGGGCCTCGTGGGTCATCGACGCGCCCGAGGTGCGCGTGTTTTTCAGCGGCGACTCCGGCTATTTCGACGGTTTCAAGCAGATCGGCGACAAGTACGGCCCGTTCGACGTGACCATGATCGAGACGGGCGCCTACGACAAGCTGTGGCCGGACGTGCACATGCAGCCGGAGGAAACCCTGCAGGCGCACCTGGACTTGCGCGGCAAGTGGCTCATGCCCGTGCATAACGGCACGTTCGACCTGGGTCTGCATGCCTGGCACGAACCGTTCGACCGCATCACGGGGCTGGCGGCCAAGCAGGGCGTCAACCTGGCCACGCCGCAGATGGGCGAGGCGGTCGACCTGGCACAGCCGAAGCAGGGGGATAAATGGTGGCTGGCGATGCTGGAAGAGGAGATGGCGAAGTAAGCTGGCTCAAGCCGTCACGTCGATCAGGCGGCCCAGAGTCTGGCCATAGCCGTTCAGCTGGGGCGTGCTTTTCGGTGCGGCGGGGGCTGCTTGTTGCGGCACGGCCACCTTGATCGCCTGGTCCAGCTGCGGCGCCTTGATGGCGGCCGGGGCATCGGCCTGCGCTTGCTGGCTGCTTTGCTGCGTCTGGCTCAGCGATTCCTGTTCCCGCGCCAGCAACTGGCGGCTTTGCGCCAGCTGTTCGCTGTCGCGCTGCACCTGGTTCTGGCCTTGTTCGACACGGCGCTGCGCCGTGGCCAGCGAGGCTTGCAGATTGTTGACGGACGTTAGCGATAGCACATTGTTCACCTTTGAAAGTATGCCCAGGCGTGCGCGGCAGTGGACGAATGCAGGGCGGAGGCGCGACATGACTGCTGGTAATCTTTACCTGAATCAAGAGTAGGACAAATTCTCGCACAGTTCCAGTGAATTATGTTTTCTTGATAATCTTATCGTGCGCGCTATGCTGTGCCGCACCGGCATGCCGAACGTGGCGAGATATTGATCAGAGTGAGTACCCGCTGTCGCCAAAGAGTATTGTTTGTGTGATATGAACAATGCCATGCTGCGGACGCGGCAAAAATGCGCCCCTGTCAAAAGTCGCTTTCTAAAGTGTAATATGTTGTTGTTTTTCTACCATGTCGGCGCACGGTCATGTGCGGCCTGTTTGGCGCTCTGGGCTATAATGGACGGTCAGAGTTGGTTTCTTTTGCCATACAGACAGGTAGTTAACATGAATCTCAAGAGCCTCGCAATTGCCCTCGGCATGTCGAAAACGACAGTCAGCAGGGCGTTGAACGGCTATCCGGAAGTCAATTCCCGCACCCGTGAAATCGTCCTGGCCGCCGCCAAGAAAGTTGGCTACCGGCCCAACCCGCTGGCGCGCAGCCTGGCCGTCGGCCGCACGAATGTGCTGGGCATGATCTATCCCCTGCTGCCCAGCGACCTGGGCGACAGCGTCTTTCTTTCCGTGGTCAATGGCATGTCCGACGCCGTCGAAGCGTCGAAGATGAGCCTGATCATCGCCCCCGTCTCGCCGCAGAATGAACAGCCGTCGTATGAAAACATGGTGCGCGGGCGCCAGGTCGATGGCCTGGTGGTGGGCCGCACCAAGGTGGTCGACGAGCGCATCGCCTACCTGACGAAGGTGGGCTTTCCGTTTGTCGCGAACGGCCGCACGCGCATCGACGCGCCGTACGCGTATTTTGACTACGACAACGATACGGGCATCGACCTGGCCGTGTCTTTCCTGGCGGCCCATGGCCACCAGCGCATCGCCTTGCTGAGCGCGCCGCTGGACTTGCACTTTGCTTACGAGCGCAAGGAAAGCTTTATCCGCTGCATGGCGCAGGCGGGCTTGCCGCTGGACCCCCACTATCTGCTGGACAATACTTTCGACCGCCGCAGCGGCTACCAGGCCATGCAGCAATTGCTGGCCTGCTCGCCCCGTCCCACGGCCGTCATCGTCGACAACCACCTGTCCGGCGTGGGCGTGGTGCGCGCGCTGATGGATGCGGGCATCGAAATCGGCAAGGAGATCTCCGTCATCGTCTGGGGCAATGTGGAAGATACCTTGATCGGCATCAACGTCACCACCATCGATCAGCCCGACCTGCGCCGCGCCGGCGCCAAGATGGTGGAAATGCTGCAATCCTTGCTGGCCGGCACACCGCCGGAACGGCTGCAGGAAATCTGGCAACCCGTGCTCTTGCCGGGGGCCACCGTGGGGCGCTGCCCGGAATAAAAAAAACGCAGAGCCGAGGCTCTGCGTTGTCTTTTATGCCGCGCTCTTGCTGCCCTGCGCCAGCACCGCCAGCAACCTCGCCTTGTCCTGGCGATACGTGGCGACGGCCGCTTCCTTGACGTGGCCGAAGCCGCGGATTTTCTCGGGCAGGGTCGCCAGTTCCACGCAGGTGGTCAGGTTGTCCGCCGTCAGGTTGACCAGCAGGCCGGCCAGCAGTTCGCGGTATTCGACGATCAGCGCGCGTTCCATCTTGCGCTCGGCCGTATAACCGAAGACGTCGAAGGTGCCGCCGCGCAAGCCTTTTGCTTTGGCCAGCAGCTGGAAGGCGCGCCACATCCAGGAACCGAACTCCGCTTTCACCAGATGCCCCTTCGCATCTTTCTTGGCAAACAGCGGCGGCGCCAGGTTGAATTTCACGGAAAAATTTCCCTCGAACTGCTGCTGCAATTGCTCCACGAAACGGCCATCCGTGTACAGGCGCGCCACTTCATACTCATCCTTGTAGGCCAGCAATTTGAAGTAGCTCTTGGCGACGGCCGTCGACAGTTTCTGGCCCAGTCCCAGCGTGTTTTCGCGGTCGCGCACCTGTTTGACCAGAGTCAAGTAACCATCCGCATATGCGGCATTTTGATATGCGGTGAGGAACTCCACGCGCTTCTTGATGACGCTGTCGAGGCTTTGCGGCAGCTGCACGATGATCGCTTGCGACGGCGTGGCGATCTGCGTGACGCGGCGCACGTCGACGGCGGCGCGGCGGCCCCACAGGAAACTTTTCTTGTTCGATTCGATCCCCACGCCATTCAATTCGATGGCGCGCAGCAAGGCCGCTTCCGTCAACGGGATGCGGCCCTTTTGCCAGGCGTAGCCGAGCATGAACAGGTTGGCGGCGATCGAGTCGCCCATCAGCGCGGTGGCTAATTTTGTGGCGTCGATGAAGTCGGCCGCGTCCGCGCCACCCACGGATTCTTCGATCAGCTGGCGCACTTCCGCCGTCGGATACTGCCAGTCGGCATTCTGCGCAAACGTGCCCGGCGGCTGTTCGTGCAGGTTGACGACGGCCAGGCTGCGGCCCGGGCGCATTTTCGACACGGCATCCTGCGCGCCGGCCGTCAGCATGTCGCAGCCCAGAATCAGGTCCGCTTCGCCCGTGGCGATGCGCTGGGCGCGGATGTGCGCCGGGGACTTGGCGATTTTCACGTGCGAGGTGACGGAACCGTTCTTTTGCGACATGCCCGTCATGTCCAGCACGGAGGCGCCCTTGCCTTCCAGGTGGGCCGCCATGCCCATCAGCGCGCCCACGGTGATGACGCCCGTGCCGCCGATGCCGTTGATCAGGATATTGTACGGTGCCTCGCAGGCGGGCAGGACCGGTTCCGGCAATGGACCGAAGTCGTCCGTCTCGCCCGGCTTGCCCGCGCCTGTCTTGGTCTTCTTCAGGCTGCCGCCTTCGACGGTGACGAAGCTGGGGCAGAAACCCTTGGCGCACGAATAATCCTTGTTGCACGAGGATTGATCGATGGTGCGTTTGCGGCCAAATTCCGTCTCTTTCGGCAAGATCGACACGCAGTTCGACTGCACGCCGCAGTCGCCGCAGCCTTCGCAGACGGCGTCGTTGATGACCATGCGCTTCGGCAAATCGGGATACTCGCCTTTTTTCCGGCGTCGGCGTTTTTCGGCCGCGCAGGTCTGGTCGTAGATCAGCACGGACACGCCTGGCACCTCGCGCAATTCGCGCTGCACGGCATCCATGTCCTTGCGGTCGTGCAAGGTCAGGTGGGCGGGCAGGTTGCTGCGGTCGCTGTAGCGTGATAAATCTTCCGTGACCAGCGCGATGCGGGCGATGCCTTCGGCCGCCACCTGCTGCGCCATCATCGGTACGGTGATCAGGCCGTCCACGGGCTGGCCGCCCGTCATGGCGACGGCGTCGTTGTACAGTATCTTGTAGGTGATATTCACCTTGGCCGCCTGCGCGGCGCGGATGGCCAGGTAGCCCGAGTGGAAATAGGTGCCGTCGCCCAGGTTCTGGAATACGTGCGGCAGTTCGGAGAACGCGGCCTGGCCGATCCACGGCGCGCCTTCGCCGCCCATGTGCGTGGTCAGCTTGTTCATTTCCGGGTAAATCGAGGTCGCCATCACGTGGCAGCCGATGCCGGCCAGCGCCAGGCTGCCGTCGGGCACCTTGGTCGAGGTATTGTGCGGGCAGCCCGAGCAGTAGAACGCGGGGCGGAACGGCGTGTTCACGGCTTTCTTTAATACCGCATCCTTGGCGTCGAGGAAGCTCAGTCTCGCCTTGATCAGGTCGCAGGTGACGGGGTCGGAAATCAGGCGCGCGATGCGGCTGGCGATGACTCTAGCCACTTGCGAGACGGAAAAATCCGCCTTCGAGGTCAGCAGCCATTCGCCGCGCGGCGCCACCCATTCGCCTTTTTCGTCGAACTTGCCGATCACGCGCGGGCGCACGTCGTCGCGCCAGTTGTACAGCTGTTCCTTGAGCTGGTATTCGACGATTTGCCGCTTCTCTTCTACCACGAGAATTTCATCGAGGCCTTGCGCAAACTCGCGCACGCTATCCGGTTCCAGCGGCCACGGCATGGCTACCTTGAACAGGCGCATGCCCACGTCGGCCGCCATCTGCTCGTCGATGCCCAGCTCTTCCAGCGCCTCCAGCACGTCCAGATACGATTTGCCGGAGGCGATGATGCCCAGCTTGGCGTTCGGGCTGTCGATGGTGGTGTGGTTGAGCTTGTTTTCGCGCGCGTAGGCCAGCGCCGCATAGATCTTGTAGTCCTGCATCAGCGCTTCCTGGTTGCGCGCCTGCTGGCCCAAGGGGATGCTCGACAGGCGCGCGTTCAGGCCGCCTTCGGGCATGACGAAGTCTTGCGGAATCTTGACTTCCACGCGGAACGGGTCGGCATCGATGGATGCCGACGATTCGACCGTGTCGGCCAGGGCCTTGAAGGCCACGGTGCAGCCGGAAAAGCGCGACATGGCCCAGCCGTGGATGCCCAGGTCCAGGTATTCCTGCACATTGCATGGATACAAGACGGGGATCATCGAGGCGGAAAACAGGTGGTCGGACTGGTGCGGCAGGGTCGACGAGTACGCGCCATGGTCGTCGCCGGCCACCAGCAGCACGCCGCCCAGTTTGGATGTGCCCGCATGGTTCATGTGCTTGAAGACATCGCCGCAGCGGTCCACGCCCGGGCCCTTGCCGTACCACATGGCGAACACGCCGTCGTATTTGGCCGGGCCGATCAGGTCCACCTGCTGCGAACCCCAGACGGCCGTGGCGGCCAAGTCTTCGTTGACGCCGGGCACGAACTGCACGTGGTGCGCTTCCAGCTGCTTCTTGGCTTTCCACAGGTTCTCGTCGAGGCCGCCCAGGGGCGAGCCCCGGTAGCCGGAAATGAAACCAGCCGTGTTGAGGCCGGCGGCCTGGTCGCGCAGGCGCTGCATCATGGGCAGGCGTACGAGGGCCTGGATGCCGGACAGGAAGATGGCGCCGGAAGTGGCCGTGTATTTGTCGTCGAGGCTGACAGTGGTCAAACGGGATGTGTCGGGGGGCGTAGATGGCGCGGCACCGGCGTTTCTAGCGAACGCTGCGGAGCCGTTTTCCGTGGTCACGGACATGGCTGTCTCCAAAAGGGTGTTTCAGATAGCGGCTGTACAAGGGCGCACCCGGTAAGGCGCGTACTGTGCAGACGGGATGGCCGCGTGTGGGCGGCACATAACTATTTTAAATTTAAAATAGTTAATGTGGTCAGTGTAGAACGAGTCAGGAGAGGGGGCAAATACGCTTTGGCGATGGGGGTATAAGAAATACTTATGCCATAGGCGAGAGCACGTTTGCCCCCACCCAGCGCCCGCTGCCGCACAGCTCGGCGGCCACTTGCAGCACGAGGTTTTTCACGGCGTTGCCTGCATTCGTCAGCGGTATGTTTTTGGATGCGCACAGGGCCACCGTGCGCGACAGCACGGGGCTGTGGATGGCGTAGCTGCGCATGGCGCCGCTGTCCAGTTCGGCCAGCAGCGGCGCGGCGGGCAGGATGGTGGCGCCCATGCCGGCCAGGATGGCCGATTTCAGGATGGCGATCGAGTTGATCTCAATCACGTTCGCCGTTTCCAGGCCCAGTTCGCGGGCGCGGCTGTCGATGCGCGGACGCACGCCATGCTGCAGGCCCGGCAGGATCAGGGTGGCGCTCAATGCCTGCGGGAATGACAGCGCCTGGCCGGCGGGGGCGAAGGGCGAATCGCTGCGGCAGATAAAGCGCATCTCTTCTTCCACCAGGGGGCAGCAGGCAAACGGCGTCAGCTGGCCATCGTCGAACAGCACGGCCAGGTTGATGCGGCCCGATTTGAGCTGTTCGTTGAGGTTGCCCGTGATTTCTTCCGTCAGCTGCAGGGTAATCTCGGGATAGCGTTCGCGCGCGGCCAGCAGCAGGGGCAGGGCCAGGGCGCCGGAGATGCTGTGCGGCAAGCCCAGGGTGACATTGCCGGACGGCCGCGTGGCGCTTTGCGTGACGGCCGAGCGGGCGTCGGCCACCTGTTTCAGGATCGCCTGCGCATGTTCGTAGAATACCTTGCCCGCATCCGTGCTGAGCACGCCCTGGGCCGAGCGGTGCAGCAGCTGCACGCCCAGTTCCTCTTCCAGCTGGCGCAGCTGCTGCGTCAGGGCCGGCTGCGCCACGTGCAGAATCAGGGCCGCGCGCGACAGCGAGCCGTGGTCGACGATGGCAACAAAGTAGCGTAATTGGCGCAGTTCCATGGGTCCCAGTAGCGGTGCGTTGAGGGTGCGTTGAGCGGAAAAAACACGGTGTTGCGCCGCAGCGCCGAACGCGGCCAGCAGAATAACAATTTTGTTATACTCATTCTAGCGCCTTCGGTGCTCCAGCCGCGTATTTGTGGGATAAGCGCATGCTCAAGAAAGTTGATTCGTCTCAATTAAAAGTGGGCATGTACATTCATGACCTCAGCTGCGACTGGATGACGCATCCCTTCGTGCGCAACCGTTTCCTGTTGCGCAGCGAGGATGAAATCCGCAAGATCATGCAGGCCGGCATCCACGACGTGGTGATCGACAGCGGCAAGGGCCTCGACGTGCAGGATGCGCCCACCGTGGCGCAGGCGCAGGTCGCCACCGAGCGCGAACTGGTGCAGATCGCCGCGGCGCCGCAAGTGGTCACGCGCGTGTCGCTGGGCATGGAGCTGGCGCGCGCCACCCAGGTGCGGCGGCAGGCGGCGAGCCTGGTGCGCACGGTGATGGCCGACGTGCGCCTGGGCAAGGCGGTCGAGCTCGACCGCGTGCAGCACACGGTGCAGGACATTACCGAATCGATCCTGCGCAATCCCGGCGCCCTCGTCGGCTTGTTGCGCATCAAGACCAAGGATGACTACACCTTCCTGCATTCCGTCAGCGTGTGCGCGCTGCTGGTGGCGTTTTGCCGCTCGCGCGGCATCGATGCGGCCACCACGCACCAGGCGGGCCTGGGCGGCTTGCTGCACGACACGGGCAAGGCCCTGGTGCCCGACAGCGTGCTGAACAAGCCTGGCCCCCTCACGCCCGAGGAATTTGCCCTGATCAAGCGTCATCCGCGCGATGGCTACGAGATCCTGCTGCAGTCGCCCGAGGTGGGCGCCATTCCCCTCGACATCGCCTTGCACCACCACGAGCGGCGCGACGGCAGCGGCTATCCGGACCAGCTGGCCGGCGACGCCATCAGCGAGCTGGCGCAGATGGCCGCCATCGTCGACGTGTACGACGCGCTGACGTCGGACCGCAGCTATCACAAGGGTATTCCCGCCGCCGAAGCCCTGCGCAAGATTTACGAGTGGAGCAAATTCCATTTTAACCCCGTGTTCGCGCAGGATTTCATGCGCTGCGTGGGGATTTATCCGGTCGGTACCATGGTGATGCTGGAATCGGGCCGCCTGGCCGTCGTCGTCGAGGCGCACGAAAGCAATCTGCTGGCGCCGAAAGTGAATGTGTTTTTCAGTACGAAGAGCAAGACCTATATCAAGCCCGAGACGGTCGACCTGTCGCGCGGCTTCGGCTTCGGCGGCGCCGACAAGATCGTCGGCCATGAGTCGGCGGCCAAGTGGCAGGTCGATCCCATGCGCTTTTTATCGCTGGCGGATGCATGAACGGTGTGCGCCTTTGAAAAAGAGCGCCTGAAAAACGTTCAGGGCAAGGCGCTGGCGCGAAGACAGTACGACCAGTACGGCGAGCGCCTGCAACGCCGCGATGGACGTTTTCTCAGGTGATCAGAAAAATTCCGCCGTATCGTTCGAGGCGATGGTGGTAAGCAAGCCCTTGGCGACCAGCTCATCGTAATGGCAAGCCAGGTTGCGGCCGTGGCTTTTCGCGTAATACAAGGCCTGGTCGGCGCGGCCGAGGATGATGACGGGCGCCTCGTAGGCGTTGATGCTGACGAAGCCCACGCTGACGGTGACTTTGCCCACTTGCGGGAAGTCGTGCGCTTCGACATTGGTGCGGAAGCGGTCGATGATTTTCTGCGCATTTTCCAGGGTGATCGAGCGCAGCAGCACGACGAATTCCTCGCCGCCGAAGCGGAAGATGCGGTCTTGCGAGCGGAACGACGATTGCAGCTGGTTGGCGATCAGGATCAGCACTTCATCGCCATACAGGTGGCCAAATTTATCGTTGACCAGTTTGAAATGATCGACGTCGATCACGGCCAGCCATTGCCGTTCCGTGTCCGTATGGTGGCGCCGTTCTTCATCGACGGGACGCGGCTTGTCCGCTTCCGGTTCGCCGCGGCTTTGCAGGATTTTCGCCAGCTGGTCGTCGAAGGTCTTGCGATTTAACAAGCCGGTGAGCGAATCGCGTTCGCTGTAGTCGAGCAGGTTCTGGAAATTGCGGTACACGCTGACGATGCCGCCGATCACCTGGATGGTGGCGCCCGTGTACGGCGTGGGGTTGGTGATTTCCAGGCAGGTGGTGACCTGGTCGCCGATCCAGATGGGCAGCCACAGCAGGTGGCGGCCATCGGCGCACAGGGTGTCGGCGCTCGCTTCATGGCGCTTGATGCAGCCGGCCAGGGCCGGGTAGTCGGACAGCGGTTCGCCGGGCAGGGTCGGGTCGGTATGCTCTTCCATGCGGGCCACGCTGCCCGCCACGATGATGGCCCGCGACCGCACGAACACCTGGCCACGCACGGTGGTCAGGGCCAGCACACGGGTCTGCGACGCGGCAGCGAGTTCCTGGACCGCCGAGATCACGGAAATGTCGAGCATCGTGTGGTCGCGGTGCCCGGTCATGTCCACCATGTGTTTCAGTAGGGAATCCATTGTCGTTCTCTGGAAAGTAGTCACACAAGTGTCGTCATACCAGCATTGCATCAAGCAAGAGCATGTTCGCGTCCGTCTACAAGAAGCCAAGATTTATTTGGTGGCATGACGCTCTGTACCGCCGGGCGAGAGGCCTTTCCAAAGAAGAGCTAAGCAGGATAATGTCTTTTTGCCTAATAGGCAATTAACGTATGCAATATTTCATGTAAATACATGATATTCATGCACCACATTGCAAAAAACTTGCCTTGACGAAGGCTTTCAATCCGGATCGCAACAGTTGCTTGCGCCAGCCGTCATTTCAACAGGGTTTGATAATTTCCATATGGAAACTTGTGGCGCGTCAATTTGCCAAAACGTGGACGCTTTATAGTCAATGCAATGGCGCAGAAATTTACGGTAGGAAACATATTAGCAGGAATGGGCAATGTTTCACACCCGATTGCGCCAGGGACTTGTGATTCACTTTTGGGAGCTTGTCATGCATACCTTCCTGTCGGCAGTACAGCAGTTTGTCAAGGATGAGGATGGCATTACGGCAATCGAATACGGCCTGATTGCGGCCTTGATGGCTACCGCCATCACGGCCGGTTTCTTGCTGATCAAGACCAACTTGCTGGCCGTCCTCACCGACATTTCGTCGAACCTGGTGTTGACGCCCTAAGCGGGTGCCCGCTGCTGGCCGGCCGGCAGCGGGTTTTTTTCGGGAGGTGTGCCATGCCTGCAACTGCCTTGTGCGACCTGCTGTTGCTGTGCTTCGTGACGGCCGCTGCCGTCAGTGATTTGATCCGCCGCAAGATACCGAATGGTGTGGTGTTGTCCGGCATCCTCGCCGCGCTGGCCTTGCACCTGTGGCTGTGGCCGCAAAGCGTGCTGCCGCTGTGGCTGGGCGGCATGGCGACGGGCTTTTTCCTGTTTCTGCCTTTATATGTGCTGCGCGGCATGGCCGCCGGCGACGTCAAGCTGATCGCCATGGCGGGCGCCTTTGCCGGTCCCTGGCCCGTGCTGCAGATCTGTTTCGCCACCTTTGTCCTGGGCGGCGTGATGGCCGTGCTGATGATCACCTACCAGGGCAAGTGGCGCGCCTGCCTCGGCAATCTGCGCCAGCTGCTGTGGCCGATGATCGCGCGCATGGCCGGCATTCCCCTGGCGCCGACCGCACTGGGCAGCAGCGCCAGCGTGGGCAACATGCCCTACGGACTGGCCATCGCCCTGGGCTGCCTGGTGGTGCAAGGGCGGCATTATTTCTGATTGGTATTCATTGCTCTTGATCAATGGGCACCAATCCCCGCTCGCTAGAATGAATTCTGTTCAATGCAGTCTTAACCGGCATGGAGACGCAGCATGACCGAGGTCGATTATTCCATGAGTACCGACAGTGCGCCGCGTCCAGCCGACGCGAACCTGATGCCGCCCTTGCCGCCCCAGCCGAAGAGCTTGCGTGAAACGGGACTGGAGCGGCCGCTGGTCGTCGAACTGATCGCCAAGCTGATGTTTGTGGGCGGCAAGACGCATCTGTCCGCGCTGACGACGCGCTTGCGCCTGTCGATCAATGTCTTGCGCGAAGTGCTCGATTTCATGGTGATGGAGCAGATGGCCGAAGTGGCCTGGCGCGGCGAATCCGATATCGACGTGCAGTACCAGCTGACGAACGCCGGCAAGCAGCGCGCCAGCGCTTTTCTTGAACGCTGCGCGTATATCGGCGCCGCCCCCGTCACCCTGGAAGCGTACCGCGCCATGGTGGCGCGCCAGTCGTGGCTGGCGCAGGAACAGCGCGTCGGCAGCGACGACCTGGCCGCCGTGCTCGGCGGCGCCCATGCGGGGCCGGGCATGCTCGACGTGGTCGGCGCGGCGCTGCATTCGGGGCGCTCGCTGCTGCTGTACGGTCCGCCCGGCAGCGGCAAGTCGACCCTGGCGCTGCAACTGGGGCAATTGCTGCACGGGCTGGTCGCCGTGCCCTACGCCATCGTCGTCGGCCAGGACATCATCCAGTTGTACGATCCGGCGCAGCACCTGCCGCCCGCGCCGCAGCACGTCAGCCATGCGCGCCAGGCGCTGGAGCGGCGCAGCACGGACATCCGCTGGGTGCTGTGCCAGCGTCCCGTGATCCACGTGGGCGCCGAACTCGACGCCGGCATGCTGGAGCTGCGGCTTGACGCCAGCGGCGGCTGTTACCAGGCGCCGCCCCATGTGCGGGCCAACAACGGCATGCTGATCGTCGACGACCTGGGCCGCCAGCGCCTGGGCGCGCAAGAATTGCTGACGCGGCTGATGCAGCCGCTGGCACGGGGCAGCGACCAGCTGGGCCTGCCCGGCGGCGTGCAGATCAGCGTGCCGTTCGACAATGCCCTCGTGCTGGCCACGAATGTGCCGCCGGGCGAGCTGTTCGATCCTGCCTTGCTGCGCCGCATCGGCTACAAGGTGCAGGTGGGGCCGCTGGTCGAGAGCGCCTATCGTGCCCTGTTCCGCCAGCAATGCCGCCTGGCCGGCATGGCCATCGACGAGCTGACCCTGAACCATCTGCTGCAGCTGCATGGCGCGCAAGGACGGCCCTTGCTGGCCAGCTATCCGCAGGAATTGCTGGCGCGCATAGGCGACTTCGCCGGCTTTGCCGGCTGCGAAGCGCGCCTGACGGTGGACGCTCTGGAACAGGCCTGGAGCAGCCTGTTTGCCAGCTGCGACATGCCGGCCGCCAGCCTGTGCGAGCGTATCGCATGAAAAACCGGCGCGCCCTCTTGATGATGGGCCTGGCAGTAGTGCTGGGTCTGCTGGCCGTGCTGCTGGCCTCGCACTGGCTGCTGCGCCAGACGCCGGCCGGCAAGGGCAAGATCGTCGTCGCCTCCAGCGATGTCAACCTGGGCCAGCGCCTGACACCCGAGATGCTGCGCCTGACCGAATGGCCGGCGGAAAGCTTGCCGCAAGGCGCGCTGCAAGACCCGGCCAAACTGGCGGGGCGGGTGCTGAAAACCAGCGTGCTGCGCGGCGAGCCATTGAGCGAAGCCAAGCTGGCGCCCGTGGGGACGTTGGGCGGCCTGTCGGCCCTGATCACGGAAGGACGGCGCGCCATCACCGTGCGCGTCAACGACGTGATCGGCGTGGCCGGCTTCGCCTTGCCGGGCAACTATGTCGACATCATCGTCAGTACCCAGCAGGATGCGGGCGACCGCGCGTTTCCGCAAAGCCGCAATATTTCCAAGATCGTGCTCGAACGCATCCTCGTACTGGCCGTAGCGCAGGAAGTGGGGCGCGACGAGACCAAGCCGCGCGTGGTCAATGCCGTCACCCTGGAAGTGACGCCGGAACAGGCGGAAAACCTGGACCTGGCACGCAGCGTGGGCAGCCTGTCGCTGGTGCTGCGCAACCAGGTCGACCCGCAGCCGGGCGTGACGGCGGGCGCCACCAAGCTGACCTTGCTGGGCGGACCGCACGAAGCCGAACCCGCGCCTGTCGCCGCCGCGCCCGCCGCCGTGCCCGTGGTGCGGCATCCGGTGCGCGTGGTGAAGGCGGCAGTGGAAGCGCCGCGCCAGTGCAGCGGCGTCATCGACGGGACGCGCCAGTCGCGCGAATGTTTTTAGCCAACCATGGACACGCTCATGAACCGCGCCCTGCTGTCACTGTGCTGCCTGCTGTTGCCGCTTGCCGGCGCGGCGGCCGATCCTGGCCCCCGCTGCGGCGGCGAAGCGGCTACCCCCGGCAACTTGCAGCTGCAAGTGGGCAAGTCGAGCATGCTGCGCCTGCCCGAGGCGGTGCTGGCCCGCAGCGTCGGCAATCCGGCCATGCTGCAAGCCATGCTGGTGGCGCCCGACACTTTATATGTAGTCGGCGTCGACGTGGGCAGCACGAATATGATCATTCAGGGCAGAAGCGGCGCGTGCAGCGTGGTCAACGTCAGCGTCAGCATGGACCCGGCCGGCCTGCAAACGACGCTGGCGGCCCTGATGCCGGAAGAAAAAGCCATCCGCGTGACGGCCGTGGCCGATACCCTGGTGCTGTCGGGCACGGTGCAGGATGCGGGCGCCGTGCTGCGCGCCGTCGAGCTGGCGCAAGCGTATGTGCGCCGCGCTACGCACCCGCTGGCGCTGCCCAAGCCCGCCGACGGCGCCGCCTTGCCGATGGCGGCCACGGCCACGGCACCGGGCGGCGGCGCGGGCGGCGCCAACAGCCGCATCATCAACATGCTCGACGTCAGCGCGCCGCAGCAAGTGATGCTGGCTGTGCAGATTGCCGAAGTGTCGAAGTCGCTGCTGGAGCGGCTGGAAGTGGGCGCCACCTTGCGCTTCGCGTCCGGCAGCTGGGCCACTACCTTGCTGTCGAATTTCTTGAGCGGCACGGCCAACGGCTTGCTCGACGTGCGCAAGTCGAATGGCCAGCAGCTGACCATCGAGGCGCAGAAACAGGATGGCCTGGTGCGCATCCTGGCCGAGCCGACGGTGATGGCGATCAGCGGGCAGGAGGGCAGTTTTTTGGCTGGCGGCAAGATCTTCATTCCCGTCGGCCAGGACAACAACAAGATCACCCTGGAAGAGCGCGAGTATGGCGTCGGCCTGCGCTTTACCCCCACCGTGCTGTCGGGCGGGCGCATCAACCTGAAGGTGGCGCCGGAAGTGTCGGAACTGTCGCGCGAAGGCGTGGGCATTTCCGCCGCCGGCGTCAGCGGACGCTCGATTCTTCCCGTCATCACGACGCGGCGCGCCTCGACCACGGTGCAGCTGTACGACGGCCAGAGCTATGCCATCGGCGGCTTGATCAAGAATAATCAGGTGAGCAACATCACGGGCGTGCCGTGGCTCAGCGAGCTGCCGATCCTGGGCGCGCTGTTTCGCAGCACGGATTTCCAGCACGACCGCACGGAATTGTTGTTCGTCATTACCGCGCACCTGGTGAAACCCTTGCCGGCCGACGCCGTGCTGCCGACGGCGCAGCTGGCGCCGCCCTCGCGCACGGACTTGATGTTGCGCGGCAAGATGGAAGGTTCCTTGCCGCTGGCGTCACCATCTGTGCCGCCGCCGCGCGCGGCCAACGGCTTCGAGTTGAAATGAGACGGGGAGACACGCCATGCCGAACTCGCTCCTGATACCGCTGCGGCGCCTGGCCGCGCTGCTGCTGGCCATGCAGCTGTCCGCCTGCGCGCACAGCAGCACGCCGCAGCTGGACCCGCGCTTCGGCGACGCCGTGCGCCTGGCCATGGCGCAGCAGGTACGTGACCCGGCCAGCGCGGGCAATCGCACGCCGGTCGACGGGCTCGACGGCCCCAGTGCGCACGCCGTCATGCAGCGCTACCGCGCCTCGTTCGTCGAACCGAACGGCCAAGTCCCGCAGCCCGTGCAATTCATGCTGGGAGGCGGCAATGGCAAATAGCCGCCGGCGCCAGCGCGGGGCGATGCTGATCGCCTTTTCCATCCTGCTCATCCTGGTGCTGGGCTTTATCGGCCTGGCGCTCGACGTGGGGCAGATCATCGGCCGCAAGACGGAATTGCAGAACCTGGCCGACAACGCGGCGCTGGCGGCGGCCGCGGAACTGGTGGGTACGCCCGAGGGCCTGGCCGCTGCCGTGGACAAAGCCAAGCACAGTGCGTCCGACAAGAGCGCGTGGCGGCGCCGCATGCAGGGCGCCGTCCTGTCGGACGCCAGCATCCGCTTCGCCAGCGTGCCCGATGCGCCCGCCAGCGCGTGGCATGCGGCGGGCAGCGTGCCTGACCCCGCCACGGCGCTGTTCGTGCGCGTCGATACGCAGGCCAATGCACCGTCGCTGGGACGGGTGACGACGGCGTTCCTGGGCGCCTGGTCGCCGGCCTTGCGCACCCTGGACACCGGCGCGCGCGCCGTGGCGGGGCGGACCAGCTTGCAGCTGATGCCGCTGGCCGTCTGCGCGTTGTCGGCCAGCGCGGCCAGTCCGCGCACGAATGCGGCGCTGCTGCCGGCCGTCGAGCTGCTCGAATATGGCTTTCGCCGCGGCGTGGCGTATAACCTGTTGAAACTGAATCCGAACGGCCCGTCGGCGGAACATTTCGTGCTCAATCCACTGGGCCAGCCGGGCGTGGTGGGACCGTCGCAGCAGGTCGACGAGTCCAGCGTCTTGCCGTTTGTGTGCAGCGGCAGCGTGCTGTACTCGCGCATCGGCAGCGCCCAGGTGCACGTGCACCGGCCGTTTCCCGCCACCTTGTGGCCCGCCTTCAACGCGCGCTTCAACCAGCATGCGGGCAGCGGCTGCCATGCCGTCACGGCGCCGCCCGACACGAATATCCGCAGCTATCCGAATACGGCGGTGAACTGGTGGATGACGAACACGCCTGACGCGCCAAGCGCCCTGAGCACCGGCAATCCGCTGCTGTCCGTGGCCGATCCGGTGTCGAACGCGACACCGCCCGCGGTCGGCGGTTATGGACCGCTGTGGTCGTTTGCCAAGGCGGTCAAGTACAGCAGTGTGAAGCCGGCGGGCGGCTACGTGCCGTTTGCCACCAGCGACTGGCCCAAGCTGTATCCGGCTAGCCCGGCCGCGCCTGCCGCCAAGTCCGGCTATCCATCCACGCCGCCCTACCAGACGCTGGCTTACCAGACGGCGCCGACCGGCAACACGGGCGTGGCGCAGCGGCGCCTGCTGCATATTCCCTTGCTGGCTTGTCCGCTGCCGGCCGGCAGCGACGTGCTGGCGCAGGTGCGGGGCATCGGCCGCTTCTTCATGACGGCGCCGGCCAGCAACGGCATGCTGAGCGCCGAATTTGACGGCCTGGTGGACGAGGGCACGCTGGTGGGCCCCGCGGAGTTGCTGCAATGAAGCCGGGCTGCCGCGCGCCGCGCCGCCAGGACGGCATCGCCGCCATCGAGCTGGCGCTGATCATGCTGTTCTTTATGGGCCTGTTGCCCTTCGTGCTGCTGTTCGGCCGCGCGCTGCTGGCGTACACGGCCCTGCAAAAAAGCGCGCACGATGCGGCGCGCTACCTGGCCACCATGCCGCTGCCGCAGATGGCCAATGCCGATGCGGCGGAGCAGGGCGCCGTGTTCGCCCGGCAGATGGTGCGCCAGGCGATGCTGGAATCCTGGCCAGGCATGAGCACCGGGAAAGTCAATGTGGATTGCATCTATAACGATGACTTTTATAGCTGCGGCAACTATCCGACGGCGCCGCTGCAGGTGCGCATCAAGGTGTCCGTGGACATGCCCGTCGATATCCTGCCCGAGCTGACGCGCAAATGGCTGCCGCAGCTGGCGCCGATCCCGCTGCGTGCCAACGCGACATTGCGCTATGTTAATTAACCTGCATCCCCAGCGGCAGCGCCAGGGCGGCGTCTTTGCTGTCGAGTTCGCCATGCTGGCGCTGTTGTTCTTTCTGTTCCTGTTTGCCCTGCTGGAAGTGGCGCGCGCCGTGTATTTATGGAACATGGTGCATGAGATCACCCGGCGCGCCGCGCGCGCTGCCGCCGTCACCGATTTCAGCAATGCGGCTGCGCTGCAGGCCGTGCGCACGCACGCCGTGCTGCGCGCCGCGCCGGGCGTGCTGCCGCTCGGCGGCGGCATCAGCGACGCGTACGTGCGCATCGATTATCTGTCGCAGGCCGGCGGCGCCGCGCTGGCGGCGGTGCCGGTGACGGTGATGCCCGCTTGCCCGCAGCGTAACCGCATCAATTGCCTGAACGATCCGAACGGCGCCAGCTGCATCCGTTTCGTGCGCGCGCGCCTGTGCGTGCCCGGCGATGGCGGGCGCTGCGAGAGCGTGCCGTACCGGCCCATCCTGCCGTTGCTGGGCGTGATGTTTCCCTCCGGAGCAGGTGCCGTGCGCCTGCCCAGCGGCGCCACCATGGCGGTGGCCGAGTCGCTGGGCTATCCGGACAATCCCGGTTTTTGTCCCTGAGTGCCACCTGGCGGCGCAACCGACTGTGTAGACCTGAAAGAAGCGAGGAAGTGCGATGAAAGCCTTGATGATTAGCCGCGACGCCAGCTTGCACGATGAAATTGCCGCGCAGGGGGCGGCGCGCATGCCCGTGCTGCGCCTGCTGGAACGGCGCAGCGGCCTGCGCGACGCCGTCGAGCGCATGCTGCCCGAAGCGCCGGAGCTGGTGATCGTCGACGCCAGCGGCATCGACGCCGACGAGGCCGACCTGCTTGAGCGCCTGGCGCGCCAGTATCCGCTGGCCGTGCTGATGCTGCTCACGCGGGGACAGCAGCAGGATGTCCTGATCCGCGCCATGCGTGCCGGCATGCGCGAAGTGCTGCAGCTGCCGCTGGTGCACAAGGCCTTCCATGAAGCGATGGACCGGGTCGATATCCAGGCCGGCGTGACACAGATGCGCGACGGTAAAGTACTCGCCTTCATCTCGTGCAAGGGCGGCAGCGGCGCCACTTTTCTATCGACGAATTTTTCCTACGCGCTGGCCAGCCTGGCCGGCTGCAAGGTGCTGCTGATCGACCTGCACGGCCAGTTCGGCGACGCCACCCTGTATGTCTCGGACCAGAAGCCGGCGATGACCCTGTCCGATATCTGCGCGCAGATCGCGCGCATGGACGGCGCCTTCCTCGCTTCGTGCCTGGTGCACGTGACGCCGAACTTCGGCGTGCTGGCGGCGGCCGACGACCCGGCGCACAAGGTCGACATGCAGCCCGAGCACATGGACCGCATCCTGGCCGTGGCGCGCCAGCACTACGACTACATCGTGCTCGACGTGGGACGCCAGATCGATGCGCTGTCGCTGCGCGCGCTCGACAACGCCGACGCCATCTATCCGGTGCTGCAGCTGGCCCTGCCCGACATCCGCGACGGCCGGCGCCTGCTCGACATTTTCCGCTCGCTCGGCTATCCGGGCGAGCGCCTGCGCCTGATCGTCAACCGGTATGAAAAGGGCGGGCGCCTGCGCCTGGCGGACCTGGAGCAGGCGCTGGGCGCGGAAGTGGTGCACACGGTGCCCAACGATTACATCGCCGCCACCGATTCCGTCAACCAGGGCATCCCGCTGCTGCAGCTGTCGCGCACCAGCGCGGTGGCGCGCAGCCTGGCCGAACTGGTGGAACTGGTGACGGCGCGCCGCGTGACGGAAAGCCGCGGCCTGTTCGACCGCCTGTTCAGCCGCAGCGAAGCTTAGGACAGAAACATATGTCAAGGCTCCCGCCGGGAGCCATCATGGGAGCCGAGATGACTTTACGCGAACGCCTGGCGTCAAATGAAACGGTGCGCCCCGCCAGCAATGGACAAGGCGCGCTGGCGCTGCACGCCTACCAGGAACTGAAAAAAACCATGCACCAGACGATACTCGACCGTATCGACCTGGAACGGCTGAAACGCCTGACGGCGGAGCAGTTCAAGCACGAGCTGGCGCTGCTGGTGCAGCGCGTGATCGAGGAAGAGCGCATCGTGCTGAACCAGCATGAGCGGCATAGCCTGGTGCTCGACATCCAGCACGAGATGCTGGGCTTTGGCCCGCTCGAACCCCTGCTGGCCGATGCCAGCGTGTCCGATATCCTCGTCAACACCTGCGACAAGGTGTATGTGGAGCGGGGCGGGCGGCTGCAGCTGACGGACGTGACCTTTCACGACAATGCGCACCTGATGAAGATCATCGAAAAGATCGTCTCGCGCGTGGGGCGGCGCGTCGACGAATCGAGCCCGATGGTCGACGCGCGTCTGCCGGACGGTTCGCGCGTGAATGCCATCATCCCGCCGCTGGCCGTCGATGGGCCGATCCTGTCGATCCGGCGCTTTGCCGTGCAGCCGCTGACGATCGCCAACCTGCTCGACTATAAAAGCCTGACGCCGCCCATGGTGCAGGTGCTGCAGGCGCTGGGGCAGGCCAAGGTCAACATCCTGATCTCGGGCGGCACGGGCAGCGGCAAGACGACCCTGCTCAACGTGCTGTCCGGCTTCATTCCCGGCAGCGAGCGCATCGTCACCATCGAGGATGCGGCCGAACTGGCGCTGCGCCAGCCGCACGTGGTGCGCCTGGAAACGCGCCCGCCGAACATCGAGGGCAAGGGGGAAGTGTCACAGCGGGCGCTGGTGCGCAATGCGCTGCGCATGCGGCCTGACCGCATCATCCTGGGCGAGGTGCGCGGCGCCGAGGCGCTCGACATGCTGCAGGCGATGAACACGGGCCATGAGGGATCGCTGGCGACCATCCACTCGAACACGGCGCGCGACGCGCTGGCGCGGCTGGAAAACATGGTCGGCATGGCCAATGTGAACCTGACACCGCGCGCCACGCGCCAGCAGATCTGCTCGGCCGTGACGGTGGTGATGCAGGTGTCGCGCCTGACCGACGGCGGGCGCAAGCTGGTCAGCCTGCAGGAGGTGACGGGCATGGAAGGCGACATCATCGCCATGCATGAAATCTTTCGCTTCGAGCAGACGGGCGTCGATGCCGACGGCAAGGTACAGGGACATTTCTGCGCCACGGGCGTGCGGCCCCGTTTCACGGAACGCCTGCGCATGTTTGGTGCGCCAGTCCCGGACAGCGTGTTCGACCCCGACCGCATCTACGAATAGAAGGACGCATCATGGACCTGGTCTTCTACGGCTTTGCCGTGCTGCTGTTCGCCGCCTGCATCCTGATGGTGGAAGGCGCCTGGCTGTGGTGGTCGGGCACGCATGGCAGCGCGGCGCGGCGCATCAACCGGCGCTTGCGGCTGATGGCGGCGCGCGGCGAGGGCGGCGGCGAGCGGGTGTCCATCCTCAAGCAGCGCCGCTATGCGCGTTCGCCCGGCCTGGAGCGCTTGCTGCGGCGCCTGCCGCAGGCGGCGCGGCTGGACCGGCTGCTGCTGCAATCGGGTTTGTCCTGGTCGGTGGCGCAATTCCTGGGCGGCAGCGGCGCCCTGCTGCTGGCGGCCTTGCTGCTGTTACTGGCCTGGTCCATGCCCTTGCCCGGCGCCTTGCTGCTGCTGTCCGTCGCCGTGAGCGCACCGTGCCTGTTGGTGCTGCGCGCACGTGCGGCGCGGCTGAAAAAGATCGAGGCGCAACTGCCGGAAGCGGCCGATTTCCTGGCCCGCGCGCTGCGCGCCGGACACTCGTTTTCGAATGTGCTGCAGATGGTGGGCGATGAACTCAATGAGCCGATCAGCGGCGAATTCAAGATGGCGCACGAAGAGATCAATTACGGCGTGCCGATGAACGAGGCGCTGCAAAACCTGGCTGCGCGCATTCCGCTGACGGACTTGCGCTACCTCGTCATCGCCGTGCTGGTGCAGCGCGAATCGGGCGGCAATCTGGCTGAGGTGCTGGTCAGTATCGCGCGCATCATCCGCGCCCGGCTAAAACTGCTGGGCCAGGTGCGCGTGCTGTCGGCCGAGGGGCGCATGTCGGCCTGGGTGCTGGGCCTGATGCCGGTGGTGATGATCGGCGTCATGGCGCTGGTCAATCCGCAATACATCCGCCTGCTGTGGACGGATCCCAGCGGCATCAAACTGCTGTGGTACGCGGCCGGCATGGTGGCGCTGGGCGTCGTCTGGATGCGCAATGTGATCCGCATCCGTATCTAACGTGGAGAAAATGCCATGACTGGCCCGCAACTGCTGTTCCTGTTGATCGTCTTTGCCGTGGTGGTGGCGCTGGCCCTGCTGGCGTGGCTGATCTTCTTTCCCGGCACCTTGCGCCAGCGCCTGTTCGGCACCATGGCGCCGGCCGCCAGCGAGGCGGTGGCCGATACTGGCTGGGTGGAGCGCGTGGTGCGCGTGGCGCAGCCGTTCAGCAAGCTGTCGCTGCCGGAAGAGGGCTGGGAGCGCTCGCCGCTGCGCACGCGCTTCATGAACGCGGGCTGGCGCCAGGCGAGCGCGCCGGCCCTGTACTTTGCCGCGAAAACCGTGCTGGCCCTGCTGTTTCCCACCGTGCTGGGCTTGTATGCGGCCAGCGCCATGGCGGCGCAGCTGCGCAGCGTGCTGTTGCTGCTGCTGTGCGTCAGCGCCACCGTCGGCTATTACCTGCCCAACCTGGTGCTGGCCGGCACGGCCAAGCGGCGCCAGCGCGACATCTTTGAAAACATCCCCGATGCGCTCGACTTGCTGACCGTCTGCGTGGAAGCGGGCCTGAGCCTGGAGCGCGCGCTGGTGAAGGTGTCGGGCGAAATCCACATCAAGAGCGTGGTGCTGGCGCAGGAATTGCAACTGGTGCTGATGGAAATGCGCGCCGGCTTTTCCAAGGAAAAGGCACTGCGCAACCTGGCCCTGCGCAGCGGCGTGGAAGACGTCGACACCCTGGTCGCCATGCTGATTCAATCGGAACGCTTCGGCACCAGCATGGGCGATTCGCTGCGCGTGCATTCGGAAAACCTGCGCGGCAAGCGCAGCCTGCTGGCCGAGGAGGCGGCAGCGAAGATCGCGTTAAAACTGCTGTTCCCGCTGATCTTTTGCGTCTTTCCCACCCTGATGCTGGTGCTCATGGGGCCGGCCGTGATCGAAGTCTATCGCGTGCTCGTGCCGGCCATGGCCAGCCGCTGAAAGGAGTCACCATGCGCTTGACGCTTTCCCGCCTGGCCGCCGCCTGCGCCTGCCTGGGACTGGCCGCCTGTACCACGCAGCTGGCCCATGCACCGGGGCCGCAGTGGCCTGACGCCGATGCCGCCTATGCGGCGGGACGCCAGCATTTCGAACGGGGCGACCTGCCTGCGGCGCAAGCGGCCTATGAGCAAGCGCTGCGCCATGCGCCGCGCCACGTGAACGCGCGCAACGGCCTGGCCGTGCTGCACGCGCAGCGCGGCGAGCACGCTGCCGCCATCGCCCAGTGGCAGGCGCTGACGCAGGAAACGGGCACGCCGCAGCCGCAGCAGGCCTATCTGTTCAGCAATCTCGGCCATGCCTATTATTTAAGCGGCCGCGATGCGCAAGCGTTGACTGCGCTGGAACAGGCGTGCCTGCTCGATCCGCTCAATGCGCTGGCCTGGCAGCACCTGGCGCAAGTACTGGAACGGCTGGGACAGCACGAGCGCGCGGCCGTCATGCGGCACCAGGCGGCCAGCTTGCAGGAACACGATGTGCGGCGCGACATGGCCGTCGTGCGTGGCGAGGCGGCGCCGAAGGTGGTGCCGGAGCCGGTACCGGATGCGCCCGCCATGGCGCGCGTGGAGATCACGCAGAGCGATGGCATGGCCCAGCTGCGGCGCGTGCCAGCGGCGGTGCGCAGCCTGCCCGTTGGCCCTGTGCTGCCTGCGGCGCCTGTGCCCGTGGCCGGCGCGCCGCATCCGCGCCTGGAAATCGTGAACGGCAACGGCGTGCCTGGCCTGGCCGCCGCGCTGGCGCGCAGCCTGGCCGGCACGCCCGTGCAGGTGGTGCGCCTGGCCAATGCAGGCAGCTTCCAGGTGGCGCGCACGCGCGTCGAATACCGGCCCGCGCAGGAGCAGGCGGCGCGCCAGCTGGCCCGCCAGCTGGGAACGCAGGTGCAGACCCAGGTGCAGATCCAGGCCGCCGACTGCCCTGCCAGCGAGCTGCGCCTGGTACTGGGGCGCGACCTGAGCGACCCGGCCATGTTGCACCGCTATTATCTGCAGCAATTGCAGCTGGCCCGCCGGGCGCTGGCACGGCTCGGCTAACACGCATCGGCGGGCATAAAAAAACACGCGGCGCCTTGGCGGGCGCCGCGTGTTTTTCACGTGCCGGTGTTTATTGCTGCCGGCGGCGGCGCGTAAAGGCGAGGCCGGCCAGTCCCGTGCCCAACAGGAACAGCGTGCCCGGTTCCGGTACCGCCAGCGGCGGATCGATGACGACGATATCGGTGCGCGTGGACTTGGAAAAATTCAGGGTGTAGCTGCCGGCGGGCAGGGCGAAATTCGAGGTCAGGGAAAACATCGCGAAGTCATTCGTGAAGGTGCGCCCGGTGGCCGGGTCGTTGGTGCCGCTCGTCATGTTCAGGCTGAACGGATCGAGGCTGCCGACCGTATGGTTGCCGTTGATGTCGCTGCCATTGCTGGCATTGCCATCGGGCGCGAACTGGAAGATCACGCCATCGGCATTCGCATTCGACAGGCAGCCGACGGGGCTGGCGGTATTGCATGAGATATTGAAAATATCCATGATCGACACGCTCGACTTGTCGCCCATGGTCGTCACGTTGGTGCGCAGGTCGCGCCGTCCCATGAAGCTGAAGGTGATGAAGCCGGCGCTCGACAGCGTCAGGTTGACGGAGCCGGTGAGGGTGTCGCCGGCCGTGGCCGTGGCGGCGCCGATCGAGTTGCGCTGTGCTTCGGCCACGGCGCGCACGGTGGCGCCGCCATTGAGCATATTGCCGAAGGCATGCGCATCGCCGCGCGCGAATTCCAGGGTGGCACTGGGACTCGGTGCGTAGTGGTTTTGCGGCAAGCCGCTGCAGCCGCCGCCCGAACACACTTGCAGCACGTCGGCATTGGCGGCCGGGCCCGTATTGACGGCGCGCGGATTGACGGCCACGCCGCCCTCGAAGAAGGCGCTGTCGCTGGCGTTGCGGTTGGCGCCGGCCAGCGACAGCGTGCCGGCACTGGTGGTGATGCGGAAATTGTTCAATTCGTTGACGGCCAAGCCGTACGCGCCGGCCTGCGCCTGGCCGCTGGCCAGCAGGCTGGCCGCCGCCAGCGCACCCAGCCAGCCCAAGGTCTTGTTTCGTGTGTGATCGACGTTCATCGCAGCCTCTTATCGTAGTCAGTCTCGGAAAATCCGGGGGACAGAGAATCCAGAATGACTTGCCTGGATTCATTTCGTAGACAGTGATAAGCAGCTTGCGTGCCACACAAAAAAATCACATCGAATCAAACACTTGCGCAAAGCGAGCTGAGCTGGAAATGGCAAAGTGTAAGAAAGGCCGACGCCGCCTGGCGGGCGGTATCGGCCAGCCTCAGGTGCCTCGGTGATAGCCCAGGTGGCCGCCCGAATTGCGCGCGCAGCCGCAACCGATGCGCGCCACTTCCTCGCCTTCCGTCAGTTTCCAGTTGGTAATCGTCGTGTGCTGCCAGTCGATGTCGCTTTTCTTGACAGGTTTCACCGTCAGCGTTCGGTGTTCGACATCCGTATACTCCATCAGCTCTTCGTCGTCGGCGATGTCGAAATGGCGGTGGATCAGGGAAATGCCGAAGCGGTCGAGCGCGCCATAGCGCTGCAGCACGTCGCGCAGTTCGCGAAAGCAGGCCAGGTCGTCGGGCCGCAGCGGATCGACGGCGGAAATATCGGCGACGGGCTGCCATTGCATGGCGTGGATGTTCAGGCTGTGCATGATGTTCTCCTGTACCCCCTGTATCAAGCCCAGGCTGCAGGAGGGGTGCTGGCACGCCTGGCGAAATGGTCATCGTGGCCGCAACGCCGCTGCGGCGCTTGCGCCAGATCAAAGGTGCGGCACATCGCACCTCGCCCGGTAAAATAGGCCATGGCAAACAAAACCCCCACCTTCCCCGGCGCGCGCACGGGCCGCGGCCAGGTCCTGGCCGTGCTGCTGTCGAACCGCGACCAGTCCGGCGCCGAGCCGCTGCAAGGCCGCGTCTCGCTGGCCGCCATCGTGAAAGCGCTGAAACGCAAATACCACTGGCCCATCGAGACGCACAGCTTTCCCGCGAACACGCAGGACGGCCGTGCCAGCTGGGCGACCGTCTACAGCTTGCCGGACAAGGTGATCGAGACCGCGCTGGAAGCCGGCGGCCGGGAGTGGCTGGAGAGCCGGGGCGTGCCTGGACGGCGCTGAACGCGCCGTCTGAACTTATTCGAGCCGGAAGCCGACCTTCAGCGTGACCTGGAAGTGCGCCACCTTGCCATCGACGATATGGCCGCGCGATTCCGTCACTTCATACCAGTCCATGTGCTTGACCGTCAGCGCCGCCTTGGCAATGGCATCGCGTATCGCCTGATCGCTGCTCTCGGTCGACGTTCCCACCAGTTCGATCAGCTTGTAAGTGTGTGCGGACATGATATTTCCCCAGGTAGGCAAGCCAGACATCGGGAGCCTGCTTTGCGCAGGCACGTGCTCATCTTGCGCCTAAACGTGCTGATAGTCATTGCGCGGCGCAGCAATGCGTCACGCAAGCGGGAAAAAGAAAAAAGGGCTTACATCTCTGTAAGCCCTTGATATTCTGGTGCCGACTGCCGGTTTCGAACTGGCCACCTGATGATTACAAATCAACTGCTCTACCAAATGAGCTAAGTCGGCAAAAACTGCGCGTTGCGAATTATACGCTATTTAATGCGTGTCAGGGTCGGGCGGCCGCCTTTTTTTGGTGGCTCGTCGTCGCCGGGCGTGGCGTTGTCGCGTTGTTCGGGGGAGCTGGCCGGTACGGACGACAGGGTCGGAGCGCTGCTGGCGGGGGCGAGCACGGGCGGCGGGACGTCGGCCGAGGCGGGGCTGTCCGTCGGTTGCGCGTCCGGGTCATCGTTGCCCAGCACGGGCTCGAAGGCCATGCCCTGGCCGTTTTCGTTGGCGTAGATGGCCATCACGTTGTCGACCGGCACGTAGATTTCGCGCGAGACGCCGCCGAAGCGGGCGTGGAAGCGGATGGCGTCGTTGTCCATCTTCAGGCCGCTGGTGGCGCCGAAGCTGATGTTGAGCACGATTTCGCCCTTTTTCACGTATTCCATCGGTACCGTGGTGCGCGAATCGACTTTGACCGCGAGATAAGGCGTGTAGCCGCTGTCGGTGCACCACTCGTAGATGGCGCGCAGCATATAAGGTTTGGTTGAGATTTCAGACATGATAGGCACTGTGAGGCGGGAGCGCCGCCGGCAACAAATGGCGGGCGCACCGGTAATTCAATGAAACGATGGGACAACTCATTCGATAAAAGAACAAAGAATACAGTTGGCCCAAGATGCCCCAGAAAGCGTCGCGAGCAAGCCCGATATCGGCTTGAGTAACGCAGCCGTACATGCGTACGGCGAGTAACGCCAAGTCGAGAGCGGGCTGCGCAGCAGCTTTATGGGGATATCTTTTAGCGGCGCATGACTTTCTCGGATGGCGTCAGCGCTTCGATGTAGGCAGGACGCGAGAAGATGCGTTCGGCGTATTTCATCAGCGGTGCAGCCGTCTTCGACAGTTCGATGCCGTAATGGTCCAGGCGCCACAGCAGCGGCGCGACAGCCACGTCGAGCATCGAGAATTCGTCGCCCAGCATGTACTTGTTTTTCAGGAACAGTGGCGCCAGGGTCGTCAGGCGGTCGCGGATTTCCGCGCGTGCCTTGTCGTGGGCCTTGTCGTTGCTCTTGGCGCGTTCGCTTTCCAGCACGTGCACGTGCACGAACAGTTCTTTTTCGAAATTGAACAGCATCAGGCGCGCGCGGGCACGCATCAGCGGATCGGCCGGCATCAGTTGCGGATGCGGGAAGCGCTCATCGATGTACTCGTTGATGATGTTCGATTCATACAGGATCAGTTCGCGTTCGACCAGGATAGGCACCTGGCCATACGGATTCATGGTCGAGATGTCTTCCGGTTTGTTGAACAGGTCGACGTCGCGCACTTCGAAGTCCATGCCTTTTTCAAACAGGACCAGGCGGCAGCGTTGCGAAAATGGGCAGGTTGTACCCGAATAGAGAACCATCATTTTTTATAGTTCCTTAGAAACAAAGGGGGTGAAGCCGCGAACGGCTCACCCCAGGTCGCTTGTCCACTCATGCGGACAACGCAGAAACAGGCATAAACCGGCCTATGGCCGGCGCCTCACTTATTTGACTTCCTTCCAGAACGACGCGTTAAGGCGCCATGCCAGCAGAGCAAAGACCGACAGGAACAGCAGTACCCAAACGCCCAGGCGCTTGCGTGTCTGCTGTGCCGGTTCGGCCATCCACTCCATGTAGCCGACCAGGTCGGCTACCGCATTGTCGTACTCGATCTTGTTCAACGTACCTGGCTTGACCTGCTCGAAGCCGGCAAATTTGTGGATCTTCTTGCCAGCTTCGTGCGGATCATTCTCTTCCACGAACTTGGCAGTCTGGACACCTTGCAATTCCCATAATACATGCGGCATGGCAACATTCGGCACGACCATGTTGTTCCAGCCGGTCGGACGAGTGTCGTCTTTATAGAACGTACGCAGGTAAGTATACAGGTAGTCGCCGCCTGTGCCAGCGGAAGATGATTTCGCGCGCGAAATTACCGACAAATCGGGCGGTACGACGCCAAAGAAGGCCTTGGCGTCCTGCGGTGCCAGGGAAGTCGTCATCAGGTCGCCGACTTTATCGCCGGAGAACAACAGATTCTTCTTGATCTGGTCTTCCGTCAAGCCCAGGTCGCGCAGGCGGTTGTAGCGCATCGACACGGCGGCGTGGCAATTCAAGCAATAATTGACGAACAATTTGGCGCCATGTTGCAGCGCTGCCATGTTCGTCTGGCGGTCAGGTGCCTTGTCCAGCGGAAAGCCGCCTTCGCTGGCGAGAGCCATGGCAGGCACGAAGGCCAGGATGGCGAGCAGTTTTTTTGCAATCTTCATATGATGTATGTCCTTTGAGCGTGGCGTGAGAGCGGCTTAGTGCGGGTGAAACGTCACACGCGACGGCACGGTCTTGAACTTGCCCATGGCACTCCACCATGGCATCAGCAGGAAGAAGCTGAAGTAAATCAGGGTGCACACTTGCGACACGATGGTTTTCGTATCCGTTGGCGCCTGGGTCCCGAGGTAGCCGAGGATCAGGAACGACAGGCCGAAGATGGCATAGATGTATTTGTGCCAGGTCGGACGGTAGCGGATCGATTTCACGGGCGAATGGTCGAGCCATGGCAGGAACGCCAGGATCACGACGGAACCGCCGAAGAACACCACGCCCCAGAATTTCGCATCGAGCACCTGCGGCAGCATGCCGATGATGGCGACGATGGCAATGCCGGCGATGATGGACTTGACCGTCGTCGACAGGCGCGACTTGAGCCAGATGAACACCACGTAGGCGGCCACGACACCCATCAGCACGTACATGAAGTCGGCCGTGGTGGCACGCAGCACCGAGTAGAACGGCGTGAAGTACCAGGTTGGCGCGATGTGCAGCGGGGTCTTCAGCGAATCGCCGGGCAGGAAATTGTTGTATTCCAGGAAGTAACCGCCCATTTCCGGCGCGAAGAAGACGACGGCGCTGAAAATGACGAGGAAGATCGAGACGCCGAACAGGTCATGCACGGTGTAGTAGGGATGCGAAGGAATCGAATCGACGGGGTGGCCATCGGCGCCCAGGTTTTCTTTCACTTCGATGCCGTCCGGGTTGCTCGAACCGACTTCATGCAGGGCGATCAAGTGCGCTGCAACCAAACCCAGCAGTACCAGCGGGATGGCGATCACGTGGAAGGCGAAGAAGCGGTTCAGGGTCGCGTCGGACACCACATAGTCGCCGCGGATCCACAGCGACAGGTCAGGGCCGATGAACGGGATGGCGCCGAACAGGTTGACGATCACTTGCGCGCCCCAGTACGACATCTGGCCCCATGGCAGCAGGTAGCCGAAGAACGCTTCGGCCATCAGGCACAGGAAGATGGCGAAACCGAACAGCCAGATCAGTTCACGTGGCTTGCGGTACGAGCCATACAGCAGGCCGCGCGTCATGTGCAGGTAGACGATGATGAAGAAGGCGGAGGCGCCCGTCGAGTGCATGTAGCGCACCAGCCAGCCCCACGGCACTTCGCGCATGATGTACTCGACGGAATTGAAGGCCAGGGCCGCATCCGGTTTGTAGTGCATGGTCAGGAAGATGCCGGTGACGATCTGCAAGACCAGCACCAGCATGGCCAGCGAGCCGAAGATGTACCAGAAGTTGAAATTTTTCGGGGCGTAGTACTTGCCCCATTGGTCGTTCCACAGCTTGGTCAGGGGAAAGCGGTCATCGACCCAGCCCAGCGCTTTTTCGGCGACGGGAGCGTCTGCCGGGAATTTCGTTTCTTTGAAAGCAGCCATGATCAAGCCTCGCCTTTCTCGTCTTTACCTATCAGCAATTTGGTGTCGCTCAGGTACATATGGCGCGGCACTTGCAGGTTGTCCGGTGCCGGCTTGTTCTTGAACACGCGGCCTGCCATGTCGAAGGTGGAGCCGTGGCAAGGGCAGAGGAAGCCGCCTTCCCAGTCATCGGGCAGCGACGGTTGCGGGCCGGGGGCAAATTTCGAGGAAGGGGAACAGCCCAGGTGGGTGCAGATGCCGACGGCGACGAGAATTTCAGGCTTGATCGAGCGCGCTTCGTTCATGCAGTACTCTGGCGTGAATTCGGCGGGGTTGCGCTGGGAATTGGCATCGGCGACTTTGCCGTCGGTCTTTTTCAGGGACGCGATCATTTCCGGCGTGCGCTTCAGGATCCAGACCGGCTTGCCGCGCCATTCGACGGTGCGCATTTCGCCGGGTTGCAAGGTGGTGATGTCTACTTCGACCGGCGCGCCAGCCGCTTTCGCGCGCTCCGACGGCTGGAAGGTGCTTACCAAGGCTCCCGCGGTTGCCAATCCAACTACACTGCCCGCCGCGCACGTGGCGACGAGCAAGCCGCGACGGCCTGAATCGACCTGCTTTTCGTTACTCATGCAAACCCCAATCAGTCAAAATGCGAATCTTTATTATGAGTGGCAGCCGCGAAAAACCGTCGCCGAAGCTCTTTCCCACCGATTGCCGCAACCCGCATCTTTGTACGGTAAAGTGGCAACATCCCTGCGGAACTTCGGTCAATGGCGCAGCCCGTGCCAGTTTCTTGTTGATTATCCGGAAGTGAAAAAGCCACTTCTGGCAACCGCAAATTATAAGTGAAGCAAACAACGAATAAAACAAAAACGTTGCTTGTACCATAATTTATATACTTTTGCAGGAGGTGGCTAGTTCTTTCGAACTAGATGCGCTCAGCTGTGCACGAATTGGTCCTGCCGGCAACCACAAGTTGGTGGCACTGGGAATCAATAGTATGATCGGCATGTTTTTTATACATATCCGAAGGAGAAATTCATGGCAATGATGAAAGAATTTAAAGAATTTGCAATGAAAGGCAACGTCGTCGATCTGGCGGTCGGTGTCATTATCGGTGGCGCCTTCGGCAAGATTGTCGATTCCCTGGTGCAAGACGTGATCATGCCGCCCATCGGCCGCATTTTCGGCGGCCTCGATTTCGCCAATTACTACCTGCCCCTGAATGGGCAAGCCACGACGATGACCCTGGTGGAAGCGAAAAAGGCGGGCGCTGTGCTGGCCTACGGTAACTTCCTGACCATCTTGCTCAATTTCGTCATTCTCGCCTTTATCATCTTCCAGATGGTGCGTCTGATGAACAAGGCCCGCCGCAGCGAACCGGTCGCGCCGGCCCCGGCACCGGCCACGCCGGAAGACATCGTGCTGCTGCGCGAAATCCGCGACTCCCTGCAGCAGAACGCACGCAACAGCAACAATCTGGCAAAATAAGCCGTTCCGGCACCGGCCGGCTGACATGGGCAGAGAACTGTATGCGACGATTCTGGTTATTGTTTGCGCAAACCGTGACGATCGCGTTGGCGCTGTACTTTGTGTACGGCGCGCTGCGCCCGGCCAGCCGGGTACAGCAGCTGGGCTCTCCCGCCAAGCCGGTGCCCGTGGTGGAAACGGCGTCGAGCAGTCTGGCGCCCGGTTCCTACCGCGACGCGGCGGCGCGCGCCATGCCCGCCGTCGTCAACATCCTCACCCTGCAAGTGCCCAAGCGCGGCGCCCATCCGCTGGCGCGCGATCCCTTCTTTAAACGTTTCTTCGGCGACCGCGACCCGGACGGCGAGGATGACGAAGACTTGAAAAACAGCCTCGGCTCGGGCGTCATTGTCAGCCATGAAGGCTATGTGCTGACCAACAACCATGTGGTCGAAGGCGCCGATGAAATCGAAGTGGTGCTGACCGATGGTCGCAAGGCGCCCGCCAAGGTGGTGGGCCTGGACCCGGAAACGGACCTGGCCGTCATCAAGATCAACCTCGACAAGCTGCCCGTCATCGTGCTGGGCCAGTCGGAACTGGCGCGCGTGGGCGACGTGGTGCTGGCCATCGGCAACCCGTTCGGCGTGGGCCAGACGGTGACCATGGGCATCATCTCCGCCCTGGGCCGCAACAACCTGCACATCAACAGCTTTGAAAACTTCATCCAGACGGATGCGGCCATCAACTTCGGCAATTCGGGCGGCGCCCTGGTCGATACGCGCGGCAATCTGATCGGCATCAATACGGCGATTTATTCGCAAAGCGGCGGCTCCGTCGGCATCGGCTTCGCCATTCCCGTCTCGACGGCCAAGACGGTGATGGAAGCCATCATCAAGGATGGCCACGTGGTGCGCGGCTGGATCGGCGTGGAAACCCAGGACATCACGCCCGAGCTGGCGCAAAGTTTTAACTTGCAGCGCACCAGCGGCGCCATCATCGCCGGCGTGGTGCGCAACGGCCCGGCCGACAAGGCGGGCATCGTGCCCGGCGATATCCTGCTGACGGTGCAAGGCAAGCCCGTCGGCGACACGACGGAAATGCTCAACCTGATCGCCCAACTGCCGCCCGGCGAAAAAGCTAAAATGACGGTGCTGCGCAAGAATCGCGAAGCGGCACTCGACGTGATGGTGGGCAAGCGCCCCATCCCGAAAGAGCTTTCCAAATAGTTGCTGATCGGAATTTGACACATGCATGTGCGTGATTTGACCCAATTTTTACGTGAACTGAGCGACAACAACAACCGTCCCTGGTTTGTCATGAACAAGCCCCGCTACGACATCCTGCGCGAGGAATTCCTCGCGCTGGTGACGTCGCTGATCGGCGAGCTGGGCAAGTTCGATCCGGCCGTGAAATACTGCAATCCGAAGAAGGCCTTGTTCCGCATCAACCGCGACGTGCGTTTCGCGCACGACAAGAGCCCGTATAAAACGCGTTTTTCGGCCGCCATCGCGCCGAACGACATGCGCCGTCCCAGCAAGGCGGGCGGTCCCACGTATTACCTGCAGATCGATGGCCAGGGCAATCTGCTGTTCGGCGCCGGCGAATACATGCCGCCGCCGGGCCGCCTGAAGGCGCTGCGCGAGCACATGGTCAACGACGCGCCAGGTTTTTCCAAAGTGCTGAAGAATAAGCGTTTGAAGGCCCGTTTCGGCACCATCCAGAACGAGGGCAAGCTGCAGCGCCCGCCCAAGGGTTTCGAGGCGGATGCCGAACATATCGAATTCATCAAGCTGAAGAGCTTTTTTGTCTGGACCGAAGTGCCGCTGCCCGTCAATGAACCCGAGAAACTGCTGCCGACCCTGGCGGAAGGCTTGAAGGATGCGTGGCCGCTGGTCGAGTGGATGCGCGGCGCGAAAGAGCCGGAGGAAGTCAGCGAGTAACTGCCGAAGGAGCACATGATGGCACTGGAGCACGCAAGTTCAGGACAGGTGATCGAGGTGCTGCGCAGGGATGGCGACGACCTGTCGCAGTTTTCCGCCATCGCGCTGGCCAGGACGGACGAACTGGAATTGATTCGCATGTGCATGCCCAAGGGCAAGACCATGCCCGAGCATCATGTGCTCGGTGAAATCACCTTGCTGTGCCTGCAAGGGCAGGTGGCGGTGACGGCGCATGGCGGCGAGCACCTGCTGGGTCCGGGGCAGATGCTGTACCTGCTCGGCGGCCAGGCGCACGCCCTGGAAGCGCGCGAAGACAGTTTATTGCTGCTCACCATACTCATGCACAAGGCGGGGCGCTAGGTTTGCCCTGGCGGGGGCTGGCCGCCTTAGGCCGCCTCGGCGCGCGGATCGCGCGACAGCAGCTGCTGCACCATCACGTGCGGCAAATCCCCATCGAACAGCACGCCGGCCACCGCATTGGTGATCGGCATGTCGACGCCCATGCGGCGCGCCAGTTCGCGCACGGCCTTGGCGCACGGTACGCCTTCGGCCACGTGACCGAGTTCGGCCACGATGGTGCCCAGCGCCTTGCCTTGCGCCAAGCCCAGGCCGACCCGGCGGTTGCGCGACAGGTCGCCCGTGCAGGTGAGAATCAAGTCGCCCATGCCCGTCAAGCCCATGAACGTTTCCGTCTGGCCACCCAGGGCCGTGCCCAGGCGCGTGATTTCCGCCAGGCCACGCGTGATCAGCGCGGCGCGCGCATTCAAGCCCAGGCCCAGGCCGTCTGCCACGCCGGTGGCAATGGCCAGCACGTTCTTGACGGCGCCGCCCACTTCCACGCCCACCAGGTCTTCGCTCGCATACACGCGGATGGTGCCGCCATGCAAGGCCGAGACGACGGCGCCGCGCAATGGCGCGCTGTGCGAAGCGATGGTCAGCGCGCACGGCAAGCCGCGCGCCACTTCCTGCGCAAACGAGGGGCCGGACAGGGCGCCGCCGGGGATATTGTCGCCCAGCACTTCCTGCACGATCTGGTGCGGCAGCAGGCCCGTGCCGCCTTCAAACCCCTTGCACAGCCACACCAGGTTCGGGATGGCCTTGTCTTTCAGCTGGTGCAGCATGGGGCGCAAGCCCGCCACGGGGCAGGCGGCGATCAGGAGGCCGTGCTCGCCGCCGGCATGCGCGACGGCCGCGTCGAAGTCGGCGCCGATACGCAGTTGCGGCGGCAAAGGGAAGCCCGGTAAATAACTGTTTTCGCCGCTGGCGGCCATGGCGGCCATGGCTTCGCCATTGCGGCCCCACAGCAGCACGTCGTGGCGGCCGGCCAGGGCCATGGCCACGGCCGTGCCCCAGGCGCCGGCGCCCAGCACGGTAATGCGGCGCGGGGCGGCCTTGGCGGCGGTATCGGGAGTGTTTTCAGGGGAAACTTGCATGCAACCTCAGTCTGGCAGGGGGAGGGGCACGGCGCGGCTGGCCGTTGCCCGGGTGAGTCTGGCGGTGCTTACAGCCCCCACACTTCGCTGGTCTTGACGTAGCCGCTCTGGCCATCCTTGTGGCGCACCTTGAGCCAGCCGGAGCTCGGTTGCTCGCTCATTTCCAGCAGCACGCCCTTGTCGACGAGGATGATGGCGGAGGCGTTGTCGTCGGGGCTGGCGCGGACCTTGAGGTTCGCGGCGCGCGCCACGACGTTGCGCTTGGCCGACAGGCCCTTGGCTTCCGTCCAGGCCATTTCGCCGCTGGCGTCGCGCACCTTGACCCATTCGCCGTAGCTGAGCACGACTTCCAGCGGCATGCCGCGTGGCGCCACGTACAGCTTGCCGCCCTTGCTGGACGGCGCGTCGTACAGGATGACGGGGTTTGCTCCCACCGTCTTGAAATCGACGGCGTGACTGGCGGCGGTGGCCAGCAGCAGCACGGCGCCGGCCATCCAACGGAACTTGCTCAAGAGCGCACTTTTCAACATGATATTTTTTGAACCTTAACGAAACACGGCGGCCAGGCCGCCGTGTCAGGCCAGCCTGGACGGCCGGCGGGGTCTTGCAAGAGCTTAGTGCGTTTCGCTGGCTGCTGGTGCTGCTGCAGCGGCGTCAGCAATAGCTTGCAGACGTTGTTGGTAGAACACTTCGAAGTTGATCTCGGCCAGGTGCACTGGCGGGAAGCCGGCACGGGTGATCACGTCGGCGATGTTGGCGCGCAGGTAAGGGTAGATGATGTTCGGGCAGCCGATTCCCAGCAGCGGATCGAGTTGATCGGCAGGAATGTTGCGTGCTTCGAAGATACCGGCTTGCTTGCCTTCAACCAGGAAAGCGACTTTTTCGCCGACCTTGGCCGTCACGGTGATGGTCACGGTGGCTTCGAAGATGCCGTCGGCCAGAGGCGCAGCGCCCACGTCCAGAGCGACTTCGATCGCTGGTGCTTCTTGTTCCAGGAAAATAGCTGGGGAATTTGGTTGTTCCAGCGACATGTCTTTCAGGTAGACGCGTTGGATTTGGAAGACTGGTTGCAGATTTTCGTCAGACATGGAACGCTTTCGTTGTAAGGGACAAGAACGGCACACCGTTCAAATATGGTGCTTGCGGTATTCAAACCGCGCCGGGTAGGCGCGGCCAGATCAGGTGCGAGGGCAATTGTATCAAAACAATACGACAAAAAACCAAGCAATTTCTCGAACCCGCTTTATATCAGGCTGCCGTGCCGTTTAACAAGGGGTCGAGCTTGCCAGCTTGATCGAGCGCATACAAATCGTCGAATCCGCCCACGTGGGTATCGCCCACATAGATTTGCGGCACCGTGCGGCGGCCCGTGCGTTCCATCATCTTGATGCGCTCTTCCGGGTCGAGGTCGACGCGGATCTTTTGCACGGCGACGCCCTTGGCTTCCAACAGGCGCTCGGCGCGCACGCAATACGGGCACACGGCGGTGCTATACACAATTACGGGGACGGTCATGATGATTCCTTCTAGTTAAATGCCGGCTTACTTCGCCAGCGACAGGGTTTTTAATGGCAAACCCTGCTTTTTCCATTCGTCGAGGCCGCCTTCCAGGCTTGTTGCCTCAGCGAAACCGGCTTTGCCCAGCAGGCCGACGGCGGTTGCCGAACGCGAACCTTTCTGGCAAACCACTACAATGGGGCGCGTTTTGAATTTTTCCAGCTCGCCCAGACGTTTTGCCAGTTCCGGCAGCGGAATATTTTTTGCGTCAGGCAAGTGGCCCGTGGCGAATTCTTCCGCGCTGCGTACGTCGACGATGATGGTCTTGCCACGGTTGATCAGTTGCGTGACTTCCAGCACGGTCGCGCGCTTGCCGCGCATCGACAGCAGTGGCCAGAGGAGGGCGCCGCCGGAAATAATGACGATGGCAAACAGAAAAATGTGGTCGATAATGAATTTCACGTAGGGTCCAATGGTTTAAGTCAATCCGCGCATTATAAAATAGAAGCTGGACGAGGTCTTTTTACGTTTTGCTTTTTTGATTTGAACCCCTTGAGAAGATAGAACTATGTACAAAATCGTTTTCATGCGTCACGGCGAGTCCACCTGGAATCTCGATAACCGCTTCACCGGCTGGACCGACGTCGATCTGACGGAAAAGGGTGTCAACGAAGCCAAGGCCGCCGGCCAGATCCTCAAGCAGGAAGGGTTTACGTTCGACGTGGCCTACACTTCCGTCCTGAAGCGCGCCATCCGCACCCTGTGGCTGGCCCTCGACGAGATGGACATGATGTATTTGCCGATCAAGAACGACTGGCGCTTGAACGAGCGCCACTACGGCGCCCTGCAAGGCCTGGACAAGGGCGAGACGGCCGCCAAGTATGGCGACGAGCAAGTGTTGGTCTGGCGCCGCAGCTACGACACGCCGCCGCCGCCGCTGGAAGCGAATGACGACCGCGCCTCGTACAACGATCCGCGCTATGCCGGCTTGCCGAAAGCGTCGATTCCGCTGACCGAATGCCTGAAGGACACCGTGGCGCGCGTGATGCCGGCCTGGGATGAGGAAATCGCCCCGGCCATCCGCGCCGGCAAGAAGATCATCATTTCGGCCCACGGCAACAGCCTGCGCGCGCTGATCAAGATGCTCGATGGCATCAGCGACAGCGACATCGTCGGCCTGAACATCCCGAACGGCCAGCCGCTCGTGTATGAACTGGACGCCGACCTGAAACCGATCCGTCATTACTACCTGGGCGACCCGGCAGCGATTGCGGCAGCGCAAGCTGCCGTGGCGAACCAAGGGAAGGCCAAGTAACTTGTTGTCTTTCTTCCGCGGCACAGCGATCGCCCCCTCTGCTGAACGACCCCTGCCGGCGTGGCGCGCCGGCGCCATGCTGTGCGCAGCGCTGCTCTTGTCGAGCGGTGCCGCACAGGGTGCCAAGCCCACCGAACGCAGCAAGCAGAAAGCGGCCGCGGAAGCACAACGTGCTGGATTGCAACAAAAGCTGACGGCGCTCAAGCGCGACATCAGCCGCACGGAAAGCGCCAAGGATGACGCGGCCGATACCCTGGCCGAGTCGGAAGAGGCCATTTCCAACGCCAACCGCGCCTTGCGCGACCTGGCGCAGGAACAAAGCGAGACGGGCCTGAAACTCAATGCGCTGGGGCAAGAGCACCAGCAGTTGACGGCCACCGTCGAGAAACAAAAGACGCAGCTGTCGAAGTTGCTGCGTGAACAATATGTCGCCGGTAACGAAGACCGCATCAAGCTGCTCTTGTCGGGCGACAACCCGAACCGCATCAACCGCGACTTGCAATTGATGGCCTATGTGTCGCAGGCGCAGGCGCGCCTGCTGGAAGCCTTGCGCGCCAACTTGCTGGCCGTGGAGAAAAACCAGGCGGACGTGCAGAACGCCAAGGATGAGCTGGAAGAAATCGCGCAGGAAGAGCGCGACCAGAAGGCCTTGCTGGTGCAGGAGAAGGCGCGCCGCGCCGCCTTGCTGACGAGTTTGTCGCAGCGCCTGGTGGCGCAGCGCAAGGAAGTGGGCAATGTCGAGCGCGACGAACAGCGCATGGGCAACCTGGTCGACAAGCTGGCGAAACTGATCGAAGAGCAGGCTGCTGCCGCCGCGGCCGAAAAGAAACGTCAGCAATTGCTGGCCGAGCAGCGCGCCGCCGCGAAAGCGGCCGCCGACGCCAAGATCGCCGCGGAAAAACGCGAACGCCTGCTGGCCGCGCGCGCCAAGGCCGCCCAGGCGCAGGCCGAACGCGAACGCATTGCGAAAGAGCAACAAAACAAATCGGGCAAGATCAAGCCGCAGACGCCGCCACCGCCGCCCGTGAAGCTGGAACCGATCGATGACGACGAGCCGCCGCAAGTGGCCAAGGTGGCACCCAAGCCCGAGCCGAAGCCGGAACCGGAGCCGGAACGCCCAAGCCTGGGCCCGGCCGCGCCGGCCGGCGCCTTTGCCAGCATGAAAGGGCAACTGCGCGCGCCCGTGGCGGGCAAGATCGCCGCCCGCTTCGGCAGCAAGCGCGGTGACGGCCCCAGCTGGAAGGGCGTGTTCATCCGCACGGGCGAAGGCAGCGAGATCCACGCCATCGCCGGCGGCCGGGTGGTGTTTTCCGACTGGCTGCGCGGTTTCGGCAATTTGATCATCGTCGACCATGGCGGCCAGTACATGAGTATTTATGGCAATAACCAATCCTTGCTGAAACGCGTGGGCGATGCCGTCAAGAGCGGCGACGCCATTGCCAGCGCGGGCAACAGCGGCGGCAACGAGGAATCAGGGCTATACTTTGAACTGCGTCATCAGGGCCGCGCCTTCGACCCCGCCACCTGGGTGAAGTTTTAAGTTCCCACCATTGCTGCGGCAGCAAAATTGTAGATTGCGAAGAATTCATGGGTATCAAAGTCAAAAGTATCGGCCTGATCGGTCTGGGCGTACTGGCCGGCATCGGGATGTCGCTGCAGTACCCGGCCGTGGCGCAGAAAATCACGAATGCCCCGCTGCCGCTCGACGAGCTGCGCCAGCTGTCCGACGTCTTCGGCCTGATCAAGACCGATTATGTCGAGAAGGTGGAAGACAAGAAACTCTTGACGGAAGCCATTTCCGGCATGGTGTCCTCGCTGGACCCGCATTCCGTCTACCTCGATAAAAATGCCTTCAAGGAAATGCGCGAAAGCGTGCAGGGCAAGTTTGTCGGCATCGGCATCGAAGTGAGCATGGAAGACGGCTACGTGAAAGTCGTCTCGCCCATCGAGGACAGCCCCGCCGCCAAGGCCGGCATCCTGGCGGGCGACCTGATCACCCGTCTCGACAATATCCCGCTGAAAGGCTTGCAACTGGAAGACGTGATCAAGAAGATGCGCGGCCAGCCTGGCAGCAAGCTGGTGCTGACGATGTCGCGCAAGGGCGAAAGCAAGCCGCTGGTCTTTCCCATCGTGCGCGAGGAAATCCGCGTGCAAAGCGTGAAGGCCAAGATGGTCGCGCCCGGCTATGCCTGGCTGCGCATCGCCCAGTTCCAGGAACCGACCGTCGATGACATGGTCAAAAAGATCAACGCGTTGTATGCGCAAGACCCCAAGCTCAAGGGCTTGGTGCTGGACTTGCGCAACGATCCCGGCGGCGTCGTGCCGGGCGCCATCGGCGTGGCGACGGCGTTTCTTCCGGGGAATTCCGTGATCGTCTCGACCAAGGGCCAGTTGCCCGAGTCGAAACAGGTGTTTTATGGCCGCCGCGAATTCTATGCGCCGCCGGGCGCCAAGGCCGACCCGCTGGCCAAGCTGCCGGCCGCGCTGAAAACCGTGCCGCTGGTGGTGCTGGTCAACGCCGGTTCCGCGTCCGCCTCGGAAATCGTCGCCGGCGCCTTGCAGGATTACCAGCGCGCCACCGTCATCGGCACGCAGACGTTCGGCAAGGGTTCCGTGCAAACCTTGCGCCAGATCACGGCCGATACGGCCGTCAAGCTGACGACGGCCCGCTACTACACGCCGAAAGGCCGCGCCATCCAGGCGCGCGGCATCGTGCCCGACCTGCTGGTCGATGAAACGGCCGAAGGCGACGGCTGGAACAGCCTGCGCGTGCGCGAAGCGGACCTGGAAAAACACTTGAGCAGCGACGATGGCAAGCCGGAAGCGGCCAAGCCGACCATGGAAGGCATGCAGGATCAGCTGGAAGAAGAGCAGCGCCTGATCGCCACGGCGAAAAAGCGCAAGCCGCTCGAATACGGCGCCAAGGATGATTTCCAGCTGCAGCAAGCGTTGAATCATTTCCAGGGCTTGCCGGTGCAGCTGGCCAAGGTGGACCCGAAGGTGGAGAAGATCGGCGCCAAGCCGGAAATTGCTTCCGACATCAAGGCGGACGACAAGAAGATTCCCGTGCGCAAACCGTAGTCGCCGCCATGAACGACGCCCAATTGCTGCGCTATTCGCGCCACATCCTGTTAGACGAGATCGGCATCGAAGGCCAGCAAGCCTTGCTCGACGCGCACGTGCTGGTGATCGGCGCGGGCGGGCTCGGTTCGCCCGCGGCCATGTACCTGGCCGCCAGCGGTGTCGGCAAGCTGACCCTGGTCGATGACGACACGGTCGATTTGACCAATCTGCAGCGCCAGATCGCCCACACGACGGCCCGCGTGGGCCAGCCGAAAGTGCTGTCGGCGCGCGAAACCTTGACCGGCATCAATCCCGAGATAGCCATCATCGCCTTGCAGGAGCGTCTGGACGGCGCGCGCCTGGCCGAACTGGTCTGCTCCAGCACGGTGGTGCTCGACTGCACCGACAACTTCGCTACGCGCCACGCCGTCAACCGCGCCTGCGTGGCGGCCAGGGTGCCGCTGGTATCGGGCGCCGTGATCCGTTTCGACGGGCAAGTGAGCGTGTTCGACCCGCGCACGGGCACGCAGCCCTGTTATTCCTGCCTGTTTCCGCAGGAGCAGCAGTTCACGGACGAGGCGTGCTCGACCATGGGCGTGTTCGCGCCGCTGGTCGGCGTGGTCAGCGCCATGCAGGCGGCCGAGGCCTTGAAGCTGATCATGGGCGCGGGCGAATCCTTGGCCGGACGGCTGCTGCTGCTCGACGGTTTGCACATGGAATGGAGCAGCATGCGCGTCGCGCGCGACCCCGGCTGCGCCGTTTGCGGCAAAATGGTCTTGCCGGCCTGACGGCCGCCGCACAAATTTTTCCCCATATGACAAGCTTTGTCATATTTCCGCTTTATACTCTGCTCTCATTACTCACCTTCTTCTCTCTTTCTTATGCAAAACGCAGCAAACCATCCGATACGCCAGCGCCGCGCGCGCGGCTTCACTTTGATAGAAATCATGGTCGTGGTGGTGATCATGGGCATCCTCGCCTCGCTGGTGGTGCCCAAGCTGATCGCCCGCACGGGCGAGTCGAAAGTGGCGGCGGCGAAAGTCGACATCGCCACCGTGATGCAAGCCTTGAAACTGTACCGCCTGGATAACCAGCGCTACCCGACCACCGAGCAGGGCTTGCAGGCGCTGATCGAGAAACCGACCACGGGACCGGCCGCGAATGGCTGGAAAGCGGGCGGCTACCTGGAAAAGATGCCGAAAGATCCATGGGGCAACCCGTACCAGTACCTGTCGCCGGGCGTGAAGGGCGAAGTCGACATCATCTCGCTGGGCGCCGACGGCCAGCCCGGCGGTAGCGGCGACGATGCCGATATCGGCTCCTGGGAACTGTAAGTTTTCCATTGCATGCCTGCCATGACCACCGGTCGCGCACTGCCCCGGCCACGCGCCAGCGGCTTCACGCTGATCGAATTGCTGGTGGTGATGGTCATCATCGGCGTCACCCTGGGCCTGGTATCGCTGAATGCGATGCCGAATGGCCAGCAGGCGCTGCAAAAGGAAGCCGAGCGCATCGCCCTGCTGCTGCAGTTGGCGCGCGATGAAGCCATCGTGCGCAGCCGGCAGGTGGCGTTCGAGGCGGACGAAAATCAATACCGTTTCCTGGTCCTCAATGAAAAGCTGTGGCAACCCGTGACGCAGGACGATTTGCTGCGCGAGCGCGCGTTTGCGAATACTCCCATGCTGCTCAGCGTGCAGCCGTCGAGCAGCGTGGCCCAGCCGCTGCGCATCATCTTCGGCCGCGAACCGGTCGACAAGCCTTTTGTGCTGACCCTGGCCAGCGGCGAGCGCAGCGTGGCCATCCGCGCCGACGGCATCGGCCACTTCACGGTCGAGCAATGATGGCCTTCCCACGACAACGCCGCCAGCTTGGCTTCACTTTGCTGGAAGTCCTGGTCGCCCTCGTCATCGTCGGCACGGCCCTGGGCGCCTCGCTGCGCGCCGTCGGCAGCCTGACGCAGAACAGCGACGGCTTGCGCAGCGCCATGATGGCCACCTGGTCGGCGGAAAACCACCTGGTGCGCTTGCGCCTGGCGAAGACGTTCCCGCAGACGGGCAAGCGCACGGTCGACTGCCCGCAGGGCGACTTAAAACTCATCTGCGAGGAAGAAGTGGTGGCCACGCCGAATCCCCGCATCCGCCAGGTGCGCGTCAACGTGTACGACGTGCAATATCCGGCCCGGCGCATCGTGCGCCTGGTCTTGCTTTCCTTTAACGACTGATGGCGCGCCGCCCCGTCCCCGCTGGCGGTTTCACGCTGATCGAGCTGCTCGTGGCGATCGGCATCCTGGCCATGGTCGCCGTGCTGGGCTGGCGCGGCCTGGACAGCATCATGCGTTCGCGCGAAGTGCTGACCAGCCAGCTGGAGCAGGCGCGCGGCATGCAGCTGGCGTTTGCCCAGATGCAAAGCGATTGCGACCACCTGGCCGGCGCCGGCCAGAACAACAATCTGCTGAATGGCCGCATCAACCTGACGGCGGAAAACGACCGCCTGACCCTGGTGCGCCTGGCCGCGTCGGAGCAGGAGCCGCAGCAGTTGCAAGTGGTCACTTACCGCCTGCGTGGCGGCGTGCTGACGCGGCGCGAGTCGAACGGCACGCGCGACCTGGCCGTGCTCGACACCCTGTGGCAGGCGGCGCGCGACGATACCGATACCTCCAGCGCCGACGTGACCCTGATGCGCGGCGTCGACAGCATGGTCATGCGCGGCTGGAACAATGGCGCCTGGAACGTGCTGACGGCGGGTGCCACGATCTCCACGCAAGTGCCGGGTCTGGAAGTGACCCTGCAGATGCCGGGCCAGGACGCGGGCCTGTCCAAAGTCTTTTTATTGGGACCGGGATGAAGCCGTTTATTCGCCCCGCGCGCCAGCGCGGCGTGGCCGTCATCACGGCCTTGCTGCTGACGGCGCTGGCCATCACGGTCGTCGCCAGCCTGTTCTGGCAGCAGCAGGTGCAGGTGCGTTCGATGGAAAACCAGCGCCTGCGCCTGCAGACGCAGTGGGCCATGCGCGGCATGGTCGACTTCGCCCGCTTCTGGCTGCGCCAGGACAATCCCATGCTGACGGCCCTGGACGGCGTGTGGGCCACGCCCATCGAGGAAGCGCGGCTCGACGATTACGTGGACCGCGAAAAGGTCGACACGGAAAAATTCGACGCCACCGTCTCGGGCCGCGCACTCGATGCGCAGGCGCGTTTTAATATTACCAACCTGGTCGACGCCACGGGCACCGTCAGCAAGCCCTACGTGCAGGCCTACCAGCGCTTGCTGTCCAACTTGCAGCTCGATAGTTCCCTGGCGCAGGCGACGGCCGATGCCGTGCTGCGCGCGCGGCCGAAACCGCGCGCCGCCGGCAGCGATGGCAAGACGCCAGCCGCCCCCGCGTCCACGGGCGGCGGCAGCGAGCCGGTGGCGTTCACGCAGGTCGAGGACTTGCTGGCCGTGCCCGGCTATACGCCGCAAATCATCGAAAAGCTGCGCGATTTCATCATCGTGCTGCCGGAAATCACACCCGTGAATGTGAATACGGCGCCGGCCGAGGTGCTGGCGGCCGTGACGATGCTGTCGCTGTCCGAAGCCAGCGCGCTGACCTTGAGCAATCCGCGTAAAAAGTTTGTCGATTTTGCAAACTTCAAGAATAATATCAATGGCAGTGTGATTGAGGGCGTCGAGCTGGACGTGAAGAGCCGCTACTTCCTCACCGTCATCCGCGTGCGGCTGGACCGCGCCGCCCTCGATGCCGTGGCGCTCGTCAATCGTAAAACGGATCCGCAGCGCACCACCAGCCTGGTCTGGCTGCGGGAAAATTAACAGCTGAAAGCGAGTCACTTTGACAATATTGTATATCCGTCACCCGGCCAAGGCGTCCACCGACAGTGCGCCTGCCTGCTCCTTCGTGCTGGCCGGCGACAGCGGCTCCTTGCTGCAGCAAGGCAGCGCGCCGCTGGGCAGCCTGGGCCAGCTGATCGCCGGCGCGAAGCAGGTGGTGCTGCTGCTGGCGGCGGCCGACGTGACCCTGCTGCGCCTGAAAACCCCGCCGCTGGCCGGCGCGCGTCTGCGCGCGGCCTTGCCGGGCCTGGTGGAAGAACACATCCTCGGCGACGCCCAGGATTGCCTGCTGGCCGCCGGCGCGCCCGATGCGGATGGCATGCGCACGGTGGCCGTGGCGCAGCGCGCCTGGGCCGAGGTACTCGTGCAAGCCTTGCTGGCGCAGGGCGCGCGCAAGGTGGCGCTGCTGCCGTCGCAGCTGTGCCTGCCCTTGCAGCCGGGCAGCGTGACGGCCGCCCTGCAGGCCAGCGGCGACGGTCTGGAACTGGCCTTGCGCCAGGCGCCGCAGGAGGGGCTGGGCCTGGTCTTGCCGGCCCAGCCGCAGCAGGCGCTGCTGACGACGCGCGCATTTGCCGGCGACGTGCCCCTGACGGTCTACGTGGCGCAGGCCGAGCTGGCGCATTATCAAGAACTGGCTGCCGGCATGCATGGCGTGACGGTGGAACCCGACCACTGGGCGCACTGGATCGCCGGCGCCAGGAGCGCGGGACTGGACCTAGCCCCTGCCTTGGGCACGGCGACGGGAGCGGCCACCGAGTGGCGCCGCTGGCGCTGGCCCATCCGTCTGGCGCTGCTGGCCGTGGTTGTCAACCTGGCGGGCATGAATATCGAATGGATGCGTCTGAAGCGCGAGGCGGCCACCGTGCGCACCTCGATGCAGCAAACCTTCAAGGCCGCGTATCCGAACGAAGCGCCCGTGTACGGGCTGGAAGCGGAACAGATGCGGCGCAATATCGCTGCCGCCCGCCTGCAAAGCGGGCAGGCGAGCATGGATGATTTCACCAGCATGAGCGCGGCGCTGGGCGAGGCGCTGGGCGGCCTGGCCGGGCGCGGCGTGGTGGCCTCGCTGGAATACCGCGAGCGCGCCCTGATCGTCAAGCTGAAGCCGGACATGGTCGACGCCAGCGCCCAGGCGCAGGTGCGCGACGGCCTGGCCGCGCGCAAGCTGGCCTTGAATGAAACGGCGCCGGGCGTGTGGAAGATCACGCCGGCCACGGGAGCAAAAGCATGAGTGCAGCATTGAACAAGGCGCGCGCCGCGTGGATGGGGCGGCAGCAGGCCGTGCAGGCCTTCTGGGCGGAGCGTACGCAGCAGGAGCGCAAGCTCTTGAGCATAGGCGGCGTGGTGGCGGGGCTGGCCCTCGTCTATGCCGTGTTTTTCGAGCCGGCCTGGACGGGCCGCATCGCCTTGCAAAAGAGCTTGCCCGAGCTGCGTCAGAATGCGGCCCAGCTGCAGGCGCTGGCGCGTGAAGCGGGCGAACTGGCGCGCCAGGCGCCCGTGCAGGTGGCAAGCATGAGCCGCGAAAGCCTCGACGCGTCGCTGAAAGCGCGCGGCCTGGCGCCGCAATCGCTGTCGCTGACGGGAGAGTACGCGCGCGTGCAGCTCAACGGCGTGCCGTTTGCCAGCGTCATGCTGTGGCTGGACGGCTTGCGCCGCGAAGGCCGCGTGGCGGTGCAGGAAGCGAAGATCACGGCGCAGGGCAAGGCGGGGCTGGTCGACGCCAGCCTGACCCTGCACCAGAGCCCGGGCGCGGCACGATGATGCGCCTGCTTGGCTGGCTGCTGGCCATCATCGTCAGCGTCTGCGTCACCCTGCTGGTATTTTTCCCGGCCGGCTGGGTGGCGGGCATCGTGGAAAAGCAGACGGGCGGACGTTTGACCTTGGGCGACGCGCAAGGTACCCTGTGGCGCGGCTCGGCCTTTATCGGCGGCGCGGCCAGCGCGAACGGCGCCGTGACGCCCCTGCTGCCGGGGCGTTTCAGCTGGCGCATTTCGCCCTCGGTGCTGTGGGGATCGGCGGACGTGGAATTGCAGAACCCGCAGGCGTTGTCGCAGCCGGTGAACCTGCGCGGCTCGTGGTCGCACTGGCAAGTCAGCCCGGCGGCCCTGCTGCTGCCGGCCGATGGCCTGGGCGGCCTCGGTGCACCGTTAAATACCGTGGCGCCGACGGGCAGCATGCGCCTGTCGTGGAGCACCTTGCAGCTGGCCCTGGAGCAGCGGCAGTTTTCCGCCGTCGGCCGCACCACCCTGCAGATGACGGACATGGCGTCGCGCCTGTCGTCCTTGCGTCCGCTGGGCAGCTACGAGCTCGATTTCGATTGGCAGGGGCAGCAGGCGACATTGACACTGCGCTCCATCAAGGGACCGCTGCTGCTCGACGGCAGCGGCAGCCTGCAACAGGGGCGCATGCAGTTTTCCGGCCAGGCCCAGGCCGCAGCAGGATATGAAGAGACCTTGGCGAGTTTGTTGAATTTGCTGGGACAGCGCCGTAGCAATAGCGAAAAAAACATCATCGCCTTAGAGTTCAGACAATGAAAAAACCATCCGTGAGCCCAATTACTTCCTCCTTCTCGCTGCGCCGCCTGTCGGCCGCCGCCTTGCTGTGCTGTTCCGTGGCCGGCATGCCGGCGCCCGTCTGGGCCGCGCCCGGCGATGAGGCGGCGCTCAATTTCGTCGGCGCCGACATCGAATCGGTGATCAAGGCGGTGGGCCACTACACCAACATCAATTTCGTCATTGACCCGCGCGTCAAGGGCACGATCACCCTGGTGTCGGAAAAATCGATCAGCAAGACGCAGGCGTTCGGGCTGCTGGCCTCGGCCTTGCGCCTGCAGGGCTACGCGGTGGTCTCCGGCGACGGCTATGCGAAGGTGGTGCCGGAAGCGGACGCCAAGCTGCAATCGGTGCCGACCCAGGTGGGCAACGGCGCCAGCCAGGTGAAGGGCGACCAGATCGCCACCCAGGTGTTTTACCTGAACTACGAGTCGTCGGCCAACCTGCTGGCCGTGCTGCGGCCCCTGATTTCGCCGAACAACACGATCAACGCCAACCCGGGCAACAACTCGCTGGTGATCACCGATTACGCGGATAACCTCAAGCGCCTGGCGAAGATCATCGCCGCGCTCGACGTGCCCGCCTCGACGGACCTGGACGTGATCCCCGTGCGCTATGCCATCGCGTCCGACCTGGCCTCGATGGTGAATAAACTGATGGAAGGCGGGAATGCGGGCGCCGGCGCGGCCGGCGATACAGGCAAGGTGTCCGTGCTGGCCGACCCGCGCACCAATTCGCTGGTGCTGCGCGCGCCGTCGGCGGCGCGCGCCAACCTGGCCAAGTCGCTGATCTCGAAGCTGGACCAGCCCACCACGCAGCTGGGCAATGTGCACGTGGTGTACCTGAAAAATGCGGACGCTACCAAGCTGGCGCAGACCCTGCGCTCGGTGGTGACGTCGGACGGCACGGCCGCCACGGCGCAGCAGGGCGTCGGCAACCAGAATACGAACAACCAGATCAGCCAGAACAACAGCGGCATGAACAGCACTGGCCTGGGCGGCAATACGCAAAGCGGCACCACGGGCGGCGCTTCGCTGAGTAACGGGCCGCAGCAGCTGTCGTCGGGCGGGGCGGCCGGTTTCATCCAGGCCGACGCTTCCACCAACACCCTGATCCTGACCTGCAACGAAGCCGTCTACCGCAACCTGCGCGCGGTGATCGATCAGCTCGACGTGCGCCGCGCCCAGGTCTACATCGAGGCGCTGATCGTCGAAGTGACGTCGGCCAAGGCGTCCGAATTCGGCGTGCAGTGGCTGGGGCTGTCCGGCGACAGCACCAGCAATTACCGCGTGGGCGCGCTGCAGTCGTTCGCGTCTGGTACCACCAACAACATCGGCGCCATCGCCACGGGTGGCGGCAAGGTCTTGCCGACGGGCGGCCTGACGGTCGGCATCTTCAAGCAGATCAACGGCGCGCTGGGCCTGGGCGCCGTGGCGCATGCGCTGGAATCGGACGGCAACGCGAACATCCTGTCGACGCCGAACCTGATCACCCTGGACAACGAGCTGGCGACCATCAAGGTGGGCCAGAACGTGCCTATCCTGACGGGCCAGTACACCAGCACGGCCGGCACCAACACCAACCCGTTCCAGACCATCGACCGCAAGGAAGTGGGCCTGACCCTGAAGGTGCGTCCGCAGATTTCCGAGGGTGGCACCATCAAGCTGGGCATCTATCACGAGACGTCGAGCGTGGACAAATCCACGTCGACGGCCGTCAGCGGCATCACCATCAACAACCGCGTGATCGAAAACAATGTGCTGGCCGACGATGGCCAGATCATCGTGCTCGGCGGCCTGATCGAGGACAGCACGGGCGATAACGCGGAAAAAGTGCGCGGCCTGGGCGACATCCCCCTGATCGGCAACCTGTTCAAGTACCAGACGCGCGAGCGCAAAAAAACCAATCTGATGATCTTCCTGCGCCCCGTCATCGTGCGCAACAAGGAGCAGAGCGGCAGCCTGGCGGCCGACCGCTACGACTACATGCGTTCGGCCGAGACGGCCGCCGTGCCGGCTTCGGGCAATCTGATGCTGAAAGACCTCGGTACGCCCGTGCTGCCGGCCCTGCAGGATGGCCAGCCCGTGGGCGGCAACATGGTGACGCGCCCCGTGCCGCCGGCGCCGACGCCGCCGCCAGGCGCGCCGGCCAATGCCGCCACGCCGCCGCAGCCGCTGCTGCAGCAGTATCAACAGCAGCAACAGCCACAGAAGTGAGCGGATCACCATGAGTAATCTGCTTCCCTACGCCTACGCGCGCGATTTCGGCCTGCTGGCCCGGCCCGGCGCCGCCGACGGCGCCCCCGTCGAGGTGCTGGTGGCCGCATCGACGGCGCCGGCGGCGATTGCCGAAGTGTCGCGCCGTTTCGGCCAGATCCAGTTGACGGTGCTGCCGCGCGGCGAGCTCGATGCGGCGATTGCCGGCGCCTACGCGGGCGGCGGCGGCGATGCGTCGCAGATGGCCGATGAATTCGACGCCGACCTCGATCTCACCAAGCTGCTGCAGGACGTGCCGGCCATCGAGGACTTGCTCGAATCGTCCGACGACGCGCCCGTCATCCGCATGATCAACGCGCTGCTCACGCAGGCGCTGCGCGAAGGCGCGTCCGACATCCATATCGAGCCGTTCGAGCAGACCTCCGTCGTGCGCTTCCGCATCGACGGCAGCCTGCGCGACGTGGTGCGCCCCCGTAAAGCCATCCACGGTTCGCTGATCTCGCGCATCAAGATCATGGCGCAACTCGACATCGCGGAAAAACGCCTGCCGCAGGACGGCCGCATCACCTTGCGCGTGGGCGGCAAGCCCGTCGACGTGCGCGTCTCGACCCTGCCCACGGGCCATGGCGAACGGGCCGTATTGCGCTTGCTGGACAAGGAAGCGGGCCGCCTCGACCTGCAGCACCTGGGCATGAGCGCGCCCATGCTGGGGCAGTTCGATGGCCTGATCACGCAGCCGCACGGCATCGTGCTGGTTACCGGCCCGACCGGCTCGGGCAAGACGACGACCTTGTATGCGGCGCTGTCGATGCTCAACGCCACGACGACGAACATCCTGACGGTGGAAGACCCGATCGAGTACGACCTGGCCGGCGTGGGCCAGACGCAAGTCAATCCGCGCATCGACATGACCTTTGCCAAGGCGCTGCGGGCGATTTTGCGGCAAGACCCGGACGTGATCATGATCGGCGAGATCCGCGACCTGGAAACGGCGCAGATCGCCGTGCAGGCATCCTTGACGGGCCACCTGGTGCTGGCGACCCTGCACACGAACGACGCTTCGGCGGCCGTCACGCGTTTGCTCGACATGGGCATCGAACCGTTCCTGCTGTCGTCGTCGCTCTTGGGCGTGCTGGCGCAGCGGCTGGTGCGCAAGTTGTGCGGCTCGTGCAAGACCTTCGATGGCCAGTACTGGCAGGCGGTCGGCTGCGAGCATTGCGGCCAGACGGGCTACCAGGGCCGCGTGGGCGTATATGAACTGCTGCGCACGACGGAGCAGATCCGCGCGCAGATCCACAACCGCGCGTCGGAAGCGGAAGTGCGCGCCGTCGCCCTGCAGGACGGCATGACGAGCATGCGCGAGGACGGCGAACGCTGGCTGCGCGACGGCACCACCACGCAGGCCGAGTTGCTGCGCGTGACCAAAGACTAGGCCCGCCACCATGCCCGCATTCCGCTATGAAGCCGTCGACGCCCAGGGCGCCACCCGCAAGGGCGTGCTCAATGCCGACAGTCCCCGTTCCGCGCGCGCCGAGCTGCGCGTGCAAGGCCTGGTGCCGCTGGCCGTCGAACCGATCGCCGCGCAGGTCGATGCCGCCGGCGTGACCAAGCGGCGCGGCTTCGGCGAGCGCCTGTCGAGCACCGAGCTGGCCCTGTTTACGCGCCAGCTGGCCAGTTTGCTGGAAGCGGGCCTGCCGCTGGAGCAGGCGTTTTCCGCGCTGCTGGAACAGGCCGAGCGGCCGTATCTGCGCGACCTGATCGCCTCGATCCGCTCCGAAGTGATCGGCGGCGCCGCGTTTTCCGACGTGCTGGCGCGCCATCCGCGCGATTTCGCGGAGATTTACCGGGCGCTGGTGGCGTCGGGCGAGCAGATCGGCCATTTGTCGCGCGTGCTCTCGCGCCTGGCCGACTATATCGAGCGGCGCAATGCGCTGGTGCAGAAGGTCAAGCTGGCGTTTACCTATCCCGCCATCGTCACGGTGGTGGCGTTTTCCATCGTCATTTTTCTGCTCACCTACGTGGTGCCGCAGATCGTCTCCGTGTTCGCCAATACCAAGCAAAAGCTGCCCATGCTCACCGTGATCATGCTGGCGCTGTCGGACTTCGTGCGCCACTACGGCATCGTCGTGGCGATCGCCCTTGCCGGCGCCTGGTTCGCCTGGCGCCGCGCGCTGCAGCAGCCGGCCCTGAAGCGGCGCTGGCATACCTGGCTGCTGACGGCGCCCCTGTACGGGAAATTCGAGCGCAGCCTGAACACGGCGCGTTTTGCCAGCACCCTGGCCATCACCACGGGGTCCGGCGTGCCGATCCTGCGCGCGCTCGACACCAGCCGCGACACGCTCACCAATGTGGCGATGCAGGAACTGGTACAGGAAGCCAGCGGCGCCGTGCGCGAAGGCGTGAGCCTGGCGCGCGCGCTGTCGGCGCAAAAGCATTTTCCGCCCATGCTGATCCACATGATACGCGCGGGTGAAATCACGGGCGAGCTGCCGGCCATGCTGGAACGCGCCGCCAGCGCGCAGGAGCAGGACCTGGAGCGCCGCACGCTCACCATCGCGGGCCTGCTGGAGCCGGCCCTGATCCTGGCCATGGGCGTGGTGGTGCTGCTGATCGTGCTGGCCGTGCTGATGCCGATTATCGAAATCAATCAGCTCGTCAGATAAGAAAACCAAGGAAGCCATGAAGCGTTTGCCTCAATTTACAAGTTTGCTCGCCGTCGTGGCGCTGTCCGTGTCGCTGGCCTACTGGGCCATGCAGCTGTTCAAGGCGCCGCAGCGCCCTATCAATCCGCCCGCTGTGCCGGTGGTGCAGGATGCCAGCGTGGAGGCGGGCGCCGCGCTGTTCGGCGGCCAGGTCAGCGTGGCCACGGCCAGCAACTACCAGCTCAAGGGCGTGGTCGCCGCCGGCAATGGCCGCGGCAGCGTGGCCATCATCTCGACCGATGGCAAGCCTTCCGTGGCCTTGCCCGAGGGCGCCGAGGTGGTGCCCGGCGTGACGGTGCTGGAAGTGCATGCGCGTCATGTGCTGCTGCGCGATGGCGGCGTGAGCAAGCGCATCGACCTGGTGGCCGACGACAAGGCGCTGGCCTTGCCGGGGCCCGTGTCCGCCACCCCGGCGCCGGCATCAGCCCCCGCGCCGGCAACGAACCTGGTGCCGCCGCCGCTGCCGATGGAGCAGCAGCAGCGTCCGGCGACCGTGATGCCGGCGCCGCCGCAGGTGAGCGGCAGCGTGCCGCCGCCGTCGAATTAACGCTGTTCTTATCGTATTTTGCCGATGGCGCCGTGCCGCCATCGCCACAGGAGTCTTCATGTTCTCGATCCGTGCCGTCCTGGCGGGCTGCGTGGCGGCGCTGTGCGCCTTGCCGCAAGCCGCCGCCGCCGCTGACGTTCCCGCTGCCACCGCGACCTCCGTTCCTCCCCTGGCCGTTCCTGCGCCCGTGCCGGCGCGCCCGCGCATCGCCCTGGTGCTGTCGGGCGGCGGCGCGCGCGGTCTCGCGCATATCGGCGTATTGAAAGTGCTGCAGGAACTGCACGTGCCGATCGACATGGTGGTCGGCACCAGCATGGGCGGCGTGGTGGGCGGTGCGTACGCGGCCGGCGCTTCCGTGGGAGACCTGGAAAAGATGGCGCGCGATACCAACTGGGCGCGCGTGGTGGCCGACCGGCCGCCGCGCGACGAACTGGCGTTCCGCCGCCGCGAGGAAGATTTATTGCTGCCGTCGCGCATCGAGTTCGGCACCAGCCGCAACGGCATTTCCACGCCGCCGGCGGCGGCCAGCAATGCGGCGCTGGAAATGGCCTTGAACCGGCTGCTGCCGGCCGGCATGCGCGACCGTCCCGCCAGCCAGCTGCCGCTGCCTTTCCGCTCGGTGGCCTCTGACCTGGTCAATGGCGAGCTGGTGGAGCTGGTCGACACGCCCCTGTTCCTGTCGATGCGCGCCTCGCTGGCCGTGCCGGGCGTGTTTGCTCCCGTGCGCGTGAACAACCGCCTGGTGGTCGATGGTGGCCTGGTGCGCAACTTGCCCGTCGACATGGCGCGCGCCATGGGCGCCGACATCATCATCGCCGTCAACGTGGGCACGCCGCTGGCACCGGAAAAAGAGCTGGGCAGCGCCATCGGCGTGGCGCAGCAGATGCTGCAGATCCTCACGGAGCAGAACGTGCAGCGCTCGCTCAAGGAGCTGCGGCCGCAGGACATCCTGGTGGCGCCGGATCTGACGGGCGTCAGCTTCCTCGACTTCGAAAACTATGCGCGCGCCATGCGCGCCGGCGAACAGGCGGCGCAGGCACTGGCTGCCCGCCTGGCGCCGCTGGCCCTGCCGCCGGAACAGTATGCGGCGCGCGAGCAGCTGCGCCTGGCCGCGCCGGCCCTGCTGGACGTGGCCCTGCCGCTCACGCGCCTGGCCGTGGAAAGCGTAGGCGATATCAATCCGCGCATCCTGCAGGCGCAATCGGGCCTGGTGGAAGGGCAGTCGGTCAGCCAGGAAGATGTGCTCAAGGCGGCGGCCAAGCTGTATGGCCGCGGCGACGTGGCGCGCGTCGAGACGGAAGTGGTCGATGCGGGCGACCAGCGCGCCGTCACCATCAAGGCGGTCGAAGCGCCGTGGGCCAGCAGCCGCCTGCGTGTGGGCCTGGAAATGGCCAGCGATTTCAGGGACAGCAATACCTTTGCCCTGAAGCTGCTGCACGTGCGCTCGAATCTGAACAGCTGGGGCGGCGAATTGCGCAGCATGGTGCAGATCGGCACCGCGCGCAATTTCGGGGTGCAGTACTGGCAGCCGCTCGGCGCCGGCAACCCGTGGTATATCGCGCCATCGCTGCAGTACACTTCCCAGGCGGTCGACCTGTTCGACAAGGGACGGCGCAATGCGCGCGTCGCCTACAGCGGCCAGGCCGCCAGCCTGGTGCTGGGGCGCCAGTTCGGTTTCTGGGGCGATCTGCAGTTCGGCATCACGCGCAGCGAAGTCAAGGCGGACGTCAGCATCCCCGCCGACCCGACCTACCCCAAGGAGCGGGCGCTGGGCACCAACCAGTTTGTCCAGTTCCGCGTCGATACGCTCGATTCGCCCGGTTTCCCCACGCGCGGCGTGCTGTTCGACGCCACCTGGACGCGCTCCGCGACCACCGGTACGGGCGAGTCGGGCCTGGGGCGCTCCGCCATCACGGGCCTGAAGGCCTTTGGCAGCGGTAACTGGGCCGGTCATGTGTATGGCGAATGGGCGCGCGCGCAGCGGGGCGAGGCACCGCTCAGTCTGGGCGGCTTCCTGCGCCTGTCCGGCACGCAGTTCGAGTCGGTGACGGGGCGCAGCGTGGCCCTGGCGCGCTTCGTGATGGCGCGCCGCATCGGTTCCCTGCCCAGCACCCTGGGCGGCGCCGTGCGGGCCGGCTTTTCGCTGGAAATGGGCGGCGGCTTCGATCAGAGCGAGCGCTGGAAAGCCAGCAAGTTCACGCAGGCGAGCAGCGCCTTCATTTCCGTCGATACGCGCTTCGGTCCCGTGTACGTGGCCTCGGGCGCATCGAAGGGCGGCGAGAGCACGCTCTATCTGTTCCTGGGCCCCGTCTGGTAAGGCGCCGCGGGGGCGGCGGACGCCGTGCTGCGGCGCAGGGCCGTGAAGGCGGCAAACTCCCATGAGCGAAACCCCAGCAGCAGGGTAAAGCCGTCGCGCTCCTGCGGCGCCAGGCGGCGGTCGTTCTGGTGCAGGCGCGCCAGTTCCTCGGCCAGCTGGCGGATCTTCTGCACCAGTTCCTGCGCGCTCGACAGCGACAGGCGCGCCGGGATGCACATCAGGGTTTCGCCGGCGCCGTCGAAATGTCCGCTGAAATAATCGGCCACCACGTGTTCGCGGAAGTACTGCTGCACGGGGCCGTCGGCCAGCCAGTGGAAGGCGTTCGAGACGCGCAGGCTGTAGCGGTTCAGCGGCTTGAGTTCGATCAAGCCCAGCCGGTCCAGTTCGGCCAGGCAGCCGATGCATTCGGCCTGCGTCAGCGCATACGTTTCCACCACCTGTTCCAGGCTCCAGTGGCCAAGGCAGCAGATCGCCACCAGCAGCAGGCGCGGATGTGCCACCAGCGACTTTTCCTGTACCAGGGTGAGCGTGTCGGCATGCGGCGTGATGTCGGCCGCGCCGCGCAGCACGTCTTCCATGGCGATGCCGGAAGCCTTGCAGATCAGGGCCAGGCGCGACAGCGACATGTCGTGCTGGCCAAACATGCGCTTGACGCTCGACTCGCTCATGCCGATGCGTTCGGCCAAAACCTTGTACGTGATGCCGGCGGCGCGCAGTTGGGTGCGCAGCACGCGCAAAACCAGTTCAGGTGAACTCACGAGATATCCTTTATGTAAGTTTGGTAGCGGATGGCGGTACCGAATGTATCCCTTAATGGCACTTTGCACAAGATGATAGTACTTCTGGGCAAAAGAGATGACACTCCCGCTTGTGGCTCGCGCAGCGCGCTACAACCAGGCAATCCATCCACTTGTAGAGGTTATCCATGTTCCCATCTTTCCGTTTCCCCGCAGCGCTGCTGGCGCTGGCCGCCATCGCCCCCTTGCATGCCGCCGCCGCCGAACCGGCGCCAGGTCCCATCTATGCGGGCGCCAGCTATGGCTTTCGCGCCAGCACGGGCCTCGATTGCATCGCCGGACAAGGCGACTGCGACAAAAGCAGCAAGCGCAATGGCAAGGCCTATGTGGGTTACAGTTTCGACGCGCTGCCGTTTCAGGGCGGCGTGGCCCTGCCTTCGGTTGAGCTGGTGGGGTACATGGGCGGCGAGGTCAAGTCCGGCTTCGACACGGGCGCCGGCAAGCGTGCTGGCCGCGGCAAGTTCACAGGCCTCGGCATACAGGGCGTGCTCGGCTACCAGTTCGACGCCTTTACCCTGAGCGGGCGCGCCGGTGCGGCGTACACGCAGGGCAAGGTCGATTATCTGGGCGGCGGTTCGGACAAGAAGGACAAGATCGGCCTGACCTACGGCATCGGCGCGGCATATGCGCTGAACCAGAACTGGTCGCTGCACCTGGACTGGGACCGCGTGCCGGTCAAGTACAGCAGCAAGCAAACGACCAAGGTCGACATGTTTTCGCTGGGCGCGTCCTACCGTTTCTAAGGGGATGGTGCTGCGGCAGAGAGTGGCCTGATGGCGGACGCCCCGGAACGGGGTGTCCGCGGGCGGCCTGAAATGCCCATGGCGGCGTTGCACGGCCTCGCCGTATTGCTCATACTGTCTTCGTCCATGCGCCTTGCCATGGACATTTCCCGATCAGTCTTTGACGTCTACCTTCAGCAGCAATTTCGCCAGCAGGCGTTTTTCCTGCTGGCGCTGGCCGGAAACGGTCTTTACGTGCGCCCCGGCCGTGCGCTGCAGGGCGGCCGTGGCGACGGGGTTGCGCGGTTTTTGCGAGGGCTCGACGCGGAACTGCATTTTCTGCCGCGTCGCCAAGGCCTTGTTTGCCATCGGTTTCCCCCTTCCTTCTTACAGCACGTAGCGCGACAGGTCCTCGTTGACCGACAGCGCTTCCAGGCGTTCGTTGACGTACGCGGCATCGATCACCAGCAGGTTTTCCGTCGTGCTGCTGCCTTCGCTGGCCGTAAACGACACTTCTTCCAGCAGTTTTTCCATCACCGTGTGCAGCCGGCGCGCGCCGATGTTTTCCGTGCGCTCATTGACCGAATAGGCGATTTCCGCCAGGCGCGTGATGCCTTCCGGCGCGAATTGCAGTTTCAGGTTTTCCGTCGCCAGCAAGGCTTCGTACTGCATCGTCAGGCAAGCGTCGGTGCTCGTCAGAATACGCTCGAAGTCCGCAATCGACAGCGATTCCAGTTCCACGCGGATGGGAAAACGCCCCTGCAGTTCCGGGATCAGGTCCGACGGTTTCGACAGGTGGAAGGCGCCCGAGGCGATGAACAGGATGTGGTCCGTGCGGATCATGCCATATTTCGTGTTGACGGTCGTGCCCTCGACCAGCGGCAGCAGGTCGCGCTGCACGCCGGCGCGCGAGACGTCGGCGCCGCCGGATTCCGAGCGCGAGGCGATCTTGTCGATTTCGTCGAGGAAGACGATGCCGTTCTGTTCGACGTTCTGGATGGCCTTCTGTTTCAGCTCATCTTCGTTGAGCAGCTTGGCCGCTTCTTCTTCGACCAGCAGTTTCAAGGCTTCCTTGATCTTGACCTTGCGCGCCTTCTTGCGCTGCCCGCCCACGCCCGAGAACATGGACTTGATCTGTTCCGTCATTTCCTCCATGCCCGGCGGCGCCATGATTTCCATCTGCGGACCCGCCTCGGCCAGCTCGATCTCGATTTCCTTGTCATCGAGCTCGCCCTGGCGCAGGCGCTTGCGGAAGGTCTGGCGCGTGCTGTCGCCGCTGCCGCTGTCGACGGCCGCTGCCGTATTCGGTGTGAAGCCGAAGTCGCGCGCCGGCGGCACGAGGATGTCGATGACGCGGTCTTCGGCCGCATCTTCGGCGCGTGCGCGCACTTTCTTCATTTCCAGCGCGCGCGTCTGCTTGATGCCGATGTCGATCAGGTCGCGGATGATGGTGTCGACGTCGCGCCCCACATAACCGACTTCGGTAAATTTGGTCGCTTCGATCTTGATGAACGGTGCCTCGGCCAGCTTGGCCAGGCGGCGCGCGATTTCCGTCTTGCCGACGCCCGTGGGGCCGATCATGAGGATGTTCTTGGGCGTGATTTCATGGCGCAGGGGCTCGGCCACCTGCTGGCGGCGCCAGCGGTTGCGCAGGGCGATGGCGACGGCGCGCTTGGCCTTGGCCTGGCCCACCACGTGTTTGTCGAGTTCGGTGACGATTTCCGACGGGGTCATGTTCATGATCATAGTTAGCTTTCTGTCTTCTTTGCGTAGAGTTCCCGAAAAACGTTCAGGGCAAGGCGCGTGGCCGCAGGCAGTACGTTTTTGTACGCCCAGGCCATGCAACGCAGCCATGGGCGTTTTCTCGGGGACTCTTAGTCGAGGGTTTCGATGATGTGGGACATATTCGTATAAATACAGAGTTCCGCGGCGATGGTCAGCGATTTCTTGACCACGTCGGCCGGCGACAAGTCCGTGTTTTCCTGCAGCGCCTTGGCGGCGGACTGGGCGTAGGTGCCGCCCGAGCCGATGGCGCCGATGCCGTCTTCCGGTTCCAGCACGTCGCCATTGCCCGTGATGACCAGGGTCGACTCGCTGTCGGCCACCAGCAGCATCGCTTCCAGGCGGCGCAGCACGCGGTCGGTGCGCCAGTCCTTGGCCAGTTCGACGGAGGCGCGCAGCAAATTGCCCTGGTGTTTTTCCAGCTTGCCTTCAAATCGGTCGAGCAGGGTAAAGGCGTCGGCCGTGCCGCCGGCAAAGCCGACCAGGACCTTGCCCTGATACAACTTACGCACTTTGCGGGCCGTGCCCTTCATGACGATGTTGCCGAGCGTTACCTGGCCGTCGCCGCCCAGGGCGACTTGCTTGCCGCGCCGGACGCAGAGGATGGTGGTGCCGTGAAATTGTTCCATAGTGACCTCAAAAGATTCGTGCCGATGCGTGCAAGGCCATGCGATTGCGCGCCCATGGTTCAAACGTGGGGATGGAAAAGGCAATTGCAAGCGGCATGTGCCACTGCCGTGCTTGCTTCAGTGTAGTCGGCGCGGGACGAAAAAAAAGCACGCAACCAGGGTTGTGTGCTTTTTTATTCGCCATCGCGGGGCCGCCGGGGCGGCCGCGCAAGGGGAGGGGCGATCAGTCGCCGTACAGCTTTTGCTTCAGTTCGCGCCGTTGCTGGGCTTCCAGCGACAGGGTGGCGGTCGGACGGGCGATCAGGCGCGGGATGCCGATAGGCTCGCCCGTTTCTTCGCACCAGCCATAGTCGCCGGCGTCGATGCTGGCGATCGATTGCTGTACTTTCTTCAGCAATTTGCGTTCGCGGTCGCGCGTGCGCAGTTCCAGCGCATGCTCTTCCTCGATGGTGGCGCGGTCGGCAGGGTCCGGTACGAGCACGGTTTCACGCAAGTGTTCCGTGGTTTCGCCGGCGTTTTTCAGCAGGTCTTTCTCGAGCTGCTGCAGGCGCGCCTTGAAGAATGCCAGTTGTGCCGGATTCATGTAGTCATCTTCGCTCATGGCGCGAATTTGGTCTTCGCTGATGAGAGGGATGTCTTGGTTGGCGGCCGGGGTCGATTTATTAGTTTTGGTCATAACTTCGCTTACCTTCGATACGACAGAGTTTTCAAATTGATCAGTTGATGCGGCGATACCGAGCAACTGTACAGGTTCCGCTTGGCATTGCTGTCCCGCTGTACTGCGTGCGACCTTGGCTTGCCGGCGAAAGCCAGGACTACCGGCCGGCCATGGTGCCATGTTGATAACTTTTTACCGCTCTATGCCTGTCGCGCTATGCGCGCGTCAACGGGCGTGTTGGGTGGATCGGTTGCATGCCTGGCATGCGGCCAGCGGCAGTTTGCCAGCATTTCATGACAGGCGAACGACATGGGCCGTTTTCGTCGCTGATTTTGGCACGCTTTGCCTTATATTGCCATCCCGATTTGTTGACTAGCCGATCAGAGACGGCTACTTGTTGGTTTATGCCAGCAAGATGGGTATCGGACAGCGGGAAAGCGTGCTTAACTTTCCCTTTTATTTCTGCTTTGCAAAGGATACTTTGCAAAACCCGGCTAGTTTATACCAAACATTGTTCGAGTCCGCGAATAAAAATGTCTTTTGGTAGATTTTTGCCAATAAACACCATTTTGCTGCCGCGCACTTCGTTTTCGCCCCATTTGGCGCCCAGGTCGCTGCCCATCAGCTGGTGCACGCCCTGGAAGACGACCTTGCGTTCGGCGCCCTGCATCAGCAGCACGCCTTTGTAGCGCAGCATGCGCGGGCCATACACCTGCACCAGGCCGCCGAGGAACTCGTCGAGCTTGGCGCTGTCGAACGGTTGCGTGCTCTTGAAAACAAAGGCAGCGATATCGTCGCTGTGCTGCGCATGGTGGTGGTCGGCATGGCCGCAATCGGTGGCGCAGGCGTCGCTGTGCTCATGCGCGTGCTCATGGCCGTGTTCGTGCTCGTGCGCATGGCCGTGTTCGTGCTCGTGCGCATGGTCGTGATCGTGGACGTGCGCCGTCTCTGTCTCCAGGAAATCCGGGTCCAGTTCCAGCTTTTCATTCAGGTTGAAACCGCGGATGTCGAGCACCTCGGCCAGCGGCGCGCGGCCGAAATCGACCTTGGCGATGGGCGCGCGGGGATTGATGCGCTTCAGGCGGCGCGTCAGGACGGCCACGTCGTCTTCACTGACGAGGTCGGTTTTCGACAGCAGCAGCTTGTCGGCGAAGCCCACTTGCCGTTGTGCTTCCTCGTATTCATCGAGTTGCTTCATGGCATGACGGGCATCGACCACCGTGATGATGGCGTCGAGCATGTAGTGGCTGCCCACTTCCTCGTCGACAAAGAAGGTTTGCGCCACGGGGCCGGGATTGGCCAGGCCCGTCGTTTCGATGACGACGCGGTCGAACGCCAGCAGGCCGGCGTCGCGCTTGCGCGCCAGTTCCGACAAGCCCACGATCAGGTCGCCGCGCACGGTGCAGCAGATGCAGCCGTTGTTCATCTCGATGATGTGTTCGTTGCTATCCTGCACCAGGATTTCATTGTCGATGTTTTCCTGGCCAAACTCGTTTTCGATCACGGCGATGCGCATGCCATGGTCTTCCTGCAGTATGCGGTTGAGCAAGGTGGTTTTGCCTGCGCCCAGGAAACCGGTGAGGATGGTGGTTGGAATCAGTGCCATGAGATGCCTATGCTGTAATCGGTGGTGCCGCCGCGCAAGCGGAAGAATGCGGACGATTATGCCGGAATTTTGCAAAAGCTTGCAAATGCGCGCCCATCCGCTTGATATGGATCAGGCCGGCCCATTGGCGCGGCTGCCTACTTGAGCTTGGCGCGCGGGTGCGCCTGGTCGTACACGTGGGCAAGGTGCTGGAAATCGAGGGCCGTGTAGACCTGGGTCGAGGTGATGCTGGAATGGCCCAGCATTTCCTGCACGGCGCGCAAGTCGCCCGACGATTGCAGCACGTGCGAGGCGAACGAGTGGCGCAGCACGTGCGGGTGCACATTCGCGGGAATGTCGGTCGCCAGCGCGTGCGCCTTCAGGCGCAGCTGCAGCACGCGGGGCGAGATGCGCGTGCCGCGCGTGCTTAAAAACAAGGCAGCGCTGCCATCGGCCGCTGGCGGGCGCACGGCCAGCCAGGCCGTCAGGGCCACGAGCGCCGCCTTGCCGACAGGCACCTTGCGCATCTTGTTGCCCTTGCCCGTGACGATGACCTCGAAGCTGGCCATGTCGAGCCAGCCCAGCGAAGCGGGCTGGCCGCCGTCGGCCTTGCAGTAATGGGTGTCCAGGCTGGTCAGTTCGGAGACGCGCAAGCCGCTCGAATACAGCAGCTCGAACATGGCGCGGTTGCACAGTTGCTCCGGCTCGGCGCCACCCTGCTGGTGTTGCGCGGGCGCCACGAGGCGCACGGCGTCGTCCACCGACAGGGCTTTCGGCAAGGTCTTGGCCCGCTTGGGGGCGCGGATGCCGTCGACGGGATTGGCGTCGAGCGCCGTTTCACCGCTGAGCCAGTTGAAAAAACCGCGCCACGACGACAGCTTGCGGGCGATCGAACGCGGGTCCAGGCCGCCGGCATGCAGCTTGCCCGTGTAGCGGCGTACTTCGTTGTGCGCCAGCGCCGTCCACGGCGTATTGCCGCTCAGTTCCAGCAAGGCGCGCAAGTCGCGCCCGTAGGCGTCCAGGGTATGCGGCGACAGCTTGCGCTGCGTGGCCAGCTGCGCCAGGTAGGCGTCGAGCCACTCGGCCTTGCCGCGCGCCGCATGCATGGCTGATTCAGGCCGGCGCGCCGGCGCGCAGCGCGGCCAGGGCGGCACTGGCCGTGGCGCCGATATGCACGAGGAAATCGGTGCCCATGCTCGAGGTAAAGCGTTCGCTGTCGGGCGAGCCCAACACCAGCAAGCCGAAGGTGCCCGTGGTGTTCGGCGCGCGCAGGGCGATCATGACGGTCGATTCGATCTTGTCCGCCTGCAGCCAGTGCACGGCTTCGAAATCGCGATTGCTGCCGCAGTACGGCGTTTGCAGGCTGTTGGCGAACATGCGCACGTCGGCCGTCACATCTTCGGTGAACCAGCCGTCGGCGTGTTCCGGCAGCACTTGCCACAGGCGCAGGCTGACGTAGGGCACGTCGAAATTGCTTTGCAAGGCATCGACCAGCACGCGCGGCATGTCCGCATCGTTGCGCACTTGCAGCATGGCCTGGTTCCAGCCGTGGAACTTGCTGGCGATATCGCCATTTTCCTCGGCCACGCGGCTCAGCTTGGACATGCGCAACTCGAGCGCCTTGTACTTGTCGCGCATCACTTCCATCTGCCGCTCCTGCAGCGAGATGGTGCGTCCCGTCAGCGGGCTGCTCAGTTTGACCTCGCCGAGCAGCGCGGTATGCTCTTCGAAGAACGTCGGATGCTCGCTCAGGTACTGGGCGACGGTGCTGGAATCGAGTGTGGCGGTCATTGAGAATATCTGTCAGTGAAAGTTGAACGCTTCATTCTAACCGAGAGTGCGGCGGCATAGGCGCAAAGGGCGCGGTGCCCGTGCATTTTCCGCGCGCCCATGAAAAAAGCGGCATGGTTGCCCATGCCGCCTTGTTTTCCTTGCTCAGCAATCACCCGCGGAGGGTGACGTGCGGGGCATTAGAAGTTGTGATGTACGCCTACGCCGATGTAGTTGACCGAGGTGGTGTTGTTGTAGTTGGTGACGCTGGCCGATTTCTTGTTCGAAATATCTGCGTACAGGTAAGTACGCTTCGACAGATTGTAGTCGTAGCCCAGCGATGCTTGCTTGGTCTTGGCGACGCCATCCGGCGTTTTTTGACCGTAGCCAGCGCGGATCTTGCCTGGGCCGACGTCATAGTTGGCGCCCAGCACCCACGATTTGGTGTCGGTGTTGATGATTTTGAAATTGCCGTCATCCTGGTGCTGGTACGTTGCCATCAGTTTCAATTCTGGAAGCGGATTGAACGATGCGCCGACCGACCACAGCTTGGCTTGCACGCCATTGCGCTCGTAGGCTGCCATGGCGGCAAATTGCGCGTAGTTGTAGGTCAGCGAGACCGAGTACGGGCTCGACGCTGGTGCCACGTTGGCTGGCAGCGCGTAGTTGCCGGTGGCATTCGTCGTCAGGTTAGGCACGGTGGCGGCGACGGCGGCGTTGTTGTTCGCTTCCTTGGCGGCCACGGTGGCGTTGAACTGGAAGCCGCTGATGACTGGCGAGTTGTAGAACACGGCATTCGAGAAACGGTTACGCGAGTTGCCTGGCGCGCTCAGCGGATCGCTGGTGTAGCCGGCCACGGTCAGGTCGGTCTGGAAACCGGCTGGCGTAGGCATGCCCGACCATGGTTCGAAACCGGTGCTCGTTTCCTGGAACGCGGTCAGGCCACGGCCCAGGCGCACGGTACCGAAGTCGCCTTGCAGGCCGACGCGGCTTTGGCCCTGGAACAGCGGACGCGAATTGGCGCCCGACGTGTTTTCTACGGTGCCGGTGTCGGATTCATAGCGAATTTCCAGTTGGAAAATAGCTTTCAAGCCATTGCCCAGATCTTCCGTGCCCTTGAAACCCAGTTTGTTGTTGTCGCGCTTGGTGACGGCGGTGGTCGAACCAGTCGCTTTGCCCAGGCCTGCATCGATCGTGCCGTAGATTTGGACGGACGACTGCGCTTGTGCGGTTGCGGCAAAGGCGCCGAAGAGTGCGAGGGCAACGAGTGATTTTTTCATGTCTTATTCCCTATTAAAAGTGAGTTCCGTCCGAGATCCGAGCAGATTGAAATGCGCTAACTGTCGCGTTTCGATGAATGAACCTTAATTCGTCGGCGCGCAAGACGTGCGGGATTGGTCAAATGTGCGTGAAAAGATTGGTGAAAAGCGGCATAAATGCATGCCCCTGTTGTATTTTTGTAACGCGCAGTTTTTGCCAGCCCTGCGCCGATGGCACGCGTTCTCCCATCGCTACCGTAGCGGCGCATTGCGATATTGGCATGTTCTGACCAGGACATTGTTGCGTTGAATCAAGTTCTTGAGGGCGCTTTGGCGGATTTGTGACACAAGGACGTTACACTAAGGGCGGGCTTGCATGGATGGGCCTGGAGACGGCTTACTAATTAGACTCATTGACTCAATATCGAGAATCGATGGCAAATCGCGAAACATTAGGATTGATCAAGGGCGCACGGGCTGGCGATGTCGCTTGCCAGCTGGCGTTGGGACGCTTGTATCTGTTTGGACAGGGTGTGCCGCAGAGTCTGCCGACTGCCTTGCACTGGCTGGCGCGGGCGGCCCAGGAGGATAGTCAGGAAGCGTGCATGCTGATCGGCACGCACGTGCCGTTCGAAGTGGCGCAACCGGCAGCCAAGGCGCTGATCCCGTATTACGCGCAGGCGTTCGATGCGGGCCTGGTGCAGGCGGGCCTGGTGCTGGCGCAACTGGTGCTGGGCAATGCCGCCAGCAGCAGTGAAGCCTTGCGGGCCAAGGCGCGCGTGGCGCTGGACGCCGCCGTGCGCGCCGGCTTGCCCGATGCGCAATGGTTGTTGTCCCTGCAAGAACGATCCTCCGCAGCGCCCGGACCGGACACCGGCCTCGCCGGCGAGCACGCCCCCGATGGCGACGCGCCGCTGCACGCCTGGCTGGAGCAGGCATGGAGCCAGGGCAACCATGCCGGCTTCCTGTCGCAAGGCTTGCCGCTGGCGCGCGAGCTGCTGCAGCGCCAGGCGGTGGCCGGTGCGCGCACGATCGCCCTCGACGCGCAGCAGGTGCTGTTGCTGTCGCGTTGCGCGCAGGCATTGGCGCCTGGCGGCGACGCCGAGGGCTGGCAGTGCTGCGAGCTGGCCGCGCATGGCGGCGACCGCACGGCGCAGCTGGAGCTGGGACTCGGTTATGCGCGCATGGATGCGCATGGCCAGCGGCTGGCAACGCGCACTGGCGCGGCCAATTTCAAGCGCGCTGTGCGCTGGCTGACGCAGGCGGGCGAGCAGGGGCTGGCCGTAGCCTGGTTCGTGCTGTCGCGCATCTATACCAAACCGGAATTTTCCCAGCGTAATGTGATCGAAGCGCATTTCTGCCTGGAGCGTGCCGCCGACCTGGGGCATGGCCCGGCCCAGCTCGAATGCGGCATGCATGCCTGGCGTAATCGCCGCGACGGCGTCAACAACGATGTGCGTGCCGCGTATTGGCTGCTGCAGGCGCAGGCGCAAGGCAGCAGTGAAGCGGAGGCGGCGCTGGCGCGCATCGCGCCGCGTGGCGAGCCCGGCGACTGGGGCCAGTGCGCCGCCCTGCATGCCGATGAGCGGCTGCGCCAGCTGGGCCAGAGCCATCCCCTGCTGACGGCGCGCCTGGAACTGGCGCGCTGCTTTCACCTGTCGCGTGCAGAGGCGCTGCTGCTCGACATCCATGCGGCCGACCAGGGACATTGTCTGTTGATCGATATCAGCGCCACGCACGGCCGCGGCAAGCGGCGCCTGGTGCTGGTCCGCACGGCGCAGGAGCGCCAGCTGCTCGATCAGGTGGTGCGCCTGTTCGAGCGCGTCGATTGCGGCGTGACGGGGCCGGAAGGCAATTACCGGCAACGGCTGTACCGCCTGAAGTGCTACCTGGCCGAGCTCGGTGTCGCGCAGGAACAGCAGTGCCTGGCGGCCTGACTCATTCCTTACAGCTCGATCGTGCCTTCGAAGACGGTCACGGCCGGGCCCGTCATCAGGACGGGGTGGCCGGGGCCTTGCCAGGCGATCGACAGTTCGCCGCCGCGCGCGCTGATGCGCACGGGGGAATCGAGCCGGCCGCGCAGGATGCCGGCCACGGCGGCGGCGCAGGCGCCCGTGCCGCAAGCGAGGGTTTCGCCCGCGCCCCGCTCGAACACGCGCAGTTTCACGTGCTGGCGGTTGACGATCTGCATGTAGCCGGCGTTGACCCGGCGGGGAAAGCGCGGGTGGTGCTCGATGCGCGGGCCCGATTGCTCCAGATCTTGCGCATCGACATCGTCGACCACTTGCACGGCATGCGGGTTGCCCATCGAAACGACGGACACCAGCACGGGCGCCGTCTGGCCCGGCAACGCCAGGTCCAGCGGCCACAGGGTGTCGCTGCCTTCCGCCACGCCGGCGAGGTCGGCGGCGTCGAACGGCACCAGCGCGGGTTCGAGCACGGGCGCGCCCATGTCGACCGTGATGCTGCCATCGGGTTCCAGGCGCGGGGCAATCACGCCGGCCATGGTTTCCACGCGGATGCTGGACTGGTTCGACAAGCCTTTTTCGCTGACGAACTTGACGAAGGCGCGCGCGCCGTTGCCGCACTGTTCCACTTCGCCGCCATCGTTGTTATAGATGCGGTAGCGGAAGTCGCAGCCGGGCAGGCGCGGCTTTTCCACCACGAGAATCTGGTCGGCGCCGATGCCGAAACGGCGGTCGGCCAGGCGCTGCCACTGGGCCGGCGTGAAGTCGATTTGCTGGTTGATGGCGTCGATGACGATGAAGTCGTTGCCCGCGCCATGCATCTTGGTAAAGTGGAGTTTCATGTTCTGCCGTATCACTTGTGCTGGTTATAGAACGAGGCTTCGCCTTCCGGACGCGTCTTGAAGCGTTTATGCGTCCAGAAATACTCGGCCGGCGCTTCGCGCACGCGCTCTTCGATGAATTCGTTCATGCGGCGCGTGGCGGCCGTGATGTCGTCGCCCGGATAATCGTCCCAGGCCGGGTAATAGGTCACTTTCCAGCCCTGGTAATCGGGCAGGAAGGTGGCGATGACGGGAATCACCTGCGCCTTGGCGGCCAGCGCCAGGCGCGCCGTGGCCGTCAGGGTGGCGGCCGGCACGCCGAAGAAGGGCACGAATTCCGCATCCTTCTCGCCGAAATCCATGTCCGGCAGCATAAAGTAGGGCAAGCCGTCGCGCAGCGCGCGCAGAATCGTCTTGATGCCATCCTGGCGCGTAAACAGCTTGGGCGGCTTGAAGCGCGAACGGCCGTTGCGCAAGGCCTGGTCGAAGGCGGCATTCTTTTGCTGCACGTACATCGACGAAGCGGAAATTTCCATGGCCGTGGCGGCGCCCGCCACGTCGAGGCAGACGAAGTGCGGGCACAGCAGGATGGTCGGCTTGGCCGCGATCTGCTGGCCCGGGAAGGCGGGCACTTTCCTGATCAGGCGGTTCAGGCGCTCTTCCGACGACCACCACAGGATGCTGCGTTCCCACACGCTGCGCGAATAGGCCTGGAAATGCTGGCGTGCCAGGGCCACGCGCTGGGCTTCCGACAATTCCGGCATGCACAGGCGCAGATTCGTCAGGGCGATCCTGCGCCGCGTGGGCATGGCGATGAACAGCAGGCTGCCGACGGCCACGCCGAAGCGGCCGAGGATGGGCAAGGGCAGCCAGTGCAGCAGCCACATGAAGGCGATCAGCAGTCTCATGCCTGCTCCCCGGCGGCATCGGGCGTGGCGGGCGTGGGCGGCGGCGCGCCGCGCGGCACCTTGTAGCGGTTATAGCTCCACAGGTATTGTGCCGGACTGCGCGCGATCAATTGTTCCATGGCCGCATTGATGGTGCGCGCCTGCTCGGCCGAGGTGCTGTCGAGCGACTCGGTGAAAGGCACGAAGTGCACGACGTAGCCGCGTCCGCCCGGCAGGCGTTCCGCGTAGGTGATGATGACTTCGGCGCCGCCCATCTGCGCCAGCTTGGCGGGCAGGGTCATGGTGTAGGCGGGACGGCCGAAGAAATCGGCCCACACGCCTTCGCCCTCCTGCGGCACCTGGTCGGGCAGCAGGCCGATCGGTTGTCCCTTTTTCAGGCATTTGGCAAAGATGCGCACGCCCGACATGTTCGCCGGCGCCAGCATCAGGTTTTCGCGTGCGCGCGCGCCTTCGATCAGCGGTTTCAGGGCGGCGCGCTTGGGCGGGCGGTACATCACGGTGAGCGGCGTGCGCAGCGCGATCTGCTGGGCGACGATTTCAAAGCAGCCCAGGTGCGGTGTCAGGAAGACGATGCCGCGGCCGTGCTGCAGCGCTTTTTCCACCAGTTCCCAGTTCTCCACCGTCGCATGGCGCGCCACGCGCGCGGCCGGTGCGCACCAGATGAAGGGCAGTTCCAGCACGCTCTTGCCCGCTTCGGCCACGGCCGTGTGCAAGTGTTGCGAAAACCCCGCACCTTGCATGTTCTCGCGCATGCGGCGACGGTAGGACGGGGAAATGGCGTAAATCACCCAGCCGAGCACAGCGCCAATGCCATGCAGGACGGGCAGGGGAAAGATGGACAGGAAGCGGAAAATTGGGACTAACATGTATAAGCTGTTTCCAGGAATGGCGTGTTGCCGTGCCAAAATTTTTTAAGAAGCGTAAAATACCACGTATGCAGTAACCGCTGAGTTAATAGACAACTTGCGATGCGGAATATAAATCTCGCTAAAGCGTCGCAGGCAAAATCCTCTTTACTGCGACAGAACATTCACATAGTAAACAGGAGCTTGCAATGTCAAACGACTATCTCTTCACTTCCGAATCCGTTTCGGAAGGCCATCCCGACAAGGTTGCCGATCAAATTTCCGACGCCATCCTTGACGCCATCCTGACCCAGGATCCGAGCGCCCGCGTGGCTGCCGAAACCTTGTGCAACACGGGTCTGGTGGTGCTGGCTGGCGAGATTACCACGCACGCCAATGTGGATTATATTCAAGTTGCGCGCGAAACCATCAAACGCATCGGCTACGACAATACGGAATACGGCATCGACTACAAGGGTTGCGCCGTGCTGGTGGCCTACGACAAGCAGTCGCCGGACATCGCGCAAGGCGTCGATGAAGGCGCGGGCATTGACCTGGATCAAGGCGCTGGCGATCAGGGCCTGATGTTCGGCTATGCCTGCGATGAAACGGCCGAGCTGATGCCCGCCGCCATCCACTATGCGCACCGCCTGGTCGAGCGCCAGTCGCAGCTGCGCAAGGATGGCCGTCTGCCATGGCTGCGTCCGGATGCGAAATCGCAAGTGACCCTGCGCTACGTCGATGGCCGTCCCGTCGGCGTGCACACGGTGGTGCTGTCGACCCAGCATGCGCCGGAAATCTCGCACAAGCAGATCGAAGAAGCCGTCATCGAAGAAATCATCAAGCCCATCCTGCCGCGCGAGTGGCTGACGGAAACCAAATTCCTCGTCAACCCGACGGGCCGTTTCGTCATCGGCGGTCCGCAAGGCGATTGCGGCTTGACCGGGCGTAAGATCATCGTCGACACCTACGGTGGCGCGGCCCCGCACGGCGGCGGCGCGTTCTCGGGCAAGGACCCGTCGAAAGTCGACCGTTCGGCAGCCTACGCGGCCCGCTACGTGGCGAAGAACATCGTCGCCGCCGGCCTGGCGCGCCAATGCCAGGTGCAGGTCAGCTACGCCATCGGCGTGGCCAAGCCGATCAACATCACCGTCTACACGGAAGGCACGGGCGTGATTCCCGACACGGAAATCGCCAAGCTGGTGCTGGCGCACTTTGATTTGCGTCCAAAAGGCATCGTGCAAATGCTCGACCTGCTGCGCCCGATCTACCAGAAGAGCGCCGCCTACGGCCATTTCGGCCGCGAAGAGCCGGAATTCACGTGGGAGCGCACGGACAAGGTCGCCCTGCTGCGCGACGCTGCCGGCTTGAAGTAATCTAGTCAGCTTTACAAGAAAAGCGCCCCGGCCTTCTGGCCGCGGGCGCTTTTTTTTATGTGTTGTTGCGTGGCAATGCAGCGCAAACAAGCTGGCGCGGCGGCCTTGACAATGTTAAAATCCCCCGTCCGAGGAGCGTTGCGACGAAGAAATTCGCCAGGCTCGGAATATCCTGCAACCGCGCTCACGTACCTTTTTCAACAACTGAAAGGAGGGCGTGATGAACGCCGTACTCAAATCGCAACACGACTACACCATCGCCGATATCACCTTGGCCGCATGGGGCGACAAAGAAATCAAGATTGCTGAAACGGAAATGCCTGGCCTGATGGCCATCCGCGAAGAATTCGCGGCAGCGCAGCCTTTGAAGGGCGCGCGCATCACCGGTTCCATCCACATGACCATCCAGACCGCCGTGCTGATCCAGACCCTGGAAGCACTGGGCGCGCAAGTGCGTTGGGCATCGTGCAACATTTACTCGACGCAAGACCACGCCGCCGCCGCCATCGCCGCCGCCGGCACGCCCGTGTTCGCCGTCAAGGGCGAGTCGCTGGATGATTACTGGGAATACACGCACCGCATCTTCGAATGGCCGAACGTGGACGGCAAGGCTGTCTACTCGAACATGATCCTCGACGATGGCGGCGATGCGACCCTGCTGCTGCACCTGGGCGTGCGCGCGGAAACCGACCTGTCGGTGCTGGCCAACCCCGGTTCGGACGAAGAAATCTGCCTGTTCAACTCGATCAAGAAGCACTTGCTGGCCGACCCGACCTGGTATTCGAAGCGCCTGCCGGAAATCCTCGGCGTGACGGAAGAAACGACGACCGGCGTGCACCGCCTGTACCAGATGCACAAGGAAGGCAAGCTGGCTTTCCCTGCGATTAACGTCAACGATTCCGTCACGAAATCGAAATTCGACAACCTGTATGGCTGCCGCGAATCGCTGGTCGACGGCATCAAGCGCGCCACCGATGTGATGATCGCCGGCAAAGTGGCCGTCATCGCCGGTTACGGTGACGTCGGCAAGGGTTCGGCGCAAGCCATGCGCGCCCTGTCGGCGCAAGTGTGGGTGACGGAAGTCGACCCGATCTGCGCGCTGCAGGCGGCGATGGAAGGCTACCGCGTGGTCACGATGGATTACGCCTGCGAACACGGCGACATCTTCGTCACTTGCACGGGCAACTATCACATCCTGACGCACGACCACCTGACGCGCATGAAAGACCAGGCCATCGTCTGCAACATTGGTCACTTCGACAATGAAATCGACGTCGCTTCGTTGAAACAATACGAGTGGGAAAACATCAAGCCGCAGGTCGACCACATCATCTTCCCGTCGGGCCGCCGCATCATCTTGCTGGCCGAAGGCCGTCTGGTCAACCTCGGTTGCGGCACGGGCCACCCGTCGTACGTGATGAGCTCGTCGTTCGCCAACCAGACGATCGCCCAGATCGAGCTGTACGCGAACACGGCCAACTACCCGGTCGGCGTGTACACCTTGCCAAAACACCTCGATGAAAAAGTCGCCCGCCTGCAACTCAAAAAGTTGAACGCGCAGCTGACGGAACTGACGCAAGAGCAAGCCGACTACATCGGCGTGCGCACGGAAGGTCCCTACAAGCCAGAGCACTACCGCTATTAATTTGGCTGGTTGCTCCGCGAGCCTACTGCGCGACGCGGGGCGAGGCCGGCGATGCTCGCTGTACATAAAGTACAGCTGCGCTTCTCGGCCACGCCGCACGTCTGCTCGCTACGGCTCCCGAAGCAACGATACTTCGCGGACTACTTGAAAGCCGGCTGCGGCCGGCTTGCCCCTCTTTTTTGACAGGCTAGAGAAATGCGCTTGCTACTGATTTGGTTTATCAATGCGGCGGCCCTGTTTGCCGTCCCTTATTTGATGCACTCGGTGACGATGAGCAGCGGCTGGACCGCGCTGCTGGCCGCCGCCGTGCTGGGACTGGTCAATGCGCTGATCCGTCCTTTGCTGATCCTGCTGACCCTGCCCGTGACGTTCCTGTCGCTGGGCCTGTTCATTTTGATCATCAATGGCTTCCTGTTCTGGCTGGTGGCGCAGGTGATCGATGGTTTCCATGTCGCCAGTTTCTGGTCTGCCGTGGGCGGTGCCATTCTGTACAGCATCATTTCCTGGGCCTTGTCGACCTTACTTTTGAGTAACGACGATGGAAAAGCATAATTTCAGTATTGAGTTTTTCCCGCCGAAAACCCCGGAAGGGGCGGAAAAGCTGCGCGCCACGCGCGCCAAGTTGTCCGAATTGCATCCGAAGTATTTCTCGGTGACGTTCGGCGCCGGCGGCACCACGCAGCAGGGCACCCTGGACACCGTGCGCGAAATCCTGGCGGCCGGCGAACAGGCCGCACCGCACCTGTCTTGCGTCGGCGGTTCGCGCGAATCGATCCGCGCCGTGCTGGCCGACTTCAAGGCGGCGGGCGTGAACCGTATCGTCGCCTTGCGCGGCGACTTGCCCAGCGGCTACGGCGCCTCGGGCGAGTTCCGTTACGCCAACGAGCTGGTGGAATTCATCCGCGCCGAGACGGGCGACCATTTCCATATCGAAGTGGCCGCCTATCCGGAAGTGCATCCGCAAGCCCGTTCGCCGCAGGACGACCTGAACGCGTTCGCGCGCAAGGTGCAGGCCGGCGCCAATGCCGCCATCACCCAGTACTTCTACAATGCCGACGCGTATTTCCAGTTTGTCGAGCAGACGCAGAAGATGGGCATCAACGTGCCGATCGTGGCCGGCATCATGCCGATCACGAACTACACGCAGTTGATGCGCTTTTCGGACATGTGCGGCGCGGAAATTCCACGCTGGGTGCGTCTGAAGCTGGCCAGCTTCGGCGACGACAGCGCGTCCATCAAGGCTTTTGGCCTGGACGTGGTGACGGGCTTGTGCGAACGTTTGCTGGAAGGCGGCGCGCCAGGCTTGCATTTCTATAGCATGAACCAGGCGGCCGCCACGACGGCCTTGTGGCAGCGCCTGGTGAAATAAACCGTTCTGATGCGTTAGAGCAGATCGCCCTCGGTCACGATGTGATCGAGGGCGATGTCGTATTCGCCGTTGGGAAAGCTGGCCGCCAGGCAGGCATAGGCGATACCGAGGGTGCGCGGGCGGGGCGTGGCCGCCAGGGTGCGGTCATAGTAGCCGCCGCCATAGCCGAGGCGAAAGCGTTCCTCGTTAAACCCCAGGCAGGGTACGAGCAGGGTGGCCGGCGCCGGACGCAGGCGCAACCGGGCCGGCACGGCCACGCCCATGCCATCCTTGACCATGGGCTCGCCCGGCGTCCAGTCGGAAAATGCCAGCGGCGCATGTTTTTCCAGCACCACCGGCAAGCTTAATTGCACGCCGCGCGCGGCCAGCTCCGTATATGCCTCGTGCAAGTCCGGCTCGCCGTGCAGGGGCCAGTACACGCCCAGTTCCCTGACGTTTTCTTGCGCGCACCAGTCCAGCAGGCGCTGCGCGATGGCCGCATCCCACCTTACTCGCGTGGCGTCGGGCAGGGCGCGCCGGGCCGCCAGCAGGGCTTTGCGCAAGCCGGCTTTTTCCTGTGGCGCAATGGGTGGCCGTGTAGCCGGATCGCATGTTATTCTAGGGTCGCTATTCATATCACCATCAAGTTAAGATTGAGAGTCGTACATTGATTTCCCCACTGAAATGGATTGCCGGCACGATGCTGTGTGTTGCATCGGCCTTGTCTCCCCTGGCCGCCCTGGCCCAGGTATCCACCGCCGTCTCCCCAGCCGCCCCCGACACGCGCAGCGAGGACGATGCCTTCCTGCTGCTGCGCGACGCCGCGCGCAAGGATGACGTCGAAAAAGCCGACTTTTATGCGGGGCGCCTGACGAATTACCAGATTCCCTCGTATGTTGACTATTATCGGCTGAAACCGCGCATCAAACTGCTGACCGAGGCGCAATTTCGCGATTACCTGAACCGCTACAAGGGCAGCGCCATCGCCGACCGTTTCCGCAACGACTGGCTGCTGGAGCTCGGCCGCAAGCGCGACTGGGTCGTGTTCGATGAACAATATCCGCAATTCGCCCTCGACGACGATACCCAGCTCAAGTGCTATGCGCTGATGTCGCGCGCCGCCAAGGGCCAGAACGTGGCGTCCGAGGCGCGTAACCTGCTCGTCTCGCCACCGGGCTATGGCGAAGCGTGCGGCAGCCTGATCGCGGCATTGGCGCAAAACGGCCAGTTTGACGCGAATGACCTGTGGGCGCAGATCCGCCTGGCGGGCCAGACCAACGCCACAGGCCCGGCGCGCCGCATTGCGCTGCTGCTGGGCGCGTCCGACGCGAAGATGGCGCAAGCGATCGACTTGCCCGCGCTGGTGCTGGCCAAGGGCCCCGGTCCAAGTCGCGCCGACCACGAGATGTATCTGGTGGCCGTGGGCCGCATGGCGAAAAGCACCTTGAAACTGGGTGTGGTGGCCCTGCAAAAGGCCAGTGCGCAGCTGACGCCGCAGGAACAGGCCATCGGCTGGGCCAGCCTGGCCCTGCAGGCGTCGTATTCGCTGGCGCCGGAAGCATTCGAATATTGGCAAAAAACCAATGGCGCACCGTTGACCCAGGAGCAGATGCAATGGAAGGCGCGTATCGCCTTGCGTGAAGGAAACTGGCCCCAGGTGAAGGCAGCGATCCAGGCCATGCCGGCCTCCCTGCGCACGGACCCGACCTGGGTGTACTGGCTGGCGCGCGCGCAGCAGGCGGAAACGCCGGGCCGCCCGAATGCGCAGGCCGATGCCCTGTACCGCACGATCAGCGATCAATCGAATTTCTACGGCTTGCTGGCCAATGAGGAGCTGGGCAACCACCTGGTCTTGCCGCCGCCGGGCCAGCCCGTCACGCCGGCGGAAATCGCCGCCATGGCCGCCAATCCCGGTTTGCAGCGCGCCTTGAAATTTTTCAACATGCGCTTGCGCTTCGAGGGCACGCGCGAGTGGAACTGGGAATTGCGTTCGATGACGGACCGGCAACATCTGGCCGCCGCGGAGTTTGCGCGCCAGAACAATGTGCTCGACCGCATGGTCAACACCTCGGACCGCACGCGCCTGGAAGTGGACTATACGCAACGCTATCCGACGCCGCACGACGACGTCATGCATCCGGCTACGCAAACCCTGGGCCTGGACAAGGCCTGGGTGTATGGCTTGATCCGCCAGGAATCGCGCTTCATCATGGATGCCCAGTCGCACGTGGGCGCCTCCGGTTTGATGCAGGTCATGCCATCGACGGCCCGTTATGTCGCCAAGAAGATCGGCCTGACCGATTTCGTCACGGAAACCTTGAGCGATGTGCGCACCAACGTCTTGCTGGGCACGAATTACCTGAACATGGTGCTTGGCGGCCTGGACGGTTCGCAAGTGCTGGCCAGCGCGGCCTACAACGCGGGGCCGGGACGCTTGCGCATCTGGCGCGCCACCATGACGCGTCCGCTGGAAGGCGCCATCTTCGCCGAAACGATCCCGTACACGGAAACGCGCGGCTACGTGAAAAACGTGATGGCCAACGCCACGTATTATGCGGCCCTGTTCGAGAAGAGTCCGCAGTCGCTGAAGGCGCGCCTGGGCACCGTAGGACCGAAGAATAGCGCCGTTTCCGCCGATTTGCCATCATCCAACTAAAGTTAGCCGAGCATGCAAACGACCATCCTTGACCCCAGCCTGACGCAAACCCTGGCCGCCGCGCGCGAGCCGGGCCTGACCCTCATCATCGGCAACAAGAATTACTCGTCGTGGTCGATGCGCCCGTGGGTGGCCATGACGGCCTTTGGCATCCCGTTCCAGGAAGTGCGCGTGCTGCTCGACCAGAGCGACACGGCGACGAAAATCGCCGAATATTCGGCCTGCGGCCGGGTTCCCGTGCTGCTGGCGGGCGAGATCACGATCTGGGACAGCCTGGCCATCTGCGAATACCTGGCCGAGCAGTTTCCTGACAAACACATGTGGCCGCAGGACGTGGCCGCGCGCGCCATGGCGCGTTGTGTTTGCGCGGAAATGCATTCGGGCTTCACCGGCTTGCGCACGGACATGTCGATGAATATCAAGGCGAAGTTGCCGGGGCGGGGCCGCACGGCCGCCGCGCAGGCGGACATCGGCCGCATCAGCGAAATCTGGGAAGAGTGCCTGTCGCGCTTTGGCCATCACCAGTTCCTGTTTGGCGAGTTTTCCATCGCCGATGCGTACTTTGCCCCCGTCGTCATGCGTTTCCGCACGTATGGCGTGTCGCTGGCGCCGGCCCTGAACGCCTACTGCGAGCGCGTGCAGGCGCACCCGGCCGTGGCCCGCTGGATCGCGGAAGCGCTGGCGGAAACGGAAACGGCGCCCAAGCACGACGCGGAACTCCCCGATTAAGAAAAGAGTGTTATGAAGATATACACGGTCGGTGGCGCGGTGCGCGATCAACTGCTGGGCTTGCCCGTGAAAGACCGCGATTACGTGGTGGTCGGCGCCACGCCGGAAGACATGCTGCGCCAGGGCTTCCGCCCCGTCGGCAAGGATTTCCCCGTCTTCCTGCACCCGAAGACGCAGGAAGAATACGCGCTGGCCCGCACGGAACGCAAGACGGCGCCCGGCTACCGGGGTTTCGTTTTCCACACGGCGCCCGACGTCACGCTGGAAGACGACCTGGTGCGGCGCGATCTGACCATCAACGCCATCGCGCAAGCCGAGGACGGTACATTGACCGATCCGTTCGGCGGCGTCGCCGATATCGAGCGCAGGGTGTTCCGCCACGTCTCCGACGCGTTCGGCGAAGACCCCGTGCGCATCCTGCGCCTGGCCCGCTTTGCCGCCCGTTTCGACGCTTTCACGGTGGCGCCCGCCACCATGGCGCTGATGCGCCAGATGGTGGCGGATGGCGAAGTCGATGCCCTGGTGGCCGAGCGCGTGTGGCAGGAAGTGGCCAAGGGGCTGATGGAAAGCCATCCTTCGCGCATGCTGACGGTGCTGCACGAGTGCGGCGCCCTGGAACGCATCATGGGGGAAATCACGCTGAGCGAGCGCCTGCTGCAGGTTGTCGACCATGCCGCCGCACAAGGTCATGACTTGCCCGTGCGCTTCGCCGCCTTGATGCTGCATGTGAGCAAGAATGCCATCGAGCGATTGAGCGAGCGCCTGCGCGTGCCCAACGAGTGCCGCGAACTGGCCGTCATGGCGGCGCGCGAGCTGGACAATATCAACGGCGCGCTGGCGTTGAGCGCCGAAGCCGTGGTGAGCTTGTGCGAGCGCTGCGACGGCTTGCGCAAGCCGCAGCGCTTCGCGCAGATGCTGCAAGCGGTGGCCTGCGACGGGCTGGTCGCCGGCGACTTTCCCCAGGCGGCGCGGCTGCAAGGCGGGCTCGACGCGGCGCGCGGCGTGAATGCGGGTGCGCTGGCGCAAGGCTGTACGGAGCCGAAACGCATTCCCGAAGTCATCCATGCGGCGCGGGTGGCGGCCGTGGCGGCCTTCCTGGCCCAGGCTTGAACGGCGGGAATAGGCTACAATACGGCAGATGCTGCACTGCACAATAATGGCCTGACGTGCCGCAGCACCGCTTCCAGGAGTCGACGTGACCTTACCCAAGCTGTTTCAAAACCCGTTTCGCCGCTGGCTCAGCCGTAGCGGCGGCGGGCGCCCGACCGTGCTCGTCAAGCAATTACATGAGCGCGACCGGCGCCGCATGATGAAGCATTTCCTGTCGCTCGAGAAAAGCGACCGCCTGCTGCGCTTCGGCAGCGCCTTGCCCGATGAACTTGTCGCGCAGTACGTGCAGAAGATGGATTTCTCGCGCGATATGATTTACGGCGTCTACAACAGCCTGTTCAAACTGGTGGGCGTGGGCCATCTGGCGTTCGCACCGAAGGACCAGTCGCCGGCGAAAAGCGTCGTGACGGACAAGGAGCAGGTGGCGGAATTCGGCGTGTCCGTATCGAAATCGATGCGCGGCATGGGCGTCGGTTCGAAACTGTTCGAGCGGGCAGCGATTCACTGCCGCAACAACGATGTCGATACCCTCTACATGCATTGTTTGTCGTCGAACAAGACGATGATGCATATCGCCAAGAAGGCGGGCATGGAAATCCAGCGCGACTATGGCGAAGCTGATGCTTATTTGAAACTGTTGCCGCCCAATCCCTCCAGCATGCTGCAGGAAGCCGTGCAGGAGCAGTTCGCCATGTTCGACTATACGTTCAAGGCGAATGCGCGCGCCGCCAGCAAACTGTTCGAGCGCTTGCCGGGGCGCAAGAAGCAGCCCGGGCCGCCATCACAATAAGGGCAGGGCCGTCGTATCCTTGATGCGCTGCAAGGCGAAGCTCGATTTGACGTCCAGCACGGCCGGGTGGCGCAGCAGCGTGGCCATCATGAAGCGCGAAAAGTGCTCCATGTCTTCCACATGCACGCGCAACAGATAATCCATCTCCCCCGTCATCGCATAGCAGGCCACCACTTCCGGCCATTGCGCCACGGCCACGGCGAAGTCCGCGCGCGGCGAGGTGTTCGTCACCAGATTCGGCGCCAGCACGCGCGCCGTGCTGTGGGCCGTGGCGTCGCTGTGCTTTTCCAGCCGCACGTTCACGTAGGCCAGCAAGCCCAGGCCGATCTTTTCCGGGTCCAGCAGGGCCACGTACTGGCGGATGACGCCCGCTTCTTCCAGCCGTTTGACGCGGCGCAAGCATGGCGACGGGGACAGGCTGACCTGCTCGGCCACGTCCTGATTCGACAGGCGGCCATCGGCCTGCAGGACGGAGAGGATCTTGCGATCCGTTTTATCCAGCGTAATTTTGCTCATGCTTCCTCCGGTGGTTCGTGTTTCACGCAATATTATTGCGCAAATCATGATTGTTCGGGAGATCTTTGGCATTTAATGCCCGTGACCCACGCCTATACTGTGCGCTACTTCTTGGAGGAGACATCATGCAATTTCAGCCTTGGGATAACCCGATGGGTACCGATGGTTTCGAGTTCGTCGAGTATGCAGCACCAGACCCAAAAGCATTGGGCAAGCTGTTCGAGAACATGGGCTTCACGGCCATCGCGCGCCACCGCCACAAGGATGTCACCCTGTACCGTCAGGGCGACATCAATTTCATCATCAATGCCGAACAAGATTCGTTCGCGCAGCGTTTTGCCCGCCATCACGGCCCATCCGTGTGCGCCATCGCCATCCGCGTCGACGACGCGGCCTTCGTGTACCGCCGCGCGCTGGAACTGGGCGCCTGGGGTTTCGACAATAAAACGGGTCCGATGGAGCTGAATATCCCCGCCATCAAGGGCGTGGGCGATTCCCTGCTGTATTTCGTCGACCGCTGGCGCGGCAAGGGCGCGGACAAGCCGGACGCGGCCGCACCGGGCGGCATCGGCGACATCAGCATCTATGACGTCGACTTCGTCGCCATTCCCGGCGCCGTCGCCAACCCGGTCGGCCATGGCCTGACCTACATCGACCACCTGACGCACAATGTGCACCGCGGCCGCATGAAGGAATGGGCAAGCTTCTATGAAAATCTGTTCAACTTCCGCGAAGTGCGCTATTTCGACATCGAAGGCAAGCTGACGGGCCTCAAATCGAAGGCCATGACCTCGCCCTGCGGCAAGATCCGCATTCCGATCAACGAATCGTCGGACGACAAGTCGCAGATCGCCGAATACCTGGACCAGTACCATGGCGAAGGCATCCAGCACATCGCCCTGGGCACGGACAATATCTACGCCTCCGTGCAAGGCATGCGCGATACGGGTATCGATTTCCAGGACACGATTGAAACGTACTATGAGCTGGTCAACCGCCGCCTGCCGAACCACGGCGAGCAGCTGGAAGAATTGCGCCGTTTGCGCATCCTGATCGACGGCCACAGCACGGAAAACGAACGCGAACTGCTGTTGCAGATCTTCACGCAGACGGTGATCGGCCCGATCTTCTTCGAGATCATCCAGCGCAAGGGCGACCAGGGCTTCGGCGAAGGCAACTTCCGCGCCCTGTTCGAATCGATCGAGCTGGACCAGATCAAGCGCGGCGTGCTGAAAGATACGAACGCGGCGTAAGCTGGGGCGGCTGTTTGTCGGCTTACGCCGTTCCGGCTAAGCCGACCTACACGAATGGCCCGGTAGGCCGGATGAGCGGGGCCGCCGAGGCGCAGCGTCATCCGACATGCCTAAAAAGCAGCAAAAAGGTAAGAACACGGGAGTGCAGCGCAGCAAAGAACTGCGCGCCTTCCTGTGGTAGTCTACGACAAACAAGTCATTTTTCCGCACCGGCATTGCCCATAAGGCACAGCTGGTACGTGTGAGTTCAACCGACCTGCACGCGTAGCACAGAGAATAATGGAGACAAGTAATGAATGCACCAATCAAGGGCTCGAGTCTTGAGCCGGGCGCGCACGCGTCCGAGATTTCCCTGAACGACAAATACACGCTCGAGCGTGGCCGCGCCTTCATGACGGGCACGCAAGCGCTGATCCGCCTGCCCATGCTGCAGCGCGAGCGCGACCTCAAGGCTGGCCTGAACACGGCCGGCTACATCACCGGCTACCGCGGTTCGCCTGTGACGTCCGTCGACATGACGGCGATCAAGGCCAAAAAATACCTCGATGAACACCACGTCAAATTCCATCCGGGCCTGAACGAAGACCTGGCCGCCACGGCTGTCTGGGGCACGCAGCAAACGAATCTGTTCGAAGACGCGAAATACGACGGCGTGTTCGGCATGTGGTACGGCAAGGGCCCCGGCGTCGACCGCTGCGGCGACGTCTTCAAGCACGCGAATAACGCCGGTTCCGCCAAGCACGGCGGCGTGCTGGTGCTGGCCGGCGACGACCATGCGGCGAAATCCTCGTCCACGGCGCACCAGTCCGACCATATCCTGAACGCCTGCGGCATTCCCGTGCTGTACCCGTCGTCGGTGCAGGAATACATCGACTACGGCTTGCATGCGTGGGCCATGAGCCGCTACACGGGCCTGTGGGTCTCGATGAAATGCGTGACCGATATCATCGAGTCGGGCGCCGCCGTCGATTTCGACCCGGACCGCGTGCAGATCACCCTGCCGACGGACTTCGAGATGCCGGCCGGCGGCTTGAACATCCGCTGGCCCGACACGGTGCTGGAACAAGAAGTGCGCATGAACAGCTACAAATGGTATGCGGCGCTGGCGTATGCGCGTGCCAACAAGCTCAACAAGATCATCTGGGACAGCCCGAAGGCGCGCATCGGCATCATCACGGCCGGCAAATCCTACCTCGATACGCGCCAGGCGCTGGCCGATCTCGGCATCGACGAGCAGACGGCGTCCGACATCGGCATCCGCCTGTACAAGATCGGCATGACCTGGCCGCTGGAAGCGGACGGCGTGCATGAATTCGCCAAGGGCCTCGACGAGATCCTCGTGGTGGAAGAAAAGCGGCAAATCCTCGAATACGCGCTGAAGGAAGAACTCTACAACCTCAAAGACGGCGAGCGTCCGCGCGTGGTCGGCAAGTTCGACGACACGGGCGAATGGAGCAACCAGAAGGGCACGGGACACGGCGACTGGCTGCTGCCGGCCACGTATGAACTGAACCCGGCCATGATCGCCCGCGCGATCGCTAGCCGCATTTCGCGCTACTACGCGGGCCATCCCGTCGAGCAGCGCGTGAAGGAACGCATCGCCTACCTGGAAGCGAAGGAAAACGTCCTCAAGGCCATCAGCGCGAAACCCGATCCGCAAAAGGACCGCACGCCGTTCTTCTGTTCCGGCTGCCCGCACAACACGTCGACCAAGGTGCCGGAAGGCTCGCGCGCGCTGGCCGGCATCGGCTGCCACTACATGGTGCTGTGGATGGACAGGGAGACGTCGACGTTTACCCACATGGGCGCCGAAGGCGTCACTTGGGTGGGGCAGGCGCCGTTCACGAATGAAAAGCACGTGTTTACCAATCTCGGGGACGGCACGTATTTCCACTCGGGCATCCTGGCCATCCGCGCGGCCGTCTCGGCCAAGGTGAACATCACCTACAAGATTCTGTTCAACGATGCGGTGGCGATGACGGGCGGCCAGGAATTCGACGGGCCTTTGTCTCCGGCCATCATCTCGCGCCAGATCGCCGCCGAAGGCGTGGGCCCGATCATCGTCGTCACCGATGAGCCGGAAAAATACCCGGACGATTACGCCTGGGCCGAAGGCGTCACCGTGCGCCACCGTTCCGAACTGATGGACGTGCAGCGCGAACTGCGCGACATGCCCGGCGTGTCGGCCATGATCTACGACCAGACCTGCGCCTCGGAAAAACGCCGCCGCCGGAAACGCAATGAATACCCGGACCCGGCCAAGCGCGCCGTCATCAACGAAGCCGTCTGCGAAGGCTGCGGCGACTGCTCCGTGCAATCGAACTGCCTGTCGGTGGAACCGCTGGAAACGGAACTGGGGCGCAAGCGCCAGATCAACCAGTCGTCCTGCAACAAGGATTTCTCGTGCACGACCGGTTTCTGCCCCAGTTTCGTCACGGTGGAAGGCGGCGGCCTGAAAAAGCCGAAAAAGGCGGCTGCCGCCGACAAGGATGCGCCAGCCGCACCGGCCTTGCCGACGCCGGCCATTCCTTCGACGGCCGAGCCGTTCGGCATCCTGGTGACCGGCATCGGCGGCACGGGCGTCGTCACCGTCGGCCAGATCCTGGCCATGGCCGCCCACGTGGAAGGCAAGGGCTGTTCCGTGCTGGACATGAGCGGCCTGGCGCAAAAGGGCGGCCCCGTGATGTCGCACGTGCGCCTGGCGGACCGCCAGGAAGATATCCACTCGACGCGCGTCGGCACCGGTGCGGCTGACCTGGTGATCGGCTGCGATTTGATCGTCACGGCCAGCCGCGACGCCCTGTCGCGCATGGGAGAAGGACGCAGCTGGGCCATGATCAACTCGACCAGCTCGTCGACAGCCGCCTTCGTGAAGAATCCGGACTGGCAATTCCCCGGCGCTTCCGCGCGCATGGAAATCGAAAAGGCCTGCGGCAGCGACCACGTGGACTTCATCGACGCGGGCCAGATCGCCACGGCGCTGATGGGCGACTCCATCGCCACGAACATGTTCATGCTGGGCTACGCCTGGCAAAAGGGCAAGGTGCCGCTGTCGGAAGCTGCCATCATGAAGGCCATCGACTTGAACAACGTCTCGGTGGCGTTCAACAAGGCCGCCTTCAACTGGGGCCGCGCCGGTGCCCACGATGCGGCCAGCCTGGTACGCATGACAACGCCAGCCAAGGTGGTGGAATTCAAGCGCATCGATACGCTCGACGACATCATCGAAAAGCGGGTCGCCCTGCTGACGGCTTACCAGGACCGCGCGTATGCGCAGCAGTACCTGGACTTCGTCGGCCAGGTGCGCGCCGCCGAAAGCGCCTTGAACGGCCCGCACTTGCGCCTGACGGAAGCCGTGGCACGCTACTTCTACAAGCTGATGGCCTACAAGGACGAGTACGAAGTGGCGCGCCTGTACACGGACGGCGCCTTCCAGGCGAAGATCGCGTCCATGTTCGAAGGCGACATCAAGCTCAAGTTCCACCTGGCGCCGCCGATCATGGCGAAAACGGATGCCCAGGGCCACTTGATCAAGAAGGAATTCGGCCCGTGGATGATGAAGGCCTTCGGCGTGCTGGCCAAGTTCAAGGGCTTGCGCGGCACGGCCTTCGACGTGTTCGGCCATACGGCCGAGCGCAAGATGGAGCGTGCGCTGATCGCGGAATACCGCGCGACAGTGGGCGGCTTGCTGCCGAAGCTGACGACGGCCAAGCTGGCGCAAGCCGTGGCCATTGCCAGCATTCCGGAAGATATCCGCGGTTATGGCCACGTGAAGGAGCGTCATCTGAAGGCGGCGAAAGAGAAGGAAGCCAGCCTGCTGATCGCCTTCAACGCGCCGACGCCGCTGCCGCCCGTCGTGGCTGCGCCCGTGGCGGCCACCGTGTGATGGGGTGAGTTCCTCGCCGTAGAAATGGCGCCTGCGGGCGCCATTTCTTTTGTGTCAAAGAAAACAACGCTTGCTGGCAAAACGCATTATAATTTTTCGATAATTTCTTTATGGAAAGTTTCTCATGCGTTCCCTGCGCTTTTCTACTCTGGCGGTTCCCTTTGCCCTTCCCTTGATCTTGCTGTTGAGTGCCTGCGGCGGAGGCGGCGGTAGCAGCAGCGACAGCGCGGCTGTCGCCCCGCCCGTGACGCCGACGGGGCCGACGGCGCTGGTCGCTTCCTCCACGGTGGCGAACCGTTGCGAGGCGCCGCGCAGCGGCAGCGGCATCGACAAGCCGGGTACCTTGCTCGATGAACTGACGTGGGTGCGCAGCTGGATCGATGAAACGTATCTGTGGTACCGCGAAGTGCCGACCACCTACCTGCCGCAAAGCTTTGCCACGCCGAAAGCATATTTCGATGTGCTGAAAACAACGGCCACGACGGCGTCCGGCAAGCCCAAGGACCAGTTCCATTTCACGTATACGACGGCCGAATGGGAAGCCTCGCTCAATGGCGTGGAGCTCGGTTACGGCATGCTGCTGGCGCTGACGCGCACCACGCCGCCGCGCAAGGCCGTGATCTCGATCGTCGAGCCAGGTTCGCCGGCCGACGTGGCGGGTTTGCGGCGCGGCGATGAACTGCAAACCGTCGATGGCACCGATTTCGTCAATGCCCCCGACGCGGCCAGCGTGAAGATCATTAACGCCGGCCTGTTCCCTGCAGCGCAAGGCAGGCACACGCTGGCGTTCAGCCGCAATGGCGCGCCCATCTCCGCGAACCTGCAGGCGGTGGAAGTGAGCACCAGCGCCGTGCAAAACGAGCGCATCATCGACACGCCCACGGGCAAGGTGGGCTACCTGACCTTCAATACGCACAACAACGTGGCCGAACGCCAGCTGGTCGAGACCATGCGCCGCTTCCAGGCGGCCGGCATCAGCGACCTGGTGCTCGATGTGCGCTACAACGGCGGCGGCTACCTCGATGTCGCCAGCGAACTCGCCTACATGATTGCCGGCCCGCAAGTCACCACCGGCAAGACCTTCGAGCAGGTGCTGGCCAATGACAAGACGCGGCCCGAAGCGCCCGTGCCATTCCACACGCAAAGCCAGGGCTTCGGCGGCCCGAATCCGCTGCCCAAGGGCACGTCCTTGCCTTCGCTGGGCCTCAAGCGGGTGACCTTGCTGACGACGGGCAGTACCTGCTCGGCCAGCGAAGCCATCATCAACGGCTTGCGCGGCGTGGACGTGCAGGTCAACCTGATCGGCGGCACGACGTGCGGCAAGCCCTACGGTTTCTATCCCACGCCGAATTGCGGCACCACGTATTTCGCCGTGCAGTTCCAGGGCGTCAACGCCAAGGGCTTTGGCGACTTCGCCGACGGCATGGCGCCCACCTGCGAGGTGACGGACGATTACCAGCATCCGCTGGGCGACGCGGCCGAAGGCATGCTGGCGGCGGCGCTGCGCTACCGCAGCAGCGGCAGCTGTATTCCGGTCACGGGCGCGACCAGGCTGTTGAGTTCGATGGAGAGTCCGGCCGACACGGCCACGCGCCTGCTGCGCCCAGCCTACAAGGAAATTGCTGTACTGAAACGATAAAGCGGACGTTTTCTCCCCTTTCCGGGCAGGGAGGGGGCAGCTTTCTGCTCATAAATATTTCTATATAACAATTATGATATATAGAAAGATGAATCCATTCGTTCAGTAATGCCTGCCGTTTTGCTATCTTCCCGTTTTTCTCCCACCTTGAGAAGCGCAACGATGTCGAAACAGTTCAAGTTAACACCGCTCAGCCTTGGCGTACTGGCCATCCTGGGCGGCACCGCATGGCAAGCGCACGCGCAAACGCAAGCGCCCGCAGCGGATCAGCAGCCAGCGGCCACCCCGCCGGCCGTCGTGGTCACCGGTTCGCGCATTCCCCGCGCCAGCCTGGAAGGCCCGTCTTCCGTCACCATCCTGACCGGCGATGAAATCACCAAGCAAGGCTACAAGAACGTCTTCGACGCGCTGACCAACCAGGTGCAGAACAGCGGTTTTACGCAGGGTGAGGATTACGGCAATACCTTCACGCCATCGGCCAACACCATCAGCCTGCGCGGCCTGGGGCCGAACCATACGCTGATCCTGCTGAATGGCCGCCGCCTGGCCGATTTCCCCATCGCCTATGACGGTGCCGTCAACTTCACCAACCTGGCGAACATCCCGTCGAGCATTGTCGACCGCATCGAAATCCTCAACGGCGGCGCCTCGGCCATCTACGGTTCGGACGCGATCGCCGGCGTGGTCAACGTGATCCTGAAAAAACAGACGGAAGGCTTCGATATCAACGTCAAGCTGGGCGGCACCTCGCGCGGCGGCGCCGGCAGCCAGCGCGTACAGCTGACGGGCGGCGGCAATTTCGACAAGCTGCATACCCTGTTCAGCGTGGAACTGAGCGAGCGCGATCCGCTGTGGAGCATGGACCGCGACTTCATGAGCAGCCGTTCCGGCGTGCCGACGACGGTTGCTTCGCGCCGCACGCTGGCTTCCGGCACGTCCGGCCGCTATGTCGACCTGGGCGACACGTGCAGCCAGTTCGGCGACATGTTCGGCGGCAGCGTCAGCAAGTACACGGCGAAAAACGGCAGCTATTGCGCCAGCCCGAAAACCCGTCCCACCTACTGGACCACGCAGACCAAGAACAGCAGCCAGAACGTATTCGGCAGCGCCAACTACGAGCTCGATGCGGAGACCACGCTGTTTGCCGATTTCCTGCTCGGCAAGAACAAGACCGTCAACAATACGCGCGGCCCGTCGTGGACCTCGGCTTCGCTGGGCGGCGGCTCCTTCCTGAACCGCAACAGCGGCGCCTATGAAGAGTGGACGCGCTACATCTCGCCCGAGGAAATCGGCGGCGTGCAGCGCTACAACCGCAGCTGGAACGACCTGGCCACGGCCATCTCGCTGGGCGCCAAGGGCCGCATTCCCGGCACCGCCTGGCAGTATGAGGCAAACTACAACGCCTCGATCTACAAGAGCGAAGGCCATACCCCGCGCCTGCGCTCGAACATCGACAGCTTCTTCCTGGGCCCGAGGCTGGGCACGGATGCGAATGGCGTGGCGATCTATGCGCCGGATCCCGCGCGCCTGTCGCGCCGCCTGACGCCGGAAGAATTCAACGGCATCACCGGCTACACCAACAGCGACGACAAGGCGTGGACGAATACCCTGAGCCTGGCCACGAACGGCGACCTGTTCCAGCTGCCGGCCGGCATGGTGAAGATCGCCACGATCGCCGAACTGGGCAAGCAGGGCTTCCGTAACGCGCCCGATGCGCGCATCAACGAAGGCTACTTCAATATCGCCACCGGTTCGGGCGTCACGGCCGGCACGCGTTCGCGCTCGGCGCTGGGTGCGGAAGTCAATCTGCCGCTGCATGAAAAGCTGACGGGCACCCTGGCCGGCCGCTATGACCGCTACAGCTTTGCGGGCCGCAAGGAAGGCAAGTTCACCTACAACGGCGGACTGGAACTGCGCCCGGCGCCGGAGCTGCTGTTCCGCGCCAACTACGCCACCAGCTTCCGCGCACCGGACATGAACTATATCTACCAGGCGCGCGGCACCGGCTATTATTCGAGCACCACCGATTACTACCGTTGCGGCGCCGCCGGACAAGCCATCGAAAACTGCGAGTACGCCAACAAGTCGCCCGGTGCCGATTATGTGCAGAACGGCAGCCGCGACCTGCAGTCGGAAAAAGGCAAGTCGTTCGGCGTGGGCGCCGTCTGGTCGCCGAGTTCCAATTTCGACGTGTCCGTCGACTACTGGAACATCAAGATCGACGACCTGGTGACGAACCTGAGCGACGACAAGCTGCTGCGCGACGAAGCCGATTGCCGCCTGGGCAAGACCGACATCAACTCGCCGACCTGCGTCGATACCCTGGGCCGCATCGAGCGTTACGCGGCCAATGCCTTGAACAAGGCGGGCGAGATCAAGACCATCACCGTCAATCCGATCAACGCGGCCAAGCAAAGCAGCAGCGGCATCGATATCAGCCTGAAGTATTTGCTGCGCACGGCAAACTATGGCCGCTTCGCCTTCAAGGCCAATTACGCCAAGGTGCTGAGCAAGAAATCGCAGCAATTCGCTGGCGACGAAGAGATCGACGAAACCAAATCGCTGACCAACATGGATTGGCCGGACAAGCTGAACCTGAGCGTCAACTGGGGCGCGGGCGACTGGTCGAACACCTTGTTGGTCAGCCGTTACGGCAAGGTGCCGAACGGCGCCGGCACGGGCTACCTGACGCCGACGGCGCTGGCCAATATCAGCACCGTGTACCGCATCAACGACCGCGCCACCGTTTCGCTGATCGTCAACAATGTGTTCGACAAGATCAAGCGCGACAACAGCGGCGGCTGGCCGTACTACCCGATCGGCAACTACAGCCCGCAAGGCCGCCAGGGATGGGTCGAATTTAATTATCATTTCGGTTCATGATTCACGCTTGCCAGAGTAAGGCCGGAGCAGCTGACGCTGTTCCGGCTTTTTTATTTTCCGGCGCGTTTTTATCCGGGCGCCACTCTATAATTGCCCGCTAGTCCTCTCTCGATGGAGTTTGACCCATGCTACGCCACGCCCTGCTGTCCACCGCCTTGTTGTCCCTGTTTTCCGCCCCTGTCCATGCCGCCGCCCCGGCCCTGACGACGGTGGCCGAGCGCTCGGGCTTTTTGACTACGGGCCGCTACGCGGAAGTGGAAGTCTTGTGCCGCCAGTTCCAGGCGCGCTATCCGAAGCAGGTGCGCTGCATCGAATTTGGCCGCACGCCGGAAAACCGCCCCATGCTGGCGCTGGCCGTCTCCAACACGGGCGCCCTGACGCCGGCCGAGGCGGCGCGCCGCAAGCTGCCCGTGCTGCTGGTGCAGGGCGGCATCCATGCGGGCGAGATCGATGGCAAGGATGCGGGCTTCCTGGCCTTGCGCGAAGTATTGGAGGGCAAGGCGGCGCCCGGCGCGCTGGATAAACAGGTGCTGCTGTTCGTGCCCGTCTTCAATGTCGACGGCCATGAGCGCTTCGGCCAGTGGAACCGTCCGAACCAGCGCGGCCCTGTGGAAATGGGCTGGCGCAGCACGGCGCAAAACTACAATCTGAACCGCGAATACATGAAGGCCGATACGCCCGAGATGCAGCACATGCTGGCGCTGGTGAACGCCTGGGATCCGCTGGCCTATGTCGACCTGCACGTCACCGACGGCGCCCAGTTCGAACCCGATATCTCGATCCAGGTGGAACCCGTGCATGCGGGCGACGCGGCCCTGCGCGTGGCTGGCACGGCCTTGCGCGATCAGGTCCTGGCCGACCTGGCGAAGCAGGGCTCGGACCCGAAACCGTTCTATATTTCGTTTGCCGAGAACGACAATCCGCAATCGGGCTTTGTCGATTCGGCGCCGAACCCGCGCTTCTCGCATGGCTATTTCCAGCTGCGCAACCGCTTCGGCATGCTGGTGGAAACCCATTCGTGGAAAGACTATCCGACCCGCGTGCGCATCACGCGCAACACCATCGTCTCGCTGCTGTCGCAAGTGGCGCAGCATGGCGCGCAGTGGCGGCAAACGGCGCTCGAGGCGGACGCGCGCGCCGCGCAGCTGGCAGGCAGCACCTTGCCGCTCACGTATAAAACGACGGACAAGAGCCGCATGATCGCCTTTCGCGGCTACGCCTACACGCGCACGCCATCCGAGGTGTCGGGCGCCCTGATGACGCGCTACGATGAAACCACGCCGCAGATCTGGAACGTACCGCTGCGCGACGAGATCGTGCCGGACCTGCAGCTGGCCGCGCCCAAGGCCGGCTACCTCGTGCCTGCCGCGCAGGCGCAGATGGTGGCGGCCAAGCTGCGCCAGCATGGCGTGTCGTACCAGGTGCTGGCCACCGCGCCCGGCAAGCTGCCGGTCGAAACCTTCCGCGCCACGCAGGTAAAATTCGGCGCGCAGTCGTTCGAAGGACGCCAGACGGCGGCCGTGCAGGGCGAATGGCAGAAAGAAGAGCGCTTCGTCGAGGCCGGCGCCCTGTACGTGCCCGTCAACCAGGCCAAGGCGCGCTTGGTCGTGGCCCTGCTCGAGCCGCGCGCGCCCGATTCCCTGCTGGCCTGGGGCAGTTTCAATACGGCCTTCGAGCGCAAGGAGTACATGGAAGAATACGTGGCCGAAGACGTGGCGCGCGCGCAACTGGCGGCCGACCCGGCGCTGGCGGCGCAATTCCAGCAGAAGCTGGCCGACGATCCCGCGTTTGCCAGGAATCCGGCCGCGCGCCTGGAATTCTTCGCCCGCCGCCACGCTTCCTGGGATGAGCGCCTGAATCTGTATCCGGTGCTGCGCACGGATGCCGCGCCGGCACTGAAGTAAGGGAAGCCACGCGATCTTGCTAATTTGAAATGTGCGCGGCGCGGATAATGTTATTGTGCCTGCTTCCCCGATCAGGGCTTTCAGTGGAGCACCAGCGCATGCCGCAGCAAACAGCGAAAAAAATTCTTCTCCTGAGCGTCTCGGCCGGCGCCGGCCACATGCGCGCGGCGCAAGCCATCGAGGCATATGCGGCGCGCGATGGCGGCGCCGGTCCTGCGGCGCAGGCCCTGCATCTCGACGTGATGGATTTCGTCACGCCCGCATTCCGCAAGCTGTACACGGATTTCTATATCAAGCTGGTCAACAAGGCGCCCGCGCTGTGGGGCTATCTGTACCAGGCCACCCATGACGCGTCGCGCGACAGCTCGATGCAGCGTTTGCGCCGCGGTGTCGAGCGCCTCAACACGCGCGCGCTGATGGCGCGGATCGCCGCCTTCCAGCCCGACGCCATCATCTGCACGCATTTCCTGCCGGCCGAACTGCTGTCGCGCGCCCTGCGCCAGCAACAGCTGGCTTGCCCCGTGTGGGTGCAGGTCACCGATTTCGACCTGCACCGCATGTGGGTGCACGAGCAGATGCAGGGTTATTTCGCCGCCACCGACGAAGTGGCGTTCCGCATGCGCCATGAAGGCATTCCCGCCGACCGCATCCACGTGACGGGCATCCCCGTCATGCCTGCGTTTGCGCAGGCGCCCGACCGCGTGCAGTGCGCGCAGGCGCGTGGCCTGGACCCGCGGCGCACGACGATTTTGCTGATGGGCGGCGGGGCTGGCCTCGGCAGCCTTGAAACGGTCGCCGCGCGCCTGCTGGCGTTGCCGGGCGATTTCCAGCTTATCGCGCTGGCGGGGAAAAATGCGGCCGCGCTGGCGGCGCTGCAAGCACTGGCCGGCCAGTATCCGGGCCGCCTGCTGGCGCAAGGCTTTACCGGCGAAGTCGAGCGCCTGATGGCGTGCGCCGACCTGGTGATCACCAAGCCGGGCGGCCTGACCACGTCCGAATGCCTGGCGCTGGGCTTGCCGATGATCGTCAACTCGCCGATTCCCGGGCAGGAAGAGCGCAATGCCGACTATCTGCTGGAGCAGGGCGTGGCCCTGAAGGCATTCGATGCCGTCACCCTGGAATACCGCGTGCGCCTGTTGCTCGATCATCCTGAGCAGTTGCAAGCGATGCGCGCAAAAGCGCTGGCCCTGGGCCGCCCGCGCGCCGCGCTGGACGTGCTGGCGCAGGTGCTGGCCACGGAGCCTGCATGACGGGCGCCGTCGCAAAACCCTGGCAGATCGGCCTGACGCTGGCCTGGGTGGCCCTGCTGGGACTGTTTTTTGCTCAGGTGGAAATCCAGATCGAAGGGGCAGCCGGCTGGGCGGCGAACCTGCCCACGTGGCGCATCGAAAGCCATTGGCTGCTCGATATCTTCTGGGGCGGGCGGCCGATGACCGGCTACCATGCCTGGGTCTTTCCCTTCATCGCCCTGTTCTTCCACTTCCCCATGGTCTTCCTGGCGCAATGGTCGCTGCGCCTCGAGTGCCGGGCCATCGGCTGCATCATGCTGTTCTGGATCATCGAGGATTACCTGTGGTTCGTATTCAATCCCGCCTATGGCGTGGCGCACTTCGATCCGGCCCACATCGCCTGGCACAAGCACTGGCTGTGGTGGGCGCCGACCGATTACTGGGTGTCGCTGCTGCTGGCCGGCGTGCTGCTGTGGTTTTCATACAAGAGGAAGTCATGACCTTGCCGTATCTCCTGATGTTATCGCTGGCCCTGGCGGCCGGTTCCGCCGGCGCGCAGGCGCCCCTGCCGCCCGAGCGCAATGCCGAGTGGGCCACGCCGCTGCCGCAGGTGTCGAACCTGCACCAGGTCACCCCCGTCCTGTACCGTAGCGCAAAGCTGGACAGTGCCGACGTAGCCCAGTTGCAGACGCTGGGCGTGAAGACGGTGATCAGCCTGCGCTCCTTCCACTCCGACACGCAGGTGCTCGATGGCAGCGGCATCCGCGCCGTCCGCATCCCCGTCAATACCTGGGCCATCCGCGACAAGCATGTGATCGAGACCATGCGCAGCATCCGCGCCGCCGAACAGCAGGGACCCGTGCTGCTGCACTGCCTGCACGGCGCCGACCGCACGGGCCTGATGGCCGCCATGTACCGCATGCTGTACCAGGGCTGGCCGCGCGAGAAGGCGATCGACGAGCTGAAAAATGGCGGTTACGGCTATCACGCCGTGTGGAAAAATATCGAAAGCTATCTTAAACGCGTGAATGTCGACCAACTACGCGCGCGCATCGAGGCACCGCCAGCCTGATACCCCGCTGGCGCGCCACTTCAGGCATGATTGCGATTCCAATCACGTTTTTCCGGAATCCGCATGGAACACCACAGCTTTCTCATCAACATACTGTTTTACCTGGTCGCCGCCATCATCATGGTGCCGCTGGCCAAGCGCCTGGGCATGGGCGCCGTGCTGGGCTATCTGGTGGCCGGCGTCGTCATCGGGCCGTGGGGCCTGGGCCTGATCAAGAATGTCGAGGTGATCCTCAGCTTTTCCGAGTTCGGCGTGGTGCTGCTGCTGTTCCTGATCGGCCTGGAGCTCGAACCTAAGCGCTTGTGGCTGCTGCGCCGCCCGATTTTCGGCTGGGGCGGGGCGCAGGTGGGCGTCGTCAGCGCGGGGCTGTGCGCCGTGGCCATGGCCTTCGGCGTGGACTGGCGCACGGCGCTGGTCGGTGCGCTGGGGCTGTCGCTGTCGTCGACGGCCATCGTGCTGGCCACCCTGGGCGAACGCAAGCTGATGAGTACGCCGGCCGGTTCCGCCGGTTTTTCGATTTTGCTGTTCCAGGATATCGCCGCCATCCCCATGATCGCGCTGGTGCCGCTGCTGGGCGGACTCGTCACGCATAGCGGCGAACCGGGCTGGCTGCGCGTGGCCAAGCTGGCCGCCGTGCTGGCTGCCCTGGTGATCGGCGGGCGCTTCCTCGTCAACCCCATCCTGCGCTTCATCGCCAAGACGGACTTGCGCGAAATCTTCACGGCCTTCGCCCTGCTGCTGGTGATTGCCATTTGCGTGCTGATGGAATCGGTGGGCTTGTCGATGGCGCTCGGCACCTTCATGGCGGGCGTGCTGCTGGCCGATTCCGAATACCGCCATGAGCTCATTTCCGACCTGGAGCCGTTCAAGGGGCTGCTGCTGGGCCTGTTCTTCATCGCCGTGGGCATGTCCGTCGATTTCGGCGTGCTGCGCGCCCAGCCGCTGCTGATCCTGGCCCTGGTGGCGGGGCTGCTGGTGGTCAAGATCGGCTTGCTGTATGTATTGTCGAAGTTTTTCGACATTCCCCGCGGCCAGCAGCTGTTCTTTGCGCTGCTGCTGTCGCAGGGCGGCGAATTCGCCTTCGTCGTGTTTGCCGCCGCCGAGGCCGCGCATGTGTTTGCGCCGCAGACGGCGGCGCTGCTGGTCGTGGTGGTGACCCTGTCGATGGTGGCCACGCCCTTGCTGCTGCTGGCGCACGACAAGTTCGTCGCGCCTCGCCTGCAGGGCGAAAAGAAGCGCCGTCCCGACGACCAGATCGAGGCGCAGGACAACCCCATCGTCATCGCCGGCTTCGGCCGCTTCGGCCAGATCATCGGCCGCCTGCTGGCGGCCAACAAGATCGGCGTGACGGTGCTCGACCACGACCCGGACCAGATCGAGCTGCTGCGCAAGTTCGGCTTCAAGGTGTTTTATGGCGACGCCACGCGCGTGGACCTGCTGGTGGCGGCCGGCATCGAGAAGGCGAAGGCGCTGGTGATCGCCATCGACAACGTGGATGACAGCCTGGCCCTGGTCGACGCCGTGCGCCTGCGCCTGCCCGAACTGACGATCCTGGCGCGCGCGCGCAACGTCACGCATTACTATGAATTGATGAAGCGAGGCGTGACCCTGATCGAGCGCGAGACGTTTGCCGCGGCCTTGCTGCTGGGCGAACAGACCTTGCAGCAGGTGGGCTTCAGCGCGGAGCGGGCGCAGCGCGCGGCCGGCATCTTTGGCCGGCATAACCTCAAGACCTTGCTGGAAGTGGCACCGCACTTCCAGGACCAGCAAAAAGTCATGTCGCTCACACGCCAGGCGCGCGAGGAGCTGGAAGACATGTTCGAGAGCGATGCGGCGGCGTTTGCGGCGGCGGAAGCGGAGAACGGTAGGTCGGATTAGCGCAAAGCGCGTAATCCGACATCGTGTTGGCGGTGTCGGCTTACGCGCTGTGCGTTAAGCCGACCTACGTTTGGCCTCAGCTTTATTTGCCCCGTTTGCTCTCAATCGCCTCGATCTGGTCCATGATGCCGTTCATGCGCGCCGCCAGCGCCTGGTACGGTTTCGGCGAGGCCAGGTCGACGCCGGCCGCCTTCACCAGATCGTAGGGGTAGGCCGAGCCGCCCGCACTGAGCATCTTCAGGTAGGCGGCCAGCGCGCCCGGTTCCTTGTCGAGGATGCGCTGCGCGAAATCCTGCGCCGCGGCGATCGAGGTGGCGTACTGGAACACATAGTAGCCGTGATAGAAATGCGGCACATACGCCCATTCCAGCGCGTAGGCGGGATCGATGCTCATGACGCCCTGCGCTTCGCCGTGGTAGCGCTTGAGGATGCCGGCATAGATGGCCGTGATCTCTTCGCCCGTCAACGATTCTCCCTTGTCCACCTTGCCGTGGATGGCCGCCTCGAATTCGGCGAACATGGATTGGCGGAAGAAGGTGCCGCGCAGGTTTTCCAGCGCCGCGCCCAGGTACAGCAGGCGCTCGTCGTCATCCCTGGCCTGCTTCAGGCGCGCGTCGAGCAGCAGCGCCTCGTTCGTCGTCGAGGCGATTTCCGCGACAAAGATGCTGTACGGCGCATAGATCGACGGCTGCGCCTTGTTGGCCAGCACCGAGTGCATGGCGTGGCCCCATTCGTGCGTCAGGGTGCTGACGGCTTCGTAATTGTCTGTGTAGTTGAGCAGCACGAACGGGTGCACGTCGTACGCGTCGCCATTCATGTAGGCGCCCGCCACCTTGCGCGGGCGCGGATATACATCCATCCAGCGCGCGTTCACGGCGGCGGTCAACGTTTTCACATAGTCGGGGCCCAGCGGCGCGACGGAGGCTAGCATCATCTGCTTGCCTTCGGCCAGCGGGAAGGTGCGCTCGCTTTTCAGCAGCGGCGCATACACGTCGTAATACGCCAGGTCCTTCACGCCCAGCATGCGCGCGCGCAGCTTGAAGTAGCGGTGCAGGGTGGGCAGGTTGGCATTGGTTTGCGCGATCAGGGTCTGGTAGACGGCGGGCGGCAAGTTGTCGGCGTCGAGCGCGGCGCTTTGCGAATCGGCGTAATGGCGCACCTTCGCATACGCGGCATCCGTTTTCAGCTGGCCGTACAGGGTTTCGCCGAACGTGCGTTCGTACTCTTTCCACTTGCCGAAGAAGGCGTCGAACACCAGCTTGCGGTCGGCGCGGTTGTCATCGCCCCGGTATTTCGTGTACGCCGCCTGGTCGAGCCGTACTTGCTTGCCGTCCGACAACGTGACGGTCGGCCACGGGATTTCCGCATTGGCCAGGGTACGGTAGACGCTGGCGGCCGACCCTGTTGCCAGGCCGAACTGTGCCACCAGCTGTTCGCCGGCCGCGTCGAGCGTGTGCGGCGCGCTGCGCAGCATGTTGCTCAACTGAAAGCGATACAACTGTAGCCCCTTGTCTTTCGCCAGCATGGCATCGATGCGCGTGCTGCCCAGGGCGAGGATTTCCGGCTGCAGGAAGGTGCTGGCCTGGGTGAAGTCGTTGCCCAGCAGGGCGGCGCGCTGGTTCAGCTGGTTGCCCTTGCTGTCGCCCGTATCCTGGTCGTAATACTGCGCCGCATAGGTGGTGAGCGTGTTGACGCGCTTGCGTGCGTCGGCATACAGGTCCAGGCAGCTTTTCAGGCGCGCCGGCGACGCGCTTAGTTGCCCCTTGCAGGCGCCCAGTTGCTGCAGCTGGGCCGACAGCTTTTTCGCGTCGGCGTCGAACGCGGCATCGTCCTGATACAGCGCCGTCAAATCCCAGCGGTCGGCCTGGCGGTCGGTGGGCGCAGGTGCGGCAGTGGCGGTGGCGAGCCCGAGGGCCAGCAGGGAGAACAGCAGGGGGCGCTTGAGCGCGGATGGCGTCATGGTTCATTCCAGTGAGGTTGTCGGAAGAATGCGTGCTGACCGCCGGGCAGGAATGCGCGCGTGACACATCGCGTACCGGCAGAGTTGACTACGGTACCTCAAATGGACGCAGGGGGAAAGAGGGCGGATGCCGCCACCTGGACGGTGGCGGCGAAAACAACGCGGGCTTACAACAGCGGATTACAGCGGTTGCAGCGGGATCGTGCCGAACGTGGTCGGCGTCGAGCATGGCTCTTCGTCGAAGGCGATGTCGCCCATGGGGTTGGCCATGCCGTCCGCCTTCAAATCCTTGAAACCGAACAGTTTCGGGTCCATCAAATGCGATGGTGCCACGTTCGACAGGGCCGAGAAGATGCTTTCCACGCGGCCGGGGAATTTCTTGTCCCATTCGCGCATCAGGCCCTTGATCTGCTTGCGCTGCAGGTTTTCCTGCGAACCGCACAAATCGCATGGAATGATGGGGAAGCCCTTGACTTCCGTATAGCGCTGCGTGTCCTCTTCCTTCACATACGCCATCGGGCGGATGACGATGTGCTTGCCGTCGTCCGATTGCAGCTTGGCCGGCATGCCTTTCAGTTTACCGCCGAAGAACATATTCAGGAAGAACGTTTCCAGGATGTCATCGCGGTGGTGGCCCAGGGCGATCTTGTTGGCGCCCAGCTCGTCGGCCACGCGGTACAGGATGCCGCGGCGCAGGCGCGAGCACAGCGAGCAGGTCGTCTTGCCTTCCGGGATCAAACGCTTGACGATGCTGTAGGTATCCTGGTTTTCGATATGGAAGGCCACGCCCAGTTCCGTCAGGTAGGCGGGCAGGATTTCTGGCGGGAAGTTCGGCTGCTTCTGGTCCAGGTTGACGGCGACGATATCGAAGTGAATCGGCGCGCGTTCGCGCAAGGTCATCAGGATGTCCAGCAGGGCATAGCTATCCTTGCCGCCCGACAGGCACACCATCACCTTGTCGCCGTCTTCGATCATATTAAAATCGCCGATGGCCTGGCCCACCAGGCGGCACAAGCGCTTGTGCAGCTTGTTGTTTTCCAGGGCGATCTTTTCCGCCTTCTTGCGCGCCAGTTTCTGCGCTTCCACGTTGGCCGGGAATTCCACGGCCGTTGTCGTCGTTTCCAGCACGGCGGTGTTGCTCATGTTGTTCATGCTTCATCCTTGATCTTGAATACTTCCACGCCTACGCCTTCGCAGTCGGGATACACGTCCGGTTTCATGCTCGATACGCGCGCGGCGCGCACGCGCGGGTGCGCCAGCATGGCGGCGAGTACGTCGTCGACCAGGCTTTCCTGCAGCTGCACGTGGCCTTGCGCCATGCGCTTGGCGATGGTTTCGCGCATGAAGTCGTAGTCGACCACTTCTTCCAGCTGGTCATCCTTGGGCGTCGACAGGGCCAGGGGAATGTACAGGTCGACGTTGATGAGGACGCGCTGCTCGCCCTTTTTCTCGAAGTCGTAGACGCCGATGTTGATGAGGACTTCGTAATTGCGCAGGAACAGCCGGCGGCAGTCAAGCAGGCGAGGGTGGGACAGGGCGGACGACATAGTTTTACCTTTTCGGGGATGCTGGAATGCTGGTTGTTTGGCAGGGCTGCTGATTATTTGGTCAAAAACATGACGTCGCGCGGCAAGCCGATCAAATGCTGGCCGCCGTCGACCAGCAAGGTCGTGCCCGTCAGCGCGCGCGCGCCGGCCACGTAACAGACGCTGTCGGCCACGTCCTCGGGCGTGCTGGAGCGTCCCAGCGGCGTGTTTTCATGCGCCTTGGCAAAGTTCGCTTCCGTCTGCTCGCCGGAGACCATGGTGATGCCGGGGGCAATGCCCACCACGCGCACTTTCGGCGCCAGCGCCTGGGCCAGCATGGTGGTCGCCGACAGCAGCGCCGCCTTGGACAGGGTGTACGACAAAAAATCAGGATTGAGATTGTACAGTTTTTGATCCAGCAAGTTGATGACCACGGCTTGCCCGCCTGCCGGGGTGGCCTGGTACAGCGCTTGCGCCAGCAGGATGGGGGCGGCCAGGTTGGCGTGCATGTGGGCGTCCAGGGCGGCGACGGAAAAATTGCCCGCATTGTCGTATTCAAACAACGATGCGTTGTTGACCACGCAAGTGACGGACCCCAGCGCCGCCTGTGCCTGCGGCAGCAATTGGCGCACGTCCTCTTCCTGCGCCAGGTCGCAAGGGAAGGCGTGGGCGCGCCGGCCCAGCGCCGTGATGTCCGCCACCAGGCTGAGCGCTTCCTCGCGCGAGTCGCGGTAATGGACGGCGATATCCCAGCCGTCGCGCGCCAGGCCCAGCGCGATGGCGCGGCCGATGCGGCGCGCCGCGCCCGTGACGAGGGCGACGCGGGGAGTGCTGTCGAATGGCGTTGTCGTTGCTTCAGTCATGTCTTTGTTATGGTTGAGATATTCGGTGGACGCCGCACTGGCGGCATGCGCCGCCGATTCGCTACAATGCGGGTATGTCTCTTCCCGCACCCGATAGCGACGCGCTGGCCGCGTCCCATGCCTTGCAGCACCTGATTGCCGCCGAAATCGCGCGCAATGACGGCGCCATTCCCTTTGTCCGCTTCATGGAGCTGGCGCTGTACGCGCCTGACCTCGGCTATTACAGCGGCGGCGCCGCCAAGCTGGGCAAAGATGGCGATTTTACAACCGCGCCGGAGCTTTCGCCCCTGTTCGGCGCCACGCTGGCCCATGTGGCAGCCGCTATTATGGCGCAAACGGCCCCGCGCATCCTCGAATTCGGCGCCGGCACGGGCAAGTTGGCCGTTGACATCCTGACGGAAGCGGCGAATGCCGGCATCGTTATCGAACAGTATGCGATCGTCGAATTGTCCGGCGAATTGCGCGCGCGCCAGGAGCTGGCGCTGGCCGCCTTCCCGCAAGTGGTGTGGCTCGACGGTTTTCCCGACAGTTTCGAAGGCGCCGTGTTCGGTAATGAAGTGCTCGACGCCATGCCCGTCAACCTGATCAGCAAGACGCCCGCCGGCTGGTGCGAACTCGACGTCAGCATTGCCGACGGCCAGTTCGTGTTTGTCGAACGCCCGGCCGGCGCCGACGTGGCCGCGCAGATCGCCGCCCAGGTGCCGGACGCCGATGACTTGCCCGTCGGCTATGTCACCGAGATCCATGGCGTGGCCTGCGGCTTCATGCGCTCGCTGGCGCGCATGCTGACCAAGGGCCAGGGCGGCGCGGCCGTGCTGTTCGATTACGGTTTTCCTGCGCACGAGTATTACCTGGACTTGCGCGCCACGGGCACCCTGATGTGCCATTACCGCCACCACGCCCACGCGGAACCGTTTTATCTGCCCGGCTTGCAGGACATCACGGCCCACGTCGATTTCACGGCCATGGCGGTGGCGGCGCAGAATGCCGGTCTCGATGTGCTCGCGTACATGAACCAGGCATCCTTCCTGCTGGGCGCGGGCATCGGCGACTTGCTGCTGCGCACCGATCCGGAACAGGTCAAGAGCTACCTGCCGCAGGCCAGCGCCGTGCAAAAGCTGGTCTCGCCGGCAGAGATGGGGGAATTGTTCAAGGTGCTGGTGGTGGGCCACCGCGTGGCGTTGCCGGAAGCGCTGTTGTCCAGCGACCGCAGTCACCGCTTGTAAGCGCTGGCAATATCAAGGCAGGGCAGTACCGCCCTGCAATTTCCTGTCCGCCGGTGGTTATTATCTTGTCATATCGTATATGATGACCGACACAGCACGGTTCCATCCTGCAAGAACCCGTCGCCGCGCACCGATTTCAAGATAGAACGATGGGAAAGATACATACACACTATGACAACCTGAAAGTGGCGCGCCTGGCGCCGCAGGAAGTCATACGTGCCGCGTACAAAGCCCTGAGCCAGAAATACCATCCAGACAAGAATCCGGGCGACGAAAAGGCCGCCCGCATCATGGCCATCCTCAATAGCGCCTATGGCACCTTGTCCGATCCACAACGCCGCAAGGAACACGACGAGTGGATCGCCGCCGAGGAATGGGAAATCGAATGGCTGGAAAGCACCCATCACGAAGAAGGCAAGACCCGCGATGGCCGCGCGAAAGGTCATGCCCAGCCGCATGAGCATGCCTGGGCGCAGGATGTGCCGCCACCCGCGGGCAAGCCGCGGCGCGGTCATGTGCCGATCTGGCGCAACTGGCGCTGGTGGCTGAGCCTGGTGGTTTGTTTGCTGCTGGGCTGGCTGGGCGCCTTGCTGATGCTCGATACTTCCCAGCCGATGCCGTCCGCGCTGGCGTCGGCCTGGAACGGCCTGTCCCGCGATGGCGCCAAGCCGCGCCCGGAACCGGCGGCGCCCGGAGCCGGCGCCTTGCTGCCGCCGTCCAAGGCAGAGGCCGTGGCCATCGATAGCTGGGCGGTGGGCAAGCCGTATGCGGCCGAATCCGCGCAGGCCAAGGCGCCCGAGATCCGCGTGCTGGCCGTCTCCCAGCTGAGCCTGAAAGCCAGCCGGCCCGCCTGCGACGGCGCCAGCCAGGCCGAGTCGGCGGCGCTGGTGGCGCCGAATGGCGAACCTTGGCCGGCGCAGTCCGGTTATGTCGATGGCTTCCCCATCGGTAACAAGGGCGACGAACTGAGTTTGACCATCGACAACAGCGGCAATGCGGCGCCCGTGTTCGTCAAGCTGTATGACCAGGAGCGGCGCTCGAATGTGCGCTACCTGTATATCCTGGCCAAGGACAAGCTGACGGTGGAGCAGCTCAGCGCGGGCAAATACGAAGTGCGCTACCAGGCCGTCGGGCCAGGCCAGGACAATTGCGGCGGCGCCGCGCGCAGCGGTGCGTCGGCATCCACGCCGGCGCCGGCCGCTGGTGAAGGCGGTACGCAGAATCCTGTTGTAAGCAGCATCTAATCTGATTATGCTTGATATGCGTCAACGCAGCGTCCACATCGAACTTATCCCTTAGGAGTATTCATGACCGACCTCAAAGCCGATGCAGATGATAACTGGCTGCTCGACGAAGATGAGCCGGTGGCCAGTCCAGCCGGGCTGGCCGCGCCCGACCAGCGCCTGTGGCGTGTCCTGATCGTCGATGACGACGTCGATGTGCATGCGGTCACGCGGCTGGCGCTGCGCAATGTCAGTTTCAAGGGCCGCGAACTGGAACTGTTTTCCGCCTACAGCGGCCGCGAAGGGTACGAGATCCTGCGCGACACGCCCGATATCGCGCTGGTGCTGCTCGACGTGGTGATGGAAACGGATGATGCCGGCCTGATCCTCGCCAAGCGCATCCGCGCCGACCTGAACAACTCCATCGTGCGCGTCGTGCTGCGCACGGGCCAGCCGGGCCAGGCGCCCGAGCAACGCGTCATCATCGAATACGACATCAACGATTACAAGGCCAAGACGGAGCTGACGACGCAAAAGCTGTTTACCACCGTTATCTCGGCCTTGCGCGCCTACGAGAGCCTGATGATGCTCGAGCGCAGCCGCATCGGCCTGGGCAAGATCCTCGCCGGCGCCACCAATCTGTACCAGATCCATTCCCTGCGCGAATTCGCTTCCGGCGTGCTCAACCAGGTTAGCGCCATCCTCGACGTGGGCGCCGACGGCGTGCTGTGCCTGATGCAGGGCGGCGCGGGGCGGCCCGAGGTGGTCGCCGCCACGGGCACCTACGCCGTGCTGGCCGAGGCCGAAGCCATGCCGGCCGACCACGCGCTCACGCCCACCATCGACAAGGCGTTCGCGGAAAAGCGCAGCCAGTTCGAGCATCCGGCCAACGTGCTGTTCATCCACACGGAAGGCAACCGCGAGCTGGCCATTTCCGTTACGCCGCCGTGGCCGCTGGCGCAGATCCAGCGCGATCTGCTGGAAGTGTTTTGCCAGCGTATCGCCGCCGCCTTCGACAACCTGTATATGTTCGGCCAGCTGCGCAAGGCGCAGGAAGCGACCGTCGTGGCGCTGGCCGACCTGGCCGAGTTCCGCGACAGCGACACGGGCGGCCACGTGCGGCGGGTGCAGCAGTTGTCCGACGCCATCGCCCGGCGCATGCAGCAGCGCGGCGTGTATGCCGACGAGCTCAGCCCGCAGTTGCTCGATATGATCGGCCTGGCCAGCATCCTGCACGACGTGGGCAAGGTGGCCACGCCGGACGCGGTGCTGCTCAAACCGGGCCGGCATACGGACGAGGAACGCACGCAGATGCAGCTGCACGCCAGCGTCGGGCGCACCATCCTCGAACGGGCCGCCAACATGGTCGACGGCGTCAGCTACCTCACGTATGGCGCGCAGATCGCCGGCGGCCACCACGAGCATTTCGACGGCGCCGGCTATCCGAACGGCCTGAAGGGGCGCGACATTCCCTTGGCCGCGCGCATCGTTGCCGTGGTCGACGTCTTCGATGCCTTGCTGCACGAGCGGCCGTACAAGGAACCGTGGCCGTATCCGCAGGTGCGCGAATACATCGAGCAGCGCAGCGGCAGCCAGTTCGATCCGGAAGTGGTGACGGCGCTGCTGGACCTGATCGACAACGAGCCGCAACTGTGGCATCCGGAGCGCGCCAGCGCTTGAGCAGCAACTGCGTTGGCGTTTTTCGGCACGGCCCCATTCCCTTGCGCGTGGCGCCGGCATATACTCGGCAGCCTCATGCTGGCCGGCGCCACGCACCAGTGTGGCGCGCCGCGGAGTTTTCGGACATCACGACATGAAAGAACTCAAGGGCCTCAGCGCACTGATCATCGAGCCGCATCCGGGCATGCGCGCCAGCCTGCACAATATGCTCAACCTGTGCGGCCTGGCGAAGATCGACGACGCGGCCAGCTCGGGCCAGGCGATCCGCATGCTGGGCAGCAAATCGTATGATTTGATCCTGTGCGAATACGACCTCGACGGCGGGCAGGATGGCCAGCAGATGCTGGAAGACTTGCGCCACCATAAATTGATGCACGCGTCGACCATGTTCTTCATGGTGACGGGCGAAGGCAGCTTTGCCAAGGTGGTCAGCGCCGTCGAACTGCTGCCCACCGATTACATCCTCAAGCCTTTTACCGCTGACAACATGCTCGAACGCATAGGCCGCGCGCTGGACAAGCGCAATGCCTTCGTGCCCGTGTACGAGCTGATCGACGTGGGCAATGAGCGCGCGGCGATCGCCGCCTGCACCGAGGGCGCCAGCCTGTACCCCCGCTACGCCACCGATTTCCTGCGCCTGCGCGCGGAACTGCATCTGCTGCTGGGCGAGGCGGCCGACGCCGAGCCGATCTACGCAGCCCTGTATGAAAGCAAGTCCATCGGCTGGGCGCGCCTGGGGCAGGCCAAGACGCAGTTCCTGCTGGGCGAATACGCGGCGGCGCAAGGCATGCTGGAAGGGCTGCTGGAAAACAACAAGCGCTTCCTCGACGCCTATGACTGGCTGGCGCGCACGCATCTGGCGCAAGGCAAGCCGGAACTGGCGCAAGCGGCCCTGAGCGAGGCGGTGGCCCTGTCGCCGCACGCCGTGCGCCGCTTGCGCCGCCTGGGCGAGGCGGCCCTGGCGGCCGATGATATCGACATGGCGGAAAAATCCCTCAAATTGGTGGTTAGCAAGGCCAAATATTCGGAATTCCGCGATCCGGAAGACCATGTGCGCCTAGTGCAGACCCTGGTGCGCAAGGGCGACCCGCTGCAGGCGGGCGCCGTGATCCGCGACCTCGACAAGTCGATGGGCGGGCAAAAGAATGCGGAACTGTGTAGCGCCCTGTGCAGCGCCATGCTGCATGCGCATACGGGCAACGAGGAACGCCTGCAGCAATCGCTCGACGCGGCCCTGGCCGCCAACCGCCACAGCGTGGGCGGTTCGAACATGCTGAAAACGGAACTGGCGCGCCACTGCCTGGCGCATGGACGCGAGGATGGCGCGGCCGAGGTGATGCGCGAAGTCATGCGCAATGCGCCCGACAGCGCGGCCATGACGCGCGCCATGGCCGTCTTCGAACAGGCGGGGCGCGAGGAGCTGGCCAAGGCTCTGGCCCGGCAAAGCCGCCAGGAAGTGGCCGACATGGTGGCGGCCGGCGCGGCGAAGGCGGGCGAGGGCGATTTCCGCGGCGCCGTCGATCTGATGGGCGAAGCCGTCACGCGCCTGCCCGATAATCCGCAAGTGGTCTTCAATGCGGCCGTGGCCGTGCTGAAATGCCTGGAGCACGAGGGCTGGGATGAGCGCATGGGGCAGCAGGCGCTGAGCTTTATCGCCGGCGTGCGCCGCCTGGACCCGCGCAACCCCAAATTGCCCGTGCTGTCGGGCCTGCATCAGCAGCTGTTGCGTAAATATAAGCCCCTGGGCAACTCCTGGATGCATCCGCCTGACGCAAGGTAAAAGGGAAAATGCGGGGCGAATGACGGGAAAATGCGGCTTGCCGGCAGGGGCGATAAAAAAAATGCGAAAAAAGCTGACTTTTTCGCGCCAACCCTTGCACTTTCTCAAATCGGGAGCTTATAATCACGCCCCGAAGCAGCCAACTTCTTCTTTATACGCAAATGCAGCAGTCAGGCATCAGTAAATAAGGTTGACAGTTGTGAGTAGATGCTTCATACTCTGCGGTTCCCGCGGAGGGGTGGCCGAGTGGTTAAAGGCGACAGACTGTAAATCTGTTCTCTATGAGTACGCTGGTTCGAATCCAGCCCCCTCCACCAAGTTTTTGCAAGGAAAACTGGGTAGTAGCAAAAAGCAAGTGAAGATAATGTGAACGATACCTCGCGGGTGTAGCTCAATGGTAGAGCAGAAGCCTTCCAAGCTTACGACGAGGGTTCGATTCCCTTCACCCGCTCCAGTTTCCGTTCAGATGCTTGATGCATCGCATGCAACAAATTACAGCCCTTGTAGCTCAGTGGTAGAGCACTCCCTTGGTAAGGGAGAGGCCACGTGTTCGATCCACGTCAAGGGCACCAGAATTCGCAGCAGGCAGCACAGAAGCAATTCAAACCAGACCGTCGGGCGTGTGCCTGAGCAATCTAATCAAATCATTAGGAGTTCAAAATGGCAAAAGGTAAATTCGAACGGACCAAGCCGCACGTCAACGTCGGCACCATCGGCCACGTCGACCACGGTAAAACCACGCTGACCGCTGCAATCGCAACGGTTCTGTCGAAGAAATTCGGCGGCGAAGCCAAAGCATACGACCAGATCGATGCGGCTCCAGAAGAAAAAGCGCGCGGTATCACGATTAACACCGCCCACGTCGAGTACGAAACGGAAACGCGTCACTACGCGCACGTTGACTGCCCAGGCCACGCCGATTACATCAAAAACATGATTACCGGTGCAGCCCAGATGGACGGCGCGATCCTGGTGTGCTCCGCAGCTGACGGCCCAATGCCACAGACCCGCGAACACATCTTGCTGGCCCGCCAAGTTGGCGTTCCATACATCATCGTGTTCCTGAACAAGTGCGACCTGGTCGACGACGCAGAGCTGCTGGAACTGGTTGAAATGGAAGTGCGCGAGCTGTTGTCGAAGTACGAATTCCCAGGCGACGACCTGCCAATCATCAAGGGTTCGGCACGTATGGCGCTGGAAGGCAAAGAAGGCGAAATGGGCGTGGACGCAGTGCTGCGTCTGGCCGATGCGCTGGATGCCTACATCCCAACGCCAGAGCGCGCTGTTGACGGCGCCTTCCTGATGCCAGTGGAAGACGTGTTCTCGATCTCGGGTCGCGGTACCGTGGTCACCGGTCGTATCGAGCGCGGCATTGTCAAAGTCGGCGAAGAGATCGAAATCGTCGGCATCACCGATACCGTCAAAACGACTTGCACCGGCGTGGAAATGTTCCGCAAGCTGCTGGACCAAGGTCAAGCTGGCGACAACGTTGGTCTGCTGCTGCGCGGCACCAAGCGTGAAGACGTGCAACGTGGTCAAGTTCTGGCCAAGCCAGGCTCGATCAAGCCGCATGCGCACTTCACCGGCGAGATCTATGTGTTGTCGAAAGACGAAGGCGGCCGTCATACGCCATTCTTCAACAACTATCGTCCACAGTTCTACTTCCGTACGACGGACGTGACCGGTTCGATCGAGTTGCCAGCAGACAAAGAAATGGTCATGCCAGGCGATAACGTGTCGATCACCGTCAAGCTGATCAACCCGATCGCGATGGAAGAAGGTCTGCGCTTCGCTATCCGCGAAGGCGGCCGTACCGTCGGCGCCGGCGTGGTTGCAAAAATCATCGCATAAGGAAATGTTATGCTTCCACCCGGGGCGTCCTGGGTGGTAGAATAGCACTCCTCGAAAGTTTTACGTAGGGACGTAGCTCAATTGGCAGAGCGTCGGTCTCCAAAACCGAAGGTTGGGGGTTCGATGCCCTCCGTCCCTGCCACCGTCAAGGTGCAGGGCACCGAAAGTAGAAAAATGTCAAATCAATCCGTGCAAACCGTTAGCACGTCGAGTGACAAGATAAAAGTCGCGCTGGCAATAGTAGCTGCGATTGCAGGAGTAGTCGGGTTTTATTACCTGGCAGGCCAACCAGCTCTGGTGCGTGCAAGCGCGCTTGTGGCTGGTTTGGTTATTGCTGTTGCGCTCTTGTATGTCTCGACGACCGGCCGTGAATTTCTCAATTTCGCCAAAGAAGCTGTGCGCGAAACCAAGAAAGTCGTTTGGCCTACCCGCAAAGAAGCCACGCAGATTACTGCGATCGTGTTTGCCTTTGTGCTGGTCATGGCGATTTTCCTGTGGGGCACGGATAAATTGCTCGAGTTTTTGTTGTATGACGTAATTCTGGGTTGGAAAAAATAATGAGCGAAAATGTGCATGATGAAGCGGCGGAAGAGTCCGTTCCGGGCGACGCTCCGGCAGCGGATACTGGTGCAGCGCTGAGCGTGCCAGTGAGCAGCAAGCGCTGGTATGTCGTGCATGCTTATTCCGGCATGGAAAAAAGCGTCATGCGCGCACTGACCGAGCGCATCGAGCGCGCGGGCATGCAAGACCAGTTCGGCCAGATCCTGGTGCCGATCGAAGAAGTTGTCGAAGTCAAGAATGGCGTGAAGTCCGTCACCGAACGTCGTTTCTATCCTGGCTATGTGCTGGTTGAAATGGAAATGACGGACGAGAGCTGGCACTTGGTCAAGAACACCAGCAAGGTTACCGGTTTCATCGGTGGCAAGTCGAACAAGCCGACGCCGATCTCCGCGCGCGAAATCGACGGCATCATGAAACAGATGCAGGAAGGTGTTGAAAAGCCCCGTCCAAAAACCTTGTACGAAGTGGGCGAGCAAGTGCGCATCAAGGATGGTCCGTTCACCGACTTCAACGGCAATGTCGAAGAAGTCAACTACGAGAAATCCAAAGTGCGCGTCTCGGTCACCATCTTCGGCCGCGCTACTCCGGTAGAGCTCGAATTCGGCCAGGTCGAAAAAGTTTAAGCATTAGCAAGCGCCACCAGGAGCGTTGCGGTTATATCAGCAAAATCCGGTCAGAGGAGCCCCGCCAGGGTAGGATCGGCGGGGCGCTACTACTCAATCCAAGATAGGAGCCATCATGGCAAAGAAAATCATTGGTTTTATCAAGCTGCAAGTGCCAGCTGGTAAAGCAAACCCATCCCCACCAATCGGTCCAGCTCTGGGTCAACGCGGTCTGAACATCATGGAATTCTGCAAAGCGTTCAACGCGCAGACCCAAGGTATGGAACCAGGCATGCCGATCCCAGTCGTGATCACCGCGTTCGCTGACAAGTCCTTCACCTTCGTGATGAAGACGCCTCCAGCAACCTACCTGATCAAAAAAGCTGCTGCGATCACCAAAGGTTCGCCGAAGCCACATACCGACAAAGTCGGTACGCTGACCCGCGCACAAGCTGAAGAAATCGCTAAATTGAAAACCCCTGATCTGACCGCTGCCGACATGGATGCTGCTGTACGCACCATCGCTGGTTCCGCTCGTTCGATTGGTATCACGGTGGAAGGTGTTGTATAATGGCTAAGTTATCCAAACGTATCAAGGCTTTGAAAGCCAAAGTCGACCGTACCAAAGTGTACGCTTTCGACAACGCTGTCGCTCTGATCAAAGAGTGCGCAACGGCCAAGTTCAATGAATCGATCGACGTATCGGTACAACTGGGCGTAGATCCTAAGAAATCCGACCAAGTGGTGCGCGGCTCCGTCGTGCTGCCAGCTGGTACCGGCAAAACCGTACGCGTGGCAGTATTCGCGTCGGGCGAAAAAGCGGAAGCTGCTAAAGCAGCTGGCGCCGACATCGTTGGTATGGAAGACCTGGCTGAGCAGATCAAAGCCGGCGACATGCCTTTCGACATCGTTATCGCTTCGCCAGATACCATGCGTATCGTTGGTACCCTGGGTCAGATCCTGGGCCCACGCGGCATGATGCCTAACCCGAAAGTCGGCACTGTTACTCCTGACGTCGCTACCGCCGTGAAAAACGCGAAAGCCGGTCAAGTTCAGTACCGTACCGACAAATCCGGTATCATCCACGCTACCATCGGCCGTAAATCGTTCGCTGACGCAGATCTGAAGTCGAATCTGGTCGCACTGATCGACGCACTGAACAAAGCCAAGCCAGCATCGAGCAAAGGCGTGTACCTGCGCAAAGTTTCGCTGTCGTCGACCATGGGCGCTGGCGTCCGTGTTGACCAGGCTAGCCTGGCAGCTTAAGTAACAGAATCAAGTCCTGTAGCGCCTTCGGGCGCTGCGGGCGCATCTTTGGGCTGTCTGCCCGGTGTTCGCACCAGGCAGGCAGACAATCAAAGACCGTTGGGCCGACTGCGATCGCACATGCAGAAGGTTAATAGGCTTGCCGGCAACGGCAAGTGCCCAACGCAGATGGTGTACCCGAACAAGTTTTGTAGTCCTCATGCTGCGTGAATCCATCCGCTCAGTTTAGTACTTCTTGACTTCGGACGCCGTGTTCGAACCGATGCAAGGCGCTCAACCACTCGGTTGTGATTGCCGAACATCATTTAAGGAGGTTGACCGTGAGTCTCAATCTGAATGACAAAAAGGCCGTCGTCGCCGAAGTTTCCGCACAAGTAGCAAATGCGCAAACGATCGTCGTGGCCGAATATCGTGGCATCCAGGTTGGTCACTTGACGCAACTGCGTGCTAAAGCGCGTGCCCAAGGCGTGTACCTGCGTGTGTTGAAAAACACTCTGGCTCGTCGCTCCGTTGAAGGTACCGCATTCGCCAGCCTGGCAGATGCCATGACCGGCCCGTTGATCTACTCGATCTCGGCCGATGCCGTTGCAGCAGCTAAAGTCATCGCTGACTTCGCTAAAACCAACGACAAACTGGTCATCAAAGCAGGTAACTACGCAGGCAAGCCGCTGGATACAGCTGCTGTCACCGCGTTGGCGAGCATTCCTAGCCGTGAAGTCCTCATTTCGCAGTTGTTGGGCGTTATGCTGGCTCCGGTTTCGGGCTTTGCACGTGGTCTGGCTGCCCTGGCAGCGAAAAAAGGCGAAGGCGCCGAAGCTCCTGCAGAAGCAGCAGCAGAAGAAGCCCCAGCAGCCGCTTAATTGCGCGCGCTTTTTTCTCTCAGTACCAATCTGATGTAACTAACGTAATAAATTTAGGAGTTTCAAAATGGCAATTAGCAAAGACGATATCCTGGAAGCAGTTAGCGCCATGTCCGTAATGGACCTGAACGACCTGGTTAAAGCATTCGAAGAAAAATTCGGCGTGTCCGCAGCAGCGATGGCTTCGGCCGGTCCTGCAGCAGGCCCAGCAGCAGCTGCTGAAGAGCAAACCGAGTTCAACGTTGTTCTGGACACCTTCGGCGCAAACAAAGTTGGCGTCATTAAAGCAGTTCGCGAAATCACCGGCCTGGGCTTGAAAGAAGCTAAAGACCTGGTCGATGGCGCACCAAAAACTGTGAAAGAAGCAGTGTCGAAAGCTGACGCTGAAGCTGCAGTGAAGAAACTGGTTGAAGCCGGCGCAACCGCTTCGATGAAGTAATATCTGTACTGGCGTCAGTTAGCGCCCGAGTCAAAGTCTGAGGTTTCCCCTCGCAAGGGGGGAAATCCGACTTTGGCTCCTTTGTCGTCTGCATCGTATTTGTCATGTAGTTGTAGCAGCAGTTTTTATTCGATTCAAGCCGGAAAGCAGAGCCTTGAGGTTTCGTCTGTGTCACACGCAGCGGTGCAAACGAACACTTGCAAAACCTGAATTTTCTATCCTTTCTGTCACTCACGGAGTGTCCATGCACTACTCATTTACTGAGAAGAAACGCATTCGCAAATCATTCGCGAAGCGCGCCAACGTTCACCACGTTCCGTTCCTGCTGGCGACCCAGCTCGAGTCTTATCATAGCTTCTTGCAAGAGGACATAGCACCGTCCGGCCGCAAGAATGATGGCCTGCAGTCGGCTTTCACCTCGATTTTCCCTATCGTGTCGCACAATGGTTTTGCGCGACTCGAATTCTTGTCGTACGTTCTGGGCGATCCTGCCTTTGACGTCAAAGAATGTCAACAACGTGGCCTGACGTTCGCGTCGCCGCTGCGCGCGAAAGTGCGCCTGGTGATCCTGGACAAGGAATCGCCAACCAAGCCCGTCGTCAAAGAGATGAAGGAACAGGAAGTCTACATGGGCGAATTGCCGCTCATGACGACCACCGGTTCGTTCGTGATCAACGGCACGGAGCGGGTTATCGTTTCCCAGCTGCACCGTTCGCCTGGCGTGTTCTTCGAGCACGATCGCGGCAAGACCCACTCGTCCGGTAAGCTGCTGTTCTCCGCGCGTATCATTCCTTACCGCGGTTCGTGGCTGGACTTCGAGTTCGACCCGAAAGACATCCTGTTCTTCCGCGTCGACCGCCGCCGCAAGATGCCAGTGACGATCCTGCTCAAAGCCATCGGCATGTCGCACGAGCAAATCCTGGCCAATTTCTTTGTCTTCGACAATTTCAACCTGCGCTCCGAAGGCGCCGAGATGGAATTCGTCTCCGAGCGTCTGCGCGGCGAAGTGGCGCGTTTCGACATCGTCGACAAGTCGGGCAAGACCCTGGTGCTGAAAGACAAGCGTATCAACGCCAAGCACGTGCGTGATATCGAAGCTGCCGGCATCAAGCACATTTCCGTACCGGAAGACTACCTGCTGGGCCGCGTATTGGCGAAGAATATCGTCGATGCCGACACCGGTGAAGTCGTCGCTTCCGCGAACGATGAGCTGACCGAAGACCTGTTGGGCCGCCTGCGCGATGCCAACATCTCTGAAATCCAGACGTTGTATACCAACGACCTGGATCAGGGCGCCTACATCTCGCAAACCCTGCGTATCGACGACACCGCCGACCAGATGGCTGCGAAAGTGGCGATCTACCGCATGATGCGTCCAGGCGAACCGCCAACGGAAGATTCCGTTGAAGCGCTGTTCAATGGCCTGTTCTACAACTCGGACCGCTACGACCTGTCGGCCGTGGGCCGCATGAAGTTCAACCGCCGCATTGGCCGCGATGAACTGACGGGCGCCATGACGCTGTCGAACGAAGACGTGCTGGCCGTGATCAAGATCCTGGTGGAACTGCGCAATGGCCGCGGCGAAGTCGACGATATCGATCACCTGGGTAACCGTCGCGTACGTTGCGTGGGCGAACTGGCCGAGAATCAATTCCGCGCCGGCCTGGTGCGTGTTGAGCGCGCCGTCAAGGAACGCCTCGGCCAAGCCGAAGCGGACAACCTGATGCCGCACGACCTGATCAACTCGAAGCCGATTTCGGCTGCGATTCGCGAGTTCTTCGGTTCGTCCCAGCTGTCGCAGTTTATGGACCAAACCAATCCTCTGTCGGAAATTACCCACAAGCGCCGCGTATCGGCTCTGGGACCCGGCGGTCTGACACGCGAACGCGCCGGCTTTGAAGTGCGCGACGTGCATCCGACCCACTACGGCCGCGTCTGCCCGATCGAGACACCGGAAGGTCCGAACATTGGTCTGATCAACTCGCTGGCTCTGTATGCCCGCCTGAATGAATACGGCTTCCTGGAAACCCCGTACCGCAAGGTCGAAGGCTCCAAGATTACCGATCAGATCGACTACCTGTCCGCCATCGAAGAAGGCCGCTACATCATCGCTCAGGCGAATGCGACCATCAACGACGAAGGCATGCTGTCCGATGAACTGGTCTCGGCCCGTGAAGCCGGCGAAACCATCCTGGTATCGCCAGAGCGCATCCAGTACATGGACGTGGCGCCAGGCCAGATCGTTTCCGTCGCTGCCTCGCTGATTCCGTTCCTCGAACACGATGATGCGAACCGTGCATTGATGGGCGCCAACATGCAACGCCAGGCCGTGCCTTGCTTGCGTCCGGAAAAAGCGCTGGTCGGTACCGGTATCGAACGCACCGTTGCGGTCGACTCGGGCACCACCGTGCAAGCCTTGCGTGGCGGTATCGTCGATTACATCGATGCGGGCCGTGTCGTGATTCGCGTCAACGATGACGAAGCGCAAGCTGGTGAAGTGGGCGTCGACATCTACAACCTGATCAAGTACACCCGTTCGAACCAGAACACCAACATCAACCAGCGTCCTATCGTGCAAGTGGGCGACCGCGTCGCCAAGCGCGACGTGATCGCCGACGGCGCATCGACCGACCTGGGTGAATTGGCGCTGGGCCAGAACATGACCGTGGCGTTCATGCCATGGAATGGTCTGAACTTCGAAGATTCGATCCTGATCTCGGAAAACGTCGTCAAGGACGACCGCTACACCTCGATTCACATCGAAGAGTTGTCGGTGGTGGCCCGTGACACGAAACTGGGCGCGGAAGAAATTACGCGCGACATCTCGAACCTGGCTGAAAACCAGCTGGCTCGTCTGGATGAGTCCGGTATCGTCTACATCGGCGCGGAAGTGCAAGCAGGCGACACCCTGGTCGGTAAAGTGACGCCAAAAGGCGAAACCCAGCTGACCCCGGAAGAGAAGCTGCTGCGCGCAATCTTCGGCGAAAAAGCGTCGGACGTGAAAGATACGTCGCTGCGCGTGCCTTCGGGCATGATCGGTACCGTGATCGACGTGCAAGTCTTCACCCGTGAAGGCATCGTGCGCGACAAGCGTGCCCAGCAAATTATCGATGACGAACTGAAACGCTTCCGTCTGGACTTGAACGACCAGATGCGTATCGTGGAAGGCGATGCCTTCCAGCGTCTGGAAAAAATGCTGATCGGCAAAGTTGTCAACGGCGGCCCGAAAAAGCTGGCCAAAGGCGCCAAGATCACCAAGGAATACCTGGCCGATCTGGACAAATACCACTGGTTCGACATCCGCCCTGCGGACGACGACGCAGCGGTAGCGCTGGAAGCGATCAAGGAATCGATCAACGAGAAGCGTCACCAGTTCGATCTGGCCTTCGAAGAGAAGCGCAAGAAACTGACGCAAGGCGATGAGCTGCAACCAGGCGTGCAAAAAATGGTCAAGGTGTACCTGGCCGTGAAACGCCGCCTGCAGTCGGGCGACAAGATGGCAGGTCGCCACGGTAACAAGGGTGTGGTTTCCCGTATTGTTCCTGTGGAAGACATGCCATACATGGCCGACGGCACGCCAGCCGACGTTGTGTTGAACCCGCTGGGCGTTCCTTCGCGGATGAACGTTGGTCAGATTCTCGAGACTCACTTGGGCTGGGCTGCCAAGGGTCTGGGTATCCGCATCGGCGAAATGCTGAAGGCGCAAACCAAGGTCGAGCAAGTGCGCAAGTACCTGACGACGATCTACAACGACAATGGCCGTGCGGAAGAGCTGGACAACTTCGACGACGAAGAAATCATGAAGCTGGCGGAAAACCTGAAAAAAGGTGTTCCGTTCGCCACGCCAGTGTTTGACGGCGCGAATGAAGAAGAGATCCGCCGCATGCTGGACCTGGCGTATCCGGACGACATCGCCAAGAACCTGGGCATGACCGCGTCGAAAAACCAGGTGACCATGTATGACGGTCGCACCGGTGAAGCGTTCGAGCGCAAGGTCACTGTCGGCGTCATGCACATGCTGAAACTGCATCACTTGGTCGATGACAAGATGCATGCGCGTTCGACCGGTCCTTACTCGCTGGTGACGCAACAGCCACTGGGCGGTAAAGCCCAGTTCGGTGGTCAGCGTTTCGGTGAGATGGAAGTCTGGGCACTGGAAGCGTATGGCGCGTCGTATGTCTTGCAAGAGATGTTGACCGTCAAGTCCGATGACGTGAATGGCCGTACCAAAGTGTACGAGAACCTCGTCAAGGGCGACCACGTGATCGACGCCGGCATGCCGGAATCGTTCAACGTGCTGGTCAAGGAAATCCGTTCGCTGGGTATCGATATCGACCTCGAACGCAACTAAACGACAGCACCCTGTCATTTGGTTTGGGAAACACAAAGCCCGGCTGGGAAACCACGCCGGGCAATGTAGTCTCAGGAATATAGAAATTTAATCACCTCTGGAGTGATACATGAAAGCACTGCTCGATCTATTCAAGCAAGTACAGACCAACGAGACCTTCGATGCAATCAAGATCGGTCTCGCTTCGCCTGAGAAAATCCGTTCGTGGTCCTACGGCGAAGTCAAGAAGCCGGAAACCATCAACTACCGTACCTTCAAGCCTGAGCGCGACGGCCTGTTCTGCGCCAAGATCTTTGGCCCGATCAAGGATTACGAATGCCTGTGCGGCAAGTACAAGCGCCTGAAACACCGCGGCGTGATCTGCGAAAAGTGCGGCGTCGAAGTCACGCTGGCCAAGGTGCGCCGCGAGCGCATGGGCCACATCGAGCTGGCCTCGCCGACCGCGCACATCTGGTTCCTGAAATCGCTGCCGTCGCGTCTGGGCATGGTCCTGGACATGACCCTGCGGGACATCGAACGCGTGCTGTACTTTGAAGCATACGTCGTGACCGATCCAGGCATGACCCCGCTGAAGAAGTGCCAGATCATGTCGGAAGACGACTACGCCGCCAAGTACGAAGAGTACGGCGACGACTTCACCGCCTTCATGGGCGCCGAAGGTATCCGTGAACTGCTGCGTTCGATCGACATCCACCGCGATGCCGAAACCCTGCGCGTGGAACTGAAGGAGTCGAAATCCGAAGCCAAGATCAAGAAATACGCGAAGCGCCTGAAGGTGCTGGAAGCGTTCCAACGTTCGGGCATCAAGCCTGACTGGATGATCATGGAAGTGCTGCCAGTGCTGCCGCCGGAACTGCGTCCGCTGGTACCGCTGGATGGCGGCCGTTTCGCGACCTCGGATCTGAACGATCTGTATCGCCGCGTCATCAACCGTAACAACCGTCTGAAACGCCTGATGGAGCTGCGCGCTCCAGAGATCATCACGCGCAACGAAAAGCGCATGCTGCAAGAAGCGGTCGATTCGCTGCTGGACAACGGCCGTCGCGGCAAAGCGATGACCGGCGCCAACAAGCGTCCGCTGAAATCGCTGGCAGAGATGATCAAGGGCAAGGGCGGCCGTTTCCGTCAAAACTTGCTGGGCAAACGCGTCGATTACTCCGGTCGTTCGGTCATCGTCGTGGGCCCGCAATTGAAACTGCATCAGTGCGGCTTGCCGAAACTGATGGCGCTGGAACTGTTCAAGCCATTCATTTTCAATAAACTGGAACTGATGGGTCTGGCGACCACGATCAAGGCGGCGAAAAAGCTGGTCGAGATTCAAGAGCCGGTCGTATGGGACATCCTGGAAGACGTGATCCGTGAACATCCGATCATGTTGAACCGCGCACCAACCTTGCACCGTCTGGGTATCCAGGCGTTCGAGCCAGTCCTGATTGAAGGCAAGGCCATCCAGCTGCACCCGCTCGTCTGCGCCGCATTCAACGCCGACTTTGACGGTGACCAAATGGCGGTCCACGTTCCTCTGTCGATCGAAGCGCAGATGGAAGCACGCACCCTGATGCTGGCATCGAACAACATCCTGTTCCCATCGAACGGCGAACCGTCGATCGTGCCTTCCCAGGATATCGTGCTGGGTCTGTACTACGCGACCCGCGAAGCGATCAATGCGAAGAACGAAGGGATGATGTTCCCTGACGTATCGGAAGTGATCCGCGCCTACGACAACAAGGAAGTCGAACTGACGACCCGCGTCACCGTGCGTATTACCGAATACCCGAAAAACGCCGAAACGGGCGAATTCGAGAAAACGGTCACACGTTATGAAACGACGATCGGCCGTGCGATCCTGTCGGAAATTCTGCCGAAAGGCCTGCCGTTCTCCGTCCTGAACCGCGCGCTGAAAAAGAAAGAAATTTCCAAGCTGATCAACACGTCGTTCCGCAAGTGCGGCCTGCGCGCCACCGTGGTGTTCGCAGACAAACTGATGCAATCGGGTTTCCGCCTGGCGACACGCGCCGGTATCTCGATCTGCGTCGACGACATGCTGGTACCGCCTCAAAAAGTTACCCTGATCGCGACGGCCGAGTCGGAAGTCAAGCAGATCGAACAGCAATACGCCTCGGGTCTCGTGACCGCCGGCGAGCGTTACAACAAGGTAGTCGATATCTGGGGCAAGACCTCGGATGAAGTCGGCAAGGCCATGATGGACCAGCTCAAAGTCGAAGACGTGATCCGCCGCGACGGCACCAAGTCGACGCAAGAATCGTTCAACGCCATTTACATGATGGCCGACTCCGGCGCGCGCGGTTCCGCAGCCCAGATTCGCCAGTTGGCCGGTATGCGTGGTCTGATGGCCAAACCGGATGGCTCGATTATCGAAACGCCGATTACCGCGAACTTCCGCGAAGGTCTGAACGTTTTGCAGTACTTCATTTCGACCCACGGTGCGCGTAAAGGTCTGGCCGATACGGCGCTGAAAACGGCGAACTCCGGTTACCTGACGCGTCGTCTGGTTGACGTGACGCAAGACTTGGTGGTGATCGAGGACGATTGCGGCACCATGAACGGCGCCGTCATGAAGGCACTGGTCGAAGGTGGTGAAGTCATCGAACCGTTGCGTGACCGTATCCTCGGCCGCGTGGTGGTGCATGACGTCGTCAATCCTGAAACCCAGGAAACGCTGTACGAAGCCGGCACCCTGATGGACGAAGACATGGTCGAAGAGATCGAGCGTCTGTCCATCGATGAAGTCAAGGTCCGCACGCCACTGACTTGCGACACGCGCTTCGGCCTGTGCGCCAAGTGCTATGGCCGCGATCTGGGCCGCGGCATGCTGGTCAACGCCGGTGAAGCCGTCGGTGTGGTGGCAGCGCAGTCGATTGGTGAACCTGGTACCCAGCTGACCATGCGTACGTTCCACATTGGTGGTGCGGCATCGCGTGCGGCAGTGGCATCGTCGGTGGAAGCCAAGTCGAACGGTACCATCCGCTTCACGGCAACCATGCGTTACGTGACGAACGGCAAGGGCGCGCAAATCGTCATTTCCCGTTCCGGCGAAGTGCTGATCACCGACGACCATGGCCGTGAGCGTGAGCGTCATAAAGTACCGTACGGTGCGACCCTGATCGTCAAGGACGGCATGGTCATCAAGGCCGGTACGGCTCTGGCAACGTGGGATCCGCTGACCCGTCCGATCATTACCGAATACGCCGGTCAAGTGCGTTTCGAGAACGTCGAAGAAGGCGTCACCGTCGCCCGTCAGGTCGACGAAGTGACCGGTCTGTCCACCCTGGTGGCGATCGATGCGAAACGTCGCGGTTCGCTGACCAAGACCCTGCGTCCGCAAGTCAAGCTGATCAACGACGCGAACGAAGAAGTCAAGATCGCCGGCACCGAACACTCGGTGGCGATCGGCTTCCAGGTCGGCGCGCTGATCATGGTCAAGGACGGTCAACAGGTATCGGTGGGTGAAGTGCTGGCACGTATCCCGACCGAATCGCAAAAAACGCGCGATATTACCGGTGGTCTGCCACGCGTTGCGGAACTGTTCGAAGCACGCTCGCCGAAAGATGCCGGTATGCTGGCGGAAGTCACGGGTACGGTTGCGTTCGGTAAAGAAACCAAGGGCAAGCAGCGTCTGGAAATCACGGACATGGACGGCAACAAGCATGAGTTCTTGATCACCAAGGACAAGCAAGTGCTGGTGCATGACGGCCAAGTCGTGAACAAGGGCGAGATGATCGTGGACGGCCCGGCCGATCCGCAAGACATCCTGCGCCTGCTGGGTATCGAAGCGCTGGCACGTTACATCGTTGACGAAGTGCAGGACGTGTACCGTCTGCAAGGCGTGAAGATCAATGACAAGCACATCGAAGTGATCGTGCGTCAGATGCTGCGCCGCGTACAGATCGTCAATGCCGGCGACACCAACTACATCGTTGGCGAGCAGGTAGAGCGTTCGGAACTGCTGGACGAGAACGATCGCATGGCCGTTGAGAACAAGATTCCAGCGACCTACGAAAACGTCTTGTTGGGTATTACCAAGGCATCGCTGTCGACCGATTCGTTCATCTCGGCCGCATCGTTCCAGGAAACCACCCGCGTGCTGACCGAAGCGGCGATCATGGGCAAGCGCGATGGTCTGCGCGGCCTGAAAGAGAACGTCATCGTCGGCCGCCTGATTCCTGGCGGTACGGGCCTGGCCTTCCACCGCGCACGCAAAGAGAAAGAAGCGTGGGAAGTGGAAGAGCGTCAAGCGCTGCTGCTGGCCGAGAAAGCCTCGATGGCTGGCGAAGCTGCCGAAGCGTTGCAGGATATCGAGACCCAGCAACACCACGGCGACGAAGCGTAATCTGCGCTGCTAGCTGACAAGAACGGCACCTTCGGGTGCCGTTTTTTATGCGCGTGTTGGGAGTTTCACGGCGCCCGAAAAGAAGCGTGGGAAGCGGCAAAGCGTCAAACCCCGTTGCTGGCCGATAAAACCACGCTGGCCGGTGCAGCCACCGAAGATCTGCTAGAAAATCGAGACCCAGCAACACCACGGCGACGAAGCGTAATCTGCGCTGCTAGCTGACAAGAACGGCACCTTCGGGTGCCGTTTTTTTTATGCGCGTGTTGGGAGTTTCACGGCGCCCGAAAAGAAGCGTGGGAAGCGGCAAAGCGTCAAACCCCGTTGCTGGCCGATAAAACCACGCTGGCCGGTGCAGCCACCGAAGA
>NZ_JBNYXN010000003.1:32110-350072 GCF_051380695.1 Janthinobacterium goodfellowi | reverse complement strand
TCTGCTAGAAAATCGAGACCCAGCAACAACGGCGACGAAGCGTAATCTGCGCTGCGAGCTGACTGCTGCTAGCTGACAAAAACGGCACCTTTGGGTGCCGTTTTTTTTTTATGCCTGTCCACATTATCATGCACGAAAAAGATAACGTGGCAGGCCGTAAATGATGGCAGCCCATTCCATTTACCTATTCCATTGGCATATATATCGCCACGGCGGCACATCATTTATATCGCGCATTGAGGAACGTGATTTTCGGCTGTTGCTTATTCGCACCCATTCATTTGTATTCGCAACATATGTAAATGGCAGCGTAAAATGGAAAAGCAAAGCATGCATTAAAAGTCATGCGCTTATTACTGGCCGAGATGGCGATCAAGATTCCTATGCCGGCATGCACCCTGTTTCGCTGACAGCTTGATACGGTCGAGTTAATTTTATGTCAGGCATGCTTGAATTGATGGCTTAAAACCGGGTGACGCGGTCGACGCCGGATTGGTGCCGGCGCAGCGCTGGATGTGCAGACGTCGCGCCGGCGAATTTGAAGTGAGCGCTTACAAGGATGGCTGCTTGCCGGTCACGTCTCTTGGCTACTGCTGTATGCCATTCCACTTTGCTGCGCATGGGCTCGTCCAACTGCTGGTGAGAGCGCATCGCGGCGTTGTTGTGGCGTCACGCCCTGTTGCCTGGCTGTGCCAGTTTCCAGTTCATTCATGCTAAGATTTGGCGCATGATTGCCCAAGCCCTGTTTACTCCAGCCCAGCAGAAACTGCTGGGTTTGCTCTTTGTCCGTGTGAATGAAGGCTTTCACTTGAACGAGATCATGCGCTTGACGGGTCTGGGCAGCGCGTCGGCGCAGCGCGAGCTGCGCCGGCTGCATGAGTCCGGCCTGATCACGTCGGAGCGGATTGGCAACGTGCGGCGCTTCTGGCCCAACAAGGAAAGCCTCGTGTATCCGGAGTTGAGCGGACTGGTGCAGAAAACCTTCGGCATCGTCGGCGTGCTCAGCGCGACCCTGGCGCCTTTGCGTGCGCAGCCGCAACTGGCATTCGTGTATGGTGCCACGGCGAAGGGACAGGACCTGCCCGGCAGCGCCATCGATTTGTTGCTGGTGGGAGAAGAAGCCAATTATGGCGATCTGTTGACGCGATTGGCGCCGGCCGAGCGAACCTTGCGGCGTAAAATCAATCCCAACCTATATACGCTGGCCGATTATCGCCGACGCCTGCGTGAGGGCCAGCCATTTCTGCTGCAGGTATTACAGCAGCCGAAGCTGTTTGTTATCGGCGATGAATCGCTATTGCATGCGCTGGCATTGCCGGATTCCTCAATGCGGACGAATGACATGCCATCTGTATTCTAAAGGCCGGGCCTGGAAAGCAGTTTCTGCTATAAAGTGAAATTGTTTGCTGGAATAATATCTGAGGCGGATAGATTGTATGATGAACAAATTACAGGCTTTTGGTTTAATTGTTTCCCAGGCGGTGCGCGGAGAATTGACGTTTCCCACCAGCGTTAATTCCGCACTGCAATTACAATTGGCCCTGGCGGAACCGGACTGCCATATCGACCATGCGATCAAACTCGTACTGGCAGAGCCCCTGCTGGCGGCGCGCACGGTCGCGCTGGCCAACTCGGCCGTGTACAGCCGCGGCGATGCGGCGCCCGTGACCAGCGTGCGCGCGGCCGTCATGCGCATGGGTTACCGCAATCTGTACGCGCTGGTGGCGGCCATGGTGGTGCGCCAGTTCGGCAGCAAGATCCTCGACCCCGTCCTGCGCCAGAAGGCGACCCAGCTGTGGGAGCACACTGCCCACGTGGCGGCGCTGGCGCACGTACTTGCCCGCCGCGTGACGCACGTCGATGCCGACACGGCGCTGTTCGCCGGCATCGTGCATGAAGTGGGCGGTTTTTATCTGTTGTCGCGTGCCGATGAATTCCCCGGCCTGCTCGACGACGATGCCGATCACTGGATGGAGTCCGCCGAAGAGATCATTTCCCGCGAAGTCATGAAGAAGTTGCTGATCCCGCTGGCCGTGAGCGAAGCCATCGAAGGCTTGCGCGATGGCTTGCTATCCATCCCACCCGATTCCCTGCTCGACACCTTGTTGTTGGCCAAGCAATTGTCTCCCGTGCCGTCGCCTTTGCAGGTGACGTATGTGGAAATGCTCACCCCCGCCGATTCCGTGATCGATTTCATTATCGACAATGAAACCCTGCAAAGCATCTTGGCCGAATCGGCCGAGGAGGTGCGTTCGATGAGTGCCGCGCTGCTCGTCTGACCAGATGGTGCCGCCTGCCGGTACCGCTCAAGGGCCGGGATGCAGCACGACCTTGATGCATTGCTCCTGTTTCTTCTGGAAGATCTCGTAGCCGTGCGGCGCCTCGTCCAGGGTCAAGTGGTGGGAAATGATGGCGCCGGGATCGAGTTCGCCCCGCTGGATGCGCTCCAGCAGTGGCTGCATGTAGCGCTGCACGTGCGTTTGCCCCGTCTTGATGGTCAATGAACGGTTCATGATGGAGCCAAACGGGATCTTGTCGCTGAAGCCGCCATACACGCCCGGCACCGAGACGACGCCGCCGTTGCGGCACGCCATCAAGGCTTCGCGCAAGGCCGTGGGACGGTCCGACTCCAGTTTCATCGTCTGCTTGAGGCGGTCGTAGATATAGCTGATGCCGGAACCGTGCGCTTCCATGCCGACGGCATCGATGCAGGCATCCGGGCCCCGTCCTCCCGTCATTTCCCGCAGCGCATCGGGGACATCCACCGCATCGAAATGCAGGGTTTCGGCGCCGGACAGCTCGCGCGCCATGCGCAGGCGTTCCGGGTAATGGTCGATGGCGATGACGCGCTCGGCGCCGAGCAGGAAGGCGCTCTGGATGGCGAACTGCCCCACGGGGCCGCAACCCCACACGGCCACCACCTGGCCCGGCGCGATGGCGCACGCTTCGGCCGCCATGTAGCCCGTCGGCAGTATGTCAGAGAGAAACAGCACTTGTTCATCCTTGAGCTCGTCCGGAACCTGGATGGGGCCGACGTCGGCAAACGGCACGCGCACATATTCCGCCTGGCCGCCCGCGTAGCCGCCCGTCAGGTGGGAATAGCCAAAGATGCCCGCGCCCGAGTGGCCCCACATCTTCTCCGCCATGTAGGCGTTGGGGTTGGAATTCTCGCACACCGAGTACAGCTGTTGCTCGCAAAAGAAGCAGCGTCCGCAGGCGATGGGAAACGGTACCACCACCCGTTCTCCCACCTTGCGCTTGCGCACCGCGGTGCCCACCTCCACCACCTCGCCCATGAATTCATGGCCGAGGATGTCGCCTTGTTCCATGGTGGGCACGACGCCATTGTAGAGGTGCAGGTCGGAGCCGCAGATGGCCGTGGAACTGACCTTGACGATGGCGTCGCCGGGATTGAGGATGGCGGGATCGGGCACTTGTTCGATCCGCACGTCGCGCTTGCCGTGCCAGCAATTGGCTTTCATGACACCCCTCCGTTTGCGTGCGGTCGAGAGGCAGCGGCCGTGCCGCCAGCCTTGTGCAGCAGGCGCGTCTTGAAGCTGCGCTTGCCCGACGGCTGGCCCTCGGTGGTGCTGACCTCGCCCGTTTCCATCCACTGCTTGAAGCGGCGCAAGGTGGTTTCGATCTGGTAGGCGGGTGCCTGGCTGAACAGGCCGGCCACGGCCGCGCCCACCTTGCCGGCTGGCGGCTGCATGTGCAGTTGCATGGTGACCACGGTGCCGCGTCCGCCCGGTGCGGGCGACAGTTCCAGCGCTCCCGTTTCGGCATGGTTTTCCGCCGCGCGCCAGCGCATGCCCTGGCCCGGACGGTCTTGCGTCAGTTCGCCTATCCACTCGCCTTCGACGCTGTGCCAGCGCGAGCGGCGCGCATCGATCACCTGCACCGACTGCAGGCCCGGCATGAAACGGGGCAGGTTTTCCAGGTCGCGCCAGGCGCGGTAGCAATCGTCGGCGGAGCGGTTGACGATCACGCTCTTTTGCAGCGCCAGTCCCTGTTCGCCGGGCGCGGGCAATTCGCTCAGCTTGCGCGGCGCCAGTTGGGCGCTGGCGATATAGTCGATGGCCGTCACGCCTGCCACCACGGCCGCCGTCGCCGCCAGGCGCGTGCGCGCATGGCGCCGGCTGGCCATGGCCACGCCCAGCAGCGACAGGTCCATGGCGTCGCCGGCGATGCGCGACCAGCGCCATGCGGGAGCTGTTTCGCCGCGCAGCAAGGCCGCGCCGCATGCCATTTCGCGCAAGCCGATGGCGCGTATCCAGAAAGACGAGACGCCGCGCAAGCCGCTGGCCCGCGCCAGGCCGCGCGGTGCCACCAGCTGGGCCAGGCCAAGGCCGATGCTGAGCCAGCCAAGCGCCGTGATCATGGCATGGTTGCCGCGTGTGGTATCGTCAGGAATGTGCCGCTGCAGCCGTCCATTGGCCTTGCCGCGCGCACTGGTGTAGTGAAGAATGGCGTCATGCCCATGATCGGGCATCTCCGCTGATGTTTGCCAGGCAGGCGGGCCAGCCGTGGCGGCGTCGTTCCTGTCTTCGCTTTGCATGCTGCCTCCCTTCTGTGTCTGGGAGTTAGGCAGCATTGCCTGGTACGCGTTCCGGCAGGCGCGCGCGCGATGCGCTGGATCTGTGCCAGATCAAATATCGGCACGAAAAAAAACGGCAGCCCCAACTGGCGCTGCCGTCCTTGCAGAAGTGGGCTAGCTTACTTCTGCTGCGCGATCCACCGGTCGACCTTGGCTTCCAGCAGTTTCAGGGGCAGGGTGCCGTCGCCGAGCACCACTTCGTGGAACTTCGGCAGGCTGAACTTGTCGCCCAACGCCTGCTGGGCGCGCTGGCGCAGTTCGACGATTTTCAGCGCGCCGATCTTGTAGCCCAGCGCCTGGCCCGGCCAGGCCATGTAGCGTTCCGTTTCGCTTTTCGCCACGGCGTCGTAGCCGAGGGTATCGCGCATGTACTTGATCGTCTGCTCGCGCGTCCAGCCCTTGGTGTGCAAGCCCGTGTCGACCACCAGGCGCACGGCGCGCAGCATCTCGTCGTTCAAGTGGCCGAAATACTGGGCCGGATCGTCGAACAGCCCCATTTCCTTGCCCAGGGTTTCCGCATACAGGGCCCAGCCTTCCGTGAAGGCATTATTGCCGCCGAAACGGCGGAAGTTCGGCAAGTCCATCTCTTGCACCAGCGCCAGGTGGAAATGGTGGCCAGGCTTGCCTTCGTGCAGGAACAAGGTGGTCATGCCCGTGTCGCCATACAGTTTCGGATCGGTGACGACGGACCAGAACACGCCCGGGCGCGACCCGTCGGCGGCCGGCGCCGTGTAGTGGTCGGCGGCCGTATCGCGGCTCAGTTCAGGTTCCAGGCGCAAGTCCAGCGGTGCCTTCGGCACCAGGGTGAACAGGGCGGGCAATTTGCTGTCGAGCAGCACGTTCAGCTTGCGGTAGACGTCGAGCACTTCCTGCTCCGTCTTGAACGGGCGGTATTTCGCCTGTTCCGACACCCACACGGGCAAGCCGGCGGCCGGACCGTTGTAGCCCATCTTCGGGCCCACGATCGCGTATTGTTCCTGGATGCGCGCGACTTCCTTCAGGCCGATGGCGTGGATCTGCTCCGGTTTCAAATCCGTGGTGGTGCTGCTGGCCACGCGCGCCTGGTACCAGGCTGCGCCATCAGGCAGGGCGCTCCAGCCGCTGCTCGTGCGGCCGGCAGGCAGGTAATCGCGTTCCATGAAGGTGGACAGGCGCTGCAGCGCGGGCATCAGCTTGTCCTGGATGGCCGCCGTGTACTGTTTCGTCAGGCGTGCCTTGTCCGCCTCGGAAAAGCTGGCCGGCAAGTTCTTGATGGGCGTGTAATACACGCTGTCCTGCGGCGTGGCGCTGACGAGCTTCTTGAATTGCGGCAGGGCCGACTCCGTCAGTGCCTTCGGCAGCACGATGTCCTTTTGCATGCCGACTTTCATGTTGGCGATGGCCTGGTCTATCCAGCCTGGCAACTGGCTGATACGGCTCAGGTAAGCGTCATACTCCTTGACCGAGGTCAAAGGCTGCGATGCCTCGCCGCCCGCATAATTGGCCAGGGTGACGGGCATGCTGTCCATCTGGTTCAAAGGCAGCAGGTATTCGGGGAAGCGCTCGAAGCTCAGCGCCGTCGCCAGTTCATAGTCGAGGATATCGTAGTTGATCTGGTCCTGGTGCGACAGCTGCGCGCGGGCGATGCTGCGCAGGGTCTTCTGGTACTGGCGGTACAGGGCGAACTGTTTGGCGCGCGCGGCGGGCACGATGGCTGAGCCGAGCTGGTCGTCAAAACGGTTGTCGCCGCTTTCGGTGGCATTGATCGGCTCGAAACGGGCCTGCGCATCGTAGTACTGGTCGGCCAGCACTCGCAGCTGCTGCTTCGCTTTGGGCGCGCTGACGGCCACGGTTTTGCCAGCGGACGGGGTCGCTTGCGCCATGGGCGCATGGGCGAGCAACAGGGAGATGGCCAGGGTGCCGAGGGTGCCGGCGGCAAAACGATGCTTCATGCGCGAGATCCTTTGTAAGGAGGGAATGAACGGAGGCGTTGGGGGTCGGGGTGGCCGGTCGCGATGGAGCAGCCGGGGCGTAAGCATACGCCATTGCCCAGTGCGTTTGGATAAATTGTGCGGAAGGAATGTTGCTATTTTGCCGTAGGCGGCAGGGCCGCTTTCATGGCTGGCCAGTGGCTGCTGGTCAAGGGACGGCAGGCCGGGCAGGGCGTGGCGGCGATCAGGCTCTCGATCTGCTGCGCGCGCGCCGCCGTTTGCGGGTGCGAGGAAATCCATCCCGGCACCTTGGCCTGGTCCTTGTCGTCGAGCTTCCGGAAAAAACGCAGCATGCCGTCGGGATGGATCTGCGCGCGCTGCAAGGCCAGCAAACCGAGCCGGTCCGCCTCTTCCTCCATGTCGCGGCTGAAATACAGGGTACCGGCCTGGTGCGCCAGCATGGCGGCCACGGCGCTGATGTCGCCGATGGTCACGCCCACCAGGGCGCCCCAGCCCAGGCTGCTGATCATTTGCCGCAACGAATGGCGCTGCTCCACATGCTGCACTTCATGCGCGAGCACGCCGGCCAGTTCGCCCGGATCGGCCGCCTGGCGCAGCAAGCCCGTATGCACGACGACGATGCCGCCCGGCATGGCAAACGCGTTGACCGTGTCGTCCTGCTTGACCAGCCAGCGGTACTGGTAGCGCGACCCGGCCGTCAGCGTGCGGCCGATGTCCTGCACCGTCTGCTGCGCCACGCCGTTCTCAACGATGCCGCCCTGCGCGCGCACTTGCGCCAGGGCCAGTTCGCCCAGCTGCTTTTCCGTCGAGAGGGGAATCCATCCCGCCAGCGCGCCGATGGCGTTGCTTCCTTGCCACCACAACAGGGCGGTGGCGACGACGGCCGCGCCCGTCAAGCCGGCCAGCCAGCCCGACACTTGCCGTCGGTTGCGCTGGCGCTCGCCCCACAGCCGCTGCAGTTGCGGCTGCAGCGCGGCCGGCGCCTCGCGCAAGACGATGGCGATGTCGTCCGCCGTCAGCGGCTTGAGCGATGCTTGCCTGCCTTGCGCATCGAGCCAGTTCAGAAACAGTTCCGGCCCGTCGACACCGCCCACGCTGACGACCAGCTGCGCCACGTCCAGCGTGGGGCCGGGCGCATCGATGGCCAGCTGGCTGCCGAAGAAATGCGCGCTGACGAGCGTGCCGGCGGAGCCGCCATCGGGGCCGGCCAGCAGTGCCTGGAATGGCGTCATGCTGCGGCCTCGGCAAAGCGGCTTTCGTACAGGGCGGCCATCAGGTCGGACTGGCTGATGATGCCGGCCAGGCGTTCTTCCTCGTCGAGGATGGGGATATGGTGGTAGCCGGCGTCGGCCATCAAGGGCACGAGGTCGATGATGGGCGTGCCTAGGCGGGCCGTGTGCGGCGACGGCGTCATCAGCTGGCCCACCGCTTCCGGCTTGTCGCCGTGAGACAGGCCGCTGCACTGCAGCAAGCCGCGCAGGCGCTGGTGCATGCCCTGGTAATCGTCGAGCCCGCCATGGCGCAGGAAATCCGTCTGCGTGATGATGCCGATGACGCGGCGTGCCCGGTTCACGACGGGTAAGGCACCCACATCGTGCTCGCGCATGGTGCGCCAGGCAACATCGAGCGGCGTGCCGAATTCCACGCTGAGTACGTCTTTCGACATGATGTCGGCGCAGGTGACGACGCCGAAGCGGCGCTGGTAGGCGCGCATTTCCGTTTGCAGGAAGATCGCCTGCAAATCGTCGCGGCTGATGTCGAGCACTTCGCTGTGCTGGCGCAAGACGGCATCGAGGTCATCCGGTGAAAAGCCCAGGCGGTTGCTGGGCACCTCATCCTTGGTGGCGTGCGGATGCGGCGCGACCAGTTGCTGGACGTGCGGGTAGCGGCGGCCCGTCAGATTGTTGTACAGCACGGCGCAAGCGACCAGCACGGCGGAATTGAACAGCACGGTGATGAAGACGAATTCAAAGCCGGCCGCATGCACGCTGGCGCCGCCGACGACGGTGGTGAGCGCGACGGCGCCGCCCGGCGGATGCAAACAGCGCAGGGCAAACATGGCGCCGATGGCCAGGCAGGCAGCCAGCGCCGCCACGCCCACGCCAGATCCGAACCATTTGACGCAGGCCATGCCGACCAGGCCGGAGACGACGTTACCGCCCACCACGGACCACGGTTGCGCCAGCGGGCTGGCTGGCAGGCAGAACAGCAGCACGGCCGAGGCGCCCATGGGCGCGATCAGGTAGACGCTGGCGCTGTCCGGGGCCAGCAGGAAATGGCAGATCAGTCCGGTCAGCAGCAAGCCGCAGATGGCGCCTGCGCAGGCGCGCAATTGTTCGCGGCGGCTGCCGTTGTTCGGTTGCGGCAGCCAGCGTGCCAGGAAAGAAGTCGTCATGGAGAGGGCGCGTTCGGGTCGCGTTGCTCAGTGTCAGTGTGAGCCCGATATTATCCCATGCGTTGCATTTCGCTGCCTGTGGGCATTAATCCTTGGTGGCGCTGATACGTGCTTATACGTTTTCCGCATAAGCACAGTGCAATTAAATGGTGGATATTTCCCACAAGCAGGCATATTCTAGACAATCACGCCCGCTGGCAGCTGTTCAGCTGGCTTCACGATTTCTCCCAGGAGTCCCGCATGCGCCTTTCTCTTCTTCTTGCCAGCCTGATGCTTGCCGGTACCGCTATTGCCGCCGCCCCCACACCGGCCAACCCGGTCGCCACGCCGCATCTGCCGTACAACGCGGCGGCCGACGCCAAGGCCGACGTGGCCCGCGCGCTGGCCGAGGCCAAGGCGGCGCACGTGCCTGTCTTGCTGATCTTTGGCGCCAACTGGTGCGAGGATTGCCGCGCACTCGACAAGGCCTTGAAGGAAGGCAAGAACGCCGAGCTGATGCAACAGCAGTTCAAGGTCGTCAAGGTCGACGTGGGTAACTTCGACCATAACCTCGATGTGGCGCAAGCCTATGGCAATCCGCTCAAGAAAGGCATTCCGGCTGCCGTGCTGGTCTCGAGCGACAACAACCAGGTGCTGTATGCCACCAAGGGCGGCGAACTGGCGAATGCCCGCCGCATGAGTGAGAGCGGCATCTATGATTTTTTCAAGCAGGCGGCCAGCGTGAAAGCGCCGGCGATTTAAGCGTTTTCAAACTTCCTTAAAATTCTTCCCACGCATCGCTGGCTGGCGCTTTCGGGCGCGCTGGCGTGGGCAGCATGGGCTTGTGCGCTGGCTGCCGAGGCTGCTGCGGCGCCGCATGTCCCGTTTCTTCCAGCTTGAAGACGCTGACCACCTGCGCCAGCCGGCCCGCCTGATCCTGCAGGGACTGGGCTGCCGCCGCCGCTTCTTCCACGAGGGCCGCGTTTTGCTGGGTGGCGTCATCCATCTGTGTGACGGTCGCATTGACTTGCGCGATGCCCTGGCTTTGCTCCTGGCTGGCCGAAGCGATCTCTCCCATCAGGTCGGCCACCCTCTGCACGGAGACGACGATGTCCTGCATGGTGGCGCCGGCCGAGTCGACCAGCTTGCTGCCCGCTTCCACCTTGCTGCCCGAGTCGACGATCAAGTCCTTGATTTCCCTGGCTGCCGCCGCTGAGCGTTGCGCCAGGTTGCGCACTTCGGTTGCCACCACGGCAAAACCGCGGCCCTGTTCGCCCGCACGGGCCGCCTCGACGGCCGCGTTCAGGGCGAGGATATTGGTTTGGAAGGCAATGCCGTCGATCACGCCGATAATGTCGGCGATCTTGCGCGAACTTTCCGTAATCGCGCCCATCGTCTGTACGACTTGGCCGACCACTTCGCCGCCCTTGACGGCGTGGCTTGACGCCGACACCACCAGCTGATTCGCCTGGCGCGCGTTGTCCGCGTTCTGTTTTACGGTCGACGTCAGTTCTTCCATGGCCGCCGCCGTCTCTTCCAGGCTCGATGCCTGGGCTTCCGTGCGTGCCGAGAGGTCCAGGTTGCCGGACGCGATCTGGCTCGATGCGCTGGCAATGGACCCGGTACTGTCGCGAACTTCGCGTATCGTCACATTCAGCGATGCGACGAAGCGGTTGAAGGCGGCCGCCAGCGCGCCGACCTCGTCTTCCGATTCCACGGGCATGCGGCGGCTCAGGTCGCCATTCCCGCTGGCGATTTCGCTGAGCATGTCCGCCGCCCGCGCGACGGGCGCGGCGATGGCGCGGCTGATGACATAAATGATGCACAGGGCGATGCCGCCACCGACCAGGCCGGCAATCAGGGCGGCGATCAGGGCCGAGCGCGTGACATTGCCCAGCACTTCCGCTTCCGGCACTTCGGCCATCACATACAGATTCAATTCCGGCACGAAGGAGGCGGCGACGAACTGGCGTCCCGCGGGCGCGTCGTAGATGGCGTACGCGTATTTGTTGCCCGTCAGCAGGCTCTTGCTCAGGCTATCGCTAAAGCCGGGCAGATCCTTGAGTGCATGCTTGCCGTCGGCCAGGGCCGTGTCGCGGTGCACCAGCAGTACGCCATTGGCGCGCGCCAGGTAGACGTGGCCCGTCTGGCCGATCTTGTAGCTGCGGATGGTGTCGGCCAGCGCATTGATGGACAAGCCCAGGCCGGCCGCGATCTGCTTGCCGCCCGCCGTCTTGCCGCGCGCATTCAGGTACAGCATCAGGTCGCTCGAATGCTCGGCCTTGTCGATGTCGAGCGTATAGGCCTTGTCGCCGGCCAGCAAGCCGTAAAACCACTGGTCTGCCGCCTGGTTCTTGTCCAGGGTGCGCAGCAAGCCTTCCGTGGTGAAATACTTACCCGTGCTGGCAGAAGCCCAGTTGATCGAGGCGGCCTTGTTCTTGTCCTTGACCACGGTGGCGTAGCGCTGGAAGGTGGCGATGCCGCTGTCGGGCAAGCCGGCGTCTTCCCAGTCTTGCAAGTAGACATCGTTGGCCATGGTCTGCACCACGGACAGGGGCTGGCTGATCTGGCGCAGCACGTCGTTGCGGATCTCGCCCACCTGCGCCGGCAACTCCTGGCTGACGACGCGCTCGCGCACGTAATCGCTGCTCATGCGCACGCTGAGAAAAGACGAGATCGCCATGAAGAGCAGCAGGCACAAGCCCATGCTGAACAGGAGTTTTTTCTGGATGGAGAGGCGGCGGAGCAGAGACATGGAAGACCTTGGAGGATGGCCTGCACAAGGGGCAGGCAAGGGGCAGACAAGCGGACAGTATACCGGCCGCGCTGCGCGTCCCGCCGCACCACTGCTGCTTTTCGTTCATTTATGTTGCGTTGCGGCAACGCGCTTTCCCCATCTGCCCCGCATGGCCGGAAAACGCCTCAGGTAGGCAAGCCGTGGGCGATCAATGCCAGCGGCAATTCCGTGCTGCACTTGATTTGTTCCATGGAAAAGGCGGATGACACGCCCGTCAGCTGCGCGGCCTTGATCAGCTTTTTATAGAAGGTATCGTAACCCTTGATATCGGTGGTGACGACTTTCAGCAGGTAGTCGATGTCGCCGCTCATGCGGTGAAATTCCTGTACTTCGGGCAAGACGATGACGGCGGCGGCGAAGCGGCGCAGCCATTTTTCATCGTGCTGGCCCGTGCGCACGCTGACGAAGACGGTCACGGGCAAGCCCACTTTTTGCCGGTTGACGATGGCCACGCGGCTCTCGATATAACCCTCTTCCTCCAGGCGCTTGACCCGCTTCCAGCACGGCGTGCTGGACAGGCCGATCTTTTCGCTGAGGGCGGCGATCGACAGGGTGCCGTCCTGCTGCAGGGCGGCGAGGATGGCGCAGTCGAATTTGTCGAGCGGGGCGTTTGGTGAATTCATTTTAGTATTCCGGTTTTTATGGCATGAACATGCTGCATAGTAGCGTAGTTGCAGTGTCTTTTGGCATATCTTCACGGGGGCAGGCCGGTAGACTATCGAGATGTTCCAGCCGCCTGCGCTGCGCCTTTTTAACTGCGCCCTTTTCATAGAATACTCGGACTGCCATCATGAAAGAAATCTACCTCGACAGCAATGCCACCACTTGCGTGCTGCCCGCCGCCGTTGCCGCTGCCCGCCAAGCGATGGAGCAGGGCTATGGCAATCCCAGCAGCACCCACGCCACGGGATTGCAGGCCAAGGCCATGATGGATGGCGTGCGCCGGCGCGCCAGCGGCTTGCTGGGCGTGGGCGATGGCCGCCTGATGTTCAATAGCGGCGCCACCGAAGGCATCCAGACGGCCGTGCTGTCGGCCCTGTGCGCGCTGCGCGAACGGCGCGACGCGGGCAAGCGCATCGGCAGCCTGCTGCTGTACGGCGCGACCGAGCACAAGGCCGTGCCGGAGAGCCTGGCGCACTGGAATCGCCTGCTGGGCCTGAACCTGGAAGTGCGCAAGCTGCCCGTCGATGCGCAGGGGCGCCACGATCTGCAGGCACTCGATGCGCTGATCGGCGACGCGGCCATGCTGTGCACGATGGCGGCGAACAATGAAACGGGCGTCGTCAGCGATTTGTCCGCCATCGCGCAACTGCTGCAGGAACGGGGCGCCGATGCCTACTGGATGGTCGATTGCGTGCAGGCGCTGGGCAAGCTGAAACTGAACCTGGCCGCCACGCGCATCGATTACGCACCGTTTTCCGGCCACAAGCTGTATGCGCCCAAGGGCATCGGCATGCTGTACGTGCGCGCCGGCGCCCCGTTTACGCCCTTGATGATGGGCGGCGGCCAGGAAGCGGGCCTGCGCTCGGGCACGGAAAACATGGCCGGCATCGCTGCGCTGGGTGCCGTGCTCGCCGCGCTGGACGATGGCAAGACCTTCCGCAGCCACGCCGACCTGGCCTCGTTCCGCGAGCAGCTGGTGGCCAGCCTGGAACAGGCGTTCCCCGGCATCGTTTTCAATATGCCGTTCGACTTGTCCTTGCCGACGACGCTCAATTTTTCCGTGCCTGGACTGTCCTCGAAAGAGCTGCTGGACCTGTTCGACGCGGCGCGCGTGCGCGTCAGCTCGGGCAGCGCCTGTTCCGCCGCCAAGGCGCTGCCCAGTTATGTGCTGGAAGCGATGCACGTGCCGCAATGGCGCGCCAGTTCCGCCATCCGTCTGTCGTTCGGCCCCCTGATCGACGCGGCGACGGTTAGCGCCGCCTGCGCGCGCATCGAGCGCTGCGGCGAAGCGCTGCGCAGCAGCTGTCTGCTGCCGTCGGCGCTGGCGCCATCGCCGCAGGACGGCATAATCCAGCTGAGCGTCGACGGCCAGTGCACCTGGCTGCTCAGCGATGCCGCCAGCGCCAGTTGCGTCGTCATCGATCCCGCCGCCGCGCTCGTGCCGCGCCTGGCCGCCTTCATCCGCTGCCAGCACCTGGCCTTGCGCGCCATCGTGCACACGACGGCGCCAGCGGACCATGGCGCCGCGCGCCTGGCGCTGCTGCAGGAACTGCAGATCGAACAGGTCGGCCACGTCGATATCGACGGTGAGCTGGCGCTGGGCCAGCAGCGGCTGCGCCGCATCGAGTGCGGCGCAACCCATGTGTATCTGCTGGAGCAGCGCTTCGCCTTCATCGGCAACCTGGCGCCCGCAGCGTTGACGCCCTTGCTGGATGCGGCGTTGCTGACGCAAGATACCGTGCTGTGCGCGTCCGGCGACGACGGCAGCATCTGCGGCACCGTGCGCGAAGGCGAGGCCGCCGCCAGCGCACTGCAGCTCGATGCGGCCGGCTTGCCCGCCTTCCTGCGCCAGCATCCCGACGCCATCCTCGTCGACGTGCGCGAAGCGTATGAACACGCGGCATGCGCCGGCACCGTGTTCGAAGGCTGCGAGGTGCGCAGCGTACCGCTGAGCCGTCTGGCGGGACAGGTGGCCGCCTGGCTGCAGCAGCCGCAGCGCCCGCTGGTCTTTTTCTGCCGCAGCGGCAACCGCAGCGCACGCGCCGCCGCCTGCCTGCGCCGCCTCGGTCACGGCGCGGCATGGCAACTCGACGGCGGCATGGCGATGGCGGAAGCGACGCGCCACCCGCTGGCCATCGCCGCCTGAATGGCGTGAACTTTCCTCTTTGAAATATTGCACCGTGTCATCATCGGCACGGTGCGCGTCGTGCATTTTCTCCTGTTCATTTCCTCTAGGCATTTTTCTCCCGTTTCACTTACTGATTTCTTCGCCGCTACGCCCCTAAAGCACCGGGTATGTACGCTAGCGCACGGTCTTGCGTGCAGGGCGCCCCTACGATGAAGTTCAGAAAATCTCCCTACACCCTGAGATTCGTCGCAACGCTCCGGCGCTTCGCTTTCCGTCTTCGCCAGTGTCCGATCGTGTTCTTCCCGACTGGGCCAGCGTGACGGTGGTCGCTGGCTGCCTGCGCGCACCTAGCGAGGCCAAGTTGAAAGAGTACACAGCAGTTGTCACGCAGCAGATCAAGGAACAGATTTCCAAAGTCAAAGAAATCTTCCGCGACCATTCCCTTGCACCGGACACCTTCGACGCCGCGCGCGACGATGCCTTGCCCCTGCGTTCCGAATTATTCAGCGCCATGCAGATGGCCGCCCACGGCAAGCACGTGGCCGCCGGCCATGCGGTGGGCAGGCATCATGGCCGCGACCGCCTGTTGGCGCGCCTGGCCGACAATGCGGCCCTGATCACGGCCACCGTCAATGAGCTGACGGCGACTGTCAAAAGCGGGCGCCAGGTCACGCCCGCCTCGGAATGGCTGCTCGATAATTTTTACCTGATCGAAGAGCAGATCCGCACCACGCGGCGCCACTTGCCGAAGAATTACAGCAAGGAATTGCCACGGCTGGGTTCCGGCGTGGATGCGGGCTGCCCGCGCGTGTACAAGATCGCGCTAGAAATCATCTCGCACGGCGATGGCCGCGTCGACCTGGAAAACCTGTGCCACTTCGTCGAGGCTTACCAGGACGTGGCCACCCTGACCTTGGGCGAACTGTGGGCCGTGCCCATCATGCTGCGCCTGGCGCTGATCGAAAACCTGCGCCGCGTCGCCGCGCGCGTGGCCGACGACCGCATGCAGCGCGACCTGGCCAATACCTGGGCCGACCAGATGACGGAGATCGCCGAGCGCAATCCCAGCGGCTTGATCCTGCTGGTGGCCGACATGGCCCGTTCGAATCCGCCGATGACCAGCGCCTTCGTGGCCGAATTGTCGCGCCGCCTGCAGGGACAGAGTTCCTCGCTGACCCTGGCGCTGTCGTGGCTGACGCACAAGCTGGCCGAGTCGGGCCTCACCATCGAGCAGCAGATCCAGTCCGAGATCGGGCAGCAGGCGGCCGACCAGGTCTCGATCGCCAACAGCATCGGCAGCCTGCGTTTTCTCGGCACCATGGATTGGCAGGAGTTCGTCGAGACCATGAGCGTGGTCGAGCAAACCTTGCGCCTGGACCCGGCCGGCACGTATGGCTTGATGGATTTCGCCACGCGCGACAGCTACCGCCACGCCATCGAACGCATCGCCAAGCGCAGCGCGCGCAGCGAAGTGGAAGTGGCCGAGATGGTGGTGCAGCTGGCGCACACGCACGGCAACGGCAATGACGCGCGCCGCGGCCACATCGGCTTTTACCTGGTCGGGCGCGGCGTGCTGGTGCTGGAAAAGCAGGCCGGCGCCAAGCTGCCCTTCATCGAGGCGCTGCAGCATACGGCGCGCGCCGCGCCGCTGGCCGTCTATCTGGGGGCGATCTCGTTCCTGACCCTGGCGACGAGCGCCTTGCTGCTCGAGCGCGCCGTGCGCCATGGCGTGCAGGGCTGGCCCCTGGCGGCGCTGGGTGCGCTGGCGCTGCTGGGCAGCAGCCAGCTGGCCGTGGCCGTGGTGAACTGGCTGGCAACCCTGATGACGTCGCCGCATCCGCTGCCGCGCATGGATTACCAGTCCGGCATTCCGTCCGATGCGCGCGGCATCGTCGTCGTGCCGACCCTGATCTACAGCCCGGAAAACGTGGCGGCCCTGTGCGAGGCGCTGGAAGTGCGTTATCTCGCCAACCGCGATCCGAACCTGCGTTTCTGCCTGCTGACGGACTTTGTCGATGCGCAGACGCAAACCCTGCCCGGCGACGAAGCCCTGCTGCGCCAGGCGCAGGAGACCATCCGTGGCCTGAACGAGAAATACCGCGTGGAGGGCGCCGAGCTCACGGAGAACGGCGACCCGGCCGACCCGGAAGAGCTGGGCCATGCGGGGCCGTTCCTGCTGCTGCATCGTCCGCGCCTGTGGAATTCGCAGCAGAATGCGTGGATGGGGCAGGAGCGCAAGCGCGGCAAATTGTCCGACCTGCACGCGTTTTTGCGCGGCGGCGCGCGCGACAAATTCTCGCTGGTGGAAGGCGAGTTGCGCGGTCTGCGCACGATCAAATACGTGATCACGCTCGACACCGATACGCAGCTGCCGCGCGACGCGGCGCGCGAATTCATCGCCACCATGATGCACCCGCTGAACCGTCCCGTGCTGGATGCGGCCGGCACGCGCGTGGTGGCCGGCTACGGCATCCTGCAGCCGCGTGTGGCCGTGGCCCTGCCCAGCGCGAACGCCTCGCGCTACGAGCTGCTGTGCGGCGGCGAACCGGGCATCGACCCGTACACGCGCACCGTCTCCGACCTGTACCAGGACGTGTTTTATGAAGGCTCGTTCATCGGCAAGGGCATCTATGACCTCGACATGTTCGAGCGCGTGCTGGGCCAGCGCCTGCCAGACAATAAAATCCTCAGCCACGATTTGCTGGAAGGTTGTTATTTGCGCGCCGGCTTGCTCAGCGACTCGCAGCTGTACGAGGAATACCCGGCCCGCTACGACGCCGACGTCAGCCGCCGCCAGCGCTGGATACGCGGCGACTGGCAGCTGATCGGCTGGCTGCTGGGCCGGGTGCCGGGCCGCGCCGGCAAGCGTGAACGCAATCCTTTGTCGATGCTGTCGCGCTGGAAGCTGTTCGACAACCTGCGCCGCAGTGTCGTGGCGCCGGCTACCACCGTGTCCCTGCTGCTGGTATGGGGCTTCCTGCCGCACGTGGCCTTCTGGAGCGCGGCCGTGCTGGCCATCATCTTCCTGCCGCCCGTGTTTTCGGCCCTGTACGACCTGCTGCGCAAACCGCGCGACACCCTGTGGCGCCAGCATCTGGCCGCGTTCGAGCGGCGCTGCGGCGTGCAGTTTTCGCACGCCATGCTGACCCTCGTCTTCCTGCCCTATGAGGCCTGGATCAGCCTGGACGCCATCGCGCGCACGTTGTGGCGCCTGGGCGTGTCGCACAAGCATTTGCTCGACTGGCGCGCCTCGAACCTGCATGTATCGTCAGGTTCGCAGGCCGACAGCTGGCGCGCCATGTGGTGCTCGCCCGCGCTGGCGCTGGCCACCTTCGGCGCCTTACTCTACTGGCGTCCGGAAGCCTTGCCCGCCGCCGCCGTGGTGCTGCTGTTGTGGCTGGCCGCGCCCGCCATCGCCTGGTGGATCAGCCGCCCCATCGAGCGGGCCGTGGCGCGCCTGTCTGCCGAGCAGGGACGTTTCCTGCATGGCGTGGCGCGCAAGACCTGGGCGTATTTCGATACCTTCGTCGGGCCGGACGACCACTGGCTGCCGCCCGATAACATGCAGGAGCATCCGAACCTCGTGGTGGCGCATCGCACCTCGCCGACGAATATCGGCCTGGCGCTGCTGGCCAACCTGACGGCCTACGATTTCGGCTATGTGACCCTGGGCCAGCTGATCGAGCGCAGCCGCGCCACCCTGCACAGCATGGGCGAGCTGGAACGCTTCCAGGGCCACTTCTATAACTGGTACGACACGCAAACGCTCAAGGCGCTGCAGCCGATGTATATCTCGACGGTCGACAGCGGCAACCTCGCCGGCCATCTGCTGACCTTGCAGCCGGGACTGGTGGAACTGTACGACGCTCCCATCATCGGCGCGCAGGTGGTGCAGGGCATCCGCACGACGGCGCAGGTGCTGCAGGAATTCATCGCCGCCGAAGGCGAGGGCAAGGCCATGCGCGAGAGCATGAGCCTGCTGCAGGCGCCCGCCGCGCCCGCCACCCTGGCCGAATGGCATGCTTATCTCGCCGCCGCGAACGGCGCAGCCGATGCGCTGCTGTCGCTTTCCCTGCAAAGCGAGGATGGCGAGCTGTCGATGTGGACGGGCGCGCTGGCGCGCCAGTGCCGCGCGGTGCTGGCCGAGTTGCTGCAACTGGCGCCGTGGGCGGCGCTGGCGGGCATCGATGCGGCGTGGCTGCGCGTGCCGACCCTGCGCGAACTGGCCAACCTGGAGGTGCCCGAAGGCACGCCATCCGAGCTGGCCGCCCTGCTGGCGCAGGGCCGCGAACAGGCGGGCCGCCACATGCGCGACATCGCCCACGCGGCGGGCCAGGCGCGCGACTTCGCGCAGATCGAATACGGCTTCCTGTACAACCCGTCGACCAAATTGCTGGCCATCGGCTACAACGTCAGCGAACGGCGCTTGGACCCCAGCTATTACGATTTATTGGCTTCCGAAGTGCGTCTGGCCAGCTTCATCGCCATCGCCCAGGGGCAGTTGCCGCAGGAGCACTGGTTCGCCCTGGGCCGCCAGCTGTGCATGGTGGCCGGCCAGCCCGTGCTGCTGTCGTGGAGCGGCTCGATGTTCGAGTACCTGATGCCGCTCCTGGTGATGCCGAACTACCCGAACACCCTGCTCGACCAGACCTACCACTCCGTCATCGAAGCGCAGATCGACTATGGCCGCCAGCGCGACGTGCCGTGGGGGATTTCCGAGTCCGGCTACAACACGGTCGACGCCAGCCTGAATTACCAGTACCGCGCCTTTGGCGTGCCGGGCCTGGGCCTGAAGCGGGGCCTGGCCGACGACCTGGTGGTGGCGCCGTATGCCAGCATGATGGGCCTGATGGTGCAGCCGGAAGCGTCGTGCCAGAACCTGCAGCGCATGCAGGCGGCCGGCTACATGGGCCGCTACGGCTTTTTTGAAGCGATCGATTTCACCACCGCGCGCCTGCCGCGCGGGCAGGGCAGCGCCATCATCCGCTCCTTCATGGTGCACCACCAGGGCATGGGCTTTTTGGCCCTCAGCTACCTGCTGCACGACCGCCCGATGCAGCGCCGTTTCGAATCCGATCCGCTGCTGCAATCGGCCTTGCTGGTGCTGCAGGAACGCACGCCGCAGGCCGGCGCGTTTTACTCGAACACGGCCGAACTGGCGGTGCTGCGCAGCGGCGCGCCCGAGCAGGCCATGCCGATGCGTATCCTTACGCAGGCCAACAGCGCCGTGCCCGAAACGCAGCTGCTGTCGAATGGCCGCTATCACGTCATGGTGAGCAATGCGGGCGGCAGCTACAGCCGCTGGAAAGACCTGTCCGTGACGCGCTGGCGCGAAGACAGCACGCGCGACAACTGGGGCAATTTCTGCTACTTGCGCGACCTCGACGACGGCGCCGTGTGGTCCACCATGTACCAGCCGACCCTGGCCGAACCGAAGAAATATGAAGTGATCTTTTCCGAGGGCCGCGCGGAGTTCCGCCGCGCCGACCATGGCCTCGACCTGTACACGGAAATCGTCGTCTCGCCCGAGGACGACATCGAAATCCGCCGCACGCGCATCAGCAATAATTCGAACCGCCAGCGGCGCATCGAGATCACCAGCTTTGCCGAAGTGGTGATGGCGCCGGCGGCGGCCGATGCGGCCCACCCCGCGTTCAGCAAGCTGTTCGTGCAGACGGAAATCCTCGCGCATGAAAAGGCGATTTTATGCACGCGCCGGCCCCGCTCGAAAGACGAGCAGATGCCGTGGCTGCTGCATGTGATGACCGTGCACGATATCGAGCGCTACGAAGTGTCGTTCGAGACGGACCGCGCGCGCTTCATCGGCCGCGGCAACACGGCGCAGCTGCCGCAGGCGCTGCAGGACAGCGGCCCATTGAGCGGCGGCCACGGTTCCGTATTGGATCCCATCGTGGCCATCCGCTACGTCATCACGCTCGAACCCGACCAGGCCATCACGGTCGACAGCGTCACCGGCATGGTGGAGCAGCGCGAGGCGGCCCTGCACCTGATCGACAAATACCAGGACCGCCACCTGGCCGACCGCGTGTTCGAACTGGCCTGGACGCACAGCCAGGTGGTGCTGCGCCAGTTGAACGCCAGCGAAGCGGACGCGCAGCTGTATGCGCGCCTGGCCAACGCCGTGATCTACCCGAATGCGGCCCTGCGCGCCGAAGCGAGCATCCTGATCAAGAACCAGCGCGGCCAGTCCGGCCTGTGGGCGTATGCCATCTCCGGCGACTTGCCCATCGTGCTGCTGCAGATACGCGACGTGGCCAATATCGAGCTGGCGCGCCAGATGGTGCAGGCGCATGCCTACTGGCGTCTGAAAGGCCTGGTGGTGGACCTGGTGATCTGGTGCGAAGAGCAGTCGGGCTACCGCCAGCTGCTGCACGACCAGATCATGGGCTTGATCGCGTCGGGCATCGATGCCCAGGCGATCGACCGCCCGGGCGGAATCTTCGTGCGCCTGGCCGAACAGATCGCCAATGAAGACCGCATCTTGCTGCAATCGGTGGCGCGCGCCATCATCAGCGATTTGCGCGGCACTCTGGCCGAGCAGGTCAAGCGTCCGCCCAGCCCCGTGCTGCGCATGCCGCCGCTGCTGCAGGAACCGGCGCGCGAGCATGGCGGCGTGCCGCACCGGGCGCCGCAGCGCGAGCTGATCCTGGAAAATGGCCTGGGCGGTTTCACGCCCGATGGGCGCGAATATGTGATCACCACGGCAGAAGGCAAGCAGACGCCGGCGCCGTGGTCGAACGTGCTGGCCAATGCGCAATTCGGCACGGTGGTCTCGGAAGCCGGTCAGGCGTATACGTGGAGCGAGAATGCGCATGAATTCCGCCTCACGCCATGGCAGAACGACCCCGTGTCCGACCTGTCGGGCGAAGCGTTTTATGTGCGCGACGAGCAGACCGGCCAGTTCTGGTCGCCCTCGTCCCTGCCGGCGCGCGGCAGCGGCGACTACGTGACGCGCCACGGCTTCGGCTACAGCATTTTTGAACACAGCGAAGGCGGCATCGCCACCGAATTGTGCACCTATGTGGCGCTCGATGCGGCCGTCAAATACTCGGTCATCAAGGTGCGCAACAACAGCGGCGTGCCGCGCCGCCTGTCCGTCACCGGTTACGTGGAATGGGTGATGGCCGACCTGCGCGCGAAGTCCGGCATGCATGTGGCCACCGAAGTCGACACGATCAGCGGCGCGCTGTTTGCGCGCAATAACTACAACACGGAGTTTTCGGGCCGCGTCGGCTTCTTCAATACGGACGCCAGCATCCGCTCGATTACCTGCGACCGCAATGAATTCATCGGCCGCAACGGCAGCCTGGCGCAGCCGGCGGCGCTGCGCCGCGTGCGCCTGTCCGGCAAGGCGGGCACGGGGCTGGACCAGTGTGCCGCCATCCAGGTGCCGTTCGAACTGCAGCCGGGACAGGAGCGCGAAATCGTCTTCCTGCTCGGCGTGGGCGGGCGCCGCAATGCCGACGCCAGCACCATGGTGCAGCGCCATGCGGGCAAGGAAGCGGCCCGCATGGCGCTCGACGCGGTACGCGCGCACTGGGAAAGCACCCTGGGCGCCGTGCGCATCGAGACGCCAGACCCGTCGCTCGACGTGATCGCCAATGGCTGGCTGATGTACCAGACCATCGCCTGCCGTCTGTGGGCGCGCAGCGGCTATTACCAGTCGGGCGGCGCCTACGGTTTCCGCGACCAGCTGCAAGACGCGATGGCGATGATCCACACGGCGCCGCAATTGCTGCGCAAGCACTTGCTGCTGTGCGCGGCGCACCAGTTTGTCGAAGGCGACGTGCAGCACTGGTGGCATCCGCCGTCGGACCGGGGCGTGCGCACGCACTGCTCCGACGATTACCTGTGGCTGCCGCTGGCCGCCTGCCGCTATGTGATCGCCACGGGCGACGTCAACGTGCTGTCGGAAGTGGCGCCTTTCATCGAGGGACGGGCCGTCAAGCCGGAAGAGGATTCCTACTATGACTTGCCCGTGCGTTCGGGCGAGTCGGCCGATCTGTACGAGCATTGCGTGCGCGCCATCCGCCATGGCTTGCGCATGGGCGTGCACGGCTTGCCGCTGATCGGTTCCTGCGACTGGAACGATGGCATGGACAAGGTGGGCGAACACGGCAAGGGCGAGAGCGTGTGGCTGGCCTTCTTCCTGTACGAAGTGCTGCAGCGTTTCGCCGAAGTGGCCATGCTGCGCGGCGACGCTGCGTTCGCCCAGTTCTGCCGCGACGAAGCCGTGAAACTGGCGGCCAACGTCGAGGAGCATGCATGGGATGGCGAGTGGTACCGGCGCGCGTATTTCGACGACGGCACGCCGCTCGGTTCGCACACGAACGAGGAATGCCAGATCGATTCGATTTCGCAAAGCTGGGGCGTGCTGTCGGGCGCCGCCAACAAGGAGCGGGTCGCCGGCGCCATGCGCCAGGTCGACGCGCGTCTGGTGCGCCGCGATTCCGGGGTGATCCAGCTGCTCGACCCGCCGTTCGACAAGGCCGACCTCAATCCCGGCTACATCCGCGGCTATGTGCCGGGCGTGCGCGAAAACGGCGGGCAGTACACGCATGCTGCCATCTGGACGGCGATGGCGTTTGCCCGCATGGGCGACGGCGAAAAGGCGTGGGAGCTGCTGCGCATGATCAATCCCGTGCGCCATGGCGCCGACGCGCAGGCGGTGGCGCGCTACAAGGTGGAACCGTACGTGGTGACGGCCGACGTGTATGCCGTGGCGCCGCACGTGGGACGCGGCGGCTGGAGCTGGTACACGGGATCGTCGGGCTGGCTGTACCGCCTGATCGTCGAATCCCTGCTCGGCTTGACGCGCGAAGCGAACGTGCTGCGCCTGGCGCCGTCCATGCCGGCCGAATGGGACAGCTTCAAGCTGTATTACCGCTTCGGCGCCAGCAGCTATGCCATCACGGTGGAGCAGGCGCAGCGGCGGCCTGCGGGGCTGTCGCTCGATGGCGTGGCACAGGGCGGCAACAGCATCGCCCTGCGCGACGAGGGCCGCGAGTATGCGGTGCTACTGCTGCTGTAGTCTCGTCGTTGTGTCTTGCCACTTCTCCTGCTCGGGGCGGCGCCGGCCTGCCAGCAGGACCAGGCCGGCGCCGAACAGCAGCAGGTCGCGCGTGCGCACTTCTGGCGCGGATGGCATTGCCGTCTGGTGGCGGTGCAAGGGTGCCGCCATGGCGGCGGGGAGGTGGCTGGCGCAAGCGGCCAGGCACAGCGCCGCCGCTTTTCTGTTCAACTGCATATATTCCTCAAGAAAGCGCGCTGACCGTTCCGGATCGGCGCGCCGGTATTCATGTCGCCGACATTGTAATTATGAGCATGAATATTGTAAATGAGAAATTATCCAGGCTGTCTCAAAATCCCAGCGCCGCGCCCGCGCCCAGCAGGGTGGCCACGCCCAGCACGGCAAAGATCAGGGCCGCGATGCCATGCACGAGGCGCAGCGGGACGCGGTTGGCGATCCTGTCGCCCAGGTAGACGGCCGGCACGTTGGCCAGCATCATGCCGAAGGTGGTGCCCAGCACGACGGAAACGATATCGTGGTAGCGCGCCGCCAGCGCCACCGTGGCCACCTGCGTCTTGTCTCCCATTTCCGCCATGAAGAAGGCGATCAGGGTGGTCAGGAAGACGCCGTACCTGGCCAGTTTCGTCTCGTCTTCATCGAGCTTGTCGGGGATCAGGGTCCAGGCGGCCATGGCCAGGAACGACACGCCCAGCACCCAGCGCAGCACGTCGGGCCCCAGCATGCTGGTGATCCAGGCGCCGACGGCGGCGGCGAACGCGTGGTTGGCGACGGTGGCGACGAAAATGGCCAGCACGATGGGCAAAGGCTTGCGGAATTTGGCGGCCAGCAGAAAGGCCAGGAGTTGGGTTTTGTCGCCGATTTCAGCGAGACCGACGATGCCGGTGGAGATGAGGAATGCTTCCATGAGAGTGCAAGAGGTACGCGGGCCGGACGAATTAACCAATGATCCACGGGCGACTCCGGCCCATGCGGCCGCCCTGGATCAATGGTCTCGTCAAGTTTTGCAACCACCTGCACCATGGCCTGCGGGCCAATCATGTTGATACAGGTTCCCGCGGCAGGACCGCGGGACGACTACTCCCCAATGTTCGAGGCACATCATACGCCTATGCGTGTTTCTGCGCCAGTGCCGCCGGCCGCCGGTGACGTGCTGCGTGTGGAACTTCCACAACAATGACCGATTGCAAACAGACTCGACTTAGAATGCAGTTCTGTCCACGACTCCCAGATGGAATGCGCCATGCCGGTCCTTGTCCGCTTGCTCGCCATGTGTTTGACCTTGTTTGCTCCCTTGCCCGGCCTGTGCGCCGCCGCGCCCTTCGACGACAAGTTCCGCCAGCTGGAAGAGCTGCTGCCCACGCCGAACAGCTACCGCACCGCGTCCGGCGCGCCCGGTCACGCCTACTGGCAGCAGCGCGCCGATTACGTGATCCGCGCCACGCTCGATGAAGCGCGCCGCGCCATCACGGCCAGCGAGCAGATCACCTATCACAACCGTTCGCCCGACAGCCTCGCGTATCTGTGGCTGCAGCTGGACCAGAACGGTTTGCGCCAGGATGCCGACCAGCGCCGCGTCCTGAGCGCGCCGTCGCGCCAGGCCTGGCTGAGCGGCAACGAAGACGAAGCGCTGAAATTCGAGGACTTGCGCGCCATCTATGCGGGGCGCGAATTTGACGGCGGCTTCAAGCTCAGCGCCGTGAAAGCGGCCAGCGGCAAGCCGCTGCCGTATGTCGTCAACCAGACCATGCTGCGCATCGATCTGCCGGTGGCGCTGGCGCCCGGCCAGAGCGTCACGTTCAATATCGACTGGTCGTATCAGATCAATGACCAGAAGGTGCTCGTCGAGCGCTCCGGCTATGAGTATTTTGAAGACGACAAGAACACGATTTTCCAGATCGCGCAGTGGTTCCCCCGCATGGCCGCGTATTACGACGCCGTCGGCTGGCAGCACAAGCAATTCCTCGGCTCCGGCGAATTCACGCTGGAGTTTGGCGACTACGAGCTGTACCTGACGGTGCCGGCCGACCACGTGGTGGCCGCCACGGGCGAGCTGCAAAACCCTGCCGCCGTCTTGAGCGCGGCGCAGCGCGAGCGCCTGGCGCGGGCGAAAAACAGCGCGACGCCGCTGCTGGTGATCACGCCCGCCGAGGCGCTGGCGGCGGAAAAGGGCAAAGTGGCGGGGATGAAAACCTGGCACTTCAAGGCGGCCAACGTGCGCGACGTGGCGTGGGCCTCGAGCCGCAAGTTCATCTGGGATGCGCAGGGGCTCGATAGCGGCGGCAAGCGCGTGATGGCCATGTCCTACTATCCGAACGAGGGCAATCCGCTGTGGCAGCAGTACAGCACGCGCGCCGTCGTGCATGCGATCGAGCAGTACAACAAGTACAGTTTCGACTATCCGTACCCGAATGCGATTTCCGTCAATGGCGCCGTGGGCGGCATGGAGTATCCGATGATTGCGTTCAATGGCGGGCGCCCCGTGAAGGACAAGAAGACGGGGGAACTCACGTATTCGAAGACGGCCAAATATGACCTGATCGGCGTGATCATCCATGAAGTGGGGCACAATTATTTTCCTATGATCGTCAACTCGGACGAGCGCCAGTGGACGTGGATGGACGAGGGCCTCAATTCCTTCCTGCAGTACCTGGCCGAGCAGGCGTGGGAAGAGCATTTCCCCTCCTGGAATGGCGAGCCGCGCAAGATCGTCGACTACATGCGCAGCCAGAACCAGGTGCCCATCATGACCAATTCCGAGTCCCTGCTGCAGTTCACGGCGAACGCCTACGACAAGCCGGCCACGGCCCTGAACATCCTGCGCGAAACCATCCTCGGGCGTGAACTGTTCGACTTCGCCTTCAAGCAGTACGCCCTGCGCTGGAAGTTCAAGCGCCCGACGCCGGCCGACTTTTTTCGCACCATGGAAGACGCTTCCGGCACGGACCTGGACTGGTTCTGGCGCGGCTGGTTCTATACCACCGATGCGGTCGACATCAGCATCGACGGCATCAGCGAATACGGCGTGAGCACGAAGAATCCGGAGGTCGAGAAAGCGTGGAAGAAGGCGCAGAAGGAGGCGCAGCCCATCTCGATCTCGGACCAGCGCAACAAGGCGCTGCCGAAGAAGGTGGATACCGATCCCGCGCTGAAGGATTTCTATAACCGGCACGATGAATTCACGGTCACCAACAAGGACCGCAACAGCTATGCGGAAGAGCAGGAAACGCTGGAGCCGTGGGAGAGAAAGCTGCTGGAACAGCACAACATGGGCAAGCATCTGTACCTGGTCGACTTTTCGAATCTCGGCGGCCTGGTGATGCCGCTGATCCTGGAAATCGAACTGAAAAGCGGCAAGAAAATCATCGAGCGGGTGCCGGCCGAAGTGTGGCGCTACGCGCCGCACAAGATCAGCAAGGTGATCATCACGGACGAGCCGATGGTGGGCCTGGTACAGGACCCGTACTGGGAAACGGCCGACATCGACACCAGCAATAACGCCTGGCCGCGAAAGATCACGCCGTCGCGCCTGGAGCTGTTCAAGCAGGACCGGGACAAGCATAACCTGATGAAGGATTTTAATGTGCCGCTGAAGGCGCCCGAGGCCAAGCCGCAAGCCAGGGCAGAAGCAAAATAGGGAAACAGCGCCGGCCAGTCCGGCGCTTTTTTCTGCCGGCCTGCGCCGGAAGTGCTATTCTGCGCGACGCCCCGGCGCACACGGACCGGGGCTTTCGCAAATCATTCAAAAGACGACCATGCAAACTTTGACCTTCCTGCGCGCGCTGGGCTGTGCGCTATTTTGCCAGGTGACCCTGGCCGCGCACGCCGACCCCCTCAGCTACGCGCGTTACGACCAGGTGCGCACGCGCGACCTGCAGCTGGACCTGAAAGCCGATTTCAAGCAAAAGACGCTCTCCGGCTATGCCGAGCTGTCCTTGAACTGGATCGACCCGGCGGCGCGCACCTTGGTGCTCGATACGCGCGATCTGTCGATCGCCAAGGTGCAGGTACAGGACAAGCGCGGCGCCTGGCAGATGGCGCCGTACCAGCTGGACAAGGCCGACCCGGAAAAGGGTCAGGCGCTGCGCATCACCACCACGGGCCAGCCGGGCAAGGTGCGCGTCTACTATCACACGGCGCCGAACGCCATCGCGCTGCAGTGGCTCACGCCGCAGCAGACGATGTCGGGCAAGCTGCCGTTCATGTTCAGCCAGTCGCAAAGCATCAACGCCCGCTCGTGGGTGCCGTCGCAGGATACGCCGGCCGTGCGGTTTACGTATAGCGCGCGCATCGAGGCACCAAGCGGCATGCGCGTCGTGATGAGCGCCGAGAACGACGAAAAGGCGACGGGCAAGGGCGGCTGGAAATTCAGGATGCCGCAGCCGATTCCCTCGTACCTGCTGGCCATCGCCATCGGCGAACTGGAAGTGCGCAAGCTCGGTCCCCGTTCCGCCGTGTATGCGGAACCGCCGCGCATCAAGGCGGCCGAATACGAGCTGGCCGACACGGAAAAGATGATCCAGGCAGCCGAAGCGCTGTATGGCCCGTATGGCTGGGGGCGCTACGACATGATCGTGCTGCCGCCGTCGTTCCCCTACGGCGGCATGGAAAACCCGCGCCTGACCTTCCTCACGCCGACCATGATCGCGGGCGACCGCAGCCTGGTCGACCTGATCGCGCATGAACTGGCCCACTCGTGGTCGGGCAACCTGGTCACCAACGCCTCGTGGAAGCACATGTGGCTCAACGAAGGCTTCACCACCTACGTCACGACGCGCATCGTCGAGCAGCTGTATGGCAGCGACGTGGCGCAGATGGGCGTGCAGGTCGATCAGGAAGAACTGGCCGCGTCGATCAAGGAGTTGCCGGCCGCGAAAACGGCGCTGATCACGCGCGACGCGGACGCCAACCCGGCGGAAACGTACACGGACGACGGCATCATCTACCCGAAAGGCGCGTGGTTCCTGGCCACCATGGAGCGCCGCGCCGGCCGCGCCGTGTTCGATCCCTTCCTGCGCGGCTGGTTCGACCAGCATGCGTTCCAGAGCGTGACGACGGAGCAGTTCATCGCCTACCTGCGCAAGAACCTGCTGGCGCAGCATCCGGACGTGATGCCGGAAGCGGAACTCGATGAATGGCTGTATGGCACGGGCGTGCCGGCCAGCGCGCAGCGCGTCGTCTCGCCGCGCCTGGCGCTGCTCGACCAGCACCGCGACGCCTGGCTGAAAGGCGAACTGGCCACCAAGGACCTGGGCATGGACAAGTGGATCGCCATCGAATCGATGCACTTCCTGAACGACATCAACAACAAGGCTAGCGCGGCGCAATTGCGTGAGCTGGACCAGGTCTACGGCGTGGGCAAGAGCGGCAACAATGAAGTGGCCTACCGCTTCTACCTGGCCTCCGTGAACGCCGGCTACGACGTGCGCCAGCCCTTGCAGGCATTCCTGCTGAGCGTGGGCCGTCAGAAGTTCGTCGTGCCCCTGTACAGCGCCTTGATGAAGACGCCGCAAGGCCATGCCTGGGCCAAGGACGTGTATGCGCAGGCGCGCGAACGCTACCACCCGGTGACGCAGGAAAGCGTCGATAAATTGATGGCCGCGCAAGCGCATTGAACCTTTCTTTGGACATCTAGACCATGCATACCATGAACCGTCTCGCCGCCGCCATCGTGCTGGCGTTTTCCAGCATCGCCGTGCCGGCGCTGGCATTTGACGCCGCCCCCGTCGTTGCAGCAGCGCCGGTGCCTGCGCCTGCGCCTGCCTTCGATCTTGAGCGCGACGTCGCCACCGCCCTGAAAGTGTTCGACGTGCCCGGCATGGCGATTGCCATCGTCAAGGATGGCAAGGTCGTCACCGCCAGGGGTTTTGGCGTGCGCAAGCTGGGCGAACCGGCCGCCGTCGATGCGCAAACCGTGTTCGAAGTGGCATCGAACTCGAAGGGTTTTACGGCCGCCGCGCTGGCCATGCTGGTCGACGAGGGCAAGCTGGCCTGGGACGATCCCGTCACCAAGCATCTGCCCGGCTTCCAGATGCACGATTCCTACGTGACGGGCGCCATGACCATCCGCGATCTGCTGACGCACCGCAGCGGCCTGGGGCTGGGCGCCGGCGACTTGCTGTGGTGGCCCACCACCACGTTCAGCACCGACGAGATCATCGAGAAGCTGCGCTACATCCGTCCCGCCACGAGTTTTCGCAACAGCTATGCCTACGATAACCTGCTGTATATCGTGGCCGGCAAGATCATCGCCGACAAGGCGGGGAAAAGCTGGGGCGAGGCCATGCATGAGCGCATCCTGGCGCCGCTGGGCATGACGGGCACCACCACCAGCCTGGCCGAGAATGCGGGCAATCCCGACGTCGCCAGCGCGCACAGCAAGATCGACGGCAAGATCGCCGCCGTCAAGTCGATGCCCGTGCCGAACGCCGTGGGCGCCGTCGGCATCAATACGAATGCGGAAGATATCGCCAAGTGGATGATGGTGCTGCTCGACGGCGGCAAGATCGCCGGCGTGCAGGGCAAGGACGGCAAGGAAGCGCGCCTGTTCAGCGAAAAGCAGGGCCGCGAAATGTGGACGGCGCAAACGCCGATCAAGATCCCCGAGCCGAAACCGGCATTGGCCGCGACGAAACCGAACTTCAGCGCGTATGGCCTGGGCTTCCAGCTGCGCGACTACAAGGGCATGAAGGTCGCCATGCACGGCGGCGCGCTGCAGGGGTTTTATTCGCGCGTGGTGATGGTGCCGGAAGCGAAATTGGGCGTGGCCATCCTCACCAATGCGGAAAATGGCGGTTCGATGACGGCGCTGCAATGGCGCATCCTCGACCATTACCTGCAGGCGGCGCCGTCGGACTGGCTGGCGCTGGTGGCCAAGGTGGAGCAGGACCAGCATGCGGAAGAAGTGAAAAAGCAGGGCAAGGCGTCGAGCGCGCGCGCGGCGAAATCGCAGCCTTCGCTGCCGCTGGCGGCGTACGACGGCGAGTATGAAGACGCCTGGTACGGCAAGGTCGTGATCAAGCCGGAAGGGAAAAAACATATCCTCAGTTTTACGCGCACGCCGGACCTGACTGGCGAGCTGGAACACTGGCAGCACGACACCTTCATCGTGCGCTGGAAAGAGCGCAATTTCAACGCCGACGCCTACGTGACGTTCTCGCTTAATCCCGATGGCAGCATCGAGCGGGTCAAGATGGCGCCCGTGTCGGCCGAAACGGATTTCAGCTACGACTTCCAGGATTTGAGCCTGGTGCCGGTGAAGCCGAAGGAAGTGAAGAAGTAAGATGTCGATACAAAAACCGCAGCCTGGCCTGCGGTTTTTTTTCGCCTGTCGCCATGCAAATGCGCTGCGCAAGGGCGCCGGGCCGGTTTTTATTTCATGAAAAGGGATGAAAAAGAAACGTTATCTTGATTTCTTGTTTGCGTATTTACTAACTTTTCAAGGTGCTACTATTTCCATGCGCCATAAAATTCGTCTATCGACAGGCGGTTTTTGGCGGCTGCGTTTTTTGTCTTCCAGTGGTTCTTATAACGACGTAACTCTTGGGAATGGGATAAAAATGATCAATGTGAAAAAAGCTGTATTTGTCTTTTGCGCCGCCGTCGGTTTTGCCGGCGCCATCAGTTCTTCCGCGTATGCCTTGCCTTCGCGTGAAACGTGTGAAGAAGCCCGCGATTCTTGTCTCGCTGACGGCAATGAAAACGATTGTGCTCTGGTGAAACGCCTGTGCGGCGTGTATGGCATCCACGTGTAGGCATCACCTCAGTTGGCGGCGCGCCAGGCAGGCGCACCGCCTGTCAGTCGCTACGGCTTGACGAACTTCAGGGTCATGCGGTCGCTCTCGCCGATGGCCGTGTATTTCGCCCGCTCCACATCCTTGTTGGCGTAGGTGGGCGGCAGCGCCCAGACGCCGCCCTGATGGTCTGCCGTGTCCTTCGGATTGGCGTTGATGTCCGACTTGCCCGCCAGCTTGAAGCCCGCGCCTTCGGCCAGCTTGATCACATACGCTTCGTGCATGTAGCCGCTGCTGGCCGTGGCGTCCTGCGCCTTGTTCGCGGGCAGGCGATGCTCGACGACGCCGAAGACGCCGCCCGGTTTCAGGCTGTCATACACTTCCTTGAACAGGGTCTGCATGCCCGCTTCGCCGATCGGTATCCAGTTGTGGATATTGCGGAAGGTGAGCACCATGTCGGCCGTGCCCTTGGGCGCGATGCGGTAGGTGGTGGGCGGTGCGAAGGCGCCGATTTCCACCTTGCCGAAAGCGGCCGGGTTGGCGTCGAGTTTCTGCTGGAAGCGCGCCGCGCCGCGGCGGGCACCTTCGCTGCTTGACTGCGGGTCGTTGCCGGCGGCGATCAGCTTGCCGTTGTCGCGCAGGTAGGGCGCCAGGATCTCCGTGTACCAGCCGCCGCCGGGCGCCAGTTCCACCACCGTCATGGTCGGCTTGATGCCGAAGAACGTCAGCGTTTCATACGGGTGGCGGGCGCTGTCGCGCAGCGCATTGGCCGGCGTGCGCGCGTTGCCGGCGATGGCCGCCTTCAGGGCCGCGTCGCCCGCATCGGCGGCCAGTGCCGCGCCGCTGCCGCCACAGGCCAGCATGACCGTCAGGGCCGCGGCCAGGGATACTCGCTTCATCATCATATGCTCCATGCGTGATTGGATCGGTTGGTGAATTGGTGGCGATCGCCATCAACGCCGATCATCGGTCAAGCACGCTGGCCGGTCAAGCGGATTCCGTACCCCATGCGGCGGCATACGCGGGCATGTCGCTGGTGTTGAGCGCATCGGCGATGGCCGCGCCACGGCCGTGCGTAAACGGCAGTTCGCCCGTCCAGACGGCGTGCGCCATGTCGTCCGCATCGTCGAGCGGGCCGCCCTGGCGCTGCTTGACGGCATATTCGTCGAGCGCGATGCGCAGCACGGTGGTGGCCGCGTATTCCTTGGCGCTGCCGCCGCGCACGTGCGCCAGGCGTCCCGGCACCAGCTTTTCCATCAGCGCGTCCATCGCCGCATGCTGCTGGCCGATCTCGCCTACTTTTTCAAACTGCCCGTACACCATCGCCGAACGGTAGTTCATCGTGTGGTTGAAGGCGGAGCGCGCCAGCACCAGGCCGTCGAGATGGGTGATGGTCACGCAGACGTCGCTCTCTTGCAGGCGCTTGAGCATGCGGCTGCCGTTCGAACCATGGATGTACAGGTGGTCCTCGATGCGCCAGCAGGCGGTCGGGATGCAATGGCTGCCCTTGTCGTCGTGGAAGGCGATATGGCACAGGTAGGCGGCATCGACGATGGCGTACAGGGCGGCTTGCTCGTAGCTGGCCAGTTCGGCGACGCGGCGCACGCGGGTACGGGGGCTGGGAGGCAGGGCGGTAGCGGTCATGGCGGAGGTCCGGTTGGTTGAAGAAGCAGGCCGCACTATAATCGGCATCTGGCCCTGAAAAAAGATCCAGAACTGACAAATAATATAGAGCCACGATGAAAGGGGATGCATGGATTTCGCTTTGCTGCTGGGCGCGTTCGAGCGCACGCACCGCGAGCGGGGCTGGCCGCGCCAGCGCCTGCTGCATGAATGCCTGCGCGCGGCCATCCGCAGCGGCCAGCTGGCGCCTGGCACGCGGCTGACTGCCACGCGCGTGCTGGCGGCAGAACTGGGGCTGGCGCGCAATACCGTGTTGTACGCCTACGAGCAACTGGCCAGCGAAGGTTTTGTCTTGCCGGACCGGCGCGGCACCGTCGTCGCCGGCGGCGCCGGCGTGCCGGTGGCGTCGCCAGTGAGCGGTGGCCAGGATGGCTTGTCGCGCCGCGCCCGGCATTTGCGCGGCGTGTCAGGACAGGATGCCAGCGCGGCGCTGGTGTTTCCCGCCGATGCCATGGGCGCGTTCGCGCCTGGCGTGCCTGCGCTCGACGAATTTCCGCTGGCGCAGTGGCGGCGCATGCTGGACCGCGCGTGGCGCGCGCTGACGCCGCGCCAGCTCAATTACGGCGACCCTGCCGGCGAGCCGCAGCTGCGCATGGCCATCGCCGAGCATTTGCGCGCCGCGCGCGGCGTCGTCTGCGATGCGGGCCAGGTGTTCATTACGGACGGCACGCAGAGCAGCCTCGATATCTGCCTGCGCGCGTTTGCCGACCAGGGCGACGCCTTGTGGATCGAGCATCCCGGCTATGGCGGCGCGCTGGCGGCGGGCCGTGGCGCCGGCTTGCAGGTGACGGGTATCGCCGTCGACATCGATGGCATCGCGCCAACGGATGCGGACTGGCGCGATACGCCGCCGCGCCTGATCTACACGACGCCGTCGCACCAGTATCCGACGGGCAGCGTGCTCAGTCCCGCGCGCCGCATGGCGCTGCTCGAACGCGCGCGCGCGGCCGGAGCGCTGATCATCGAGGACGATTACGACAGCGAGTTTCGCCATGGCGGACCGCCCCTGGCGGCCATGCAGGGACTGGTGACCGACGCGCCCGTCGTGTATCTGGGCACCTTCAGCAAGACCATGTTTCCCGCCTTGCGCATCGCCTTTATCGTCGTGCCGGCCGCGCTGGCCGGCGCCTTCGCGCAGATGCAGGCGCAGGGCGCCGCGCGCGGCCGCGTGGCCGAACAGCTGGCGCTGGCCGAGTTCCTGCGCAGCGGCCTGTTTGCGCGCCATGTGCGCCGCATGCGCAGGCTGTACCGCCAGCGCCGCGACGCCTTGAGCGAAGCCTTGCAGCGCCATGCGTGTGCGGACGCGGCCATCCATGGCGGCACGGCCGGCATGCACCTGGCGCTGCGTTTTCACGACAAGCAATGGGATGACCTGGCGCTGAGCCGCCGCGCCGCGCAGGACGGCATCGTGGCGCTGGCCCTGTCCGCGCATGGCACGGGAGACGGGGCGGGCTGGAACGGTTTCCTGCTCGGTTATGCGCAGGTGCCGGCCGAGAACATGGATGGCCTGGCGCGCCGCCTGGGCGCAGTGCTTGCGCAAGCTGGCGCGGCTGGACAGGCGAAGTTGGCACAATAGGCTTTTGCCAGGCTGCGGAAGAGGACTGCCCATGATACTGAGCTGGAAAGCCCCGATTTATTACAATGACAAACTCACCGGTTCCTACGACAAGGAACGTGGGTCGTATGAGACGGCCGGATCGAACTTCGACTACCTCGATCTGCTGCAGGGTGCGCCTTTTCCGAGCGGTATGGACAAGCCACCCGTGCATTTTGTCTGTCCCAAGGAGCGGCTATTGAAATATGACTGCCTGTGGCTGCTCGGTGAGGTGCCGCTGGTCTCGGCCCGCCTGGCGGAGTTCCTCGCCGCCGCCGCCGGCCAGGACGTGGAATTGCTCGCCCCCGCTTGCATCATGGCGGGCGGCGAACTGGTGGAGCAGCCGTTTTACATCGTCAATGCGGCGCACCAGGTACAGACGGTGGACATTGAGCGTTCAATCGCGGAAAGAGATGACAAGGGCAACATCATCTATTTCACGAGCAGGTTTTTCCGCGACGATGCAATGGCGCCCAGGCAGATTGCCAGGGATGCGCAATCGGGCGATCTGTTGATCTCCAGCGAGCTCGCTGGCTTGATGACGGCCGCGCGCTTCAAGGGCGACAAGAAGCTGGGGTTTTATCGCGCCGAAGGAAGATGGGAAGAGGCTCTTGAATGAGATCGCACGGGCACCGCCTGATGGGACTTACTGCTGATCCTGCATCCACTGCTTCAAGCCGTTGACCCAGTTCTTGGCGGGAAGGTTGAACTGTTTCTTGATGGTGGCGGCGCGTTCGTACAGCTCGCTGAAGTCGAGCGATGGCGATTTCTTGAAGGCCAGCACGACGATGTTTTCATCTTCCATTTCCGGCACCCAGACGACGGCGTCGAAGACCAGTTCCATCGCCTGCAGGTTCTTGTCGTAGTTGGGGAAGTCGCCGAAGACATTCGTGCACATGATGCCGTCGTCCGTCAGGCAGTCGAAGCAGGCCTGGTAGAACTCGGGCGTGTCGAGCACGGGGCCGCGCGCGTCTTCGTCGTACAGGTCCACTTGCAGCGCGTCGACCGTGTCGTGGTTGGCCGGGTCGAGCACGAAGTCGAGCGCATTCATTTCGCGCACGTCGAGGCGAGCGTCGTTCGGCGGCAGCGCGAACTGGGCGCCGCAGATGGCGATCACGTTCGGATTGAGTTCGATGGCCGTGACCGAGGCGTCGGGGAAGCGGCGGTAGCTGAACTTGGTCAGCGCGGCGCTGCCCAGCCCCAGTTGCACGATGCGTTTGGGCTGCGTCTTGAACAGCATCCACATCATCATCATCTGCACGTATTCGAGCTCGATGGCGTCGGGCTTGTCCAGGCGCATGGCGCCCTGCACCCACTTGGTGCCCAGGTGCAGGTAGCGGATGCCGCGGTGTTCGGTGGTGGTGGCCGGCGGGTGGCCAGGGTGGCTGAAAGCGGTATGGCTGGTGGAGATAAAATCGGTCGTCATGCCGCCAGTGTAGCAGCCACATGAAAAAAGACGCCGTAGCGTCTTTTTGGTGGTGCGTTCAAGATTGCTTGCGGCGTCGCGCCAGGAAGCCGAGTATGCCCAGGCCGGCCAGCAGCATGCCATAGGTTTCCGGTTCAGGAACGGGAGCCAGGTTCAGGTTGAAGACGCCGCCATAGCTGCCGCCCTTGGTGTTGCCCATGACGGTGAGGACCAGCGGGCCATTGAACAGGACGCTCGTAGGCGCCAGGACTTCGCCCTGGGCATAGCCAAAGACGGTGGGGCCACCAAAGCCGCTGAGCGAAATGCCGTTCAGGTTGGCGCCGGTGAAGTGGATGGAAGAGCTGTCCGAGCCCGTGACGGACAGGTTGGCCAGGAAGGCTTGTGCGGTGGAACCGAAGGTCGCGTTCGGTGTGAACGTGAAGGTATCCGTGAAGTCGCCGAGGGGACTGGGCACGGCGTTGAAGCCGCTGGTCCACAGATTGCCCGTGGTATTGACGAGGTTGACGGTGTAGGCGGCGGCGCTGGCGCTGCCGATGGAGGCGGCACCGAGTACTGCCGCTGCGATGAGTGATTTTAGTTTCATGTTGATCCCCGCGAAAAGACGATTAATGTTTCAAAAAAACCGTACCGCAGGGATAAATTATCGCCAAGGTAATTCGTTGTCAATGAGCTATTTTTATATCATTATGCAAACTTAAATAGCTTATTTCTAACACACGGGCATAGGTTGCCAATAGTTGCGATAATTAAAACTATTATTGTCAATATTTTACTCAAAAATAGTCTGGGATTTTGTGATGTAAAAATCGTTACACTAGGAACTAATTTCTATCCAGTAAGGGAAGAATCAAGGTCACGGCCAGCCCGCCACCTTCGCGGTTGGCCAGGGTGATGCGTCCGCCATGGGCTTCGGCGATTTCGCGCGCCAGGGCCAGGCCCAGCCCTGTGCCGCTGCGCTTGGTGGAATAAAACGGCACCAGCGCGTTTTCCAGCACGGCGCCGCTCATGCCCGGCCCGCGGTCGCGCACTTCGATGCGCAGCTGGCCATGCGCCTGACTGACGTGCAGGCCGATATGCTGGAGCTTGGAGCCGGACTCCAGCGCATTCTTGAGCAGGTTCAGCAGTGCCTGCTGCATTTGCGCCGCATCGAACAAGGCCGCCTGCGCGGGCGGCGGGCCGTCGAGCGTGAAGGCCGCTTGCGAGGCCAGGCTGTCGAGGAAGGGTGGCCATTCGCACGGCGCCAGGCGCGGCGCGGGCAGCTTGGCAAAGCGCGCATAGCCGAGGATGAAGGTTTCCAGGTGGCGCGTGCGTTCCTCGATGGTGGCGAGGATTTGCGGCAGGCGCTCCGTCTGGCCGCGGCGCACCAGCTCGGCGCCGGAATGGGCCAGCGAGGCCAGGGGCGCCAGCGAGTTGTTGAGTTCATGGCTGATGACGCGGATGACTTTTTTCCAGGTCTGCACTTCCTGGCGCCGCAGTTCCAGGGTCAGCTGGCGCAGCAGCAGCAGTTCGTGCTTGCGCCCGTTCAGGCTGAAGCTGCGCCGCGCCAGGTGGTACACCTCTTCCTGTTCCCCTTCGCCGCTGGTAAACAGGCCATCGTTGCGGCGCGCCAGCGCTTCGGCCAGGGCCGGCGCCGCCTCGCGCACGATGTCCGCCAGGTGATGCCCTTCGAGCCGGCGGCCGTGGTGCAGCAACTGGCGCGCGGCCAGGTTGGCGTAGACGATGGCGCTGCCCTCGGCCACCAGCAGCATGGCCACCGGCGTGTTTTGCACCATGGTGTCGAGCAGCAGTTCGCGCTGCACCAGGTCCAGGCGCTGCTTGCGCAGAACGTCGCCCAGCGCATTGTGGGCCGCCACCAGATCGGCCAGTTCATCGTTCTGCGGCCAGCGCAAGCTGAAGCCGAAGTCGCCGTCCTGGTAGCTGGCGACCGTGCCGCTCAAGGCGCGAAACAGCGACAGCATCGCCTGCAATTGCGCTCGGATGGTAATGACGGCCACCGGCAGCACGCACAGCAGGGTACCGGCCAGCACCAGCAGCGGCTGGCCTGGCAAGAAATGCGCGAGCAGCAGGGCGATGACGATGCCCAGCACCAGCAAGGTGACGATCAGCGCCGTCCAGCGCGTGAGCAGGGAGAGGCGCATGGCGCGGTCTGCCATCAGCCGCGCGCGATGCCCAGGCGCTCCATGCGCCGGTACAGCGCCTGGCGCGACAGCCCCAGTTCCTGCGCGGCCTGCGCCACCACGCCGTGTGCGCGCGCGAGCGCCGCGGTGACGCTGTCGCGGTCCGGTTCCGTCGCGACATCCTGCGGCACGCTTGGCGATGCCGCACCGGCCAGCGGCAAGCCCGTTTCCTGCGCGCCGATGACCGGGCCGGCCGTCAGCAGACTGGCGCGCTGCATGACGTTTTTCAGTTCGCGCACATTGCCCGGCCAGCTGTGGGCCAGCAGGGTGGCCTGCGCCTGTGCGTCCAGCGTTTTTTCGCTGCCCAGGAAATGCCGCGCCAGTACCAGGATGTCCAGCGGGCGCTGGGCCAGCGGCGGCAGGCGCAGTTCGATCACGTTCAGGCGGTAGAACAGGTCTTCGCGAAACGTGCCGGCCTTGATCATCGCCGGCAGGTCGGCGTTGCTGGCGCTGATGACGCGCACTTTCACTTGCCGCTCGCGGTTCGATCCGAGACGCTCGAAGCGTCCCGTTTCGAGCACGCGCAGCAGTTTCATTTGTCCGGCCAGCGGCAGGTTGCCGATCTCGTCGAGGAACAGGGTGCCGCCGTCGGCCGCGTCGAACTTGCCGTCGCGCGCGCGCGTGATGCCCGTGTAGGCGCCGGCCTCGGCGCCGAACAGTTCCGCCTCGATCAGCTCCACCGGCACGGCGCCGCAATTGAGCACGACGAAGGGACCGCCGGCGACCTGCGAATTGGCTTGCACGATGGCGGCGATGCGTTCCTTGCCGCTGCCGTTCGGCCCCGAAATGAGCACGGGCACGTCGGCGCGCGCCACCTGGCACGCCAGGTGCACCACTCTTTCGGTGGCCGGGTCTTGCCACACCATGCCGCGCAAGTCGAAGTCGTGTTCCAGGGCGTGGCGCTGGCGCTGCTCGGCCACCACGCGCTGGCGCAGCGCGCGGTTGGCCTGTCCCAGTTCCAGCAGATTTTGCACGCTGGCGATCAGGCGCCGGTCATCCCAGGGCTTGGCCAGGTAGTCGGCCGCGCCGGACTTGATCAGGTCGACGGCCGCGTCGAGCTGGGTCCATGCCGTCAGCAGGATCACGGGCAGGTCCGGGTAGCGCGCGCGGATGGCGTGGAACAGCGCGCCGCCTTCCTCGCCCGACGTGGTGTCGGCCGTGAAGTTCATGTCCTGCACCACCAGGTCGATGGCGTGGCGCTCGAGCAGGCGCAGGCCTTCCTCGGGCGAGGCGGCGCGCACGGCGTCGATCTCGTGCAGGGAGAACAGCACGTCGAGCGCGACGGCCACGGCGGCATTGTCGTCAATAATCAGTACGGTAGGCATGCGCGCAGCATATCACTCAGGTGCGGGCTCAGGTACTGCGCGTGGCAGTGGCCGGCGAAATGCTGGCCGCGCGCCATGCCGGGCCGTACACTGCGACCAGTCCCAGCAGCCAGAACACCAGCGCGCCGGCCAGCAGGTAGCCGGGGGGCAGGCGCGCCATTTCCAGCTGGCTCACCAGCAGCTGGTTCAAGCCCAGGGCCAGCAGCACGCCGCACGCCACGCCGACGCTGCTGATCATGAAATTCTCGGTCAGGAAGTAGCGCAGGATGTCGATGCGGCGGGCGCCCAGGGCGCGCCGCACGCCGATCTGCTTCTTGCGCTGCGTCACCCACAGGCTGGCGATGCCGACGATGCCGCTGGCGGTGACCAGCAGCAGCAGGGTCGAGACGGCGATCAGCATCCAGGACAAACCCTGGTCGGCCCGGTAGCGTGACGTGCGGTGCTTTTCCAGCGTGTCGGTGCGTACCAGCAGGCGCTCGCTGGTGGCGCTGCGGATGGCTTGCTCGGCCTCCTTCATCAGGCGGTCGCGCTGTCCAGGCTCGGCCCGCACGGCGTACAGCAGCGAGTCGCGCGAACCCGTCAGGCGCGCCGGCAGGATCAGCGAATGCTCGCCCTGCGCGCTGGCCTGGCCGACCTGTGTCTGCAGCCGCTCCACCACGCCGATCACGCGCATTTCGTCGTCATCGTCACCGGTGCCGTTGAACAGGGTCTTGCCGACAAAGCTGCTCTCGCCAGGCCAGATCTTTTGCGCCGCGGCGAGCGTCACGATGACCACCTTTGGAAAGATCGCATCGACGCTTTCATCGATTTCCGGCACTTCGTCGGGATGGAAATCACGGCCTTCCACCAGCTTGAGTCCATATGTCTTGACCAGCGAGTCAGGCGTGAAATACATCGACGTGGTGGCGCTGGCCGTGGGCTGTCCACGCTTGATGGAGACATTGGTGCTGCTGCCGGAACGCGACAGCACGGCCTGCGAGGTCTGCGCCACGGAGAGCACGCCGGGCAGGCTGCGCAGCAAGGCGGCCTGGCGTTTCTGGTCGGCCAGCTGGCGCTGGTGGCTGCCTTTGTCCATGCTTTGGATGTTGACATAAAAGATGTCGTTTTCAGCGGCCACGCCGGTGGGGCGGGCGGCGATCGCCTGGCGCAGGTTAACGATATGCAGGGCGTTGGCCAGGATGGCCAGGCTGATGGCGATCTGCACGGCGACGAGTACGGCACCGGTTTTGCTGCGCATCAGTGCCGACAGGATGGGGCGGATTTCCATGTTGAACCTCATTGCGGTACGGTGAATGTCATTGGGATTTGAGCTGTATCGCCGGCGTCACCTGGCAAGCGCGCCAGGTGGGCAGCAAACCCGCCAGCAGGGAGGCCAGCACGGAGACGGCAAACGTCAGCAGCAGCATCGGCATATCCATGTGCGCCACCGTGCCCAGTTCCTTCGATTGCGAACGCACGACGGCCAGCGCTGCATACGCCAGCAGCAGGCCCAGTACGCCGCCGGCCAGGCCGATGACGCCCGTCTCGATCAGGAACTGGCGAAAGATATCGCGCCGCGTGGCGCCCAGCGCACGGCGGATCCCCACTTCACTGGCGCGCACGGAAAACTTCGCCAGCAGCAGGCCGATGGTATTGACCAGGCATAGCAGCAGGAAACCGAAGGCCAGCCAGGCCGCCAGCTTGTTGTCGTTGTCGACCACGTTCAGGAACACCATCCATTCCTTGACGTTGTACAGGGCGTTGGGCGCGTGGCGCGGCATGCGGCCCAGCTTGCGCTGCTCGGCAGCATAGCTGTCGAGATATGCCTGCAGCTCGCCACGCTGGCCTGCGCTTTCCATCTCGAACCAGAACTGCAGCCAGGTGCAGTCCGACGCCAGGACGCCCTGGAAGCCGGGGCCGCGTTCGACGCCGCTGCAGGCCATGCCGCCGTCATGCCGCGTTTCATGGCGGATGGCGCTGGCAAACGGAATGAAGAATTCATCTTCCGTGCCAAAGGCGCCCTTGCTGCCGATGATGCGGTGTATGCGCGGCACGGGATCCCAGTGATCGAGCACGCCGCTGATCAGATAGGGCTGTCCCAGGACGGTCACGCGCCGCCCCACGGGATTGACCGTACCCAGCAGTTTTTCCGCCAGCGAGCGGCTCAGCACGATGACGTCGGCGCCGCTGGCGTCATCGGCTTCGCTCCATGGCTGACCATACAGGAAGGGGACTTCGAACATGGCGAAAAAGTCGCGCGTGGGCGCCAGGCCCTGGGCCTGGAAGGCGCCGATATCCGTGCGTGCCGGCTCGACCGGGCCGGCCACGCCGTACATGACGGTGCGGCGCACGCCCATGTTGCTGGCCATGAAATTCTTCGCGTCGGTATAGGCCAGCTGCGACTGGCCGAAGCTGGGCTTGGCGCCCGGCACATAACTTTTCAAGGGGACGACGTCGATCATCGGCACGAACAGGCGGTCGCTCTTGTGCGGCAGCGGATCGCCCGACATGGCATGCAGGATGGTGACGGTCGACACGCTGGCGGCCACGCCGACGGCCAGGGTCAGCACCATCAGCGCGGTCAGGGCGCGGTTGCGGCGCAGGCTGCGCAGGCCCAGCGTGAAATAGTAGCGGAACATGGTCTCTCCTTACGCGGTCGCGGCGTGCTGCGGCCTGGCCGACAGCGAGGCGCTGTGCTGCACCAGGTCCGACACCTGGCCGTCGATGATGTGCACGTTGCGCTGGCTGCGCAGCGCCAGTTCGGGATCATGCGTGACCATCAGGATGGTGGTGCCCTGCGCGTTGATGTCTTCCAGCAGCTCCATCACGCCGCGCGCCATCTGTGTATCGAGGTTGCCCGTCGGCTCATCGGCCAGCAGCAGCTTGGGCGAGCCGGCCAGCGCGCGCGCGATCGCCACGCGCTGCTGCTGGCCGCCCGACAGTTCGGCCGGATAATGCTTCATGCGCGACGCCAGTCCTACCTTGGCCAGCGCGTCTTCGATGCGCTCCTTGCGCTCGGCGCGGTTGAAGCCCCGGTAGCGCAACGGCACGTCGACGTTGTCGAACAGCGACAGGTCGGGGATCAGATTAAAACCCTGGAAGATGAAGCCGAGTTTTTCATTGCGCAGACGCGAGCGGGCATTGTCGTTCATGCCTTTCACGTTGACGCCGTCGAGGATGTATTCGCCATCGGTGAATTCCTCCAGCAGGCCGGCGATGTTCAGAAAGCTCGTCTTGCCGGAGCCGGATGGCCCCGTGACGGTGACGAATTCCCCCTGCTTGACGTGGATTTCAAAACCGCGCAGCGCGTGCGTTTCGATCATGTGGGTGCGATAGACTTTGTTCAGGTTTTGCATGCGCAGCATGGCGAGTCTCCGGGTAGATGAGAATGGATTAATTGAGCGAGACGCGGGCCGCGTTCTCGAAGGCTTCCGTGCCGGCGATGACCACCTTGTCACCCTGCTTCAGGCCGCCGAGGATTTCCACGGACGAGACGCTGGTGGCACCCATCCTGATGGGCGTGCGGACGGCCACGCCATCGCGCACCACGTAGGCGAAGCGGCCGCCTTCGGCCTCGACGAAGGGACCGCGCGCCAGCATCAGCACATTCGGTTTTTCGTCGATCAGCAGGCGCGCCGAAACGCGCTGGTTCTGCCGCAGGCCGGCCGGCTGTTCGCCGTTGAAGCGCACGCGCGCCAGCACCTGGTTTTTGACCACTTCGGGCGACAGCGCCGAGAGTTTGCCCGTTGCCTTGACGGCGCCCGTCTCGATTTCCGCGCCCATGCCCAGGCCAATGTCGGCCACATACGTTTCCGGTACTTCCAGCTCCACTTCCAGCTGCGACAGGTCGACCAGCGTCATCAGCGCCGTATTGGCTTGCACCACGCTGCGGTTGGCCACCGAGAGGGTGCCGATGAAACCGTTGACGGGCGCGCGCACGGTCAGCTCGTCGACCCTGCGCTGGGCGTTGTCGCGGACGAGGCGCTGGCGTTCCAGTTCGTTGACCTTGGTCTTCAGCGCCAGGGTCACGTCCTCGCTTTCCAGGCCGGCCGCCTGCGAAGCGTGCTTGCTGCGGATATCGGCCGAATTCAAGGCATCCTTCGCCTTCTGGTAATCGATCTTGGCGATGATGCCCACCTGCGCCACGCTTTCGTAACGCTCGAGCGTGCGCTGCGCGGACAGGCGCTCGATCTCCGCCGTATCGGCTTCGCGCCGCGCCAGCAGCTTCTGCTTCTTGGCCAGGATCTGCTGGCGCGCCACTTCCGCCTCCAGCTGCTGTACGCTCGATTGTTCGCGCTTCAGGGCGTCGAACAGGTCCGGCGACTCCAGCACGGCCAGGATGTCACCCTTCTTGACCGTGTCGCCCGCCTTGGCCTTCAGGGTCACGGTGGCCACCGTGGTCGAGTACAGGGTGGGGCTGATGGCCGCCACCACGCGGCCATTTACGGCGGCATCGCGGATCAGGGTGCCGCGCGTGACGTCGGCGATGCGCAGGCGGCTGGCATTGACGGAATGCTCGCTGTTGCGCCAGCCGGCAACGACAGCGATGGCGGCGCCGATGACGATGACGGCGCCGGCCAGCAGCAGGGCGCGTTTCTTGTGGCGCTGGCCCGGCGGGGCGGACAGTACGGCGTCTTGAGAGGAAGTATCGCGGATCATGGTCATGTCTCGTGAAGGATGACTTTTCCAATGCACGATCCATGCCAGTGATTACGTCGTTGATTTGAATGGGAAAAATTTTTTATGTCCGGCTGTCCGCCGTGTCCGCACCGTCCGGCGTGTCCGTCCGTGCATGCGACGCTTGATAAATTGGCAATCGCCTGCATCTGCTGTTGCATTCCCTTCATCGACTCCTCCTCCGGCGCCATGCATCCATTCCTCCAGCAACTTTTCCCTGCCGCTGCCTTCGCGCCGACGCTCGATTATCCTTTCGCGCGCAGCGACGTGGCGATGCTGCAGCGGCTGACGGGCGAGGCGCCATCGCTCGATGGCCAGACCTGGGACGAGCTGCTGCTCGACCAGTATGCGGCGCAGCTGGCGTGCGAGACCAGCATCTTCGGCCAGCAGGAGCTGCACCGGCGTCTGAGCGGCGGCCAGGCCGATCCGGCCTCTGTCGCGCGCGTCCGGCGATTGCTGGACGATCCGGCCCAAGTGGCCAGCCTGGAGCGCGCCTGCCTTCCCTTGCGCCAGACCGATACAGAGGTGAGCGAGACCCTGTTCGGCGCGGCGCTGCCGCCGGCGCCATGGTGGAGTGCCTGGCTATGGGTGGTGCCGCTGGCCCTGTTGCTGGCCATCGCCGCCACTTGGCTGGTGGGCTGGCCGGCGCTGTTTGGCGTGCTGGCCGCCTGTGTCGCGCTGATGGCTGTACAGGTGCGTTTTTACGAAAGCGCCAAGCTATGGGAACGCACGCTCGCTACCTTGCGCCACCTGCTGAAAACCCGTGCCGCGCTGGCGCGGCTTGACGGGCCGGCAGCCTTGCCATGGGCTGCCGGCGGCGCGCAGGCGGCCAGGCTGACGCGCGCCATCGAGCGTTCGCTGCTGCACTACGTGCCCTTCATCGATACGCTGCTGGTCGAGTATGGCGATTGGCTCCTGCTGAAAAACATCAAGCGCTATTTCCGCACGCGCCAGTTGGTGGCGCAGCAGCTGCCCTTGCTGCGCGACAGCTTTACCCGGGTGGCACAGTTGGAAGCGGACCTGGCGCTGGCGCGGCACCTGCGCGCGCTCCCCGTGTTTTGCTGGGCGGGCACCGCGGCGCCGCGCTCCCTGGCCTTGCAGGGCATGCGGCATCCACTGCTGGAGAATGCCGCACCGCTGTCGTTCGGCGTGCAGGGCAAGGGGAGCTTCATCTCCGGCCAGAACGGGATTGGCAAGAGCACCTTGCTGCGTGGTATAGGCTTGAACCTGGTCTGCGCGCGGGCCTTCGGCTTTTGTCATGCGCACAGCGCCGATGTGCCGCGCCTGGCCGTGTATGCGAGCATGCAGAACGAGGACTCGCTCGATGGCGGCGAAAGTCTATATATCGCCGAATTGCGGCGTGCGCGCGAATTGCTGGCGCTGGCCGAGGAGGGCGCGCCGGCGCTGTTCCTGATCGACGAGATTTTTCGCGGCACGAATCACCTCGAGTCGGTGGCGGCGGCGGCCGCCGTGCTGCATACGCTGGCCGCGCGCCATCTGGTGATCGTCTCGTCGCACAACCTGGTGCTTGGCCCCTTGCTGGAAGACTGCCTGGCGCCCTGGTGCGTGCGCCGCGACGATGCGGGCGCGCTGCTGCTGGCGCCCGGCGTGCTGCAGGCCACGAATGGCATCGCCCTGCTGGCGCAGCGGGGCTTTGGCAGCGCCATCGAAGACAAGGCGGGACGCGTCTTCGACTGGCTCAGCACGCATATGGCGCAGCCGGCCGATTGTAGCGGCGTGCTGGAACGGGCCTGAGGGCGCCCTTACCGCCTTTACTTGTCCTGCTTTTCCGGCGTGCTCTTGTCGATCACTTCGCGGCAATCGCCGCGGATGATGGCGTTGTCGTAGTTGGTCCAGCCGTAGCTGTCGACGTAGCGCTTGTGCTGCTTGAAGCGGGGGCTGACGATGCTCCATTCGGGCTGTTCGCCGGCGAAGCGGATGTCGCCCAGGTCGAGCAGGGTGTGGAACATGTTTTCCGTCGACAGGCGCGCCTTCTGATGGCGCCGCAGCTGCGCCACCTTGTCCGGGTAGTGCTGCTGGAATTGCGGCGAATACCAGACGAAGGCGGGCACGTGGAATTCGAACTGCGTGTTGTGGCCATGGAAGGCCAGGCGGCAGGTGCCGTCATACAGGGTCTGGCCGTGATCGGCCACGTAGACGAGCGAGCTGCGCAGGGCAGTGCGCTGGCCATCGTCCTTCAGCATCCCGATCACGTTCGACAGGAACCAGTCCGTGTACAGGATGGAGCTGTCGTAGCTGTTGTTCAGCTGCGGCTTGATGGCCGTGTCCGTGTAGACGGGCTTGTCGACGCCGAACAGCGACGGCTGCCACTTGTCGAACGATTTCGGATAGCGCTGGCTGTAGTTCCAGTGGCTGCCCAGGGTGTGCAGCACGATGAGTTTTTTCGGCGCCGGGTCGGCCAGCGCATTCTTGAACGGATCGAACAGGATCTGGTCGAAATTCGAACTGTTGGTAAAGCCGCCCAGGTTCAGGAATTGCACCACGTCCGCTTCCTTGGCAAAGACGGACACGGGTGTGTCGAACTGGCCGAACGAGATCTGGTTCGACAGCCAGTAGGTCTTGAAGCCCGCTTCCTTGTAGGCGGTGAGGAAGGATTTTTCCGAGAAGCCATCCTTGAGGCTTTGCGTGGCCGGCTTGCGCGAGATGATGACGGGCACGGACAGGCGCGTGGCGGAAACGGCCGTGATGACGTCGGCCAGCGGCACCAGGTTGGCTTCCTGCTTCAGCAGGGGATTGGTGTCGCGTTCGTAGCCGTTCAGGCTCCAGCGGTCGTAGCGCGACGATTCGCCGATCACCATGACCACCACTTCCGGATGGGGATCGGGTTGTTGCTGGTGCGCGCCGAAACGGAAGGTGCTGCTCTTCTGTCCCAGCTCGGCCAGGTATCTGCGTTCCTTGTAGAAATCGAAGCCGCGCGCGGCCAGGCCGAAGGGCCAGGAATTGCTGATGGTGTCGAAGGCGTAGGGCAGGCGCGCCCAGTGGGGCAGGCTGGGCCAGCCCAGGCCCGTCTCGTCGGCGCCGGCGATGCTGGCGTTCTCGGGCTTGCTGCTTTCTTCGTCTTCCTCGGCCGTCTCGTCGTCGGCCGAACTGGCGTCGCCGAAGCCGGAGGCGCCCGCCTTGCCGCTGGCCGCCGGATGGCTGGCCTTGGCGGACGCGGGGGCGCTGTGCAGCACCTTGGCCTCGAAACCGAATTCGTAGCCATACCACCAGAAGCCGCCCAGCAGGATCAGCAGCACGAAGGCGGCCGGGCGCGTCTTGCCGCGCCAGTCCAGGTCGCGCGTGCGCGTGGCCGCATACCAACTCAGGGCGCACCAGGCGATCACGCCCAGCATGACGGCGCCCATCAGCCATACTTTTTGCCCGAGGAATTCCATCGCTTCCTTGGGACTGGTTTCGAAGATGATGCCCAGGTGGTGCGTGGAAATGCCCTGGCCATAGAAGACGAACAGGTAGATTTCCGTCGGCAGGGCCAGGAAGGCCGGCACCAGCAGCCAGTGGAAGTAGGCGGGGCGCTGGAACACGCTCCAGACGGCCAGCCATGCCAGCAGCTCGAACGTGAGCATCTGCCACGGATGCTCGAGCGCGCGCCCCAGCAGCGTGGGGATGAAGGGCACGGCCGTCAGCAAGGCATACGTCAGGAGCAGGAACAGATTGGCGGGGCGAAGCAAGGAGCGCATAAGGGAAGGCAGCGAAAAATGTCCGCTATTATCAATCCTTTTGTTGTCTCGCGTTCATACAAGAATGCGACCGTGCATTTCGTGGCCGCAAGGAAAGAATGCCAAATCATCAATCGTTTTCGGATGCCGGCGTCCCTATGGTACCGCCAGAAATTAGTCAAAATGCCACAAATGCCCCCGTTCTTTGCCTTTTTTTATAGCAAAAAGCGGTAAACTGATTGACCCCCTGTAACACAAGGTCTAAACTAGCGAGTTCTCGATTTTATTCTGCTCATCGTTTACGCATTACTTGGCATTTCACGGCCGCTCCTTATCGAGTGGCTGCGGGCGCCTCCGGTGCGCAGTAGATGAAAGCGGGACGAGGTTTTAGTCGCCGGGCATCTTGCCCGGGTTATTAATCGTAGTTTTTTGTTGGATTTATAACGATGCCAACCATCAATCAATTGATTCGCAATCCACGCGTCGCTTTGACCGTGAAGAGCAAATCGCCGGCGCTGGAAAACAGCCCGCAAAAACGTGGCGTCTGCACACGTGTTTACACCACGACTCCAAAGAAGCCTAACTCGGCTCTGCGTAAAGTCGCTAAAGTTCGCCTGACCAATGGTTTCGAAGTCATTTCGTACATTGGCGGTGAAGGCCATAACCTGCAAGAGCATAGTGTTGTGCTGTTGCGCGGCGGCCGCGTCAAGGATTTGCCGGGTGTGCGTTACCACATGGTTCGCGGTGCCCTGGATACCCAAGGCGTTAAAGACCGTAAGCAATCGCGTTCGAAGTACGGTACCAAGCGCGCTAAAGCTGGCAAGAAGTAATAAGTTGTACGCAGCAAACCCAAGTTTCGCTCAGTGGCAACTAGCTAAGTGAATGTAGTCGACCGCATCTGGTCGAGTAAGTGGAAGACTATGATGGTCGTCCGCGAGTGTGCGAAGAACGCGCGCTCAACTGAAGATTGAAAGGAATTGATATGCCACGTCGTCGTGAAGTACCCAAGCGCGAAATTTTGCCAGATCCAAAATTCGGCAACACTGATGTCGCTAAATTTGTAAACGTGCTGATGCTGTCCGGTAAGAAATCGGTTGCAGAAAACATCATCTACGGTGCTTTCGAGCACATCGCAGCAAAATCGGGCAAAGATCCGCTCGAAGTTTTTGCTACCGCAATCAACAACGCCAAGCCGCTGGTTGAGGTGAAATCCCGTCGCGTCGGTGGTGCAAACTACCAGGTGCCGGTCGAAGTTCGCCCAGTCCGTCGTATGGCCCTGTCCATGCGTTGGTTGCGTGAAGCTGCTAACAAGCGCAGCGAAAAATCGATGCCACAACGCCTCGGCGGTGAGCTGATGGAAGCGGCTGAAAGCCGCGGCGGCGCGATGAAAAAACGCGACGAAGTCCATCGTATGGCTGAAGCGAACAAAGCGTTCTCGCATTTCCGCTTCTAATATAAAGCCAGCTACCGCAAGGCGGCTGTCAAGCATCTGTTGTTCGAGGCCGGGCTCATTTTTGCAAAAAAATGCTGCTCGGTTTTGTCCATTCATTTAGGATTAATTATGGCCCGCAAGACCCCCATTGAGCGCTACCGCAATATCGGTATTTCCGCTCACATCGATGCAGGTAAGACGACCACGACCGAGCGCGTCCTGTTCTACACAGGCGTGAACCACAAGCTGGGCGAAGTCCATGATGGCGCAGCCACCACCGACTGGATGGCACAAGAGCAAGAGCGCGGTATCACGATTACCTCGGCTGCTGTTACGTGCTTCTGGAAAGGCATGGCAAACAACTTCCCAGCGCACCACATCAACATCATCGACACCCCAGGCCACGTTGACTTCACCATTGAAGTGGAACGTTCGATGCGCGTGTTGGATGGCGCCTGCATGGTTTACTGTGCAGTCGGCGGCGTGCAGCCACAATCGGAAACGGTATGGCGTCAGGCTAACAAGTACAAAGTGCCACGTCTGGCCTTCGTGAACAAGATGGACCGTACCGGCGCCAACTTCTTCAAGGTCTACGATCAGATGCGTTCGCGTCTGAAAGCGAACCCAGTACCTATTCAGATGCCTATCGGCGCTGAAGACGTCTTCACCGGTGTTATCGATCTGGTCAAGATGAAAGCGGTTATCTGGGACGACGCTTCGCAAGGCATGAAGTTTGAATACGGCGACATTCCTGCACATCTGGCCGCTGATGCTGCCAAGTGGCGCGAGAACATGGTCGAAGCCGCTGCTGAAGCGTCGGAAGAACTGATGAACAAGTACCTGGAAGAAGGCGACCTGTCGGAAGCCGAGATCAAGGCTGCTCTGCGTCAGCGTACCATCGCCAGCGAAATCGTTCCAATGTTGTGCGGTACCGCCTTTAAAAACAAGGGCGTGCAAGCCATGTTGGACGCGGTCATCGAGTACCTGCCATCGCCTATCGACATTCCGCCTGTCCCAGGTCTGGACGAGGACGAGCAGCCAGTCGAGCGCGCAGCTGACGACAATGAGAAATTCTCGGCATTGGCGTTCAAGATCGCAACCGATCCGTTCGTCGGTCAGTTGTGCTTCATCCGTTGCTACTCGGGTACCCTGAATTCGGGCGACTCGGTGTTGAACTCCGTGAAGCAGAAGAAAGAGCGTATCGGCCGTATCGTGCAGATGCAAGCGAACGAACGCGAAGAAATCAAGGAAATGCGCGCTGGCGACATCGCCGCTGTCGTGGGTCTGAAAGACACCACCACGGGCGATACGCTTTGCGATGAAAAAGCCAGCGTCGTTCTGGAGCGCATGGTCTTCCCTGAGCCGGTGATTTCGCAGGCAGTCGAGCCAAAAACCAAGGCCGACCAGGAAAAAATGGGCCTGGCGCTGAACCGCCTGGCTGCAGAAGATCCATCGTTCCGCGTGCGTACCGATGAAGAATCGGGCCAGACCATCATCGCCGGTATGGGCGAGTTGCATCTGGACATCATCGTTGACCGCATGAAGCGCGAATTCAACGTTGAAGCGACCGTCGGCAAGCCACAAGTGGCTTACCGCGAAACGATCCGTAAAGTGTGCGAAGAGTCGGAAGGCAAATTCGTCAAGCAATCGGGTGGTCGTGGTCAATACGGTCACGTGGTTCTGAAGATCGAACCGCAAGAACCGGGCAAGGGCTTCGAATTCGTTGACGCGATCAAGGGCGGTACCGTTCCTCGCGAATACATCCCTGCAGTTGAAAAAGGTGTGCGCGACACGCTGACTTCGGGCGTGATGGCTGGTTACCCAGTCGTTGACGTAAAAGTCACGCTGTTCTTCGGTTCGTACCATGATGTTGACTCGAACGAAAATGCATTCCGCATGGCCGCTTCGATGGCATTCAAAGATGGCTGCCGCAAGGCATCGCCAGTCATCCTGGAGCCGATGATGGCCGTGGAAGTGGAAACGCCGGAAGACTACGCCGGTACCGTGATGGGCGATCTGTCGTCGCGTCGCGGCATGGTGCAAGGTATGGATGAAATTGCTGGTGGTGGCGGCAAGATCATCAAGGCCGAAGTACCTCTGTCGGAAATGTTCGGTTACGCCACATCGTTGCGTTCGTCGACCCAAGGTCGTGCGACTTACACGATGGAATTCAAGCACTATGCTGAAGCACCTAAGCATGTGACTGAAGCAATCGTAAGCTCGAAAGCTAAGTAATAGAAGTTCCGGGCCGGCTTTCACGAGAATGCCGGTCCCTACATTTAAATCATTGTTCTAAGGAAGAATAAAATGGCAAAAGGTAAATTCGAACGGACCAAGCCGCACGTCAACGTCGGCACCATCGGCCACGTCGACCACGGTAAAACCACGCTGACCGCTGCAATCGCAACGGTTCTGTCGAAGAAATTCGGCGGCGAAGCCAAAGCATACGACCAGATCGATGCGGCTCCAGAAGAAAAAGCGCGCGGTATCACGATTAACACCGCCCACGTCGAGTACGAAACGGAAACGCGTCACTACGCGCACGTTGACTGCCCAGGCCACGCCGATTACATCAAAAACATGATTACCGGTGCAGCCCAGATGGACGGCGCGATCCTGGTGTGCTCCGCAGCTGACGGCCCAATGCCACAGACCCGCGAACACATCCTGCTGGCCCGCCAAGTTGGCGTTCCATACATCATCGTGTTCCTGAACAAGTGCGACCTGGTCGACGACGCAGAACTGCTGGAACTGGTTGAAATGGAAGTGCGCGAGCTGTTGTCGAAGTACGAATTCCCAGGCGACGACCTGCCAATCATCAAAGGTTCGGCACGTATGGCGCTGGAAGGCAAAGAAGGCGAAATGGGCGTGGACGCAGTGCTGCGTCTGGCCGATGCGCTGGATGCTTACATCCCAACGCCAGAGCGCGCTGTTGACGGCGCCTTCCTGATGCCAGTGGAAGACGTGTTCTCGATCTCGGGTCGCGGTACCGTGGTCACCGGTCGTATCGAGCGCGGCATCGTCAAAGTCGGCGAAGAGATCGAAATCGTCGGTATCACCGATACCGTCAAAACGACTTGCACCGGCGTGGAAATGTTCCGCAAGCTGCTGGACCAAGGTCAAGCTGGCGACAACGTTGGTCTGCTGCTGCGCGGCACCAAGCGTGAAGACGTGCAACGTGGTCAAGTTCTGGCCAAGCCAGGCTCGATCAAGCCGCATGCGCACTTCACCGGCGAGATCTATGTGTTGTCGAAAGACGAAGGCGGCCGTCATACGCCATTCTTCAACAACTATCGTCCACAGTTCTACTTCCGTACGACGGACGTGACCGGTTCGATCGAGTTGCCAGCAGACAAAGAAATGGTCATGCCAGGCGATAACGTGTCGATCACCGTCAAGCTGATCAACCCGATCGCGATGGAAGAAGGTCTGCGCTTCGCTATCCGCGAAGGCGGCCGTACCGTCGGCGCTGGTGTTGTTGCAAAAATCATCGCTTAATTATTAAGCGAATATAAAAGAAGACGCGTCGTCGCCCGGCGCCCTTCTTTTTATTCAACTGCCGGGGTTGGCAAGCATTTTGGTGCTATCATGTCGACCCTGACGGTTGTTGCGTCAGAAATTCCCGTATCACCTCATTGCCGTGCAGACTGCGCGGTTCGTTCTTTTAAGGAAATATCATGTCGGCACCAAACCAGAAAATCCGTATCCGCCTGAAGGCTTTCGATTACAAACTGATCGACCAGTCCGCTCTGGAAATCGTTGAAACCGCGAAGCGCACCGGCGCTGTCGTCAAAGGCCCAGTACCACTGCCTACCCGTATTCAACGTTTCGATGTGCTGCGTTCCCCGCACGTCAACAAAACTTCGCGCGATCAGTTCGAGATCCGTACGCACCAACGCCTGATGGACATCGTTGACCCAACGGACAAAACCGTTGACGCGCTGATGAAGCTGGACCTGCCAGCTGGTGTTGATGTTGAAATCAAACTGCAATAATCGTTTTTAAGAAGGCCGGCGGGGTATCCCGCTGCCTGATGATGGGGCCGGGCCTGCTCACGATCGTGAGTGCGCCCGGCCCCATTGCTTTGGCGCCCTGCTTTTTGCGGTGCTGCCGTCCTTTCCCTCATCCCATTTCCTCTCTCGTTCTTCTTTTCGCCTCTCCTCGTCGGTCCTATAAAGTTGGATTAAAACAACAATTGTTAATTGTTTCCTTCCCCGGTCGCGTCAAATGTGAGAAATTTGTAACATGCGTGAGAATGTGTGACTATTTTACAAAAATGGTCAGTACAACGCATCGATTTATAAAACGAAAACAATATCTGAGGAGTGGTTTTGAAAAGTTTAGTGATGAGCAATACACCCCGTTTGAAGAAAAGCACACTGGCAATAGCATTGACACTGGCCTTCTCCCAATATGCTGTGGCGCAAGAAGCTGCCGCACCTGCAGAAAAACTGCAACGCGTTGAAGTCACCGGCAGCAGCATCAAGCGTACCGAAGCTGAAACAGCCGGCTCGCTGCAGGTTCTGACCCGCGACGACATCGAGCGCACCGGCCAGACCACGGCGCTGGGCATCCTGAATTCCTCCGCTGCCATCAGCACCTCGATCGACTCGTCGAACAACAGCTCGGGCAGCTTTGCCACGGGTTCTTCGGGCGTGGGCATGCGTGGCCTGGGCAAGGTCGCGACCCTGGTGCTGGTCAACGGCCGCCGCATTGCACAATACGGCCTGGCCGATGGCGCGCAGCAAAACTTCACCAATCTGGACGCGATCCCGGCTGCCGCCATCGAGCGCATCGAGATCCTGAAAGACGGCGCCTCGGCAATCTATGGTTCCGACGCCATCGCTGGCGTGATCAACATCATCCTGCTGAAGAACTTCGAAGGCGCCAAGATCACCGGCAACTACAAGGAAACCGAAGGCTTCAGGGACCAGCGCAGCCGCAACGTTTCCGGTATCGTCGGTTACGGCGATATCGACAAGGACGGTTTCAACACCTACCTGACGTACGAAGCGTACAAGAACGATGGTTACACCGCTGACGACCTGCGCGGCCACTATCCTGAATGGCACCGCCAGACTCCGGGCCGTTCGACCTGGGACGCCCTGAGCGCGTTCTCGCCAACCGGCAACTATTTCTTGAGCAGCACGAACATCGTCGCCGCGCCAGGCTGCCCGGCCGACAAGATCGATGCCAAGGACAAGCTGTGCAAGATGGATGTCCTGCCGTACACCGGCCTGACCACCAATGCCAAGCGCTATGCGCTGGCCAGCAATACGCATTTCCGCATTGGGAAGAACATCGACGCCAACTTCGAGATCACCAATGCCGGCGCCAGCAACGACTACATCGTCGCCCCGTTCAACGTCAGCAACGGTAGCGCCACCACGTCGTCGAGCACCTGGTACGACGCGATCAACGGCAAGATGGTCGGTCCATACTTCTATCCAAAGTTGCCAGTTGGCCACGCGATGAATCCGTATGCGACGCCGGTGGAATACCGTGCCCGCATGATGGATACCGGTGAGGGCTTCAACTTCAACCGCACCGAATCCGATCAGACGCGCGTCATGCTGAGTCTGAACGGCGACATCGGCAATTTCGACTGGAAATCCGCGGTCGGCTACATGAACTCGAAAGCCAACAAGGCCACCCGTGCCGTGAGCGCGACCGGTTACACCAATGCCATCGTCAACGGCACCTACAAGTTCGGCCAGCAAAACGATGCCGCGCTGCTGGAGTCGATGTTCCCGGTGCGTACCACCAAGGGCGAGTCGAAGATCACCTTCATCGACGCGACCGTGTCCGGTGAAGTGGCGCAACTGCCTGCTGGTCCTTTGAATGTGGCATTCGGTACCGACATCCGCCGCGAAAAGTATGAAATGGCCAGTTCGGACAACGTGCTGCGTGGCGACCTGGTCGGCATCGCCGGCCTGCAAGTCAAAGACACCATGGATCACTACGCGCTGTTCGCCGAAGCGACCATTCCGGTGGTCAAGCGTGTGGAAGTGAGCGCAGCGGTACGTGCCGACAAGTCCACCAACAGCGACGTGCACTTCTCGCCGAAGCTGGGCTTGCGCGTCAACGCCACCGACACCCTGTTGCTGCGCGCTACGGCCGCTGGCGGCTTCCGCGCGCCTAACATCGTTGAAACCGGTAACGGCCTGGGCCGCAGCTCGTTCGCGACCAGCGTCAGCGATCCGCGTCGTTGCTCGACTGCCAGCACCCTGAACAACCTGGTGCAGAACAATCCGGCAGCCACCACCGTCGACAAGGCGCAGGCGAATACCTTCCGCAACAGCGATTGCTCGGGCGGCGTGCCTAGCTTCGTGTCGGCGAACAAGGACCTGAAACCGGAAACCTCGCGTTCGATCACCGCTGGTTTCGTTTTCGAACCGGTCAAGAACTGGACCGTGGCACTGGACTACTACCATATCGAACGCAAGGACGAAATCGGTACCCGTGCCGTGGCCGACATCCTGCGCGGCGAAGCTGGCCTGCCAGCCGGACAGCTGGTGCGTGTCGATAACTCGGCTTCCGATGCGCAATTCCTGGCACTGGTGAAAAAATACGCACCGGGCAATACCACCAACTTCGGCGGCGTTGGCGCGATCGGCCTGTTGTACAACCCATACGTCAACAGCGGCAAGACCCGTGCTTCGGGCTTCGACTTTGACGCGGGTGGCCGTTTCAACACCGGTATCGGCCAGGTTCGTTTGAAACTGGAAGGTAGCTATCTGTGGAAATACCAGGAATTCAGCGTGACCGACAATGCCTATGACACCAACCTGGCCGGTAACTATGACCTGGGTTCGCGCCTGAAAACCAAGCTGCGCGCCAGCCTGAAGACCGGCGAGTTCGACCACGGCATGACCCTGAACTACGCCAGCGGCTTTAGCAACGACAACCAGACTTCGCCAACCTACTGTGTTACCAACAAGGTTTCGGCTGAGAACATGGGTGTTTGCTCGCGCGTGGGCAGCAACACCACGGTCGACTACAACCTGTCGTACGGTGGCATCAAGAACACGCGTCTGAGCCTGTACATCGACAATCTGTTCGACAAGGCTGCACCGATTCAATGGCGCAAAGGCTACGCTGAATCGTTCCAGATGCGTCGTATCGGCGTAACGGCCAGCTACACCTTCCTCTGATCGGCGTCAGCTGATACCCCACCGTCCGGCAGCGATGCCGGGCGTGTCAAAGACCAGGCCTCGTGCCTGGTTTTTTTTTGCCTTGCCATCGCGGCACAGGGGAATTTCTCTTTACAGTGCTGCGGCTGGACGATAAGGTTGCCGCATGCTTAACGCCCTCGATACCCACCTGCTCAATGCGGCTCCCCGCCATCGCCTGCGCGGCTGGCCGCGCTTCCTGACCGAGTTCCTGTATTTCGGCATCAAGGAGGCGAGGTCCTGCCTGTTCGTGGGACTGTTTTTTGCCGCCGTCTTCCTCGTGCCGCGCGCCGGCCTGTTTGGCCTGCCGCGCTATGACGTGCTGCTGCTGGCGGCGCTGGCGATCCAGGGCGCGATGGTCTGGAGCGGGCTGGAAACGTGGGATGAGCTGAAAGCCATCTGCCTGTTTCATGCGGTCGGCTTCGCGCTGGAAGTGTTCAAGGTATCGGGGACGATACAGTCGTGGAGCTATCCCGACTTCGCCTACAGCAAGGTGCTTGGCGTGCCCCTGTTTTCCGGCTTCATGTACGCGGCCGTCGGCAGCTACATCATCCAGACCTGGCGTCTGCTCGACATGCGGATCCGCCACCATCCGCCGTACTGGATGGCGGTGCTGATCGCGCTGCTGATCTACGCCAACTTCTTTACTCACCACTACATCGGCGACTATCGCTGGTACCTGGCCGCCTGCGCGCTGGGTCTGTATGCGCGCACCACCGTGGTGTTCCGGCCGCTCGACCGCGACCGCAGCATGCCCTTGCTGCTCGGTTTCGTGCTGGTCGGTTTCTTTATCTGGCTGGCTGAAAATATCAGCACCTTCTGGGGCGTGTGGCGCTATCCGAACCAGCTTGGCGCGTGGTCGGTCGTGCATGTCAGCAAATGGAGTTCATGGTCGCTGCTGGTGATGATGACATTCACCATCGTGGCCCACCTCAAGCACATCAAGGCCAGCATCCACGTCGCCCAGCCGTAGGCCGGGCCCCGGGAGCCGCTTATTGCAAGGTGGCCGCCACCACGTCGAAGCGCGCGCCCAGTGCCGCCTGCGGGCCGCCTTGCAGCTGTTTGGCATACTGGCGCAGCACTTCCGCCGAATACGTGCGCGAGGCGGGCGACAGCTTCGGCAGCAGCGGCAGCACGCGTTCCAGATAGCCCGTGCCTTCCTGCCACTTGCCTTGCGCGGCCAGCGCCGACGCCAGTTCCACCATGCGGCGGCCGATGCGCGCATCGCTGCGCGGCTGTGCCGCTTCTTCCGTGGCCAGCGCTTGCCGGTACAGTTGTTCCGCTTCCGCATTCTTGCCCTGCAAGCGCTTGATGCGGCCCAGGTTGTACTGGCGCTGCGAGAGGATGTCCGCGCTGGCCCCGGCCTGCTCGGCGCTGCGCAGCGCCTGTACGCAGGCCAGTTCCGCTTCGCCAAACTGGCCTTTGAGTTCGGCCGCGTTGCAGGCATCTTGCTGTTCATTGGAGGTGGTGAGTGTCGCTGGCGCCGCGCAGGCGGCCAGCAGGCTGACAGCGCATAGCAGGCTGATGGTATGGTTCTTCATAGTCTCCTCGGACGGGTGTCAAACACGGTGTATCGGTGGAGTCATGCCGTAATAAATATACTATAAGTTTTTTGGGATGGGCGGCTTTTCGCCGGCGCACGCGATGGACGCCGGATTGACGCCGCTTGCGTGCTTCAGGGATACTCCGGGCTTGTCCATTAATGCGTGCCGCCGCCATGTCCAAGACTGTCCTGATCGTGGAAGATGAACAGGCGATTGCCGACAGCATCGCCTATGCCTTGCGCACGGACGGCTTTACGCCGCGCCATGTGATGTTGGGCGAGCAAGCCCTGGCCGCGCTGCGCCCGACGCCCGCCGAAGCCGCGCCCATGCCCGTTCTGGTGGTGCTCGACGTGGGCTTGCCCGACATGAGCGGGCTGGAAGTATGCCGCCGGCTGCGCCAGTTTTCCGAGGTGCCGGTAATCTTCCTGACGGCCCGCAGCGACGAGATCGACCGCATCGTCGGTCTGGAAATCGGTGCCGATGACTACGTGACAAAACCGTTTTCGCCGCGCGAACTGGTGGCGCGCATCCGCGTCATCCTGCGCCGCGCAGGCGTCGCGCCAGCCCCGCGCGAGACTGGCATGACGATAGCCGCGCCTGTCGCCGCGACGGCGCCGGCGCGCTTCGAGTTGCGTGCGCTCGAGGCGCGCGTACTGTTTCACGGCCAGCCGCTGGACCTGACCCGCTATGAATACCTGCTGCTGAAAACCCTGCTCGAGCATCCGGGCCACGTGCTGTCGCGCGCGCAGCTGATGCAGCGCGTGTGGAGCGGGGCGCCCGACACGCTCGAGCGCACCGTCGATGCGCACGTCAAATCGCTGCGCGCCAAGCTGCGCGCCGTCGATGCGCAGGTCGACCCCATCCACACCCACCGTGGCCTCGGCTACAGCCTGGCCGGCGCATGAAGATCGGCCTGCGCATCCTGCTCGGCTACTTTCTGGTCGTCGGCCTGGCCGCATGGTTCCTGCTGAATGTCTTCATGGAACAGGTCAAGCCGGGCGTGCGCTCGACCCTGGAAGACACCCTGGTCGATACCTCGCAACTGCTGGCCAGTCTGGTGGCGCCCGACGTGAAGGCGGGCACGCTGGCGCAGTCGCCCGTGGCCGGGCGCATGCAGGATTACGCGCGCCATGGCGTGGACGTCAATATCAACGGCGTGCGCAAGCGCACGCTCGACTACCGCATCACCATCACGGACCGGCATGGCATCGTGCTGTTCGATTCCAGCGGGCGCGATGTGGGGCGCGACTATTCGCGCTGGAATGACGTGTATCTGACCTTGCAGGGCAAGTATGGCGCGCGCAGCACGCGCAGCCGGCCCGACGACGAGATGTCGACGGTGATGCACGTGGCCGCGCCGATTCGCGATGGCGATGAGGTAATCGGCGTGCTGACGGTGGCCAAGCCGAATGCCAGCGTGCAAGCGTTTGTCGAGCGCAGCCAGCGCAAGATCCTGCAGCGCGGCGCCGTGCTGTTGCTGCTGTCGCTGCTGATCGGCCTGGCGTTCGCCTGGTGGCTGCACCATGCGCTGGGCAAGCTGATGAGCTATATCGGCGACGTGGAGGCGGGGCGCAAGGTGGCGCTGCCGGCGCTGGGCAAGAACGAGATCGGTACCCTGGGGCGGGCGCTGGAGGCGATGCGCACGCGCCTGGAGGGCAAGGAATACGTGGAGCAGCTGATGCATACGCTGACGCATGAATTGAAAAGCCCGATCGCCGCCATCCAGGCCTCGGCCGAGCTGCTGCAGGAAGACATGCCGCCAGCCGAGCGGCGCCGGTTCCTCGCCAGCATCCTGGAACAGAACGCGCGCCAGCGGCAGCTGATCGACAAGCTGCTGGCCCTGGTGCGCGTGGAAAAGCAGCAGCGCCTGGACCACCCCGAGCGCATCGCGCTGGCGCCGCTGCTGGCGCAAGTGGCGCAGGATGCGGCCGCCACGCTGGCGGCGCGCGGGGTGCGCCTGCAGTTGCAGTGCGACGAGTTGAGCGTGGACGGCGATGCCTTGCTGCTGCGCCAGGCGCTGGGCAATCTGCTCGACAATGCGGCCGGCTTTGCGCCGCCGGGCAGTTGCATCGACCTGACGGCGCATCGCCAGGGCACGCACGTGGAAATTGCCGTGCGCGACCGCGGCGCAGGCATTCCCGCGTATGCGCTCGAACGCGTCTTCGAACGCTTCTATTCCCTGCCGCGCCCGGCCGCCGGCAAGAGCACGGGCCTGGGCCTGCCCTTCGTGCGCGAGGTCGCCTCGCTACATGGCGGCACGGTCGAGGTGCTCAATCATCCGGACGGTGGCGCCTGCGCGCGCCTGTGCCTGCCGTTGGTGTAGCACATTTTATTTGCCCGCTTCACACAGACTGCATCGTCAGCGCATACAGCTTTTTTACACTGGCCCCCTTACTTCAAGGATGCGCCATGCAAAAAACTCTGTTAGTCAAAGCGTTGATCGTGTTCGGCCTGATGCTGCTGATCGGCCTGCCTTTGCTGATGATTCAGGAAACGATCAAGGAGCGGATGGAATTCCGCCAGGAAGCCGTCAACAGCATCGCCGCCGATTCGGTGCGCGAACAAACCATCATCGGCCCCATTCTGGTGATCCCCTACACGGAGCAGTACGAAGAGCGCGTGGAGGTGGCCAAGGGCGACGACAAGGCACAGGAAGTGAAAGTGCCGGTACGCACGGAGTTGCTGCGTCGCACGGTGCAGCGCCGTCTGCTTGTCTACCCGAACAATTTACTGCTTAACGGTAACATCGAGACGGACCGCCGCTACCGCGGCATCCACCAGGTGCTGGTCTACAGCGGCCAGCATGCGTTCAAGGGCGACTTCACGGTGCCGGCCGGCAGCCAGCTGCCGCGCAAGTCGCCGGATTCGCGCGTGACCCTGGGGGCGCCGTTCGTGGCCCTGTCCATCGAGGACGTGCGCGGGATCCGCAACATCCCGAAAATCGACTGGGGCGGCCAGAAGATCGAGTTCGAGCAGGGCACCGACCTGTTTGCCTTCCGCAGCGGCCTGCATGCGCCGCTGGGCGCCATGCCGCTGGCGGCGCCGCAGCAGGTGCATTTCAGCTTTGACCTGGGCCTTGACGGCATCGAACGCCAGCACTTCGTGCCGGTGGCGAAAAACAGTCAGATCAGCATCAAGTCGAACTGGCCCCATCCGCAGTTTGGCGGACGCTTCCTGCCGTCGCCGAAATTCCGCCAAATCAACGCCGATGGTTTTCAGGTCGAGTGGAGCATCTCCTCGCTGGCCACCAATGCGCAAACGCAGCTGAGCACGATCGAGGGGGAATTCAAGGTGCCTGACAGCGCGCCGCTGGGCCAGATCGACCGCTTCAGCGTAGGTTTCATCGAGCCGGTGAATGTGTATTCGCAATCGGACCGGGCCACCAAATATGGCTTGCTGTTCGTGGCGCTGACCTTTGCCGCCTTTTTCATCTTTGAAATCTTGAAAAGCCTGCCGATCCATCCGGTGCAGTACCTGCTGGTGGGCCTGTCGCTGGTGATCTTCTTCCTGCTGCTGGTGGGCCTGGCGGAACACATCGCCTTCCTGGCCGCTTATCTGATCGCCAGCGCCGCCTGCATCGTGCTGACCAGCTTTTATCTGGTGCACGTGCTGCATAACGCCTGGCGCGGCATCGGCTTCGGCGTGGGGCTGACCATGCTGTATGGTGCCCTGTATGGCTTGCTGAGTTCGGAAAACAATGCGCTGGTGATGGGCAGCATCCTGCTGTTCGCCGTGCTGGCGGCCATCATGGTGGCGACGCGCAAGGTGGACTGGTATCAGATTGGCAAAGGCACCCAATAAACTGGCGTGATCGCGTGGCGCATGAAAAACATTGCTGATTTGGTAAATAAGTGGTTTTAAGTTGGTATTGTTTACGGTACTCTTTGGTATTGATTGCCGAGAAGCACGAAACTACGTGCGGCGGCGCAGCGGCGTAGTAGGGCGGTGGCAGGCAGGATGGTTTGCCGCCGCTTGGCAAGACCTTCCATCCCCACTGATAAAAAACCTGGAGACAGCACCATGATCAAGAAACTGGCTTTTTTCCTCTTCGCCTGCAGTCTGAGCGGCAGTTATGCCTATGCCACGAGTGCTGAATTGCAGCAATGCTATTACGGTTGCTGGCAAAAGGTTGCCAGCTGCACCGGTGGCGGCGGCCTGGGCGGAAGCAGCCCGATCTGCCAGATGATTCTCGATACCTGCACCGCCAGCTGCGATCGCACGTACGGCGGCTAAGGCGGCAAGTCCGTCAGTGCCCGTCCGGCGTACCGGCGCGGCGCTGTTTGGCGGCCGGAAGCATGCGGCGCGAGCAGGGCGGCAAGCCCTTCTCGCGCCGTTTTTCCTCATGGCGTCGTCCCGCATGGATGGCCCTCCCGCATTGCTTTCCCTCTCGATTTCCCTGACCTGACAACTCCCGCAGGGGCGTCGCGCAACACTTTGACATACCTCGTGTTAACTTGTTGCGTCAAGGGTTTTTGTGCTATATACTAGCCGGCTTCGGTATGGATTCGTCTTTTTTGAGTCCTACGTTACTTTGTAGTTAAACAAGCCCCGCCCAATCGCAGGTGGGAATGGAGAAAAAATGAGCCTAGGCCTTCTCGGTCGCAAGGTTGGTATGATGCGCATTTTCACGGATGAAGGGGATTCGATTCCTGTCACCGTGTTGGACGTATCGAACAACCGTGTTGCGCAAATCAAAACCCCTGAAACAGATGGCTACTCCGCTGTTCAGGTCGCATTCGGTCAACGTCGCGCTTCCCGCGTGACCAAAGCTGTTGCTGGTCATCACGCTAAAGCTGGTGTTGAAGCCGGTACTCTGTTGAAAGAGTTCCGTGTCGACGCTGCCAAAGCCGCTGAACTGAAAGCTGGCGATGTTGTCGCTGCTTCCCTGTTCGAAGTCGGTCAAAAGATCGACGTGCAAGGCGTTACCATCGGTAAAGGCTATGCAGGCGTTATCAAACGTTACCACTTCGCTTCTGGCCGTGCAACGCACGGTAACTCGCGTTCGCACAACGTTCCAGGTTCCATCGGTATGGCACAAGATCCAGGTCGCGTTTTCCCTGGTAAGCGCATGACCGGTCATCTGGGTGACGTTAACCGTACGATCCAGAACCTCGTGATCGCCCGTATCGATGCCGACCGTCAGCTGCTGCTGGTCAAAGGCGCGATTCCAGGTGCGAAAAATGGCCAGGTAGTTGTCTCGCCAGCCATCAAAACCAAAGCCAAGAAGGGAGCTTAAACGATGGAACTCAAGCTTCTGAATGCGCAAGGTCAAGCCGCCTCGAACGTTGCTGCAGCCGATACGATTTTCGGCCGTGACTACAATGAAGCGCTGATCCACCAAGTCGTCATCGCTTATCAAGCGAATGCACGTAGTGGTAACCGCAAGCAAAAAGACCGTGAAGAAGTTCACCACACGACGAAAAAGCCATGGCGCCAAAAAGGTACCGGCCGCGCTCGTGCTGGTATGTCGTCGTCGCCACTGTGGCGCGGCGGTGGTCGGATTTTCCCGAACTCGCCTGACGAAAACTTCACCCACAAAGTGAACAAAAAAATGTATCGCGCAGGTATCTGCTCGATCCTGTCGCAGCTGGCTCGCGAAGAGCGCCTGATCGTCATCGACGATCTGACGATCGACGCGCCAAAAACCAAGCTGCTGTCGCAAAAATTGAACGGCCTGGGCTTTGATTCGGTTCTGATCATCACCGACGTTCTGAACGAAAACCTGGAACTGGCATCGCGCAACCTGCCTAACGTACTCGTCGTTGAGCCACGTCACGCAGACCCGATGTCCCTGGTGTTCTACAAGAAGATCCTGGTCACCAAAGCTGCATTGGCCAAGATTGAGGAGATGCTGGCATGAGCGCGATTTTGAAACATAGCGAAGAACGCTTGATGAAGGTGCTGTTGGCGCCCGTGATTTCCGAAAAGGCCACCATGGTCGCGGAAAAGAACGAGCAAATTGTATTCCGCGTACTGCCGGATGCAACCAAGCCTGAAATCAAGGCAGCGGTCGAACTGCTGTTCAAGGTTGAAGTTCTGTCCGTGCAAACTGCAAACCGCGAAGGTAAGCAAAAGCGCACCGGCAAGTTCAACGGTCGTCGTAACCATACCAAGCGTGCTTTCGTGTGCCTGAAGCCTGGCCAGGAAATCAACTTCTCCGAGGAGGCTGCATAATGGCACTCGTTAAGATGAAACCAACCTCGCCAGGCCGTCGCGGCATGGTGAAGGTGGTGAATGCCGACCTGTACAAAGGTCGTCCGTTCGCTGCCCTGGTTGAAAAGAAATCCAAGACCGCTGGTCGTAACAACAACGGTCACATCACCACCCGTCATATCGGTGGTGGTCACAAGCAACACTACCGCCTGATCGACTTCAAGCGCACCAAAGATGGTATTCCAGCGAAAGTGGAACGTATCGAATACGATCCAAACCGCACCGCGAATATCGCTCTGCTGTGCTACGCCGACGGCGAACGTCACTACATCATCGCAACCAAAGGCATGGCCGTTGGCGACAGCGTGATGAACGGTTCGGAAGCACCGATCAAATCGGGTAACTGCTTGCCAATCCGTAACATCCCAGTCGGTACCGTGATGCATTGCGTTGAAATGCTGCCAGGTAAAGGTGCCCAAATGGCACGTACCGCCGGCGCTGGCGTTGTGCTGATGGCACGTGAAGGTACCTACGCTCAAGTGCGTCTGCGCTCGGGTGAAGTACGTCGCGTGCACATCGAGTGCCGTGCAACGGTTGGTGAAGTCGGCAATGCCGAGCACAGCCTGCGTAAAATCGGTAAAGCTGGCGCGATGCGCTGGCGCGGTGTTCGTCCTACCGTTCGCGGTGTGGTCATGAACCCGGTCGATCACCCGCACGGTGGTGGTGAAGGTAAAACAGCAGCTGGTCGTCATCCAGTTTCGCCTTGGGGCCAACAGACTAAGGGTAAGAAGACACGCAGCAACAAGCGTACTACTTCCATGATCGTCTCGCGCCGCGGCAAGAAATAAGGGGTAGCACATGACACGTTCATTGAAAAAAGGGCCGTTCTGTGACGCCCACCTGGTGAAAAAAGTTGAAGCCGCGCAAGCAGCCAAAGACAAAAAGCCAATCAAAACCTGGTCGCGTCGTTCGACAATCATGCCTGACTTTATCGGCCTGACGATCGCGGTGCATAACGGCAAGCTGCACGTGCCGGTTTATGTTTCCGAAAACATGGTTGGTCACAAGCTCGGCGAATTCGCACTGACCCGTACGTTCAAGGGCCATGCAGCTGACAAAAAGGCTAAGAAATAATGGAAACTAAAGCTATCCTCAAAGGTGTGCGCCTGTCGGACCAAAAGGGCCGCCTGGTTGCTGACCTGATCCGTGGCAAGAAAGTTGACGCTGCACTCAACATCTTGCAATTCAGCCCGAAAAAAGGTGCTGCGATCATCAAACGCGTTCTGGAATCCGCTATTGCGAATGCCGAGCACAATGATGGCGCGGACATCGACGAATTGTTCGTGAAAACGATCTACGTCGAAAAGGGCCCGGTCCTGAAGCGCTTCACCGCGCGTGCAAAAGGCCGTGGCGACCGTATTTCGAAACAATCCTGTCACGTTTACGTGACTGTCGGTAACTAAGGAGCCACGATGGGTCAGAAAATTCATCCAACCGGTTTCCGTCTGGCGGTCACCCGTAACTGGGCTTCGCGCTGGTATGCAGGCAACGGTAATTTCGCTGCCATGCTGAACGAAGACTTGAAAGCACGTGCTTACCTGAAAAAGAAACTGAAGAACGCTTCCGTTGGCCGCATCGTTATCGAGCGCCCAGCCAAGAACGCGCGCTTCACGATCTACAGCTCGCGTCCAGGCGTGGTCATTGGTAAAAAAGGCGAAGACATCGAAGTACTGAAGTCGGCGCTGACCAAGATCATGGGCGTACCTGTTCACGTGAACATCGAAGAAATTCGCAAGCCAGAAATCGACTCGCAACTGATCGCCGATTCGATCGCTCAGCAGCTGGAAAAACGGATCATGTTCCGCCGCGCCATGAAGCGTGCAATGCAAAATGCAATGCGCCTGGGTGCTCTCGGTATCAAGATCATGTCGTCCGGCCGTCTGAACGGTATCGAAATCGCGCGTAAAGAGTGGTACCGCGAAGGCCGCGTGCCTCTGCATACCCTGCGCGCCGATATCGACTACGGTACCAGCGAAGCGTCGACCACCTACGGCATCATCGGTGTCAAGGTGTGGGTATACAAAGGTGACCGCGCGCCTAACGGCGATGCACCAGTCATCGATACCCCAGCTGACGAGAAGAAAAGCCGCGGCCCACGCCGTGACGATGGCAAGCCAGCTGGCCGTCCACGTCCAGCCGGTGCCGGTGCGAAACCATCCACAGCACCAGGTGCACGTGTGCGTACCGCCGCTAAACCGGCCGCCGCAGCAGCACCAGCTGAGAAAGCAGGAGAATAATCATGCTGCAACCAGCACGCAGAAAGTATCGTAAAGAGCAGAAAGGCCGTAATACCGGTATTTCGCACAGCCGCGGCACCGCCGTGTCGTTTGGCGAATTCGGTCTGAAGGCAGTTGCGCGCGGTCGTATCACTGCGCGTCAAATTGAAGCGGCGCGTCGTGCAATGACGCGTCACATCAAGCGCGGTGGCCGTATCTGGATCCGTATTTTCCCGGACAAACCGATTTCGAACAAACCGGCTGAAGTCCGTATGGGTAACGGTAAAGGTAATCCTGAGTACTACGTCGCTGAAATTCAGCCAGGCAAAGTACTGTACGAAATGGATGGCGTTGATGAAGCGCTGGCACGGGAAGCATTCCGTCTTGCCGCCGCTAAACTGCCACTGGCGACGACGTTTGTCATCCGCCAAGTCGGCCAATAATTGGAGTTGTATATGAAAGCATCTGAACTCCGCGGCAAGGACCAGCCAGCTCTGCAAAAAGAGCTGAATGACCTGTTGAAGGCACAGTTCGGCCTGCGCATGCAAATCGCTACGCAGCAGCTGAGCAACACTTCGCAGCTCAAGAAGGTACGCCGCGATATCGCGCGTGTGAAGACGGTAATGAATCTGAAGGAAGCCAAATGAACGAACCAGTGAAACAGTCGCTCAAGCGCACGCTGATCGGTAAAGTGGTTTCGGACAAGATGGACAAGACCGTTACCGTTCTGATCGAGCGCCACGTAAAACATCCTTTGTATGGCAAGATCATCATGCGCTCGAACAAGTATCACGCGCATGACGAGACCAACCAAGTCAAGGCCGGTGATACGGTCGAGATCCAGGAAGGTCGCCCGATCTCCAAAACGAAGGCATGGACGGTGACACGTGTGGTTCAAGCCGCACCAACCGTTTAAATAAAAACCACCGTTTCGGCGGTGGCTTTTAATTAGTACTTGCAGGCCCGCAAATTGTATGTAATACTTGCGGGCTTCGTTCATGTAACGCCGCAAAGTGTCTGGCCACAGACAGTAGCATTCGCGGTCAGTTGATGTATGAAGGTCATGCACCCAAACAGTGAAGCCCAGCAGGGCGGCTCTGGCGGGACCAAGACTGACCGTGGGTCTACATTGTGTGGATTCTTCGGCTTAAGTTGGGAAAGAGAATACTATGATTCAAACTGAAAGCCGGCTCGAAGTGGCTGACAATACCGGTGCCAAAGAAGTAATGTGCATCAAGGTATTGGGCGGCTCCAAGCGCCGTTATGCTGGCATTGGCGATGTGATCAAGGTAACCGTTAAGGTTGCTGCGCCACGTGGCCGTGTCAAAAAAGGTGAAATTTATAACGCCGTGGTTGTGCGCACCGCTAAAGGTGTTCGCCGCCAAGACGGTTCCCTGGTGAAGTTCGACGGCAACGCCGCCGTTCTGTTGAACGCCAAGCTGGAACCGATCGGTACCCGTATTTTTGGACCTGTCACGCGCGAACTGCGCACTGAGAAGTTCATGAAAATCGTGTCCCTGGCACCGGAAGTCCTGTAAGGAGTCGTAATGGATAAGATTCGTAAAAACGACGAAGTCATCGTTCTGACCGGGAAAGACAAGGGCAAACGTGGTGTGGTACAGCAGCGTATCGATGCTGAACATATCGTGGTTGACGGCATTAACATCGCTAAAAAAGCGACTAAGCCAAACCCGATGACTGGCGTAACTGGTGGTATCGTCGATAAGACCATGCCAATTCACGTGTCCAACGTTGCATTGTTTAATGCAGCGACTGGCAAGGCAGATCGCGTGGGTTTCAAAGAAGTGGATGGCAAAAAAGTCCGCGTCTTTAAATCCTCCGGCGAAGTAGTGAAGGCTTAAGAAATCATGGCACGTCTCCAAGAATTCTATAAAGAAAAAGTCGTTGCCGACCTGACCAGCAAGTTTGGTTACAAGTCGGTAATGGAAGTTCCACGCCTGACCAAGATCACCCTGAACATGGGTGTTGGTGAGGCTATCGCGGATAAAAAAGTTCTCGAGCACGCAGTTGCTGACTTGACCAAGATCGCCGGCCAGAAGCCAGTGACCACCAAGTCCCGCAAAGCGATCGCAGGCTTCAAAATCCGTGAAGGTTACCCGATCGGTACGATGGTCACCCTGCGCGGCGCTCGCATGTACGAGTTCCTGGATCGCTTCATTACCGTGGCTCTGCCGCGCGTACGCGATTTCCGTGGTGTGAACGGCCGTGCATTTGATGGTCGTGGCAACTACAACATCGGTGTCAAGGAACAGATCATTTTCCCTGAAATCGAATACGACAAGATTGACGCGTTGCGCGGTATGAATATCAGCATCACGACAACCGCTAAGACCGATGACGAAGCCAAAGCTTTGCTCGCCGCCTTTAAATTCCCTTTCAGGAACTGATCATGGCCAAACTGTCACTGATTAATCGTGAGATCAAGCGTGCTGACCTGGTGGCGAAATTCGCCCCTAAGCGCGAAGCTCTCAAGGCCATCGTCGATGACCAATCGAAATCGGAAGAAGAGCGCTACGAAGCTCGCCTGAAACTGCAGGCGCTGCCACGTAACTCGAACCCGACGCGTCAACGTAATCGTTGCGCCATCACCGGTCGTCCGCGCGGCACATTCCGTAAATTCGGTCTGGGTCGTATCAAGCTCCGTGAATTCGCCATGCGTGGTGAAATTCCGGGTATGACAAAAGCAAGCTGGTAATAGGAGAATATGCAATGAGTATGAGCGATCCTATCGCCGATATGCTGACCCGCATTCGCAACGCACAAGGCGTGCAAAAAACGACCGTGGCCATGCCATCGTCGAAAGTCAAAATTGCGATTGCCAACGTCCTGAAGGACGAGGGTTACATTGAAGATTTCGCTGTTGCCGAAGCTGGTGGCAAGGCGGAACTGAAGATCGGTTTGAAGTATTATGTTGGCCGTCCCGTTATTGAGCGCTTGGAGCGCGTGTCCCGTCCGGGTCTGCGCGTCTACAAGGGTAAAGACGAGATCCCTGTTGTGATGAATGGCTTGGGTGTGGCGATCGTGTCGACTCCGCAAGGCGTCATGACTGACCGCAAAGCACGCGCTACCGGTGTCGGCGGCGAAGTTATTTGCTACGTGGCTTAAGGAGTTACACATGTCTCGAGTAGCTAAAATGCCTATCGTAGTGCCAGCTGGCGCCGAAGTCGCCATCTCCGCACAAGCGATCACCGTAAAAGGCCCGCTGGGCGTACTTTCCCAGGCCCTCACCGGCCAGGTCAAAGTGGAAAACAATGCAGGAACCCTGAGTTTCGACGTGGCGAACGACAGCCGCGAAGCCAATGCCATGTCCGGCACGCTGCGCGCACTGGTCAACAACATGGTTGTTGGCGTCACCAAGGGTTTCGAGAAAAAGCTGAACCTGGTAGGCGTGGGTTACAAGGCGCAAGCTCAAGGCGACAAGCTGAATCTGTCCCTGGGTTTCTCGCACCCTGTAGTGCATGACATGCCAGCCGGCGTTACCTGCGCAACACCAACCCCGACCGAGATCCTGATTAAAGGTATCGACCGTCAACAGGTTGGCCAGGTAGCCGCTGAAGTTCGTGCTTACCGCTCCCCTGAGCCTTACAAGGGCAAGGGCGTTCGCTATGCGGACGAAGTGGTTAAGCTTAAAGAAACCAAGAAGAAGTAATTAGGGGCTGACGATGGATAAGAAAGAATCACGGCTTCGCCGCGGACGCCAAACCCGCATCAAGATTGCGGAATTGAAAGTAAATCGCTTGTCGGTGCATCGCACCAACCTGCACATTTACGCCAACCTGATCAGCCCGGACGCTAAAGTCCTGGTTTCGGCCTCGACGGCTGAAGCGGAAGTTCGCGCTGAACTGGCAGGCCAATCCGGCAAAGGCGGCAATGCCGCTGCTGCAGCCTTGATCGGCAAGCGCGTCGCTGAAAAAGCGTTGAAAGCAGGAATTACCGAAGTTGCGTTCGACCGCTCCGGTTTCCGTTACCACGGCCGTGTTAAAGCGTTGGCAGAAGCCGCACGCGAAGCCGGTCTGAAGTTCTAAGGATCAATCATGGCAAAAATGCAAGCAAAAATGCAAAGCGACAAGCCGGATGATGGCATGCGCGAAAAAATGATCGCGATCAACCGCGTGACCAAAGTGGTCAAGGGTGGTCGTATCATGGGTTTCGCCGCGCTGACCGTAGTTGGTGATGGCGATGGCCGCGTCGGCATGGGCAAGGGCAAATCGAAAGAAGTGCCAGTTGGCGTGCAGAAGGCAATGGAAGAAGCCCGTCGCAACCTGATCAAAGTACCGCTCAAAAACGGTACCTTGCATCACACGGTTGTTGGTCGTCACGGCGCCTCCAAGGTCCTGATGAACCCGGCTAAGCCTGGTACTGGCGTTATCGCTGGTGGCGCAATGCGCGCTATCTTCGAAGTGATGGGCGTGACGGACGTGGTGGCGAAATCCACCGGTTCGAACAACCCATACAACCTGGTACGCGCTACGCTGGACGGCCTGTCGAAAATGAGCACTGCTTCCGATATCGCTGCCAAACGCGGCAAGTCGGTCGAAGACATTCTGGCTTAAGGTGGACAAAATGACAAACACAGTCAAAGTGCAATTGGTCAAGGGCTTGATCGGTACGCGCGAATCGCATCGCGCTACCGTGCGCGGTCTGGGTCTGCGTCGTGTAAATTCGGTTTCCGAATTGCAAGACACCCCATCCGTACGCGGCATGATCAATAAAGTATCGTATCTCGTTAAAGTTGTCGGGTAAGCCTTCGGGCTTACACGAACGGAGCAAATCATGGAATTGAATACTATTGCACCAGCCGAAGGCGCTAAGCACTACAAGCGTCGCGTCGGTCGCGGTATCGGCTCCGGCCTGGGTAAAACCTCGGGTCGTGGTCACAAAGGTCAGAAATCGCGTTCGGGCGGCTTTCATAAAGTCGGTTTCGAAGGCGGTCAGATGCCTCTGCAACGCCGTCTGCCTAAGCGCGGTTTCAAATCGATGCACGCAACCTTCAAAGCTGAAGTGCGCCTGTCCGATCTGAACAACCTGGCTGTTGGCGATGTCGACATTCTGGTCTTGAAGCAAGCTGGCGTTCTGGGCGTGTTGGCCCGTGACGTGCGCGTGATCTTGTCCGGCGAAATCACCAAAGCGGTGAATTTGAAGGGCTTGAAAGTGTCCGCTGGCGCGAAAGCCGCCATCGAAGCAGCCGGCGGCTCGGTAGCCTGAGTTGACCGCTAACAGCTTGATCGGAGCGAAAATTGGCGACTAATCCACAACTTGCTAAAAGTGCAGCGGCCGGTTTCCCTTGGGGACGGCTCTGGTTTTTGCTTGGCGCATTGGTGGTTTATCGTATCGGTGCTCACGTCCCGGTTCCCGGGATTGACCCGACACAATTAGCCTCGCTGTTCAAGGAGCACGAAGGCGGCGTCCTGGGCATGTTCAACATGTTCTCGGGCGGTGCCTTGTCTCGTTTTACAGTGTTTGCGCTGGGTATCATGCCTTATATCTCGGCCTCGATCATCATGCAATTGCTGTCGATCGTGTCACCGCAGATGGAAGCGTTGAAAAAAGAAGGCGAAGCAGGTCGTCGCAAGATCACCCAGTACACCCGGTATTTCACGGTTGCCCTGGCACTGTTCCAAGCGTTAGGCATTGCAGTCGCACTGGAGTCGCAAGCTGGTCTGGTGTTGGAACCTGGTCTTGCATTCCGCTTCGTGACGGTCGTCACTTTGTTGACCGGAACAATGTTTTTGATGTGGTTGGGTGAGCAAATTACCGAGCGTGGCTTGGGGAATGGCATCTCGATCATCATTTTTGCCGGGATTGCAGCAGGTCTGCCGTCGGCGTTGGGTGGCTTGTTCACTCAGGTGTCGAATGGTTCGATCGGCAGCTTCAGCGCGATTTTCATCGTGATCCTGGTAGCACTGGTAACGTACTTCGTCGTATTCGTCGAACGTGGTCAGCGCAAAATATTGGTCAATTACGCGAAGCGCCAGGTAGGCAACAAGATTTATGGCGGTCAAACCAGCCATTTGCCGTTGAAGCTGAACATGGCCGGCGTGATCCCGCCGATCTTTGCTTCTTCGATCATCTTGTTCCCGGCCACTATCGTGGACTGGTTTTCAAAGGGCGCCGACAATGCTAACCCTGCGGTGCGGTTCTTGAAAGATTTGGCAGCATCGATGGGGCCTGGTGAGCCTATCCATGCGCTGTTGTACGCAGTGGCGATCGTGTTTTTCTGTTTCTTCTATACAGCGCTGGTCTTTAACAGCAAGGAAACAGCGGATAACTTGAAGAAAAGCGGTGCGTTCATTCCCGGGATCCGTCCAGGCGAGCAGACAGCCCGTTACATCGACAAGATCCTGACACGCTTGACACTTGCCGGCGCAGTCTACATCACCCTGGTGTGTTTATTGCCGGAATTTATGCAAGCCCAGTGGAAAGTACCATTCTATTTCGGCGGTACTTCTTTATTGATTATTGTAGTTGTCACCATGGATTTCATGGCGCAAGTACAGAACTACGTGATGTCGCAGCAATATGATTCGCTGCTGCGCAAAGCAAATTTCAAGGGCGGAATTCCGACGCGTTAAGCGCGGTAAACATACCGAATGGCAAAAGACGACGTCATACAGATGCAGGGCGAGATTCTTGAGAATCTCCCAAATGCAACATTTCGAGTGAAGCTGGAGAACGGACACGTGGTGCTCGGGCATATTTCAGGTAAAATGCGGATGAACTATATTCGCATTCTCCCTGGAGACAAGGTGACGGTGGAGTTAACGCCGTACGACCTGAGCCGAGCCCGCATTGTGTTCCGTACCAAGTAACACACTGAATCAAACCAAAGAAGCGAAAGAAAGAGCCCAAAAATGAAAGTTCTCGCATCAGTCAAGCGGATCTGCCGCAACTGCAAGATCATCAAGCGCAAAGGCGTAGTCCGCGTAATCTGCGTGGAACCACGTCACAAGCAGCGTCAAGGTTAATCGAGGAATAACAAATGGCACGTATTGCAGGGGTTAATATCCCAAATCATCAGCATACCGTTATCGGCCTGACGGCCATCTACGGTGTGGGCCGTCCACGCGCAGAGAAAATCTGTGCATCGACCGGTGTAGCAACCAACAAAAAGATCAAAGATCTGGATGACAGCGAACTGGAAAAACTGCGCGATGAAGTAGGTAAATTCATCGTCGAAGGCGATCTGCGTCGTGAACTGTCCATGAACATCAAGCGTTTGATGGATCTGGGTTGCTACCGCGGCATGCGTCATCGTAAGGGTCTGCCTTGCCGTGGCCAGCGTACGCGTACGAACGCACGTACCCGCAAGGGACCGCGTAAAGCCGCTCAATCGCTGAAAAAATAATCCGCTAGGGAATAATTATGGCTAAGTCGCAAAATAACGCCGCATCAGCACGCGTGCGTAAAAAAGTTAAAAAGAACGTCGCTGAAGGCATCGCACATGTCCACGCATCGTTCAATAACACCATCATTACCATCACCGATCGTCAAGGCAATGCCTTGTCGTGGGCTACCTCCGGCGGTGCAGGCTTCAAGGGTTCGCGTAAATCGACCCCGTTCGCAGCGCAGGTCGCCGCGGAAGCCGCTGGTAAAGTGGCTGTTGAGTGTGGCGTCAAGAACCTGGAAGTACGTATCAAGGGCCCAGGTCCTGGTCGTGAATCCGCTGTTCGCGCGCTGAACAACCTGGGCATCAAGATCACCGAGATCCAGGACGTGACGCCGGTACCGCACAACGGTTGCCGTCCACCGAAACGTCGTCGTATCTAAGATAGTGTTGCAGAGGGCGCTTCGGCGCCAGCTGCTTTGCTGTCTGTTGTAACTCAGTACAGTTGTGTGAAAACGCTGGAGCAGGGAGCCGGAAACGGTTATACTGCCCGGCTGTTCTTGCCTGTCAAATCCTGTTTGACGGGTTTTTCGTTTTCAGCCACCGTCTGATTGAAACCAAATCAGACTAGCGCCTAACCGCATCAGTGTGTTTGATCATGCATGTGGCTGGGGCGTTATCATTTAAAAAAAGGAAGTATCGTGGCACGTTATATCGGACCTAAAGCAAAACTTTCCCGCCGTGAAGGTACAGACCTGTTCCTGAAGAGCGCCCGTCGCTCGCTGGACAGCAAGTGCAAACTGGACGTCAAGCCAGGCCAGCACGGTGTCAAATCCGGCGCCCGCACCTCGGACTACGGTAACCAACTGCGCGAAAAGCAAAAAGTCAAGCGCATGTACGGCGTGCTGGAACGTCAATTCCGCCGCTACTTCGCTGAAGCAGACCGTCGTAAAGGCAACACCGGCGAAACGCTGTTGAAGTTGCTGGAAACGCGTCTGGACAACGTTTGCTACCGCATGGGCTTTGGCTCGACCCGCGCTGAAGCGCGTCAATTGGTCAGCCACAAAGCGTTCACCGTGAACGGTATCGTTGTGAACATCGCTTCGTACGCAGTCAAAGTTGGCGACATCATCGCTGTTCGTGAAAAATCGAAAAAGCAAGTGCGTATCGTTGAAGCACTGTCGCTGGCTGAACAAGTTGGTATGCCTAGCTGGGTTTCGGTTGATGCCAAGAAAATGGAAGGTACCTTCAAGTCCCTGCCAGAGCGTAACGAAATCGCTAACGACGTCAACGAATCGCTGATCGTCGAGCTGTACTCGCGTTAATAGCAGTTAGCACCACCTCCGCCCACTCGATCGAGTGGGCGTTTTACTAATGCCATCAGCCTTATCGGTGTAATGAGCCGAGGGTATTGAAAAGGACATTTCATGCAAAACAGTTTGTTGAAGCCACGTATTATCGATGTTGAAGCTCTCGGTGCAGGTCACGCCAAAGTCGTGATGGAACCGTTCGAGCGCGGCTATGGCCACACATTGGGTAACGCGTTGCGCCGCGTTCTGCTGTCGTCGATGGTGGGCTACGCGCCGACCGAAGTGACGATCGCTGGCGTCGTCCACGAATACTCCTCCCTCGATGGCGTGCAAGAAGACGTCGTCGATCTGTTGCTGAACTTGAAGGGTGTGGTTTTCAAAGTCCACAACCGCGATTCGGTAACCCTGACCCTGAAAAAAGAAGGCGAAGGCGCGATCCTGGCCTCCGACATCGACCTGCCGCATGACGTCGAACTGATCAACCCTGACCACGTGATCGCCCACCTGACCGCCGGTGGCAAGCTGGACATGCAGATCAAGGTTGAAAAAGGCCGCGGCTACGTTCCTGGTAACGTGCGTCGCCTGTCGGAAGACACGAACAAGACCATCGGCCGCATCATTCTCGATGCATCGTTCTCGCCAGTGCGCCGTGTATCGTACTTCGTTGAATCGGCCCGCGTTGAACAGCGTACCGACCTGGACAAGCTGATCATCAACATCGAAACCAACGGCGTGATCTCGCCGGAAGAAGCGATCCGCCAGTCGGCCCGCGTTCTGGTGGATCAGTTGAATGTGTTCGCTGCCCTGGAAGGCACGGAAGCCGCCGCCGAAGCGCCATCGCGCGCTCCGCTGGTCGATCCTATCCTGTTGCGTCCAGTCGACGATCTGGAGTTGACCGTGCGTTCGGCAAACTGCCTGAAAGCGGAAAACATCTACTACATCGGCGACCTGATCCAACGTTCGGAAAACGAACTGCTGAAAACGCCAAATCTGGGCCGCAAGTCCCTGAACGAAATCAAGGAAGTGCTGGCATCGCGCGGCTTGACCTTGGGCATGAAGCTGGAAAACTGGCCGCCTGCCGGCCTGGAAAAGTAATTCGTAGTTGTAGCAAACTGCCTGGGACAGGTGTCCCAGGCTTTTATTTTGTAGTACCAAACCGGCCCGCGATGAAGCTTCTGCCTCATTGATCGAAGAGCTGGAATTTAAACACTCACCGAAAGGATTTATCATGCGTCACGGTCACGGCCTCCGTAAACTGAATCGTACCTCGTCCCACCGTCTGGCAATGCTGCGCAACATGACAGTATCGCTGCTGCGTCACGAAGCGATCAAAACCACCCTGCCAAAAGCGAAAGAACTGCGCCGCGTTGTCGAGCCAATTCTGACCCTGGGCAAAACCGACTCCCTGGCAAACAAGCGTCTGGCCTTCAACCGCCTGCGCGACCGTGAAATGGTCGTCAAACTGTTCGCTGAACTGGGCCCACGTTTCGCCAACCGTAACGGTGGTTATGTGCGTATCCTGAAAATGGGTTTCCGCGTCGGCGATAACGCTCCTATGGCGTTCGTTGAACTGATGGATCGTCCAGATACGACCGAAGCAGTTGAAGTTGCTGGCGAGTAATCCCAGTAATTGCATCTGAGAAAGCCAGGCCTAGCCTGGCTTTTTTGTTTTCTGCTGCAGCTATCCTTGCTGCGGTGTACTATTCTTCTTTCGCGCCGGCCCGGCACAAGCGCTGCCTGCTCCGCGCGTCCTCTGTCGAATGGTCGAAAAGGTAGTTCATGTCCCGTTTCCTCTCCAGCGCCACCACGCGCGCCGCTCCCCTACCTCAACTGCTGATCTGGTTTGCCACCTGTTTGCTGCTGGCCATGGCCGTCTTTGGCGCCAGTCACGCCCGCGCCGACGATGAATTCCTCGATCCGGAACTGGCCTTCAAGTTTTCCGCACGCATGCAGGACCCGTCCACCATTGCCGTCACCTATGTGATCGCCGATGGCTACTATATGTATCACGAGCGCTTCAAGTTCGAGGCCGTGGGCGCCAAGCTGGGCACACCGGTGTATCCCGCCGGCAAGGTCAAGTTCGACGACACCTTCCAGAAGAACGTGGAAACCTTCCGCAAGACCCTGACCATCACCATTCCCGTCGAGGCGGCCGGTGCGTTCACCCTGAAGGCGACGGGCCAGGGCTGCTCCGACAAGGGCCTGTGCTATGCGCCGCAGGATGCGACAGCCCAGCTGGTGGGCGCTGGCGGCGGCCAGAGCGTGGCGCCCGGCGGGGGCCTGCCGTCGAAATTCGCCTTGCCGGCAGCGCCTGCGGTCGACACGGCGGCCGTCAACGGTCCGCAGGCACAGGCGTCGCCTGGCGTGTCCGTGTTGAGCATTCCCCAGCCCGATATCACCAGCACGCCCGAGCCGGTCGCGGTGGCCCCCGTGGCAGCAAGTCCCGCGCCCGCGCAAAGCGAGATGGGCAAGATCGAAGCGGCCTTGAAGGGCGGCAAGCTGCTCGTCATCGTGCCCCTGTTCATGCTGCTGGGCCTGGGCCTGGCGTTTACGCCGTGCGTGCTGCCGATGGTGCCGATTTTGTCGTCGATCATCATCGGCGATGGCGCCAAGGTCAGCCGCTCGCGCGGCTTGCTGCTGTCGCTGACCTACGCGCTGGGCATGGCCATCGTCTACACGGCCCTGGGTGTGGCGGCCGGCCTGGCGGGCGAAGGCCTGGCGGCGCAACTGCAAAACCCGTGGGTGCTGGGCTTCTTTGCCCTGCTGATGGCGGGCCTGGCGCTGTCGATGTTCGGCTTGTATGAGCTGCAAGTGCCGGCTTTCCTGCAAGGCAAGCTGACGAGCGTGTCGAACCAGCAATCGTCGGGCCGCCTGGCGGGCGTGTTCGTCATGGGCGCCATTTCCGCGCTGATCGTGGGGCCTTGCGTGGCCGCGCCGCTGGCCGGCGCCTTGCTGTACATCAGCCAGACGCGCGACGTCGTCATCGGCGGCAGCGCCCTGTTTGCCATGGCCGTGGGCATGAGCGTGCCGCTGCTGCTGGTGGGCGTGTCGGCCGGCACCTTGCTGCCGCGCGCCGGCGCCTGGATGGATGCCGTCAAGCGCTTCTTTGGCGTGCTGCAGCTGGGCGTGGCCTGGTGGCTGGTCTCGCCCGTGCTGCCGGGCGCCGTGCAGATGCTGGGCTGGACGGTCCTGTTCGTCGGCTACGGCATGTATCTGCTGGTCGGCAAGAGCGGCGCGCAACACGCCTGGATCGCCAAGGCCTTCGGCCTCGTGTTTGCCGTGCTGGGCGCGATGCAGCTGGTGGGCGTGGCCAGCGGCGGCCGGGACCCGCTGGCGCCGCTGGCGCACCTCGGTGGCGGCCAGGTGCATGCGCAACCGTTTACGCGCGTAAAGACCGTGGCGCAGCTCGATGCGGCGCTGGCCCAGCTGAACGGCAAGCCGGCCTTGCTGGACTTTTATGCGGACTGGTGCGTGTCGTGCATCGAGATGGAAAAGCTGACCTTCGTCGACCCCGCCGTGCGCGCGAAGATGGGGCAAGCCGTGCTGCTGCAGGTGGACGTGACGGCCAATGACGCGGACGACAAGGCCATGCTGAAACGTTTCCAGCTGTTCGGCCCGCCGGGCATCATCATGTTCAATCCGCAGGGGCAGGAAATCGCCCAGTCGCGCGTGATCGGCTTCCAGAACGCTGCCACCTTCCTGACCTCGTTGCGCAAGCTTGACGAGTAGGGCGGGTAGGTCGGGTTAGCCCGTCAGGGCGTAAGCCGACACCACCGCATACATCAACGATGTCGTCGGATTACGCGGCGTTGCCGCTAATCCGACCTACTTTCAGCCTGCTTTATGGTTCGCGCCATGACCACGATGGTGGCCGCGCATTCCTCCATCTTTGCCGCCAGGCACGCTGTCATCAAACACTTTCTTCTGTTCCGGCGTCAGCACGGCATAAAAGGTTTTCAGTGCAGCCAGGCGGCTTTCCTGGTCCGCGATGCGTTCCTTCGACATGGCGATCCATTGCTCCATGCGTTCCGGCGCCGACAGCTTGGCCATCGCTTCGTGCCTGGCTTTCCAGTCGCCCATCGGTTTTTTCGGCGCGTTGGCGGCAGTAAATGTGGCCCAGGCCGGTTCCTGCGCGGCCGTCAGCTTCAGCTTGTCATGCAGACGCGCCTGGTACTTGGCCATGCGTTCGGCGGGATTGCCGCCGCGGTGCTGGCCGCGCTGGCCATCATGTTGCATCTTGGTGCTGGCGGCAGGCGCGCTGGCGGCCGCTTCCTGGGCGTAGACGGTCAGCGATGCCGCGCCCATGCCGAGTACGCTCATGGCGATGATCAAGTTTTTGCGTAAAGTCTTCATTGAGGCGTTCATCTGGATTCCTTTGTAAAAATGAGAGGTGTGCATGCTGCTGCACATGAATCCATGTTGGACGCGCCATGTTTCCCCGAAGTGTCCGCTGCCAGACAGTTTGTATCTATATGTTTCTTCGGGTCTCCTATATACAAGACGATACAAATGCGCTGTGCAAGGGTGGGGGAAGTGGGGATAATTCGTACCATGGAACCCACTTCTACAATTCTCATCGTCGACGATGACCGCGATATCCGCAGCTTGCTGGCGGACTACCTGGAAACGAACGCCTACCGCACCCTGGGCGCGGCAGATGGCACGGCCATGTGGAAAATCCTCGATGAAACGCGGCCCGATCTGATCGTGCTCGACTTGAACTTGCCCGGCGACGACGGCCTGACCTTGTGCCGCAAGCTGCGTGCCCAATCGACGGTGCCGGTGATCATGTTGACGGCGCGCAATGAGCCGCTGGACCGCATCCTGGGCCTGGAAATGGGGGCCGACGATTATTTGCCGAAACCGTTCGAACCGCGTGAATTGCTGGCGCGCATACGCAGCGTGTTGCGCCGCAGCCATGCCATGCCGTCGAACGTGCCGTCGGACAAGGCGCAGCAAATCCGCTTTTCCGGCTGGACGCTGGACTTGACGGCGCGCCACCTGCTCAATCCCAGCGGCCTGGTGATCATGCTGTCGGGCGCGGAGTTCCGTTTGCTGCGCGTGTTCCTGGAACACCCGAACCGCGTGCTCAACCGCGACCAGCTGCTGAACCTGACGCAGGGCCGCGACGCCGATCCGTTCGACCGCTCGATCGATATCCAGATCAGCCGCCTGCGGCAAAAGCTCGGTGAAGATGCCCGTTTGCCGCAAATCATCAAGACGGTGCGCAACGGCGGCTATGTGCTGGCCGGCCAGGTCAATGTGGAGCCGCACGCGTGAAGGCCTTCCTGGGATCGATGACGGGCCGTGTCTTCATGTTTTTGCTGATCGGCATCGTCGCTTCGGCTGCGCTGACCCAGTGGCTGGCCGTGGGCGAACGCCAGCGCGCCATCGAGCAATACCGCGACTACCATGCCGTCGAGCGGGCCGAGCAGCTGGTGATGGCGGCCGACGTGGTGCCGCTGGCCTCGCGCGCCGCCTACCTGAAGGTCGCCAACAAGGGCAGCGTGCGCCTGGAATTGCGTCCCGACACGGAGCACACGCCTGGCGCGCCGACGGAATTTTCCACTGCGCTGCAAGCCAAGCTGGGCGAGGGTTTCAAGGTCAGCGCGCTGGCCGAACGCCCGGAAGCCTGCGTCAAGCCGCGCCAGTCGCCGGGCAAGTTCGGCGCCAAGCCATGGGGCGGTACCTGCGAAAACCTCGATGTGCGCATGCAGGACGGCCACGTGCTGCGCCTGATGGTCTTGCCGCCGCGCCAGCAGCCACCGTTCAATGAACATAACGACTGGATGACCCTGCTGCCTTTCCTGATCAGCATTGCCATCCTCGCGTACCTGGTCACGCGCATGACCATGCGCCCGCTCAAGCAACTGGCGCAGGCGGCGAAAGACCTCGGTAACGACATCAACCATCCGCCGCTGACCTTGTCGGGCGCCAGCGAGATCCGCCAGGCCAGCGCCGCTTTCAATGCCATGCAGGCGCGCATCCGCCAGCACATTTCCCAGCGCACGCAAATGCTGGCCGCCATCACCCATGATTTGCAGACGCCGCTGACGCGCTTGCGCTTGCGCCTGGAAAAAGTCGCCGATACGGAACTGTACGACCGCCTGGTGGGCGACTTGTCCGCCATGCAGAGCATGGTCAAGGAAGGACTGGACCTGGCCCGCTCGATGGATAGCACGGAAGCGATGCAGGCGCTCGATCTCGATTCGCTGTTAGATAGCGTCTGCTCCGACGCGGCCGATGCCGGGCAGAAGGTGACCCTGGCCGGGCAGGCCGGCATGGCCTTGATGGCCCGGCCGATCGCCATGCGGCGCTGCCTGGTGAACCTGATCGACAATGCCGTCAAGTATGGCCAGTACGCGCAGGTAACCGTCGAGCGCATTGCCGGCGCGGCGCGCATCCGCATCCGCGATGGCGGGCCGGGGATTGCGCCAGATCAACTGGCCAAGGTGTTCGAACCGTTTTACCGGATAGAAACCTCGCGTTCGCGCGAATCGGGCGGCACGGGCCTGGGCCTGACCATCGCGCGCAATATCGCCGAGCAGCACGGCGCCACGGTTTTGCTGGCCAATCACGTCGACGGTGGACTGGAAGTCACCCTGATCGTGCCAGAGTATTACGCTGGAAAGTGAGCATTTCCGTGCGACAATATTGTGCCTTAGGCTTCCTGGCACCTACATTCAACCTGCAGCCCTGCGCTGCGACAGCATGACAGAACAATGAAAAAGACTAGTCTGGCAATCCTCGTGGGTGCGGCCCTGTGTATCGGTGGCGGCATCTGGTATTTCAATCATCAGCCAGGCAAAACGGCCGGTGGGCAGGATGGCAAAGGGGGCAAGGGCGGACAGGCGCCGACGACGGTGAGCGTGGTCGCGCCCGTACGCCAGGATGTGCCGATGCTGCTGCAAGCCAATGGCAGCGTGACGCCGATCAGCAGCGTCGACCTGCATCCGCAGACGACCAGTACGATTACCAAGGTGCACATCCGCGAAGGCCAGTTCGTCAAGCAGGGCGAGCTGATGTTTACGCTGGACGCGCGCAGCGAGCACGCGAATGTCGACAAGGCGCAGGCGCAGGTGTTGCGCGACCGCGCCTCGGTCGCCGATCTCGAACGCCAGCTCAAGCGCAGCCAGGATTTGCTGAGCAAGAACTTCATCGCCCAGGGCGCCGTGGACACGCTGCAAAGCCAGCTCGACGCGGCACGCGCCCTGCTGGCCGCCGACCAGGCCGCCTTACGCGCGGCCCAGGTCGACTCCAGCTACACCGTCCTGCGCGCGCCGCAGAGCGGCCGCGTGGGCGCCATCAATGTCTATGCGGGCAGCCTGGTGCAGCCGACCACCTCGCTGACCAGCATCACCCAGCTCGACCCGATCGACGTGGTCTTCACCTTGCCGGAAAGCAGCCTGTCGGGCTTGCTGGCGGCGCAGAAGGCGGGCGAGGTGCCGGTCAAGGCGCTGCTGTCGGACGCGGGCGGCAAGCAACTGGAAGGCAAGCTGAACTTTATCGACAATGCCGTCGATCCCGCCACGGGCGTGATCAAGGTCAAGGCCCGTTTCAACAATAGCGGCACAGACCTGTGGCCTGGCCAGTATGTGAATACGCAGCTGACGGTGCGCACGCTCAAGGATGCGCTGGTCATTCCGCAAAACGCCATCATCACCAATACCACGGGCGTCTTCGTGTATTCGATGGAGCCCGACAACACGGCCAAGGTGCGCAAGATTGCCCGCGTGTATGCGTTCGGCCCGAATGCCGTCGTCACCGGCTTGACGGGCGATGAAAAAGTCATCGTCGATGGCAAGCAGAACCTGCGTCCTGGCGGCAAGGTGCGCCTGGCGGAAAAACACAAGGCCGCCGATGGCGCCGCCGCACCGCAGGGCAAGCCAGCATGAACCTGTCCGAACTGAGCATCCGCCGCCCCGTCATGGTGGTGCTGCTATCCTTGAGCATCATCCTGGCCGGCGTGCTGGCGTATGGCCACATTCCCGTGGCCGCCTTGCCAAGCTACAACACGCCCGTCATCAACGTCAGCGCCGACCTGGCCGGCGCCAGCCCCGAAACCATGGCGTCCTCGGTGGCCTTGCCGCTGGAAAAGCAGTTTTCCACGATTGCCGGCCTGAGCCTGATCACTTCCACGAGTACCCTGGGCAATACGTCGCTGACCCTGGAGTTTGACGCCAGCATCAATGTCAACGAGGCCGCCGTTGACGTGCAGGCGGCGCTGCTGCGCGCGCAGCGCCAGTTGCCGACGGAAATGACGGACTTGCCGTCCTATCGCAAGGTCAATCCGGCCGATGCGCCCGTGCTCTTCATCCAGATGACGTCGCCATCGCTGAACTTGTCGGATCTCAACGATTATGCGGAAAACCTGATCGCGCCCAGCCTGTCGACCTTGCCTGGCGTGGCTCAGGTCAGCGTGAATGGCCAGAAACGCTTCGCCGTGCGCGTGCGTGCCCGTGCCGACCTGATGAACGCGCGCAACCTGACGATGGACGAGTTGGCCACGGCCCTGCGCGCCTCGAACACGAATTCGCCGCTGGGCATCCTCGACGGCCCCAGCCAGACCTTGACCATCCAGGGCAACCCGCAGATGATGAAGGCGGCCGATTTTGCCGAACTGATCGTCGCCACGCGCAACGGGCAGCCCGTGCGGCTGAAGGAAGTGGCCGAAGTGGAAGACAGTTTCCAGTCGACCAAGACGGCCGGCAGTTTCAACGGCGAGCGCTCGATCACCTTGCTGGTGCAGCGCCAACCGGATGCGAACACGGTGCAAGTGGTCGATGCCGTGCGCAAACTCTTGCCCGGTTTCAAGGCACAATTACCCGCTTCCATCCAGATCAGCCTGGTCAACGACCGTTCCGTCTCGATCCGCGAAGCCATCCACGACGTCAACCTGACCCTGGCGCTGACGGTGATCCTCGTGGTGCTGGTGATCTTCCTGTTCCTGCACCGCGCGGCGGCCACCTTCATTCCGGCCGTCACCATGCCCATTTCCCTGCTCGGTGCGCTGGCCCTGCTGTACTGGCTAGGCTACAGCCTCGACAACGTTTCCCTGCTGGGCATCACCCTGGCCGTGGGCCTGGTGGTCGACGATGCCATCGTGGTGCTGGAAAACATCGTGCGGCATATCGAGATGGGCAAGAAACCGATCCAGGCGGCCCTCGTGGGCGCCAAGGAAATGGGTTTCACCATCATCTCGATTTCCGTCTCGCTGGTGGCCGTGTTCATTCCCATCTTCTTCATGCCGGGCGTGATCGGCTTGCTGTTCCACGAGTTCGCCGTCGTCGTCTCGCTGTCCATCCTCGTCTCGGCCATCGTGTCGCTGACCCTGGTGCCGATGCTGGCCAGCCGCTTCCTGCCGGCCGATGCACGCGAACACAATGACAGCGACCCCACGCACGGCGAAAAGTCCTTCATCGGCCGCCACTTCGAGGCCGGTTTCACGAAATTGCGCAACGGATACGTGCATCTGCTCGACAAGGCCCTGGCGCACCGCAACGTGGTGCTGTTCATCGCCGTGTGCACGTTCGCGCTGACGGTGCTGCTGTACGCGACCATTCCGAAGGGGTTCTTCCCCGAGGAAGACCTGGGCCAGATCCAGGTGAATACGGAAGCGTCGGAGGATATTTCCTCGGCGGCCTTGCAGGACTTGCAAGCCCGCGTGGCGGCCGTGCTCAAGGCGGACCCCAGCGTGCAGGATGTGACGTCGTTCGTCGGCGGCGGCAACACGGGCCGCATGTTCATGGTCTTGAAACCGCGCAGCGAGCGGCCGAAAATGCCCGTGGTGCTGGAAAACCTGCGCCGCGCGACGAGCACCGTGCCCGGCATGGCCGTGTATTTCCGTCCCGTGCAAAACTTGCAGCTGGGCGGACGCCAGAGCAAGAGCCGTTACCAGTACACCTTGCAAAGCGTCAGTCCCGACGCCTTGAACGACTGGGCTGAAAAGTTTATTGCAGGCATGCGCGCCGACCCCGCTTTCCGCGACGTCACCAGCGATTCGCAGATCAAGGGTTTGCAGGCCTCCCTCAGGATCGACCGCGACAAGGCCAATCTGCTGGGCGTGCAGATGTCCGACATCCGCACGGCCCTGTACAGCGCCTTTGGCGAGCGGCAAGTGTCGACCATCTATTCCTCGGCCGCCAGTTATTACGTGATCCTGGAAGCGGCCACGCCGGACCGCCAGTATGACGATGCGCTCACGCGCGTGTCCGTGCGCAGCAAGTCGGGCGAGCTGGTGAAACTGTCGAGTATTGCCTACGTGGAACGCACGATCGGTCCCACCTCCGTCAATCACCAGGGGCAGCTGCAGGCCGTGACGATCTCCTTCAACCTGGCGCCGGACGTGCCGCTGGGCATCGCCACGGGCAAGATCGACGTGATGGGCAAGGACATGAGCTTGCCGGCCTCCATCATCACGCGCTACGGCGGCGACGCGGCCGTGTTCCAGGATTCGCAGTCGAGCCAGATCATCCTCATCATCGCCGCGCTGGCCGTGATCTATGTGCTGCTCGGCGTGCTGTATGAAAGCTACATCCACCCGCTGACCATCCTGGCCGGCTTGCCGTCGGCGGCCGTGGGGGCGCTGTTGACCTTGCGCCTGTTCGGCATGGACCTGACCATGATCGCCATCATCGGTATCTTGATGCTGATCGGTATCGTCAAGAAAAACGCCATCATGATGATCGACTTTGCCCTGCATGCGCAGCGCAATGAGGGCATGAGCCCGCCTGAGGCCATCCGCCAGGCGTGCATCCTGCGCTTCCGCCCCATCATGATGACCTCGGCGGCGGCCCTGATGGGCGCCTTGCCCATCGCCCTGGGCCTGGGCGCCGGCGCCGAGCTGCGCCAGCCGCTGGGCCTGGCCGTGGTCGGCGGATTGCTGTTTTCGCAAGTGATTACCCTGTTCATCACCCCCGTCATCTATTTGTTCCTGGACAAGTACAGCGGCACGGGGCCGGTGACGGACGAGCAACTGGTGGCGCTCGACAACCAGGCTTGAGCACGTGCGTGAGCTGTGACCCGTGACCGGCGTCCCATTCCTGCGTGAATGGGGCGCCGGTTTTGTATGGGCAGTGATACATACGGTAACAACCGTCAAGGGACGGCTCGGGTACTCTGGTCAGCGCTGCAAGGAATGTCGCTATCCTGTACGCTGCGGGTTGGAAAGGCCGAGGAAGTGTTCCCAAAAGCAAGGGACTCTGGCACTATGGCTGCCCTGTAATGTTATTTCTTCGCTACACAGAAAGCACGATTCATTTTGCATGACACGACCCATTTGTTGGCTGCCGATTCCGATGTTTGCCCCACCTGCGGGCAAGTGATCCAGCCACCTCCGGCCTACGGGTCCAAGACCAGCACCACGCGCAAGGTTGCGCTCGGCGTGTCCGTCTTGCTGCACGTGCTGCTGGCGGCGTATGTTTTGTTGCGCAGTGACAAGATCGAAAAGATTCCGCCGCCGAAGAAGGAAAGCGCGATGGTCTACATCGCGCCGCTGAAGGACAAGCCGCAACCGAAGCCGCAGCCGAAACCCACGCCCAAGCCGAAGGACACGAAAGTGGCCAAGGTGAAACCGCCGCCGGCCCCGAGCAAGCGCGTGGTCACAAAAGACGTGCCGCGCGACAAACCGAAACTGGAGACGTACACGCCGCCGCTGGTGTCGAAAGTGCCGTTGCCGCCGCCGCCCGCTGAAGACATGAGCTCGATGATCGAGCAGCGCCGCAAGCAGCGCGAGGCGCAGAATCCCACGCCGCCGGCCGAGGAAAGCGAAAACGACCGCGCCATGCGCGTGGCCAAGGCGAATATCGCCGGCGCGCAGGGACGCAATTCCGGCAGCGACCGCGAGGATTCGGGCGGCGTGTTTTCCATCGTCAACCAGACCTCGTTCAGCGCCGAAGTCAAGTTCAAGGGCTGGAACGGCAACTTCAAGCGCAACTGGCTGAAGCAGGAAAAAGTAGAACTGGGCAATGAGCCCGATATCGAGACGGCCATCATCAAGAAGATGATCCAGCTGATCCGTGCCGAAAAACCCGGCGATTTCGTCTGGGAATCGCGGCGCCTGGGGCGTAACGTCAACCTCAGCGCCCGCGTGGAAGACACGGCCGAGCTGACTGCCTTCCTGCGCCAGGAATTCTTCTCGGAGAAGCGGGCGGGACCGGGACGGCGCTAGGCGCCAGGACGCGCTGCAATAAAAAAAGGCTGCACCGTGTGAACGGGCAGCCTTTTTTACGCAGCGTTGATCTCGATCAAGCCGGCTTGTCGGATTCCGGCTCGACGTCGTCTTCCATGTCGATCAGGTCGACCATCTGGGCCGCGCCGTCTTCGCTGATGCCGGCCAGTTCCATGATCTTGTCATTGGCTTCGTCGATGCCGACGCGTTTCAAGGCCGAGAACAGTTGCACGGTGAACGGGAAGCCGACGCCGTCTTCATCCACATAGCTGTCGAGCTTGGCTTTCGCCTGGCGCAAGGCATTCACCGATTCATTGCGGTTCAGCTTATCGACTTTCGTCAGGATGCAGTGAATCGGTTTACCCGTCGGGGCGAACCATTCCAGCATCTGGATGTCCAGGTCGGTGAACGGGCGGCGCGAATCCATGATCAGGATCAAACCGGCCAATTGCTCGCGGCGCTGCACGTAATCGCCCAGCAGGCGCTGCCAGTGCAATTTGGCCGAGCCCGATACTTCCGCGTAGCCGTAGCCCGGCAAGTCGACCAGCAGGCATTCGATCTCTTCGACGATGGTGGCATCCTTGCGGTGCTGCGCCACGTGGGCGCCGCCGATGGAGAAGTAGTTGATGTGCTGGGTACGGCCAGGTGTCTTGGAGGCGAACGCCAAGCCTTTCTGATTACACAAGATGTTGATGGCGGTCGATTTACCGGCATTGGAGCGGCCGGCAAAGGCGATTTCCGGCACCGTGGTATCGGGCAGGTCACGCAATTGGTTGACGGTCGTAAAGAAGCGGGCTTGCCAGAGTTTTGACATGGGAGTAGTAAAGCAACAAAAGGGAGCGATAAGGGAGCGATAACGCCAAGAAGCTATTGTACAATAAGGGGTTGTTTATTGTTGCCGGCGTAGCAGCGATGCGGCTTGCGGCCCTGAAAATAAAGCAAAAATCCCCAGGGCGCGGCAATGTCCACCACTAATTTCTCACTGTCTCAGGGTGCCTGAATGAATCGTGCGTTTTCACCGTTGTTCAAATCCATGCTGCTCGCTTTGCTGGCTGTATCGGCAACTGCCTCCGCGGTCGAAGCACCGAAACCGGCCGTCAAGGCTGATGCCGCCAAGGGCGCTACCCTGTACGCCGATGGCGATGCGGCACGCGGCTTGCCTGCCTGCGTATCGTGCCATGGCGCGGCCGGCAATTCGACTATTTCCGTCAATCCGAAGCTGGCCGGCCAGCACGAAAGCTATATCTACAAGCAACTGGTCGACTTCACCACGCCGGAGCGCAACCAGCCCGTCATGACGACCTACGCGAAAATGCTCAGCGACGCCGACAAGAAGAATATCGCCGCTTACCTGGGCACGCAGGTCTCCAAGCCGGGCGCCGCGAAAAACAAGGATACGATTGACCTGGGCAAGAAAATCTACCGTGGTGGCATTGCTTCCAAGCAAGTTTCCGCCTGCGCCAGCTGTCATGGTGCGACGGGCAATGGCATTCCCGTCCAGTATCCGCGCATCGCCGGCCAGCACCAGGATTACACGGTGGCCCAGTTGACCATGTTCCGCAGCACCAAGGCCGATGCCCGCAAGAACAGTGCGCAAATGCACACCATCGCCGCCCGCATGTCGGATGACGAGATCGCTGCCGTGGCCGACTATATCGCCGGCCTGAAGTAAGTTTTCATAGTGGCAAGAGATTGCCAGGCGCACCAGCGCGCATGAACAAGGGCGGCCGTTTCCACAGGCTGCCCTTTTTTATGGCAGGGGCCAAACAGGAGTATGCTGCCGCCTTGCGCGGAGAAACATTCTGCTCCATGCCTACATTTTCTTGAAGATTGCATATCCCGTATGAGTATCCACGTATGAGCACAGGCACGACCGGAATCGAGTTAAAGACCCAACGCCGCAGCCTGGCTGAATTCGTCGAGCTGGTCTCGTCGATGCGCTTTGCCATCAGTTTGCTGACCCTGATCGCCATCGCCTCCATCATCGGCACCGTGCTCAAGCAAAACGAGCCCATGCCCAATTATGTGAACCAGTTCGGCCCGTTCTGGTTCGCCGTCTTCGACAAGCTGAGCCTGTACTCCGTGTATTCGGCCTGGTGGTTCCTCGTGATCATGGGCTTCCTCGTCGCCTCGACCTCGCTGTGCATCGTGCGCAATGCGCCGAAGATGCTCAAGGATATGCGCAGCTGGCGCGAAACCGTGCGCGAGCAATCGCTGCGCAATTTCCACCACAAGCTGGAATGGCAGGCACCGCTGCCGCGCGCCGTGCTGGCGCAGCAGATGGTGATGCGCCTGAAAGACGCCGGCTATGGGGCCAAGGTGGTCGAGAAGGACAACGCCACCCTGGTCGCGGCCAAGCGGGGCGCGGCGAATAAATGGGGCTATATCTTTGCCCATGGCGCCATCGTCATCATCTGCGTGGGCGGCTTGCTCGATTCGGAAATGCCGATCCGCGTACAGCAATGGTTCTTTGGCAAGACACCGTTTTCCGGCAGCGGCGTGATCGCCGATATTCCCGCCCAGCACCGTCTGAGCCTGTCGAATCCTACTTTCCGCGGCAACACCATGATCCCGGAAGGCTCGTCGAGCAACACGGCCATCATTCCCCAGGCCGATGGCGTGCTGATCCAGGATCTGCCCATCACCATCCTGCTGAAAAAATTCCACATCGATTTCTACAGCACGGGCATGCCCAAGCTGTTCGCCAGCGATGTCGTCATCACTGACCATGCAACGGGCGAGACGTTCCCTGCAACCATCAAAGTCAACCAGCCGCTGCTGTACAAGGGCCTGGCCCTGTACCAGTCCAGTTTTGAGGATGGCGGCAGCAAGCTCAAGTTGACGGGCTATCCCATGACGGGCAAGACGACGAAACGCTTCGATATCGGCGGCGAAGTGGGCGGCAGCACGCCGCTCGAGCGCAGCGACGGCAATTCCTACACGGTGGAATGGTCGGGTTTCCGTCCGTTTAACGTGGAAAACCTCAGCGCGGGCCAGGACGTGCGCGCCGTCAACAAGGCGGAAAGTTTCAACGATAAATTCGCCGTCGGCCTCGATAAACGCCTCGGGTCGGCCGCGAAGAACGCGCATAACAAGGATCTCAAGAACGTGGGGCCCTCGGTGCAATACAAATTGCGCGACAAGACGGGGCAGGCGCGCGAGTACCAGAACTACATGCAGCCCGTCACGGTCGATGGCACGACGGTGTTCCTGGCTGGCATGCGCATCAACCCCAGCGACCCGTTCAGCTATCTGCGCATCCCCGCCGATGACAATGTCAGCGTGAACGAATGGATGCGCTTGCGTGCCGCGCTGCAAGATCCCGCGCTGCGCCAGCAGGCCGCCGCGCGCTATGCGGCGCGTGCCATGCCGCAGGCGAACGCGGAAGCCTTGCGCGGCCAGTTGCAGGAATCGGCGGCGAAAAGCCTGGGCATCTTTGCCGGCAATGGGCAAGAGGGCGGTTTCCTCGCCATTTCTCGTTTCTTGGAGAAAATTCCTGCCGCCGAGCAAGAAAAAGCGGCCGATATCTTCATGAAAATCCTCAACGGCAGCCTGTGGGACTTGTGGCAGGCGGCACGCGCCCAGGATGGCTTGAAAGCCATCGAGGCCGATGACAAGCATGGCCGCTTCCTGCAACTGGCCACGAATGCGCTGTCCGACAGCTTCTTCTATGGCGCACCCGTGTATCTGCAGCTTGACGACTTTACGGAAATCAAGGCGTCCGTGCTGCAGGTGACGCGTTCGCCGGGCAAGAGCGTGGTCTACCTCGGTTGCCTGTTCCTCGTGATCGGCGTATTTTCCATGTTTTATATCCGCGAGCGCCGCCTGTGGGTGTGGATCAAGGATGGCGAGGGCGGCAGCGAGGCCCTGATGGCCATGAGCACGCAGCGCAAGACGCTGGATTTTGAAAAAGAATTTGAGAACTTGAAGGCAAAGCTGCCGCAATCGGCGTAAGCTGCGCTGAGTTGGATTGGCTGAGTTTCGGGACGCTTGCGCGTCGCCGGGAATGGAGAAAATGATGGAATTGGCAAACAAGCAAATATATACGCAGGAACCAGGATTTTTCAAGCGCCTGAGCCTGATCGATTGGCTGTACGGCGCCGGCTTGCTGGCGGCCTCGCTGTTCGGCCTGATGCGCTTTGGCGCCTTCATGGATATCTATGAAAAGGCCATCCTGCTGGCCGCGGCGCCCACGTTCGCGTGGCTGGGCTGGCACTGGAAGCCCGTGCGCTGGCTGATCCCGCTGGCGGCCGTGCTGTCGCTGTTCGCCATCGAGCTGTACGCGGGCCACCTGGAAATGGCGAACCAGAAATTCTTCCTGAAATACATCTTGTCGAGCCAGTCCGCCATTTTGTGGATGGGCACCCTGTTCGTGCTGTCGACCCTGTTCTACTGGATCGGCCTGGTGGCGCGCTCGGAATTCGGCTCGTCCGTCGGCTCCCTGCTGTGCTGGGCCGGCGTGGTGCTGGGCCTGACGGGCATGCTGGTGCGCTGGTACGAGTCTTACCTGATCGGCGCCGATGTGGGCCACATTCCCGTGTCGAACCTGTATGAAGTGTTCATCCTGTTTTCCCTGATCACGGCCATGTTCTACCTGTATTACGAGCAGCATTATGCGACGCGCCAGCTGGGCGCCTTCGTCATGCTGGTCATTTCGGCGGCCGTCGTGTTCCTGATGTGGTACACGGTCACGCGCGACGCGGCGGAAATCCAGCCGCTGGTGCCGGCCCTGCAAAGCTGGTGGATGAAGATCCACGTGCCCGCCAACTTCATCGGCTACGGCACGTTTGCCCTGTCGGCCATGGTGGCGGCCGCCTACCTGCTCAAGTCGAGCGGCTACCTGGTCGACCGCCTGCCGTCGCTGGAAGTGCTCGACGACGTCATGTACAAGGCCATTTCCGTGGGCTTCGCTTTCTTCACGGTAGCGACCATCCTGGGCGCCCTGTGGGCGGCCGAAGCGTGGGGCGGCTACTGGTCGTGGGACCCGAAAGAAACGTGGGCGCTGATCGTCTGGCTCAACTATGCAGCCTGGCTGCACATGCGATTGATGACGGGCTTGCGCGGTCGCGTCGCCTCGTGGTGGGCGCTGGTGGGCTTGCTGGTGACGACGTTTGCCTTCCTGGGTGTCAACATGTTCCTCTCCGGCCTGCATTCTTACGGAAAACTGTAAAAGTACCCGAGAAAAAGCCCATGGCGGCGTTGCCTTGCCTTGTCGTACTATGCGTACTGCCTGCGGCAAGGCGCCTTGCCCTGAACTTTTTTCGGGCACTTTAGTAACGTTTTTTTGCATGACAGAAGCGTCATGAACGGCCCGGAAAAACTGGTGTAAGGTATATCCAATCACCTTTTTCCGGAGCCGCCATGTTGATCAAGCGCAGTCCCAACGGCATTGAGTTGCCGTATTCTTCCGAAATCACGCCGCGCGCCGTGTTTGAATCGCGCCGCAGCTTCATCAAGCAAGTGGCGCTGGGCTCGATGTCCAGCGCGGCCTTGCTGGAAATGGCCAGCCGCGAAGCGTTCGCGCAAGGCACGAATCCCAAGCTGGCAGCCAAACTGAATCCCGCCTATTCGGCGCTGGAAAAGCAGACGGCCTATAAAGACGCCACCAGCTACAACAATTTCTACGAGTTCGGCACGGACAAGAGCGACCCGGCGCAAAACGCGGGCACCTTGCGCACGCGGCCCTGGACGGTCAGCATCGAAGGCGAAGTGAAAAAGCCGATGACCCTGGATCTCGATGCCTTGCTCAAGCTGGCGCCGCTGGAAGAGCGCGTCTACCGGCTGCGCTGCGTGGAAGGCTGGTCGATGGTCATCCCGTGGGTCGGTTATTCCTTCTCGGAAATCATCAAGAAGGTCGAGCCGACGGGCAATGCCAAGTACGTGGAATTCATCACCCTGGCCGACAAGAAGCAGATGCCGGGCGTGGGCAGCCGCGTGCTGCAGTGGCCGTATACGGAAGGCTTGCGCATCGACGAGGCGAACCATCCGCTGGCGCTGCTGACCCTGGGCATGTATGGGGAAACCTTGCCGAACCAGAACGGCGCGCCCGTGCGCATGGTCTTGCCGTGGAAATATGGTTTCAAATCGGCCAAATCCATCGTCAAGATCCGTTTCGTCAAGGAACAGCCGCGCACGTCCTGGAACCTGTCGGCGCCGTCCGAATACGGTTTTTACTCGAACGTGAACCCGAACGTCGATCATCCGCGCTGGTCGCAGGCGTCCGAACGGCGCATCGGCGAAGACGGTTTTCTCGCGCGCAAGCGCAAGACCCTGATGTTCAACGGCTACAACGACGTGGCCTCGCTGTATGCGGGCATGGATCTGAAGAAGTTTTTTTAAGGAAAGACCATGGCCATCAATCCCTCGACCAGGCAGTTGTCGCTGCTGAAAAGCCTGATCTTTTTGCTGGCGCTGCTGCCATTCGCGCGCATGGTCTGGCTGACGTACACGGGGCAACTGGTGGAGCCGCTGGAATTCATCACGCGCGGCACGGGCGACTGGACCCTGTATTTCCTGTGCATCAGCCTGGCGGTGACGCCCTTGCGGCGCCTCACGCAATGGAACTGGCTGATCAAGCTGCGGCGCATGCTGGGCCTGTTCGCGTTTTTCTACGCGGCGCTGCACTTCACCACGTTTTTATGGTTCGATCACTTTTTCGATCTGCAGGAAATGTGGAAGGATGTACTCAAGCGCCCGTTCATCACGGTGGGTTTCATCGCCTTCGTCTTGCTGATTCCGCTGGCCGTGACGAGCACGAACGGCATGGTCAAGCGGCTGGGCGGCAAGCGCTGGCAGTGGCTGCACCGGTTGATCTATGTCATCGCGCCGCTCGGCATCCTGCACTTCTGGTGGATGAAGGCGGGCAAGCACAATTTCGCGCAACCGATCCTGTTCGGCTCTATCGTCGCGCTACTGCTGTTAACCCGTGTGGTTTTTGCCTGGAATAAGCGTGTCAAAACTGCCAGGGCGGCGAATGCCGCCACCCCGGTGCGCTCCGTTTAGGTCGCCGGCACGATGACGGGCGGCGGCGGTACGGGGGCCGGTTCGACGGGGCCTTTGGCTGGCGCGCCCTTGGCCGCTGGCGGCTTGGGCAGGTACAGGGGGCCGGGCTGGCCGCAGCCGGCCAGGACGCTAGAAACCACAATGGCGATGCCGATATAAAACGCTGAGGATGACTTCACGATTAGAATCACGGTTTGATTAAGATCTTTGGAGTGTAGCATGAGCGAATCGGAATTCCTGGCCCTGGCCGAAGCCACCCTGACCCAGATCGAGGCGGCGCTGGACCGGCTGAACGATGAAGACGTGCTCGACGTCGAATGCAGCCGCAGCGGCAATGTGCTGGAAATCGAATTCATCGACAACGGCACGAAAATCATCGTCAACAGCCAGGCCCCCATGCGCGAAATGTGGGTGGCCGCGCGTTCCGGCGGTTTTCATTACAAGCGCGTGGGCGACGAGTGGATCAATACGCGCGACGGCTCGGAACTGTTTGCGGCCTTGTCGGCCATGGCCAGCGAGCAGGCGGGCGCGCCAGTTGTATTGAAGTAAGTGTTTGAAGTGATGCATGAAAAATGGGCAGCCTTTGCGGGCTGCCCATTTTTTGTGGTCCAAGGTCGGGTAGATCGGGTTAGGCCGCAGGCCGTAACCCGACACCACCACCGGCGCCAACGATGTTGTCGGATTACGCGCTTGCGCGCTAATCCGACCTACCCGGCCTACGTGTTTAAAATAGCTCGTTCTTGACGGCTTCTTTCGCCTTTTCTTCCTCCGGCGTGCCGCGCGCCGCGCCTTCCAGGCTGCCGACGCCCGTGCCCGGCGGATTTTCCGCATAGTAGTACTCGTCGCCCACGCGGATCAGGCCTTCCGGCACGGCGCGCTCCTCGACGGGAATGCTTTTCAGGGCTTTCGCCATGTAGCTGATCCAGATCGGCAAGGCCAGGCCGCCGCCCGTTTCCCGGTTGCCCAGGTTGCGCGGCTGGTCGTAGCCGATCCAGGCGATGCCCACCAGCTTGGCCTGGTAGCCGGCGAACCACGCGTCGATGGAATCGTTGGTGGTGCCCGTCTTGCCGGCCAGGTCGGGGCGCTTCAGGGCCATGGCCTTGTTTGCCGTGCCGAAGCGCACGACGTCGTTGAGCATGCTGTTCATCATGAAGGCATTGCGCTCGTCGATGACGCGGTTGGCTTCCTCGCCCGCCAGGTCCGGCTTGGCTTGCGACAGGATATTGCCGTCGCTATCGGTCACCTTGGCGATCAGATACGGGTTGATCTTGTAGCCGCCGTTGGCGAACACGGCGTAGGCGCCCGCCATCTGCAAGGGCGTCACGTTGCCGGCGCCCAGGGCCAGGGTCAGGTAGGGCGGGTTCTTGTCCGCGTCAAAGCCGAAGCGCGTCGCGTATTCCTGGCCATACTTGGCGCCGATCTTGTGCAGGATGCGGATGGAAATCATGTTCTTCGATTTCATCAAACCCTTGCGCATGGTCATCGGGCCATCGTATTTGCTGTCGTAGTTCTTCGGTTCCCACGCCTGGCCGCCCGTCTGGCCCGCGTCGAACGAGATCGGCGCATCGTTGATGATGGTGGACGGCGACAGGCCCCGTTCCAGCGACGCGGAATAGATGAAGGGCTTGAAGGCCGAACCGGGCTGGCGCCACGCCTGCGTGACGTGGTTGAACTTGTTGCGGTTGTAATCGAAGCCGCCCACCATGGCGCGGATGGCGCCGTCCGTGGTGCTGGCCGAGACGAACGCCGATTGCACTTCCGGCATCTGCGTCAAGACCCAGGCGTTGTTTTCCTGCATGACGCGGATCACGGCGCCTCGCTTGATGCGGCGGTTCGGCGCCGCTTTTTCCGACAGCCAGGCCGCGCCGAAGGTCAGGCCGGGGCCGGTAATGGTGATTTCCTCGCCGGCCGAGGTGACAGCCTGCAACGATTTGGGCGACGCCTGCAGCACCATGGCGGCGATGATGTCGTCGCTGTCCGGGTGGTCGGCCAGTTCCGTCTCGATCGCGTCATCGGCTTCGGCCTTGGTCTTCGGAATCTCGATATACGCTTCCGGGCCGCGGTAGCCGTGGCGTTTCTCGTAATCCATCACGCCCTTGCGCAAGGCGATGTAGGCGGCGTCCTGGTCGGCCTTGGTGATGGTGGTGTAGACGTTCAGGCCGCGTGTATAGGTGTCTTCCTTGAATTGCTCGTAGACCAGCTGGCGCGCCATTTCCGACACGTATTCCGCATGCACGCCGAAGGCGCTGCTGTCGGTTTTCACTTTCAGCTCTTCATTTTTCGCTTCTTCGTACTGCGCCGGCGTGATGTAGCCCAGCTGCGCCATGCGTTGCAGAATGTATTGCTGGCGCATGCGCGCGCGTTTCGGATTGACGACGGGATTGTAGGCCGATGGCGCTTTCGGCAAGCCGGCCAGCATGGCCGCTTCGGCCACGGTGAGGTCCTGGATATTCTTGCCGAAATAGATTTGCGCGGCCGAGGCGAAACCATAGGCGCGCTGTCCCAGATAAATCTGGTTCATATAGACTTCGAGGATCTGGTCCTTGCTGAGGTTTTTCTCGATCTTCCATGCCAGCAAGACTTCATACGCCTTGCGTTTCAAGGTCTGTTCGCTGGACAGGAAGAAATTGCGCGCCACCTGCTGCGTGATAGTCGAGGCGCCTTGCTTGGCGCCGCCCGTCAGGTTGTGCAGGGCCGCGCGCGTGATGCCCAGGTAATCGACGCCGCCATGCTCGTAGAAGCGGTCATCTTCGATGGCCAGCACGGCTTTCTTCATGACATCGGGAATATCCTTGATATGCACCATGTTGCGCCGTTCCTCGCCGAACTCGCCGATCAGCACACTGTCGGACGTGAACACGCGCAGCGGCATCTTGGGCTTGTAATCGGTCAAGGTATCGAGCGCCGGCAGGTTCGGATAGGCCATGGCCAGGCCAAAGACCACCAGCAAGACGCCGACGATGCCCAGGCCCAGCAGCGATGCCAGGGCCATCAGCAGGAAACGTTTGGGTTTGCTGCCCTTGGTGGGCGGCTTCGAGCCAGCAGGGCCAGCGGATTTTGAAGATGTCATGCGTCGTCTGTCTTTCGGTTAATTATGCCGGCCAATTATAAGCGAGCTTGCCGGGGTGGCAGCGCGCCGTGGCGCTTGCCGGGGGAGTGTTGAAACTTGCCGATACTCTATATAAGCGTGTATTGGCCCGCTGGCAACCAGGATTTGGTAACAATTATCCTGCGCCAGATCACGGCCGGGCCAGATAGGTGCCGCATGCCGCAGACACCAGCGTGAAATCCGTTTACAAGCCAGCGCTGCCGGGACTAGGCTTTCGGATGGCAGGCTCCTCTTCCACGCTGACGTTTCTCTATGAAAAACATGTCCATCAGCAGTCTTCTTGGCACCGGTTTGCTGGGCGTCGACATCGCGGACGATGCCGTGCGCGTGATCGAGCTGAGGCGCCGGCGGGGAGCACTGTCGTGCCGGCATTGCGGCAGCGCCGCGCTGGCTGCTGGAGTGATGCTTGAAGGTAATGTCGAAGATATGCAGGGCCTGGCTGATGCCCTGCGCCTGGCCCACCGCGACAGTGGCAGCCCTTGCAACCGCGTGGCGCTGGCCATGCCGGCCACGGCCCTGATCACGCATGCGATCCGCCTGCCCGCCGGATTGCCGGAGGAACAGCTGGAAATCCTCGTGGAACTGGACGCGGCGCAATACATGCCGTTTGCGCTGGAAGACGCCAGCCTGGATTTCTTCATTCTCGGCCCCGCGCCGCCGCTCGCCGGCCAGACCGGCAGCGAGATCGACGTGCTGCTGGTGGCGGCGCGGCGCGCCAGCGTGCAGCGCCGTCTCGATGCGGCCAATGCGGCCGGGTTGACGCCCGTCATCATGGATAGCGAGGCACTGGCCTTGCAGGCGGCACTCGCGCAGGGTGGCTGGCAAGCGTTGCCCGACGGCGGCCTGAGCTATCAACTGGCCTGGGGCCTGGCCATGCACCGGTACGCACGATGAAGGCCGTGGCGGAAGTGCCATGCATCAACCTTTTGCCGCATCGCCAGGCGGCACGCCGCAAGCGTATTCGGCTGCTGCTGTGGCAATTGGCCGGCGGGGCGCTGCTGGGATTGCTGCTGGCCCTGGCGGCTGGCGCCTGGCTGCAGCACCAGCTCGACGCGCAGCTGCGCCGCCAGGAAGGCTGGCGCAATGCCATGCAGCAAGTCAATACCGTCCTCGCCGCTGGCAAGCGGTTGCAGGGCGAGACGGCGGCGCTGCTGCTGCGCCAGCAGGCCATTGTCAATTTGCAAGAGCAGCGCAATGCCTGGGTGCGCATGCTGGCAGCCCTGGCTCAGGCGATGCCGACCGGCGTGGCCTTGCACAGCGTGCGCCAGGAAACGGCGATGGTGCGCCTGCAAGGGCAGGCCGTTTCGCAGGAAAAGGTCGCGGCGTTGCTGCTGGCGCTGGCGCAGGCCGCGCCCTGGTCCCGGCCGGAAGTGATGGAAGTGCGCGGCGCGGCCGATGGCGCCGTGGACTGGACGATACGGCTGGCTTTGTCACCGGCTGGGCAATCTTAGTCGTGGAGGTTGATCATGCTGAGCTTGAAGACCGCGTCGCTGTGGCCGCTGCCGGCGCGCCTCGCTTGCGCTGCCCTGGCCTGTGCGCTGGCGGCCGTGTTGCTGCACGCCACATGGCTCGATGGACTGATGGCTGCCGTGCGATTGGCGCACAGTGAGGAAGCCCGCATGCGCGCCGATTATCTGGCGGCGCAGGCCAGGGCGAGCCAGTTGCCGCAGTGGCGCGCGCAGCAGCGTCAGGCGGGCGCCGAGCTGGCCCTGCTGGAACAGCAACTGCCCGACCAGCAAGCGATGGCGGTGCTGTTGAGCGACATTAACGCCGCCGGGCAGTCGCGCGGCTTGCAATTTTCGCTGTTCAAGCCAGGCGCGGCGCGGCCGCAAGCGCCGTATGTCGCCTTGCCGATCGCCATACAGTTGCGCGGCGGCTATCACGCCATGGGCGCGCTGCTGGCGGACCTGGCGCGCCTGCCGCGCATCGTCACGGTGCATGAACTGGCCTTGACCCTCGGCAAGGATCGCTTGCTGACCCTCGATGCCGTGCTGCAGGCATATCGCTTGCCCGAAGCGGGGGAGCGGGTGGCGCAAGCGGCATTATTGTCCAAGGCGGGCGCGCCCGCAGCTGCGCCGGCATGGCGTCCGCTTGCCGCTGTCGCGCCGCATCCCTACGAGGCCGCCGCCCTGGCCGATCCTTTTAATGCCTTGCCGCCCGCGCCCGCGCCGGGTCAGCGTGGCGCTGCGGCGGCGCCCGACCCCCGCCGCGTGCGCGAACCGCTGGAAAGCGTGGCCTTGCCGGCCATCAGCATGGTCGGCAGCGTGCAACAGGACGGGCGCCTGAGCGCGCTGCTGCTGGCGGGCCAGCGCGTGTACCGGGTGGCGGTGGGCCAGTATCTGGGGCAAGACCACGGCGTGGTGACAGGCATCAGTGAACAGGCCGTGCAGTACCGTGAATTGCTGCGCGAGGCGGATGGCCCCTGGCGCGAGCGGCGCGGCAGCCTGGCCTTGCAGGTGGCGGGGGCGAAGGCCAGCCTGCCCGAGGCGGCGCCATGAGGCCGCTCCGCATGCTCGTGGCCGCCATGCTGTGCCTGCAGGCCAGCGCCCTTGCCCAGGAGGCGGTGGTGCAGGTGTCGGCGCCGCGTCTGTATGCGGGCGACAAAATCTCCGTCGATTTCCAGAACGTGGGCGTGCGCGCCGCCCTGCACATCCTGGCCGATGCGTCCGGGCAAAACATCATCGCCAGCGACAGCGTGGCGGGCAATGTGACCCTGCGCCTGCGCGACTTGCCGTGGGACCAGGCGCTCGACGTGCTGCTGCAGGCCAAGGGCCTGGACATGCGGCGCAATGGCAGCGTGCTGTGGATTGCGCCGCGTGAGGAAATCCTCGCGCGCGAAAAACTGGAGCTTGAAACGCGCGCGCAGATCGCGGAACTGGAACCCCTGCAATCAGCCATCTTCCAGCTCAATTACCAGAAGGCCGAGGCGTTCCGCACCGTGTTCGGCCTGGACGCGGGGGAAGGGCGCAGCCGGCTGCTGTCGCGCCGTGGCAGCGTGCTGATCGAGCCGCGCACGAATCAGCTGTTTGTCACCGATGTGCCGGCGCGCCTGGAACAGATCCGGCAACTGATCGACAAGACGGATATTCCGACCCGACAAGTCATGATCGAGGCGCGCATCGTCGAGGCGAACGACAGCTTCAGCCGCAACCTGGGCGCGCGCCTCGGTTTTACGGACCAGCGCCTGGCGGCGGGGCAGGTGCCCGGGTTTTCGCTGGGCGGCAGCGGACGCCGCGCGGCCATCGGCGGCACGTATCAGGGCGTGGGCGAGGCGACGGGGCAAACGGTGGCGGGCACCGGCGCCTTCGTGCCGAACACGCAATTCGTCAACTTGCCGGCCGCCAGCATCAATGGCTTGCCGCCGGCCAGCTTCGCCCTGAGCCTGTTTTCGGCGGCCGCCAACCGTTTTCTGAACCTGGAGTTGTCCGCGCTGGAAGCCGATGGCAGGGGCAAGATCATTTCCAGCCCCCGCGTGGTGACGGCCGACAAGGTGCTGGCGCTGATCGAGCAGGGCATCGAACTGCCGTACCAGGTGGCCACCAGCAGCGGCGCCACGTCGATCACGTTTCGCAAGGCGAACCTGCGCCTGGAAGTGACGCCGCAAATCACGCCGGACGGCAACGTGGTGCTGGAAGTGGACGTCAACAAGGATAGCGTGGGCCAGGAAACCCGCTCCGGTTTCGCCATCGACACCAAGCACGTGCGCACGCAAGTGATGGTGGAAGACGGCGGAACCGTGGTGCTGGGCGGTATTTATCAGCAATCCGAACGGGGCACGGACAGCAAGGTGCCGCTGCTGGGCGACATCCCCGTACTCGGTGTTTTTTTCCGCAGCACAGGCCGCAGTCAAGAAAAAACGGAACTGATGGTGTTTATTACGCCGAAAATAGTGGCAGATCAGCCAGCAACACGTTAATGTCACATCTTTACGTTTAAGTAACAATGCAAACGAAAGCGGACTGATGGCGACTATGCGGAATTTTTCTTTTGGCAATACTTCTTGGACTGGAGTATCGAATTGGCTGGTTTTGCTGGTCATGAGCGCTGTACTGGCCGCCTGCGGCGGTGGCGGCGGCGATCCGACCCTGGGCGTCAAGGACGGCGCGAATGCCGGTGTCGGCAGTGTGGTACTGGTGGCTGGCGCAACGACGATTGTGGCATCGGGCGCGGATGGCACGGAAGTCGTGCTGACGGCTGTAGTGAAAAATCCCGCCAATAATGCCATGACAGGGCAGACGGTGACCTTCACGGCCAGTTCCGGCACCATCAGCAATACCAACCGCGTGACGGATGCCAATGGCACGGTGACGGAAAAACTCAGCGTGAAAGGCGACGCGAGCTTGCGCGACATCACGATCAAGGCCAGCAGCGGTGGCGTTGATTCGGCCCCGGTGGTCGTGAAAGTGGTGCCCGTCACTTCCGGTATCGCCAGCTTGCTGCTGACGTCTTCCGGCGGCAGCCTCGCTTCCTCGGGCGGTACCGCCGTCAACATGATCGCGTTTGTCAAAGACGCCAACAATGCCGTCGTGCCCAATGCCAGCGTGACCTTCAGCGCCGATTCGGGCGCTCTGGGCGCCACGAGTGTCACGACCAATGCTCAGGGACAGGCGCTGGTCAGCCTGAATACGGGGGGCGACGCCAGCTTGCGCACGATCAAGGTCACGGCCAGCGCCGGCGCGCAGACGGCCAGCACGGACGTCGGCGTCAGCGGTACCCGTCTGGTCATCAGTGCCTTTTCGACGGTGAACCTGAAGACGAGTACCGACATGGTGGTCAAGCTGGTCGATTCCAGCGGCAATCCCCTCGTGGGCAAGCCGGTGACATTCAGCGCCCGCAGCAATGCCATCACGGTCAAGGGCGGCGGCGCCAGTCCCGCATTGACTGACAACAACGGCCAGCTGGTGTTGAGCTACAACGCCCAGACGGGCAGCAGCGACAGCATCAGCGTCAAGGCGCAGGGTGACAGCGTTGTGTTGCCAGTTGCGATTAATGCATCGAATTTCACGATCAACGCCGTATCGGGCAGCAATGTTGCGTTAACGACCCTGAACACGAATACCTGTTATGCGGTGACGGTGCATAGCGATGTGGCTGGCGTGCCACAAACAGGCAATGTGCGTTTCAGCACGTCGCGCGGCGCCATTTACCAGGACGCTGCCTGCGGCACGCCATTGCAGGCACCGCTGGCGCTGACGGGCGGCAATGCCATCGCCTACGTAAAAGCCAGCGGCGCCGGCTTGACCGCACTGACGGCGAAGTACGAAGACAGCGGCGTCTCGGTGCAGTCGGAGGTGGAGTTCGTTGCGCCACTGACGGCCCAGGCCACGATCAGCCTGCAAGCCGACCCGGCGGTCATCGGCGCCAACACGGCCGGCAGCACGGCGCAGCGCAGCGCCTTGCGTGCCATCGTGCGCGATGGCACGGCGGAAAACAACCTGGTCAAGAATGCGCAGGTGAGCTTCTCGATCCAGGCCGATGCCAGCAACGGCTCCCTGAGTTCACCGTCGCTGGTCACCACCGACAGCGATGGCGTGGCCACGGTCAGCTATATCGCGGGGCAGGGCACCACTGGTGTCGACGGTGTCGTTGTCAAGGCGCAACTGCAAGGCGTGTCGAGCAATGCCGCCACGGTCAAGCTGACGGTGACGAAAAAATCGTTGTTCATCAGCGCCGGCAGCGGCAACGTGCTCGACGCCTCCGACAGCAGCACCTACCGCAAGATGTATAGTGTGTTTGTGACGGATGCCGCCGGTAATCCCGTGCCGGACGTGATCATCACGGCCGCTGCCTGGCCCCGTTATTATTACAAGGGTTATTTGCAATATTCCCTGGTTGCCCAGTCGTGGATAGTCGTCCGGACAGCGAACGCATGTGACAATGAAGACAGGGACCGCACTGGCACCTTCAATCCGAATAACGACCTTAACCTGAATGGTCGTCTCGACCCGGGCATTCCGCTCAATCTGTCGACCGGCGGCAAGACGGACAGCTCGGGAACGGCGGTCGTCACCTTGACTTATCCGCGCGACAGAGCGAACTGGCTGGACGTCGAATTGACGATTCGGGGCAATAGTTCCGGGACGGAGGCAACTTATGTCGGTTACACTTTGCTTCCGGGGCTCGCTACGGACTTTAACCGCGTGGATGTTTCCCCTCCAGGCGTCATTAGTCCGTATGGGCAAGCCACTGATTGTCGTAATCCAAATTAACTGTCGCAGCACATGCAAAATCTGTTTTTAGTAGGCCTCATGGGCGCAGGCAAAACCACGATCGGGCGCATCCTGGCCCGCAAGCTGGGCTTGCGCTTTGTCGATTCCGACCACGAAATCGAGGCACGCACGGGAGCGACCATCCCGTGGATCTTCGAGATCGAGGGCGAGGCCAGCTTTCGCCGGCGCGAGGCCGAGGTCATCCGCGACCTGAGCGCCCAGGAAGGCATCGTCATGGCCACCGGCGGCGGGGCGATCCTCAACGCCGACAGCCGCGCCTACCTGAAGGAACGGGGCACGGTCGTCTACCTGCGCGCCAGCGTCAGCAACATCCTCGCGCGCACCAGCCACGACAAGAACCGCCCCCTGCTGCAGACGGCCGACCCGCGCCGCAAGCTGGAAGAATTGACGGCGCAACGCGAGCCCCATTACATGGAAGTGGCCGACATTGTGATCGACACGGGCCGTCCTAACGTACAATCGATGGTTCAGACCATCCTGATGCAGCTGGCCAGCCTCGAGTGCGAGGCCTCTCCCAACTGCGTCATTCATGCAGAGCCTTCGATGAACGAGCAATCCAAAATGTTGTTGAGCGTAGACCTCGACGAACGCAGTTATCCGATCGCCATCGGTCCCGGCCTGCTGGCCGACGCCGATGCGCTGCTGCGCCATATCAGCGGCCACAAGGTGGCCATCGTCACCAATACCACCGTCGCGCCCCTGTATCTGGGCCGGCTGCAGGCGGCGCTGGCCAGCGATGGCCGCGAAGTGATCTGCATCGTCCTGCCGGACGGCGAAGAATATAAAAACTGGGCCAGCCTGATGCAGATCTTCGATGCGCTGCTGGCCAATAAATGCGACCGCAAGACCACCCTGGTGGCGCTGGGCGGCGGCGTGATCGGCGACCTGACCGGCTATGCGGCGGCCAGCTACATGCGCGGCATCGGCTTCGTGCAGGTGCCGACCACCCTGCTGGCGCAGGTCGATTCCTCCGTCGGCGGCAAGACGGGCATCAACCACCCGCTGGGCAAGAACATGATCGGCGCCTTCTACCAGCCGCGCGCCGTGATCGCCGACACCTCGACCCTGGAAACCCTGCCGGCGCGCGAGCTGTCGGCCGGCCTGGCCGAAGTGATCAAGCATGGCGCCATCATCGACGCGGCGTTTTTCGACTGGATCGAGGCGAACATGGCCAAGCTGATGGCGCGCGACAAGGGGGCGCTCGCCTATGCGATCGCCCGCTCGTGCGAAATCAAGGCCGACGTGGTGCGCCAGGACGAGCGCGAAGGCGGCTTGCGCGCCATCCTGAACTTCGGCCACACCTTCGGCCACGCCATCGAGGCGGGCCTCGGCTACGGCCACTGGCTGCACGGCGAAGCCGTCGGCTGCGGCATGGTGATGGCGGCCGACCTGTCGTGCCGCATGGGCTATATCGACCAGGCGGCCGTCGAGCGCGTGCGCAAACTCGTCGCCGCCGCTGGCCTGCCCGTCAAGGCGCCGGACCTCGGCGTCGAGCGCTGGCTGGAACTGATGGAGGTGGACAAGAAGAACGAGGGCGGCGCCATCAAGTTCATCCTCTTGAAACCGTTGGGCAGCCCGTGCATCACGTCCGCACCGCACGAACTGGTGCTCGCCACCCTGGCCGCCGGAGTGCAATAACATGCTGCCAGAAGACTTCCTCGCCCCGTATGCGGCCCACTCGGCACAGGGGCAGGGACGTCGCTTTGCCGAGGCGCCGCACGCCTCGCGCAGCCAGTTCCAGCGCGACCGCGACCGCATCATCCATTCCTCGGCCTTTCGCCGCCTCGAATACAAGACCCAGGTTTTCCTCAATCACGAGGGAGACCTGTTCCGCACGCGCCTGACGCACAGCCTGGAAGTGGCGCAGGTCGGCCGCTCCATTGCGCGCAACCTGCGCCTGAACGAAGACCTGGTCGAAGCCATCGCGCTCGCGCATGACCTGGGCCACACGCCGTTCGGCCACGTGGGCCAGGACGTGCTCAACGAGTGCATGCAGGCGCACGGCGGTTTCGAGCACAACCTGCAAAGCCTGCGCGTGGTCGACACGCTGGAAGAACACTACGGCGCCTTCGACGGCTTGAACCTGATGTTCGAGACGCGCGAAGGCATATTAAAACACTGCTCGCTCGCGCATGCGCGCGAACTCGGTCCCGTGGCGCAGCGCTTCATCGACCGCACGCAACCGACGCTGGAAGCGCAGCTGACCAACCTGGCCGATGAAATCGCCTACAACAGCCACGATATCGACGATGGCCTGCGTTCGGGCCTGATCACCATCGCGCAGCTGGAAGAGGTGGCATTCTTCGGCCGCCTGTGGCGCGACGTGCAGCAGGCGTTTCCCGGCCTGTCGGGCCGGCGCGCCATCTACGAAACCCTGCGCCGCCTGATCACGGCCCTGGCCGACGACCTGATCGTCACCTCGAACGCGCTGATCCTCGACGCCGCGCCGCGCGACGTCAGCGAAGTGCGCGCCAGTCCACCGCTGATCCGTTTCTCGGACGCCATGCGCAAGGATGCGACGGAGCTGAAGCGCTTCCTGCGCGCGAACCTGTACCGTCACTACCAGGTCAACCGCATGCGCGTCAAAGCGAGCCGCATCGTGCGCGAACTGTACGACAGCTTCATGGCCGAACCGGCCCTGCTGCCGCCCGATTATCAGGTCAACGGCGATGATGTGACCAAGCAGGCGCGCAAGATCGCCGACTACATCGCCGGCATGACGGACCGCTACGCGATCCGCGAGCACCGCAGGTTGTATTCTTTGGATGAGTTGTAGGTCGGGTTAGCCGGAACGGCGTAACCCGACACCACCACCATCCCTGCCGACAAGGTTGTCGGATTACGCGCTGGCGCGCCTCGGCGGCCCCGCTAATCCGACCTACTCCTGCATCGCCGGCATGACGGACCGCTACGCGGTCGCGAGCACCGCCGCTTGTATTCTCCGGATGCCTTGTAGGTCGGATTAGGCCGCAGGCCGTAATCCGACAGCATCGTTGGCGGTCCGCCGGTCCGGCCTACTCCGCATTGTCGATCCTGTCAATCGGCATGATCATCTAGGCCTCCGCACGATCACCCCAATACCCCCGCAGCGCCTTCTTTTCTATCATGGCAGCAAGTCAACAAGGGCTTGCCGCCCATCGTCAAGGAGAGTGTCATGATCGAATCGCGCCGCAGTTTCTTGCGCGCCTTGCCCGCCGTAACCATCGGTGCGGCCATCGCGCCGCTGCCCGGCAAGGCCGCCATCAGGGGCGAGGGCGGCCAGCGCTGGGCGATGGTCGTCGACGTGCAGAAATGCATCGGCTGCCAGGCGTGCACGGTCTCCTGCATCATGGAAAACGCCGTGCCGGAGAACAGCTTCCGCACCGTCGTCTCGACCTATGAAGTCAAGGAAGAGAACCGCTGCGGCACCTACATGCTGCCGCGCCTGTGCAACCACTGCGCCAATCCTCCCTGCATCCCCGTCTGTCCCGTGGGCGCCACCTTTCAGCGCAAGGATGGCGTCGTCGTCGTCGACGGCGACCGCTGCGTGGGCTGCGCCTACTGCGTGCAGGCTTGCCCTTACGACGCGCGCTTCATCAACCACGAGACGGGCAAGGCCGACAAGTGCACGTTCTGCGCGCACCGCGTCGACGAAGGCTTGCTGCCGGCCTGCGTGGAAACCTGCGTGGGCGGCGCGCGCATCTTCGGCGACCTCAATGATCCGGACAGCATGGTGCACCAGCTGCTGACCGAGAACAAGGTGAAGGTGCTGAAACCCGAGCAAGGCACCCAGCCCCACGTGTTCTATCTGGGACTGGACACGCGCTTCGCCGGCCACGTCGAGGGCGAAGCGACACTTTGGCAACCGAGCAAACACGGGAAATAAACCATGGACAGCCACATCACCGAAATTGTCAACGTCACGCGCGAAGCGGCATGGCTGCCGTGGGCGGTGCAGTATTTTTTCCTCATCGGCCTCAGTTATGGCAGCTTCATGCTGACCTTGCCGTACTTCGTCTTCGGCCGCAAGGCGTATGAACGCCTGGGGCGCATCGCGCTGCTGGCGTCCCTCGTCTGCGGCATGACGGCGCCCGTGGCGCTGCTGGCGGACCTGCACGGGCCGGGCCGCTTCTACCATTTCTATATTTACTTCCAGCCGCAGTCGTGGATGTCGTGGGGCGCGTTCTTCATTCCCCTGTATCTGGGCTGTCTGATGCTGTACGCGTGGCTGGCGCTGCGCGGGGACTTCGCCACGCGGGGGCAGGGTCAGGACCGTCTGGCCTTTGCCTATCGCCTGCTGGGACGTGGCGGCGCCGCATCGCGCAAGGCCATCGTCGCCGCCGCCGCCTTCACCCTGCTCGCCGCCTTTGTCGTCGGTCTGTACACGGGCATGGAAGTGATGGTGGTGCGCGCCCGTCCCCTGTGGTTCACGCCTTTCCTGCCGGCGCAATTTGCCGCCACGGCCTTTGTCGGGGCGGTGGGCATGGCGCTGCTGTTCAACCGTTTCCTGCCGGGCCGCGACATGGCGCTGGAAGTGTCCTTGAACCGCGCGCTGGCCCTGTCGCTGGCGCTGGTGCTGGCGCTGGGCGGCGGCTGGCTGTTCGTCAGCCTGTCCGGCGTGAGCGCCAGTCACAGCATGGCCTTTACCCAGGTGGCGGGCATGCCGCAATGGCAGTTCACGGCCGTATGGGCCGTGCTGTCGTCCATCGTGCCGATGGCCCTGGCCATCTGGCGCCCGGCCAGCAGTGGTCTCGTCAACGGCCTGATCGCGCTGCACAGCGCCTGGATGATGCGCTGGACGATCTTCATCGGCGGCCAGAACATCCCGAAGACGGGCGCGGGCCTGTACGACTACCACCTGCCGATGGGGAACGATGGCTTGATGGGGATTATCGGCACGGCCGGCCTGTGGATCGCACTGCTGTTGCTGATGCTGGAATTTTTGCCATGGGCTGGACGCGTCGTCGCTGCACGCAGCCGTCCCGCCATGGCCACGCACTGAGGAGTCAACAATGAACGATCAAATACACAACGATGACCGTAACGACGTCCCTGAAGACGAAAAAGAAAAACGCCGCAAGCTGCTGCGCTACGGCGCCATCGGCGGCGGGCTGGCCGCCTTTGCCGCCAGCTTTTCCACCACGGCCGGCCGCATGGTCGACCACGCGCTGGGCAAGGACAAGCCCGTGCAGAAACTGCACGGCAATTCCCTGCCGCCCGAGTTTTCCGTCGCCACGGCCACAGGAAAATTGACGGTCAATCCCGACCAGCAGGTCAGCTACACCATGTGCATGGGCTGCACCACGTTTTGCGGCGTGCGCGTGCGCCTCGATAAAAAAAGCGGCAAGGTACTGCGCGTGGCGGGCAATCCGTACAGCCCCCTGTCGGCTGATCCGGCGCTGCCGTACCAGACCCCGATACGCGACAGCTTTGTGTCGCTGTCGCGCTTCCAGGAAAAGGGCTTGAAGGGACGTTCCACCGCTTGCGGCCGCGGCAACGGCGTGCTGGAACAGATGGAGTCGCCGTTCCGCGTGCTGGCGCCCATGAAGCGCGTGGGACCGCGCGGCGGCGGTCAGTGGGAACCGATCGCCTTCGACCAATTGGTGAAGGAAGTGACGGAAGGCGGAGACCTGTTTGGCGAAGGCCACGTGCAGGGCTTGCGCGCCTTGCGCGAGCTGGAAAAACCGATCGACCCGGCGCAGCCGGAACTGGGTCCGCAAGTCAATCAGGTGGGCCTGATGTGCAGCACCGACGATGGCCGCCTGGCGTTCGGCACGCGCTTTTTCAAGCAGTCGTACGGCAGTTTGAACCTGGTCAATCACGGCTCGTATTGCGGCGGCGCCTACCGCAGCGGTTCGGGCGCCATGTTCGGCGACATGAAGAAAATGCCGCATGCGAAAGTGGACCTGGAAAACACGGAGTTCTGCATTTTCGTCGGCACGGCGCCGGGCAATGCGGGCAACCCGTTCAAGCGGCAGGGCACGCTGATCGCCAAGGCCCGCTCGGGCAAGCGCGAATTCAGCTACGTCGTCGTCGACCCCGTGCTGACGAACGCGGACAGCCTGGCCGCGGGAGACCGCAGCCGCTGGGTGCCGATCAAGCCGGGCACGGATGGCGCGCTGGCCATGGCCATGATCCGCTGGATCATCGAACATGAACGCTATGACCGCAACTTCCTCGTGCAGCCGAACCTGAAGGTGGCGGAAGCGGCGTGCGAAGCCGCCTGGTGCAACGCCACGCACCTGATCATCAGCGAGAAGGGCCATCCGCGCGATGGCCGCTACCTGCGCGCATCGGACATCGGCGCGGTGGAACTGCCGGAAGAAGAGCGCTACAAGGATGGCGACGCGTTCTGCGTGATCGACGCGGCCACGCAAGCGATCGTGCCGCACAATGCCGCCAAGGGCGAAGCGCGCCTGTTCTTCGACGGCCCGATGGACGTGGCTGGCGCGCCGCTGCACCTGAAGACGGCCATGACGATGCTGAACGAAGAAGCGCAGCGCCACAGCATGGACGAGTATTCGGCTGCCTGCGGCATCCCCCGCGACATCATCGAAGGCCTGGCGCAGGAACTCACCAGCCACGGCAAGCGCGCCGCTGTCAATGCGCACGGCGGCATGATGTCGGGCGCCGGCTTTTATAACGCGTACGCGCTGGTCATGCTCAACACCCTGATCGGCAACTTGAACCGCAAGGGCGGGACTCTTGTCAACGGCGGCAGCTTCAAGGATGCGGGTCCCGGCCCGCGCTATAACCTTGAGAGTTTTGACGGCGAGATCAAGGCGGCCGGCATGCCGATCGGGCGCAATGTGCCGTATGAAAAAACCTCGGAATTCAAGCTGAAGAAGGAAGCGGGCAAGGCGTATCCGGCGAAGGCGCCGTGGTACCCGAACGCGCCCGCGCTGGCGACCGAATGGCTCACCAGCGCCATGAACGGCTATCCGTACACCTTGAAGGCGCTGATCCTGTGGAGCTGCAATCCCGTCTACGGCATCACGGGCTTGCGCGCGCAGATCGGCAAGGAGCTGGCCGATCCGAAGAAGATTCCTCTGATCGTCGCCATCGACCCCTTCATCAATGAAAGCTCGGCGTTTGCCGACTACCTGCTGCCCGATACCCTGCTGTACGAAAGCTGGGGCTGGGCCGGCGCCTGGGGCGGCATGCCCGTCAAAATGAGCACGGCGCGCTGGCCCGTGGTCGAACCGCGCGTGCAGAAAACGCCGGACGGCCAGACCATCTGCATGGAATCGTTCTTCATCGCGCTGGCGAAAACGATGGCCTTGCCCGGCTTCGGCCCGGACGCCTTGCAGGACATGGATGGCCAGCGCTTCCCCTTGCAGCGCGCGGAAGACTGGTATCTGCGGGGCGGCGCCAACATCGCCTGGCAAGGCAAGACGGCCGTGCCGGAGGCGAGCGACGACGACATCGAACTGTCCGGCGTGGCGCGCATCCGCCCCGAACTGGAGCGCACCCTGAAGCCGGAAGAGTGGCGCAAGGTGGCCTTCATGCTGGCGCGGGGAGGGCGCTACCAGAGCTATGGCGAGATGTTCGGCCTGCGCCTGCCGCCGCCGGCGAATCCCAAGGCGCCGGCGGCGCCAGTCCCGGTGGCCGACGAGGCGCCGTATCCGCAGGACTGGTCCACGCACCGCTACCTGAAGCCGATGATGCTGTACAACGAGGGTCTGGGTGTGAGCAAGAATAGCCTGAGCGGCAAGCGTTTTCCCGGCACTCCCGCCTGGAGAGTGGCGGCGTTTGCCGACGGCACGCCTGTGCGCAAGGCTTATCCGGCCAGCGAATGGCCGTTCGAGTTGATCAGCTTTAAGTCGGCGCTGCAGAACTCGTACAGCATCGGTGCGCGGCGCTTGCGCGGCATCCATCCGGACAACCCCGTCGCCGTGCATCCCGACGATGCGGCGCGCCTGAAGCTGGAAAATGGCGACCAGATTTATCTGGAGACGCCGGGCGGCAAGGCCAGGGCCACGGTGATGCTGCGCCACGGCGTGCAGCGCGGCGTGATCGCCGTCGAACACGGTTTCGGCCACAAGGAGCACGGCGCGCGCGCCCACCGCATCGGCAAGCTGGGCCAGCCCGACGAACCGGCCATCGGCGCGGGCATCAACCTGAACGACCTGGGATTGACGGACCCGAGCCGCGGCGACAAGAACGTGTTCGTCGATCCAGTCTCGGGCACGTCGGTGCGGCAGGGGCTGCCGGCGCGCATCGTGCGGGCTTAAATCTGTCCACTCGCCATCAGCAGCCGGGCCACCTCGGCTGCTGAATGCAGGCCCAGTTTTTCCATCGTGTTATGGCGGTGCACCTGCACCGTCTTGTCGCTGATACCGAGCTCGCGGGCGATGACTTTCGACGCCTTGCCTTCGGCCATCAGCAGCGCCACTTCGCGCTCGCGCGCGGTGAGTCTGGCCAGCGCCGATTGCGCCGTATTCGCGCTGGCGGCGCTGCGGCTTTCTTCCACGCTGCGGGCCACGGCACGCGAGACGGCGTCCAGCAGCACCTGGTCCTTGCACGGCTTTTCCAGAAAATCGCAGGCGCCCGCCTTCATCGTCTGCACGGCCATGGCCAGGTCGCCGTGGCCGCTGAGGAAGATCACGGGCAGCGATATGGCGTGTCCGGTCCTGTTATTCAACTCCTGCTGCAGTTCCAGCCCGCTCATCAGGGGCATGCGCACGTCGAGCAGCAGGCAGCCCGGTACATGGCCCTCGTAGCGCTGCAGGAAATCGCGCGCCGACTCGAACGTCTGCACTTGCCAGCCGGCCGAATCGAACAGATAGGCCAGCGAGCGGCGCATGGCGGCGTCGTCGTCGACGACAAAGATGATCGCATCGCTTTCATTCATGGTGTTTCCTCTTGTGTTTCCTGATGTGCTTCCATGCCGCCATCTTCGGGCAGGCGGAACCAGACCGTCAAGCCTGGCGCATCGGCGTTGGCGTGCGCCGACAGGCTGCCGCCGAACGACTCGATGATGCTTTTGCTGAGCGACATGCCCAGGCCCAGGCCTTCGGCCTTGGTGGTAAAGAAGGGCTCGAACAGGCGCGCCATCTGCGCCGCATCGAGGCCGCAGCCGGCGTCGCGCACGGCCACCGTGCAGGCGCCGTTTTCGCGGTGCAGCAGCACGCCGATCGGGTGCTGCTGCTGGTCGTTTTCCACCTGCGCGTCGAGCGCATTTTTCAGTAAATTGAGCAGCACCTGCTGCACTTGCTGCGGGTCGGCCAGCACGCGTGGTACCGCGCTGGCCGCCTCGTGGCGCCAGCTGATATTGGCTTGCGGATGGGCCGCGCGGAACAGCGATATCGCTTGCTCCACGGCGTCGGCCAGCGCGAAGGCCGTGCTGTGCGCGGGACGCTTTTGCGCCATCGCGCGGATGTGCCGGATGATGGCGCCCGCGCGCTCGCTTTGCGTGGCGATTTCCTGCGCGCCGTCGAGCAGCGGCGCCGCATCGAGCCGTCCCGCCGCGATGCGGCGCGCCATGCCGCGCGCGAAATTGCCGATGGCCGCCAGCGGCTGGTTCAATTCGTGCGCGATGGCGCTGGCCATTTCGCCCAGGATGGCCAGGCGCGCCGTGTGGTCGAGCGTGGCCTGGCGCTGGCGCGCCTGTTCTTCCAGCGCGCGCTGCTGGTGCTGGGCGGCGCGCAATTGCTCCGTGCGCCGGCTGACCAGGTATTCCACGCGCACCGTATGCACGGCCCAGGCCACCAGCAAGGCCAGCACCAGCAGCATCCAGCCCCAGTAGCGGCGCAGGGCCGTCTCGAACGTCAGCTTGTTCAAATAAGCGTAGGGGCCGATGCGCAGTTCGCGGAACAGTTCGTCGACGATCTGGTAATCGCTGGGCACCGTCCAGCTGTGGCCTTCCTCGGTGCGCGGCATGGCCAGCAGCGCTTGCGCCACTTTTTTCGCCAGCGCGGACGGCGTCTGGCGCAGGGCCACGAAGGGCCAGTCCGGATACAGCCGCGACGAACTGGCGCAGCGAAAACCGGGAATCGGACGCGTGGTGATGACGCGCAGTTCCTCGGCCCGCACTTCGCCGCGCGCCACCATCTGTTCCAGCAAACAGGTGCGCACGATGCCGGCATCCATGCGGCCCGCCCGCACGGCCTCGACGATCTGCTGCGAGGGAAAGCCGCTGTAGCGCAGGCTGGCAAAATCGTGCGCGGGATCGATGCCCGCTTCCTGCAGTTCGCGCGCGGCGATCTGGTAGCCGCCAAACGCGTCGGGCGCCACCGCCATCACGTTCTTGCCCGCCAGGTCGGCCAGGTCGTGCAGCGGCGACGCGTTGCGCACGACGATGGCCGAGCCGATGGCCTGGCGCGGCGAGTCCGTCCACGGCGATTCGAGCGTGGCGATGCGGCTGGCGCCGTCGCTGTGTTCGAGCGCCACGTAATGGCCGCTGCTGGTGATGGCAAAGGCAATGGCCTGCGACTGCACGGCGCGCGTCAGGCCCGCCTGGTCGTAGTCGGCCAATGTAAAACGGATGCCGGGGATGCTGGCCTGCAGGTGGCGCGTCACGTACGACCAGTCCTGCTGCACGGCGTCGCCGCCCTTGTACGCGAGCACGCCAATTCTTACTTCTGGCAAGTCATCCGCCGCCTGGGCGCCGTGCAGACACAGCGCCGTCAGCGCGAACAGTAAAAAACGCCGCACTAGAACATGCTGCGCTGCGCCGAACGCGCATCGCCGAACAGGTCCAGCAGCAGTTTCTTGATCGGTGCGGGCAGCGGCGCGTCGGCGATGTTCGCGCCATCGTACCAGACGTGCGTGGCTTCCCCGGCCAGCGCCAAACGGCGCGCCAGGGTGATGCGGCAGGGGACGATGTGCAGCTTGTAGTGGGTAAACACGTGCACGATGGGCAGCAGTCGTTCCTGGGACTCGATTTCGCCGAACGGCGCCACGGCGCGCGCCAGCGCCTCCTGGCTTATCTCGCGCGGTGCGACTTCATCGGCCAGCACGTGGCCATCGAGTTCGGGCAAGGACAGCAAGCCGCCCCAGATGCCCGAGCCGGGGCGCTGTTCCAGCAGCACCTGGCCGTCGTCGATGATGGCCAGCATGACCGCGTGTTTTTCGGGGCTGGTTTTCTTCGGCTTGCGTACCGGCAGATCCTTGGTGCGCCCGGTGGCGTAGGCCACGCAGCGCGGTTGCAGCGGGCAGCGGCCGCAATCGGGGCTGCTGCGCGTGCACAGGGTGGCGCCGAAGTCCATCAGGCCCTGCGTGTAGGGTTCGATGCCCGTCTCTGGCAGCAGCGCTTCGGCGCGGCGCCACATGGCTTCCTCGACCCGTTTTTCGCCGGGATAGGCATCGATGCCGAAGGTGCGCGCGAAGACGCGCTTGACGTTGCCGTCCATGATGGCCGCGCGGGTGCCGCTGGAAAACGCGGAGATGGCGGCGGCCGTCGAGCGGCCGATGCCGGGCAGGTCGGCCAGTAGCAGCGGGTCGCTGGGGAACACGCCGTCATATTCGGCCACCACGCGCTGCGCGCACTTGTGCAGGTTGCGCGCCCGCGTGTAGTAACCGAGGCCGCTCCACTGCGCCATCACGTCTTCCACCGGGGCTGCGGCCAAATCGCGCAGGGTGGGGAAGCGTTCGAGGAAGCGCGCGTAGTAAGCGAGTACGGCGGTGACCTGCGTTTGCTGCAGCATGATTTCGGACAGCCAGATCAGATAGGCGTCGCGCGTGTTTTGCCACGGCAGCGCGTGGCGGCCATGCTGCTTTTGCCAGGCGATGACGGTGGCGGAAAAAGTCGGGTCGACGTAATCTTCCAAAGGTGCCGCGCCCGTGGCGGGCGAGAGCGGATGCAGCAGACGTTTCATGCAGGGTTCCAGTGTTCTGTGGTGTGATGTGGCTCAGCTTGCGCTGGCGGCGCGCAAGGCCGCCAGCAATTGCGCCAGCTGCGCCTTGTCGCGTTCGAGCGCCGCCAGGCTTGCTTCGAAGCCGGCGATTTTCTGTTCCAGGCTGCCCGTGGCGTCGTGGATGCGCTGGATCGAGGCAAAGCGCAGTTTCAGCTGTTCCTTGTACTCGACGATCTGCGCTTCGAGCGGCGCCATGATGACTTTCAGCCAGGCGCTGGCGTCGTCGTTGGCGTTGGTGAAACTGCGGCGCACGCGCGAGGCGATGGTGTCGAAGAATTTTTCCATCAGCACGACGCGGCTGGTGGTCAGCAGGGTCGCCGTGCCGAACTGCTTATGGTAGACGGCTTCGATGTCGGCGATCTCCTGGCGGTAGCGGGTCAGCGAAAACGGCATCGGCAAGGCCAGCGCCAGGCCATGTTCGGAAGCGAATTTGCGGTACATCACGTTCATCATTTCCGTGATCTCGGCCGTCTTGCGTTCCGAGCGGTCGAGGTTCTGGCCGATGCGCTCGAAATACTGGCGCACGGCTTCGCGCAGGCCCGTGAAAAAGCGGCTGCGCTGCATGGCGGCGCGCACGCCGTCGATATCGTCGCGCACGATGTCCATGCCCAGGCTTGTGTACAGTTCCGTCGACAGGCGGGTAAACACGGCGCGCGTCGCCTGCAGCTTGAACAGGCTGCTGTCGAATTCCTTCTTCTCGATGTCGATGCGCCGCATCATGTGGGCGATCACGCTCTGGTTCTTGCCGCGCAGGCTGTGCAGCTCGTGCAGCTGTTCGGCGATGCCGCGCGCGCGGGCCGCCGCCTGCACCTGCTGCGCCGCTTCGATGGCGTCCAGGTCGAATGCCAACTGGCGCCGGATGATGTCCTTGCGCGCGGGGATCAGCTCCTCGAACAGGGCCGTCTCCAGCGCCTGCAGGCGGCTTTTTTCCAGCAGCGCCGCATCGTGGTTGATCTTGCCTACCAGGGCCTTTTGCGCCGAGACGGGGAACACCTGGCCCGCGTCCAGCGTCAGCAGATGCGCCACGCTGGCCTGCTGGCGTTCGATGGCCTGCGCCACCTCGGCATCGCCGCGCAATTCGTCCCACATGCTGTCGATCTTGTTGAGCACCACCAGGCGCCCCGCACCGGCGCCGATATGGTTGCGCCACACTTCGATGTCGCTGCGCGTGACGCCCGTGTCGGCCGCCAAAATAAACAGCACCGCGTGCGCATTCGGAATCAGGTTCAATGTCAGTTCCGGTTCCGTGCCGATGGCGTTCAAGCCCGGCGTGTCGAGGATGACGAGGCCCTGTTTCAGCAGCGGATGGGGGAAGTTGATGATGGCGTGGCGCCACATGGAAATTTCCACCTGGCCGTCCTCGTCGAGCATGGCGGGGGCGTCCGCGTCGCCGGCGTCGTACAGGCCGTAGCGCGCCGCCTCTTCCACGCTGACTTTTTTCGTCAGGCTGACCTGGCGGATGGCTTCCTGCATGTCGTCGCCCGCTTCGATATTCAGGGGCAGGACGGTCCAGGCGGCAGGCAGCTCGCGGTAGTCGCTGGTCGACAGGTTCTGCGCGCGCGTCTCGATGGGCAGCAGCCGGATCGATGGCGGCCAGGCCGCATCGTACAGCAGCTCGGTCGGGCACATGGTGGTGCGGCCCGCGCCCGAGGGCAGGATGCGCTGGCCATAGCCGGCAAAGAAGATGGCGTTGATCAGCTCGGATTTGCCGCGCGAGAATTCCGCCACGAAGGCGACGGATAAACGGTCATCGAGCAGGCGGGAGCCACAGCGCGCCAGGCGCAGCGCGGAAGCGCCGTCGACCAGGCCCGCCGCGCTGGCGGCTTGCCGGTATGCCTGCAAGGCGGCCTGTACGTCCTGCCGCCATGCGCTGTATTGTTCCAGGTCTCTGACCATCTGGCTCCCTCTGTGAGTGTGCTTACTTTTGACAATTCACGCAGTAAAACGTGGAACGCTGTCCCTGCACGATTTGCCGGATCGGCGCGCCGCAGACGCGGCAGGGCTTGCCCGCGCGGTTGTACGTGAAATACGTCTGCTGGAAGTAGCCGGACTGGCCGTTCACGCCGATGAAGTCGCGCAAGGTGCTGCCGCCTTGCACGATGGCTTCGGCCAGCACGTCGCGGATCGCCTGCGCCAGTTTCTCGTAGCGGGCCAGGCCGATGCGCCGGGCCGGCGTCTTCGGGTTGATCCCCGCGCGGAACAGGCTTTCGGAACAATAGATATTGCCCACGCCGACGACGATGTCGCCCGCCATCAGCACTTGCTTGATATTCGTGCCCTTGTTGCGCGTTTTCTCGAACAGCAGCTGGCCCGTGAAGCCGCCTTCGAGCGGTTCCGTGCCCAGGCCGCGCAGCAGCGCGTGGCCGTCCAGCGGACCGTCGGCCTCGTCGTGCCACAGCACGGCGCCGAAGCGGCGCGGGTCCGTCATGCGCAGCACCTGGCTGCCGCCTTCCGCGTCCTCCACGATGAGGTCGAAATGGTCGTGCTTTTGCGCCTGCGTCCCCGTCGGCAGCACGCGCAGGTGGCCGGACATGCCCAAGTGGATGATCAGGGTGCCGTGGCGGAAGTGGATCAGCAGGTATTTGCCGCGCCGCCCCGTCAGGCCGATGGTTTGCCCCGACAATTGTTCGCCCAGGGCAGGGGGGAAGGGCCAGCGCAGGCCGTCGCGGCGCAGCACGACGGAGCGCACGGCGCGCCCTTCAAGGTGGGGCGCGACACCGCGCCGTGTGACTTCGACTTCTGGCAATTCTGGCATAGGGCTCGAATGGTTGAAAACCGGGTAAAAAACAGGCGGGTGGCCGGCCGATGGCTGGTCCGGGCCGGCTACGCCGCCACGACGCATATATTTCGTTACATACGTGAAGTACGCGATAGCCGCGTTGGGCGTAGAATCAAACTTTGCCGTTTAGCCAGGATCAGCCTTTGAAAAACGCTTTCGCCATTGTAACCTTGTCCGCCCTGATGGCCACGCATGCCATGGCACAGACGCCTGTCGCCCCTTCAGATGGGGCGGCCAGCCCTGCTGCTGCCACGGCGCAGCCAGTGCCTGGCACCGATTCCGGCGACGACGCCAAGGGCGAAAAACTGCCCAAGGTCGAGTTGAGCAGCGACTTGCTGTACAAGCTGACCAAGGCCGAGATGGAATTCAAGAGCGGCCAGTGGCAGGGGCCGTACGTGACGATGATGGTAGCTGCGCAGCAGACGCGCGACCCGCGCCTGGCGCGCCGCGCCTCGGAAATGGCGCTGGCTGCCAAGCAGGGCGGCGAAGCGTTGGCGGCCATCCGCCTGTGGCGCGAACTGGCGCCCGACTCGGACGAGGCGACGCAGTTCTTCCTCGGCTTTGTCGTGTTGACGGACAAGATCGAAGAAGCGGAACCGATCTTCGCCGAGCGCCTGGCCAATGCGCCGCAAGGCGCACGGGGCGTGGCCCTGTTCCAGATGCAGCAGATTTTGTCGCGTTCGAATGACAAGCTGTACGCCTATTCGATGGTGACGCGCCTGGTGCAGCCGTATCTGGACATGTTCGAAGCGCACCTGGTGCTGGCGCAGGGCGCCCTGTCGATCGGCGAGCGTGACCGCGCCATCGGCGAAGCGAACAAGGCGCTGGCCATCAAGCCGAACTCCGAGCTGGCCGTGCTGACCCTGGCCCAGGTGACGGGCGAACCCGAGGCGGCGGGCAAGGTGCTGGCCGCTTTCCTGCAAAAGAATCCGGACGCCGTCGAAGTGCGCGGCGCATATGCGCGCCTGCTGGTCGAACAGAAGCAGCTGGAACCGGCGCGCGAGCAGTTCCTGCTGCTGCTGAAAAGCCAGCCCGATAACGTGGGCGCCCTGTATGCGCTGGGCATCGTGGCGCTGCAGCTGGAAGACACCAAGGGCGCGGAGCAGTACTTCAAGCGCTTCCTGGCCGTGCTCGAAAAATCTCCCGGCGACACGCGCGATCCGTTCAAGGCCCTGATGATACTGTCGCAGATCGCCGAGACGCGCGGCGACACGGCGGGCGCCATCGCCTGGCTGGACAAGGTCGACAACAGCGCGTCGGCCGGCTATGTCGAGGCGCGCTTGCGCCGCGCCCAGCTGATCGCCCGCGGCGGCAATCTCGATGCGGCGCGCAAGGCGCTGACGGAAATCGAAACGGACGATCCGGCAAGCCAGGCGCAGGTGCTGCTGGTCGACGCGCAATTCCTGCGTGACGCCGGCTATGTGCAAAGCGCGTACACGGTGCTGGAAAACGCCTTGCTGCGCTTCCCCGACAATCCGGAACTGCTGTACGACTACGCCTTGCTGGCCGAGCGCCTGGACAAATTCGAGCGGATGGAGGCCAGCCTGCGCCGCGTGATGGCGCTGGCGCCCGACAACCAGCATGCGTACAACGCGCTCGGTTATTCGCTGGCCGAACGGGGCCTGCGCCTCGAGGAAGCCCATGCGCTGATCGAAAAAGCCTTGCAGATGGCGCCGGGCGACCCCTTCATCATGGACAGCATGGGCTGGGTACAATTCCGCATGGGCAACCTGGCCGCTGCGGAAAACGCGCTGCGCCGCGCCTATGCCGTGCGCAGCGATCCGGAAATCGCCGTCCACCTGGGCGAAGTACTGTGGCAGAAGGGCGACAAGGACGAAGCGCAAAAACTGTGGCGCGAGGCGCAAGGCAAGGACCCGAAAAACGAGGCGCTGAAAAGTACGCTGGCGCGCCTGAATGTCAGTCTGTGATTGAATCGATTAACTCAACTATAAAAAACCAGCGCCATGGCGCTGGTTTTTCCTTGTACCCATGTTAAAAAAACTGCTTCCCCTCGCACTCGTCTGCCTGTCCCTCTCGGCCTGCTCGACCCTGAGTTCCCCATTCTCGTCCGGCGCCGCGCCATCCGCCAACACCGTCGCGCCCTACCGCGAACAGGTGGAGCTGACGGGCCGCCTGAACGTCGTGTACCAGAAGGATGACAAGCCCGAATCGGCCACCGTCAATTTCAACTGGCAGCAGACGGCGCAGCGCACGGACGTGACCCTGTATTCTCCCGTCGGCAGCACGCTGGCGACGATCGCCGTCACGCCGCAGCAAGCCGTGTTGACGCAAAGCGGCAAGGCGCCGCGCAGCGCGCCCGATGTCGACACCCTGAGCGCGCAGATGCTGGGCTGGTCCTTGCCCGTGTCGGGCTTGCGCGACTGGCTGCAAGGGTATGCCGTGGGCGCCGACGGCAAGCGCTTCGTCGCTTCGCCGGCCAACGACAGCGTGACGACCAAAGACGGCTGGCGCTTGCGCTATGTGTCGTGGCAAGAAGTAGGGCAAAATGCAGCCGACAATATACCGGGCGCCTTGCCCCAACCGCGGCGTATCGATGCCGAACGCAATGCCAGCGCGCAGGCCGATGCCGTGTCGCTGCGCATCGTCCTCGATCCCGCCCCATCGGCTCAAGCACAATGACGTTGACGACCCTGAATAACTGCCCGGCACCGGCCAAGCTGAACCTCTTTCTGCACGTCAACGGCCGCCGCGCCGATGGCTACCATCTGCTGCAGACGGTGTTCCAGTTGCTCGACCATGGCGACACGCTGCACTTCGCGCTGCGCGACGACACGGCGATTGTCCGCGTGACGGAGCTGGCCGGCGTGCCGCAGGAGCAGGACCTGATCATCCGCGCCGCCAGGCTGCTGCAGGCCGAAGTGCTGCGCCGCACGGGCGCCTTGCCGCGCGGCGTTGATATCGCCATCGACAAGGTGCTGCCCATGGGCGGCGGCTTGGGTGGCGGCTCGTCCGACGCGGCCACGGCGCTGATGGCGCTCAATCGCCTGTGGCAGGCCGGTTTGACGCGCGAGGAATTGATGGCGCTGGGCTTGCCGCTGGGCGCCGATATCCCGTTTTTCATCTTTGGCGAAAACGCCTTTGCCGAAGGCGTGGGCGAAGCCTTGCAGCCCGTCGCCACGCCCGCATGCTGGTATGTGGTGATCGAGCCGGGCGTGCAAGTGCCGACCGCCGCAATTTTTTGCGCGGAAGGCTTGACGAGAAATACCGAACCCGTCACAATAGCGGACTTTTCCAGGTGCCTCGCAGAAGGAAACGATGCGGGCGGGTTTGGAAAGAATGATTTACAGCAAGTGGCATGCAGTCTTTTCAAGCCGGTAGCAGATGCGGTAGAATGGCTGGGTGCTTACGGTGAAGCCAGGATGACTGGTTCCGGTGCTTGTGTGTTTAGTGCGTTTGGCAGTCAGGAAGAAGCGGATGCGGTGCTCAGTAATGTGCCACCAGTCTGGATCGCCTGGAAGGCAAAAGCGCTGAATCGCCACCCGATGCTCACCATGTTGTAGAGAGCAAAAAAAGATTTTGCTTAGCGTCAAATAGTCGGTATAATACTGGCCAACATGACGGCAAGCAGTCAGTAACGTAGGGGAATCGCCAAGCTGGTTAAGGCACTGGATTTTGATTCCAGCATGCGAAGGTTCGAATCCTTCTTCCCCTGCCACAATTTCACCGTAGTCTGTCGATGCGAAGTTGGCGTCCAGTACGGGAAAAAGCAGATGTGTCGCCACGCGGCATATTCTAAACAATGACTGACCGGGCCTATGCCCGGTTAGTGCTTTTCAAGACTTCTATATCACCTCTTGGGACTCCCATGGCTTACGAAAACCTGATGGTTTTTACCGGCAACGCGAATCCAGCGTTGGCAGAGGGGGTCGCAAAAAACCTCGGCATCCCTCTCGGTAAAGCAAACGTTTCGAAATTCTCCGACGGCGAAGTAATGGTCGAGATTAACGAAAACGTACGCGGCAAGGATGTTTTTGTTTTGCAATCCACCTGTGCTCCAACCAACGACAGCCTGATGGAAATCATGCTGATGGTTGATGCCTTGAAACGTGCTTCCGCTGGCCGCATCACCGCCGCGATTCCTTACTTCGGCTACGCCCGCCAAGACCGCCGTCCACGCTCCGCGCGTGTGGCGATTTCGGCCAAGGTGGTGGCGAACATGCTGGAAGAAGCCGGTGTCGAGCGCGTCCTGATCATGGACTTGCACGCTGACCAGATTCAAGGTTTCTTCGATATCCCAGTCGACAATATTTACGCTTCGCCAATTTTGCTGGGCGACCTGCAAAAGAAAAACTACCAGGATTTGCTGGTAGTGTCGCCGGACGTCGGCGGTGTGGTACGTGCGCGCGCCCTGGCAAAACGCCTGGGCTGCGACCTGGCCATCATCGACAAGCGTCGTCCAAAAGCGAACGTGTCCGAAGTGATGAACATCATCGGTGAAGTCGAAGGCCGCAACTGCGTGATCATGGATGACATGGTTGACACGGCAGGCACGCTGACCAAGGCTGCCGAAGTGCTCAAAGAGCGCGGCGCGAAAAAAGTCGTGGCGTATTGCACGCACGCGGTGCTGTCGGGCCCGGCGATCGACCGTATTTCGGCCTCGCCGCTCGATGAGCTGGTCGTGACCGACACGATCCCCCTGTCCGAAGCGGCCCTGGCCTGCGGCAAGATCCGTCAATTGACGTGCGCGCCGCTGCTGGCCGAGACGTTCAAACGCATCATCAAGGGTGACTCCGTCATCTCGCTGTTCATCGATTAATTCGGCAAGAGCAGCAACAGACGTAATGCCTGCGGCGCGACCGGCTTTTTGCCTGTTGCGCCGCAGTGTTTTAGTTTTCGGGGTGTTTTGCACCCATTTTCGAGGATTCCTGGTCGCGGGAGTCCTCATAACACAAGGCGCAAGCCTTGTTCTTCTTGGAGTTTCACATGAAAGTTATCGCATTTAAACGCGAATTGCAAGGTTCCGGAGCGAGCCGCCGCCTGCGCATTTCCGGCCAAACCCCTGGTATCGTCTACGGTGGCGCTGAAGCCCCTGTGTTGATCTCGCTGGATCACAACGCCCTGTACCACGCGTTGAAAAAAGAAGTGTTCCACTCGTCGATCCTGGACCTGGAAATCGACGGCGTTTCCCAGCAAGTTCTGTTGCGCGACTTCCAAGTCCACGCATACAAACAACTGGTTCTGCACGCTGACTTTCAACGCGTTGACTCGAAGCAAGCTATCCACGTGAAAGTGGCTCTGCACTTCGTCAATGCTGACGTTTCCCCGGCAGTCAAACTGCACGGCGCGACCATCAGCCACGTAGCCAACGAAATCGAAGTTTCGTGCCTGCCAGGCCAACTGCCAGAATTCATCAACGTTGACCTGTCGAACATCGACGTCGGTCACTCGCTGCACGTCGGCGACCTGGTCCTGCCAGCTGGCGTGACCGCTGTCACCCACGGCGCCAACCTGACCATCGCTACCGCTTCGGTACCGGCTGGCCACGTTGCCGCTGAAGCCGAAGCAGCTGCCGCTGTTGAAGCCGACAAGAAGTAATTCTGCCGCCGCAGCAATGCGGTAGTCGCAAGGAAAAACCCGCCTGGTTCGCCGCGCGGGTTTTTTTCCGCCTGTTTTCACCGATAATGCTTTCTTTTACATTGCAGACACAGCCATGCCCATACGCCTGATCGTCGGCCTCGGCAACCCGGGACCCGAATACGAACAAACCCGCCACAATGCCGGCTTCTGGCTGGTGGACAATCTTGCCAACAGCTTGCCCGGCACGCGCCTGCAGCGCGATTCGCGCTATAACGCCATGCTGGCCAAGATTTCCATCGGCGGCAATGAAGTCTGGCTGCTCGAACCGCTGACCTTCATGAACCGCTCGGGCCAGTCCGTGGGCGCGCTGGCGCGCTTTTTCAAGATCGCCGCCGATGAAGTGCTGGTCGTGCACGACGAACTCGATCTGATGCCCGGCATTGCGCGCCTGAAAAAGGGCGGCTCGGCCGGCGGCCACAATGGCTTGAAAGACATCACGGCCGCGCTGGGCACGCAGGATTACTGGCGCTTGCGCCTGGGCATCGGTCACCCGCGCACCCTGAGCCTGCAGCAGCAGGTGGCCGACTTCGTGCTGCACCGCCCGCGCCGCGAAGAGCAGGAACTGATCGAGCAGGCGATCGACAAATCCTTGCAGGTCATGCCGCAGATCGTCGAGGGCAAGTTCGAGGCGGCCACCATGAAGCTGCACACCGCCTGATTATTTCCCCGCCTTGCCGAAGCCGGCCATGATGGTTTTTGCCATCTGCTGCTGGCTGGCCTGGGCGCTGCTGCCTTCGCCCGCGTTGGCGGCGATCAGCAAGCCGTCGCCGCTGCCGGGCGCCAGCGCGATCAGCGCGTGCCAGTAGCCATTCGAGCCCAGGTGGGTGAGCACGCGCTGCGGCGCCTGGGGCGGGAAGTGCATCACGCCCCAGCCCAATGCCGCATTCGTGTCGCCCTGCGCCGTATGCAGCAAGACATACGTTTCCTGTTTCAGCAGCTTGCCCTGGCCCTGCTCGCCGTGCAGCTGATCGAGCGCAAACCTGGCCCAGTCGGCCATGCTCAGCTGAATTTCCCCATCGGGCGCCATCATCAGCGGATTGCTGGCCATCAAGCCGGCGATGGGTTTGCCTTCCTTGTGACCCAGATTCTGCCCGCGCACGGTGGGGCCGAACGCGGCCCGCATGCCCAGCGGGCCGAACACTTCCGCCTGCATCAGTTCTTCGTATGTCTGGCCGGTGATCCTTTCGGCGATGGCGGCGGCGATCATGGCGCCGCTGTTCGAGTAATGCGATTCGCCGCGCGGCGCGGCCACGGGCGCATCGGCCAGCGCGCGCTGCGCGTATTCCTGGCGCAGCAGCGGCAAGGGGCGCGTATCCGTGTAGGTGGCATTGATCCATGCCTCATCGGGATTGGGCGGCAGGCCGGCGCGGTGCGACAGCAGATCCATCAGGTTGACGTCGCGGTACTCGGCGCGCATGCCGCCGGCCAGCGCGGGCAGCATGCTCGACAGCGGCGCATCCCACGACAGCACGCCCCGTTCCACCAGCCGCGCGATCAGGGTCACCGTCATGGCCTTGCCGTCGGAGCCGATATTCCACACGTCATCGGCGCGCACGGCGTCGTGGCCGTCATTGGCGCGCACGCCTGCCTGCGCCTGGGCATCGATCTTGCCGTCGCGGATCACGAGTATGGCCATGGCCGGCACGCTCTTGTCGGCCAGTGCCTGCTGCAGCATGGCGTTCAAGTCATGGGCGCGGGCGGCGCCGCTGAGCAAGAAGGCGGTGCTGCAAATGAGTGAGGCAAGCAGGGTTTTCATGGTGTCTCCAATCGATAGAAGAGGGTGAACATGTTAAAATGGTCGCAAAACATGATTTAATTATTGTTTTACGATAATTTATTCTAACGATACTTGACGCTTTCGTATACTTCTAAATATGAAAAAAAATCAGATGGGGCCGGCGGCGCTGAGCCGGCGCGTGCGCTACGGCGTTTCGGGTTTCTTTCTGCTGTACCTGCTGCTGACGGTGCTGGGCTGGCTGGCGCCCGCGCCGGCCGTGCAGGGAGCCGTCGGCGGCGCCGGCATGTATGAACTGTTGCTGCAATTGCAGAGCCAGCCATTCGAGCGCCTGGCTGCCATGCCGCTGTGGCAGCGTGGATTGGGCCTGGCGCTGGCCTTGCCGGCCCTGTTGGTGCTGGGCGACGCCGTGCGCCAGCTGGCCCGGGTCTTGCGCCAGTTCGAGCAGGGCGTATTTTTTACGCCGCAGGTGGCGCGGCACTTTCGCCGTTTCGCCGGCGGCTTGCTGCTGGGAACGTTGTTGACCTTGCTGGAACCCACCGTGCGCGGCATGCTGTTCGGCTTGCTGGAAGAGGGGACGAGCCAGTTGCGTCTGGTTATCGACATCACGGGCGGCGACCTGTGGACCCTGCTGCTGTGCTCAGTTTTCTTTGCGCTGGCGCAGATCCTCCATGAAGGCCAGCGCCTGGCCGATGAAAACAGCGGGTTCATCTGATGGGCATCGTCGTGCGCCTCGACCTGGTACTGGCCAGGAAAAAAGTGAAATCGAAGGAACTGGCCGCCTTTATCGGCATCACGGAACAGAACCTGTCCCTCTTAAAATCGGGCAAGGTGCGCGGCGTGCGTTTCGATACCCTGTCGAAAATTTGCGAAATGCTCGAATGCCAGCCCGGCGACATCCTGGAATTCGATGCGTCGCAGCCGGATGACGGCGATGGCGACAGTTAAGGTCACCGGGGCGGTTTTTTTGAAGAGTAGGGTGCATAGAGGTACAATTGACCCTTAGAGCATGAATACAGCAAGATTATCCAGAAAACGCCCGCAACGGCCGTTTTGCACCAGCCGCTTGCCGGCAATATTGATTATTTAAAGGTTTTCCATGAGTCTCCAATGCGGTATCGTCGGCTTGCCGAACGTCGGCAAGTCCACCCTGTTCAATGCACTGACGAAAGCCGGTATCCCGGCTGAAAACTATCCGTTCTGCACCATCGAGCCGAACGTCGGCGTCGTCGAAGTGCCGGACCCGCGCATGGATGCGCTGGCCGCCATCGTCAAGCCGGAACGCATGGTCAACGCCATCGTGGAATTCGTCGACATCGCCGGCCTGGTGGCCGGTGCATCGAAGGGCGAGGGCCTGGGCAACCAGTTCCTGTCGCACATCCGCGAAACGGACGCCATCGTCAACGTCGTGCGCTGCTTCGAAGATGACAACGTCATCCACGTGGCCGGCAAGATCAACCCACTCGACGATATCGAAGTCATCCAGACCGAACTGGCGCTGGCCGACATGGGCACCGTGGAAAAAGCCATCCACCGCGAAAACAAGAAAGCCCGTTCGGGCGACAAGGACGCGGCCAAGCTGCTGGCCATCATGGAACGCATGATGCCGTACCTGAACGACGCGAAACCCGTGCGCGCCATGGGCCTGGACGCCGACGAAATGGAGCTGATCAAGCCTTTGTGCCTGATCACGGCCAAGCCGGCCATGTTCGTGGCCAACGTGTCGGACACGGGTTTCACGAATAACCCGCTGCTGGACCAGCTGACGGCCTATGCGCAATCGCAGAACGCCCCCATCGTCGCCATCTGCGCGGCGCTGGAAGCGGAAATCGCCGACCTGGACGACGCCGACAAGGGCGCTTTCCTGGCCGACATGGGCATGGAAGAGCCAGGCCTGGACCGCCTGATCCGCGCCGGCTACAAGCTGCTGGGCCTGCAAACCTACTTCACGGCGGGCGTGAAGGAAGTGCGCGCCTGGACCATCCCCGTGGGCGCCACGGCGCCGCAGGCGGCCGGCGTGATCCACACCGACTTCGAACGCGGCTTCATCCGCGCGCAAACCATCGCCTATGACGACTTCATCGCCTACAAGGGCGAAGCGGGCGCCAAGGAAGCGGGCAAGATGCGCGCCGAGGGCAAGGAATACGTGGTCAAGGATGGCGACGTGCTGAACTTCCTGTTCAACGTCTAAGGCCAGATGCTTGCTGGCCAGCGCCGGCAATATATTGCATTTGTCCATTGCGAAATGCCGCTCCAGGTACCTGGGCGGCATTTTTTGTTTGTCTATTTGAAAAGGCCTGCCATGCAGCCGGAGAAACCACCGCTTGTTTCCATTGTCATGGCCACGTATAACCGGAGCAATATCCTCGGTTATGCGATTCAATCTGCACTCGCCAGCACCTTGCAGGATTGGGAGCTGATTGTCGTCGGCGATTGCTGCACCGACGATACCGCCGAGGTGGTCGCCGCGTTTGCCGATGCGCGTATCCGCTTTGTGAATCTGCCGGCCAATTACGGCGAGCAGACGGGACCCAATAATATGGGTGTCGGCCTGGCGCGTGGCACTTATCTGGCATTTCTGAACCACGATGATTTGTGGCTGCCCGATCATTTGCAAACCAGTATCGATCTTCTCGAGCGCACAGGAGCCGACCTGGTCTTTGATCAAGGGCTGGGGATCGGTATGTCGGGACATCACATCGAGGGGGCAGTCACTGCCGAACTGAGTTCTTATCGTCCGTGGATGAACGTGCCGGCTACCTTGTGGGTGATGCGGCGTGAACTGGCCTTGCAAATTGGTCCATGGCAACCATCGTGGGAGCTGCGGTGCTGGCCATCGCAAGCGTGGCTGCACCGCGTGTATCGTGCGGGACGGCCGATGCTGGCCCATCCTCGTATCGGCGCCATCCTGATCCAGTCTGGCAGACGCAGCAACGCGTATCTTGAGCGGCAGCATAGTGAACATGCGTTCTGGTGGGAGCACATGCAAAATCCTGTGAATATTCTGCAAGCTGTCGCAACTCTATGTGGCAAGCTGAGCCGTGAACGCTACATTTCTCCGATCCAGTGTGCAGTGCTTGCCGGGAAAGCTTTGCTACGGCGAATCTTTTATTTATTGGGCCTATGGCCACCACAACCGATCTATTGGCTCAGGTATTGGCGGAAAGGCACATTTTTGCGTGAATTGCGCCGCCGCCGGGGATTGAAGGACCTGCCGCGGCGGTAGATAATACGATTGCAATACATAAGAGCATTTTTATAAAATTTCGGGGGTAAATCTGGTGGTGGAAAAAGATAACTGGCTGTTGGCTGGCGCGAAACAGGATGGCGAAAGCATTACCAAGGAATGGAAGCCGGCGACGCCTTCGTTGATCGACGGCGTAATCTTCCAGGAAATCCGCCCTGTGTTGACGGCGTACGGCAGCCTGACTGAAATTTTCCGCACCGAATGGGTGCCAGGTGCCACGCAGATAGGCCAGATATTCGCCTCGACCCTGGAGCCGGGCGGACTGAGCGCCTGGCATGCGCATGCCATCACGACGGATCGTCTATTCGTGGCTGCGGGCCAGATGCGCGTGGTGCTGTACGACGCGCGCGAGGATTCGCCCACTTTTGGCATGCTCAACGAGTTCAAGATGGGCACCAGGCGTCCCGGCCTGCTCGTCGTGCCGCCGCGCGTCTGGCATGGCGTGCAGAATTACTGCGGCACGCCGGCTATCCTCGTCAATGCGGTGGACCATGCGTATCGCTATGATGCGCCGGACCACTGGCGCGTGCAGGCCGATTCGGACACGATTCCCTATCGTTTCTCCAACGACAGGCATGGCTGAGATGCCTGGCCTGGCTGAACGATGCGCCTGAACCGTCTCGCGGGTTTTTCAGCCGGCCCCATCTTGTCGCTGCTATGCAGCCTTGCTACCGTGCCTGCCGTGGCCTGGCTGTTTCCGCCTGCCGACATCGGCAAGCTGGATTTTTTCATGACCGCGTGTACGGTGGCCGGTTTGTTGCTCTCGCTGGGGCTGGATAAGGCGTTTCTGCACGAATATCATTACAGCGCGAGCCGTAGCGGCTTGCTGAAAGCGTGTTTGCTGCCGGCCGTGCTGCTCGCGCCTGTCGCGCTCGCGCTGGTACTGCTGTTTGCCGCACCATTATCGCGACTGTTATTCGATGTGACGCAACCGGCCCTGGCCTTCCTGTTCGCTGCCGGCATGCTGAGCGCCCTGGCCAATCGCCTGGTCGCGCAGCTCTTTCGCATGCAGGAGCGCGCCTGGGTTTTCAGCCTGGCGCAGGTATTGCCGAAAATGTCGCTGCTGGTGCTGCTGCCTGTTTTGTGGTGGGACCCGCAGCGCAATTTCGTGCACCTGGCAACCCTGGTCGTGGCCACCACCTGGATGGTCACCTTATGGCTGCTGTGGCATGCGCGCGCGTCGCTGGCGCAAGCCTGGGCTGCCACCATGGACCGGGTGCTGCTGCGGCGCCTGCTTGCCGAGGCGGGGCCATTGCTGGTGAGCGCCATTGGCTACCTGTCCATGCTGTCGGCCGGCATGGGCCTGCTGCGTTTTTTTGCCGGCTTTGACGAGCTCGGTATTTATGCGTTGGCCACGCGCGTGGCCGCCGGTGCCTGGCTGGTGCAATCGATTTTTACGATAGTCTGGGTGCCGCAAGTGCACAAATGGGCCGCGGCCGGTGGCGACCTGTCGAATATTGCGGCCATTTGCCGCCATGCGCAGGCCATCGTGGTCGTGGGTTTTTGCCTGGCGGGCGCCCTGGCCTGGCTGATCGGATGGGTCTTGCCTCCCAACTATCATGGCGTCGCGTACCTGGCGGTGGCCACCGTGGGCCAGCCGCTGCTGTATGCCCTGGCGGAAGTGACCGGTGTCGGCGTCAATCTGGCCCGTCGTCCTTCGCTCTCCATCGCCGCTTTCGCGGCCGGCTTGCTGGGGACGTTGCTGGCGGGCGCCGTGCTGGTGCCGCGCTGTGGCGCCACAGGGGCCGCCGTGGCGCAGTTGCTGGGCTTCCTTGTGTATTTTGTCGTCAAGACGGAACTGGGCATGCGCGTCTGGCGTCCGCTGCCGCGCCGCTCGCTGTACCTGAGCGCCTTGCTGCTGTCGCTGCTGGCGATGGGCCACGCGTTTTTTGCCCAGCGCCTGGGGCTGTTTGCTCCGCTGGCATGGGGCGTGTTGCTGGCGGTGGCATTGCATGTCTGCCGGCCTTCCCTATCGGCCGCCTTCAGGCTGCTCAAGCCCGTCCGGCAGCAGGGCTGATAGCGTTTGCCGCCCGCCGCCGTATTGCGCTTTCCTGCTCACCCAGCGTACAATGAGAATAATTCTCATTTATAATCCGATGCGCTTGTTCTTGCCGGCCGTTGGCGACAGGAAGGGTATCGTGAGCACCGCCGAGTTAGCGCTTCAGCAGCAAGTCAGCAGTCTGTACACCGACCACCATCACTGGCTGCGCGGCTTGCTGCGCCGTAAGCTCGGCAATGCCTTCGATGCGGCCGACCTGGCGCATGACGTGTACCTGCACCTGATGAAGACGGGGCGCATGCCGCCGGCCGGGGAGTCGCGCCGCCACCTGACGCAGATCGCCAACGGCATGGTCATCGACCTGTACCGCCGCCGCCAGATCGAATCGGCCTACCTGGAAGTGCTGGTCCTGGTGCCCGAGGCGCTGGCGCCGTCCGAGGAAGAGCGCGCGCTGGTGATCGAGGCGCTGATGGAAATCGACGCCGTGCTGCACCAGCTGCCCGCCAAGGCGCGCAAGGCCTTGCTGCTGTGCAAGCTCGACGGCCTGAGCTACCGCGACATCGCCGCCGAATTGCAGGTATCCGTGTCTTCCGTCGAAAAATACATCGCCGCCGGTTTGCTGGCCTGCTACCAGGCCATGCATGCGCCGGACGCCTGAGCCATGGAGGTGGTGATAGCGCCCGCCATCGTCGAACAGGCGGCCCAGTGGATGGCGCGCCTGTGGTCCGATGACGCCAGCGATGCAGACCGGGCTGCCTGTGCCCGCTGGTGCGCGGCCCATCCGCACCATGCCATCGCCTGGCAGCGCTTGCAAGCGTTCGAGGGCAAGCTCCACAGCGTGCCGCGCGATGCGGCCCGCCATGCGCTGCGCGAACCGGCGCCGGCCGCCTACCTGAACCGCCGCCGAGCCATGAAGCTGTTGGCCGTGCTGCTGCCCGTGGGCGGCATGGCCTACCTGCTGCGCGGCACGGATGCCTGGCAAATGGCCACGGCGGGGCATGCCACGGGCACGGGCGAGATCCGCGAGATTACCCTGCCTGACGGCACGCGCGTGATGCTCGCGTCCGCTTCCGCCATCGACGTGCGCTTCGACGCCAGCGAGCGCTTGCTGATCCTGCGCGCCGGCGAAATCCTCGTCACCACGGCGCACGATTCCGATCCCGCGCGGCGGCCTTTCCGCGTGCAGGGCCGCCATGGCACAGTGCAGGCGCTGGGTACGCGTTTTACTTTACGGCAAGACGAACACACGTCGCGCGTGGCCGTGTTCGAGGGCGCCGTCGAGGTACGCCTCGCGCATGCACCGGACCGGCCCGTGCGCATCGACACGGGGCAGGGCGCGGTCTACTCGGCCGACATCGTGCAGTTCGGCGCACCCGCGTCCGCCAGCGCCGCGGCCTGGAGCAAGGGCGTGTTGGTGGCCGACAACATGCGCCTCGACGAGCTGATCGGGGAGCTGGCCCGCTACCGGCCCGGCCTGCTGCGCTGCGACCCGGCCGTGGCCAGCTTGAGCGTCAACGGCGTGTTTTCCTTGCGCGATACGGACCGCGCCTTGCACAACCTGGCGCTGGCTTTGCCCGTGCAGATCGTCGCGCGCACGCGTTACTGGGTGACGGTGCAAGCCATCTCCCAGGCTGCTGCCTGACAATTTTTCGGCTCCGATTGAGGGTTTTGCATTCTCGTTCGGGATATAGGGTGAGAGCCACCCATATCCATCGATCCCATGCCCGTTTTTTCCCGCTTTTCCCATGCGTAGCCAAACCCGCCAGGCCGGCCCGATCAGCCGGATACTGCAGCCCATCCGCGGACGCTTGATCGCCGCCGCCGTGCTGGCCGGCACGGGTTCCATGCTTACCCTGGTGCCGCTGGCCGGCATCGCGCATATCGCCGGCATCGCCCTTGCCCCGGACGCGGTGCACGCGCCCGCTGGCATCTGGACGACCATTCTCGTCAGCGTCGCCTGCCTGTTTGCCGGCATGGCGCTGATCTCGCTGGGCGAACTGGCCGCGCACCTGGCCGATAACCGCCTCACCCATCAATTGCGCCTGCAAGCCGTGCAGCGCCTGGGGCAGGTGCCGCTGGGCTGGTTCACCAGCCGGGCCTCGGGCGAGGTCAAGCAGGCGATGCAGGACGACATCAATACCCTGCACAGCCTCACCGCCCACTTCTATACGACGACGGGGCGCGCCGTGGGCGCCATCGCCAGCTCGGTGATATATCTGTTCGCCATGGACTGGCGCCTGGCTCTCGTCGCCATCCTGCCATTTCCCGGCTTCTTCCTGTTCTTCGGCCGCGCCATGAAGGCCAGCGGCGGCAATATGGAACAATTCGTCGCCGGCATGGGGCGCATCAACCATGCCGTGGTGGAATTCGTCAACGGCATTCCCGTCGTCAAGGCTTTCGGCGCCACGGGCCGCGCGCATGGCAGCTACCGCGCAGCCGTCGATGCGTTTGCCGAGGCGTTTGCCGCGTTTACGCGCCCCCTGGTCGGCTCGATGGCGAACGCCAATGCGCTGATCGCGCCCGTCGCCGTGCTGGGCGTGGTGGCGATCGCCGGCACCGTTTTCGTGGCGCTGGGGGCGATGGCGCCCGTCGATATCCTGCCGTTCGCCCTGGTGGCGCCCGGCATTTCCGCACCCATGCTGCTGCTGCATTACCTGACGCATGACCTGAACAACGCCACGGGCGCCGCCCAGCGCGTGCAAGCCTTGCTCGATACGCCCGTGCTGGCGCAGCCGGCGCCGGAGCAGCAGCAATTGCCCGACGGTACCGAGATCCGCATGGAAGGCGTGGCGTACGCCTACGACGGGCAGCACAAGGTGTTGTCGGATATGAATCTGACCCTGGCGCCCGGCACGGTGACGGCCATCGTCGGCGCCTCCGGTTCCGGCAAGTCGACCCTGGCGCGGCTGCTGCTGCGCTTTTTCGATCCCACCGAAGGCCGCATCACCCTGGGCGGCGTCGACTTGCGGCACATCGCCACGCCCGAGCTGTACCGGCGCATCGGTTTCGTGCTGCAGGAAGTGCGGCTGATCCACGCCAGCGTGCGCGAGAACATCGCGCTGGGCCGGCCCTCGGCCAGCTTGCACGAGGTGGAAGAGGCGGCGCGCCTGGCGAATATCCATGAACGCATCCTGGCCTTGCCGCGCGGCTACGACGCCGTTATCGGCGAGGATGCGCAACTGTCCGGCGGCGAGCTGCAGCGCGTGAGCATCGCCCGCGCCGTGCTGGTCGACCCGCCCGTGCTGGTGCTCGATGAAGCGACGGCGGCGGCCGATGCGGAAAACGAAGTGGCGATCCAGGACGCGCTGTCGCGCTTTGCCCGGGGCCGCACCCTGCTGGTGGTCGCGCACCGGCTCGACACCATCATGCATGCCGACCACATCGTCGTGGTCGAGAACGGCGCCATTCTCGAGCAGGGCAGCCATGCTAGCTTGCTCGCCGACAAGGGCCGCTATGCGCAACTGTGGGCGCTGGGCGGCTATCAGGCATCCCCCGACGAAGCGGAGTTCCCATGCTGAAAACGTTTATTCAACTGCTGGGCGATGACGCACCCGTGTTCCGCCGCTACTGTGCCATGGCGCTCGCGTATGGCGTGCTCAGCGGGCTGACGATCACGGCGCTGGTGCTGGCTCTGGGCCGCCTGCTGACGGGCGATACGGATGGCGCGGCTTTGTGGCTGAGCGTGCTGCTGGCCGGGCTGGCGGCGTGCTGGGCCTGGCGGCGCCAGGTGGAAAAAGCGGGCGTGCGCGTGGGCGTGACGGTGCTGCAAGGGGCGCGCCAGCGTCTGGGCGACCACGTGGCGCGCCTGCCCGTCGGCTGGTTCACGCCCGCGAACACGGCCAGGCTCGGTCACGTCATCACGCAGGGCATGATGAACGTGGCGCAACTTCCGGCCCACGTATTGACGCCGGTTATCTGCGGCGCCGTCACGCCCCTGGTGCTCGTGGCCGCGCTGTGCGCGCTGCACTGGCAGCTGGGCGTGATGGCGCTGCTGGCGCTGCCCCTGCTGGCCGGCGCCTTGCGGCTCACGGCGCACCTGGGCCAGCGTGCTGACGATGCATATCATCATCATTTTGCCCAGACCAGCCAGCGCCTGGTGGAGTTTGCGCAAGCGCAATCCGTCTTGCGCGCATTCAATGGCAACGGCAGTGGTGCAGCTGACGGCGGCACGCGTTTCCTGCAGCAAGCGATCGACGCGCAGCGCCACGCGGGCACGCGGCTCATTTACCTGTCGGCGCTGTCGTCGGTGCTCAACGCCTGGACCGTGCAAGCCATCTTCGCCACCTTGCTGGCCGCCGCCGGGCTGTGGCTCAGCAGCCTGCCGGGGGCGGCATCCGGCGCGCCGGACGCCATCGCCGTCATCGTGGCCTTGCTGCTGGTGGTGCGCTTTGTCGACCCGCTGCAGGAAGTGGCCAGCTATGGCGAAGTGCTGCGCGGCGCGCGCGGCCCGCTGGACGCGGCGCGCGATATCTTCGCCGTGCAGCCCCTGCCGGAAGCGCACAAGCCGCAAGCGCTGCGCGATGGCGCCGTCGAGTTGCGCGGCGTAGGTTTTCGCTATGCACAGGAGCAGGCCGACGTATTGACGGATATCAACCTGCACATTGCGCCGGGCAGCATGACGGCGCTGATCGGCGCTTCCGGCTCCGGCAAGACGACCCTGGTGCGCCTGATCGCGCGCTTCTTCGACGCCAGCGCAGGCGCGGTGCTGGTGGGCGGCGTCGATGTGCGCGACATGTCCAGCGAGCAATTGGCAGGCCAGATCAGCCAGATATTCCAGGACAGTTATCTGTTCCAGGGCAGCATCGGCGACAACATCCGCATCGGCAAGCCGGGCGCCGCCGACGCCGAGGTGCTGGAAGCGGCGCGCCAAGCGGGCGTGGCCGAGATCATCGCCCGCTTGCCGCAGGGACTCGACACCCCGGTGGGCGAGGGCGGTGCGCGCCTGTCCGGCGGCGAACGCCAGCGCATCGCGATTGCCCGCGCGCTGATCAAGGATGCGCCGATTCTGCTGGTCGATGAAGCGACGGCCGCGCTCGACGCGGAAAACCAGGCCGCCATCGCCGAGGCGCTGGCGCGGCTGCGCGGCAAGCGCACGGTGATCGTCATCGCGCACCAGCTGTCGACGGTGGCCATGGCCGACCGGATCGTCGTGCTTGATGGCGGCCGGGTCCGCGAGCAGGGTACGCCGCAACAGTTGCGCGCGCAGCACGGCCTGTATGCGCACTTCCTGGCCCAGCGCCAGGCGGCCAAGGGCTGGCGCATCGCCGCGCCCGCGCGCCAGTCGTGAACGGGATCATGATTTGACACGCGCGCGCCTGTTTTTCCTGTTCTTCCTGCTGTGCGGCGCTTCGCTGCTGGTGGGCGCGCGGGACATTGCCTGGACGCAGCTGTTTTCGCTGTCCGGCGCGCTGTCCGGCGATACCTGGCTGACCCTGACGGCCAGCCGCCTGCCCCGCCTGGCGGCGCTGGTGCTGACGGGCGTGGGCCTGTCCGTGTGCGGCGTCATCCTGCAGCACATCGTGCGCAACAAATTCGTCGAGCCGGCCACCTCGGGCGGGCTCGACGCGGCCAAGCTGGGCATCCTCGTGGCGCTGACCGTGGCGCCCGCGGCGGGCACGGTCGGCAAGATGGCGTTCGCGCTGGCCTTCTGCCTTGCCGCCAGCGCACTGTACGTGGCGCTGATACGCCGCATCCGCTTCAAGAACACGATCCTCGTGCCCGTCATCGGCCTCGTGTATGGCGGCGTGCTCAGCGCCGTGGCCGAGTTTTACGCCTACCGCAACAACATCCTGCAAAGCATGCAGGGCTGGCTGCTTGGCGATTTCTCGAAGATTGTGCAGGGCAACTATGAAATCATCTATCTGGTCCTGCCCATCGTTGCCCTGACGTATCTGTACGCGCAGCGCTTTACCGTGCTGGGCATGGGGGAGGGGCTGGCCACCAGCCTGGGACTGAACTATGGCGCCACGGTGGCGCTGGGCCTGATGCTGGTGGCCGTCACGGTGGCGGCCACGGTGATCACGGTGGGGGCGATCCCGTTTGTCGGCCTGGCCATCCCGAATCTGGTGGCCTTGCGCCATGGCGACAACCTGGGCCGCACCCTGCCCATCGTCGCCTTGTGCGGCGCCTCGCTGCTGCTCGCTTGCGACATCGCGGGGCGCCTGCTGATCTACCCGTTCGAGGTGCCGATCGGCCTGACGGCGGGCGGCGTGGGCGGCCTGCTGTTCCTTGCGCTGATCATCCGGGGGCGGCGATGAGGCGAATAGTGCACCAGCGAGCGCTGTGGCTGGCCGTCGTTTGTCTTGCGCTGGCCTTCCTCTTCATCGGCGCCAATCTCGACTTTGATTTCGTCATTCCCAAACGCCTGTCGCGCCTGGCCGCCATCGCCATCGGCGGCGTCTGCGTGGCCGTCTCGTCCATCGTGTTCCAGACCATCGCCGGCAACCGCATCCTGACGCCGGCCGTCATGGGTTACGAAGCCGTGTATCTGCTGCTGCAATCGCTGCTGATCCTCGCGATGGGCATGCACAGCGTCGTGCTGCTGGGGCAGAACGGCAATTTTGTCGTGTCGATCGCGCTGATGCTCGCCTATTCCTGGGGCATCCACCACTGGCTGTTTCGTGATGGCAAGAACAACGTGTATTTCCTGTTGCTGCTGGGATTCGTCCTGACGATGGTGCTCGGCACGTTCACCCAGTTCATCCAGCTGCGCATCAGTCCCGGTGAATTTGCCATCTTGCAAGGATTCAGCCAGGCCTCGTTCAACAAGGCGCAGCCCGTGCAGTTGCTGTACTCGGCCGTGCTGGCAGGCGCCGCCTGCGTGGCCGTGCTGAAAACCTTGCCGGCGCTCGACGTGCTGGCGCTGGGCCGCGAACAGGCCATCTCGCTCGGTGTCGATTACCGGCGCATGGTGCAGCTGCAGCTGGCGCTGATCGCCGTGCTGGTGGCCGTGTCGACGAGCTTGCTGGGCCCCATGGCCTTCATGGGCATCTTTGTTGCGAACACGACTTACGCGCTGGCCCGCACGGCGCGCCACCGCGCCACCTTGCCGCTGGGCTGCGCCATCGCCATCGCCATCTTCCTGGCCGCCCAGCTGCTGGTCGAGCACGTTTTCAATTACCGGACCACGGTCGGCATCCTCGTCAACCTGGTATGTGGCGCGTATTTCCTCGCGCTCATGGTCCGCACCCGAGGGACAGCATGATCCACGTCAAGCATATCGAAAAGAATTACGGTACCAAGCGCGTGCTGGCCAAGGTCAGCACGCAGTTTCCCAAGGGAAAAGTGACATCGCTGATCGGCCCGAACGGCGCCGGCAAGACGACCTTGCTGATGCTCATCGCGCGCCTGCAGGAAGCGCATGGCGGCGAGATTACGATAGACGGGCACAGCATCGCGGCCATCCAGATCCGCGACTATGCGCGGCGCGTGGCCACCCTGCGCCAGTCGCCCGATTTCCATCTGCGCCTGACGGTGGAAGAGCTGGTCGCCTTTGGCCGCTTTCCCTACAGCCGGGGTACCTTGATGCCGCAAGACCGGCAAGCGATCGACGACGCCATCGCCTTCTTGTCGCTTGAAGGCTTGCGCGCCAGCTACGTCGATGAGCTGAGCGGCGGCCAGCGGCAGATGGCCTTCCTGGCCATGACGATCGCCCAGCAGACGGATATCTTGCTGCTTGACGAGCCGCTCAACAACCTGGACATGAAGCACGCCGTGCAGATCATGCGCGCGCTGCGCCGCCTGTGCGACGAGCAGGGCCGCACGGTGATCCTGGTGATCCACGACATCAATTTCGCCGCCAATTATTCGGACCACATCGTCGCCATGCAGGGCGGCGCCGTGCGCTTTTCCGGCCCCGCCCACGAAGTCGTGACGGAAGAGCGCTTGCGCGCGCTGTACGACATCGATTTTCACATCGTGCGCAACGAGCGCGGCTGCGTCTGCAATTACTTTACCCCCACAGGAGCTTGAGATGATCTGGAACAAATCCCGTCTGGCAATCGCCGTGCTGCTTGCCGCCGTGGCCGCCTTGCCAGGCTGCAGCGACAAGGCCGCCACGGTGCCGCCGGCGCCGGCCGCCAAGGCATCACAGCAGGCATACTCTCCCATCACCATCGAGCACAAGCTGGGCACGACGGTGATCAAGCAGCGGCCGCAGAGGGTGGCCGTGCTCGACATGAATGAAGTCGATTTCCTCGACCAGCTGGGCGTGCCCGTGGCTGGCATGGTGAAAGATTACGTGCCGCATTTCCTCACGCGCTACAAGGAGGACCAGGGTATCCGCGACCTGGGCGCTATCGTGCAGCCGAATCTCGAACACATCCACGCGCTCCAGCCCGACCTGATACTGATGACCTCGATCCAGGCCAGCCATTACCAGGAACTGAGCCAGATCGCGCCCACCTTGCATTTCGACGTGGATTACCAGAACAGCGAGAGCAAGCACATCGACGTGGTCAAGCAACACTTGCTGACCCTGGGGCGCATCTTCGGCAAGGACGATATCGCCGGCCGCAAAGCCGCCGAGCTCGATGCGAAGGTGGCGGACGCGCGCAAGGCGACGCAGGACCGTCCGGAGAAGGCGCTCATCGTGCTGCACAACAACGGCGCCTTCAGCTCGTTCGGCGTGCGGTCGCGCTACGGTTTTGTTTTCGATGCGCTGGGCGTCAAGCCGGCCAGCTCGGCCATCGAGGCGGGCTTGCATGGCCAGCCCATTTCCAGCGAATTCATCCAGCAAGCCAATCCCGACATCATTTATGTGGTGGACCGGACGGCCGTGATGGAACACCGTCCCGTCATGACGGCCGAACAGATGGCCAATCCGCTCTTGCGCCAGACCAATGCCTGGAAGAACGGCCGCGTGGTCTTCGTCGATGCGGACGCCTGGTACATCACGGCGGCCAGCGTGACGTCGCTGAAGCGGGTGGTCGACGATGTGCTGAAGGGCTATCAATAAGCGGCATATTACGTAATGATTCGTATTTGTATTGAGGGTTTTGCCTTTTCGTTCGGGAGACAGGGTGAGCACAAGCAATCATCCATCTGAAAGGATTTACTTTATGACCCAACGCATGGCAACGCGCCATCTTCCCGCCTTGAACCTGAGCCGCATCGCCACGGCCGTGCAACTGGCGCTCGTCACGGGCTTGACCGTGGGGGCGCTGGGCATGGCGGCCCCGCCAGCGTACGCGCAAGCGGGGGCAGCGCAGGCCCGGCAAGCGTTCAGCGTGCCGGCCGGTACGCTGGGCCTGGCGCTCAACACGTTCGCGGCGGAGGCGGGCGTCGAATTGACGGTCGAGGCTAGCCTGCTGCAAGGCAAGAACAGCGCCGGCCTGTCCGGCAGCTACAGCGTGCCCGAAGGCTTTTACGAATTGCTGCGCGGTCACGGCTTGCAAGCCGTGCGCGAGGGTAATGGCAGCTATACGCTGCGCCGCGAACCGGCGCACAGCGCCGCCGCCGAGGCCGCCGCGACCATGCCGGCCGTCACGGTATGGGGCAAGGGCAACGCCGTGACGGAGGCCTACGCCGGCGGGCAAGTGGCGTCCGGCGGCCGCGTGGGTTTTCTGGGTGACAAGGATTTCATGGAAACGCCGTTCAACACCATCAGCTATACGGACAGGTTCATCGAAGACCGGCAGGCGCGCGACATCACCGATGTGATTTCTGCCGCCGATCCGACCGTCTTCAGCAGCGGCATGACGGGCATCATCGGCGAGAATTATTCGATACGGGGTTTCAGCTCGAGTATCGGCGACGTCGCGTTTGGCGGGCTGTACGGCATCTCGCCGTATTACCGCACCTCGCCCGAAATGTTCGAGCGCATCGAGGTGCTGAAAGGGCCGTCGGCCTTGCTCAATGGCATGCCACCGGGCGGCTCCGTGGGCGGCAGCATCAACCTTGTGCCCAAGCGCGCGGGCGATGCGCCGCTGGCGCGCGTGACGGCGTCGTACATGTCCGATGCGCAATGGGGCGGCCATGTGGACCTGGGCCAGCGCTTTGGCGAGAATCGGCAATTCGGCATCCGGGTCAACGGCGTGTACCGCGATGGCGACGGCGCCATCGACCACCAGAAAAAGAAGACCCGGCTCATTTCCGTGGGCCTGGACTGGCGCGGCAATGGCGCGCGCCTGTCCGCCGACCTGTATCACAGCGAGGACCGCGCCGATGGCTTGAACCGGGGCGTCAACCTGGCCCCCGGCTTGCCCGTGCCGCGTCCGCCGAAAGCGGAAACCCTGCTCAATCCCAGCTGGGCGTTCTACGACACCAAGGACAAGGGCGCCATGCTGCGCGGCGAACTGGACCTGAACGAGCAGCTGATGGCGTATGCGGCCGTGGGCGCCAGCCGGGCCGATTACCAGTCGACGGGCGCCTACCTGATCCAGGTATTCAACACGCCCGGCGACTACCGCACCAACGTCGCCGACCTGGGCTTCGACGTGGAAAAGCAGTCGGCGGAAGCGGGCTTGCGCGGCAAGTTGCGCACGGGCGATATCGGCCACCAATGGGCCGTCAACGCCACCTATTATCACCACACGGACAAGCAGTACGGGCGCAGGAATACCCTGGCGCAGGACTGGATCACGAATATCTACCATCCCGTCTGGGGACCGGCGAGCCGCTTCGAGGCGCCGCAAATTTCCAAGGCGGAACTGCGCCTGGCCAGCTTCGGCCTCGTCGACACGCTGTCCTTTGCGCAAGACACCGTGCAGCTGACGGTGGGCTTGCGTCGCCAGGAAGTGCTCAGCGATAACTTCAACATCAAGACGGGCGCGCGCACGTCCCGCTATGATGAAAGCGCCACCACGCCGGCCGTCGCCCTGCTGGTCAAGGCCAGCAAGACGATCTCCCTGTACGGCAACTACATCGAAGGCTTGAGCCAGGGCGCCACGGCGCCGTTGACGGCCGCCAACTCGGGCGAGGTCTTTGCGCCATACAAGTCGAAGCAGGCGGAACTGGGTGTCAAGGTCGACCTGGGCGAGTTCGCGCATACGGTCAGCGTGTATGAAATCAAGCGGCCCAGCAGCTATGTCGATCCGGTCAGCAATATCTTTTCCTTTGGCGGCGAACAGCGCAACCGTGGCGTCGACTGGGGCTTCTTCGGTTCGCCCCTGCGCGACGTGCGTCTGATGGGCGGCGTGGCCTATGTCGACCCGGTCCTGAGCAAGACCGTGGGTGGCGCCAACCAGGGCAGGCAGGCGACGGGCGTACCCAGGCTGCAAGCCAAGCTGGGCGTCGAGTGGGATGCGCCCGCCATCCCCGGCGTGACCCTGACGGCGAACGCGACGGCGGCATCGAAGCAATACATCAATGCCGACAACTCGATGTCCGTGCCGGGCCGTACCGTGTTTGACCTGGGCGCCCGCTATGCGACGAAGGCGGCGGGCCGGCCCCTGACCGTGCGCGCCAGCGTGACGAACGTCGGCAACAGGGCCTACTGGGCGCTGCCGCAATGGACCAGCCTGGGCCTGGGCGCGCCGCGCACCGTCATGCTGTCTGCCACGACGGAGTTCTAAGCTGGCTAATCGTCCGGGCCGCGCGCCAGGCTGCTTGAACGTTGCCACGTCCACATCAGCCCGATGCCGGCCGAGGTGCCGCTGTTCTGGCGCAACAGGGGACTGGCGCGGTTGGCGGCGCCTGTGTAGTTGTCGTAGCGTAAAAAGGCAAAGGCGCGCCAGTCCTGGTGCAGCCGGTAGGAACCGCCCAGGCCCAGGCGCGTGAGCATCAGCCCGCTTTTGGCCGCATACGCCTGGCGCTGACCGGTGGCAAACGCGGGGCTGACGCCATAAAAATAATCGTTGATGGCGGCATTGCCCAGCACGGCGCCGAGGCTGGCGTCGACCTGCCATGCCTGCTGCCCGCCTTGCAGCGCGTACACGAGGCGCGGCTCGAACGTGGCGCCCTGGCGGCGCAGGCCGCCGCTTGCTTCAATGACGGCGCGCACGGGCAGTTCCAGGCCCAGGCGGCTGTGCTGCGTCGGCTCGGCCAGCTTGATTTTCAGGCGCGGGCCAAATTCCACCAGGGTGCCCAGGTCGGGCATGCCGCGCCGGGCCGGCACGTCGCTGGAGCGGGCCGGCAAGGACAGGGCAAAACCGATATCGAAGCCGAGACGATCCGTATCGAGCAGGCGCGCGCCCACGCCGGAGCGGTCGGCGCGCAAGACTTTGCCGCGATAAATCAGATAGGGCAGGGCCAGGCTGCGCGTCGAGCGTTCGCTGGCGCCGGGATAGGCGGGCGTGACGGCCGTGCCGCCAAACACGCCCGCTTCCCATAAGGGTAACGCCGGCTCGGCGGCGCACGCGGGCGCCATGCCAGCGAAGAGGGTGGATGCCGCCAGCAAGGTGCGCGCGACGTTCATGGGGGAACTGCGCAAGGTTTGCCGGCCTGCAGCGATGCCAGCGCCTTGTCGCTGGGGGCGCTCGATGTACGGGCCTGCTTTGCCAGCGCGATAGCCTGGCGGAAATGAAATGCGGCCGCATCGTAGCGGCAGGCGGCGCTGGCGGCGCGTCCCGCTTCGTGGTGCAGCCGCGCCTGCCAAGCGAGATCGCCATGGCCCAGCTTTGCATTGTCGGCCGCTGCCGCGTAGTTGCGCATGGCTTGCGCCCAGTCGCCGTGGCTGGCCGCTTCCCGCGCGAACTGCTCCTGCTGCGCCGCCGTGCGCAGTTCGATTTGCATGGAGCAGGCGCCCAGCGCCATCAGGACGAACGGCAGGACGAGGCAAGAGCGGAGGGACAGGAGTGTGGACATGGCGCCACTGTAGCGCATGGGAAGGCGCGCACGTTTGCGCAGAACGCGTCAATCGGGGCTTTTTTGTAGCACTGATGACATATAATTTGCACACCACTTTGTTATCTTTGACACATCACCGAACAGGAGCACCATGTTTTCACGCAAATTCCATTCTTGTGCACAGCTGATGCTGGCTACCTTGCTGATGGGCTTTGTTGCCGCGTCCCCCGCACGCGCGCAGCAGACGGCCGTCAAATTGCCGAATGTGGTGATCCTGGCCACGGGCGGCACCATCGCCGGCAGCGGCGCCGACAGCACCACCACCGTCGGCTATACCTCGGCCACCGTGGGCGTCGAGCGCCTGATCGCGGCCGTGCCGGAACTGAAAAAAGTGGCGAATGTGAAAGGCGAGCAAGTGTTCCAGATCGCCAGCGAAAGCATGGGCAATAGCCACTGGCTGACCCTGGCCAAGCGCATCAACGTGCTGCTGGCCTCGAACGATGTCGATGGCGTGGTCGTCACGCACGGCACGGACACCATCGAGGAAACGGCGTATTTCCTGAACCTGACGGTGAAAAGCCACAAGCCGGTCGTCGTGGTGGGCGCCATGCGTCCATCGACGGCCATCTCGGCTGACGGCCCCATCAACCTGTACAACGCCGTGTTGCTGGCCGGTAGCAAGGAAGCCGTGGGCAAGGGCGTGCTGGTGGCTTTGAATGACCAGATCAACGCCGCGCGCGAAGTGACCAAGACGAACACCTCGACGACCGACACCTTCAAGTCGCCGGAACTGGGCATGCTCGGCTACATTCAGGGCAGCAAGCCTTTCTTCTATCGCCAGTCGACGCGCAAGCACACGCTGGAATCGGAATTTGACATCAGCAAGCTCGACGCTCTGCCGCAAGTGGACATCGTCTACGGCTACGCCAATATGAACCGTGTCGGCATGGACGCCTTCATTGCCGCCGGCGCCAAGGGCATCATCCACGCGGGCGTGGGCGATGGCAGCGTGGCTGCGCAAATGAAGCCGGCTCTGGTGGAAGCGCGCCAGAAGGGCGTGCTGATCGTGCGTTCGAGCCGCGTGGGCCAGGGCATCGTGGCGCGCAATGGCGAAGCCAACGACGATGAACTCGATAGTGTCGTGTCCGACACCCTGAACCCGCAAAAAGCCCGCATCCTGCTGATGCTGGCCTTGACCAAAACCAACAGCACGCAAGAAATCCAGCGTATTTTCTACACGTATTGATCCTTGCCGCGCCAGGCCAGCCTCATCGGCTGGGCCTGGCTGATTTACGCTTGCCCGCTTTGCTGCCATACTTCGCTTCTGAATAATTTCCTGGCAGAAGGAACAACACGGTTCCTTCTCCCCTGTCCATGGCTATCCTGTCCGACATCATCCTGTATCCGATCAAATCGTGCGCCGGCATCCATCTGCGCGAGGCGGTCCTGACGCGCTCAGGGCTGATGAGCGAGCACGTGTTCGACCGCGAATGGATGGTGGTCGACCCGCAAGGCCGCTTCCTGACCCAGCGCGAACATCCGCGCATGGCGCTGATCGTGCCGCGCATCAAGGCCACCACGCTGGAATTGCGCGCGCCGGGCATGCTGCGCCTGGAAATCGAGCTGGGCTTGCCGCATCCGCAACACTCGCCCATGCTGGAAGTGCAGGTGTGGGACGATAGCGTGCGCGCCTACGATTGCGACGAGGTCACAGCCACCTGGTTCAGTCAGGCCATCGGCGTGCCGTGCCGCCTCGCGCGTTTTCACCCGGACGTGGTGCGCGCCACCAGCACCAAATGGACCGATGGCGTGGCTGCCTCGACCATGTTTGCCGATGGCTACCCGGTGCTGATCGCCGGCAGTGCCTCGCTGGCCGATGTCAATGACAAGCTGCGCGCCGCCGGCCGTGAACCGCTGCCGATGAACCGTTTCCGCCCCAACCTCGTCATCGGCGATATCGGCGCCTTCGAGGAAGACTACGCCGACTTCCTGCAATTGGGCGCGACGATATTAAAACCCGTCAAGCCGTGTTCGCGCTGCCCGATTCCGTCGGTGGACCAGGCCACGGGCGTGCCCGGACCGGACCCGCTCGACGTCATGCATGGCTATCGCGCCAAGCCCGAGCTCGACGGCGCCATTTGCTTCGGCATGAACGCCATCGTCACGGAAGGCGGCGATGAGCGTATCGTGGTGGGGCAGGACATCGGTTTCGAACTGGCATTTTAAGCATGGCGCCCGCACACAAGGGTTTAAGGTTTCTATGAATCAAGCAATACCGCCGGACCCGCGCATTGCCAGCCTCGAAGCCGAAAACCAGGCCTTGCGCGCGCGCATGGCTTTCCTGCTGGAACAGGTCGAGCGCAACCACGACATCATGTGCCGCCACCAGGCGTTCGACCTGGAAATCGTCAGCGCGTCCACGTTTCCCGAGTTGATCGGCACCATCTTCCGTACCTTGCCCGTGATTTCCGACCTCGACGGCGTCACCTTGAGCCTGCTCGACGAGGATGACGATATCGTGCTGGTGATGGAAAAGCTGGGCGTCGATTTCAGCGCTTTTCCGCAATTGCTGTTCGTGCATGCCGTGGCGGAGCTGGGTTTTGCCGCTCCAAAGCCCGTGGCCGAGGGGGAAGCGGCCCTGCCGCCGTTGCCGCTGCTCGGCGCCTTTGACGCGGCCGTGCATGGTCCGCGTTTTCCGCAGATCGACGCTTTGCGCAGCGTGGCGCTGGTGCCCTTGTTGCGCAACAAGCGCCTGATTGGCAGCCTGAACCTGGCCAGCAGCGACGCGACGCGTTTTACGCCCGCGCTGGGCACGGATTTCATCAAGCACATGGCCTCCATCATCGCCATTTGCCTGGAAAACGTGATCAGCAATGAAATGCTCAAATACATCGGCTTGACCGATTCCCTGACGGGCGTCTACAACCGCCGCTATATCGACCGCCGGCTGCTGGAAGAGATCGCCCGCGCGCGGCGCCAGAATTATTGCATTTCATGCATGTATATCGATATCGACCATTTCAAGCTGTTCAATGACACGCATGGCCACCAGGGCGGCGATGAAGTGCTGCGCGAAGTGGCCACGCGCATCCGCACGGAATTGCGCCGCTCCGATGCGCTGGGCCGCTTCGGCGGCGAGGAATTCGTCGTGCTGCTGATCGATGCCGACCTCGACAGCGCGACCTTCGTGGCCGAACGCATCCGCGCCAGCATCGCCGGCACCATGTTCGACTTGCCGGGCAGTGCGCAGGCGTGGGTCAGCGTGTCGATCGGCGTGGCCAGCCTGGAAGCGGACGCGGCGCTGCTGCCCATTGAAACGGTGGCGCAGCAGCTGGTGGCGCACGCCGACCAGGCCTTGTACCAGGCCAAGGCCGATGGCCGTAACAAGGTCGTCAGCTGGCAGCCGCCCGCCGGCTGATTATTTTAATAGCAAGGTTTCAGCCTTGGCCACGGCGTCGGCCGTGCCGCGCAGCACCACCACGTCGCCGCTGGCCAGCTGTGTCTCGGGGGTGACATCGAGGCTGCCGCGGCCGCGGCGGATGGCCGTCACAAACGCGCCGCAGCCGGCCACGTCGATCGCACTCAAGGGCAGGTCCACGCAGTGCGCGTCTTCGCTGACGGTGACCGTATGCAGGCGTTCCAGTTCCGCATCGTCGCCCGCATCGCTGGAGCCGTGGAAATAGCCGCGCAGGGACGCATAGCGCTCCTCGCGCGCCGCCTGTACCCGGTGCACCACGCGGCGCAGGGGCACGCCCATCATGATCAGCGCATGCGAAGCGAGCATCAGGCTGCCTTCCATCAATTCCGGCACCACCTCGGCCGCGCCCGCCTTCTTCAGCTGGTCGAGATCGGTATCGTCGTGGCTGCGCACGATGACGGGCAAGGTCGGCGCCATTTCCTTGAGCAAATGCAATAACTTCAGTGCCGACGGGGTATTCGCATAGGTGATCACCACGGCGCTGGCCCGGTAGATACCGGCCGCCACCAGGCTTTCGCGCCGGCCCGCGTCGCCATACGAGACGTGGGCGCCGGCCAGCTGCGCTTCCTGCACCCGTTCCGGGTCCAGGTCCAGCGCGTGGTATTCGATCTTTTCCTCCGCCAGCAGGGTGGCCAGGCTTTGCCCGCTGCGCCCGAAGCCGGCGATCAGCACGTGTTTCTGCGAAGCCATCGTGCGCGTGGCGATCTTGGTCAGCGCCAAAGATTGCATCATCCAGTCGTTGGCCGCCAGTTTCATGACGATGGCGTCGGACTTGGCGATGAGGAAGGGCGCCACCAGCATCGACAGCACCATCGAGGCCAGCACCACCTGCACGACGAACGGGTCCATCAGCTTGATGCCGCCCGCCAGATTCAGCAGCACGAAGCCGAATTCGCCCGCCTGCGCCAGTCCCAGCCCCGTGCGCAAGGCCACGCCGTTGCTGGACCCGAACAGCCGGGCCAGGCCCGCGATCAGGGCGAATTTCAGCAGCACGGGGCCGCACAGCAGCAGCAGGACCAGCCACCAGTTATCGAGCACCACGCGGATATTGAGCAGCATGCCGACGGTGATGAAGAACAGGCCCAGCAGCACGTCGCGGAAGGGTTTGATATCCTCTTCCACCTGATGCTTGAATTCCGTCTCAGAAATGAGCATGCCGGCAACAAACGCGCCCAGGGCCAGCGACAGCCCGGCCCGCTCCGTGATCCAGGCCGCGCCCAGCGTGATCAGCAGCAGGTTGAGCATGAACAATTCCTGCGAGCGGCGCTTGGCGACGATGGTCAGCCAGCCGCGCACCATCTTCTGGCCTATGAACAAGAGCAAGATCAGCACGGCCAGGGCCTTGCCGCCGGCCCAGGCCAGGGTTTCGGCCAGGTTGTCCGAATCGCGCGTGAGGGCGGGAATGAGGATCAGCAGGGGCACCACGGCCAGGTCCTGGAACAGCAGAATGCCGATGATCTTGCGGCCGTGTTCGCTTTCCAGTTCCAGCCGCTCCGTGAGCATTTTCGAGACGATGGCCGTCGATGACATGGCCAGCGCGCCGCCCAGGGCGAACGCGGCTTGCCAGCTCAGGTGGATATAGGCGGACAGGTAGCGCCCGACGAACCAGCCGAAGACCACGGTGGCGACGATGGTGGTGGCCACCTGCGCCATGCCAAGGCCGAAGACGATGCGCCGCATGGCGAGGAACTTGGGCAGAGAAAATTCGAGCCCGATGGAAAACATCAGGAAGACGACGCCGAACTCGGCCAGGGTGTGGCTGGCTTCGTTTTCCGCCGCCAGCCCCAGCGCATGGGGGCCGATGACGATGCCGACGGCCAGGTAACCCAGCATGGGCGGCAAATGCAACATTCTGAAAGCGACCACGCCCAGCACGGCGCTGCCGAGTAACATCAGGGTCAGTTCAAGCGAGGAAAACATGGGTTGCCCGGTGCGGTCAATGGAAATCGTTGTTTGTTGTGACTGGCAAGTTTTTTGCTTTCCTAATTCGTTTATACTTTGGGCATGAGTGTAACCCATGAAAAAACAATGCTGAAAGCTTTTGATCGAATTGACATGCAAGCGACGACCGAGCGCGCCGTCGCGCTGGCCCGCACCACCTTGCAGATCGAGTCCGACGCCATCGTTGCGCTGCACGCGCGCCTGGCCACGGACGACAGCGTGGGCCGCGCCGTAGCGCTGTTGCTGCAGTGTAAGGGGCGTGTCGTCGTCTCCGGCATCGGCAAGTCGGGCCACATCGCGCGCAAGATCGCCGCCACCCTCGCTTCCACCGGCACGCCGGCCCTGTTCGTGCATCCGGCCGAAGCGGCCCATGGCGACCTGGGCATGGTCACCTCGGACGATGCTTTCATTGCCATCTCGTATTCGGGCGAATCGTCCGAACTGATGGCCATCATGCCCGTCGTCAAGCGCATGGGCGGCGTGCTCATTTCCATGACGGGCAAGCCGAACTCCAGCCTGGCCCAGCTGGCCGACGTGCATCTGGATATTTCTGTTGAGAAAGAAGCCTGTCCGCTGAATCTGGCGCCGACGGCTAGCACCACCGTCACCCTGGCCCTGGGCGACGCGATCGCCGTGGCCTTGCTCGACTTGCGCGGCTTCAAGGAAGAAGATTTCGCCCGCTCGCACCCAGGCGGCGCCCTGGGCCGCCGCCTGCTCACGCACGTGCATGACGTCATGCGCAGCGGCGAACGGGTGCCGAAGGTGCCCGTGGAAGCCTCGCTGCTGCAGGCGCTGGAAGAAATGACGAAGAAGGGCATGGGCATGACGGCCGTCGTCGATGCGGACAACCGCCCCGTGGGCGTGTTTACGGATGGCGATTTGCGCCGCATGTTCGAGCGCGTGCAGGATTTCACGCAAGTGGCGATCCGCGACGTCATGCATGCGCAGCCGCGCAGCATCGCGCCCGAACGCCTGGCCGTCGATGCCGTGGCCGTGATGGAACAGTTCCGCATCAACCAGATGCTGGTCGTCGATGCCGACGGCAAGCTGGTGGGCGCGCTGCATATCCATGATCTGACGCAAGCGAAGGTGATCTGATGGAGAGCGTAGCGGACAACCTGGCGCGCGCGGCCAAGGTCAAACTGATGATCTTTGACGTCGACGGCGTGCTCACCGACGGCAGCCTGCATTTCGGCCCGGACGGCGAAATGATGAAAACGTTTAATGTGTATGATGGCCTGGGCATCAAGCTGCTGCAGGAATCGGGCGTGCAGACGGCCATCATCAGCGCGCGCCGCTCGGCCATCACGGCGCGCCGCGCGCAAGACCTGGGCATTACCCATGTGCACCAGGGCGGTCACGACAAGCTGACGCCGTTTCGCGAACTGCTGGCGCTGACGGGCTTGACGGAAGAACAGTGCGGCTACATCGGCGACGACGTCATCGATGCGCCCATCCTGCGCCGCGTGGGCTTTGCCGTCAGCGTGCCGGGCGGGCGTCCGGAAGCGCTGGGCCTGGCGCACCATGTGACGCAGGCCGGCGGCGGCCGCGGCGCGGTGCGCGAGATCTGCGAATTCCTGCTGCGCGCCCAGGACAACTATGCGCGCGTCATGGCGCCGTTCCTGGAGTGAGGCGCGCCTTGCCGCCAGTGACATTTGAAAGAGTGAAGCCCTATGCGTAAGCCAGGAGGCGCCCATCGCTGGCGCATGATTTTTACCGTGCTGGGCGCGGTCGTCGTCGCACTGGGCAGCTTCTGGCTGCTCGAAGTGATGAACAAGAATGCCCAGGACATTACCGCCAGCAAGCATCTGGATGAGCCCGACTATTTCATCACCAATTTCAGCCTGGTGCGCATGGACTTGACGGGTAAGCCCAGCTATATCGTGTCGGGCACCAAGCTCACGCATTATCCGCTCGACGATTCGTCCGATATCGACCAGCCCTTCGTGCGCAAGCTCACGCCGGGCATGCCGCCGCTGAACATGAATGCGGAACTGGCGCATATCGACCAGGACAACACCCGGCTGCAACTGCACCGCAAGGTCGTCATCGACCGCGTGGCCAGTCCGAAGGCGCAGAACCTGACGGTGAAGACGGAAGCGCTGACGGTGTTCCCGGACGAGGAAAGAATGGAAACGGACGTGCCTGTCGATATCCTGACGGGCGCCTCGCGCATCAATGGCATCGGCATGAAGGCCAATAACGCCACCGGCGTGGTGGAAGTGCAGAATGCGCTGCGCATGGTCCTCCCGCCGAAACCGCGTCCGGCCGCGGCGGCAAAATGACAGAATGAAACAAGGAAACCATACTATGAAGAACATCTTGCTGTTGAGCGTATTTTCTCTGGCCATCATGGGCGTGGCGCATGCCGAGAAGGCCGATTCCGAGAAGGAAGCCGTCATCACGGCGCGCAGCGGCCACGTCGATGACGTCAAGCAGATTCGTACCCTGACGGGCGATGTCGTGCTGGTGAAAGGCACCCTGACCATGAAGGCGGGCCGGGCCCTGATCACGGAAGACCCGCAAGGCTACCAGTTCATTACTTTCTGGGCCGATCCCGGCAAGCTGGCCACCTTCCGCCAGAAGCGCGATGGCGCGGGCGACCTGTGGGTCGAAGGCGAAGCGGAGCGCGTGGAATACGACAACAAGACGGAAGTGGTGAAACTGTTTACCAGGGCCAAGCTGACGCGCCTGGAAGGCACGAAAGTGACCGACGTGGCCAATGGCGCCTTCATCTCGTATGACAGCCGCAAGGAAGTGTTTGCGATGGAAAATTCCAACAGCGGCACCAGCACCCCCGACGGCGGCAGCGTGCGCATGGTGATCCAGCCGAAGACCAAGGCGCCCGCGGCGGAGAAAGCGCCGGCCACGCCTGCGCCAGGAACGAAATAATGGACAATACTCGTTGCGGCAGCACCCTGATCGTTCGCGGGCTGCAGAAAACCTATGGCAAGCGGCAAGTCGTGCATGATGTCTCGCTGCAAGTCGAATGCGGCGAAGTGGTGGGACTGCTGGGCCCGAACGGCGCCGGCAAGACCACCTCGTTCTACATGATCGTCGGCCTGGTGCCGTCGGACGGCGGCAGCATCGACATCAGCGGCGTGGATATTTCCAGCCTGCCCATCCACCGCCGCGCGCAGATGGGCCTGTCCTATCTGCCGCAGGAAGCGTCCGTGTTCCGCAAGCTGACGGTGGAAGACAATATCCGCGCCGTGCTGGAAATCCAGACCGTCGAAGGCCGCCCGCTGAAGAAGGCCGAGATCGAGGAACGCCTGGACAAACTGCTGGCCGACCTGCAGATCGAAAAGCTGCGCGAGAACCAGGCCCTGTCCCTGTCTGGCGGCGAGCGCCGCCGCGTGGAAATCGCCCGCGCGCTGGCCACCGATCCCCGTTTCGTGCTGCTCGACGAGCCGTTCGCCGGCGTCGATCCGATCGCCGTGATCGAGATCCAGCGCATCGTGCGTTTCTTGAAGGAGCGCAATATCGGCGTGCTGATCACCGATCATAATGTGCGCGAGACGCTGGGTATTTGCGACCGTGCCTACATCATCAACCAGGGCTCGGTGCTGGCGTCGGGACGCCCCGACGACATCATCGCGAACGAGTCGGTACGCCGGGTCTATCTGGGCGAACACTTCCGCATGTGAGCCAATGAAACAATCATTGCAGCTGCGCACTTCGCAGCATCTGGCACTGACGCCGCAGTTGCAGCAATCGATACGCCTGTTGCAATTGTCGACCCTGGAACTGCACCAGGAACTCGAGCAGTTGCTGACGGACAACCCTCTGCTCGAGCGCCTCGACGACCCGCTCGACCGTTCGCTGCGCCTGCTGTCCGACGGCGCCCTGAGTTCCACGGCCGCGCCGGCCGAAGCGCCGCCCCAGCCGCCAGGCCAGGAGGCGCCCGCGGCGCCGGCCGAAGCGGAAACGTTTGACGGCGAGGCGGGCGAAGGCCCGGCCGCCGCGGATGGCGGCGACAGCGACTGGAGCGAGGCGAGCCGGGGCAAGGCGCCCGACGACGAAGATTCCCGTCCGCAATTGGAGGCCCATCACTGCACCCTGCGCGAACACCTGATGGAGCAGATGCGCGTGACGGTGCTCGAGTTGCGCGACCGCGCGCTGGTCGAGCTGATCATCGACGCGCTCGACGACAATGGCTACCTGGAAGAGTCGCTCGACGACATCCTGGCGCGCCTGCCGGAAGAGCTGGAAATCGACGCCGACGAGATGCGCACGGCCTTGTCGCTGCTGCAAAGTTTCGATCCGCCCGGCGTGGGTGCGCGCAACGCGTCCGAATGCCTGGCGCTGCAGATCAAGCGCTTGCCGCACGTCGCCATGGTGACGCGGCGCATGGCCCTCGTCATCGTGGAAAAGCACCTGGCCTGGTTTGCCCAGCGCGATTTCAACAAGCTGAAAAAAGCCCTCGATTGCGACGATGAAGACTTGCGCGAGGCGCAGACGGTGATTCGCCAGTGCAATCCGCACCCGGGCGCCGTGTTCGCCTCGGACGTGTCCGATTACGTGGTGCCCGACGTCGTCGTCAAGCGCGCGCGCAATGGCTGGCAAGTCACCCTGAACAACGACGTCATGCCGCGCCTGCGCGTCAACGCCATGTACGCCAACTTGCTCAAGCAGGGCAAGGGCGAGGGCGCCATGGGCGCACAGTTGCAGGAAGCCAAGTGGCTGATCAAGAATATGCGCCAGCGCTTCGACACGATCCTGCGCGTGGCGCAGGCGATAGTAGAAAGACAAAAGAACTTTTTCTCGCATGGAGCCGTTGCCATGCGCCCCCTTGTGCTCCGTGAAATAGCTGATACACTGGGTTTACACGAGAGTACTATCTCGCGGGTAACAACTCAAAAGTACATGCTGACCCCGCACGGCATGTTCGAGTTGAAATATTTCTTTGGTAGCCACGTCGCCACCGAAGCGGGGGGCGAAGCGTCATCGACGGCGATACGGGCATTGATCGTGCAACTGACAGGAGCAGAAGACCCTAAAAATCCTTTATCCGACAGTAAGATTGCGGACATGCTGGGGGAACAAGGCATGGTGATTGCGCGACGTACTGTTGCCAAATACCGGGAAGCGTTGAAAATTCCGCCAGTGAGCCTGCGTAAGTGTTTGTAAGTTTTTTTCGGTTCCTCTGCGGGCCGGATAGGATGGACCGCACGAACCCGATCATCTTTAGGAGTGTGTATGAATCTCACCATCAGCGGACATCATCTCGAAGTGACACCAGCCATCCGTGAATACGTACAAACGAAGCTGGAGCGCGTGAAACGTCATTTCGATCAAGTCATCGATATCGCCGTGATTCTGACCGTGGATAACCTCAAAGAGAAAGAAAAACGTCAAAAGGCCGAAGTCAACCTGCGTCTGAGTGGCAAAACCGTCTATGTGGAAAGCCTGGCGCAAGACCTGTATGCCGCGATCGATGCCCTGATCGACAAGCTCGATAGGCAAGTGATGAAATACAAAACCAAAGTGCAAGGGCACGGTAAAGAGGCGATCAAACATCTGCCAGACAACTCGGAAGAAGAATTCGCCGCCGCCTAAGAACACCCAAAAACCTACTGCGCGTCGCGATTTGCGGCCTCCGATGCTCACTGTGCATATGCACAGCTCCGCTTCTCAGCCACAACTCACATCCGCTCGCTACGGTTTTTCCACGTGTTCTACGGCCTGCGACTTTCAACCGGTTGTGATCAACTAAGGGCGCACATTGCGCCCTTTTTTGCGCCCGTAGCTGTCGAACGCAATGTTCCCCGCGCAGGCGCTAAAATGTTGGCACTTTCACTTCTTTCCTGCCTGCCATGAGCGACTTCGTCCAGACCTCCATCCGCCACCGCACGGGCCACATCGTGCTCGACCGTCCGAAAGCATTGAATTCCCTGTCCCTGGAGATGGTGCGGGCCCTGAGCGCGGCCTTGCTGGCCTGGCGCGACGACCCTCAGGTGGATGCCGTCGTGATCCGCTCCAGCAGCGAAAAAGCCCTGTGCGCGGGCGGCGACATCCGTTTCTTTTACGATGCGGGCCTGGCCACGCCCCAGGGCGGCAGCGCCCTGCTGGAAGATTTCTTTACGGAAGAATACGCTTTAAATCATTTGATCCATTTTTATCCGAAACCGTATATCGCCGTCATGGATGGCGTGGTGATGGGCGGCGGCATGGGCGTGGCGCAAGCGGGGCCCGGCAACCGCCTGCGCATCGTCACGGGCCGCACGCGCATGGCCATGCCGGAAGTCAATATCGGCCTGTTCCCCGACGTGGGCGGCAGTTACTTTTTGTCCCGCCTGGCCGGCCAGCTGGGCCTGTACCTGGGCTTGACGGGCTTGACGATCAATGCGGCCGACGCCCTGTACACGGGCCTGGCCGATGTGTATCTGCCCGAGGCGCAGATGGGGGCGCTGCAGGCCCTGTTCGAGTCCACGCCGGGCGAGGCCTTGCCGGTCGCCATCAAGGCGCTGGCGGCGCCGTTCCAGGCCGAGGCGGGCGCTTCCCCCCTGGCCACGGCGCGCGCGGCGCTGGACCGCCACTTCAGCGCAGGTTCGGTGGCGGCCATCATGGCCTCGCTGGCGCAGGACGACAGCGCGTTCGCCGCGAAGGCCCTGGCGGCCATGCGCCTGCGTTCGCCCTTGATGATGTGCGTGACCCTGGCGTTGCTGCAGCGGGGCGCCCATCTGGGCGTGGCCGATTGCCTGCGCATGGAGCGCACGGTGGCGCGCCACAATTTCGAACATGGCGAAGTGCTCGAAGGCGTGCGCGCGCTGGTGATCGACAAGGACAATGCGCCGCGCTGGAATCCTGCCAGCCTGGACGAGGTCGACGCGGCCATGGTGGCGCGCTTCTTCGCCCCCGTGTGGCCCGCGCAAGCCCATCCGCTGCGCCACCTCGACTGATTAAGAACGCTCGCGGTGGCGCAGCACGACCCGCTCGTTGGGGCCGAAGTATTGCGCCAGCCGCTCCGCCATGTACACGGAGCGGTGCTGGCCGCCCGTGCAGCCCAGGGCCACCGTCAGGTAGCTGCGGTTGTCGGACTTGAACGACGGCAGCCATTTCTCGATGAAGGCGCGGATGTCGGCCAGCAGTTCCAGCGCGCTCGGCTGCGCGTCGAGGAAGGCGATCACGGGCGCGTCGCGGCCGTCGAGCGGGCGCAGCGCCAGGTCGTAATAGGGATTGGGCAAGGCCCGCACGTCGAAGACGAAATCGGCATCGAGCGGCACGCCCAGCTTGAAGGCGAACGATTCGAAGAACAGGGTCAGCGGCGCACGTTCGGAGGCGACGATATCCTTGATCCAGGCGCGCAGTTTGTTGGCGCTCAGTTCCGAGGTATCGATCACATGGCCCAGCTGCTCGATGGCCGACAGGCGTTCGCGTTCTTCCGAGATGCACTCGATCAGGGTGCGGCGGCTGGCCGGATTCTGGTTCGGGCGCAATTCGTGCGACAGGGGATGGCTGCGGCGCGTTTCCGAGAAGCGCGCCACCAGCGAATGCGTGGTAGCTGTCAGGAACATGACCTTGACGTCATGTCCCTGGTCGCGCAGCAGGGCGACATTGTGCGGCAAGCTGACGAGCGACTCGGCGCTGCGTGCATCGACGGCCACGGCCAGCTGCGGCGTGCCCTCGTCAAGCAAGGTTTGCACCAGGCTCGGCAGCAAGGCCGGTGGCAGGTTGTCGACACAATAGTAGCCGGTATCTTCCAGCACATTGAGCGCGACGGATTTACCGGAGCCGGATATTCCGGTGATAAGGACGATATGCATAGCCCGATCATACAATAAAGGCCGGCACTGCGCTCCCGAGGCAATTATCTTTACAAATTATTGCAATTTGGACTGTGGTATTTCTTTGCTGCATGCGCCAACATTGTCGTCGGATTACGCAGGGCCTCGCCCCGCTAATCCGACCTACGTTAATCGCCACTCATGGCGAGGCGTTGCCGCTCCATGAACTCCTGCAAGGTATCGATGCCGCGCAGCTGCAGGATCGTGTTGCGCACGGCCGCTTCCAGCAGCACGGCGATGTTGCGGCCGGCGGCGACGGGGATGACGACCTTGCGCACGGGCAAGCCCAGCACGTCTTCCGTGGGGAACAGGAAGGGCAGGCGTTCGACTTCTTCTTCCAGCGCGTTGCGGCGCACCAGGTGGACGATCAATTTCAAGCGCATCTTGCGGCGCACGGCCGTTTCGCCAAAGATGGCCTTGATGTCGAGTAAACCCAGGCCCCGCACTTCCAGCAGGTTTTGCAGCAGGGGCGGGCAGCGCCCTTCGATCATGTTGGGCGCAATACGCGAGAATTCGACGGCGTCGTCGGCCACCAGGCCGTGGCTGCGCGAGATCAGCTCCAGCCCCAGCTCGCTTTTACCCAGGCCCGAGTCGCCCGTGATCAGCACGCCCACGCCCAGCACGTCCATGAACACGCCATGCATGATGATGCGCTGCGCCAGTTTTTTCGACAGGTAAACGCGCAGGAAATCGATCACTTGCGCGGCCGGCAGCGGGGTGGAGAACAGGGGAATGTTTTGCTCGTCGCAGATGGCGAGAATGTCGGGCGGCGTTTCCAGCCCCTGCGCGATGATCAGCGCGGGCGGACCGCCGGCGATCAGTTCGCCGATCACGTGGGTGCGCGTGTTGACCTTCAGGCGCTGGTAGTAATTGATTTCCTGGTGGCCAAAGACCTGGATGCGGCCCGGATGGATCAGGTTCAAGTGGCCCACCTGGTCGGCGGCCGACGAGACGTCGCCCGAGATCAGGCGCTCGCCGCCGGGGAAGCCGGCGAACCAGCCCAGTTGCAGACTTTCACGATTATCGTCGTACAGGCGTTGTATCGTCAGCGGCGTTTGCAACATGGCAGTCTTCTTCAGGAGTGGAGGAATACCTGAAGTTTAACCCGCCGCTTGCAGACTGGGTTGCCAATTGACGATGCGCGAATGCACGGATTTCGGTTCCGGATCCGTGGCCAGTGCCGTGCGGAAGGCGTCATCGGAAAACATTTCGGCGATTTCCGACAGGATTTCCAGATGTTGCTGGGTGACATGATCCGGAATCAGCAGGAAAAACAGCAGATTGACGGGCTTGCCATCAGGCGACTCGAACGGAATCGGCTCGGCCAGGCGCACGAAGGCGCCCAGCGGCGATTTCAAGGTCTTGCTGCCCTTGACCCTGCCATGCGGCACGGCCACGCCATGACCCAGACCAGTCGAGCCCAGGCGTTCGCGGGCAAACAGATTGTCCGAGACGGTAGAGCGGGCGATGCCGTAATTGTTTTCGAAGATCAGGCCGGCTTGCTCGAAAGCGCGCTTCTTGCTGGAGACTTCCAGGTCCAGGAGGACGTTTTCGAGGGATAAGATTTTGCTAAGATTAGTCATGACACTCAATGAAATGGTGCAATGCGCAGAGGGCTTGCGAGCCGAATTATAGGCCTGTTTTCGCGGCCTGTAACGCCAATTCTCAACAGTATACGCCCGCTGCGGGCGCAGTGGGCGCTATAGCCCATGTGGCCATCATTTTAGCAAAAAAATAACATCGGCGCGTATCGGCTATTTCTTGATTAAAAACACGCGGCGCGCCGGTTTTTCCGCCGCAGAATGCCGTTTTTCCGATTTTTCAGCGTCTTTGACATGCTCTGCGGCATTACTGCAACGTTGTTTTAAAACACAGCCAACATTCCTGTTGGCATGGTTTTGTCGTGTTGCTTGGTGTTACTGGCGCGCATTGCGCAGATTGCCCGGCATCGCTCCCGTGCTGAAGTTGCTGCGCCAGGGATTGATGTCGAGGCCGCCGCGGCGCGTATAGCGCGCATACACGGACAGTTTTTGCGGCTTGCACTGACGCAAGATATCGACAAAGATGCGCTCCACGCATTGCTCGTGGAACTCATTGTGCTCGCGGAAACCGATCAGGTAGCGCAACAGGCTTTCCTGATCGATCTGCGGTCCCGCATACGCGATCTGCACGCTGCCCCAGTCGGGCTGGCCCGTCACCAGGCAATTCGATTTGAGCAGGTGCGAGACGAGTTTTTCTTCCACGGGCGCTTCATCGAGCGCCGCCTTCAACAGCAGCGGCGAGGGCGTATATTGCGTGATTTCCAGGTCCAGGCGGTCGAGCAGCACGCCGTCGAACTCGCCCATCTTGAGCTTGCCGAAATCTTCCTGCAAGGTCAGTTCCACCTGCACGGGCGCGCCGAAACCGTTAGACAAATCCTGTTTCAGCAGGGCCAGCAAGGCATCCGGGCTGTCCAGTTTGGTCTGGTTGAACGAGTTCAGGTACAGCTTGAACGACTTCGATTCGATGATGTTGGGCGAATCGGCCGGTGCGCTGACCTTGGCGATGGCCACCTGCGGCTTGCCGCGCTGGTTCAGCCACGACAGTTCATACGCATTCCAGATGTCGAGGCCGAAGAACGGCAGGGTGCCGCGCAATTCCAGCTCGTCGCGCTTGCCCTGGCGCGGAATCGGAAACAGCAATTCCGGCGCGTAATCGGTGCGGTAGGCGGAGCTTTTGCCGAGGGGAGATTGTTCGGCGAGGTCGTTGGTGGTGGTCATGGTCGTGGGGCTACAAATTCTGTGAAGGGTGAATGGTAGCTTATTTCAACCCAACGGCGACGGCTGGGGTCGTACCCTGCAGGGTACGACCCCAGTATTTGCAGTTGGGCTTATTACCCCAGGAACAGTTTATACACAGGATTGCTGCTCTCATCCCAGTAGCGGTACCCCAGGGTATCGAGGAAGCGGGCAAACTCTTCCATTTCATCGGGCGGCACTTGCAGGCCGATCAGGATGCGGCCCACGTCGCCGCCCTGGCTGCGGTAATGGCACAGGGAAATATTCCAGTTCGGCGCCATGCTGTCGAGGAAGCGCATCAGCGCGCCCGGGCGTTCGGGGAATTCGAAGCGGTACAGCAGCTCGTCCTGCGCCAGCCGGCTCTTGCCGCCCACCAGGTGGCGGATGTGCGACTTGGCCAGCTCGTCGTGCGTCAGGTCGAGGGTCTTGAATTCATGTTCTTCGAACGTCTTCGCCAGCACGCTGGACTCATGCCGGTCGGCAATCTGGATGCCGACGAACACGTGCGCCGCTTTTTCATCGCTGATGCGGTAATTAAATTCCGTCACGTTGCGCGCGCCGATGAGTGAGCAGAAACGCTTGAAGCTGCCCCGCTGTTCGCGCATGGTGACGGCGAACACGGCTTCGCGGAATTCGCCCAGTTCTGCCCGTTCCGCCACAAAACGCAGCCGGTCGAAATTCATGTTCGCGCCGCTGGCGATGGTGACCAGGGTTTCATTGTTGACGGGGTGCTTGGTCAGGCTGGCCCGCTCCACATAGGCCTTGGCGCCCGCGATGGCCAGCGCGCCGGACGGTTCCAGAATGCTGCGCGTATCCGTAAATACGTCCTTGATGGCGGCGCAGATGGCGTCCGTGTCGACCGTGATGATTTCATCGACATACGCCTGCACCAGGCGGAAGGTTTCCTCGCCGGCCAGGCGCACGGCCGTGCCATCGGCAAACAGGCCCACGTCGTTCAAGGTCACGCGCTCGCCCGCCTTCAGCGAGCGGGCCATGGCGTTCGAGTCGACGCTTTGCACGCCGATGATCTTGATGTCGGGGCGAATCTGTTTTACGTAGGCGGCAATGCCGGCGATCAGGCCGCCGCCGCCGATGGGCGCGAAGATGGCGTGGATGGGGCCGGCGTGCTGGCGCAGGATTTCCATGCCGATCGTGCCCTGGCCGGCGATCACGTCCGGGTCGTCGAACGGGTGCACGAAGGTCAGCTTCTGTTCCTTTTCCAGGGTCAGCGCATGGTTGTAGGCATCCGTGTACGACTCGCCGTGCAGCACCACTTCCACGTTCACGCCGCCGCGCCCCTTGACCGCCTCGACCTTCACCAGCGGCGTGGTGGTCGGCATGACGATGACGGCGCGGCAACTCATGCGGGCGGCAGACAGGGCCACGCCCTGGGCATGGTTGCCGGCCGAGGCGCAAATCACGCCGCGCTTGCGTTCCGCTTCGCTGAGCTTGGACATCTTGTTGTAGGCGCCGCGAATCTTGAAGCTGAACACGCTTTGCATGTCTTCGCGCTTGAAGTAAATCTGGTTGTTCAGGCGCTGCGACAGGGCTGGGGCCAGTTCCAGCGGCGTTTCGGTGGCGACGTCATAGACGCGGGCGGTCAGGATTTTCTTGAGGTAGTCGATGTTCATAGTCTGCAAGCAAGTGATTCTGGGCCAGAAAGGGTCTGGAGCGTGTCTGTCGATAGCGGCGGCGCGGCGGCGGATAGCCTGGCGACAATAATGCTCTGTGGAACTGCGGGCGGGTCTGCCTTTGCCAGCCGGCGCGATGTGTGCGGCGCCCAGGCTGCTCTTCATTATAATGGAGAGCCTTACCGCATCGCGAAGTGTTCCATGATCGAATCCGCAATCGCCTGGCTGCTGCAGCTGATCGCAGCACCGGAAGTCGGGCTGACATCGGTCTTTCTGATCAGCTTTATTTCCGCTACCCTCTTGCCGCTCGGCTCGGAGCCGGCCGTGTTTGCCGTCATCAAGGCCAATCCCGCGCTGTTCTGGGCCGCCATCGGCGTCGCCACCCTGGGCAATACCCTGGGCGGCATCGTCGACTACTGGATGGGCTACCGGGCCAAGCAGGCGTTCGCCAAGGAGCGCGACACGCGCTGGTTCCGCTGGCTGGCTCGCTATGGCGCCAAGACCATGCTGCTGGCCTGGCTGCCCCTCGTGGGCGACCCCCTGTGCACCCTGGCCGGCTGGCTCAAGCTGCCGTTCTGGCCCAGCGTGGCCTACATGGCCATCGGCAAGTGCGCGCGCTACCTGACCATGACGGGCTTGCTGCTCTACGTGCCCGATGGCGTATGGCACCGGATTGGCCAGATGCTGGCCTGAATGGGACTACCTGCAACGCCCGTTTGCCCCATTTTTGGGCAGTTCGATAGTTCGCAGCAGAGTCCGATTCTTGGCATTTTTGCGTCAAAAAATCATGGAACCTGGTTTTTTATTCATGTAAAGGTAGGCTTTTCCATATTTGCTATGGCGGCCGGTGTGCTGCTTAAACCTTAGGCTGCCTAAGGCTGTTCCCGCATGGTGCGGCGCAATAAGATAAAATGGGTCTTTAGGGTCCAGTCCACATCGTCACCACACTCCATGAACGCTCCCGCACATATCCAAGCTTTACTGGCAGAAACGCCGAATGGTCCCGCAGCAAGCCGCCTGCGCGAAATCCCGTATAACTACACGTCGTTTTCCGATCGCGAGATCGTCATACGCCTGTTGGGGGAGGACTCCTGGCGCCTGCTCGACGAGCTGCGCGGCGCCCGCCAGACGGGCCGTTCGGCCCGCATGCTGTACGAGGTGCTGGGCGATATCTGGGTCGTGCGCCGCAACCCGTATCTGCAGGATGACTTGCTCGACAATCCGAAGCGCCGCCAGGGCTTGATCGATGCCTTGCATCATCGCCTGGCCGAAGTCGACAAGCGCCGCCTGTCCATCGATGCGGCCGGCGGCGACGTGGCCGCCAGTGGCGAAACGCCGGAAGTGGCGCAGGCGCGCAGCCATAACGTCGAACTGCTGCTCAAGGCTGCCAGCAAGGCCGTGGCCGATTTTGGCGACGAATTCCGCAAGACCTACGACTTGCGCAAGCGCACGGTCAAGGTGCTGGGCCGCTACACGGAAAAACACAATGTGCGCTTCGACGGCATGACGCGCGTGTCGCACGTGACGGACGCCACCGACTGGCGCGTGGAATACCCGTTCGTCGTGCTCACGCCCGACACGGAAGAGGAAATGGCCGGCCTGGTCAAAGGCTGTATCGAGCTGGGGCTGACCATCATCCCGCGCGGCGGCGGCACCGGCTACACGGGTGGCGCGATTCCATTGACGCCGATGTCGGCCGTCATCAACACGGAAAAACTCATCACCCTGGGCGCCGTGGAAATGACGGTCTTGCCGGGCCTCACGCACGAATACGCGACGATCAATTCGGGCGCGGGCGTGATCACGAACAAGGTCTCGGAAGCGGCGGAAAAGGCCGGTTTCGTGTTTGCCGTCGACCCGACCTCGGCGCATGCCTCTTGCATCGGCGGCAACGTCGCCATGAATGCGGGCGGCAAGAAGGCCGTGCTGTGGGGCACGGCGCTCGATAACCTGGCGTCGTGGCGCATGGTCGACCCGAACGGCGACTGGCTCGACGTCACGCGCCTCGACCATAACCTGGGCAAGATCCACGATATCGCGCTGGCGCGCTTCCAGCTGGAATGGCGTCACCCGAGCACGCGCGACGCGACGAAGCCGAACGCACCGTTCAAGACGGAAATCCTGGAAATTCCTGGCCGCAAATTCCGCAAGGAAGGCCTGGGCAAGGACGTGACGGACAAATTCCTCGCCGGCTTGCCGGGCATTCAGAAAGAAGGCTGCGACGGCCTGATCACCTCGGCGCGCTGGATTCTGCACAAGATGCCGAAGTTCGCCCGCACCGTCTGCCTGGAATTCTTCGGCCAGGCGCGCGACGCGATTCCGTCGATCGTGGAAATCAAGGATTACCTCGATGGCTTGCCGGCGAAAGGCGAGCAATACACGAGCATCCGCCTGGCGGGCCTCGAGCACCTGGACGAGCGCTATCTGCGCGCCGTCGGCTACGCCACCAAGTCGAAGCGGGGCGTGCTGCCGAAGATGGCCCTGTTCGGCGACATCGTCGGCGACGATGAAAACGCCGTCGCGCAAGCGGCGTCGGAAGTGGTGCGCATCGCCAACACCCGCGTGGGTGAAGGTTTTGTTGCCGTCAGCCCCGAAGCGCGCAAGAAATTCTGGCTCGACCGTGCCCGCACGGCGGCGATCGCCAAGCACACGAACGCTTTTAAAATCAATGAAGACGTCGTCATTCCCCTGAACCGCATGGGCGAATACACGGATGGCATCGAACGCATCAATATCGAGCTGTCGATCAAGAACAAGCTGCAACTGGCCGACGCCCTCAGCGAATTCTTTGCCAAGGGTAACTTGCCAATCGGCAAGAGCGACGATGCGTCGGATGACCGCGTGGACGACGCTGAAATGCTGGGCGACCGCGCCGAGCAGGCGCAGCAGTTGCTGGCGCAAGTGACGGCACGCTGGACCTATCTGCTGGCCCAGCTGGACCGTCCGCTGGTCGACGTGAAGGGCGAACTGGCCGAACTGGGCATGGAGCGTTTGCTGCCCGTGTTCGATGCACGCCTGGAAACGCAGCCGAACGCCACCCTGTTCGACGTGGTGCAGGACCGCACCGTGCGCATTACCTGGAAGCAGGAAATCCGCGCCCAGCTGCGCCAGATCTTCAACGGCGCCGCCTTCAAACTGATCCTCGACGAGGCCACCGCCATCCATGCGCGCATCCTGCGTTCGCGCGTGTTCGTCGCGCTGCACATGCATGCGGGCGATGGCAACGTGCACACGAACTTGCCCGTCAACTCGGACAATTACGAAATGCTGCAGGACGCCCACGAAGCCGTGGGCCGCATCATGATCCTGGCCCGTTCGCTCAATGGCGTGATTTCCGGCGAGCACGGTATCGGCATCACCAAGCTGGAATTTTTGACGGAAGAAGAGATCGGCGAGTTCCGCAGCTACAAGCAGCGCATCGATCCGGAAGGCCGTTTCAACAAGGGCAAACTGCTGAACCTGCCGGGCATGGGCGCCGACTTGCGCAATGCCTACACGCCATCGTTCGGCCTGATGGGCCACGAGTCGCTGATCATGCAGCAAAGCGATATCGGCGCCATCGCCGACAGCGTCAAGGATTGCTTGCGTTGCGGCAAGTGCAAACCTGTGTGCTCGACCCACGTGCCGCGTGCCAACTTGCTGTACTCGCCGCGCGACAAGATCCTGGCGACCTCGTCCCTGATCGAAGCCTTTCTGTACGAAGAGCAGACGCGCCGAGGCATTTCCATCAAGCATTGGGAAGAGTTCGAGGACGTGGCCGACCACTGCACGGTCTGCCATAAATGCGTGACGCCTTGCCCGGTGAACATCGACTTCGGCGACGTGTCGATGAACATGCGCAATTTGCTGCGCAAGATGGACAAGAAGAGCTTTAATCCGGGCACCAAGGCGACGATGATGTTCCTCAACGCCACCGATCCCGTGACCATCAACGCCACGCGCAAGGTCATGATCGGCTGGGGGTACAAGGCGCAGCGCCTGGGCCACGATTTGCTGAAGAAATTTGCCAAGAAGCAAACCAAGGCGCCGCCGCCATCGACGGGCAAGCCGCCCGTCAAGGCGCAGGTGATCCACTTCATCAACAAGAAGATGCCGGGCAATCTGCCGAAGAAATCGGCGCGCGCGCTGCTCGACATCGAAGACGACAAGGTCATCCCGATCATCCGCAATCCGAAGACGACGACGGCCGATACGGAAGCCGTGTTCTACTTCCCCGGCTGCGGTTCGGAACGTTTGTTCTCGCAAGTGGGCCTGGCCACGCAGGCGATGCTGTGGGAAGTGGGCGTGCAGACGGTCTTGCCGCCTGGCTACCTGTGCTGCGGTTATCCGCAGCGGGGCGCGGGCGAGTTCGACAAGGCCGAGAAGATGATGACGGACAACCGCGTCCTGTTCCACCGCATGGCCAACACGCTCAATTACCTGGACATCAAGACGGTGCTGGTGTCCTGCGGCACCTGCTATGACCAGCTGGCAACGTATCAGTTTGAAAAGATTTTCCCTGGCTGCCGCATCATGGATATCCATGAGTATTTGCTGGAGAAAAACGTCAAGCTGGGAGGCGTGAACGGCACCCGTTATATGTACCACGAGCCATGCCACAATCCGATGAAGCTGCAGGAATCGGGCAAGACGATCAACTCCCTGATCAGCACGGTGGATAACGTGAAGATCGAGAAGAATGACCGTTGCTGCGGCGAATCGGGCTCGCTGGCCGTCACGCGCCCTGACATTTCCACGCAAGTGCGTTTCCGCAAGGAAGAAGAAATGGTCAAGGGCGCCGACAAGCTGCGCGGCGACGGTTTCACGGGCGACGTCAAAATCCTCACCAGCTGCCCGTCGTGCCTGCAAGGCTTGTCGCGCTACAATGACGATTCGGGCACGACGGCCGATTACATCGTCGTCGAGATCGCCAAACACTTGCTGGGAGAGAACTGGATGCCGGATTACGTGAAACGCGCCAATGACGGTGGCATCGAACGGGTGCTCGTGTAATGTCCACGCCTTGCGATCTGTGTCAGTTGCTCGATGGTTTTGCCAAGAAGCAGGGCTGTGAGGCCTTGCTGTGGCGCAGCGAGCGCCTGTCCGTGGTGGCCGTCGACGACCCAAGCTACCCCGGCTTTTGCCGCGTGATCTGGAACAAGCACGTGAAGGAAATGACGGATTTGACGCCCGGCGAGCGCAATTACGTGATGGAAGTCGTGTGGCAGGTCGAGCTGGCCGTGCGCGAAGTGATGCAGCCGGAAAAGGTCAATGTGGCCAGTTTCGGCAACATGACGCCGCATGTGCACTGGCACGTGATTCCCCGCTACCGCGACGACGCGCATTTCCCGCACCCGAGCTGGGCGGTCGTGCAGCGCGAGACGGCGCCCGAGGTGCTGGCCGCGCGCCGCGCCCTGTTGCCGGCCTTGCGCGAGGCCATCATTCAACGTTTATCCGCATAAAGTATTGTCATGACCGAAAAAACAGCAACACCCCAACCGACCGGCTTGACCGTGCACAACCAGTCGCGCGTGCTCGACGTGGCTTTCGATGATGGCAACACATTTGCGCTGCCGTTCGAATACCTGCGCGTGTACTCGCCATCGGCCGAAGTGCAGGGCCATGGCAAGGGACAGGAAACCTTGCAATTAGGCAAACGCCTGGTCGGCATCACTGGCATCGAGCCCGTCGGCAACTACGCCGTGCAGCCTACCTTCAGCGACGGCCACAATTCGGGTCTGTACACCTGGGCTTATCTGTACAAGCTGGGCGCGGAAAAGGACAAACTGTGGCAAGCCTACCTTGACCAGCTGGCGGCAGCCGGCTACCCGGGCGACAGCGGCCGCGACGCCAAGGCCGACATGACGGTCAAGCAATCTTCCGGCGGCCACGTCCACGGTCCCAGTTGCGGGCACAAACACTAAGCTGAAAAATAATGCGGTAATCTTGTCGGATTGCCGCCGCCCCGTTCGTCGTATGAATGCCCGCGCTTGCGGGCATTTTTCTTTTGGAGAAGAGGCTATGGAATACATGATCCTGATCTACGCCGACGAGGCGCACTACGAAGCCATGACAGAGGGCCAGATGACCAGCCTGATGGCCGACTTTGCCAGCTACACGCAGGCGCTGGAAGCGGCCGGCGTGCTGCGCGGCGGGGCCGAGCTGGCGCCGGTGGGCAGCGCCACCAGCGTGCGTGTGCAAAATGGCAAGCCTGTCATCACGGATGGGCCGTTCGCGGAAACCAAGGAGCAGCTGGGCGGCTACTATCTGCTGGACTGCGCCAACCTGGACGAGGCGCTGGCCTGGGCCGGGCGTTGTCCGGCGGCATCCCTGGGCACGATCGAAGTGCGGCCCGTCACGGCGTGAGCATGGACGGCGACGCCATTGCGGCCGTCGAGCACGTCTTTCGCCAGGAAAAGGGCAGGGTGCTGGCCGGCCTGATGCGGCGTTTCGGCGACCTGGGCCTGGCGGAAGATGTGCTGCAGGAAGCGTGCCGCAAGGCCCTGGAACTGTGGCCGCAGGCGGGCATCCCGTCCAATCCCGCCGCCTGGCTCAGTGCCGTGGCGCGCAACGCGGCTCTCGACCACGTGCGCCGGGCGGGCAAGAGCGTCACCGATGCCGAGGCCGTGCTGGCGCGCCTGCCTGCATCCGTGATGGATGAGCCGCACGCCATCGGGGACGACCGTTTGCGGCTGCTGTTCATCTGCTGCCATCCCGCGCTGGCGCCCGAGGCGCAGGTGGCGCTGGCCCTGCGCACCCTGTGTGGCCTGTCCACGGCCGAAATCGCCCGCGCCTTCGCCGTGGCGGAAGCGGCCCTGTCGCAGCGCTTGTTGCGTGCCAAGCGCAAGATCGCCGAAGCGCGCATCCCTTTCGAGTTGCCGCAGGAACAAGAGCTGCAGCCGAGGCTGGCGCAAGTGCTGCACGTGATTTACCTGGTGTTCAGCGAAGGCTATTGCGCCAGCGGCGGCGACACGTTGCTGCGCGCGGACCTGTGCGCGGAAGCGCTGCGCCTGGGACGGCTGCTTGACAGCCTGCAGCCCGGCCAGCCGGAAGTGCAGGACCTATTGGCCCTGATGCTGCTGCAGGCGTCGCGCGGCCCGGCCCGGCTCTCGCCAGGCGGTGAACTGCTGACCCTGGAAGAGCAGGACCGGCGCCTGTGGGATGACGGCCTGATTGCCGAGGGGCTGGCCGCGCTGGCGCTGGCCTTGCCGGCGCGCGCGCCAGGGCCGTATCAGCTGCAGGCCGCCATTGCCGCCTTGCACGCGCAAGCGCCCACGGCCAGCGCGACGGACTGGCGCCAGATCAGCGCCCTGTATGGCGCCTTGCTGCGGCACAAGCCGGAGCCCATGATCTTGCTCAATGCCGTGATCGCCTGCGCCATGGCGCATGGCGCTGAACACGGGCTGACGTGGCTGAAGCGGCTGGAAACCGTGCCCAGCCTTGCCAACTCGCATTATCTGCACGCGGCCAGAGCCGACTTGCTGCGCCGCCAGGGCGACCGGCCAGGGGCGCTGGCGGCGTATGCGCGGGCGGCCATGCTGGCTTCGAATGCAGTGGAAAGGCAATACCTTCTCCGGCGTCACGGGGAAATGCGCCTGCCGCTTGTATAATGCATGCAAGTTCAAACAGACTGCCTACCATGACCAATACGACCCATTTCGGATACAAAACAGTTGCAGAAGACGACAAAGTGCGCGAAGTCGCCAAGGTGTTCCATTCCGTCGCTGCCAAATACGACGTGATGAACGACTTGATGTCGGGCGGGCTGCACCGTCTGTGGAAGACGTTTACCATTGCCAACGCGGGCGTGCGCCCCGGCTTCAAGGTGCTCGACATCGCCGGCGGCACGGGCGACCTGTCGAAGGCGTTCGCCAAGCAGGCGGGTCCTACGGGCGAAGTCTGGCTGACCGATATCAATGAGTCGATGTTGCGCGTGGGCCGCGACCGCCTCTTGAATCGCGGCTTGCTCACCCCCACCTTGTTGTGTGACGCGGAAAAACTGCCATTCCCCGATAACTATTTCGACCGTGTCAGCGTGGCCTTTGGCTTGCGCAACATGACGCACAAGGACGTGGCGCTGGCGGAAATGCGCCGCGTGCTGAAACCGGGCGGCAAGCTGCTGGTGCTGGAGTTTTCCAAGGTGGCGGCACCGCTGCAAAAGCCGTACGACCTGTATTCGTTCTCGGTCTTGCCGTGGTTCGGACAGAAGATCGCCGGCGACGCGGAAAGCTATCGCTACCTGGCAGAATCGATTCGCATGCACCCGGACCAGGAGACGCTGAAGACCATGATGGAAACGGCGGGCCTGGAGCGCGTGCAGTACTACAATTTGACGGCAGGCATAGCCGCTTTGCATACCGGCATCAAGATGTAACTCACCCTTGCCGGTGATTTTAGGAGATGGAATGAAATTGAAGAAATTTATGGTCGGCATGATGCTGGCCGCGACCACGGTATCCATGCTGGGCGAGGCGCTGGCCCGTCCCATGGGCGGTGGCCGTTCGTTTGGCCGCCAGTCGCAAAACGTGGGCCGTCAGGCGCCTGCACCGGCGCCAACCCCGGCGCCGGCCGCCGCGCCACGCCAGGCGCAACCGGCTCCTGCCCCCGCACCGGCACCCGCCGCCAAGGCGCCGAGCCGCTGGAAGGGCTTGCTGGGCGGCGCCTTGCTGGGCTTGGGCCTGGGCGCCTTGTTGTCGCATTTCGGCCTGGGCGGCGCCCTGGCCAGCATGATCAGCACCCTGCTGATGGTGGCTTTGCTCGCTGGCGTGGCTTTCTTCATCTACCGCATGGTGCGCGGCAAGCGCGATACTAACGCCGGCAATGCGCCGTTCGCCGGTTTCGGCAACCAGCCTGCGCCGGCCGGCAACGTGCCCGACATCGGTTCGCACATCCCGCCGCTGCCGCCGCTGCAACCCGTCTCGTCCGGCGTCGGCCTGGACAAGCCGGCACCGGCTGCCGCGCCATGGGGCGTGCCAAGCGACTTCGACAAGGAAGCCTTCCTGCGCCACGCAAAAAGCAATTTCATTCGCCTGCAAGCGGCCTGGGACAAGGCCGACGTTAACGATATCCGCGAATTCACGTCGCCGGAAGTGTATGCGGAACTGCGCATGCAAATCCAGGAGCGGGGCGCGCAGCCGGACTTTACGGACGTCGTCACCATCGATGCCGAACTGCTCGGTATCGAGACGAGCGTCAACGATTACCTGGCCAGCGTGAAGTTTACGGGCCTGATCCGTTCGGCGCCGGGCGCGGCGGCCGAGCCGTTCGCGGAAGTGTGGAATATGTCGAAACCCGTTAGTGGCAACAGCGGCTGGGTCTTGGCAGGCATCCAGCAATTGAATTAATTGTAAAAACTTGCTGAATAATGGCTTAAGTCCATGCGGAATGCATGATGCTTAACAGATATTTCCTGCTGAACTGGTAAGATCGAAACCGCCCACCTTGTTTGATGGGCGGTTTTTTCTTTTTGGGGGCGCGCGCGGCGCGCAGTATATAGATGGCACCACTTTCCGATCTCTCCCTGATGACGCCCGTCATCGCGACCATCAACCACCTGCTGGCGCAGGAACCGTGGGCGCGCCAGCAACTGGCCGTGCACGCCGGCAAGCTGGCCTGCATCGACACCGGCGCCGTGGCCCTGCGCCTGCGCGTCGACAGCGCAGGCATGCTGGAGGCAGCGCCGGCCGACATGCCGGCCAACGTCACCATCCGCGTCAAATTGTCCGATGTGCCGCTGATCCTGCAAAACCGCGAGCGGGCGTTTTCCTACGTCAAGATCGAAGGCGATGCCGAGTTTGCCAATGCGATTTCGCAATTGAGCAAGGGCTTGCGCTGGGAAGCCGAGCACGACCTGGAAAAGGTCGTCGGTCCCATGCTGGCCACGCGCCTTGTTTCCGGTGCGAAAGATGCTGCCGCCTTCGTGCGCACGGGCCAGCAAAAGCTGGCGGAAAACGTGGCTGAATATTTTCTCGATGAACAGCCCATGCTGATCCGTCCTTCTACCCTGCAAGAGTATTCCGCTGGCGTGACGCGCGTGCGCGATGACGTCGAACGCCTGGCCAAGCGTCTTGCCCGGCTGGAAAAGGCGGCCGCCGCCGTCCAGCCGCAGTCCTCCTCACCGGATTTGTCTACATGATATTGAAATTCCTGCGCCTGTTTAAAATCATCCGTGTTTCCATCAAGTACGGTCTGGATGAGATAGCGATTTCTGGTCTGCAAGTTCCCCGCACCGCCAAATTGATCGACACCCTGATTTTCTGGCGCGACCTGTCGTCGCCACGGGGCTTGCGCTTGCGCCTGGCGCTGGAGGAGCTGGGTCCGATTTTCGTCAAGTTCGGCCAGGTGCTGTCGACCCGGCGCGACCTGATGCCGCCCGACATCGCCGAAGAGCTGGCGCGCCTGCAAGACCGCGTGCCGCCCTTCGATTCCGACCTGGCCATCGCGCAAATCACCAAGTCGCTGGGCGCGCATCCGGATCAATTGTTTGCCCGTTTCGAGCGCGAGCCGGTGGCGTCCGCATCCATTGCCCAGGTGCACTTCGCCACCTTGAAAGACGGCCGCGAAGTGGCCGTGAAGGTCTTGCGTCCAGGCATGAAAAAGCTGATCGACGAAGACGTGGCCCTGATGCACATCGCCGCCGACTGGACCAGCCGCCTGTGGGCCGACAGCAAACGCCTGAAACCGAAAGAGGTGGTGGGCGAGTTCGACAAATACCTGCACGACGAGCTGGACCTGATGCGCGAGGCGGCCAATGCCAGCCAGCTGCGCCGCAATTTCGCCAACTCGGACTTGCTGCTGGTGCCCGAAATGCACTGGGATTATTGCTCCAGCAGCGTCATCGTGATGGAACGTATGTATGGCATTCCCGTGTCGCAGACGGACCGCCTGGTGGCGGCTGGCGTCGATTTGCGCAAGCTCTCCAGCGATGGCGTGGAAATTTTCTTCACGCAAGTGTTCCGTGACGGCTTTTTCCATGCGGATATGCACCCGGGTAATATTCTCGTATCGATCGCGCCCGACTCGTTCGGCCGCTACATCGCGCTCGACTTCGGCATCGTGGGAACGTTGAATGACTACGACAAGGATTATCTGTCGCAAAACTTCCTCGCCTTCTTCCGCCGCGACTACAAGCGCGTGGCCGAGGCGCACATCGAATCGGGCTGGGCGCCGAAGGACACGCGTGTCGACGAGCTGGAAGCGGCCGTGCGCGCCTGCTGCGAGCCGATCTTCGACCGCCCGCTGAAAGATATTTCTTTTGGGCAAGTGCTGCTGCGGCTGTTCCAGACCTCGCGCCGCTTCAACGTGGAAGTGCAGCCGCAACTGGTGCTGCTGCAAAAGACCCTGCTCAATATCGAAGGCCTGGGCCGCCAGCTGGACCCGGAACTGGACCTGTGGCAAACGGCAAAGCCCTACCTGGAAAAATGGATGAGCAACCAGGTGGGGCCGCAAGGCTTCATGGAGCGCCTGCGCGCCGAGGCGCCCCGTTATGCGCACATCTTCCCGCAGCTGCCGCGCTTGCTCCACCAGGCCTTGACCGTGCATGGCGAACCGCGCGAAAACGACGTGGAATTGATGAAAACCTTGCTGGCGGAGCAACGCCAGACGAACCGCTTGCTGAGCTTTATCGTGTACTTCGTGGGCGCCTTCGCCCTCGGCGCGCTGGGCTTGCAAGTGTTCATGCGCTGGCATCAACTGCCGTTTTAACTGGCTGAGGACGTAAGTGATGGCTGACTTCCATACCCGCGATCCGCTTTCGCCCGCCTTCTGGGACGAGCGTTTCGAGAAGCAATTCACGCCCTGGGACCATGGCGGCGTGCCGTCCCGCCTGCGCAGCTTCGTGGCCGGCAGTCCGGCGCCGCTGCGCTGCCTGATTCCCGGCTGCGGCTCCGCCTATGAACTGGTCTTCATGCTCGACCAGGGCTGGGATGCCACGGCCATCGACTTTTCGCCGGCCGCCGTGGCCGCCGCGCGCGGGCAGCTGGGCGAGCGGGCAGGGCAGGTGGTGGAAGCGGATTTCTTTGCCTGGCAGCCGGCTGCGCCGCTGGACCTGATCTATGAACGGGCTTTTCTGTGCGCCATGCCGCGCGCCATGTGGCCGCAAGTGGCGGCCCGCTGGGCGCAGCTGCTGGCGCCGGGCGCCATGCTGGCTGGCTACTTTTTCTTTGACGATAATGCCAAGGGGCCGCCGTTCGGCATGTCGCGCGTAGCACTGCAGGAATTGCTGGCGCCGCATTTCGACTGCCTGGCCGACGACGCCGTGGACGATTCCATCGCCGTCTTCGCGGGCAAGGAGCGCTGGATGAGCTGGCGCCGCCGGGCGGACTGAGCCTGACAGGCCGAGCGGGCGGGCATTTTCCGCTGGGAATGGCGGAAAAGCTTTATAATTCAGGGTTTTTGATGATTTTCTCGGAGTAGAGATGCCGATTTACGCTTACCGTTGTGACGAGTGTGGTTTTGCCAAGGATGTCTTGCAAAAGATCTCCGATCCAGTACTGACGGTGTGCCTGTCGTGCGGCAAGCCCAGTTTCAAGAAACAATTGACGGCCGCCGGTTTCCAATTGAAGGGCACTGGCTGGTACGCGACCGATTTCCGCGGCGGCACGGCGCCCACCACGGCCATTCCGACGGGCCCGGCCGATAACGCCAAGCCCGCCCCGGCCGCCGAGGGCGCGCCTGCTGCTGCGCCTGCGCCCGCCCCGGCTGCCGCTGCGCCGAAAGCGGACTGAAACGCGCGCCGCGCCGATACGATCCATTACCGAGAAACCGATGCGTAAATACTTTATTACCGGATTACTGATTTTGGTGCCCCTGGCCATTACGGCCTGGGTCCTGAATCTGGTGATCAGCACGATGGACCAGTCGCTGTTGCTGGTGCCCGGCAGTACGCAGCCCAGCGTCTGGTTCGGCCACAATGTTCCCGCACTGAGCACCATTCCCGGCCTGGGCACGGTATTGACGGTGCTGATCGTGTTCTTCACGGGCTTGCTGACGAATAACCTGGTCGGCAATTACGTGGTGAAACTGTGGGAAAAATTGCTGCAACGCATACCCATCGTCAATTCCCTGTATTCGAGCGTCAAGCAAGTGTCGGATACCCTGTTTTCCCCGTCGGGCAATGCCTTCCGCAAGGCCGTGCTGGTGCCGTATCCGCACCAGAACTCCTGGACCATCGCTTTCCTGACGGGCGTGCCGGGCGGCGATGCGGCGAACCACCTGGTGGGCGACTATGTCAGCGTGTACGTGCCGACGACGCCGAACCCGACCTCAGGCTTTTTCCTGATGATGAAGCGCAGCGATGTCGTCGAACTCGACATGAGCGTCGATGCGGCGCTCAAATATATCGTCTCGATGGGCGTGGTGGCGCCTGCGGAAGTTGTTGCTGTACCGGCCCCGGCAGCCAAAGAATAAAGGCAGGCGTCCCATGCGGGACGTGGCCGGATTGAACACTCACTAACCTGAACTGAGAATTTTATGTCTATGCGTACTGAATACTGCGGCCTCGTTACCGAAGCCATGCTGGGACAAACCGTCAGCCTGTGCGGCTGGGTACATCGCCGCCGCGACCACGGCAGCCTGATTTTCATCGACTTGCGCGACCGCGAAGGCCTGGTGCAAATCGTTTGCAACCCGGAACAAGCGGAGATGTTCAAGGTCGCCGAAGCCGTGCGCAACGAATTCTGCCTGCGCGTGACGGGCGTCGTGACCAACCGTATCGAAGGCACGATCAACAACAACCTGAAGTCGGGCAAGATCGAAGTGGTCTGCTCGGAGCTGGAAGTGCTGAACCCGTCCGTGCCCGTGCCGTTCCAGCTGGACGACGACAACCTGTCGGAAACGACGCGTTTGACGCACCGCGTGCTGGACCTGCGCCGCCCGCAAATGCAAAACAACCTGCGCCTGCGCTACAAGGTGACGATGGAAGTGCGCAAGTACCTCGACGCGCTGGGCTTCATCGACATCGAAACGCCGATGCTGACCAAGTCGACGCCAGAAGGCGCGCGCGACTACCTGGTGCCGTCGCGCGTGAACGCGGGCAGCTTCTTCGCCTTGCCGCAATCGCCACAGTTGTTCAAGCAACTGTTGATGGTCGCTAACTTCGACCGTTACTACCAGATCACCAAGTGCTTCCGCGACGAAGACTTGCGCGCTGACCGCCAGCCTGAATTCACGCAGATCGACTGCGAAACCTCGTTCCTGACGGAACAGGAAATCCGCGACCTGTTCGAAGACATGATCCGCGTCGTCTTCAAGAACACCCTGAACATCGACTTGCCGAACCCGTTCCCGGTGATGGATTTCGCCGAAGCGATGGGCCTGTACGGTTCCGACAAGCCGGACATGCGCGTCAAGCTGGCCTTCACGGACTTGACCGAAGTCATGAAGTCGGTCGAATTCAAGGTCTTCAACGGCGCCGCCAACATGAAAGGCGGCCGCGTGGTGGCCCTGCGCGTACCGCAAGGCGGCAGCATGCCCCGTTCGGAAATCGATGCCTACACGCAATTTGTTGCCATCTACGGCGCCAAGGGCCTCGCTTACATCAAGGTCAACGAGAAAGCCAAAGGCCCTGAAGGTCTGCAGTCGCCGATCGTCAAGTTCCTGCCTGCCGACGTGCTGGCCACGATCCTCGAGCAGACGGGCGCGCAAGACGGCGACCTGATCTTCTTCGGCGCCGACAAGGCGAAAGTCGTCAACGACGCCATCGGCGCGCTGCGCGTGAAAATCGGTCACAGCGAGTTCGGCAAGAAAGCCGGCCTGTTCGAAGACGTGTGGAAGCCATTGTGGGTGGTCGACTTCCCGATGTTCGAACACGACGAAGAAGCGGACCGCTGGACGGCGACCCACCATCCCTTCACCGCGCCGAAAGACGGCCATGAAGACATGCTGGAAAGCGATCCGGGCGCCTGCATCGCCAAGGCCTACGACATGGTCTTGAACGGCTGGGAACTGGGCGGCGGTTCGATCCGTATCCACCGCGAAGAAGTGCAGTCGAAAGTGTTCCGCGCGTTGAAGATCGACGCCGAAGAAGCGCAGCTGAAGTTCGGCTTCCTGCTCGACGCCCTGCAATACGGCGCGCCACCGCATGGCGGCCTGGCATTCGGCCTGGACCGTATCGTGACCATGATGACGGGTTCCGAATCGATCCGCGACGTGATCGCCTTCCCGAAAACCCAGCGCGCGCAAGACTTGCTGACCCATGCGCCGTCGGAAGTGGACGAGAAGCAATTGCGTGAACTGCACATCCGTTTGCGCAGCGCCGAGCCTAAAGTAGTGTAATGAAGCATGCGGCTGCCCCGGCGGCCGCTGTTTGATCCACTATGCAAAAAAAAGGCGCTGTCGTGGCGCCTTTTTCATTGTTGATATGACTCATAAAATTCCTGTTTCCGTGCTGGTCGTCATTCATACGGCTGACCTTGAGGTCTTGCTGATTGAACGCGCGGGCCAGCCCGGCTTCTGGCAGTCGGTGACGGGTTCCGTCGATGCCGTCGATGAACCGCTGCTGCAGACGGCCGCGCGCGAACTGTTCGAGGAAACCGGCATCGTTGCCGACGGGCGCGATATCGTGCTGCGCGACTGGAACCTGTCGAATGTGTACGAGATCTATCCGATCTGGCGCCACCGCTATGCGCCCGGCGTGACGCGCAATACGGAACACGTGTTCAGCGTGCAAGTGCCGCGCGACATCGCCATCACCCTGAGCCCCCGCGAACACCTGCAATACGCGTGGCTGCCCTATCTGGCGGCCGCCGACCGCTGTTTCTCGTCGTCCAACGCGGAAGCGATACTGCAATTGCCGGCCATGACGGGCCTGGCGCGCCCCACCTGATTTTTCTAGAAAGCATTCCATGTTGAACTGGTTACATTTGACTGCGCAGCAAAAACTGCTCGGCACCCTGGGCATCGTTTTCTGCCTGTGCTTTATCTTCCTGTTGTTCAGCTCCACCGTGCCTGGCCGCACGCCGCCCATCGGCATGCCGCTGATGGCGATCGGCTGGCTGCTGCATCCGGGCGCGTTTGCCAAGGGCAAGCGCACCGTGGCCTGGCGCGGCGCGCCGTTGCTGGTCAAGATCGTCTGGGCGGCCGGCATTACCGCGCTGATCGTCAGCGTGACGGCGGGCGTGGGACGCATGCTGGCCTGATTGTGCGCGTTTAGGTGCGCACGCGCACCTACGCAGGCGCCGCGCGGGGCCCGTCTGGGAGTAGAATCAATGCATGAAAATCCGCGTAGCAACTTATAATATCCACAAGGGTGTCTCCTCCGTGCGGGGCCTGCCCAGGGTTCACGCATTGAAGCAGGCGATCGCTCTCTTCAATGCCGATGTCGTCTTTTTGCAGGAAGTGCAAGGCAAGCACGACCGCAATGCGGCCCGCTTTGGCGCCGAGAAAAACGGCCACAAGCATTGGCCGGAAGCGTCGCAGCACGAGTTCTTTGCCGGCGCCGAGCACCATTCCGCCTACGGCATGAATGCTGTGTACGACCATGGCCACCATGGCAACGCCTTGCTTAGCAAGTTTCCCATCGCCTCGCAAACCAACCACGACGTCTCCGACCATGCGTATGAGCAGCGCGGCATCCTGCATTGCGTGCTGAAAACGCCGCAGGCCGACGTGCATTGCTACGTGGTGCACCTGGGCCTGTTCGAGTCGGGACGGGGCCGGCAGACGCAGGCGCTGATCGACGCCGTGATGGAATCGGCGCCGAACGGCGAGCCCGTCATCATCGCCGGCGACTTCAACGACTGGCGCAATACGCTCAGCGACAAGCTGCGCAATGCGCTGGGCGTGGTGGAAGTGTTCGACCAGCGCGCGTCGAACTCGGCCCTGGGCGACCTCGTGCGCACCCTGGCGCGGCGCCAGACGAAGCCGCCCGTGCCCGTGCCGGCGCGCACCTTTCCCGCCGCCTTGCCGTGGTTCCGCCTGGACCGCATCTATGTGCGCGGTTTCCACGTGGAAGGCGCGCAAGTGATGCATGGCACCCTGTGGGCAAAATTGTCGGATCACGCGCCGATAGTTGCTGCTTTGAAACTCGCGTAGACTGCCGGCATGCGCACAGTCAATTTCATCGCCCACAACGACATCCAGCTGCTGTATTGCGGCACCGATTACTTTCCCGCGCTCATAGCCGCCATCGACGGCGCGCGCTCGGAAGTCTATTTCGAAACCTATATCTTTGCCGATGACGCGACGGGCACCCTGGTGCTCGACGCCCTGAAGCGGGCGGCCGCGCGCGGCGTGCTGGTGTGCATGATCACGGACTGGTTCGGCACGGGCAACCGCCGCGTCAAGGCCATGCATGCGCAGCTGGAAGCGGCGGGCGTGCACCACCGCATCTTCAACCCGTGGTTCCGGCGCGGCATCACGCGCACGCACCGCAAGATCTGCGTGGCAGATGGAGAAATTGCCCTGGTGGGTGGCATCAATATCAACGACGACATGTTTTGCGACTACGACCACAACATCAGCCTGGAAGCGCCGCGCTGGGATTTCGCCGTGCAGGTGAAGGGCCCGCTGGTGGACGCCATCCATGAAGAGGCGCATGCGCAGTGGGCGCGCTTGGGCAAGATGAATCTGGTGCGGCGTATCAAGCTGTACCGCAAGATGCGCGTCGTCAGCAAGGAGCTGGCGAAGAACCCCGTGGTGGCCGGCTTTGTCGTGCGCGACAACCTGCGCAACCGCCGCACCATCCAGCGCGCCTACCTGCAGGCGCTGGGCCAGGCGAGGAAAAGCGTGATGCTGGCCAACCCGTATTTCGCGCCCGGGCACAAGCTGCGCCGCGCCCTGGCCCAGGCGGCCCAGCGGGGCGTCGACGTGGTGCTGCTGATCGGCGTGGGCGAATTCCGCATGCAGGATGCCGTGGCGCACTCGTTTTATCCGAAACTGCTGGCCGCCGGCGTGAAAATCGTCGAATACCGCAAGACGCAGCTGCACGCCAAGGTGGCCGTCGTCGACGATGACTGGGCGACGGTGGGTTCGAGCAATATTGACGCGCTGAGCCTGTTCCTGAATCAGGAAGCGAACGTGGTGATCAAGGACGTGGCCTTCGCGCAAAGCCTGCGCCAGCATATCGAGCAGGGCGTGGCCGACGGCATCGTGATCCACCAGGATGATTTCAAGCACATCGGCCGTTTCCGGCGCATCGGCTACGAAGCCGCCTTCCTCGTGTACCGGCTGGTGATGCGCATTTTTTCAGTGGGCAAGTACGCATGAACGAAATGACAACGGTCAGGCTGGACAAATGGCTGTGGGCGGCGCGCTTCTTCAAGACGCGCTCGCTGGCCAGCGAAGCCGTCGACACGGGCAAGGTCAAGGTGGGCGGCGAGCGCGTGAAACCGGCGCGCAGCGTGCGTGTGGGCGACGAGCTGGCCATCGACAACGGCGCGGAAACGTGGGAAGTGGCCGTGCTGGGCCTGTCCGACAAGCGCGGCGCGGCAAGCGTGGCGCGCTTGCTGTACGGCGAAACGCCGGCCAGCATCGCCCGCCGCGAGCAGCTGGCCGAGGAACGCAAGCTGTTCCGCGAGCCGGGCACCACCATCAAAGGCCGGCCGACCAAGCGCGACCGCCGTCAATTGAGCAAGGCTGGCGGCCTCGACTGAGGCGCGCTTGTTGCTGCAGGGCAAGGGCGCGCAGCGCTTTTGCCGCCTGAAACCGATACAAACACGCGGCCAAAAAATGCTGCGCTGCACCAATAGAACGCCGGCTCTAAAGTTCCCGTTTGACTTTTACGTGGTAGTGGATAATAGTACGAGCGTTCGGATTTTTTCGAAGCGTGCTTTTTTTTACCCTCGCTTCAGTCCGCCAAATCGGCAACATCACTTTTAGAACGGACATCTTGAATACTTCAGTCAAATTCATGCGCAAGGGCGAACTGACCCGTGCAGCCATCCTCGACGTGGCGCTGGACCTGTCCAGCCGCGACGGCCTGGAAGGCCTGACCATTGGGCTGCTTGCGGACAAAATGAACATGAGCAAGTCGGGCGTGTTTGCCCACTTCGGCTCGCGCGAAGACTTGCAGATGGAAGTGCTCAAGCTCTACCACTATCGTTTCGAGCAAGAAGTCTTTTTCCCCAGCATGAAAGAACCGCGCGGCATCCAGCGTCTGCAATCGATGTTTGCGCGCTGGGTCAAGCGGGTCAGCGTGGAGATCGCTTCCGGCTGCATCTATATCAGCGGCGCCGTCGAGTATGACGACCGTCCCGGCCCCATCCGCGAGGCCCTGGTGGCCATGGTGCAGGCCTGGCAGGGCGCGCTGCTGCGCTGTGTCGAGCAATCGATCGCCACGGGCGACCTGAAAGCGGACACGGACGCCCAGCAGCTGGTGTACGAGATGTATGGCTTAATCCTGGCCCTGCATCACGACGCGCGCTTCCTGCGCGTGCCGGGCAGCATCGAACGGGCGCAAGCGGGCTTTGTCCGCCTGCTGGCGTCGTACCAGAATTGCGTCACAAGCAAATAAGCCGTCAGGCAGTATCCGCAACAACGCACACGCACTACAAGTACAACACTTTAGCTAATCGTCTTCAGGAGAAAATTATGGGTCAATACGTCGCGCCAATCCGGGATATGCAATTCGTCCTGCATGAGTTCCTGCAAGTGGAAGAAGAACTGAAGCAAATGCCGTCGTACGCCGACGTCGACGCCGACATCATCAACCAGGTGCTGGAAGAGGGCGGCAAATTCACCTCCGAAGTATTGTTCCCGCTGAACCACTCCGGCGACCGCGAAGGCTGCCATCACGACCCCGTCACGAAAAGCGTGACCACGCCGAAAGGTTTCAAGGAAGCCTACAAGCAGTACGTCGAAGGCGGCTGGGCGGCACTGGCTTGCGATCCGGAATACGGCGGCCAGGGCTTGCCTGTCGTGCTGAACAATTCGTTCTATGAAATGCTGAACTCGTCGAACCAGGCCTGGTCCATGTACCCCGGCCTGTCGCACGGCGCCTACGAATGCCTGAAGGAACACGGCACCGACCACCAGAAGGAAGTCTACCTGCCAAAATTGGTGTCGGGCGAATGGACGGGCACCATGTGCCTGACCGAACCGCACTGCGGCACCGACCTGGGCCTGCTGCGCTCGAAAGCGCTGCCTGAGGCGGACGGTTCTTGGACCATCACCGGCAACAAGATCTTCATCTCGGCCGGCGAGCACGACATGGCGGAAAACATCCTGCACCTGGTGCTGGCCCGGGTGCCGGACGCACCGGAAGGCTCGAAAGGCATCTCGCTGTTCCTGGTGCCGAAATTCCTGCCGAATGCCGATGGCACGGTCGGCGAGCGCAACCCGATCACCTGCGGCGCCATCGAAGAAAAAATGGGCATCCACGGCAATTCGACCTGCCAGATGAACCTGGACGGCGCGAAAGGCTGGATCATCGGCCAGCCGAACAAGGGCCTCAACGCCATGTTCGTCTTCATGAACGCGGCCCGCCTGGGCGTGGGCATGCAGTCGCTGGGCCTGACGGAAATCGCCTACCAGAACGCGCTGATCTACGCCAAGGACCGCACGCAAATGCGTTCGCTGTCCGGCATCAAGAACCCGGAACTGCCGGCCGACCGCATCATCGTGCACCCTGACGTGCGCCGCATGCTGTTGACGGGCAAAGCCTACGCCGAAGGCGCGCGCGCCTTCACCTCGTACGTGGCGCTGCAGATCGACCGCGAACTGCACCACCCGGACGCCGACGTGCGCAAGGAAGCGGCCGATGAAGTGGCGCTGCTGACGCCCGTCATCAAGGCTTTCATCACCGATAACGCCTGGATCGCCACCTCGGACGCGATGCAAGTGTTCGGCGGCCACGGCTACATCTCCGAATGGGGCATGGAGCAGTATGTGCGCGACGCGCGCATCAACATGATCTACGAAGGCACGAACACGATCCAGTCGCTGGATCTGCTGGGCCGCAAGATCCTGGGCGACAACGGCGCCAAGCTGCGCAAGTTCGGCGAAAAGATCAAGGCCTTCGTCGAAGACAACGGCACCGATGAAGCGATGAGCGAATTCGTCACCCCACTGGGCGACCTGGGCGACAAAGTCACCAAGCTGACCATGGAAATCGGCATGAAGGCCTTTCAGAATCCTGACGAAGTGGGCGCGGCCTGCGTGCCTTACCTGCGCGTCGTCGGCCACATGATCTACAGCTATCTGTTCGCGCAGATGGCCAAGATCGCCCTCGAAAAAGAATCCAGCGGCGACAAGTTCTACACCGCCAAACTGGCTACCGCACGTTTCTACTTCGCCCGCTTGCAGCCTGAGACGGCAACCCTGATCCGTCAGGCGCGTTCCGGTTCGGCCAACCTGATGGCACTCGACGCAGACCTGTTCTAAGACTTGAGGAAAATATGACCAATTTCATCGTTAAAAAAGTAGCCGTCCTCGGCGCCGGCGTGATGGGCGCGCAGATCGCCGCCCATTGCATCAACGCGAAAGTGCCGGTCGTGCTGTTCGACCTGCCTGCAAAGGAAGGTCCAAAGAATGGCATCGTGCTGCGCGCCATCGAGAACCTGAAAAAACTGTCGCCTGCGCCGCTGGGCAACAAGGATGACGCCGCGCTGATCCAGGTGGCCAACTACGAAGACAACCTGGACTTGCTGGCCGGTTGCGACCTGATCATCGAAGCCATCGCCGAGCGCATGGACTGGAAACACGACCTGTACCAGAAGGTGGCCCCGCACATCGGTCCGAACGCGATCTTCGCCTCGAACACCTCGGGCCTGTCGATCACCAAGCTGGCCGAGGGCTTCGACGCCGACCTGAAATCGCGCTACTGCGGCGTGCACTTCTTCAATCCGCCGCGCTATATGCACCTGGTCGAAATCATCCCGACCGAGTTCACCAAGCCCGAGATCAGCGACCAGCTGGAAGGCTTCCTGACCACCACCCTGGGCAAGGGCGTGGTCCGCGCAAAGGACACGCCGAACTTCATCGCCAACCGCGTGGGCGTGTTCGGCATCCTGGCCATCGTGCATGAAGCGGAAAAATTCGGACTGTCCGTGGACGTCGTCGATGACCTGACCGGCTCCAAGCTGGGCCGCGCCAAGTCGGGCACCTTCCGCACGGCGGACGTGGTCGGCCTGGACACCATGGGCCATGTGATCAAGACCATGCAGGACTACCTGCCGAACGACCCGTTCGCCGCCGTCTACAAGACGCCGGCCGTGCTGGCGCAGCTGGTGGAAAAAGGCGCGCTGGGCCAGAAGAGCGGCGCGGGCTTCTACAAGAAGGTCGGCAAGGATATCTTGCGCCTCGACTTCGCCACCGGTGAATACGTGGCCGGCGGCGCCAAGGCGGCCGACATCATCGCCCGCATCCTGAAGGAAAAGGATCCGGTCAAGAAGATGAAGGCGCTGCGCGAATCGACGAATCCGCAAGGCCAGTTCCTGTGGGCGATCTTCCGCGACGCTTTCCATTACATCGCCATCCATCTGGACACCGTGGCCGACAATGCGCGCGATATCGACTTCGCCATGCGCTGGGGCTTCGGCTGGAACGTCGGTCCGTTTGAAACGTGGCAGGCATCGAACTGGCTGCAAGTGGCCAACTGGGTCAAGGAAGACATCGACGCCGGCCACGCGCTGTGCAACGCACCGCTGCCAGCCTGGGTCTTCGAGGGTCCGGTCGCTGAAAAAGGCGGCGTGCACACGCCGGAAGGTTCGTATTCCGCCGTGTCGAACAGCTTCGTGCCACGCTCGAGCCTGGCCGTGTACGACCGCCAGCCGTTCCGCGCGCCGGTCTTGGGCAGCGGCGCCATCGACGGCAAGACCGCCGGCACCACCGTCTTCGAAGACGAATCCGTGCGCGTCTGGCATACGGGCGACGACGTCCTGATCATCTCGTTCAAGACCAAGATGCACGTGATCGGCGAAGGCGTGATCAACGGCCTGAAACTGGCTCTGGCCGAAGCGGAAAAGAACTTCAAGGGCCTGGTGATCTGGCACGCGGACGCAGCCGAAGGCGGCGCCTTCTCGGCCGGTGCCGACCTGCAATCGGCCCTGCCAGCGTTCATGCAAGGCGGCGTGAAAGCCGTCGATCCGATCATCGCGGAACTGCAGAACACCTTCATGTCGCTGAAATACGCGAACGTGCCGGTGATCGCCGCGGTCGCTGGCCTGGCACTGGGCGGCGGTTGCGAGCTGGCGCTGCACGCGTCGAAGCGCGTGGCGTCGATCGAGTCCTACATCGGCCTGGTGGAAGTGGGCGTGGGCCTGATTCCTGCCGGCGGCGGCTTGAAGGAAGCGGCGCAGCGCGCCTACAAGGAAGCCAAGGGTAACGACATCCTGCAATTCCTGAAAACGGGCTTCACCAATGCGGCCACCGCCAACGTGTCGAAATCGGCGCTGGAAGCGAAGAAGATGGGCTACCTGAAGGAAGACGACGTGATCGTGTTCAACGCCTACGAGCTGCTGCACGTGGCCAAGGTCGAAGCGCGCGCCATGTTCGACGCGGGCTTCCGTCCGGCGCTGCCGTCGCTGATCCAGGTCACGGGCCGTTACGGCTGGGGCACCATCAAGGCGCAGCTGGTCAACATGCGCGACGGCGGCTTCATTTCGGCGCACGATTTCAAGCTGGGCGAGATGATCGCCGAGATCGTATCGGGCGGCGACGTGGACCAGGGCAGTTTCGTCAGCGAACAGTGGCTGCTGGATATGGAACGCAAGGCATTCCTGGAGCTGTTGAACCATCCGAAAACCCAGGAACGGATCATGGGCATGATGCAGACCGGTAAGCCGGTACGCAACTAAGCACAACGTCGATGACGATCCTGTCCCTTGTTTTTAAAGTATTGCTGCGCGTGAGGCCAAGCATGGTGTATGACCGTATCAAACAACAGATGATGGACACCTTGCCCTTCGTGCGGCTGCTGGGGATCAGCATCGACGAGATCGGCGCCGGCACCTCGAAGGTGTCGCTGCCGGACGATCCCAAACTGCATAATCATCTGGGCACGCAGCACGCGGGCGCCTTGTTTACCCTGGCCGAAACGGCATCCGGCGCGGCCATGGCTGGCGGCTTCGCCGAGCTGATACTGGGTTTGCGCCCGGTGGCCAAGGAGTCGCGCATCGCCTACCAGAAGGTGGCCCGGGGCGCGACGCGCGCCGAAGGCCGCGTGCCGGGCGACCTGGCTGCCTTGAAGGCGCAGCTGGCGCAGGATGGCAAGGTGGCGTTTCCTGTGGCAGTCGATATTTTCGATGCCGAAGGCACGCTGGCGGCACAGGTGACGGTGGACTGGTATTTGTCGCAGAAGCGCTAAGCGGCAACCTGACTACCCCGGACATTCGACAGAACACGAACCTCGTTCAACATCTTTGAAAGAACAAAATGAGCAAACAACTTCAAGACGCCTACATCGTCTCTGCAACCCGCACCCCGATCGGCAAGGCGCCGCGTGGCATGTTCAGAAACACCCGCCCGGACGACCTGCTGGTGCGCGTGCTGCAATCGGCCCTGGCGCAAGCGCCTGGCCTGGACCCTGCATTGATCACTGACGCCATCATCGGCTGCTCGTTCCCGGAAGCGGAGCAGGGCTTCAATATCGCCCGTAACTCGGTGCTGCTGGCCGGCTTGCCGAAAACCGTGGGCGGCGTCACCGTCAACCGTTACTGCGCCTCGGGTATCACGGCCATCGCCATGGCGGCCGACCGCATCCGCGTGGGCGAAGCCGACGTCATGATCGCCGGCGGCATCGAATCGATGTCGATGGTGCCGATGATGGGCCACCACCCATCGATGAACCTGGACATGTTCAGCGACGAGAACATCGGCATGGCCTACGGCATGGGCCTGACGGCCGAAAAAGTGGCGCAGCAATGGAAGGTGTCGCGCGAACAGCAGGACGCGTTCTCCGTCGAATCGCACCGCCGCGCCATCGCCGCGCAGCAAGCCGGTTTCTTCAAGGCGGAAACGACGCCAGTGGAAATCATCACGCGCACGCCGAACCTGGCTACCGGCCAGGTCGATGTCACGCGCCGCACCGTCGACACGGACGAAGGCGCGCGCGCCGATTCGTCGATGGAATCGCTGGCCAAGCTGAAGCCGGTCTTCGCCGCCAAGGGCAGCGTGACGGCCGCCAACAGCTCGCAGATGTCCGATGGCGCCGGCGCGCTGCTGATCGTCAGCGAAAAAATCCTGCGCGAGCATAACCTGACCCCGCTGGCGAAATTCTCCTCGTTCGCCGTGCGCGGCGTGCCGCCGGAAATCATGGGCATCGGTCCGAAATTCGCCATTCCTGCAGCATGCGCCGCCGCCGGCATCACGCAAGACCAGCTGGACTGGATCGAGCTGAACGAAGCGTTTGCCGCACAGGCATTGGCCGTCATCGGCGACCTGGGCCTGGACCCGGCAAAAGTGAACCCGATGGGCGGCGCGATCGCCCTGGGCCACCCGCTGGGCGCCACCGGCGCCATCCGCGCCGCGACCGTGATCCACGCGCTGCAGCGCACCAAGCAGAAGTACGGCATGGTGACGATGTGCGTGGGCGCCGGCATGGGCGCGGCAGGCATCTTCGAGCGCGTCTGATGACACCTGGCATAAGCTACTGCGCGTTGCGATTCGCGGCCTGCGATGCTCACTGTGCCTTCGCACAGCTGCGCGTCTCGGCCACAACTCGCTGCCGCTCGCTACGCTTCTGCCAGGCGTCGTGACGCAAGAGGTCAGATTAGATTAGTCAAAACTTGGGCGCTGGGGATTACCTTGGCGCCCTTTATCATTTGGAGACGACATGGATATTGTGTGCAGCAAGAGCGAGGGCATTCTGACCCTGGAATTCAACCGCCTGGAACGCAAGAATGCGATCACGGGCGCCATGTACCAGACTCTGGCCGATGCGCTGGTGGCGGCCGAGACGGACGATGCAGTACGTGCCATCCTGATCTGCGGCAAGCGCGAGATTTTCACGGCCGGCAACGACCTCGATGATTTCATGAAGACGGCGCGCCCGAAGGATGGCTCGCTCGACCATGACCGTCCCGTGTTCCAGTTCATGCGCGCCCTGTACGGCAGCAGCAAGCCCGTGGTGGCTGCCGTCTCCGGCCCCGCCATCGGCATCGGCACCACGCTGTTGATGCACTGCGACCTCGTCTACGCGGCCGACAACGCCAGCTTCTCGATGCCGTTCACGCAGTTGGGCCTGTGCCCGGAATTTGGCTCCAGCCTGCTGCTCACGCAACTGGCCGGCTACCCGCGCGCGGCGGAAAAGCTGATGCTGGGCGAGTCCTTCCCCGCCAGCGAAGCGCTGGAAATGGGCCTGGTCTCGAAAGTCGTGCCCCTGTACGACCTGATGACGTTCGCGCAAGGCCAGGCCGCCAAGCTGGTGGCCCTGCCAGCAGCGTCCATCCGCGCCACCAAGCGCCTGATGAAGCAAAGCCGCATGGAACCGATGAAGGCGGCCATCGCCGAGGAAAACAAACTGTTCAGCGCCATGCTGGGCGGCGCCGAAGCGAAGGAAGCATTTACGGCCTTCTTTGAAAAGAGGAAGCCGGATTTCAAGAAGTTTGCCTAAGCTGACTGCCGGGGGCAGACCCCCGCGCCCGTGAGTGCAAGCCGCTGAGTTAGCGGCCTTGAGGGGCTGACCCCAGAATTTTTATCTGGGCTCGCTTTAATCTAGACGACTGGTCTAATTGTGCTACAATGCCTCGCATGAAAGCTGAATACACCGACGTGCGCCAGCACATTATCGACCAGGGCAAGGTCATCATCACGCGCAAGGGCTTTGCCGGCGTGGGGCTGAACGAGATTTTGTCGGCCGCCGACGTGCCCAAGGGCTCGTTCTACCATTACTTCAAGTCCAAGGAATTGTTTGGCGTAGCGATGCTGGAAGACTACGTAACGCGCTACCTGGACGAAATGGAACGCATGCTGGGCCAGCCCGGCCAGAACGCGGCGCGGTCGCTGATGGCGTATTGGGCCAGCTGGACCAGCGACAGCCTCGATGGCAGCGGCTGCGACTGCCGTTGCCTGGTGGTCAAGCTCAGCAGCGAAGTGGCGGACATGTCGGAACCGATGCGCGTGGCGCTGCTCGACGGCACCCACCGCATCATCGCCAGGCTGGCCCTGGCCATCGCGCGGGGCAGGGTGGACGATTCGCTGCCATCGGTGGCCGACCCGGCGCAGATGGCCGCCACCTTGTACCAGCTGTGGCTGGGCGCGGCCCTGCTGACCAAGCTGCGGCGCGACGCCAGCGCCTTGCAAACGGCCTGGCGGGCGACCCTGGCCATGTTGCAGCTGCCGCCGGATCAATAAGGGCGCCAGACACGCGGATGACAGACGTCCGCGTTTTTTTGAACTGCATTCTAGACGACCAGTCTAATAATAAAGGAGCAGCATGAAGAATTTTGAATTCCACAATCCGACCCGTATCGTTTTCGGTGCCGACACGGTCGCCAAATTGTCCACCCTGGTGCCGCCCGATGCGCGCGTGCTGATCTTGTACGGCGGCGCCAGCGCGGAAAAGACGGGCACCCTGGCCGAAGTGCGCACTGCTCTCGCGCTGGGCCAGCGCACGGTGCAGGAGTTTGGCGGCATCGAACCCAATCCCAGCTATGAAACCCTGATGCGCGCCGTGGCACAGGTGCGCGGCGAGAAGCTGGACTTCCTGCTGGCCGTCGGCGGCGGCTCCGTGATCGACGGCACCAAGTTCGTCGCCGCGGCCGCCCTGTACGACGGCGAGCCGTGGGAAATCGCCGAGCGTGGCGGCGCCAACGTGCAGCGCGCCCTGCCGTTCGGCGCGGTGCTGACCTTGCCGGCCACGGGGTCGGAAATGAACAGCGGCGGCGTGGTGACGAAAAAAGCCACGCATGCCAAGCTGAGTTTTCGCAACCCGCTGCTGTACCCGCAGTTTTCCGTGCTCGACCCCAGCAAAACGTTTACCTTGCCGGCCACGCAGGTGGCCAATGGCCTGGTCGACGCCTTCGTCCACACCACGGAACAGTATCTGACCTATCCGGTGCAGGCGAAGGTGCAGGACCGCTTTGCCGAAGGCTTGCTGCAGACTCTGGTCGAGATCGCGCCGCAGGCGGTCGCCTCGCCCGACGATTACGCCACCCGCGCCAACCTGATGTGGACGGCCACCCTGGCCCTGAATGGCCTGATCGGCGCCGGCGTGCCGCAGGGCTGGGCTACCCACATGATCGGCCACGAACTGACGGCCCTGTACGACATCGACCATGCGCGCACCCTGGCCCTGGTGCTGCCCGCACTGCTGGACGTGCAGCGCGAGCAGAAACGCGGCAAATTGCTGCAATATGGCGAACGTGTCTGGAACATCACGCAGGGCAGCGACGACGAGCGCATAGCCGCCGCCATCGCCCGCACCCGCGCCTTCTTTGAAGGGCTGGGCATTCCGACCCGCTTGTCGGCCTATCAGCTGGGCCAGGAAGCGGTGGAAGCGGTTTTGACGCAACTGGAAGCACATGGCATGACCTCCCTCGGCGAACACCGCGATATCGACCTCGCGCGCAGCCGCCGTATTCTCGAAGCAGCACTGTAACCCTGACATAAAAGGAAACAACATGAACATCCTGATGGTACTGACCTCGCACGATCAACTGGGCGACACGGGCAAGAAAACCGGCTTCTGGCTGGAAGAATTCGCCGCGCCCTACTATGCCTTGCAGGAAGCGGGCGCGCAGCTGACGGTCGTTTCGCCCAACGGCGGCCAGCCGCCGCTGGACCCGAAAAGCGACGCACCCGATTCGCAAACGGACGCCACGCGCCGCTTCAAGCAGGATGCCGCTGCGCAAGCCGTGCTGGCCAACACGGGCAAGCTGGCCGACGTGAAGGCGGCCGACTTCGACGCCGTGTTCTACCCGGGCGGCCATGGCCCGCTGTGGGACCTGGCCGAAGACCCGCACTCGATCGCGCTGATCGAGCAGATGATCGCCGCCGGCAAGCCCGTTGCCGCCGTCTGCCACGCGCCTGGCGTGCTGCGCCATGTGAAGGCGGCCGACGGCTCGCCGCTGGTGCGCGGCAAGCAGGTGACGGGCTTTACGAATACCGAGGAAGACGCCGTCGGCTTGACGGCCATCGTGCCTTTCCTCGTCGAGGACATGCTCAAGCAAAACGGCGGCGTTTATTCGAAGCTGGGCGACTGGCAGCCGTACGCCGTCACCGATGGCTTGCTGGTCACGGGCCAGAACCCGGCCTCGTCGGAAGCGGCCGCCCAGGCGCTGCTCAAGCTGCTGGCTTGATGTCCCGCTAGGACGGCCGGCCGCCGGGCGTCATCCACCGGTGCGTCCGGCGGCCATGCCCGCCAGGATCAGGCCGACGGACGCATGCCAGGCGGTCTCGCTGGCGGGCCTGCCCGCCAGCGCATAGCCGTGCAGGAAATCGACGAGCGCATCGCGCCCGCGCAAGCGGGTTTTTTTATCCAGATCGAGCGCCTCCACGGCCAGCTCGAACAGCGCCGTAAAGCGTTCTGCCACGTCGGCTTGCTCCACCAGCCCGCGCGCCATCAGGCGCACGAAATACGGTGTGGCGCTGACCAGTTCCAGGTACAGCGCGCACAGCGCGAGCAGTCGGCGCTGCGGCCCCTGGCGTTGCGTAAACGGCGGCTGGCGCAGATCGAGCGCGGCAAAACGCTGCGCCATCAAGGCCAGCAATAACTCCTCTTTTCCCGCATAGTAGTGATACAGGGCCATGGCATCGACGCCCAGGCTCTGCGCCAGCGCGCGCATGGAAAACGCTTCGCCTTTTTCTTCCAGCAGGGCCAGGGCCGCCTGCAGGATGGCGGCATTGTCCAGCGCGGGCGCAACGCGGCGCGGACGTCCGGCGCGGCGCACGGGAGATTCCAGGTCTTGAAGTTTTACGGTTTTCATGGGCATAATTCTACACCGTAGAATTAACTAAAGGAACATCCATGAAAAAGCCTTTTGTCAGCGCTTTTCTCGGCATCAGCATCGACGGCTGTATCGCGGGAGAAAACGGCGACCTGTCCTGGCTGGCCGAACTGGCGCCTGACTCGCCCGAGGCGACCGGCTACACGGCCTTGATGGAGCAGGTCGATACCCTGCTGATCGGCCGCACCACGTATGACGCCGTGCTGGGGTTCGAGCCGTGGCCGTATGCGGGCAAGCGCGTGGTGGTATTGAGCCACCGCGACTTCGCGCCGCGCCACGGCGAGCAGCGCCGCGAAGGCAGCGTGCGGGAAGTACTGGAGGGGCTGGCCGAAGACGGCTGCCGCCACGTGTATCTCGATGGCGGCGCCGTCATCCGCGCCGGCTTGCGCGAGGGTGTCGTCGACAGTGTCACCTTGTCCGTGCTGCCCGTGGTGCTGGGCAAGGGCGTGCGCCTGTTCGAGGACGGCTTGCCGCGCAGCGACTGGCGCCTGGACGGCACGCGCCAGCTGCCAAGCGGCGTGGTGCAGCTGCGCTATCTGAAAAATTAAACCGTGCCGGCGAGGTCGACGATGAAGCCGGAATCGTAGCGATCGTTTTCCGGCGCGCCATCGGGCCGCTTGTAGCCGCAGGGATTGCAGACGACGCGGCAGTCCTGGACGCGGTAGTCGAGCGAGGCATGCATGTGGCCATGCACCCACAGGTCGGCCTGGGCTACCAGGTCGTCCAGCTGCGAGGCGAAGGCGGGCGAGCCCAGGTTTGTCGCGTATTGCTCTTCCACCGACAGCATCGACGGTGCCATGTGCGTGATGACGACCGTCTTGCCATCGAACGGTTGCGCCAGCTGCTGCTCGAGCCACGAGCGGTGCTGCGCGTGCAGCTGCGCCGTGTCGCTGGCGCACAGCAGGCGCGGCGTGTCGCCGCCCGTGCTGATGCGCTTGTAGTCGGGCATGTAGCTTTGCGCCGCGCTCAAGGCTTCATCCCGGCGCTCGGCGCCGAACAGCAGAAAATCCGTCCACAGCGTGACGCCGAGGAAGCGCACGCCATCGAGCGTCACGGCATCGCCGTCGAGAAGGCGGATGTTGGCGCCGTGCGCATTGGCGCTGGCGCAGGCGTCGCGCACGGCGTCCTGCATGTGTTCGAGCTGGTGGCCGTACCCCTCGTGATTGCCATGCACGTACAGCACGGGCAGGGCGCCGAAGGTGCGCGCGGCCCAGGCGATGGCGTTGCTGCCCGTGTCGATGTCGCCGGCCAGGATCACCACGTCGGGGCGGCTGGCGGCAAGGTCGATGGCGGGCGTATCTGCGCCCCAGACTTCCAGGTGCAGGTCGGACAGGATCAGCAAACGCATGGCAATAAGGCGGCAAGGCGCACGGAAGTGTATGGACCTCTATCGTAGCGCAAGTTAGGATGATGGCTTGCTTGACCGCGCGAGGGTAGCGACGTTACTCTGTGGCATCGATTACCGCACACTCATTACTGGAGCCGCATGCCGCCTTTCTTCCTTCCCAAGACCTTGCTCAACATCGCGCTGGCCGCCATGACGCTGCCGTTGACGGCGCATGCCGCCACGCCCGCCGTCGATCCCTTGACGCAGCCGATCGCCTCGCCGTATGCGGCGCAGTGGAACCGCCCGCAGCAGCCGGCGCGCATCCACGGCGACACGTATTACGTGGGCGTGGGCGGCTTGAGCGTGGTGCTGATCGATACGCGCGAAGGCTTGATCCTGATCGATGGCGCGTTGCCGCAATCGGTGGCCGCCATCAAGGAACATATCCTCGAGCTGGGCTTTCGCCTGGAAGACATCAAGTTCATCCTGAATACGGAAGCGCATTTCGACCATTCGGGCGGCATTGCCGCCCTGGCCCGCGACAGCGGCGCGCAAGTGGTCGCCAGCCCGCTCGGTGCGCAGGCGCTGCGTGCGGGCTCGGTGCTCGCCATGGACCCGCAAGCGGGCGAAATCGACCCCATGCCGGCCGTGGAAAACGTGCGCGAGATCGCCGATGGCGAAACCCTGCAACTGGGCGAGGTGACCGTCACGGCACGCTACACGCCTGGCCATACGCCGGGCAGCACCAGCTGGACCTGGGTGTCGTGCGAGGATGCGCAGCGTCAGGAATGCCTGAACGTGGTGTTCGGCGCCAGCCTCACGCCGGTGGCGGCCGACGATTTTCACTACCTGGGCGATGAACGCCATGGGGACCTGACGCCGGCCTTCCGCCGCGTCATGCAGGACTTTGCCAAGCTGCCGTGCGACATTTTGATCTCGGCCCACCCCGACCACTCCGGCGGCGACCTTAAACTGACGCAATTGCTCGAAGGCGTCACGCCGAATCCCTTCGTCGATGCGCAGGCGTGCCGCAGTTACGCGGCCAAGAATGAAGTCAAGCTCGATGCCCGCATCGCGAAGGAAAAAGCGGCTGCAACAAAATAACAACGTTGGCGTCTTCGCCATGCAAAGCGGTTGACGCACTGCAGCATAAGGTGCAGAATCAGCATCCGCAGTTCAGATTAACCACACAAAAGAAAGGAAACCCATGTTCGAGCAGGCTGGCAGCAAGTTGTACGACCACTAGCCCCGCGCATGACGCTCGGGGCCATCGGCATCTTGCCGATCCCGAGCCGGTGTCCTTCAAAACCCCGGTGAGGAAACTCGCCGGGGTTTTTTGTTTTAGACGACCCCGGCATAACGACAATACCAAGGAAGACGTTATGCCCATTCATCAGACACTGCGCGGCGCTCACGTGCCCGTGCATATATTTACCGACGATATCGACGCGCAGGCGCTGCGCCAGCTGCACAATATCGCCAGCCTGCCCATCGTCCATCCGCATGTGGCGGCCATGCCTGACGTGCATGCCGGCATCGGCGCCACCGTCGGCAGCGTGATTCCCACGCGCGGTGCCATCATCCCGGCCGCCGTTGGCGTCGACATCGGCTGCGGCATGAATGCCGTGCGCACGACCCTGACGGCCAGCGACCTGCCCGATAACCTGGCGCGCCTGCGCAGCGCCATCGAAGCGGAAGTGCCCGTCGGCTTCGAACAACATGCATGGAGCCGCGTGCAAGGCTCGCGCCAGGCGCGCGCCGTGCGGCCCCTCGGCGACCGCCTGGCGCACATCGTCGAGCGTCACCGGGGCATCGCCAAGATGCTGCGCCAGTTCGAGCGCACGTGGATTTGCCAGGCAGGCACCCTGGGCGGCGGCAATCACTTCATTGAAATCTGCCTCGACGAGGAGCAGCGGGTGTGGGTCATGCTGCATTCGGGTTCGCGCGGCATCGGCAACGTGATCGGTCGTTACTTTATCTCCGCCGCGCAGAAGGATATGCGGCGCCACCAGCTGCAGCTGCCGGACGCGGACCTGGCGTACCTGAGCGAGGGCTCCACGGTATTTGACGACTACGTGGAAGCGGTGGATTGGGCGCAGGATTACGCGCTGCTCAACCGCAGCGAAATGATGCGCCGCGTGCTCGACGTGCTGGCGAAGTTTGCTCCGCCGTTCCGGCTCGACGGGGAAGCCATCAACTGCCACCACAACTACATCGCGCGCGAAACGCATGGCAATGAGGATTTATATGTGACGCGCAAGGGCGCCATTTCGGCGCGGCAGGGCGAGCTGGGCATCATCCCCGGCAGCATGGGTGCGCGCAGCTTCATCGTGCGTGGCAAGGGCAAGCCGGAATCGTTCTGCTCCTGCTCGCACGGGGCGGGGCGCAGCATGAGCCGCAGCGAGGCGAAGCGCCGCTTCAACCGCTTCGACCTGGCCGAGCAGACGGCCGGCATCGAGTGCCGCAAGGATGGCGGCGTGATCGACGAAATCCCCGCCGCTTATAAAAATATCGACGCCGTCATGGCGCATCAGAGCGACCTGGTGGAAGTGGTGCATACCTTGCGCCAGGTCGTCTGCATCAAGGGCTGAAAGGAGAAACCATGAAGATCAAAGTGAAAGCCACGCCCAAGCCGCGTAATCCGCTGGTGGCGGCCGCCAGGCTGCGTGGCGGCGCCGGCGCGCACCAGTCGGAGGCCTCGCCGCGCGCGGCGCGCCGGGCCGGCAAGCACCGCCTGCAGCAACTGCTGGCGGGACGCATGAAGCCGGAGGAGTAGCGCGCTGGATTAACGCAACGGCAGTTCGACGATGAAGTTCGGATCAAAAGCGGGATTTTGCGGCGTGCCGCCGCGCGTCTTGTAGCCGCAGGGGTTGGCTACGACGCGGCATGCGCCGATGCGGTAGTCGCGCGAGACGTGAATGTGGCCATGCACCCACAGGTCCGCCTGCGCGGCCAGGTCGTCGAGGCGCGAAGCGTAGGCGGGCGAGCAGCCCTCGCTGCCGTAGGCATCATTGACCGAGAGCAGCGACGGCGCCATGTGGCTGATGACCACCGTGCGGCCGTCGAAGGGCTGCGCCAGTTCGCGCGCCAGCCAGGCTTTTTGCTGCGCGTGGAACATGGCCGTATCGGCCGCGCGCAGCTTGCGAAAGCCCATGTTGGCCAGGCGGATGCGCTTGTAGTCGTTCATGACGGCTTCCGCGTCGCGCATGGCCGCTTGCCGCGTGTCGTCGCCCAGCAGGCGGAAATCCGTCCACAGGGTGGCGCCCAGGAAGCGCACCTTGCTGCCTGCCTGGTCGGTGATGACGTGGGTATCGGCGTCGAGAAAATGCACGTTCGGCGTGGCGGCGCAGGCCGCGCGCAGCTCCTGGCGCACCTTGTCGAGGTGGTGGCCATAGCCTTCGTGGTTGCCATGCACGTACAGCACGGGCAGGCCCGCAAACGCGGTGGTGGCCCAGGCGACGGCGCGTGCACCCGTATCGATGTCGCCGGCCAGGATCACTGCGTCGGGGTAGCTGAGCGCGAGGTCGCCCTGCGGCGCTTCGTCGCGCCATAGCTCATGGTGCAGGTCCGACAGAATCAATAAACGCATGCGGCATCCAGGCGATAGGGGAGGATGCCATCGTACCTGAAAACCGTCACTCCTCCTCCAGCGCGGCGAAGCCGTGCGCCAGGTAGTCGATCAGCGCGCGCACGGCCGGCAGCAGGCCGCGCCGCGACGGGAAGACGGCGTGGATGATTTCGCGCTGCGGCCGCCATTGCTCCATCAGCGGCAGCAGGCTGCCATTGGCCACCTGCTCGGTGATCATCATGGTCGGCAGCTGCACCACGCCTACGCCGGCCACGGCCGCGTCGCGCAGGGTCAGCATGTCGCCCGTGACGAAACGGGGCACGTGGCGCAACTGGGCGCGCGCGCCATCGGGGCCGTATAAATCCCACTGGTAGTGCTGCTGCGGCATGCCCAGGGCCAGGCTGGGCCAGTCTGCCAGGTCGGCTGGCGCTGTCGGCCTGGGGGCGTCGCCGAACAGCAGGGGGCTGCCCACCATGCACTGGCTGCGTTCGGCCAGCACGCGCAGCACCAGGTCGCTGTCGGGCAGCGGCGGCGGGCGCACGCGGATGGCCACGTCGATGCCTTCGGCCACCAGGTCGACGCGGCGGTTGCTCGCTTCGAGCAGCAGGGTCACTTGCGGATGCTCGCGCATGAAGCCGGCCAGCATGGGCGCGACCAAGGAATGCAGCAGGGCGATGGGGCAGGACAGGCGCACCGTGCCGCGCGGCGCGGCCCGTGTCAGTTCGATCGCTTCCTGCGCCGCTTCCGCTTCCACCAGCATCGCCTTGCAATGCTCGTAAAACGTCTGCCCCACGTCGGTGACGGAAAAATGCCGCGTCGTGCGCTGCAGCAGGCGCGCGCCCAGGCGCTCTTCGAGCAGCGCGATGCGCCGGCTCAATTTGGATTTCGGCATGCCCAGCGCGCGCCCGGCCGGCGCGAAGCCGCCATGGTCGACCACCTGCACAAAGTAATACAAGTCATTCAAATCCTGCATGCCGCCTCCTTGATCGTTCTATTTTTAGAACGCTGATGGCCTATTTTACCGTCTACCGCCATTATCGTTGCAAGCGTAACCTGTCTCCATCGTAATGCAAACCCCAACAGGAGATCGAGATGAACACAGTCACAGGTATCTACAGCGCACCGCGCCAGCACTGGGTCGGCGACGGTTTTCCCGTGCGCTCGATGTTTTCGTATAACGGCCATGGCAAGCAGCTGAGCCCATTCCTGCTGCTCGACTACGCCGGCCCCGCCGAATTCGCGCCCGGCACGCGTCCGCCCGGCGTCGGTTCGCACCCGCACCGCGGCTTCGAGACGGTGACCATCGTCTACAAGGGCGAAGTGGCGCACCGCGATTCGACGGGCCAGGGCGGCGTGATCGGCCCCGGCGACGTGCAGTGGATGACGGCCGGCGCCGGCATCCTGCATGAAGAGTTCCACTCGCCTGCCTTCACGCAGTCGGGCGGCATGCTGGAAATGGTGCAGCTGTGGGTGAACCTGCCGGCAAAGAACAAGATGACGGCGCCCGGCTACCAGGCCATCACCAGCAATGCGATTCCCACCGTGGCGCTGCCGGACGACGCAGGCTCCGTGCGCGTGATCGCCGGCGACTTCGGCGGCCAGCATGGCCCGGCCCGCACGTTTTCGCCGATGCAGGTGTGGGATGTGCGCCTGGCCCAGGGCAAGCTGACGGAATTGCCCGTCACGCCAGGCTGGAGCACGGCGCTGATCGTCCTGCACGGCACGGTGCTGGTCAATGGCGAGAGCGTGGTGCGCGAAGCGCAGATGGCGCTGTTCGGGCGCGACGGCGACAGCATCAGCATCGAGGCGAACAGCGACGCCGTGGTGCTGCTGCTGAGCGGCGAGCCGATCGACGAGCCCATCGTCGGCCACGGTCCCTTCGTCATGAACACCGAAGCGGAAATCGCGCAGGCGTTCGAGGATTTCAACAGCGGCCGCTTCGCCCGCATCGCGACGTAGTTTGTGTCATTAATTTGTGCAGTACCCGTGCCGCATCCCGCGGCACGGCTTTTGAGGAGACCACCATGAGCACCCCCGCCAACTTCCAAGGTTTGCCACCGATGATCGATCCCGACGACGCCGTCATGCTGCTGATCGACCACCAGAGCGGCTTGTTCCAGCTGGTGCGCGACATCGAGCAGCACGTGCTGCGCGGCCACGTCACGGCGCTGGCCAAGCTGTCGCGTCTGGCCAACATGCCGACGTTTACCACCGCTTCCGTGCCCGACGGCCCGAACGGCCCCTTGATCCCGGAGATCCACCATTTCAACCCGGACGCCGTCTACATCCCGCGCACGGGCCAGATCAATGCCTGGGACAATCCGGCCTGGGTCGAGGCCATCGAAAAGACGGGCCGCAAGACCCTGCTGATCGCCGGCACGCTCACCAGCGTGTGCATGGCCTTCCCCACCATCAGCGCGCTGGCGGCCGGCTACAAGGTGTTTGCCATCATCGACGCCTCCGGCAACTGGTCGAAGATGGCCACCGACATCACCATGGCGCGCGTCACGCAGGCCGGCGCCGTGCCGATCGACACGTATGCCGTGCTGGCTGAAGTGATGAGCACCTGGAACCGCGCCGATGCGATGGACTTTGCCGCCATCATGACGGACCACATCGTGCCGCCGTACCGCGCCCTGATCGAAAGCTACGACAAGGCGCAGGGCGTGCAAAAGAATGGCCGCGAGACGAAACTGGAAATCCTGGAAGCGGCCAGCAAGGGCTGATCGCCTTACGGCGCGTCGTAGCGGGCGCGTATCGCCGCCAGCACGCCGCGCTGCTCCAGGCGCGTGATGGCGGCGTTCAGGCGCGCCAGGTCGGCCGTGCTGGTGCTGTGCGCATTGAGCATCAGGTGCACGGGCGCGCGCAGGGCGAGGAAGGGCAGGGCGGTCAGGGCGACGCCCTGCAGGCGCGCTTCGTGGCGCACGGCCAGCACGTCGCCCAGCAGCAGGTCGGCGCGGCCGGCGTCGAGCATGCGCAACCCCTGCTGGAAGCTGCCGAAGGTATTCAGGCGGCCGTCTTTTTCCATTGCCGGACGGGCCGCCGCATAGTCTGCCCCATACCAGCCCACCTTGGGCGCCAGCAGGGTGGCCTTGCCGCGCGCCAGCTGGCCGAAGCTGGCGACATGGCGCTGCGCGGCGGGCGTGCCGGCCTTGCCGAAGACGCCGACGGCTTCATCGCGGTACGAGATGGAGAAGCGCGCATAGGACTGGCGTTCCGGCGTTTCGGACGCGGCCAGCATCAGGTCCAGTCCCCCTTTCTGGAACAGCAGCTGGCGCCGCGCCGTGGGCAGTTCCGGCACGGTCAGCAAGGTGCAGCGCGCCTCCTTGAAGATGGCGCGCAGCAATTCCAGGTCCAGCCCCGTATAGCTGCCCTGGGCGTCGCGATACAGGTACGGCGGCCATTGTTCGAGCGCCATCGTCATGCGGCAGGCCAGGGCGGGCAGGACGCTGCCGAGCAGCGTTGCCGCAAGCAGCACGTGGCGCAAGCGCATGGAACATCTCCGCAGTGGTTCAAGGGTCGTGCTTGCCAATTTGCCAGAATGGCCACGAAAGTCAAGCAGTGCATGGCTGGTTGCGGATACCAAATGGGCTATAGTGGCGGCCTGCCTCCATTCAAAGGAAATCCGCTTGACTCCCCCGCTCGAGATCGCCGCCAATGTCTTGATGACTGCCTCCATCATCCTGGCCGGACGCAACAATATTCATTCCTGGTGGATCGGCATCGTCGGCTGCGTGCTGTTCGCCGTGCTGTTTTTCCAGGTCAACCTGTACGCCGACGTGATGCTGCAACTGTTTTTCATCGTCACCTGCGTCATCGGCTGGCTGCAATGGCGGCGCGGCGCGGGCGGCAAGCCGTTGCCGATCACGCGCACGGGCTGGCGCAGCCTGGCCTGGGTAGTGCCGGCCGGCATCGCCTCCGTGGTGATCTACGGCATGCTGCTGCACCGCTTCACGAATGCCTACGCGCCCTTCATCGATTCGGCGGTGTTGGTATTTAGCATCATCGCGCAATTTCTGCTGATGAGCCGGCGCATCGAGACCTGGGCTTTCTGGCTGCTGGTCAACACCGTGGCCGTGCCCCTCTACTACAGCCGCGGCCTGCACCTGACGGCCGTGCTGTATGCGGCCTACTGGGTCAATGCCGTCATTTCCTGGTACTGGTGGAGCGTGCAGGCGCGCCGCGCGGCGGCCGCGCCGCAGGCGATGGCCGACGCCTGATATTGCCAAAGACCAAGTCCTTAGATTCAAATCGTATATACAATCAATTTTTAATTCGTTCACGCCATAAAGACGCCGGGATATAGTGGCCTTTCCCCGCTTACCGGTGTCTTTTATGTTGCGCTTTAGTCTTTCTCCCTGTTTTTATGCCGTCCGGCAGCAGCTGACCATGCAATGCATGGCGCAGTGGATGCCGGTGCGTGCCCGCCCACGCATCCCGTAATTCCTTCGTCCCCCCGTCGTCGTTTTGCCCGCAGGCCCATCCGGTCCGCGTGCCCCTGCTCGGCCTTTTTTATCGGAAAAAGGCTGCAATCCCAATAAGAGGAAACCATGTTCAAACCACTCGCCATCAGTCTTGCCATCGCCGCCGCCTTTCCCGCCCTCGTTCACGCCGAAGAGGAACTGCTGCGCGTCAACGTCACCGGATCGAATATCCGCGTCAGCGAAAAGGAGGGCGCCAGCGCCGTGCAAGTCATCACGGCCAAGGAATTGAAAGCCGGCGGCAAGACCAGCGTCTCGGACGTGCTGCGCGCCATCTCCGCCAACAGCGGCAACAGCTACAACGAACAATACACGGGCAGTTTCTCGGCCGGTACCTCGGGCCTGTCGCTGCGCGGCATCGGCCAGAAAAATACCTTGATCCTGGTCAATGGCAAGCGCGTGGCCAGCTATGCGACGGCGCAAAACCTGCAGGAAACCTTTGTCGACCTGAACAGCCTGCCGATGGCGGCCGTGCAGCGCATCGAGGTGCTCAAGGATGGCGCTTCGTCCGTCTACGGTTCCGACGCCGTGGCCGGCGTGGTCAACATCATCCTGTACAAGGAATTCACGGGCACGGACATCACGGCGCAGTGGGGCGGCTCGACCGAAGGCACGGGCCAGCATGAAAAGAGCGCGGCGCTGCAGACGGGTTTCGGCAAGCTCGAGGAGGACGGCTACAGCCTGGTCTTCTCGGTCGACGCGCAGCAGCGCGACAAGCTGCAGCAAAGCGACGTGGCGTGGATGCGCGATGCGGACTTCCGCAACCAGCAGCGGGGCAGCCTGGGCTGGGCCATCACCAACTATGCGGGCACGGACCCGACAAAGACCCTGGGCGGCGTGCGCGGACCATTGCAGCTGGTCAATTATGGCGACATCACGCCCGGCAAGACGGGACAAGTACTGGCGTACAACCCGTCGCCATATAAAACCCTGATTCCCGGCATTCAGCGCGTGCACACGGCCGCGCGCGCCACTTTCAAATTGAATGCGGACACGGAAGCGTATGTCGACCTGCTGCACAGTTACTCGCGCGCCGACCAGACCTTCAGCGCACCGCTTACCGTCAACAATGCCACGCGCGTGTGGAACAACGCCACCCAGGCGCTCGACACGATTCCCGTCGTGCTGCCCGTCGGCCATCCGAACAATCCGGGTACGACGCCGCTGCCGTTCACGGCCACCCTGTTCGACCTGGGGCCGCGCCTGAAGCAGGACAAGGTGACGTTCTACCGCGCGCTGGCGGGCGTCAAGGGCACACTGGCGGGCTGGGACTGGGATGCGGCCGTGGGCCACTCGAGCAGCAAGCTGGAAGAAACCGTGCAGAATTTCGTCAACCGCTACGCATTCCAGCAGGTGCTGGCCGATGGCAGCTACAACTTCTTTGACCAGTCGCAAAACAGCGAAGCGGTGCGCAGCCGCCTGCGCCTGTCGACCCTGCGCCCGGCCGAGTCGACCCTCGACACTGTCGATTTCTCGGCCGCGAAAGACTTGTGGCAGCTGCCGGCCGGCCCGCTGGGCTTTGCCGCCGGCGCGCAATGGCGCCGCGAAAAGATGGATTCGCAAACCTCGACGGCCGTCTTGTCGGGCACCGAGCTGCGCCCGGCGATCAACATCATCAACGGCTCGCGCAGCGTGTCGGCCCTGTTTGCCGAATTTAACGTCCCGGTGGTGAAAGACCTGTCCGTCAACCTGGCGGGCCGCGCCGACCATTACAGCGATTTCGGCAATGCGTTTTCGCCGAAAGCCAGCGCGCGCTACCAGGCGGCGCCGTGGCTGCTGGTGCGCGGCACCGTGTCGCGCGGCTTCCGCGCGCCGTCGCTGCCGGAAATCACGCAAAGCACGGCCGTCAGCTATGTCAGCGTGCTCGATCCGAAGGACCCTGTCACGCCCACACAGACGCGCGGCGTGACGGCCATTACCATCGCCAACACCGCCTTGCGTCCGGAGCGCTCGAATAACCTGAACCTGGGCGTGGTGGTCTCGCCCACCAGCAGTTCGAGCATCGGCCTCGATTACTACCGCATCAAGCAAGATGGCGTGATCGGCACGGAAAGCGCCACCACCACGCTCGCCAACGAAGCATCGGCGCCGCAGAAGATCACGCGCGATGCCGATGGCCGCATCACGACCCTGTACCGCCAGTACCGCAACCAGGGACAGCGCGAAGTGTCCGGCATCGACCTGGACCTGCGCCAGCGCTTCGTTGACAAGGACTGGGGCAAGCTGACCCTGGCCGGCCAGCTGAGCCGCGTGCTGCGCTTTGCCGAACCGCTGTCGGACGGCGCGCCGCTCACCGATGGCGCCGGCACCAATTATTTCGGCTCCATCCCGAAATGGCGCGGCGTCACCTCGGCCACGTGGGAGCAGGGCAAGTGGTCGTCGACCCTGACGTGGAATTACGTGGGCAGCTATGCGCAAAATACGCATCTCGATGAATCGGTGGCCGCCTTCAGCACGTTCGACGTGACCACCAGCTGGCAAGTCACGCCGGCGGCGAACGTCACCTTCATCGTGCAGAACCTGGCCAACAAGCGCGCGCCGTGGGATTACTCGGCCTCGGGCTTCGACTATACGCAAGCCGATCCGCGCGGACGCTTCGCCTCGCTCAAGCTCAACTACAAGTTCTAACCGCCCGCCGCCTGCCGCTGCCCCGTCTGCTCATGCAGGCGCTGGCGGTAGGCGCTGGGCGTGACGCCCATGCGTTCGCGGAAGGCCGTGGCGAAGTTGCCCGCGTTGTGGAAGCCGATCAGCAGGGCGACATCCTGCACGTCGATGTCCGTTTGCTGCAGCAGTTCCACGCCGCGGGCGATTCGCGCTTCGCGGATGAAGGCGAAGACCGTCATGCCCGTCTGCTCGCGGAACATCAGGGTCAGTTTTTCTCGGTAGGTGCCCACGCTGCGGGCGATTTCGGACAGGTTGGGCAGGCTGCCCAGGTTGTCGAGGATGAGTTGTTTGACGGCATTGACGAATACCAGGTCCGGATGTTGCTGCCGTTCGCCGATCGGGGTCGCCGCCGGTAAGGTACTGTTGCTTTTACGCATCAATCCCAGGTGGATATGGATGCGCGCGGCCAGTTCTTCCGGCTGGAACGGCTTCGAAATGTAATCGACGCCGCCCACCTGCAAGCCCATGACGCGCTCCTTGGCGGCGTCGGCGCCGCTGAGGAAGATCACGGGAATCTGTTCCGTCTCGGGATTGGCCTTGAGCAAACGGCAGGCCGTGTAGCCATCCATTTCGGGCATGCGCACGTCGAGCAGGATCAGGTCGGGATGCGTGGCCAAGGCCAGCTGGTAGCCCTGATAGCCATTGAAGGCGATGCTGAAGCGGTAGGGCTGCTCGCTGAGCAGCTCCATCAGCATGCGCTGCTCGAACGCGGAATCGTCCACGATCAAGATGTTTTTTTTGATGATTTCGCTGGTCAATGGCATGGCATGGATGACTTAACCAAATAGCAAGTTGTGGCTTATTATGCCCGGCTTTTTCTTTTTTTTCTGCTTTTCGCGTATTTCAAAAGATGTTTCTCCGCGAGAAGAAGCGCGGATTTCATAGATCGCCAATAATTCGCTCATGCATTGATTTTAAGCAATGTCGATTGCCAAAAAATCTGTTTTGCCAATGCCGCAAAAAAATGCCGGAGTCCCCGGGTTCCTGACTCTCTCGGCACACGTATTTTGTCGTCCTGGTTTGCGTGCCCAAGAAAACGCCGGCAATACCGTGACTATCCTCGACGCCCCTCATATTGGCGGGCTCATTAATGATGTTCCGTCATCAGGAGGTATCATGTTGCGAGTTATTTTTCCCCGTTTGATCGCTGTCGCCAGTGTCGCCATGGCCAGTACGGCATTCCTCCCTGGCCAGGCCGATGCCGCCGTGTACCTGAACGGCAGCAACACCGCGACCTTTGACGTCACCCTGAAAATCATCGCCAATTGCACCATCGCGGCGGCCAATCTCGACTTTGGCCAAAGTCAGGGTGTATTGGCTACTGCCGTGAACGTCAATACGACCGTGAATGTCACCTGCACCAACACCACGCTGTATAACGTGGGCTTGACGGCCGGCTCGGGTACCGGCTCGACCGGCACCACGCGCTATATGAGCGGCACGGGCGGCAACCTGGGGACGGTGCAATTCAATCTGTACCAGACGGCCGGCAGCACCTTGTGGGGCGATACCCAGGGCACGAATACGGTCGGCGGCACCGGCAACGGCTCATCGCAGCCGATCACGGTGTACGGCAATATTCCGCCGCAGGCGACGCCGGCGCCCGATACCTACAAGTCGACCATCACGGCCACCGTGTACTTTTAAGCCAGGCGCTGCGTGAAGGCCCGTGCTGCCTCCCTGATGAAAAGCGTGCTGGCGCTGCTGGCTTGCTGTGCCGCAGGCGCGAACGGCGCCAATCTGCAGATTTCGCCCGTGACGCTCAATTTGCGCGCCGCACAGAATGCTGCGGGCATCAACCTGCAAAACCTCGGCGACCAGCCCATTTACGGGCAGGTGCGGGTGTTCGCCTGGGAGCAGCGCGATGGCGAGGAAACCTTGGCGCCTACGCAGGAATTGGTGGCCAGTCCGCCGATCGTCGAAATTGCCGCCAACAGCCGGCAGACCATCCGCCTTGTGCGCGCCCAGGCCGGCCCCGTGGCGCAGGAAAAGACGTATCGCGTGCTCATCGATGAAGTCAGCCGCGAGGATGAGGCGGGCCGCAGCGGCGTCGATATCCGCCTGCGCTACTCGGTGCCCGTGTTCGTGCTGCCGGCCGGTGCGCCGGGCAAGGAAATACTCGACTGGCAAGTCTTTCGCGAGCGGGGCGAGTGGATGTTGCGTGTCAAGAACAGCGGCAATGTCCATGCGCAGATCGGGGAGATGACGTTGACGAACCAGGCGGGCAAGGAGTTTGTCATCAGCAAGGGGCTGTTTGGCTATGTCCTGGCGGCACGCATGCGCGTCTGGCGCCTGCCCGTCGCCAGGGAGGCCGAACTGGACGGACCGTTGAGTATTGCGGTCAATGTGAACGCGAAGGCGCTCGTTGCCACGAATTCGACACCTTGAAACGGGCCGTCATGGCAGGCGGGCTTGCCGCGCGTCGTGGGCATGGGCGCAAACGGGTTAAACCATGAGACGCGCACGGGCATCCTTGCTGCTGCTGTTGCTGGCCATGGCACCGGTGGCCAGGGCCGATGGAGCGGCCGCCGGGACGGGCGCCGATCCGGGACCGGCCAGCTTGCCCAGCGATCCGATGGCGCCGAATGAACTGTATCTGGAGGTAACCGTGAATGCTGAATCAACCGGGCTGATCTTGCGCTTTACCCAGGTGGGCAAAGGCTTGCGCAGCAGTGTGGCGAACTTGCAGCAGCTGGGGCTGGACCCCGCGCACCTGGGCGCACCCGGTCAGGCCGAGGTGGCGCTCGACGCGATTCCCGGACTCAGCTATGACTATGATGCGGCGCGCCAGAGCGTGTCGCTGCAGGTGGCGGACGACTTGCGCGCGCCATACCGCATCAGCGCGCGTACGGCGCCGCAGACGCCGCCGTCGCGCGTCACGCCCGGCGCCGTCCTCAATTACGAAGCCTATGCGGAACTGGGCAGCACGCGGCGCGCCGCCATCTTCAACGACTTGCGCTATTTCAATGACAGCGGCGTATTCAGCAATACCGGTACCGTGAACCTGGGGGCGGACCAGCGCAAGTACATGCGCTTCGACACCTTCTGGAGCCATGCCGACCCCGACACCTTGCAAACGTGGCAAGTGGGCGACCTGATTTCCTCGTCGCTCAGCTGGAGCCGCGCCGTGCGCGTGGGCGGCGTGCAGTGGCGCAAGAATTTCCAGCTGCGCCCCGACTTGCTGACGTTTCCCGTCGCCTCCGTCGATGGCACGGCGCTCGTGCCATCGTCGCTGAGCCTGTATGTGAATGGCGTGCAGCAATATGCTGCCAGCGTGCCCAGCGGCCCGTTTGTGCTGAACCAGGTGGCCGGCATCAATGGCGCGGGGCAAGCCACTCTCATCATGCGCGATGCCCTGGGGCGCAGCGTGACGACCGTGCTGCCCCTGTATGTCGATACGCGCATGCTGGCCAGCGGCTTGAGCGATTATTCCGTCGAGGCGGGCGCCGTGCGGCGCGACTATGGCCGCCGCCTGTTCGGCTACGAGCGGCAACTCGTTGCCAGCGCTTCCGGCCGCCATGGCGTCAGCGACAGCTTCACCATCGAAGGCCATGCGGAACTGGCTGCCGGCCTGTACCAGGCGGGCGCGGGCGCGCTGGTGCGGCTGGGCCAGGCGGGCGTGCTCAGCGGCTCGCTGTCGGCCAGCGCCGGCCGCAGCCGCGGTGCGCAGCTGGGCGCCGGGTATCAATATGTGGGGCCGCGCTTCAGCGTCGATGTGCAAAGCGTGCGCGCCAGCGCCGGGTTTGGCGACCTGGCCTCGCGCGATGGCAGCCCTGTCGTGCGCGCGGCGGACCGCGTCACCGTGAGCCTGCCTTTGCCGGCGGGAAGCAGCATCAGCAGCAGTTATATCGGCTACCGTACCCCGGGCGCACCGCCATCGAAGCTGGCCACCTTGGGCTATTCGGCGACCTTGTTTCACGGCCTGTTCCTGAACGCCAGCCTGTTCCAGGATTTGCGGCAACGCGAGAAGCGGGGCTTTTATGTCGGCCTGAGCATGGCCTTCGACAACAATCTGGCCGTCAGCACGAGCGGCAGCCGGCAAAACGGCGAGAGCGGCCGCAGCGTCAGCGCGCAGCGCGCGGCGGACTTTGGCGGCGGTGTCGGCTGGAACTTGCAGGCTGGCACAGTGGGCCGCAATGCCTACCGGCAGGCGCAAGTGGAATACCTTGGCAATGACGGCCGCGTGAATGCGCGCACGCAAAGCAGCGGCATGGGCAATGCCTCCTCGCTGGGCGCGGCCGGCGCGCTGGTGCTGATGGATGGGCATATCGAGGCGGCGCGCCAGGTGGGCAACGGTTTTGCGCTGGTCTCCACTGGCGGCGTGGGCAATATTCCTGTGCTGCATGAAAACCGCCAGATCGGCGTGACGGGCGGGAGCGGCTATCTGCTGGTGCCGAATTTGAATCCCTATGGCAATAACCAGATCAGCATCGCCACGGACGACCTCGACGTCGATGCGCGCGTGCCCGTGACCAATATCAATGTCGTGCCGCAACACCTAGCCGGCGTGCTGGCGGCCTTTCCCGTCGAACGCTACAGCGCCGCCACCGTCATCGTGCAAGGCGCCGATGGCAAGCCGCTGGCCACGGGCTTGCCCGTGCTGCATCTGCAAAGCGGCAAGCAGACGGTGGTGGGATTTGACGGCATGGTGTTCGTCGACGAGCTGCGCGAGCAGAATCAGCTGCAAGTCGGCGAGGGCGACAGTACGTGCACCGTGCGCTTTGCCTATGTGCGTCCGGCAACTGGCGGCTTGCCCGTGATCGGCCCGCTGCGCTGCGCTACCGGAGGAGGCCGCTGATGCGCCGCCTGCTGCCATGGCTGACCTTGCTGCTGGGCTGCGCCTGGGGCAGCGTGGCGCAGGCGGCCGATACCTGCACGGTCAGCATGACGAATATCGATTTCGGCAACGTCAGCCCGATTGCCGGCAGCGATTACGTGGCGCAGGCCACGGGCACCTTCAGTTGCCTGTTTTCATCGCTGAACCTGGGACAGCTGCTCACGCCCAACGCGCAAGTGTGCATCTCGCTGGGGCTGGGCACGAATTCCACCTCGGCCCTGCCGCGCAAGCTGGGCAATGGCAGCAACCGCATGGAGTACAACGTGTACGTGGACAATTCGTATGCCACGGCGAAGATCTGGGGCGGCGCCGGCGTGGCGGGCGCGCCGTCGACCTTCGGCATGATCCTGTCGGCCGGCTTGCTGGCCCCGCCCGGCACGTATTCCACCACCTTTACCGTGTACGCCAAGATCCCCGCCGGCACGGCCCTGGCGGCCGTACCGACGGTCGCCAACGCCAATACCGTGTACACGTCGAGCTTTGCCGGCGTGGGCACGTACACCTACACGACCTATGGCCTCGTCAACCTGCAGGGGTGCACGGCCAGCAGCGGCAGCTTCGGTTTCACGGTGAATGCCACGGCCGTCAACGACTGCACCATCACGGCCAGCCCGATGGCGTTCGCGAATGCGTCCATCCTGACGGGCAATTTGCGCAGCACCAGCACCTTGTCCGTGCGCTGCGTGAATAACAATGCGTACCAGATTGCCCTCAACGGCGGCAGCGTGGCGGCCAATGTGGCGAACCGGCAAATGAAAAACATTGTAACGACGGACAAGGTCAGCTACCTGCTGTCCGCCACGCTCGATGGCCCGCTGTGGGGCGATGGCACGGCTGGTACGAGCATGGTGACGGGCACGGGCACGGGCGCCAGCGTGCCGCTGACGATCTACGGCCGCGTGCCGGCGCAGGTGTCGCCGCGTCCCGGCGACTACAAGGACACGGTGACGGCAACGATTTATTTTTAGAACGTGACGGTGACGAGGCCGGCGCCCGATGGCGTTGTCTGCTGGAGCAGCAGATAGGGCGTGTTGTGCTGGCAGCGCACCTGGGGGCCGCTGCGCTGCGAGACGACGGTGCACGCTTCGTGGACGACGAAGGTGGCCTGGAATGTGGCGGAAGAGACGGTACCGGCGGTGGTGGTCTGGCAAAGGGACATGGCGAGCAGGGCAGGCAGTACGGCAAGCTTCAAAGGAGTCCTCTCGGCGTATCGGGTGAAAAGCGGGCGGAAAGCAACATTCTCTGACGCCGTTTCGCACATCGGGACTGGAGAAGCTGAACTGGGCATGATTGTACTAGAGCAAGAAAAGTGTGAGTTTTTGCGTATTTTTAATCCCTCGCCGGGGCGGGGGGAGGCTTGCAAGGTGATAGTAACTAAGTTTCCGTGCTGCAACTGAAATACTTTTCGATTGTTGTTTTAAATCAATGTGAGGAGATGGCCATGAAACATACCAACTTTAATAATTTGCCTTGCCCGATTGCTCGCAGCCTGGGCAAGGTGGGCGAATGGTGGAGCATCCTCATCCTGCGCGAAGCGTTTTATGGCAAGACGCGTTTCGACGAATTTGAAAAAAGCCTCAAGATCGCCCCCACCATCCTGACGCGCCGCCTCGCCGACCTGGTGGAAGGGGGCTTGATGACGCGCCGCCTGTATTGCGCCAAGCCGCCCCGCTACGACTATGTGCTGACCAAGTCCGGGCGCGCCTTCAAGCCCGTCCTGCTGGCGTTTATCGCCTGGGGCAATGAAAACTTCGCGCCCGAAGGCGCCAGCCTCGTCATCGCCAGCCGCGACACGGGCCTGGCCGCCGATCCGGTGCTGGTCGACGCCACGACGGGCTTGCCCATCAATGACGAGTATTACGCGTTCGCGCCCGGGCCGGCCGCCAGCGACAGCATGCGCAGCATCATCCTCGATGCGGAAAAAAGCAGCGGCATCGCGCCCAAGCCCAAGGCAGCGCCCGCCAACCGGGGCTGGGTGGCGGAAGGGCACCTGGCCTGAAGACGCGCTGGCAGGCGAGCAGCAAGTTTGGCGCAAAGCAAAGCAGGCACGGCGGTATGGCCTTACTGTCACACTACAGCAAGATTTTTTGCGTGATACCAGTGCGGCGCACGCCCGGTTGTGCGGGGCAGGACGCCATCCGTGACCCCATGTCCGTTGAAGGAGTACTGCCATGAGCACCTTGCCACAACACGTACGCCGCGCCGCCACCGTGCTGGCGCTGGCCGCCCTGCTGGGCGCCTGTTCCCATGGCCCGCATCACCCGGGTGGCCATGACGTCACCCTGACGGGCGCGCAGGAAGTACCGGCCAATACCAGCACGGCCAGCGGCAGCAGCACTATCCGCGTCGGCCACGACCGCAGCGTCAGCGGCGTCGTGCGCTACACGGGCATGGTGGCCACCGTCGCGCATATCCATGAAGCGCCCCCTGGCGCCAACGGCCCCGTCATCGTGCCCCTGATGCAGACCAGCGCCGGCATGTTTGCCGTGCCGGACGGCACCATGCTCACGCCGCCCCAGTATGCGAGCTACCAGGCCGGCAACCTGTACGTGAACGTGCACAGCGCCGCCTACCCGGCCGGCGAGATCCGCGCCCAGCTCAAGCCCTAGCCGGTCGCCGGCGTTTTCTCCGAAACCTCCTTGGGCCGCGCGAGCGGCCTTTTTTTGCGCCAGGCGGCCAGCCAGTGCAGCGCGCTACAATGGCGCTTCATGCTGACCATCCTCGCCATCACCTTTCCCTTCTTCGCCCTGGTGCTGTGCGGCTACCTGGCCGTGCGGCGCACGCTGCTGCCGCTGGCCGCCATCGGCGGCTTGAACAGTTTTGTCCTGTACTTCGCGCTGCCGTGCATGCTGTACCGCTTCGGCGCCGCCACGCCCATCGCGCAGCTGCTCGACGCCAGCGTGTTCGGCGTCTATCTGCTGTGCGCGCTGATCATGGTGGGCGTCACCACCGCCATGACCCTGAGTCACCGCATCGACTGGAACAATGCCGCCTTCGGCGCGCTGGTGGCGGCCTTCCCGAACACGGGCTTCATGGGCGTGCCGCTGCTATTGACCCTGCTCGGCCCCCGTTCCTCGGGGCCCGTCATCGTCACCATCATCGTCGACATGCTCATTACCAGTTCGCTGTGCATCGCCCTGTCGCGCATCGGCAGCGGCGGCGCGCACGGCAGCCGCGCCGCCGTCGTCAACGCCATGAAGGGCATGGCGGGCAACCCGATGCCGTGGGCGATCATGCTCGGTGCCCTGTCGTCGTGGCTGGAGCTGGCCTTGCCCAAGCCCTTGATGCAGACGGTGGGCCTGCTGGCCGACGCCGCCTCTCCCGTGGCCCTGTTTACCATCGGCGCCGTGCTGGCCCGCTCGCAGATGAGCACGAGCGACCCGGCGCCGCTGGGAGCGTATGTGCCTGTGGCGCTGAAAAAACTGCTGCTGCATCCGCTGCTGGTGTGGGGCATCGGCCACGCGGCCATCGCGCTCGGCGCGCCGCTCGATCCGTTCGCGCTGACGTGCATGGTGCTGGTGGCGTGCCTGCCCAGCGCCAGCAATGTGTCGCTGCTGTCGGAACGTTTTGGGGCAAACACGGCGCGCATCGCCCGCATCATCCTCGTGTCGACGGCGCTGTCGTTTTGACGTTTTCGGCGGCCGTCAGCTGGCTGGCGTGACGTTGGCGGCGATCAGCGCGCCCAGCGCCTGCGCCGCGCCAGGTTGATGGTCGAGCGCCAGGCCATGCGCCATGCTGGCCTGGTCCTGTATGCTGCGGTTCTGCCCCAGCTTCCATTTGCCCGTGATGCGCGTGAGGGGAATTTCGATGCCGACAATGGCTTTCAGCATTGTGTCGATATAGCCGGCCGGCGCATCGCCCACCTTCCACGGCGCGGCTTGATCCGCCTCGTGGCGCGCCGTCAGCCGCTCCACCAATCCCAGCAGCCATGCCGCATCGTCGACGGCGCGCAGGGGGCCGTGCGCGTGCACCACCGCGTAGTTGAAGGTGGGGACTTCCTTGCCGCTGCGCTGCTTTTCCGCATACCAGGCGGGCGTGATGTAGGCGTGCGGCCCCTGGAAGATCACCATGCAGTCATCGTTTCCGCCGGCGGCGCGCCACACGGGATTGGCGCGCGCCACGTGGGCGCGCAGGATGCCGAACGGGGCCTCGGGCGTGGGCGCGGCGATCTCGAACGGCAGGTGGTCGGCGCACAGGCCATCGGCGCCGTGGCGCACGAGCGCGCCCAGCGGGTGCGCGTCGATCAGGCGATGCAGCACGTCGAGGCGCTCTTCGCGGAAGGTGGCTGGCGTGTACATCTAGGCGACTCCTTCCACGACCACGTCGGCCGTCAGCGAATTGGCGATGTAGCAGCGCTCGTGCGCGTCGTGGTGCAGGGCGGCCAGCGCCTCGGGCGAGGGCGGCGTTCCCGCGAAGGCGATGCGCGGACGCAGCACGATGCGCGTCATGGCCAGGCGTCCTTGTGCATTCTTGCCCAGCTCGCCGACGGCATCGTCGCGGTAGTCGTCGATGACGACGCCGCGCTGGGCTGCCAGCGACAGGAAGAACAGCATGTGGCAGCTCGACGTGGCGGCCACCAGCGCCTCTTCCGGGTCGATATTTGCCGCAACGGACATGGGCAGCGGCACGGACAGGGGCGACGACGAGGCGGGTACCGTCAGGCCGCCGTCGAACTGCCATTCATGGCCGCGGCTGTAGCGCTGGCCGGCGAAATCCTGGCCGTCGCGCTGCCAGGCCACGGTGGCGAAAAACTGATGCATGGATGCTCCGCAAGAGTAGAAGGGAATGCGCCATCTTAGCGCCAGTCTTGGCTATTTAAAATAGCCAATAAGTGCTATCTTGAAGCTACCAATTCAAAAGTCCTCCCCGCCATGCCAGCTTCCCACCTGAACCAGATCATTGCCGCCTTGCCGCTGCAGCGCGGCGCCAGCGAACCGCTTTTCCGCCAGCTGTATGCGGCCATCAAGGCGGCCATCCTCGACGGCCGCATGAGTCCCGGCATGCAGCTGCCGCCCACGCGCGATTTTTGCCGCCTGCTGGCCGTGTCGCGCCAGACGGTGCTCAATGCGTATGCGCTGCTGACGGCGGAAGGCTACCTCGATGGCGCCGTGGGGCGCGGCACCTTTGTCAGCCGCGAGGTGCCGTTGCCTGTGCCGCCGGCAGCTACGCCGGGCCTGCTGCGCCCCCTGTCGGCGCGCGGGGAGGGCGTGGTGGCGGCCATGCGCCAGGTGGCGTTCCACCGGGGGCCGCTGCGCGCTTTCCGTGTCGGCATGCCGCGCATCGACCATTTTCCATTTGACGTGTGGAACCGCCTGGAAGCGCGGCGCTGGCGCCGCCCCGACCACCAGTTCGGCTACAGCGACCCGGCCGGTTACCTGCCGCTGCGCGAATTGCTGTGCGTGTATTTGAAGGCGTCGCGCGGCGTCCAGTGCACGCCGCAGCAAATCGTCATCACGTCCGGCTCGCAGCAGGCGCTGTTTTTGCTCTCGACGATTTTGCTGGCACCCGGCGACGCTGCCTGGATGGAGTCGCCCGGCTACCGGGGCGCCAGCGGGCCCTTGCGCGCGGCTGGCGCGTGCGTGTTTCCCGTCCCCGTCGATGCGCAGGGGCTGGACGTGGCGTATGGCGTGGCGCACTGTCCGCAGGCGAAGCTGGCGTACGTGACGCCGTCGCACCAGATGCCGCTGGGCGTGAGCATGAGCTTGCCCCGCCGCCTGGCCTTGCTGGCCTGGGCCGCGCACAATAAAGCGTGGCTGGTGGAAGACGATTACGACAGCGAATACCGCTACACGGGCGCGCCGCTGGCGTCGCTGCAAAGCCTGGACCGGGCCGGCTGCGTGGTCTACGTGGGCACCCTGTCGAAAGTGCTGTTTCCCGGCCTGCGCCTCGGTTACATGGTGGCGCCGCCCGCGCTGGCCGAGGCGCTGGTGCAGGCCAAGGCCGTGATGGACCGGCACACGGCCATCGTGCCGCAGATGGCGCTGGCCGACTTCATCGCCGAAGGGCACTTCGGCCGGCATATCCGCCGCACGCGCGACAGCAATGCCGAGCGGCGCGACCTGCTGGTGCGCGGCCTGGCGCGCGAGCTCGATGACCAGCTCGCGTGCGGCCCGGCCGACAGCGGCCTGGAACTGTGCGCCTATTTTCGCGGCGATCACGATGAAGAAGCGGTGTCGCGCGCAGGACTGGCGCGGGGCATCGAACTGCGCCCGCTGGGACACTATGCCGACCCGGCGGCGGGGCCAGAGTGCGCCACGCCGCCCGGGCTGCTGCTGGGCTTTGCGGCCATTCCCCCGGCCGACATACAGCATGGCTTGCAGGAATTGGGGCGCATCCTGCGCGGCCGATAAACTATACTGGCAGTTGCCTGCACATGAAGAACACGACCATGACCACCATCCGCTGCTCCTGGGCCAATCCGGCCAATCCCCGCTACCTTGCGTATCACGACACGGAGTGGGGCGTGCCCTGCCACGACGAGCGCCGGCTGTTCGAGATGCTGAACCTGGAAGGCGCGCAGGCTGGCCTGAGCTGGGAAACCATCCTCAACAAGCGCGACACCTACCGCGCCGCTTTTGACGACTGGGATGCGGAAAAGATCGCCGCGTATGGCCCGGACAAGGTGGCGCAGCTGCTGGCGGACCCCGGCATCGTGCGCAACCGCCTGAAGGTGGCGGCCGCCATCACGAATGCCCAAGCCTATTTGCGCCTGCGCGCGGAAGGCCAGACCCTGGACAGCTTTTTGTGGGCGTATGTCGATGGCCAGCCCATCGTCAACAGCTGGCAACCGGGCGAGTTTCCCGCCAAGACGGCCTTGTCCGACACATTGTCGAAAGACTTGCTCAAGCGGGGCTTCAAGTTCGTCGGCTCGACCATCATCTACGCCTACATGCAGGGCATCGGCATGGTCAACGACCACGCGCCCGCCTGCTTTTGCCGCGCGGAGCATTGATGCGCCGCGCCCTGGTTCTGCTGGACACGGATTTCGACGGCGCCCGCCTGCGCGCCGCCTGCGCCGCGCATGGCGGGCGCCGCCTGCACTACATCGCGCTGGCGCCGCGTCCCGTCGACGCCAGCCACTTGCCCGAGGAGTGGCGCACGCAATGGCCGCCCTGCGTGCCAGGCCTGCACCGCATGGTCGCGCGCGACGGTTTGCTGACCCTCGACGTGCTGATCGGCGAGCCCGATGCCTGCCTGGCGCAATTGTCGGCGACCGTCGATGAAGTGCATCTGGCCTGGGTGCCGGCCGCCACGCCGGTGCTGGCGCGCCTGATGGCCGATGGCGCCCGCCTGCAAGCCGTGCACCTGGAGGAAGCGCAGCGCGCGGTCCTGCAACAGCAGGGCTTTGTGTTTGACGAGAGCCGCTTGCGCGCCGTGTTCTATGCGCGCCGCAGTGACAGCGTGGCCACAGCGGCGCCCGAGCGGCGCGCCATCGTCATCGGCGCGGGCGTGGCCGGCGCCGCCGCCTGCGAACGGCTGGCCGCGCGCGGCTGGAAGGTGACCTTGATCGAACGTCACGCGCAGCCGGCCAGCGAAGCGTCGGGCAACCTGGCCGGCATCTTCATGCCGCTGATGTCGAAGGACGACAATATCGCCACGCGCCTGGTGCGCGCCGCCTACCTGTACTCGCTGAGCCGCTGGAAAGACCTGGGCGGCATCGGCGCCGCCATCGAGGGGGCGCAAAGCGGCGTGCTGCACCTGGCGCGCGACGGCGCGCATGCGCAGGTGCAGCGGCAGATCGCCGCCAGCGGCCTGTATCCGCGCGAATTCGCCCGCTGGCTGGAAGCGCCCGAGGCGACCGCCATGCTGGGCGCGCCGGCCCCCGATGGTGCCTGGTGGTTCGGGCAGGGCGGCTGGGCGCGCCCAGCCTCCGTCTGCGCGGCCATGCTGGACGCCTGCGGCGCCTTGCTCACGCGGCGCTTTTCCAGCAGCGCCCTGCGCCTGGAACGTGGCGACGGCGAATGGCTGGTGCGCGATGCGGACGGTGCCCTGATCGCGGCGGCACCCACCGTCATCCTGGCGACGGGCACGGGAGCCGTCGATTTCGAACAGGCGGCCGGCTTGCCGCTGGACGCCGTGCGCGGCCAGGTCACGCACCTGGCCGAAGGCAGCTTGCCATCGTTGCCCTTCGTCGTCTGCCGCGAAGCCTACATGACGCCGGCGCACCAGGGCGTCGTCTGCGTGGGCGCCAGCTACGACACGGACGCGGACGCCAAGCTTCGCCCATCGAACCAGGAAGAAAATATCGCGAAGATCGCCGACATCCTGGGCGTTGCCCCGTTCGAGGCGCCGCTGGCCGGGCGGACGGGTTTTCGCTGCATGGCAGCGGACCGCCTGCCGCTGGCGGGCGCCTTGCCCGACCCTGGCATACCGGGCCGCTGCGAGCGCCTGCGCGACGTGCCGCGCTGGCCCGGGCTGTTCGGCTTGCTCGGTTACGCCTCGCGCGGCCTGATCTGGGCGCCGCTGGCAGCCGAGCTGCTGGCGTGCCAGCTGGAGGGGGAGCCGCTGCCGCTGGAACGTCAGTTGGCAGAGGCGCTTGATCCAGCCCGTTTTTTACTTCGCGAACGCCGCCGCGCTTCCTGATGACACCCAAAGGCACATTCCGGGGTCGGACCCTCAGGGGGAATATGCTCCAATGGGGCATATTCCGATTCCGAAGGAACTGACCCCATATACGTTTTTCAGCTTTCCAAACTCTTTTTAATTTGTTTTCCGAACAACATAAGTTCGTTACAGTGGACTCGTGCTGGTTTTTGACGACGGAATAAAGAGGTGGACAGATGGCTGCTGCAGAACTGATTTTCGATCCCCGCGCCGCGCACGGCGAGGCGGCGTTTGACGAAGTACTCCATCTCGCGCGCGCCCAGGCGCAGGCGCAGGGCTTGCCGTATGCGGGCATCGTCAGCGCGCAGGATGCGTGGCAACTGGTGCAGGCTGGCAAAGCCGTGCTGGTCGACGTGCGCACCAACGAAGAACGCACTTTCGTCGGCTACGTGCCCGCCTCGCTGCACGTGGCGTGGGCGACCGGCACGGCCATGAACCGCAATCCCCGTTTTACCCGCGAGCTCGAAGCGAAGGTGGGCGGCAAGGATGCCGTCGTGGTGCTGCTGTGCCGCAGCGGCAAGCGCTCGGCGCTGGCGGCCGAAGCGGCGGCCAAGGCGGGTTTTACGCACGTCTTCAATATCGCGCAAGGCTTCGAGGGCGACCTCGACGCACAGCAGCAGCGCGGCCACAGCGGCGGCTGGCGCTGGCATGCGCTGCCCTGGCTGCAAGATTAAACCGCTTCCCGGGACCACCATGAACCAGCGAGCCATTCCCTCCGCCTCCCTTGCCGCGCAGCCGCAATGGGAACTGCATCAGATCGTCGACGAGTTGCGCGCCGTGCGCGCGCAGTGGCGCGAAGGGCTGGCCAGCAGCCAGGAGTGCGGCGCGCGCGAATTTCCGTCGCGCCAGCATTTGCGTGATATCGTCGGCGCTCTGTGCGCTGCCCTGTTCCCCATGCGCCTTGGGCCCCTCGACCTGCAGCAGGAGAGCGAGGATTTTTTTGTCGGCCACACGCTCGACACGACCTTGACAGGCCTGCACGAACAGGTGCGGCGCGAACTCAGTTACCACGCGCGCCAGCACGGCTTGCAGCAGACGGTGTCCATCGAACAGCAGGCGCTGGCCATCGTGCAGCGCTTCGCCCGCGCGCTGCCGCGCATCCGCGCCCAGCTCGACACGGACGTGGCGGCCGCCTTCCATGGCGACCCGGCCGCGCACAGCGTCGACGAAGTGCTGCTGTGCTATCCGGGCATCCTGGCCATCATCCATTACCGCCTGGCGCATACCTTGTACGCGCTCGGCGCGCCGCTGGTGGCGCGCATCATCGCCGAAGTGGCCCATTCGCAGACGGGTATCGACATCCACCCGGGCGCCATCATCGGCAGCAGCTTTTTCATCGACCATGGCACGGGCGTGGTGATCGGCGAGACGGCCATCATCGGCGAACGGGTACGCATTTATCAAGCCGTCACCCTGGGCGCCAAGCGCTTTCCAGCAGGAGCCGACGGCGTGCTGAAAAAGGGACTGGCGCGCCATCCCATCGTGCAGGACGATGTGGTCATCTATGCGGGCGCGACGATCCTGGGACGGGTGACCATCGGCCAGGGCTCCGTCATCGGCGGCAATGTCTGGCTGACCCGCAGCGTGGCGCCCGGCAGCCACGTCACGCAAGCGCATAACCAGCAGGAGGCGCCGGAGTCGCCGGCGCCATCCCACCCCGCCTTTGCCCACCACCCATGAGGACAGCATGTTGATCAAACAGTTTGGACTGGCCGTGCGCCAGTTGCGCGAAGGGCATGGCTGGTCGCAGGAGCGCCTGGCCGAAGCGGCCGACTTGAACCGCTCGTTCATCGGCGAAATCGAACGGGGCGCCGCCACGCCATCGCTGCTGACGGTGGAAAAACTGGCCATCGCGCTGGGCATCGGCCTGGCGGGATTGATGGCGCGCTGCGAGCCGGAACTGGTGGATTAAAGCGGGTGGATTCAGCGCCACGATGATGGCGATAGCATGTTGAGAAGAATGGGGAGACGCTCGATACTTTATTTGTTTTTCAGATAAGCATATTCACTTTTCTCATCAGGAGTAGTCATGACAGTAGCAACAGAGAGCCAGTTTGCGCTGGGCGACAACGCTGCGCGCCAGCTGGCCAATGCAAGCAAGAGCGTCCCCCAGTTATCCACGATTACGCCGCGCTGGCTGGTGCACCTGCTGCAATGGCTGCCCGTGGAAGCGGGTATCTACCGCCTGAACCGCGTGAAAAATCCGAAGGACGTGCGCGTGGCCTGCTCGCAGCGCGACGAGTCGGAACTGCCGCAAACCTTCGTCGATTATGACGACCAGCCGCGCGAGTATTTTCTCAATGCCGTCAGCACGGTGCTCGACGTGCACACGCGCGTGTCGGACCTGTACAGCAGCCCGCACGACCAGATCAAGGAGCAGCTGCGCCTGACCATCGAAACGATCAAGGAGCGCCAGGAAAGCGAATTGATCAACAATCCCGACTACGGCCTGCTGGCCAGCGTGCACGACGACCAGCGCATCTTTACGCTGACGGGCGCGCCCACGCCGGACGACCTCGACGAACTGCTGACGAAAGTGTGGAAGGAGCCGGGCTTCTTCCTCGCGCACCCGCTGGCCATTGCCGCCTTTGGCCGCGAATGCACGCGCCGTGGCGTGCCGCCGCCCACCGTCAGCCTGTTCGGTTCCCAGTTCCTCACGTGGCGCGGCGTGCCGCTGGTGCCGTCCGACAAACTGCCCATCGAAGACGGCAAGACGAAAATCATCCTGCTGCGCGCGGGCGAGCAGCGGCAAGGCGTGATCGGCCTGTTCCAGCCTGGCCTGGCGGGCGAGCAGAGCCCGGGCCTGTCCGTGCGTTTCATGGGCATCAACCGCCATGCGATTTCGTCCTACCTGATTTCGCTGTATTGCTCGCTGGCCGTGCTGACCGACGATGCGCTGGCCGTACTGGAAGACGTGGAGATCGGTAAATACCATGACTACCCAGACACCTACAAGTGATGGTGCGGCGGGCTTGCCTGCCGTCCCATTTTTACCCGACGAAGCGACCCTGAACCGCTTGGCCGGTGAATTCTTTGCCCGTTTGCCGGGCTTGGACAAGTCGCCCAGCCTTGGTGGTTCCGGCAGCGTGCTCGATGCGGCGCCCCGCTATGTAAACCGTCCGCCGCCGCAGCCCGGCCCGTCGTTCGCCGCCATCGCACCCGGCGTGGCGACGGCGCAGGTGCCGCCCGTGACGGCGCCACTGGAAGCACCGATTGCGCCGGCGCCGGCATCGGTGCCCACGCCGCGGCTGTCCGCCATCGGTGCACCGTCGCCTTACTATTTTGTCGGCGGCGCGCATGGTTATCCCGTGTCGAACAATAATCTCGATGGCCTGGCGGGCCAGGGACTGGGACAGGCCGCGCCCGAGGCGTTTGCCACGCCGCGGACGCCCGCGCGCCAGCTGCCCGTGTCGCCATCTGACAGCCCGCCCGCGTTCTATTTCCAGACCGAGCTGCCCTCGGCGACGAAGCCGGGCCAGCACCAGACGCCCGCGCCATTCGACGTGCACGCCGTGCGGCGCGACTTTCCCGTGCTGGCCGAACGGGTCAACGGCAAGCCGCTGGCCTGGTTCGACAATGCGGCCACCACGCACAAGCCGCAATCGGTGATCGACCGCGTGTCGTATTTCTATGCGCACGAGAATTCGAACATCCACCGCGCCGCCCACGCGCTGGCAGCGCGCGCCAGCGATGCCTATGAAGCGGCGCGCGCCAAGGTGGCGAGCTTTCTGGGCGCCGCCTCGGCCAATGAAATCATTTTCGTGCGCGGCGCCACGGAAGGTATCAATCTGGTCGCCAATACCTTCGGCCGCAAGTACATCGGCAGCGGCGACGAGATCATCGTCTCGCAGCTCGAGCACCATGCCAACATCGTGCCATGGCAGCAGCTGGCGGCGGAAAAGGGCGCGATTCTGCGCGTGATTCCCGTCGATGACAGCGGCCAGATTCTGCTCGATGAATTCCGCAAGCTGCTCAACGGGCGCACCAAGCTGGTGTCCGTGACGCAGGTGTCGAATGCGCTGGGCACCGTCACGCCCGTGGCGCAGATCATCGCGCTGGCGCATGCGGCCGGCGTGCGCGTGCTGGTCGATGGCGCGCAAGCCGTGTCGCATTTGCGCGTGGACGTGCAGGCGCTCGGTGCGGACTTTTACGTGTTCTCGGGGCATAAAGTGTTCGGCCCGACGGGCATCGGCGCCGTGTATGGCAAGGCGGACTTGCTCGAGCAACTGCCGCCGTGGCAGGGCGGCGGCAACATGATCGCCGACGTCACGTTCGAGCGCACCGTCTACCAGGGCGTGCCGAACCGTTTCGAGGCGGGCACGGGCAATATTGCCGATGCCGTGGGCCTGGGCGCGGCCATCGATTACGTCCAGCGCATCGGCCTGGAGAACATCGCCGCCTACGAGCACGCGCTGCTGGAATACGCGACGCACCAGTTGCAAGCGATTCCCGGCGTGCGCCTGATCGGCACGGCGTTCGAGAAGGCCAGCGTGGCGTCGTTCGTGCTGGCCGGCTATGAGCCGGCGGAAGTGGGGCGCGCCTTGAACGAGGAGGGTATCGCCGTGCGCTCGGGCCACCATTGCGCCCAGCCGATTTTGCGCCGCTTCGGCGTGGAAGCGACCGTGCGGCCATCGTTCGCCTTCTACAACACGTATGAGGAAATCGACCGCATGATCGTCGTGGTGAAACGCCTGGCGGGTGTGCGCCGCTGATCTTGCCAATTTGTCATCCTGATGCCGCCCCGGCGCAAGCGGGGCGGCATTGTTGCGTCAGATCACGGACTTTGCGCGCGGCTGGCTGGCGTCCGCAGGCTGGCGGTATAATTTATCCTTGGCAATATTCAAGCCGCGGCGCCGTGCCGCCGGCGCCCAAGGAGATATCCGGTGGAAGATCAACACAGCTCGCCCGAGCTTTTCCTGTTCCTGGCGTCGACCGTGCACGACATGAAAAACTCGATCAGCGTGGTCAGCGGCACCCTGGAATCCCTGCTGGCGGCCGAGCAGGCGAAAGACGCGCCGCAAGCCGACCCCGCCTACCTGCAGATGGCGCAGATGCTGTACCAGACCAAGCGCCTCAACGATAACCTGATCCAGCTGCTGGCCCTGTACAAGGAAGTGGGCAAGCCCGGCTACCCGTTCGACGTGCAGCCTCAACTGGTGAGCCAGGTCATCGACCAGGTGGTGGACCAGGAAAAGATCCTGCTGGCCTCGAAAGGCATCCATCTGCAGACGTCCTGCCCGCCGGAGCTGATCTGGACCCTTGATGAGGACCTCGTCATCGGCGTGCTCGCGCATGCCATCAACAATGCCATCCGCTACACGAAGGATACGATCCGCCTGTCGGTGCGCCAGGCCGATGGCTTGCTGGAGCTGCGCGTGGAAGACAATGGCGACGGCTATTCGCAGGCCTTGCTCGACGCGGGCAGCGCGGCCATGGATGGCATGGCGGCCGGCGTGAATTTTTCCACCAACAGCACGGGACTGGGCCTGTATTTTTCCAGCGAAGTGGCAAAGATGCACAAGCACCGGGGGCAGGGCGGCAGCATCGCCCTGGAAAATGGCGGCGCCCTGGGCGGCGGCTGTTTCATCCTGCGCCTGCCCTGAGCGAGAACACCATGACGACAGACAGCCACGCCACCGCCGCCGAAGCGGGCAGCACCGACTGGGCCGACAAACATTATCTGCTGGTCGACGACTTCATCGGCATCCGCATCCTGCTGCGCGAATCCTTGCGCAACCTGGGCGCGCGCCATATCGACCAGGCGGCCAGCGGCGGCGAAGCCATGAAGCTGCTGGCCAAGACGCGCTACGACGTGGTGCTGTGCGATTACAACCTGGGCGAAGGCAAGAACGGCCAGCAAGTGCTGGAAGAGACGCGCGTGCGCAACCTGACGGCGCCGTCGAGCGTCTGGCTGATGGTGTCGGCCGAGAAAAGCGTGGAATCGGTGATGGGCGCGGCCGAGCACCAGCCCGACGCCTATTTGATCAAGCCGATCACGGAAGGCGTGCTGCTGACGCGGCTGAGCCGTGTGTGGCACAAGAAGCAGGTGTTCCGCGAAATCGACCAGGCCTGCATGGAAAAGGATTATCTGCGCGCCGCCAAATTGTGCGATGCGCAGATCGAGGTCAACAAGCTGCACGAGCTGGAATTGCTGCGCATGAAGGCGTCGTTGCTGCTGAAAAGCGGCGAGCCGGAAAAGGCCCGCGCCGTGTACGAAAAAGTGCTGGCCGAGCGCGATTACAGCTGGGCCAGGGCGGGCCTGGGCAAGATCCGCATGAATAACGGCGAGCACGAGGCGGCGCGCCAGATCTTCCAGGGCGTGATCGTCGAAAACAAGTACTACATCGACGCCTACGACCAGATGGCCGTCGCCTACCAGCTGATGGGCCAGCACGAGGAAGCGTGCGGCGTGCTGGAAAAGGCGGCGCGCCTGTCGCCCAATTCCGTGCCGCGCCAGCGCAACCTGGGCCTCGCCGCCTTAAAAATAGGCAATATCAGCATGGCGGAAAAGGCCTTCCGCAAGTGTATTTCCATCGGCGAATTTTCCGTCATGAAGACGCCGGATGCCTATCTGGGACTGGCGCGCGTGTGCGGCCTGAAGAAGGATGCCAAGGAAGCGCTGCAATGGCTGCTGCTGGCGCAGCGCGAATTCTCGCCCGAGCAGATCGGCTTGCGCGCAAAGATCACGGAAGGCATGGTGCACCACGAAACGGGCGACTACCGGCGCGCGCGCAAGTGCGGCGACGAGCTCGAAGCCATGCTGCTTGACGACCCGGTGCGGCCCGAGAAAAGCATCTGCATGGAACTGGCCACCTTGCTGTTCGCCGTCGGCGTCAAGGATGCGCCGGCCGGCCTGCTGTGCTATGTGGTGAAGAACAACCACGACAACCAGGTGGTGCAGGACGAAGTACAGAAAATCTTCGACAAGGCGAAGATGGGCGACGAAGGCACGAGCCTGATCATCGCCTCGCGCAAGGAAGCATCGGACTTGATGAACAAGGGCGTGCTGCTGTGGAAGACGGACAAGCTCAACGAAGCCGTCGCCTGGATGCGCGCGGCGCGCGAAAAACTGCCGAACAACCTGCGCATCCTGTTCAATTCCGCGCAAATCATCGTGTCCTTCCTGGAGCAGCGCGGCTACCAGGCGGACTTGGCGGCCGAAGCGATGGAAGTGTTGTTGTATGTGGACAAAATTGCACCAGGGCAGCAGCGCTTTGCGCAATTGATGGAGCAACTGGTGCAGCTGACGCCGCCGCCCGGGCCGGAAGAGGCCGTCGAGGTGGCGGAAAAAACGCCGCCGGTACCGGAAAAAGGGGGAAAATCCGTGCGCGAGCGTGCCGGATGATAAACTAGGGGCCAGCGTGGGTTCGCCCGTGCTTGAGTTGCTCTACAACAATAAGGAAGAAACTATGCGTGATGTGGTCAATGAAGTATACAAAAAAATGAAAGTTGGCGCCGTTGCCTGGGTACGCCCGGTCGCCGCCAAGGGAGACACGCTGGAAACATTCCAGTCTTCGTACGAGCACGCCAAGGCGCTGGCCGACGAAGGCCTGATCACGATCGGTGACGTAAAACGCCAGGCCGACAATCAGATCGAGGCGATCCGCATTCATCGTATCGCCTGATCATATCGCCAGCTTGACGTGCTAGGCCTTGCCTGGCGCTTTCGATTTGGGCGCCGCGCGCTTTGCCGGCGCCTTGCGCAGCGGGGCCTTGGCCTTGGCTGCCGTACCTGCTTCTGCCGGCTTGGCGGATTTGCCGGCCGCTGGCTTGGCCGTCGCTCCGGCCGCGCCACCGCCAAAACTGGCCGCTGCCGCGCTGGCGGCATCGGGCGACATGGCTGTCGACACGGCCTGCTTGAACTGATCTTGTAACAAATTCCACCAAGCACTTGGATTGGCCAGCTGGGCTGCCGCGTGGCTGCCGGCATCGTCGGGCGCGGCCGCAGCCGGTTCCGGCGCGGGTGCGGGCGCCGGTTTTGGCTCAGGCGCTGGCGCCGCAGGGGCGGCTTGCTGGAAAAACGCGGAAGCGTAGGGCACGGATTCAAACACGGTTTTCTCGCTGGCACCGGGCTGGGTGATGGCCGCCGCCAGGGAAGCGCCCATCGATTTCAGGGTGGCGATGGTGCCGCGCTGCACTTCCAGTGCCTGGATACTGCCGCGCAGCATGCTGGTATTGAGGTTCAGCCAGGCTTCGACGGCTTTCAAGTCGTTGATTTTCTTGTCCAGCTCTTCCACCGACATGGTGGGCGCCGTGATGCCGGGCACGCCCATGCCGGGCACGCTCATGCTGCCCCACAGGTTCTTGACGAAGTCGAGGGTGTCGGTCACAACTGCTGCGCCCGGCATTTGGGGCATTTGCGGGTTTGCCATGCGAAATCTCCTGGTAGGTGGATGTGCCTAGCGTAGCAGATATCAGCTTGCAACTGACGCAAAGCTGCCAACATTTTCTTACATAAAACAGCAGGAGTTGAGCACGGGCAAGAAGCGGGAAGCGGCGTGAAAGCGGTACACTACGGCCTATGATGCCTGACTCCTTCTTTTCGCCACCGCGCCGCCGTACCGTCATTTTTGTCGCGGTCATCGGCGCACTGCATTACGTGGCGCTGGAGTGGCTCACCTCGCGTGCCAGCATGGTGCCGCTGGGGCAGGATCATGCGCAGGTGGTCAGCATGGCATTGATCGCCGAGCCGCCCAGGCCCGTGCCGGTGACGCCGCCTCCGCCGCCCAGGCTGCGGCCCTTGCCCGAGCCCCGCTTGCCGCCGCCACCGCCACCGACGGAGCTGCCGTCGAGCGAGTCGGCCCAGTTGACGGCGCCCGCTAGCGACGCGCCGGAAGGCCCGGTGACGCCTGCGGCACCGGCGGCCAGCGCGCCAGCCATCACGGCCCCGGCCCCGGCCGTGGCGGAAGCTCCCGCGCCGGCTCCCGCACCGCCGCCACCGGCCGTCGAGCAGGCACGGCGCTACAAGACGAATGCGCCTGCCTCGGCCCAGTTCGACCTGCACGTGGACCGGCGCGATGCGGACGGCACCAAGTGGCAGGGCGTGGCCGCCATGGCGTGGGACAACCGGGGCGACACGTATCAGCTGAAGCTGGAAGTGGGCTTGAGCATGCTGATCACGCGCATCAACCTGCTGGTGCTGACCAGCGAGGGGCTGATCGACGGCAGCGGCATCGTGCCCGTCACGGCCACGGAGAAACGCAAGGGCCGCGCGCAAACGGCCACGCATTTCAACCGCGACGCCAAGGCCATCACGTTTTCGGCCACGACGGCAACGGTGCCATGGCAAGAGGGGGCGCAGGACAAGGCGACCGTGCCGTTCCAGCTGGCCGCCATCGGCCGCGCCGACGTCAACCAGCTGGCCGGCAATATCGACATCCTCGTCGGCGAGGAAAAGGAAGCGACCGTGTTCCGCTTCCAGCTGGTGGGCGAGGAAGAACTCGAGACCAAGATGGGCCGCCTGGTGACCTGGCATTTGCGCCGGCCGCCGAAGCCGGGCACGTATTCGTCGCAGCTCGATATCTGGCTGGCGCCGTCCATGCAGTGGTATCCGGTACAAATACGCAATACCGAAGCGAACGGGGCGCTGACTACGCAAACCGTGACCAATATCCGCGTCAATGACGCTACAGGAAAATAAATGACTACTTTGACCACGTTGAAACGCCTTTTGCTCGCCAGCCTGCTGGCCGCCACCTTCACTCCCGCCATGGCCGACGCTCCCCTCGAGCATCCGGCCGTCAAGCGCCCGTACAAGCTGGTGCCATCGGCCGACCTCGTCTATTCGATCAAGGCCAGGCAGCGCGGCATCGGGCTGTCCGGCGAATCGGTCAGCAACTGGCGCGTGGGCGACGGCAAGTATTCGCTGCTGGCCGAAACCAAGGCTGCCCTGTTCGGCAAGATCCTGGAGCAGCGCAGCGAAGGCACGGTCGACGATTACGGCCTGGCGCCTTTTCAATTCGTGGAAAAGCGCTTCCGCAAGGATGCCGTGACGACCACCTTCAAGCGCGACAGCAAGACCATCGTCTTTGGCGAAGGCGATGACACCTATCCGCTGAAAGGCGGCGAACAGGACCGCAACAGCGCCGTCTGGCAACTGGCCAGCGTGGCGCGCGCCGCGCCCGAGAAATTCGTCCCCGGCTCGGAATGGGCCTTCTTCGTGGCCGGCGCGCACGATGCCGAGCCGTGGACTTTCAAGGTGGTCAAGGAAGAGACGGTCGCCACGGGCATGGGCGAGGTCGCCGCCATCCACCTGGTCAAGGCGCCGCCGCCGGACAAGAAGGGCCAGCAAGTGGACCTGTGGCTGGCGCCGTCGCTGGAATGGTATCCCGTCAAGGTGACATTCGCCGATGCGGACGGTGGCGATTACGTCGAGCAAACCTTGCAGAAGATCGTCAAGAAGTAAGTGTTCACTAATGGTCCGGGGCCAGGCATGCCATGTTCGGCCCCCCATTTCATCATCCTGGCCCGCTACCGTGCGCCGGTCGTGTTGCGCCGTGTCCGCACCGCCCCCTCCCACGCGCTAAATTGCATGTCAGAACTGATATACTGACGCCCCCGCCCCGCAGCGCTGCGTTAGCCCGCTGCGCCGCCCGCTGAACACTCATCCGGAAAAGAATGATTGATATAATGGCAAGTGCAGCCGTGGCTACGGATGCAAATCAGACAGAGCAGGAGCATCACGATTCCTTGCAGGCGCATTTCCAGCCCAATATTTCGGCCGATGAAATCGAGCAAGTATTTCACTTGAAGCGGGCGCAACCCTTGCTGCAAGTGTTTACGGCCCTGTTCCACGGCGGTTTCGATGGCGTGCTGGTGCGTCTGCTGGTGTTGCGCGAGCTGGCGTCCGATGCCGCCACGTCCGCCTATACGCGCGCCGATATCAACACGAAACTGGCCTATCTGTTGCCGGAAAGCCTGGAAACGGTCTTGCTGCGCCTGCGCTCGAACCAGCTGCTGGCCTGGGATGCGCAGCAGGGCGTGTACCGCGTCACGCCCATGGCGCGCAATGTGCTGTCCGCCATCGACAGCCTGCTGGGCCTGGGCCAGACGGAAGACGAAGCGGAAATGGGCTTTCTGCTGTCGCAGGTGGCGGGTGCGCAAGCCGTGGGCGGCGTATCGGTGGAACAATTGCAACATCTGCTGGGCCGGCTGGTCGACTTGACGGAAGAATTTTCCGACGCGATCGCTTCCGGTTCCGAATTCCGGCTGCGCACGGCGCAGGCGAAGTGGAACATGGCTTGCGACTGGGTGGAAAAGGGTTCCGAAATCCTCGTGGCCATCACCTCCGATGAAAACGCGGACAGCGCCACGCACAAGGCGGCGCAGGCGATCGGCCGCGCGCAAAGTAAATTGTTGAACATGCAAGGCATGTTTTCGCGCGCCCTGAACCAGATCGAGCGCCAGCGGGTGCACCTGGGCCAGTCGGGCCTGTCGACCACCGACATCAAGCGCTGGCTTTTGCTGCACGATGACCTGGCCAGCCTGGCCGAAGGCGCCATCGACCAGCCCGTCGTCCCCCTGTTCTCCACGCCGGCCGAAATGATCGACGTGGCCGAAACGGAACTGCTGTCCGAACGGGCAGCCGGCGTCATCAACACGGGCCTGCCCAGCGGAGAGGATGCGCCCACCACCATCAGCGACAGTCCCGCCATGCAGCTTGAACTCGACGATTTGCTCGAACGCCTGTCGAACTTCGCCAGCCTGGGCAATTTCCCCAGCATCGGCGAAGAAGGACCGAAATCGGTACCCGTGCAGGATTCTCTGCTGCCTGCCAGCTTTGCCGTGGCGTCCTACCGCGCCTCGATGCTGCCGCTGCTCGGCGACGTGTCCGAAGCGAGCTTGCAAGGCTCGACGGCCGAACTGGCCCGCTTGCCGATCACCTTTACACCGACCGACGAGATGGTCCAACTGTCCGACCCCCACGTGGCGGCCATGTCGATCGCCTCGCTTTCACTGAATGTTTCACTTGATTTAGATGGCGCCACCTTTGATGAATGACGATTCCCAAATCCTGATTGCGCGCCTGCTCACGCATCAAACCCTGCGCCGCGACGACAAGCTCGTCAAGCGCGTGCTGTCCGACGAGCTGTTCCGCGCCGAGATCGATGCGCGCCTGCTGGCCTGCGGCCTGAAGCTGCTCGACAACGTGTATGCCGACCATGTGACGCTGGCCCTGACGCGCACCATCGAGCCGAAGATCTTCGGCGCGCGCGACGTGTGGCAAAACAATAATTTCGGCCTGGCGCGCGATGGCGTGGCCTTGCTGGTGGTGCTGTGGGCGCAGATCATCCTGCCCAAGCGTGAACGCCAGGAAACGCACCAGCATGCGGACGACGATCAAAATGATATGTTTGGCACGGAAAAGCCCCTGCCGCGCGCGGAAGACGCGTCGATCGGCATTTCCTACAAGGCGCTGCTGTCCGACTTCGGCGACAAGCTGGGCAAGAAGACGCGCATGGACATGAATCTGGGTACCCTGGCCAAGCTGGGCTTCATCGAGCGGCGCGGCGATGTCATCCTGGAAGGCCCGCTGCTGGACCTGATGATGGATACCGACGTGCTCAAGGAACGCATCATCAATGGCGCCCTGGCCGACGTGTTCAAGCGCGCGCCGGCGCGTCTGGTAGCCGTCGACCTGGACGCTGACTTGTCCGTCGACCTGTCCGCCGACATCGGCGACCTGCCTGACGCGGGCGACGAGCCCGTGTCCGACCTTCCTCACTGAAAGCGCCCATGTTTCATATCAAATCACTTGAACTGGTGCACTGGGATTACTGGCAGCGCATCAAGAATATTCCGCTCGACGCGAAGATCATCACCATCGCGGGCCAGAACGGCTCGGGCAAGACCACCTTGCTCGATGCCTTGCGCACCCTGTTCGGCCTCGATTGCTCGATGGGCCGCACGTATAAACACTATGCGCGCCACTCGGGCCAGCAGACGGCCTGGCTGCGCGCCGTGGTCGACAACAAGAACGTGGGCAAGCAGCTGTCGAACCGCCCGTTCCGCAGCTCGGGCTTCTTCAGCGATGATGAAGTGACCCTGTTTTGCCAGATCCAGAAGAATGGCGGCGACTGGAAGCGCCAGTATCTGATGCGTCCGGGCAATGTGCAGATCGAGGACATCACGGACGCCAACGACTGGCTCGGTGTGGAAAACTACCGCAAGCGCCTGGCCAATGCGGGCCTGTCGCCGGCCATGTCGAAAGTGCTGGCGCTGGAGCAGGGCGAGACGGACAAGTTGTGCGAATACGCGCCGCGCCAGCTGCTCGACCTGGTGTTCCAGGTCTTCGGCGACAAGGAAGTGCTCGATGCCTACGACGAAGCCAAGCGCCACCAGCGCGATACGGAAGTGGAGCTGAAACGCTTCGAAACAGAGCTGGAAGCGTCGAAGACCAACCTGGAAGGCTTGCGCCTGCGCGTGGCCAATTACCACCAGTGGGAAGGTTTACATAAGGAACGCCGCAACCTGCTGGAAGAAGTGCTGCCCAGCCTGCAGTACCACGAGGCGCGCGAAAAGGCGGCCATCGCCAGCCGGCAATTGCGCGATGCGCGCAAACCGATGGCGCAGGCGGACCAGCAGCTGACGGACAAACGCAATGCGCTGGCCGCGCAGGCCAAGGCCCTGTCCGACGCGCAGATGAATGAAACCCTGCTGGAGCAGGAATCGATCGGCTTGCAGAGCCGTTTGTCACTGATCAATGCCAAACTGAAACCGCTGGACAGCCTGCTGGAACAGAAGGACCGTTTGCACAAGCTGGCGGCCGACTCGGGCAGCGACATCGCCGAAGTGGCGGCCCAGCTGGAACAGAAGGAAGCGCAATTGCTGCAGCAGCGCCAGCAGCGCGACGCCCTGTCGGCGCGCATCGCGGCTGAGCAGGCAACGATTGCCGCACTGCAAGGCAAGACGGCCATGCCGGAGCCGGACAATGTACGCGGCATGCGCCGCGCGCTGCGCGACGCGGGGATTTCGCACGCCATGCTGTCGGACATCGTCGAAGTGACCGACAGCCGCTGGCAGGGCGCCGTCGAAGGCGTGCTGGGCGGTTACGCTTCGGTGGTGCTGCTCGACAAGGCCAAGGATGCGGCGGCCGCCTACCGTTTGGCCGAGAAGGAGCGCTACCGCCACTTCATCGTGCCCGATCTGGTCACGGCGCCGGTGGCGAAGGACGAGAGTTTGCTGGCCGTGGTGAAATTTTCCGCGCCCGTGCCCAGCTGGCTGATCGAGCAGCTGTCGCGCATTGCCCGCGTCGATTCCGTCGAAGCAGGCTTCAAGCTGGGCAACCACGAAGAGTGGATCACGCCCGAGGCGTATCACCGCGAACGCCGCGGCGGCCGCTCGCTGTTCGTCGAAGCGTCGCGCTACCGTTTCGGCCAGGCTGGCCGCAGCGGCCGCCTGGAAGCGCTGCTGCGCTCCTTGCCTGGCCTGGAAGGCCAGGAAGACACCTTGACCCTGGCCATCTCCAAGCTGGCGGCCGAAGTGGGCGCCCTGAAAGCGCGCATCGCTGGCGTCGATGCGGCCAAGGAGCTCAGTGCGCGCCAGGAAGAATTCGCCGAAGCGCTGCGCAATTCCAAGCCCTTGAAGGAAGAGCGCCTGGAAGTGGGCGGCCGCCTGGGCGAACTGCAAAACCTGACGAAAAACGCCACTGTGGCGCGCACGCGCGCCGATACCGTGTGGCAAAACGCGCGCCTGGCCCTGTCCGAAGCGGAAGCGGGAGCGCGTCTCGGTTACAAGAAACAGATTGAACAGCGCGCCGAACATGCGCGCGCCTTGCTGGCCCTGCGCCATGCGTGGCGCCACCTGCCGAAAAGCTGGCGCCGTCCCGCCCGCCGCGCGGCGCTCGTGGCCGAACACCAGAATGCGCACCAGGTCGACTTGCGCGTGGCCAGCCTGCAAAACAGCCTGGCGCGCGACGACTGGGAACTCGATGCCACCGTCATCGACCAGCACCACCGCCTGTCGGACCAGCTGCACGGCCGCCAGTCGGAAACGGACGAGCGCCGCTACCAGAACAACCGCGCCATCGAAGCGACGGGCAATGCCCGCGGCGCCTACATGGAACGCTTGCGCTACACCATCAAGACCTACAGCAAGAACATCAAGGAACTGGGCGAGCTGGCCGGCATCGAAGTGCATGCCGACCCCGTGCGCCTGGAAAACGACGACGTGCAACTGTCGCAGGCGGGCTTGCACGTGCGCTTCAAGTTCGACGGCAAGGGCGTGATCGGCATGAACGATGGCGAAGCGTCGGGCGGCCAGCAGGTCATGAAGTCGCTGGTGCTCTTGATCGGCTTGCTGAAATCGGAAGACGGTTCCGGCGGCTTCGTCTTCATCGACGAACCGTTTGCCCATTTGGATATCCGCAATATTCAACTGGTCGGCGAATTCCTGAAAAATACGGAAGCGCAATACCTGATGACGACGCCGTTGACGCACAACACGGATGTCTACGATCCCTCGGAGCTGACCTTGATCACCAGTAAGAAAAAGAAGGATACCCAATGGGCGCAACCGATTTTCGTGCTGCAGCGCCGGGTCGAACCCGCACCGGGCAAGGTGGCGTGATGGCCGTGCGCAAGCTAGTTCTGGCCGCGGCCGCGGCCCTGGCGCTGGCGTGTTCGGCGCCAGCGATGGCCAACGACGGCATCGGTTCCGTCAGCGCGGGCGGCATCCTGTTCGGCAAGACGGATGCCGTGGCCATGAAAAAGGAAGTGCTCAGCGTGAGCACGGACTTGATCAAGGTCGAGTACGAATTCCTCAATGAATCGGCCAAGGATGTGGAAGAGACGATCTTCTTTCCGCTGCCCGAATACTCGTCCGGCTACCATGGCTCGCCCACGTATTATGGCCAGCCCCAGCAGTTTACCGTCGACGTGGATGGCAAGCGCAAGGACTATAAAACCACCTTTGTCGCCAAGCTCGGCAGCGCCGACGTGACGGCCCGGCTGCGCCAGCTGGGCTTGTCCGACGCGCAGATTGCGTATTTCCCGTCGCACACGCCGTTCGACAAGAAGGTGGCGCCGCTGACGGCTGCGCAGAGCAAGATCATGATCAAGGAGGGCTTGCTGGCCCAGCTGTACGACGAGGAGTGGGTGCCGGCCTGGACCGTGAAAGTCATCTATCTTTGGCAGCAGAAATTCCCCGCCGGCAAAGTCGTGCGCGTGCGCCATCAATATGCGCCATTCGTCGCAGCCGGCCCCGGTGCTTCCTACTTGGGCGATGGCAATACCTTTGAAAAGAAATACTGCGGCGACAAGGCCTTCTACAAGACGTGGAACCGGCTGGCGGCCCAGCAGGGCGAAAGCGGCTTTGTCAATGCCGTGTGGGTGTCGTACATTTTGACGACGGGCAACACCTGGAAGAATGGCATTGAAGACTTCACCTTGAACTTGATCAAGGGCAAGCCGGACGAGCTGGTCAGCCTGTGCTTCCCCGGCACATTCACCAAGATCAATCCCACCACCTTGCAAGTCAAGCTGCGCAACTTCCATCCTAAGCAGGACCTGGATGTGTACTTCGGCAATGTCGAAGGCACGGTGAGCAACGACGGCGTGGCACCGCAGATCCGGCCGTGAGTGCGCAGGAAGCGCTGGCCGCGCGCCTGCGCGCCATCGCCCGCGCCACGCCGTGGTGCATGCAGGCGCTGCATGCCGTAGCGCAGCTGGGCTTGCCCTATTGCTGCATCGGCGCCGGCGCCGTGCGCAACCTCGTGTGGGATGCCTTGCACGGCTACGCGCAACCATCGGCATTGAGCGACGTCGATGTGGCGTATTTCGATGCGCACGATGTGCTTGCGGAAAGCGAGGTGCGGCTGCGCCAGCGCCTGGAAACGGTGCTGCCCGGCGTGCCGTGGGAGGTGTGCAACCAGGCCCGGGTGCACCTGTGGTTTGAAGACGAGTTCGGCTACGCCGTGCCGCCCTTGCTGTCGCTGGAGGACGCCATCGCTTCCTGGCCCGAGTTCGCCACGGCCGTCGGCATCTTTCTGCAGCGTGACGGCGAGATCGGCATCGTCGCGCCGCATGGCCTCGATGAATTGTTCAATATGGTGGTGCGGCGCAACCCGGCGCGCATCAGCGAAGAAGGCTATGCGCGGCGCCTGGCCAGCAAGGACTATGCGGCGCGCTGGCCGCGTGTGACCATCATCGCCTGATTGGATGCAGTATGGATATAGATTGCCTATAATTGCCAGTTATCCAATAGTGCTTTCCTGATCCCATGTCCCTGTCGATTTCCCCGCCGCTGCGCCGCATCGGCCGCCTGCTTTGTCTTTCCTCCGCCCTCGCGGCGCCCGCCGCCTGGGCCGATAGCTACAGCGATTTCCAGCAAGCCAGCGGCCAGCTGGAAGCGCTGATGGCCAAGGCGACGCCGCACAGCGGCTTGCCGCGCCTGGGCGACCCTGGCGTGGCGCAGCTGTTTGCGCAGATCGCCGACGGTCCGCGCCTGTTCCAGGCGCCCGTCGCGGCGCTGCAGGACGTGAATGAAAGCGTCGCCGTGTGCGAAAAGGCCATGCGGCTGGGCAAAACATACTATGCGTTTGGCCTCGCATGGCCGTTGCCGCTGTCCGGCGCCGAGCTGCAGCAGGCGCGCAAGGAACAAGTGACGCAGAACCTGGCCAATTATGGCGATGAAATGAGCAGCTTGTTTGCTTTCAGCATGCATTGCCATGGCCATTTGATCGGACTGATGGAGCAGGAATTCAGCGCCCAGCCGGCCGATGCGGTGAGCGGGCCCGAGCGTCTGCGCGCACGGGCGTTCAGCAAGAACACGGCCATTGTTTACACGAGCGTGGTGCAGTTCGTGCAGGTGCCGTTCTGGAGCGTGGCACAAAAGAAGGTCATGCTGGAAGCGGCGGCGCAGCACGCCACGGCGAATGCCAATCTGATGGCGCCGCCCTTGCGCGAGCGTTTGCTGGCCAGCCTGGCCGATGCGGACAAGGATATCGATCCCGCCCTGGCGCCGGCGCTGGCGACGATACGCGCGGCACTGACCGTGACGACGTGTACTGGCCTGTGCCAGTACTATTGATTTATTCTGAAGCTTGCAAGGGCTTGTTGCGCTGGCGCCAGCGCACCAGGCCCCACGCATACACGGCATAGTAGCCGATGACGAGGCCGTAGGCGGCCATGGTCAGCGGGCTCTGGCCGAACGGCGGCGGCGGCACGGGTACGTCCAGACGCGTGTTCAGGTAGATTTCCATGCCGCGGTACAGCAGGCGGGCGATGAACAGCATCGTGATGGCCAGGCCCAGGTAGCGGTGCTGGGTAAAAAAGAAATCCTTGCCGACTTGCTCGAAGCGCGTCAGCTTCAGGCCCAGCACACCGAGCCAGCCGCCGGCCAGCGCGGCCGCGCCCAGGCTCGACAGGGGCAGCAGCTCGAATTTCGTCGTCGTCGCCAGGAACAGCAGCAGCGCGGGAAAGACGATCGCCACGCTCCAGTGCCGCCACAGCTGCGACTTCTGGCGCGCCACCAGTTTCTTCAGGCGCGCATAAATGCGCCAGACCAGCAGCGGGACCAGGAACAGCAGGGCGAGGGTAGTGGTTTCCATGTAGGCAATCGGGTGCGGGTAAAACAGCGATTGTAAGCCAGATGGGGGCGGGCGGCGATGCTTGTCAAACAGCAAAAGTTGCTGGTTGACATTTACTTGGCATGAACGCACTATGCCCTGTCACAAAGCGCCGCCATGAGCGGTGCGGTGCGCTCGCTGCTTGTCACCACCTTCATACACTGGAGTTCCATGTCTACTCGTCTGCCTTTGCTTCCCCTCGCTGTCGGCCTGATGGCCTCGTCTTCCCTGGCCATGGCGCAAGATGGCGCTTATCAAGCCCCGCCCGCGCCCCTGCAAGCCATCGTCGATGCGCCGCGCGCGCCGACCCTGAGCCTGAGCCCGAAACGCAACCTCGCCGCCGTGCTGCCCACGCCATCCTTGCCCAGCATTAGCGAAGTGGCGCAGCCGGAACTGAAGCTGGCGGGCTTGCGCATCAATCCGCGCACGTATTCGGCCAGCCGCTTCAGTTTCCACACGGGACTGGGCTTGCTCGACATCGATACGCAGAAGGAAATCAAGGTCAGCGGCCTGCCGGCGGTGCCCCGCATCGCCGACCTGGCCTGGTCGCCCGACCAGCGCTACCTGGCATTTACGCACATCGCCTTTGCCGATCCCGCCAAAGGCGTGAAGGAGTCGGGCGTGGAGCTGTGGCTGCTCGACGTGCAGACGAAAGCGGCGCGCAAGCTGGGCAATCAACCCTTGTCGACCGTCTACGGCCGCGGCTTTTCCTGGATGCCAGACAGCAAGACCTTGCTGGTGCAGCTGAAGCCGGCCAAGCTGGGCGCGGCGCCCGTGCAGAGCGGCATCCCGACGGGCCCGTCCATCCAGGACAGCGTGCCGGGCGGCGGCGTCAAGCAATTGCGCACCTATCCCGACTTGCTGAAAAACGAACAGGATGCGCAGCTGTTCGAACACTACATCACCGTGCAGCTGGCCTTGCTGGACGTGGCGGGCAAGCAGCGCCTGGTCGGCCAGCCGGGCCAGTTCTCGCGCGTGTCGGCTTCGCCCGATGGCAAGCACCTGCTGACGACCAGCATCGTGCGTCCATACTCCTACATCGTGCCGGCGCACGATTTCGGCCACAAGATCGACGTGCGCGACCTCAATGGCAAGGTGGAACACGCGGTGGCGGCCCTGCCGCTGGAGGAAGGCTTGCCGCCGGGTAATGATGCCGTGTCCGCCGGCGTGCGTTCCGTCAGCTGGCGCGTCGATGCGCCCGCTACTTTGGTGTGGGCCGAAGCGCAGGACGGCGGCGACCCGGCCAAGACGGCCGAGATCCGCGACATCGTCTACATGCAGGCGGCGCCGTTTACCAACAAACCGGCCGTGCTGGCCAAGCTCGGTTCGCGCTACGCGGGCGTGGCCTGGGGCCGCGGCGACCTGGCCCTGCTCAGCGAAGCGTGGTACAAGACGCGCGCCGTCAAGCAGTGGCGCATTGCGCCAGATCAACCCGCCGCCCCGGCCGACCTCGTGTATGCCGGTTCCTTCGAAGACCGCTACAACGATCCGGGCCAGCCCGTCATGCGCGCGGACGCGGCCGGCTTGCCGCGTTTGCTCATCGCCGCTGATGGTTCCATTCTGCTCGACGGCCAGGGCGCATCGAAGGATGGCGACCGGCCGTTCATCGACCGCCTGAACCTGGCGACGAAGCAGAAGGAGCGTCTGTTCCAGAGCGCCGCGCCCTACTATGAAAACGTGGTGGCCGTGCTGGACGAGGATGGCAGCCGTTTGCTGTCGACGCGCGAATCGCCGACCGAGCAGCCGAATTATTATGTGCGCAACCTGAAACAGCAGGGCGCGGCGCAGTTGACGGCCCTCACGCATTTCCCCCATCCGCTGCCGCAGCTGAAGGACGTGCAGAAAGAGCTGATCCGCTACAAGCGCGCCGACGGCGTGGACCTGACGGCGACATTGATGCTGCCGCCGAACTATGACGTCAAGCGCGACGGTCCGCTGCCGACCCTGATGTGGGCGTATCCGCAGGAATTCAAGACGGCCAGCGCCGCCAGCCAGACCAAGGGCTCGCCCTACAAATTCAATGCCGTCAGCTACTGGGGCCCTGCCGCCTTCCTGTCCATGGGCTACGCCGTGCTCGACAATCCATCGTTCCCCATCGTCGGCAACGGCGAACAGGAGCCGAACGACACCTATCTGCCGCAGCTGGTGGCCGATGCCGAGGCGGCCGTCGACGAGGTGGTGCGCCGTGGCGTGTCCGACCGCAACCGCATCGCCATCGGCGGCCACTCGTATGGCGCCTTCATGACGGGCAACCTGCTGGCGCACACGCGGCTGTTCCGCGCCGGCATCGCCCGCAGCGGCGCCTACAACCGCACGCTGACGCCGTTCGGCTTCCAGGCCGAAGAGCGCCCGTTCTGGCAGGCGCCGGCCGTCTACCAGACCATGTCGCCGTTCAATTATGCGGACAAGATCAAGGATGCGCTGCTGATGATCCATGGCGAGCAGGACAACAACTCGGGCACTTTCCCCATCCAGAGCGAGCGCATGTTCCAGGCCGTCAAGGGACTGGGCGGCACGGCGCGCCTGGTGATGTTGCCGAATGAAAGCCACGGCTACCGCGCGCGCGAATCGATCATGCAGATGCTGTATGAAAGCAACAACTGGCTGGAGAAATATGTGAAGAACGCGGCGCCGCCGGCCGCCGACGTCCAGCCGGCAGGCAAATAAGGGCAGCGGCGCGCATCTCGTGGTATGGTCTTCTTTTGTCTGCAGGGAGGCCAGCCATGCCCGTCATCAATGCCCACCGCGCGCCCGACCCGGCGCCCGTCGATGAACCCATGCCGGCGCCGGAGCCGCAGGAAGCGCCCGGGCACCATCCGGGGCCCGTGCATCCGGTGCCGCAGGATGATCCCGTGCCGCACCCGCATCCCAGTTAATCTCGTCAAGAAAGGCTGTTTTAGATGGCAATTGTCAAGGAAGTCTACACACGCAAAGTCAGCGGAGAATCGTTCGACTATGAACTCGATTACACCCAGGGCGCGGACGTGGCCTGGATTGCGCGCGTGTACCACGACGGCGTGCTGAAAGGCTCGCCGCACGGCGCGCTGACGGCCAATGTGCTGTCCGGCCCCGCGCTGGAACAATATCTGCGCGCCTACGTCGAAGGCATGATCGAGCGGGGGCTCGACGTGGCCGAGTAAATTCCTGGAATCTTGTACAGCAAGAGTGCGGCGGGCAGTCATGTCGATCCATCTGTACTGAGCGGCATGCACCAGCCCGATCATTGCTGGCGATACAGGCGCGGAAATCCAGCGGCCATCACGGCAATGGAATGTATTCTCGACAGTCTTGGCAATATTATGCCAGTGTTGCAGGCTTTATTTTGCGGGACAACATGCTACTTTCTATCGTTCAGTCGCCATATTTTTAAAAATGTAATATCCATGATTGAAAAATATGTGCTGTCCCGCGTCTCATCATATTTTATTATTGCAGTGTCAGGATTTTATGGATAGCCATGGCCAGTTCCCGGCAGTTCCGGACCGGTAGATGAACATGGCATTTTCATGTCCTCCGTGCGATAGGGGGTTTGTTCACCCCAATAAATCATCTTGCCGGAGCAGGTGAATTCCGCGCCGCCTACGTAATCCGAGTACGATGGATCGGAATAGTAGGTATAGCTAATGGAATACATCGGCCGGGCGTAGGCCGTGGCGACGACCAGCAATGCTGCCAGCGTTGCGGCAAAAGCAAATTTCTTTTTGGTTTGCATTATTTTCCTTGATTATAAAATTCAAAAAAATATTTCCCCATAAATTTACTGCGAATTGATTGTATCTTAGTAATTTATTTTTTTGATATTTTTCTCGGATATTCTTGGTTCCATTAATTTCACTATTGTTTGTTTCTGCGTATGCATGCCAATTGATGGTCCTGCCCTTATCTTCAGTAAAGTTCTTTATTTGCCTTGGACGAAAAAAATGCCGCTCAATTTGCACCGAGCGGCATTTTCTATTAGCTGACTGTATTGTCGAGCGTTACAACGATCAATCAAACGCCCAGGTATATAACACGTCCAGCGCATTGTTCGTGCCGGTCTGGAACTGCAAAGTGATGCGGCGGTTCAGCTTGTAGCGCAGCTTGACCAGGCTCGTCGCCGTGCTCGTGCCTTGCTCGAACGTCAGGTAGGCGCGCGACGACAGGCGCTTGCCGACGGTGACGACCGTGCTTTCCAGCCCTTGCGCCTGCGATAGGCCGACTTCGTCGAGACCCAGCGAATTGGCCAGCTTGCCCTGCAAGCCGCCGCCGGAGCCGCCGAAGAGGGCGCCTGCGGCCGTCGTCAAGAGCGCCATTTCATCGCCGGCCGCCGTTTCCGCGCCGTGGCCGAGGATCAGCCAGGCCAGCTTGTCGCTGTCCGACACGCTCGGCGTGGACACCAGCTTGGCCGTCGGCGCCTGCGCCGTGCCGCGCACTTCCACGCCCGCTTCCACGTTCGTTTCCGACAAGGCTTCGCCTTCGGGACGCTTGCGCACGGCAAGGATGTTCAGCGACGGGTTGTCGTAGGCGCCCGTGAAGGCGATCAGGCCCCGTTCGATCGACAGCTTCTGTCCATACGCGGCGTACTGGCCGTTCGTGACCTTGATGCTGCCCGTCACGCGCGGCGCGGCGCGGTTGATGACGCGGGCGCGCACATTGCCCGCCAGATCCGCATCGAGCCCCATGCCGCGCAGGTGGAAAGCGTTGCCCAGGTCAAACTCGAGGTCGATATTCAGGGGCAGCGAAGGCGCTTCCTTGCTGCCCTTGACTTCCTTGCCCAACACCACCACGTCGCTGCTTTGCGTGGGCGTATCCTGCGGCGCCAGTTCGATCAGCGCGCGGTTGGCCTTGAACTTGCCCTCGAAGCTGAAGCGCTTGTCGTTGCGCACCAGGGTACTGTTGCCTGACAGGACCAGGGTGCGGTCGGGACGCGACAGCGCCTGCAGGCGGTCGGCCATCAGCTTCAGTTCCAGGCTCGCTTCGCCATTCGCAAAGCGCACCCAGCCATCGGCCTGCACCTTGCCGTCGCCGCCGTCAAAGCTCAAACGCTGCAATTGCAGCTGATCGCCGGCCAGCTTGGCTTGCAGCACGCCATTGCGCAATTTCAAGCCCTGGTCGGCCCAGTTCACCAGCAGCTTGCTGCCGTTGATGTCGCCATTCAATTGGGGCGTGCCGATGGTGCCGCTGCCGGACAGGGCCACCTTCAAGGCGCCGCCCAGTTCCAGGCCCGGCTGGCCCGTCAGCGGCGCCAGCCAGGCCAGCGAATCGATATTCGTGGTGCCCGTCAGGGAGAGGGCGCTGTCGTTGCTGATGCGCCCGCTCAGCATTTGCACGGTGGCATTGATATCGCTCTGGCCCGCGCGTGCGCCATCGAGTTTCACGGCCAGGCGCAGTTGCTGGTTGGCGACATCCACGCGCGCATCGAAGGTGCGCAAGCCCAGCGCCAGCGGCTGTTCCACGCCCACCGTCACGTCGCCTTTTTCGCGGTAGATGTGCAGCATGCCGGCCAGTGACGGGTCTTTTTGCTTGGCCGTCGGCACCTGCATGTCGAGCGACCATTGCGCGCCCAGGGTCAGGTCGCTGCGCGCATTGGCTTGCAGCGAGGGAATGACCTGCGCCAGATAGGTCAGGGCCACGCCGGCCGCCTGGCCGGAACTGGTCCAGCGGGGACCGTTCTTGACGAGGTTTTGCATGGTGATGCTGCCTGCCGGCAATTTGATGACGGTGTTGCCCACGCTGATCTGTTCCGGCTGGCCCAGGCCCGCCACGCCGCTGCCGGCCGGTCCCGCCACTTTCACGGGCACGGGCGCTTGCAGCACGAGCGCGTAGCGGCCCTTGTTTTGCAGGCTGTCGATGGTGCCCGTCCAGGCGGCACCGCTCTGGCTGCCGCGGATTTGCACGGTGGCATCGAAATCGTCATTGCGCGCCGTCAAACTGACCGTATGGCTGCCGCGCGTGCCCGTCGTGCCCAGGCGGGCGCTGGCCAGCTTGAAGGTGGGCGTGCTGTAGCCCGTGATCTCCAGGCTGCTGACCATGGGGTCGAGCGCGCCCTGGCCGGAACCCACGCTGGCGCTGCCTTTCACGGCTTTCAATTGCTGGTCGCCAAAGAAGGTCAGATCCTTGCCATCGAGGGTCAGTTGCGCGGCGGGCGCGTCCATCTTGCCCGAGACGGAACCGGCCGCATGCAGCACGCCGGCAAACTTGGGACCCAGGGTCGACAGTTGCGGCGCATCGAGCTTCCACGTCAGCTGGTCGGTGGCGCCGCCCAGCGCGCCCTTGGCCAGCAGGCTGTTCGGCCCCAGGCGCAATTCCGTATCCACGTTGTCGATGCGTTTCGCATTGGCCGACAGCTTGGCGTAGCCGGCCAGCGGGGCGTTTTGCAGGGTCGATTCGCGCAGCGCCAGGTTGAGGGCCACTTGCCAGTCGCTGGTCAAGCGGCCGCTGCCGTTGAAATCCGCATTGACGTTGCCGTTGGGCAGGGATGCGCCAAACGCGGCCGGGTTGATCTTTTGCAAGGAACCCGTCATTTTCAATTCCGCCTGCTGCTTCGCTCCCGTCAAGCCCACTTCGCCGCTGGCGTGGATGGTGCTGTCGGGCGCGGGGCGCTTGCCGCTGGTGAGGCCCAGCCCTTTCGCGTCAGCCACAAAGCTCGTGCGCGGCTGCTGCAGCGTGCCCTGCACCACGCCGCTGGCCAACACCGTGCCCAGCAAGTCGCCCTGCAGGGCGGAAAGCTGCCGTGCATCGACGTTCCAGTTGAGTTTTTCGCCGGCGCCGCCAAAGTTGCCCTTGGCCGTCACGTTGTTCTTGCCCAGCGCCAATTGCACGTCGATGCCGCTGAAATGGGCCGCATCGGCCGTCAGCTTGCCCTTGCCGGACAGGGGCTGGTCGAGCAGCTTGCTGGGGCGTACGGTAAAGTCCGCATTCGCCAGCCATTGCGGGGCCACGTGGCCATGGGCGCGCACGTCCAGGTTCAGGTCGGCCACGGGGAAGGCGCCGAAGTCGGCGGGATTGAGGCGGCTGGTGCTGGCCACGGCCTTGAACGGTTGCTCGTCCTTGAGGCTGATCTGCCCCGTCGCGTTGACGCTGCTTTTGCCTGCCTGCAAGGTGGCCTTGCGCAGTTGCACGAGCGAATCGGCCAGCGTGGCTTCCACGTCCAGGCGCAGCTTGGCTTCGCCGAGTTTGGCGCGCAGGGTTTGCGTCTTGCCGTCGCTGTCGAGCACGATATCGCCGACGATCTTCGTGCTGTTGATGCTGCTGTAAATGTGCTGCAAGTCGATCTTGTCCGTGTGCAAGGTCAGTTGCGCATTGCCGATGGGGCCATCGACGGCGTCGCGGTTGAGTTTGCCGCCGCCCGTGAATTTGCCCGCGTTGCCGAAATCGATGATGGCCGACTCCAGCGTGGTGGCCGTCAGGGTACCGCCCAGGCGCGCCTCGAACTGGCGCAGCGGCAGCTTTTGCTGGTCGATGGGGCCCGGCGTGGCGTGGTTGAGGATGGCCAGCTTGCCCGACACCGTTTGCTTGGCCGGCCGGGTGTCGATGGCGGCATCGAGTTCCAGGCTCAGGTCCGCCTGCGGCAAGGTGGCGTCGAACTTGCCCGGATTGATGTTGCGGCCTTTGATGCTGGCCGAGCGCAGGATGATGACGGGGTCGAACGGTGCCAGCGCCAGCTGGGCATCGGCCGTGGCCGCGCCCGCGCTGCCCTTGGCCGTGACATTCAGCACATTCAGGTCGCCGCCCAGTTGCAGCGCCAGGGCGGCCGGTTTTTCGCCGGCGGCGGCATTGAGCTGCGTCAAGCCCGCTTTGCCTGACAGTTTGAACGGCTGCGTGGCGGCGATCGTCGCTCTGGCCGTGGCCTGGCCGAACGGCGTCAGGGCCGAGGCGTCTTCCAGCTGCCATTGCGACTTGTCGCCCGACAAGCTGAAATGGATTTTTTCAAACACCGTATTGCCGCCCGCGCTGACGAGGGTCACCTTGTCCAGGCGCGCGTCGGCAATGCCGATCTTGAACGGCGAGGCCAGGCTGGCGGGCATGGTCGACGGTTCGTCGGACGGCGCCGTGCTTTCCACGGACAGGCTGGCCACGTGCAGTTCGCTGATGGCGATGCCTTCCGAGAAGAACTGGAATGGCGACCAGTTGATGTCGATGTTGTCGGCCATGATGTGCTGCGTCTTGCTGCGGTAGCTGACGTGGCCCAGGTGCATGCGGTTGTACAGCGAGCCGGACACGCCCGACACTGCGATCTCGCCGCCGCTGGCGCTGGCCACTTTTTGCACCAGCATTTGCAAGGTCGATTCGCGGCCCAGGAACCAGAAGGCGCCGCCCAGCAGCACGGCCAGGCTGGCGACGGCGATCAGCACATAGCGCACCCAGCGGCGCGGTTTTTTCGCCGGCGGTGGCGGCGCGGCGTCGTGGGACTCGGTAGAAATATCGGACATCAGAACGTGAATCCCAGAGAAAAGTGCAAACGGTATTTGTGGACGGCGTGGCCATACGCCACGTCGACATTGATGGGGCCGACGGGACTCTTGTAGCGCCCGCCCAGGCCATAGCCCGATTTCGGCGTCATGGCCGCTTTGACCGTGTCGGCCGCATTGCCGGCGTCATAGAAGGCGGCAATGGCCCACTTCGGCTTGAACCAGTACTGGTATTCGGCACTGCCGGTGAGCATGTAGCGCCCGCCGATGGTGGCGTCGCCTTCCTTCACGCCCAGTTCCTGGTAGCCGTAGCCGCGCACCGACTGGTCGCCGCCCGCGCGGAACAGGTAGACGGCCGGCACGCCGCGTTTTTCCTTCGAGCCCAGCGCGCCCATTTCGCCGCGCACGATCAGCTCGCCCTTTTCGCCGAGCGGCCGGTAATACACGGCCTTGCCGGCCACGCGCACGAAGCGCTCGTCCGTCAGCAGGGGCAGCAGGGCGCCGCCTACCTGGGCATTGATCACATAGCCCTTGGTGGGGAACAGCAGGCTGTCGAGGCTGCGCTTGGTGATGGCATAGGTCAGCGGCAAGCTCTTGCTGCGCGTCTGTTCCAGGCCCACGACGGTCTTGTCTTCGCTGAGGAACTCGAACGTCAGGCTGCGCTCGAGGTTGGTGCCGCCCCAGTTGCGCTTGGCCGAGATGGTGGTGACGGCCGTGATTTCATTGGAAATGTCGCTGCGCTCGAACGAGGCGCCGGCGCTGTCGTTGTAGCCGCGCTCGGTCGTCGGAAAGTAAAAATTGGCGTGCGCCGCCTGTTTCTTCGTTTCCATGGTGATCGCGCTCTTGAAGCGCGTGCCCCATACGTTCAGGTTGTCATAGTTGAGCTGGGCGCGATTCCCCGTATTCGTACTGAAACCGAGACCGGCGCTGACGTTCTGCTGCTTGTTTTCCGTCACGCGCACGACCAGCGGCAACAGCGGCGCGGGGCCGCGGTTGGCGGGCTTGGCTTCTGGCGCGGCACCGGCGGCATCGGCTTGCTGGCTTTCCTGGCCTGCCTCGATCTGCTCGTTGAGGATGCTGCTCATGTCGGCACTGACTTCCACGCTGGCAAAGTAGCCCGTGTCCTGCAAGCGCGCCTGGAATGATTGCAGCGCCGATTCGCTGTAATAGTCGCCCGGGCGTATCTTGTCGAGGTTGCGGATGATGCTGGCATCGTAGCGCTTCAAGCCTTCGATGCGCAGCTCGCCGAAGCGCAGCTCGGGGCCGCTGTCGAGTACCACCAGCAAGGAGACCTTGTGCGTTTCCGGATCGACCACGGCTTGCGTATCGATCAGCTGGGCGCGCGGGTAGCGCGTCTGCACCACTTCGCGCAGCAGGGCGCGCTTGGCGGACTCCCATTCCGCCTGGCGAAACACGCTGCCTGTCTTCAGGGCCCAGCTGCGTTTCAGGGCTTCCGTATCGTAGGGTTCGGAAGCGGCCAGCGGCGGCGTGGGATCGAAGCCGCGCAACTCCAGTTCGACCTTGTCGATGGTCACCGGCTGGCCCGGATCGACGTCGACGATGACGAGGGGTTTGGTGCCCGTCGTGTCGACGCGCACCGTGACGACGGGCGTGTAGTAGCCGGCCGTGGCGATGAGGTTTTTGGCTTGCTCGGGCGTATCGCGCACGAGGCGCTGCAATTGCTCGCGGTCCATGCGCGGGTTGCCGCGGAAGCGTTCCAGGTCCAGGTTTTTTTCCAGCAGCTCATCGAGGTCGCCGGGCGCGTTGACCTTGACCTCGTACTGCAGCGGGGCGGGCGCCGTTTCCGTGGCGCTGGCGCTCTCTGGAGCAGCATCTTGCGTGGCCTCCTGGGCGCCGGCATGGGCGATGGGAAACAGCGAGATGACACTGCCGGCGGCCGCCAGTGTCAGTTGACCCATTGCTTTTGTCACTACTTGTGCCAAAATTCGTGGTCGTATCGCCTTGCCGGCAGCCGTATGCCGTATGGGTCGTGCAGAAAACATGGTGCTCCAGATGAGTAAATGCTGACTGCATGTTACCGGAATAGGTAAACTGATGGCGGACGAATAAGTATTTTTTGCACTGGGAATCCTGTTTCCCCGCGCACAATTGGAACAGAATCAAACTGAAAAGAAAGAAATTATGCTAGCAACGGACTCCGCACTGGTGCTCTTTAGCGGTGGACAAGATTCCACCACCTGCCTGGCCTGGGCTCTCAAGCACTATAGCCGCGTGGAAACCATCGGCTTTGACTATGGACAGCGCCATGCGATCGAGCTGACCGTGCGTCCTGGCGTGCTGGAACAGATGCGCCGGCAGTCGCCCGAGTGGGACAGCCGCCTGGGCCAGGACCACATGATCGACCTGTCATTGATTTCCGCCATTTCCGATACGGCCATGACGCAGAACGTCGAGATCGTCATGCAGGAAAACGGCTTGCCGAACACCTTCGTGCCTGGACGCAACTTGCTGTTCATGACGGTGGCCGCCACCGTGGCCTACCGCCGCGGCTTGACGGTGCTGGTGGGCGGCATGTGCGAGACGGATTTTTCCGGCTACCCGGATTGCCGCGACGACACGATGAAGGCGCTGCAAGTGGCCCTGAACCTGGGCATGAATACGCGCCTGAAGCTGGAAACGCCGCTGATGTGGCTGGACAAGGCGCAAAGCTGGGACCTGGCGGAAGACCTGGGCGGCCAGCCCCTGGTCGACCTGATCCGCAGCGGCACGCACACCTGCTACCTGGGCGAGCGGGGGCAATTGCACGACTGGGGCTATGGCTGCGGCACCTGCCCCGCCTGCGCCCTGCGCGCGAATGGCTACCAGCAATACGCGGCGAGAAAGGCTGCAAAGCAGGCCAAATAAGCAGGTTGCGCCGTTTCTTCAAGCGGCGGGGAGGGGGACAAGGCCAAGCTGTGGTTTTTGCCACAGGAGTCCCTTGCCATGACATCCCTCTTTGCCGCGCTGTACGGCCCCGCGTTCTGGGCCGGCTTCATCGGCGCCGCCAGTTACCTGATTGCGGTGTGCCACTATTCGTTCTGGGTCTTGCCGCCCTTGCTGCTGCTGGCGCTGCTCACTTCCTTTCTTGCCGAACGCTATCTGCCGTATGACGGCGCGTGGAACCATGCGCACGGCGACGGCTGGCGCGACAGCCTGCATGCGCTCGTCAACGAGGCGCTGTATCTGCTGGGCCTGGCTGCTTTTCCCTTGCTGGCGGGGCATCTGGCGCTGGGCGCATTCTGGCCAGTCCAGCTGCCGTTCTGGGCGCAGCTGCTGCTGGCCATCTTCATCGCCGACTGCGGCATCACGCTCGTGCATTACCTGAGCCACCGTTCTTATTTTCTGTGGAAACTGCATGCCGTGCACCACAGCGTGCAGCGCCTGTATGGTTTCAATGGCTGGATGAAACACCCCTTGCACCTGCTGCTGGAAGCGGCGGGCGGCATGCTGCCTCTGTTGCTGCTGGGCATACCGGAGCCTGTCATGGCCGTGCTGGCGTTTGCCGTGGCCATCCAGCTGTTGCTGCAGCACGCGAACGTCGACATGCGCATGGGGCCGCTGCGCCACGTATTTGCCTGGGCGCCGCTGCACCGTTTTCACCACATGAAGTACGGCACGGCCGGCGACGTGAATTTCGGCCTGTTCTTTACGTGCTGGGACCGCCTGCTGGGCACGGCCTTCGACGCACCGGATTACCGCATGCGGGGCGAGGACCTGGGCATCGGCAGCCGTCCCGATTATCCCGTGGTCTATCTGCCGCAATTGCTCGAACCGTTCCGCGCGGAAGAGGGCGTGCGCGCGCCCGAGCTGCCGGCCGGCTTGCGCAACGGGTCGTAGCCGGCAGGTCAATCGAGCAGTTTGACGTCGAGCTGGCGCAAGCTGCGGTCGGCGCGCACGCCGAACAGGCTGCGCATGGTGCGCGAAAAATGCGCGGCATCGGCAAAGCCGGCGCCGTGGGCCCCGTCCGTCAGGGTGCTGCCGAGCAAGATGAAACGGATGGCCAGGCGCAAGCGGCGCCACAGCACCAGCCGGCGCACGGGCAAGCCCAGCTGGGCGCTGAACAGGCGTTCCAGCTGGCTCAGCGACAAATGCGCGGCCCCGGCCACGGCCGCCGCGCTGACCTTGCCCGACAATAGCGCATCGACCTGGTCCAGCGCGCGCCGCAAGCGGGGATCGGGCAAGGGCTCGCGCGGCTGCGCCTGCAATGCGGCGGCGACATGGTCCAGCGTGGGGGCGCCAGCCTGGGCGGCGGCCAGCAAGGCCGCACCGCCCAGGCGCTGCGGCTCCGCATAGATGGTCAGCATGGGCGCCGGCGCGGCCACGATGGCGTGCGGGCGCAAGCTCTCGACCAGCAAGTGCCGCGCCGTGTGGACGATGCCGTCGAGCTCGGCCGTGAAAGGCGCGCCCGTGCTCAGCATCAGCTGGTGCGCATAATGGGCGTGCCTGTCCGTGGCGCCCGCTGCGCCATGCAAGATGGCAAAGTCCGGCGCCAGCCATAGTGTTCCCTGCCAGCTATCGTGCTGCAAACGCGGCTCCCTGATGATGGATGACGGGGCGATCATAGCAGCCGGCGGCGATGGTTTTCATGGCATCGAATGTTCCTGGAGTACACATCATTGCATCGATGAAATATGTGGTCTTTTTAATACAAGATTCGGCATTGCAAGGGCGACCGCTGTAACGTACTATCATTCTCATCGACTACCGATGGTAATCGTGCAGCCCGCTGCCAGCCCTGTTGCTGGCCGTGTCGCGGTTTGATGTCGTCCTGCCTGCCAGTCTGCCATGCCTACACGCGCGTCTTCGTCGTGGTTTGCCCGGCCAGTATCGCACTGGGTGGGGCCGCGCGCCTTGGCCGCGCTGGTGCTGGCGCTGTGCCTGGGACTGACGTATGGCGCCTGGCGCAATGCCCACGACGCCAGCGAACAGCAGGTGCAGGCCGATTTCGATTTCCGCGTGCGCGAACTGGTGAACAACATCGCCGGCCGCATGCAGACCTACATCCAGGTGTTGCATGGAGTGCAGGGACTGTATGCCAGTTCGCAGGAAGTCACGCGCCGCGAATTCCATACCTATCTGGCGGTGCAGCAGGTCGACCGCCATTTTCCCGGCATCCACGGCATCGGCTACCTGCCGCTGGTGCCCGGCGCCGCCCTGGCGCGGCACGAGGCCAGCGTGCGCGCGGAGGGCTATCCCGGCTATGCCGTGCGCCCGCAGGGCCAGCGGGCCTGGCACGCGCCCATCACTTATCTGGAACCTTTAAGCGAGAGCAACCTGCTGGCCTTCGGCTATGACATCTGGTCCGAACCCGTGCGCCGCGCCGCGCTCGAGCAGGCGCGCGACACGGGCCAGGCCGCCATGACGGGCAAGATCCACCTGGTGCAGGATGGCGGCAGCGCCCAGGCGCATGGCTTCCTGATCGTGCTGCCCGTGTATGACAATGGCTTGCCGCATGCCAGCGTGGAGCAGCGGCGCGCCGCCTTGCGCGCCTGGGTGTTTGCGCCGTTCCGCATGGGCGACCTGATGGCGGGCGTGGGCGGCGAGGCGGCGCGTCAGCTGGACCTGGAAATCTATGACGGCGCGCAACTGACCGAGGCGGCGCTGATGTACGACAGCTTGCCGGGCGCCTTGTCGTCTGCCGCCTCGGACAGCCTCGTGTCGCGGCAGGCGATCGCCATCGCCGGCCGCCCCTGGACCTTGCGCGTGCGCGCCATGCAGGGTTTCGATGGCGAGCAGCTGGCGCGGCCCCGCCTGGTGGCCTGGAGCGGTTTGCTGGCCAGCATCGTGCTGGCGCTGGCGGCCTGGCTGCTGGCGGCGGGCCGCGCCCGTGCCCAGGCGGCGCTGGCGCGCTCGAGCGAGTTGACCGGCCAGCTGGAGCAGGGGCAGGCGAGCGTGCTGGCGATGGCCGAGGCGGCGCAGCGCAGCCAGGCCATGCTGCGCAGCATCCTCGATTCGACCATCGACGGCATTCTGGTCGACAACATCAATGGCCGCATCTTCACCTCGAACCGGCGCTTCCGCGACCTGTGGCAAGTGCCCGACGCGCTCGACTGGCAAGCCGATGGCGCGGCGCTGGTGCGCCATGTGGAAAGCCAGCTGGAGCAGGCGGCGCCTTTCCTCGGTGCGCGCGTCCACGCGCCGCACGGCCACCGCGAGCGGCGCGACGTGCTGCACCTGCGCGATGGACGGGTGGTCGAACAATATGTGCGCAGCATGCAACTGGGCAATGAGCAGGCGCGCTTGTGGACCTTCCGCGATATCAGCGAGCGCAGCCAGATGGAACGGCGCGAGCATACGCGGCGGCAAGTGCTGGAAATGCTGGCCACGGGCGCGCCGCTGGAGCGGGTGCTGGAAAGCGTGGTGCTCAGCGTGCAAGCGGACCATCCCGCCATGCTGTGCAGCATCTTGCTGCTCGATGAAAGCCGCCACCGCCTGGTGCTGGGCGCGGCGCCGAGCTTGCCCGCGTTCTTCAACCTGTCCAGCCATGGCCACGACCTCGACACCCTGCAGGGCGTGCATGGCATCGCCGCGCAGGCCGTGCGCGACGGCCAGCGCGTGATCGTGGGCGACCTGCATGCCGAGGCGCAGGAAGCGATGGAACTGGCGTGCCGGGCCCAGCTGCAATCATGCTGGGCCGAGCCCGTGCGTGGCGGCTCTGGCAAGCTGCTGGGGGTGCTGATGGCGTATCACCGCCAGCCGACCTTGCCGGGCGCCGCGCATCTGGCACGCCTGAGCGAGGCGGCGCACCTGGCCGGCATGGCCATCGAACAGGCGCAGGTGGCGCTGGCCCTGCGCGCCGGCGAAGCGCGTTTCCGCAGCCTGTACGACCATGCGCCCGTGGCCTTGTGGGAACAGGACTGGTCGGCCGTGCGCGCCGCGCTCGATGCTCTCGAGGAAGCGGGCGTGCGCGATCTCGGTGCCCACTTCCAGGCCAATCCGGACGCGCTGCAACGGCTGGCGGGACTGGTGCGCATCATCGATGCGAACGGCGCTGCGCTGGCGCAGGTGCGCGCCAACGAGGATGACCAGCGCCGTGGCGCGCTGAGCCTGGCACAGAATTTCGATGACAGCGCCTTGTCCCGTTTCGGCGATGCGCTGCTGGCGCTGGCTGGCGGCGCCCACCTGTACGAGTGCGAAAGCAGCTTCGTGCGTCTCGATGGCGCGGCGCGGCAAAATGAATTGAGCCTGCTGGTGATGCCCGGCCATGCGGACAGCCTGGACTTTGTCATGGTGTCTTCGCTTGATATCACCGAGCGCAAGCGCATGAACGCGGAACTGCTGCAGCTGGCCACCACGGATTTCCTGACCGGCTTGCCGAACCGGCGCCACTTCATGGCGTCGCTGGAAAACGAGCATGCCCGCTTGCAGCGCGAACTGGCCAGCTGCGCCAGCGTGCTGATGCTCGACATCGATCACTTCAAGCGCGTCAACGACGAGTATGGCCACGCCGTGGGCGATGCCGTGCTGCGCCACCTGGGCGCGCTGATGTGCCAGGCGCTGCGCAAGGTCGACGTACCGGGCCGCGTGGGCGGCGAGGAATTCGCCATCTTGCTGCCGGGCACGGACCTGCCTGCGGCGGCCGTGTTTGCCGAACGGCTGCGCCGGCGCGTGGCGGAAAGTTCGCTGACCACCGATGGCGGCATTGTGATCACCATCACGGTGAGCATCGGCATGGCCGCCATGGTCGGCACCGATGCCGATTGCGACGCCGTGCTGGCGCGCGCCGACGAAGCGCTGTACCGGGCCAAGCGGGGCGGGCGCAACCGCATCGAACAGAATGACGGCGGCGGCGACGGCGTGCTCAGCAAGTTTATGGCGCAGTGATTACAGGCTGTGCTGACGTGTCTGCGCCTGCTTGCGGTTGCGGCTGACGATCAGCCAGACGATGGCGACGGGTATCAAGAGCGGCAGCAGCACGGGCGTGCTCAGCGCCAGTGCCAGCGCCACGCACAGGGCCACCACGGCGATCAGCACCACGCCCACGCCGGCCAGCACCACGCCCGTGACGACGGCGGCGCACACCAGCGCAATGGCGGCGATCAGCAAGCCGCCGCCGGCAAACACCAGACCGAACAGCCACTCCAGCGGACCGTCGACGTCACTGCCGTTGAACTGCATGTGCATGTCGCTGCCGGCTATCTTGTCGAGGAACAGGCAGGCGAGCATGACGATGAGGACGAAGGTGAGCAATTTTTTCATGGTAAGCCTCAGTGTGTGGGTGATCGGGAGTTGCATGGTCACACTGTAGGGGCGCGCCCCGCTTGCCGCCAGCGGTGTGCGACAGGCCGTCATTTTCACGGTATGGAAGGCGGTGGAGGCCGGAAAACGCTGATCTGGAACAAGATTTCTTTTCTTGTAATGTGCGCAAGCCGTCCTATACTGAACACCTCAGTCTCGCAAGGAGGGCAACATGCTTTTGTTTGCAGATACCGGGGATCAATCGCTATCCCTTTTCCACCATCGAACCACGCGCCAGCGTAGCGCCACGCAGTCCTGCGCCGAACCCGTCGGCGCGCCATCGGCGATCCCGCCGATCATCATCACCCCGTTCAATTACCATGCGCCGCTGCCGGCCATCGACCCGCGCTGGGTACCGCCCGGTCCGCCGCTGACCTGGCCCAACCGGCCTGCCATGTCCATGTGCTGATACCTGGCCATTGAAAGAAATGGCCAGTCTGCTAGTGAAAAGCCCGCAGTGCGGGCTTTTGCGGGTGCATGCCTGGAATTAGGATTGCTTGCGGCGCAGCATGAAACCCAGCAAGCCCAGGCCGGCCAGCAGCATGGCATAGGTTTCCGGTTCGGGAACGGCTGCGATGAAGGCGTGGTTGTCGCTTTCAAACGCATCCTGGCCTGTCGAGTGAAAGGCGATCGAGGTAAATTTTTTCCCTGCGCCCGCCCACGCGTTTACATACAGGCCGACCGATTGATCGCCATTGGCGCTGATACTGCCCAGCGTGGCGATTTGCGATCCCGTCAAGGTGACCGTGCTCTGATCTCCCATGGTGAAGACGACGCTGTTATACGTATCTGGCGAACCCATGTAGAAACCAAAATAGCTGAGGCCGCCACCGAAGGTGGCGACGCCAGGGGTGATCTGGCCATTCGTCACGCCGACGGAATAGAAGGCCGTCAGATCGTTCGGCGGCTGCGCGGCATAGCCCGGATGATTGCTGGTAAAGACGCTACCCGTGTAATTGCCGGGCAGTAGTCCATTATTGAAATTGATGGTGGTGGCGCCTGCTACCGACGTGACCAGCCCCTCGCCCGCCAGTACAGTACCGCCGGTAGTGAAGGTGGGAACTGCGCTGGCGCTGCCTGCGGCGACGGCGAGCGTCGCGCAGGCCAGAGTGGACAAGATTTTCATGTTGATTCCCTCGAATGTGTGGGTGTGCACAGCTATGTGTATCAGGAACGACGAAAGTGCCCGGCGTGGCGAGGCAATGCGGCGTGCGGAGACGAGGGACGTCGCATGATGAAAGAATTTCTTGGGGCCAAGCATTACTACGTGCAATATTTAAATATAAAAAACACAATTCAGATTGCAAAATAATAATAGGTTTACTTGAGAAATATCAAAGCGCGATTGCTAGAGGAAAGCTACTACATTGATAGCTTGTCTTATTGCCGGGATCGACTATGGCGGGCTGCGCCTTACCTTGCGGCAAGGCGGCACGGGTGGGCATTTTCGACTATCATGCTAGCCCCGACCTTCCATCACGAGCACCGCCATGAGTACCGATTTCCCCGATTTTTCCGACGAATCCGCCGAGCCGGACAATGACGCCCCGATCCAGGAGCCGCGCCTGTGGGTAGGCAATGGCTGGACGGCGCGCGTGATCAAGAACGAGGAAGATGAAGGCTGGGCCGTGGCCATGATCAAGGATGGCGAGCCGGAGCCGGCCCTCGTGGGCCCGTGGACCATGGGCCGCGACAAGAAAAACCCGAAGCCGCTCGACGTCAACGCGTTTAACACGCTGGTGAAGACGGCGTCCGAGGTGCTGCGCCGCCACGAGCAACAGCTGCATGCGCAATTGCACAAGAATGTGTTCGTCGCCACCGACGAGGGGCAAGTCAAGGTGATGTTCGACATCGTGCCCGACGAAGACCACCCGTACGCGGAGCTGAGCGCCTACGACGCCGACGGCGAACAGATCGCCAAGGTGCGCACTTCGGCCGCCTTCAAGTTCAATGCCACATCCGCGGCGAACTGGATCGAAGGCGGCTACCGCCGGCCGTAAGCTGCATATTGTTGGCGCCGATGCTGGTGTCGGATTACGCTCCTGCGGAGCTAATCCGACCTACGTCTGCGGAACCGACGCATGGACAGGTAGGTTGGATCAGGCCTGAAAGGCCGTCATCCGACGTCACCACCGGCGTCAACAATGCGTCGGATTACGCGCTTGCGGCCTCGGCGGCCCCCGCTACTCCGACCTGCCTCTGACGGCATACGCCAGCCGGTACAGCAGCGGCAGCACCAGCAGGGTCAGGGCCGTCGACGACAGGATGCCGCCGATGACCACGGTGGCCAGCGGGCGCTGCACTTCGGCGCCCGTGCCCGTGGCAATGGCCATCGGCACGAAGCCCAGCGACGCTACCAGCGCCGTCATCAAGACGGGCCGCAGGCGCGTGATCGCTCCCTCGCGTATCGCATCCTGCAAGGGCATGCCCTGTTCGCGCAATTGGCGGATGTAGGCGATCATTACCAGGCCGTTGAGCACGGCCACGCCGGACAGGGCGATGAAGCCGACCGCTGCCGAGATCGACATGGGGATGTCGCGCAGCCACAGGGCGACGATGCCGCCCGTCAAGGCGAACGGGATGCCGCTGAAGACCAATAGTCCATCCTTCACGTTGCCGAACATGGCGAACAGCAACACGAACACGAGCGCCAGCGCCACGGGCACCACCAGTTCCAGGCGTTTTGTCGCTGACTGCAGCTGCTCGAACTGGCCGCCCCAGCTGGTCCAATAGCCGGCGGGAATGGCCACCTGCGCTTGCAACTGCTGCGTGGCGTCGGCAACAAATGAGCCGATATCGCGCCCGCGCACGTTGGCGCTGATGACGATGCGGCGCTTGCCGTCTTCGCGGCTGATCTGGTTCGGCCCCGGCGCCACTTGCAGGCTGGCCACTTCGCCGAGCGGGATGAAGCGGGCACGGCCTTCCGCCGCCGCGCCCAGGGGCAGGGCGATGGGCAGGCGTTTGAGTTGCTCCAGGTCGCTGCGCAGGCTGTCGGGCAGGCGCACGACGATGTCGAAGCGGCGGTCGCCCTGGAACAGCGTGCCTGCCTCTTGCCCGCCGATGGCCGTGGCGATCGCCGACTGCACGTCGGCAATATTGAGGCCATAGCGGGCCGTCTGCTCGCGGTCGATCTGCACCGTCAGCATGGGCAGTCCCGTCGTCTGCTCGACTTTTACCTCCGTTGCGCCCGGTATCTTGCCCAGCACGCCGGCGATCTTCGCCGCCGTGCTGTCGAGGACGGCCATGTCGTCGCCGAACAGTTTCACGGCCACGTCGCTGCGCACGCCGGAAATCAGTTCATTGAAGCGCAGCTGGATCGGCTGTGAAAACTCATAGTTATTGCCCGGCAAGCTCGTGGCCGTCGCCTCGATTTCCGCCAGCAATTGCTCGCGCGACTTCTTCGGTTCTGGCCATGCGTCGCGGGGTTTGAGCATGATGTAGCCGTCGGAAATATTCGGCGGCATCGGGTCGGACGCGATCTCGGCCGTACCCGTGCGGGCGAACACGCGTGCGATTTCCTTGTGGTTTGCCATCAGCTTGCTTTCCAGCTGCCGCTGCATGGCCAGCGATTGGCTCAAGCTGGTGCCGGGGATGCGCAGGGCCTGGATGGCGATGTCGCCCTCGTTCAGGCTGGGCACGAATTCGCTGCCCATGCGCGTGGCCAGCAAGCCGGACAGCACGACGGCTACCGCCGCGCCCGTCAACACGACGGGCGTGTTGCGCATCACCTTGTCCAGCAGCGGCGCATACCAGCGCTTGGCGGCGCGCATGATGGCGTTTTCCTTCTCCGCCACCTTGTCGCCGATAAACAGCGCCACGGCGGCCGGGATGAAGGTGATCGACAGCAGCATGGCACCGAGTAGGGCGATCACCACCGTCAGGGCCATCGGCGTAAACATGCGGCCTTCCACGCCCGTCAGCGCGAAGATGGGCAAGTACACGACCATGATGATCAGCTGGCCGTACAGCAGGGGCCGGCGCGCTTCTTGCGATGCCGCAAACACTTCCTGAAAACGCTCCTGCAAGGTCAGCGGCCGTCTCAGTTTTTGCTGCGCATGGGCCAGGCGGCGCACGCAGTTTTCCACGATCACCACGGCGCCATCGATGATGATGCCGAAATCGAGTGCCCCCAGGCTCATCAGGTTGGCGCTCACATGGTATTGCACCATGCCCGTAAACGTGAACAGCATGGCCAGCGGAATCACCATGGCCGTGATGATGGCCGCGCGGATATTGCCGAGGAACAAAAACAGGATGGCGATTACCAGCACGGCGCCTTCGAGCAGGTTTTTCTTCACCGTATTGATGGCCTTGTCGACGAGCACCGTACGGTCATACACGGTGACGGCGTGCACGCCTTTCGGCAGGCTGCGGTTGATCTCGACCATCTTCTTGTCGACGGCTTGCGACACGGCGCGGCTGTTCTGCCCGATCAGCATGAAGACGGTGCCGAGCACCACTTCGCGGCCGTTTTCCGTGGCCGCGCCCGTGCGCAGTTCGCGCCCCAGCACCACGTCGGCCACGTCGCGGATGCGGATCGCCACGCCCTGCACATTGGCGACGACGATGTTGCCGATGTCATCCTTGGACGCCACCTGGCCCGGCGCGCGTATCAGCAGCTGCTCGCCCTGCTTTTCGATGTAGCCTGCGCCCACGTTGCTGTTGTTGCGCTCGAGCGCCGTCACCACGTCTTGCAGGCTGATGCCGTAGGCGGCCAGTTTTTCCGGATACGGCGCCACCTGGTATTGCTTGGCGTAACCGCCGATGGCATTGATTTCCGTGACGCCCGTGACATTGCGCAACTGCGGCTTGATGATCCAGTCCTGGATTTCGCGCAAGTCCGTCGGCGTGTACGGCGTGCCGTCCGGCTTTTTCGCGCCGTCCTGCGTTTCCACCGTCCACAGATAGATTTCACCGAGGCCCGTGGAGACGGGCCCCATCTTGGGCGTGATGCCAGCTGGCAAGCTTTCCTTCGCTTCCTGCAGGCGCTCGTTGATCATCTGGCGGGCAAAATAGATGTCCGTGCCATCCTTGAAGATCACGGTCACTTGCGACAGGCCATAGCGCGACAGCGAGCGCGTCTGTTCCAGGTTCGGCAAGCCGGCCATGGCCGTCTCGATGGGGAACGTCACGCGCTGTTCCGTTTCCAGCGGCGAATAGCCGGCGGACTGGGTATTGATTTGTACCTGCACGTTGGTGATGTCGGGCACGGCGTCGATGGGCAGCTTCTGGTAGCTGTAGATGCCCAGGCCGGCCATGGCGGCCACGGCCAGCATCACCAGCCAGCGCTGGTCGATGGCGAAGCGGATCAAGCGTTCAAACATGATGGTTTCCTTAGCTTTGACGTGATCAATGTTCGTGACCGGCAGCATCTTTGCCCAGCTCGGACTTCAGGACAAAACTGCCTTGCGCCGCGTACGGCGTGCCGGCGGCCAGGCCCTGCTTGATGTGCGTCAGATTGCCATCGCTGCGCCCCAGCACCACGGGCGCGGCCTGGTAGCCCTCCTTGATCTGCACGAAGACGACGGGCTTGTCTTCCACCGTCTGGATGGCCGTGCTCTGCACGGTGACGGGCGCGTCCGCTTCGCCGGACACCACTTCCACGCTGACGAATAACCCCGGGCGCCAGGCCATGTCGGGATTCTGCAAGCTGATGCGTGCCTTGGCCGTGCGCGTCTGTTCGCCCAGCAGCGCACCCACGTAGGTGATCGTGCCTTGCGCGCTGGCATCAAAAGCGCTGGCTTTCACCTCGGCCTTGCCTCCCATGCGCACGGTGGCCAGGTCCTTCGCCGGCACGGCGATTTCCGCCCATACGGTCGACAGGTCGGAAATGACGAAGATGTTCGCGTCTTCCTTGACGGCTTCGCCCAGGGTGATGTGTTTTTCCAGCACCATGCCGTCGAACGGCGCGCGGATCTCGTAGCGGTTCAGCGGCCCCTTGGCAGCGCCGCTGGCGCCCAGCGCGCTGAGTTTTTGCTGCGCATTCTGCACGGCGATTTCCGCCTCGCGCCACGCTTGCTGCGCCTGCAGGTAATCTTGCTCGGCCGAAATTTTCTCGCGCCACAGTTTTTCTTCGCGCTCATACGTGGAGCGGGCCAGCGACAAGCGCCGCTGCGCCGACAGCAGTGCGCTGCGCTGCTCCGACAGTTCCGTGCTGGCGATGACGGCCAGTACCTGCCCCTTTTTCACCAGCTGGCCCAGGTCCGCCTGCACGGCTTCCACCACGCCGGCCAGGCGGGGCACGACGTGGGCCGTGCGGTCTTCATTGAAACGGATTTCGCCGGGAAGGGCGACCGTCGTCTTGATGCGGCCGGGCGCGGCCGTGGCGATGACGACGCCGGCCGCGCGGCTTTGCGCAGCCGTCAATTCCAGCTTGCCTTCCACCTCCTCGTGGCCGTGTTCGTCTTTCTTTTCAGTATGTGCTTCCGTCTTGACGGCGGTGGGCGGCGCGGTCTTGGAATTGCCCGTGCCCAGGATGAGGATGGCCAGCACGATGCCGGCGGCCGCGATGGAGGCGATGGCGATCGCCTGCTTTTTGTTCAGTGGGATGTTCATGGAGGATATTCCTTACAGAGGAGCTGGTGTGCCCAGCAGGCGCTCGATCTCGGCGGCGGCGTGCTGCGCTTCCGTCAGCGCGCGCAGGTATTGGTTTTTGGCTTGCAGCAAGGTGCGCTGAGCATCGAGCACGTCAAGGAAGGCGAACTTGCCGAACTCAAAGCCCTTGCTGGCCGCGTCGTAGGCGCTTTGTGCGCCAGGCAAGATGTCCTGGCGCAAGCTTTCCACGTCGAGCCGGGCCGTGGCCAGCCGTTCGCTGGCGGCGGCGACAGCCGTCTGCACGGCGATGCGGGCGGCGGCCAGTTCGTCGCTGGCCTTGTCGCTGCGGCGCAGGGCGTCGAGTTTGTTGCCCGCATTGCGGTCGAACAAAGGCAGCGGCAGGGCCAGGCCGATGATGGCCTGGTTGCGGCCCAGTTCTTCCGAGCGCTTCATGCCGATGCTTACCGTGACGTCGGGCGTGGCGCGCCGCTGTTCCACGTCCAGCATGGCTTGCCGCTGCGCCAGCGCGCTGCGGGCCTGGCGCACGGCCGGGGCCTGCTCCAGGCGCGCCGCCAGTTCGCTGCCTGGCGGCAGCTGCGGCAAGGTTTCCAGCCGGCCCTCGGCCACGGTAAAGCGGGGCGCGGCGTTGCCCCACAGGGCGGCCAGGCGCTTGCGGGCGCTGGCCAGCGTGCTGCGGGCCAGGTTCAGTTCCAGCCGCACGCTCGCTTCGGCGACCTTGGCGCGGGTTTCCTCGACAGGGGAGGCCTTGCCGGCCGTCACCCGGCGTGCCGTGATGTCGCTGGCGCGCGCGGCCAGCGCCTGCGCGCTGTCGGCCAGGCGCAAGCCTTCCTGCGCCGCCAGCACGTCGACAAAGGCGGACGTGACGGCGGCGCGCGTGTCGGCTTGCTGTAGCGCAAGGCCGGCGTGCGCCAGGTCTTCCCCGCGCTGGGCGACGGCGGCGCGCGCACCGCGTTTGCCGCCCAGTTCTATGAGCTGGTTGAGTTGCACGGTGGTGCTGCGCGTGGCGCGCCGCGTGTCTTCCAGCACGGTTTGCAGTTCCGGATTGGGCAGGGCGCGTGCCTGTTGCAGGGCGCCGCCCTGCGCCGCCAGTTCATGGCGGGCGGCCGACAGGATGGCGTTGCCGCCTTCGGCCAGGGCCAGCGCGGCGGGCAGGGTCAGAGGCGCGGCGGGTTCTTCAGGTGTTTGCGCGTGCGCAAAGTTGCCGGCCAGCAGGCCAGCGGAAAGTAACAAGATGATTCGGTACATCGAATTCTCCAAAAGCATGGAAAAGAATTCGACGGGACGCGCAGGCTTGCGCCTGCTTTAGTCAGGCCCGCATATTGCGATCAGTGAAAGAAGCGTCCCGTCGGCCTAGATGGCCGACGACCAGTCAGGGCGCTTGGGAGCGTCCGGGATGTGGGAAGCGTAAAAGAAGGGGGACGTATCCGCGTTGACGGACGCCATGTCGCCGACGGGCAGGCTGGAGCCGGCCGGCAGCCACGCATGGCCGATGCCGTGGCAGACGTTGCAATCGCTGTGCGGCTGGCCCTTGGATTGCTTGTCAGCCTTGTCGGCCACGGGTTTTTTGTCCGCATCGGCCTTGTGCTGGTGGCTGTGGTGGCCCAGGTGCTGCGCCGCCTTGCCTTCCTCGTGCAGGCAATACGCGCTCGCCGCGGCCCAGGACATCTGGAGCGGAAGCACGAACAGCAGCAAAATGAGGAAGAATCGTCGCATGGTGATGGCTATTGTACAGAAAGGCGGGCGGCCGTGCCGTGCTTAGCGTGGCTGGGCGCGCCACGCCTTCAGTTGCGCGGCGATGGCCTTGCCCTGGAATAGCTGCGGCTCGGAATGCTCTTCCGCCTCCATGCCGCCTTCGAGGAAATCGGCAGCTTCGCGCGCCTGCACCAGCACCTTGGCCTTGTCGAAGGCCTCGGCAAAGCCGGCGCTCTTGGGCAGCGCTTCCTTGAAATACGCTTCGCTGAAGTAAGTAAAATCGTTCTGGTCGTCGCAGCCGAACGAGGTGCGGTCGCTGCGCGCGGCCGTGATGATGAGGGTGTTGTCATCTTTTAATGGCGCAATGAAACCGCCTGCATAGCAGGCCGAGATGACGATGACTTTCCAGCGGATGCCGCTGTGCTTGAGCATGCCCGCCAGCTCCTGCGCGGGCAGGCTGTGCAAATCCATGCCGTTTTGCGCCAGCGCCAGTTCGTGCTCGGGCGAGCCGTGGCTGGTGAGGAATAAAAACAGGATGTCGTTCTGCTTGTCCATCTTCGCGCCCAGGGCGTCGAGGCTGGCGGCGATGCTGGTGCGCGTGGCCATCGGCTGCTGCGCCACCGTGTTGCGGCTGTTGACCAGCATCAAGGAGCGGCCCACGGTGCCGTAATCGCGGTCGAACTGGCGCTGCACGAAGGCTGTTTCGCGGTGAAACACTTCCTGCGCGCCGTCGCCCGCCACGCCCAGCAGGTACAGGTTGATCTTTTTCGCCGCGTCGCGCGGCGCGATCCGTGCCAGGGCGCCGTCGAGCAGGCTGCGCTGGTTGTACAGGGCCAGCTCGATATTGTCGCGCGTGAGCTTGTCCAGGGCTGGGTCGTCCAGCTGGCCTTCCGTCCAGTTGCCGCTGTCTTCGCGCCGGCCGTCCGGCTGCGCCACCGCGTAGCGCAGCACGCCCTTGCCGTCGAACTGGCCATTCTTGAAGCCGCCCCGGTATTCGTCGCCGTCGGCCGTGCGCAGCACGCCTTCGCCATCGAATTTCCAGTCCTTCAGCTCGCCTTCGTAGTGGATGCCGTCGCTGGTGGTGACTTTCGCCTTGCCCTGCACCTGGCCCTGGACGAAGTCGCCTTCGAAGACGGTGCCGTCCGTGTCGGTCAGCTTGCCGGCGCCGTGCGGGCGCCAGTGCTTGAACTGTCCCTCGAAGGTGGCGCCATCGGCGCCCTGGAAGCGGCCTTGCCCCTCGAAGCTGCCCTTGACGAAGCTGCCCGCATAGATTTCGCCCTTGGGCGAGGTGTAGCGGCCGATGCCGTCGAAGGCGCCCTGGCGGAAGGCGCCCGTGTATTCGACGCCGGACGCCTGGCGCAGCTTGCCCTGGCCGGAAAACACGCCGCGCGCGAAGCCTCCTTCATAAAAGGCGCCGCTCGCGTATTCGAGCCGCCCCTGGCCGTGCATCTTGCCCGCGACGAGGGGGCCGAAATAGCGTCCGCCATCGGCCGTTTCCGCCGCCGGCGCCTTGGCTGGCGCGGCGCACAGCGGCGGCATGCCCAGCGCGGCAAAGGCCAGCAGGCCGGCGAGGGTGTAGGGGCGAAGCGAGGCGCGTAGCGTGGCGGTCATGAGGACGGTCTGGTCTGTGGGAAGGGGCCTAGTCTGCCACTGTATTGCCAGCGTGGCAAATGCGCGCGTGGCGTGTGTTGCTATCGCTCAAGGCAAGATTCTGCGTTTTATGCCGTGCCAAGGCTGGGCTGAACTGATAATATTGATTTTCAGAACATATACTTGCACAAGGTACATAGTCACCCATGGAAAGCCGTCTCAGCCGCCTGGAAGCCGTTCAAACCGTGTTGCTGGAAATCGGGCAGCGCTCGAGCACCTGCAGCGATATCAGCGAATTCCTGCAGGCGGTGCATGCGGCGCTGGGGCGCATCATGTATGCGGCCAACTTTTACGTGGCGCTCAGCGACCACGACGACGGCCTCGTGCGCTTTCCCTATTTTGTCGACGAATTCGACGCCGCGCCCGATCCGGACGAGGGCGTGCGCCTGGCCAGCGCGGCGCAGTCGCCCACGGCGTGGGTCATCGTCAACCGCAAGCAGCTGGTGATGACGGCCGATGACGATGCCATGCGCGCCATCGGCGGCGGCGCCTGGGGCGGCGGCACGGCGGCCGAGCACTGGATAGGCTGCCCGCTGCTGGACCAGCAGCACCAGGTGCTCGGCGCCATCGTCATCCAGAGCTATGACGCGCAGCACCGCTTCAGCCTGGAAGACCAGGCCCTGTTTGCGCTGATCGCCACGCACGTGTCGAGCGCCCTGCAAGGCATGCAAAGCATGGACCGGCTGGAAAAGGCGGTGCAGGAGCGCACGGCCCTGCTGGCACACGAGGTGGCCGAGCGGCGGCGCGCGGAAAACCTGCAGCATGCGCTGTATGAAATCGCCAACCTGTCGGCGCAGGCGGCCGACGCGACGACCTTGTATGCGCGCCTGCACGCCATCATCAGCGAGCTGGTGACGGCAAAGAATTTCCTCATCGCCCTGTACCACCCGGACAACAAGGACATCACGATCCCGTATTTCGTCGACGAAAAGGATGCGCAGGCGCCCGTGAAACGCTTTCATTACGGTATCGGCATGAGTTCCTATGTGCTGGCGCGCCGGCAGGCGTGCCTGCTCGATGCGGACAGCTATGCGGCGCTGGTGGCCAGCGGCGAGATGGACGAGCCGCTGGGCAATGTCGGCATCGCCAGCTGGATGGGCGCACCCATGCTGCTGGGCGAGAGAAAGTATGGCGTGATCATCGTGCAAAGCTACGACGAATCCGTCGTGTATGGTCAGGCGGAACTGGACGTGCTGGCCTTCATGGCCAGCCACGTGGCCGTGGCGATGGCCCGCATCCAGGCCGACAGCGCCATGCGCCAGGCCAAGGAAGCGCTGGAAGAGCAGAATGCGGCCCTGAACAGCGCCTTGAACGCCTTGCAGGAAGCGCAGTCGGAACTGGTGCGCCAGGAAAAGCTGGCGTCCCTGGGACGGCTGGTGGCGGGCGTGGCGCATGAAATCAATACGCCGCTGGGCATCTGCGTGACGGCCACCAGCCACCTGGTGCAGGAATTGAAACTCACGCGCGAAGACCTGGACGGCGGCCAGCTCGATGAAGATGGCTTGCGGCAATTCTTCGACATCATCGACCAGACCCTGCGGATCATGACGACGAATACGCAGCGCGCCGCGGCGCTGGTGCGCAGCTTCAAGCAGGTGGCCGTGGACCAGTCCTCGGACGAACTGCGCAGCTTTAATTTGCGCAAATACCTCGATGAAATCCTGCTCTCGCTGCAACCCAAGCTCAAGGGCAAGCCGGTCAAGGTGGAGATCGATTGCGCACCCGAGGTGCAGCTGCGCAGCTATCCGGGCGCCGTCTCGCAGATCGTCACGAACATGGTGGTCAATTCATTGGTGCACGGCTTTGCCGAAGGCGAGCCGGGCAAGATCAAGATCAGCGTGCGGACGGCTGGCGACATGCTGGAGCTCGATTACAGCGACGACGGCATGGGCATGGACAGCGCCACCCTGGGCCAGCTGTTTGACCCCTTCTTCACGACCAAGCGGGGCTCGGGCGGCAGCGGCCTCGGTGCACATATCCTGTACAACCTGGTGACGGGCCCGCTCGGTGGTACGGTGAAGGTGGTCAGTGCGCCGGGGATGGGGCTACATTACAAGATCCGCTTCCCGCTGGAGCCTAAGAGCACCTGAGAAAACGTCCATGGCTGCGTTGCTTGGTCTTGCCGTGCTATTCGCACTGTCTGCGACCGCGCGCCTTGCCCTGAACGTTTTTCAGGCGCTCTTGCGGCGCAGGTTCGCAGAATGAAAACGACGGCCGTGAATATCAGTCAGGGAAACGTTGATTTAACGCAAGCGCCTCGTCCAGATTCGCAATCAGCAACTCCACATACTGCGGGTCCAGGTGGCTGCCGCTCACTTCTCGCAGGTAGCTGACCACGCGCTCCAGGGGCCAGGCGTCCTTGTAGCAGCGCTTGTGCATCAGCGCGTCGAAGACGTCGGCGACGGCGGCGATACGCGCGTATTTGTGGATGTTCTCTCCCACCAGGCCTTGCGGGTAGCCGCTGCCGTCGAATTTTTCATGGTGCTGGTGGGCGATCACGGCGGCCGCCTTCAAGAGCGGGCGCTGCGAGCCGTCGAGGATGGACATGCCTACCGTCGGATGCTGCTTCATGATTTCCCACTCGGCCGCGTCGAGCTTGCCCGGTTTGAGCAGCACGGCGTCGGGCGTGGAAATCTTGCCGATGTCATGCATGGGTGCCGCGTGGCGCAGCACCATGGTTTCCTCTTCCGACATACCGGAGGCCTGCGCCAGCAGCTGGCACACTTCGGCCATGCGGCGCACGTGGTTGCCCCCTTCGTGCGAGCGCGATTCGACCACGTCGCCCAGGCGCAGGATCAGCTCGGCCTGGGTATCGGTGATTTCCTGCGTCAGCAGGATGTTGTCGAAGGCGATCGCCACGCCGGAGCAGAATACTTCCAGCAATTGCGCATCGAGGTCGGAAATTTCTTCCACGCCCTTGAGCACCAGCAAGGACGCCTTGCCGCTGCTGTTGGGGAAATAGCCGACATAGGTGTCGCCGTGCAGGCGCGAAATTTTATTGCTCTTGGCATGGTCCAGCTGCGACAGCAAGGACGGGCTGAGGATGCCGTCGTCCGTGTCGCCGATCTGCGCGAGGATCTCGTAATCCTGCTCGCCCGTGATGGCGCTGGCGCCGCGCAGGCGCAGCAGCATGCTCGTTTCCAGGCGCAGCAGGGCGACGACTTGCTGCAGCAGGCCGCTGGCGAAGTCGCGCAGGTTGCGCTGCTTGAAAATGTGCGCCGAGGCGGCGATGACGCGCTCCAGGCCCTCGCGGTAGTGGAGCTGGGCCTGGCGCGCCTCTTCCACCTTCATGATGTCGCGGTAGGCGCGCAGGGCGGCAAAGGTGGTGGTAAACAGCTTGGTGCGGTCGAGCTCGGTTTTTTCCTTGTAGTCGTTGATGTCGTAGTTGACGATCACGCGTTCTTCCGGCGCCTGTCCCGGCTGCCCTGTGCGCAGCACGATGCGCGTAAACTGGTTGCCCAGGTCTTCGCGCATCCAGCGCGCCACTTCCAGGCCGCTGTCTTCGCGTTCCATCACCACGTCCAGGAAGACCAGCGCGATGCCTTCTTCGCGCGCCAGCACTTGCTTGGCCTCGGCGCCGCTGTACGCATGCACGAAGCTCAGGGCGCGGCCCTCGAGGCGAAAACGGCTCAGTGTCAGTTTGGTGATGTCGTGGATGTCGGGTTCATCATCGACGAGCAGGACTTTCCAGGGAGGTAACTTGGGCGATGCTGAAGACAAAAATGACATAAGGGCGAGTTCCGCTAAAAGGCATAACTGACGCAATGCTGAGACGCCCGCGCCAGGAATCCCTGTGCGCCACTACCGGCGTTGCGCGTTTTTCGGGCGCATTTTGTCGATTGTAGACCGACCGTTAAGTATTAACAATAAGCAAGAACAATTGACTAAAATCATGCAACACACGTGCCAAAAAAACACTTTAAATCCATGCTGTCTACACTATCTATACTTTATCGCTTAGGCAACTATATTTTCAAGACAATACTTTGTTTTAATTAATATTGCCAATGAATCTGCAAAAAAAGACGGCGCCTTTCCTTCCCGGCGGAAAAGCAGAAAAGTAACAAGGTATGAATTCCGCGTCAGAATGGGCTGGAGCGCGCTATATTGGACAGGCATAAGAAGTGGCGCCATGCCACTCACATTTCCTGAAAGGGTACATCATGCAAAAGCAAACGACGCGCGCCCTGATCGCCGGCCTGGCCTTGCTGGCCAGCAGCGCGGCCTGGGCCGGAACCGAAGTGCGGTTCAGCAAACCGGATCAATTCACGGACGTCCCGTTCAACCCGCAGGACCGCGATGACGTATTGAAGGAATTGAGCCGGCATTTCGAGAAACTGGGCGCCTCGCTGCCGCCCGGGCAAACCTTGAAAATCGACGTGACGGACGTGGACCTGGCGGGACGTGAAAATCCATCGCTGCGCGCCGGCCAGGATATCCGCGTCATGAATGGCCGGGTCGACTGGCCGCGCATGCGCCTGCACTATGTGCTGGAACAGGATGGCAAGGTCATCAGCAGCGGCAATGCGGCCCTGTCCGACATGTCTTACCTGACCCGCATCAATCCTTACTTCAGCAATGAAAAGTTGCGCTATGAAAAGTTGATGATCGATGACTGGTATGCCGATACCTTTGGCATCAAGCCGAAGCGCCACGCGCGCAAGTAAGCGGCACGGCCAATCGCGCGGTGTGGCGCCGCGCGTGCCGCCGCACTTGCCGCCGCACGAAACGTATTGCGCTCCGGAAATTTTCACTTCAGGCTATAGTCAATCAGGGTCGGCAGAGGCCGGCATGGCAGTTGCCGTCTGACCGTGAACTTTCTGAAGGGAAGGCATATGCGTATTTCCACGATGACGAAAACATGGGTAGCCGCCCTGGTACTGGCCGCAGGCAGCAGCGCGTGGGCGGGTGTCCAGGTGACGTTCGACAAACCCGACGACTATTCCGATGTGCCGTTCAGCTCGCGCGACCGGGAGCAGGTGCTTGCGGGCCTGGCGGATCACTTCAACTGGCTGGGCAAGAGCTTGCCCCCGGGTCAGGACCTCAGGATCGAGATCACCGATGTCGACCTGGCGGGACGCGAAGACCCGGCGCGCCGCGGCGCCTTCGATGTGCGCGTGATGACGGGCCGTGCTGACTGGCCGCGCCTGCGCTTGCGCTATACGCTCGAGCAACATGGCAAAGTCATTGCCAGCGGCAACGCTTATCTGTCGGATATGTCCTATTTGCAACATATCAATCGTTATTCCAGCAACGATGCCTTGCGCTATGAAAAGCGCATGATCGACGAGTGGTTCAAGAATACCTTCGGCGTCAAGCCGCAGGGCCGCAGCAGTCCCGTCATGACTTTGCAGCCGCGCGCCGTGCAGCGCAGGTAATCAAGGCAAATACGCCCCTTCGATGCGCGCCAGTTGGCCGTTTTGCCGCATGGCAAGCAGGGCGGCATTCATCTTCTCGATGAAATCGGCCTTGTAGGCGGGCGTATTGCGTGCGCTGTAGGCGATGTAGGTGGCTTCGGACGACAGTTCCAGCACTTCGCGCAATTGAAAGCCGTAGCCGGCCAGTTCGCCTTGCAGTTGGCGGGCCGTGTGGCGTGCCGCGCCGCGGTCGCTGGCGTAGCAATCGATGCGCCGCAGGGCCAGTTTCTTCAGGTTGGCTTCATTGCCCTTGGCCGCTTCCAGGCGCAGCAGGCCTTCGCGGGCGGGCGCCATCAACTTTTCCGACAGCAGAAAACCCGTGTTGACGCCGATGGTCAGGCCGGCAAAGTCGGTCGGGAAGTGCGTGCGCGGCGTGCGCATGACGGCATCATGGCAAAACAGCACCACCGATTCGCGGTGCAGCATGGCCGAATACGGTTGCACGTACGGCCGCTCCGTCTTGCGTCCGGGCGGGAACAGGCCGAAGACTTGGCCTTTTTCCAGCGCGTCGAGTCCCCGTTTCCAGGGGCGCGGCTGCAGTTCCAGCCGGTACTCGGGCATCCGGCCGGCCGCCTGGCGCAGGATATCGATGTACATGCCCTTGAAGGCGCCGTTTTCCACATAGCTGTACGGCGCATAGTCATCGTCGCCGTACAGGATGACGGTTTGCGGCGCGGCCAGGACGGGCGGCAACATGCCCAGCAGCGCCAGGGCCAGGCACAGTCTTGCCGTGATTGCTGATTGCATGCCGCTCCAGATTTAATGTCTTCCTGATAAGCATACAGCATGGCGGCATGAGGGCCCGTTTAATCGGACCTGAATCAATCGATCCAGTTTACCTGTGGGAACTTGCTGCCGAACTCTTCCGGCATGGGCACGACCTGACTGCGCTTGTAGTTGAAGAAGACAAAGCCGGACTTGGCCATCGCGATCAGGGTATTGTCGCGCGGGCGCGTGATGCGGAAGGTGATGTCGCCGCCATATTTATTGAAATCCATGACGCCCACTTCGAACAACAGCTGGTCGCGTGCATGGGCTTCGGCGCGGTAGGTGGTGGCCAGGTCGGTGACGATGATGCCGGTGCCGTCCGCTTCGATGTCGCGCACGCCATATTCGAACAGGAAGCGGGCGCGTGCCTCGGAAATCATGGAAATCATGGAATCGTTGCCGAGATGGTTGCCGGCATTGATGTCCGTCGTGCGTACCGTCAGTTGCGAGGAATAGCAGTACTGGTCTTCAGGAAATTCAAGTTTCAAACGGGCCATGGTGTTCTCTTGGGCTGGGGCGCAGGGCGCGGCGTAAAAAAATCATTTTAGCCGGTTCCCCGCTTCCCGTCGAAAAACGGCCCCAGCCGCGTGCGTGGCTGCGCTTCGCTGGCGCACGCTTATTGACGTATGATCTTGTACACCTTGCCCGTGCCGCTCAGCATGTACAGCTCGTTTTGCGCATCCTGGCCGAACGAAAGGATGTTGCCCACGTTGGTGATGCCCCAGTCCGTCACGGCCGATGCCGCACCGTTGCTGTAGCTGAAACTTTTCAGCCAGCCGCTGCAATAGTCCGAATACAGGTATTGGCCGGCCAGTTCCGGCAAGGCCGTGCCCCGGTACACATAGCCGCCCGTGATCGAGCAGCCGCCGGCCGCATCGTGGCCGTATTCGATGAGGGGCAGCACCAGTCCCGCCTGGTTGCAGCTGGCACTGTTGTAGCAATGCAATCCCTCCATGATGTTCCAACCATAGTTGTTGCCCGCCTGGCCCACGGGACGCACGTCGACTTCTTCCCAGTTGGCCTGGCCCACGTCGGCGATGTACAGCAGCTGAGCCGGCACGTCAAAGGCGTAGCGCCAGGGGTTGCGCAAGCCGTAGGCCCAGATTTCCCCGCGCCCGCTTGCCGTGCCGGCAAATGGATTGCCGGGAGGAATTGCATAAGGCTGGGCTACCGTGCTGGCGTTGACATCCAGGCGCAGCAGCTTGCCCAGCAGCACATTCGTGTTTTGCGCATTGCCTGGCGGATCGCCGCCACTGCCGCCATCGCCCGTGCCCGCGTACAGGTAGCCATCGGGACCAAAGCTGAGCAGGCCGCCATAGTGGTTGTTGAACGTGGGGTGGGGGATGGTGAGGATGGTCAGCGCGGACAGGGGATCGGCCACGTTGGCGTTGCCGGCCAACACTTGCCGACGCTCGATGACGATATCGCCGGCCAGGTTGGTGTAGTAGATGAAGAAATACCCATTGCTGGCGTACTGCGGATGGAAGGCCATCGACAGCAAGCCCCGTTCGCCGCTGGTGGTGGTGAGCGTGCTAACGTCGAGGAAGGGCGTGGCCAGCAGATTGCCGTTCTGCACCACGCGGATGCGGCCGGGGCGCTCAAGAATGAAAAGGCGGCTGTCGCCGGGCGGCGCCGTGAGGAAGATGGGGGCATCCAGTCCGCTGGCCACTTCCTGCAGGCGCAGGGCCAGCGGCGCGGCCGCCGCATACAGGACGCTGGCGCTGGCCGTGGCGCCCGCATTGACTTGCACCTGCTGCGTGACGGGCGTGGGCGCCAGGGTTCCCGTGCCCTGCGCCACGCTGGCGGCATTGATGGCGTAGGCGCCGGGCGCCAGGCCGGTGAGCGTGGTGGTGGCCGTCAGCGTCCTGCTGTACGACGCAGGCCCCGTGACCGTGACGGCGCCCGCCACGCCGGCCGGCAAGCCGCCGATAGTGACTGTCAGATTGCCCGTGGTCGCGCCGGGTGTCGGGTGGTGATGGCCGCCGCCACAGGCGGCCAGCAGGGCCAGGCAACATGCCAGCAGCAGGGCCAGCCAGGACTGCTGGAATGGGAAAATCGGGCGCATATCAGTCTCCTGCGGGAACGCGGCAATGGCTGCTCAAGCGGAGTTGGGCTTGTGCCAAGAATGCGCCTCTGTATGCTGTGAAGATTGAGCTGGCGCAAACGTGCGGCAGCATCGGACAAATGCGCCGCGTTTTCAGACAAGCGCGGGGGCCCTTGCGCCGCCCCGCCTGCCGGCGCCCGATAATGGCGCATCTGAAACCGAGCAGGAAGACACCCCATGAAAACCAAAGCAGCGATTGCCTGGAAGGCGGGCGCCCCGCTGACCATCGAAGAAGTCGACCTGGCCGGCCCGCGCGCTGGCGAAGTGCTGGTCGAACTCAAGGCCACGGGCATTTGCCATACCGATTACTACACCTTGTCCGGCGCCGATCCGGAAGGCATCTTCCCCGCCATCCTCGGCCATGAAGGCGCCGGCATCGTCGTCGACGTGGGACCGGGCGTGACGACCCTGAAAAAGGACGACCACGTCATTCCCCTGTACACGCCGGAATGCCGCCAGTGCAAGTTCTGCCTGTCGCAAAAGACGAACCTGTGCCAGGCCATCCGCTCGACGCAGGGCCGCGGCCTGATGCCGGATGCGACCAGCCGCTTCTCGCTGAATGGCCAGCCGCTGTTCCATTACATGGGCACCTCCACCTTTTCCAATTACATCGTCGTGCCGGAAATCGCGCTCGCAAAAATCCGCGAAGACGCGCCGTTCGACAAGGTCTGCTACATCGGCTGCGGCGTGACGACGGGCGTGGGCGCCGTGTTGTTCTCGGCCAAGGTGGAAGCGGGCGCCAACGTGGCCGTGTTCGGCCTGGGCGGCATCGGCCTGAACGTGATCCAGGCGGCGAAGATGGTCGGCGCCGACAAGATCATCGGTATCGACATCAACCCGGCGCGCCAGGCCATCGCGCGCAAGTTCGGCATGACGCACTTTATCAACCCGAATGAAGTGGAAAACGTCGTCGATGCCATCGTGCAACTGACGGACGGTGGCGCCGATTATTCGTTCGAATGCGTGGGCAACACCAACTTGATGCGCCAGGCGCTCGAGTGCACGCACAAGGGCTGGGGCAAATCGTTCATCATCGGCGTGGCGGCGGCCGGGCAGGAAATTTCCACCCGTCCGTTCCAGCTGGTCACAGGGCGCGAATGGCGCGGTTCCGCCTTTGGCGGCGCGCGCGGCCGCACGGACGTGCCGAAGATCGTCGACTGGTATATGGAAGGCAAGCTCAACATCGACGACCTGATCACGCACCGCTTGCCGCTCGAACGCATCAACGAAGGCTTCGACCTGATGAAGAGCGGCGAATCGATCCGTTCCGTCGTGTTGTACTAATTTTATCGGCTGTACTCATTGCGCAACACTTGACGGACGCGGCAGGGCGGCAGGCTGTACTTCGCTGCCTGCCCCTGCTAGTGTGAAGACATCCGCCTTGCTTTGGGAGTCGTTCATGTTTGCCACTGCCTATCTCGCGACCTTGCGCCGCATGTTGCCCGTCTTCCTCGGCGCGGCCCTGTCTTCCCTGCTGGCCTTGTGGTGGAGCAATGCCGCCACCCTTGCCACGCCCGCCATCTGGCTGGCGCTGCTGGCCACCATCTGCTGTGCGCGCTGATGTTCACGCCGCTGGCCTGGCACCGCCAGCAGCTGGCCACGCGCCACGTGCGCACCAACAAGTCGCGCTGACCCTCGCTGCGTCTAGCGCGCCGTGCTGGAAAAGCGTTCGCGGTAGTCGCGCGGCGTGATGGCGAGTTTCTTTTGAAACAGGCGGCGCAGCCTGTCCTCGCTATGCAAGCCCGCCTGCACGGCCACCTGTTTTAAAGAAGACACATTGTCTTCCAGCAAACGGCGCGCCACTTCGAAGCGGGCCGTGTCGATGAATTCCGTGGGACTGGTGCCCGTTTCGCGCTGGAAGACGCGCGTAAAATTGCGCTCGCTCATGGCCAGTCTGGCCGCCAGCAGCGGCACGGTGAGCTCCTCGGCAAGGTGTTCCATGATCCAGCCCTGCAACTGGCGGATGGTCGGATGCGTCGTCATCTGGCTCGACAGGTGCACGGAAAACTGCGATTGGCCGCCGGGCCGCTTCAAATACACGACCAGGTCGCGCGCCACTTCGAGCGCGATATCGCGGCTGAAATCGTCTTCCACCAGGGCCAGCGCCAGATCGATGCCGGCCGTCACGCCCGCCGACGTCCAGAATTTCCCTTCCCGCACGAAAATCGCATCGGCATTGACCTGTATCAAGGGGTAGCGCTGGCGCAGGCTGTCCACGGCGCTCCAGTGCGTGGCCGCGCTCTTGCCGTCGAGCACGCCGGCCTCGGCCAGGAAGAAGCAGCCCGTGCACAGGGCCGCCAGGGTAGCGATGCGGGGCGCCGCCTCGGCCACCCAGGCGGCCAGGGCGGGGATGTCCTGCAAGACTTGCTCGACATGGTGGCAGCCGACGATGACGGCCAGGTCGGGCAGGCGGTTCGCATCGAGCACCTTGCTGGCGTGCAGCGACATCAGGGTGTCGGACTCGACCGGTCCGATGGCCGTCGAGGCGATGCGCACGTCGTAACCGCCGGGCAGATTGCGCAGGCGCAAATGCGTGTTGGCGTAGTCAAACACTTTCATGGCGCCGATGGCTTCGAGCGCCTTGAAGCCGGGATAGACGATGATGTCGACGGTGCGCAGGGGGAATTCTTGGGGGCTTTGCTTGATCATGCGATATGCGCGAGGGTGACAAATACTGCCATAATGCAACAACAGCGAGGGCGTAGATTAGCATGGAATAAGCCATGCGCCTGCTGGTTTCCCATTCATCAGATTCCTGGATATCGTGCGTTTACTTCCCTTTTTTGCCACCCTGACACTATTGTTGTACTCAACTATTGCCCAGGCTGCCACGCTCAACTTCAATGGCGGCGCCGTCAGCGGCTGCGGCCTGAGCACGGATGGTTTGCAATACACGTGCACCTCGCTGGCGCTGGGCTCTACCGACGTCATCATCATCGGCAGCGCGTATGGCGTGACGGTCAACAGTTCGCTGGCGATGAGCTATAACCAGGGCTTGACGATGAGCGGCAATGCCGCACTGACGGTCACGGGCAATCTCGACATCAAGGATATCAATCCACCGAATCTGAAGGTGACGGGTGGCAGCCTGACCGCCAAAGGTGGCACTTTCCTCATGGGCGCACAGGAGCAGACCATCACGGCGGATATCTCCGCAACTACCATCAAGATGGGCTCGAACAACGTCACGGTGACGGGCGAGATCAGCGCCAAGGGCCCTGTGGAAATCGCCTCGGGCTCGCTGATCAACGGGCCGATCAGCGGTACCGTCGTCAATATCCTGGCCGCCAGTACCCGCATCCAGGGCGATATCACGGCCAGCGTGTCGCTGACCATCGGTTCCGGCAGCCAGGTGACGGGCAAGCTGAAATCGCCGACGATCGACCTGAAGGCGTCCGGCCTGCTTGTGACCGGCGACGTGGAGGCGAGCAATTCCTTGTCGATCGCCTCTGGCAATGGCATCAAGGGCAATGTGGATGCCGGCGAGGTCACCCTCGACTCGTCCAACGCCTACATCACGGGCAACGCCAAGGTCGACCACATCACCCTGGGCTGGCAGGGCCGGGTGCAGCAAACCATCACCTGCAAATCCTATACGCCATCGAACCCGTGCAGCTGCGTGACGAACAACAGCGGGTATCCCGTGGGCAGCGTGAACGGCCCGAAATGCGGTCCAGGCACTCCGACCGGGCTCCACCATTTTCAGATCGATCATCCAGGCACGGCCCTGACCTGCGCGCCGCAAACGGTGACGGTGACGGCGTGCGCGGATGCCGCCTGCAGCGCCAGGTACACGGGCGGCGCGAATGTCACCGTCAGCCCCGGCGGCACGGCGACGGCGATCGGCAACAGCGGCGTGGCGACGGCCAGCGTGCGCCAGTACACGGTCGGCACCGCCACCCTGAGCCTGACGAGCGTGCCCGGCGCCACGGACGCGCTCGTATGCAAGCGCGCGTCGGACGCCAGCAGCAGCTGCGACATGGCTGTTGCGGCGACAGGATTGACGGTCACTCCCGTCAATCATGTTTCTGCTACTCAACAGGCGTTCAGCATCAGCGCCGTGCAGGCCGCCCCCAGCTCGACCCCGCAAGCGTGCGTGCCCCTGTTCAAGAATACCAGCAAGGATTTGACCCTCAGTTGCAGCTACAGCAATCCCGCCAGCGGCACCTTGCCCGTCTTCATCAAAGGCACGGGGGGCTTCATCGCCTTGGCCCCGGATAACAGTAGTGCTTGCAGTGTCCTGGGGAAGACTGTCAACCTGGCGTTCGACAACGCTGGCGTTGCCACGGCAACCATGGCGTATGCCGACGTGGGCAAGCTGAATGTGAAGGCCGCCTATGCGGGGTCGGCCGCTACCGGCGACGCCGGTTTGAGCATGACGGGCAGTGGCTCTGTCACCATCGTGCCGGCCGCGTTCAGCGTCCCTGTTATTGCCAGTCCCCAGCGCGCGGGCGCGCCAGTGACAGTCAGCATGAGCGCGCTCAACAGCGCGGGTGCCGTGACGCCGAACTTCGGCAATGAAAAGCCGGCAGAAACGGTGCTGCCTTCGCTGGACAGCCTGGTCAGGCCGACGACGAGCGAGATCCCCAAGCCCGCCAAGCCGGCCCTGCAGGGTGGCGTGCTCTTCGCCAATGGTAGCGTTGCCAGCAGCGACATGAACTGGCCGGAAGTGGGAAGCATCACCATCGCCTTCAATCTGGCCAACCCCAGGGGTTACCTGGATGCCAACCTTGCTGCGCCAGCCTCGAGCGTGAGCAAGCAGGTGCAGTTCATCCCGCACCACTTCATCACGGAGCTGATCAAGACCGGAGCTGCCGACAGCATCGCCACGCCATGCGCCGCGCCGCTCACCTGCGCCGACGATGGGGAAAAAGGCCGCTACGCCTACTCGGGGCAGGCGATAGGCGTGCGGGTGACGGCGCGCGCCCTTGGGGAGACGACGACCCAAAATTATGACGAGCTCAATCCGAGCGTCCTGGCGCCCGTGCTGCTCGACGGCTGGGATGCGGCCACGGGCACGATTTCCTTTCCACCGAGCACTCCTGATGGCAGCAGCCGGCTCACCGACGGCAAGAAGGGGCAAACCACCATCACCGGCGTGGCGCCCGCGAAATTCATCCTGGGCGTTGCCCAGCCCATGGTCGCCTATCGCTTTCCGGGCAAGGCAGGCGTGCCGGTGGCGCCCACCGGCGTGCTGCTGCGCGCCAGCAGCACGTATACCGGCGGCGCCGTCGTCAGCTCGACCTCCGCATTGATACAGAACGAGGCGCGGCTGACCGTGCTGTCGGGGCAATGGCAGGTTGCCCACGGTTATGGTTCCGAGTTGTTGCCCGTCAGACTGGCCGTGCAAGTCCAGTATTGGAATGGCACGAAATGGGTCACGAATCTGCTCGACAGCATCAGCGCATTCAACAAGTCGGACGTGGTGCTGGCCAATTGCAAGAAAACGCTGGACTGCGCTGCGCTGGCCGCGGACGACCGGACCTATACCGTCGCGCAAGGCGCGCTGCCGCAGTTCAATCGTCTGACTGTGCTGGCGCCAGGAACCGGCAAGGCTGGCCGCGTGGACGTTTCCGTGGGCAATCATCCCTACCTGGGCAGCACGGTGGGTGTCGTCGTCTTTGGCATCCTCAGATCGGGCCCCGTGATTTACCTGCGCGAGATGTATTGAGCCTGGACCAAGGGCGGGCGCAGACACGGCGAAAAACCAGTAACATGCCTGCTTGTGACATCCTCCCCCAACCTCAGACTGGAGTTTCTATGAGCACAACTTCGCAGTGGATCGATATCGCCGGCCCGGACGGCAGCTTCCAGGCTTACCTGGCCGTGCCGCACGTGGGCAAGGGCCCCGCCATCATCCTGTTGCAGGAAATTTTCGGCGTCAACGAGCACATCCGTGCCGTGGCCGACCAGTACGCGGCCGATGGTTATGTGGTGCTGGTGCCGGACCTGTTCTGGCGCGCTGGCGCGCACATCGAGCTGGGCTATGACGCGGATGGCTGGAAGCGCGCCGTCGAACTGATGCAGGCGACCGACAATCCGCACGCCGACGCCGATATCGCCGCCACCGTCGCCGTCCTGCGCGCCCGCCCGGAAGTGACGGGCAAGCTCGCTTCGATCGGCTACTGCTTCGGCGGCAGGCTATCGTTCCAGACGGCCGCGGCCGGCCTGGTCGACGCCGCCATCGCCTATTACGGCGGCGGCATCCAGAACAAGCTGGACCTGGCCGACAAGATCCAGGTGCCGCTGCTCATGCATTTCGGCGGCCAGGACAGCCATATTCCGCCGGAAGCCGTGCAAAAGATCGCCGAGCGCTTCGAAGACCGGCAAGACGTGGAAATCCATATCTATCCGGGCGCCGAGCACGGTTTCAACTGCACCCACCGCGACAGCTACCAGCAGCGCGCCGCGGCCCACGCGCATGGCAATTCCCTGATTTTTTTGGCAGAAAATCTGTAAGGCAGCCACCCCAGGCTGGCCAGCGGCCATGGTTTGCTCAGCAGCAAAGCCGCATGGGCGCTAAAATAGCGGCTGTGCCGGGCAACTCCGGCCGGCCGGGCGCGGCGCCCGGCAAACCTGGATGAGGAACCGAATTAAAGATGGCCCAAGTAATTGTTTCTGTAACATTGGCGGCAAGCGCCGAACGCGTGTGGGATTTTATCGGCGGCTTCCAGTCGCTGGCTGAATGGTCGAGCTCGATCAAGACCAGTTTGTCCGAACATGGCGGCCGCGTGCGCCGCCTGAAAACCACGGACGGCGCCATCATCGCCGAACGCCTGCAAAGCTACAGCGAAGCGGACAAGAGCTACAGCTACACCATCGTCTCGGGCCCGATCCCCGTCAAGAACTACCGTTCCACCCTGCGCGTCACGGGCGAGCCGGGCGGCGCTTCCTGCGTGGCCGAATGGTCGAGCGAGTTCGACGCGGCCGAAGGCGTGGAAGAGGTCATGGTGGGCGCGTTCCAGCATTTGTACGAAACGGCATTCGTCGACCTGAAACGCATCATGGCGATTTGAATCAACGAGGTAGGTCAGATTAGCGAGGTTAGGCCTCGCGTAATCCGACGCCACCAACTCCGCTGACAATGTTGTCGGATTAAGCGGGGCGATGCCCCGCTAATCCGACCGACGCTTGACGTTAGCGCTTCACTTTTCCAAACGCCTCGCCTTTGTTCCACACCGGCAAATTCTTGTCGTTCGCCACCTCGTAACCCAGGTTCAAGGTGAACTGCGCCTGCTGCACCATGCCCGACAAGTCCCACGACGGGTGGTATTCATCGGTGACCTGGTGGTAATCCTTTTTGAACGCCACCAGACGCTCGCTCGACGCTGTCGGCTCCTTGACGAAGTCGAACGAGCCGTCGCCGGAAAACACGGCTGAGCCCACGTTGAAGGCCGGCACGCCGGCCTTGGCAAACGCGAAATGGTCGGCCCGGTAAAACGCGCCGGACAGGTCGGGGATGGTCGGCGCCAGGCGCAGGCCCATGCGCTTGGCCACCTTGGCTGCGCTCGCGTACAGGCTGCTGCGCTCGGCGCCGGCCACGCCGATGTCGTGCGTCTTGCCGACGAAATTCATGCTGTCGAGGTTCAGGTCGGCGGCCGTCTTGGCCAGCGGCCACAGGGGCGCGCGCGTGTAGGCGGTGCTGCCCAGCATGCCCGTTTCCTCGCCGGCCGGCCACAGGAAGATCTGCGTGCGGCGCGCCGGCTGTTTCACGGCCACTTGCGCCATGGCCAGCAGGGCCGCCGCGCCCGAGGCGTTGTCGATGGCGCCGTTGTAGATATGGTCGCTTTGCCCTGCGCGGGCGCCGCCTTCGTCATCCTTGCCCAGATGGTCCCAGTGGGCCGAGTAAATGACGGCTTCGTCCTTGAGCTTCGGGTCCGTGCCCGGCACGATGCCGGCCACGTTGAATTGCTCGATGCTGCGGATCTGGCTATTCAGTGCCACCTTGACCGTCGCGTTCAGGGCCACGGGGCGGAAGTCGCGCGTTTCGGCCTGCGCGCGCAGGGCGTCCAGGTCCTGTCCGCCCGCCTGGAACAGGGCGCGCGCCATGTCTTCCTGCAGCCAGCCTTCCATCGCGTTGCCCGCGCCGGCCAGGTTGAAGCGTTCATGGCCGAAGCCGTTGGCGGGCACCGACCATGGATACGAGGCCGATGCCGTCGTGTGGATCAGCAAGACGCCGGCGGCGCCCTGGCGCAGCGCTTCCTCGTACTTGTAGACCCAGCGGCCGTAATACGTGAGGGACTTGCCGGCAAAGCGGTTCGGTTCGGCGCTGGTGGGCTGCGGGTCGTTGACCATCATGATGACGAGCTTGCCCTTCAGATCGACGCCCTTGAAATCGTCCCAGTTTTCTTCCGGGGCGCGGATGCCGTAGCCGGCAAACACGACGGGCGCGTCGAACGCCACTGTCTGCTGGCCATTCGCTGCGCCAAAGACGATGTCCTGGCCGAAGGCGGGAGACAAGGTCTTGCCGCCCGCGCTGAAGGTCACTGTGCTCGATGGCAAGGCCTTGCTGCCGACGATGGTCAGCGCCTGGCGGTAGCTGCCATCCTGCAACGGTTGCAGGCCGGCTACGGCCGCCTGCGTTTCCAGGTAGCGCACGGCCAGGTCGCCGCCGCGCTGGCCCGTGCCGCGTCCTTCCAGTAAATCGTCGGCCAGGAAGGACAAATGGGCGCGCAAGGGCGCTTCGGCAACGAGCGGTTGGGCGAGGGCAGCCGTGCTGAACAGGCTGGCGGCGAGGACGACGGGAAAGCGCATGACAACTCCAAAAGTGAATACGGGAAAGCAAAGCAGCGGCAATCTTACTCTACCGCAATGCTCTGGCGTAGCGCGCGGCGCGCGCAAGCCGATTGCGGCCACAATGGCCGCTGGCCCACCGACCAGGAGTCGTTCCATGAATGCCACTAACTTGCAATCGAGTAATACCCTGCGTACCGCCGACGGCACCTTGATTTATTACAAGGACTGGGGCAGCGGCCCGCCCGTCGTCTTCAGCCACGGCTGGCCATTGTCGTCCGATGCCTGGGAAGACCAGATGTTTTATCTTGCCGCGCGCGGCTACCGCGTCATCGCGCACGACCGGCGCGGCCATGGCCGCTCCAGCCAGCCTTTCGACGGCAACGACATGGATACCTATGCCGACGACCTGGCCGCGCTGATCGAGGCGCTGGACTTGACGGGCGCCACCCTCGTGGGGCACTCGACGGGCGGCGGCGAAGTGGCGCGCTACATTGGCCGCCACGGCACGCAGCGCCTGGCCGGTGCCGTGCTGGTGGGCGCTGTGCCGCCGCTGATGCTGCAAACCACGGAAAACCCGCTGGGCCTGCCGCTGTCCGCGTTTGACGCCATCCGCGCGGGCGTGCAGGCCGACCGCAGCCAATTCTTCCGCGACTTGAGCGAGGCCTTCTATGGCTACAACCGGCCCGGTGCGAAGCCGTCGCAGGGCGTGCGCGACGGCTTCTGGCTGCAAGGCATGCAGGCGGGCATGCCGGCGTCCTATTTGTGCATCAAGCAATTTTCAGAGACGGATTTCACCAGCGACCTGGCCAAGTTCGACGTGCCGACCCTGGTGATCCATGGCGACGACGACCAGATCGTGCCGATCGCCGCCTCGGCGCGGCGCACGGCTGAGCTCATCATCGGCAGCAAATTGCTCGTGTATGCGGGCGCGCCGCACGGCCTGGCGACGACGCACAAGGACCGCCTGAACGAGGACTTGCTGGAGTTCCTGCGCCACTCGGTCGATGCGGCAAGCAATATCGAGGCGCATCTGTAAAATAGCCTAATCTATTGCAAAACACATAATATTGCTTGGTTTTTGCACCAATTGCGTGCGGATCGCCGATTTTTCTGCGTTTTAGGATGCAAAAAATGGCGTTCTGCCGCCTCGTTCCACCCGGTAAGGTCCAGTAAAGAGTAAACTAGCAGATACACTCTTTCGCATTGGGCGATTCGAGCGAACTTGTGAGTGATTTCATGTCTGATACACCAATTTCCTTATTTTCCGACCTTAACCTGAGCGAGCCGCTGATTCGCGCGCTCAAGGATGTCGGTTACGAAACACCGTCGCCTATCCAGGCGGCCACGATTCCATTATTGCTCGCCAACCGCGACGTGCTGGGCCAGGCGCAAACGGGCACGGGTAAAACCGCCGCCTTCGCCTTGCCTATCCTGTCGCGCATCGATCTGAAACAAAGCTCACCCCAAGCCCTGGTCCTGGCACCGACGCGCGAACTGGCCATCCAGGTCGCCGAAGCGTTCCAGGTGTATGCCGCCCACATTCCCGGCTTCCACGTGCTGCCGATCTACGGCGGCCAAAGCTACGGCCCGCAGCTGTCGGCCCTGCGCCGCGGCGTGCACGTCATCGTCGGCACCCCCGGCCGCGTCATCGATCACCTGGACAAGGGTTCGCTCGACCTGTCCAAGCTGAAAACGCTGGTGCTGGACGAAGCTGATGAAATGCTGCGCATGGGCTTTATCGACGACGTCGAGCGTATCTTGAAAGAAACGCCGGACGGCCATCAAACGGCCCTGTTCTCGGCCACCATGCCTTCCGTCATCAAGCGCATCGCCACCACCTACCTGGTGAATCCGGCCGAAGTGACGGTCGCCGCCAAGACGGGCACGGCCGACAATATCCGCCAGCGCTACTGGCTGGTGTCGGGCATGCACAAGCTCGACGCGCTGACCCGCATCCTGGAAGCGGAAGCGTTCGACGGCATGATCATCTTCGCCCGCACCAAGCTGGGTACGGAAGAGCTGGCCAGCAAGCTGCAGGCGCGCGGCTTCTCGGCCGCCGCCATCAATGGCGACATCCAGCAAGCCCAGCGCGAGCGCACGATCCAGCAGTTGAAAGACGGCAAGATCGACATCCTCGTGGCAACCGACGTGGCCGCCCGCGGCCTGGACGTCGAGCGCATCAGCCACGTCGTCAACTACGACGTGCCGCACGATCCGGAAAGCTACACCCACCGCATCGGCCGCACGGGCCGCGCCGGCCGCAGCGGCGAAGCGATCCTGTTCATCACCCCGCGTGAAAAGAACTTGTTGAAAGCCATCGAACGCTCGACCCGCCAGCCGATCGGCATGCTGGAACTGCCGACGATCCAGGCCGTCAACGACGTGCGTATCGCCAAGTTCAAGGAACAGATCAGCGAAACCCTGGCCCTGGGCGAACTGGAGCAGTTCCAGTCGCTGATCGAGGATTTCGAACGCGAACAGAACATTCCCGCCATCGAAATCGCCGCCGCCCTGGCGAAGATGGCGCGTGGCAATACGCCGCTGCTGCTGGACAAGAACAAGGCGCGTGAGCAAGCCACGTGGCAAGACGACCGTCCTGTGCGCCAGGACCGTTTTGAGCGCAACGACCGTCCGGAACGGGGCGACCGCTTCGACCGTAACGAGCGCAGCGAACGCCCGGCCTTCCCGAAAAAGGAACGCGTCCAGCGTCCGGCCGACGCCGGCATGCAGACCTTCCGCATTGAAGTCGGTCATCAGCATGGCGTGAAACCGGGCAATATCGTGGGCGCCATCGCCAACGAAGCGGGCATCGATTCGAAAAACATCGGCCGCATCGAAATCTATGACGACTACAGCGTCCTGGACTTGCCGGACAGCATGCCGAAAGAATTGCTGGACCAGCTCAAGACCGTGTGGGTCGCGGGCCAGCAGCTGCGCATCAGCCGTGACGGCGACGCACCGGACCTGGCGCCGCCAGCCGCGCCGCGCAAGCCGTTCGCCGCCAAGTCCGCGCCAGCGTTCAAGGATGCACCAGCGGACGCGGGCGACGCAGCACCTGCGCCGCGCGCGCCGAAGAAGGAACGTCCACGTCCAGGCGTGACGGCTTACCGCATCGAAGTGGGCCGCGAGCATGCTGTGACGCCAAGCAACATCGTGGGCGCCATCGCCAACGAAGCGAACCTGGAAGCCAAGCATATCGGCCGCATCGATATCTTTGACAACTACAGCGTGCTGGACCTGCCGGAAGGCATGCCGCCGGAAATCCTCGACCACCTGAAATCGGTCGTCGTGTCGGGCCAGAAACTGCGCATCAGTCTCGATGACGGCACGACGGAGCGCAAGCCTGCGCCACCGCGTCCGAAATCGCCACCGCGTAAATCATTCAAGTAAGCTGTCCCTTCCCAGGCGCCTCCCCGGCGCCTGTGTAGCGGATTGGAGACAGTTCCCCCACTGGCGCGTTCGCGCCAGTTTTTATTTTCCCTCAAGAAATGATTGTGATTGCCGCATTATGCTTGCCGGCAGGCGCCGCCATGGGCCGGCGGTAATTGCGGCGCTTGCGCGTCTTTTTATCGGCGCAAGCACCGTCTTGATTGCCTGCCGCATCGATACATAATTTTTTATTAATTATTGTATTTGCGCGCAATTTAAATTTTGCATTTCAATAAAATCAATCAAGTTGAATCAAAGTAAATTCTAAAACATAAATGAATTGATTTTTATTAAATTGTTTGACCAGTGTCAGTGTCGCCGGGGCGATATATCAAGGGTACTTGATGTGGTATATTGTTTTTATGTTTTTGTTATGCTAGTTGAAAAAATAGAGGAGCGACGATGCGGGTCAATACGCCTATCACGCAAAATGAATACGTATTAAATGAAGGCATGACGATTGTTTCCACCACGGATTTACAGGGAAACATCAATTACGCCAATCAGTATTTCATTGAGGTCAGCGGTTTTTCAGAAATGGAACTGCTGGGTGCGCCACAGAATATCCTGCGGCATCCCGATATGCCGGCCGAAGCATTTGCCGACCTGTGGGACACCATCAAGACGGGCATGCCGTGGACCGGCATGGTCAAGAACCGCTGCAAGAATGGCGACTTTTACTGGGTCTTCGCCAATATCACGCCCGTCATCGAAAACGGCCGCCCGATCGGCTACATGTCCGTGCGCACCAAGCCTACGCGCGAGCAGATCAACGAAGCGGCAGCCCTGTATAAAAGTTTTAAAGATGGCAATAGTGCCAATCTGGCGATCCGCAATGGCCGCGTCGTGCGCCAGGGCTGGGCCGCCAAGCTGGCCGAGTGGCGCAAGCTGACCCTGTCGCAGGACATCGCCCTGCATTGCATCGTCTTTGGCGTGGTGCTGGCCATCCTCGGCTGTGCCGTGTGGAATATCGACGGCGATACGAGCACGGCCACGCGCAGCTGGCTCAGCGGCGCTGCTGCCGCCGCCGTGGCGCTGATGCTGTATTTCTGGGCCCATCTGCACAATTCCGTCGTCGCGCCGCTGGGCGACGCCATCACGGTGGCGCGCAAGATGGCCGGCGGCGACTTGACGGGCGTCATCGACAAGGTGCGCGACGATGACATGGGTCAATTGATGGCGGCCTTGCGCCAGACCAATATCAACTTGCACAGCATCATCGGCGACGTGCGCGCCAACTTCGAGGATATCCGCATCACCACGGCGGAAATCGCCACGGGCAATATGGACTTGTCCAGCCGCACGGAATCGCAGGCCTCCAGCCTGGAGCAGACGGCGGCCAGCATGGAAGAGCTGACGTCCACGGTGCAAAACAGCGCCGACCATGTGGCCACGGCCAACGACCTAGCGGTGCAGGCGTCGACCGTCGCGGCCAAGGGCGGCACCATCGTCAGCGAAGTGGTCACCACGATGGACGAGATCAGCACCTCGTCGCGCAAGATCCTCGACATCATCGGCCTGATCGACGGCATCGCTTTCCAGACGAATATCCTCGCCTTGAACGCGGCCGTGGAAGCGGCGCGCGCGGGCGAGCACGGCCGCGGCTTCGCCGTCGTGGCGGGCGAAGTGCGCAGCCTGGCGCAGCGCTCGGCCACGGCGGCGAAAGAGGTGAAAAACCTGATCGACCATTCGATCGCCACCGTGAATGCGGGCAGCGTGCTGACCAGCAATGCGGGCGCCACCATGACGGAAGTGATCGCTTCGGTGGCCCGCGTGACGGAAGTGATGGACGAGATTTCCTCGACCACGCGCGAGCAGAACCAGGGCATCGGCCAGGTCAACCAGGCCGTCATCCACATGGATGGCATCACGCAACAGAATGCGGCCCTCGTGGAGCAGGCGGCCGCGGCCGCCACCAGCCTGGCGCAGCGCACGGAGAGCGTGGCCCAGTCGATCGGCATCTTCAAATTGAAGGCCTCGCCCAAGCGCAAGGCGGCCGGCGTGGGGCGCAGCGTGGGGGCTGGCGTCGCGTCGCGGGCCTTGCTGAAGGCAAGATAAGCATTGCCCCCGCCAGCGCTGCTGGCGGGGCTCACTTCCCGCGCTTACTTCTGTACCCGGTACACCTCGCCGCTGCGCACCTTCTTCACCACCCCATCCCCGCCAAACAAAATCACATATTCGCCTGGCGCGCCCGAGGCCGCCGGGTAGCTGTACATCCACACTTCATTGCCGCTGTCGAAACGGATGGCCGTGCTGTCGCCCAGCGCCGCGCGCACCTGTTCGCGCGTGCTGCTGCCCACGTGCACCGTCTGTTCCAGGGTGGCGTAAGGCACATTTTTGCTTGCCTGCAAGGCGCGCGTGCCGGAGCAGGCGGCCAGCAGCGTGAGCAAGGCGATCATCAGCCGCTTCATGGCGCCACCTCGTCCATATAGTCAAATTCCAGCAGGGTGTCGTCGGGCCAGCTGGCATCCCACAGGGGCGCGTAATACGTGCGGTCAAGCAAGACCTGGCAATCGCAATAGGGCAGCGAGGCGGGCGTTTGCTCGCCGCCCGCGTACAGCATGGTGAACGGCAGGGCCAGCCGGCGCTCCCCATGCACGAGGGTCACGCCGAACAGGGGCCGGTCCGTGAAGAACAGATAATTGCCGTCCGGCTCCGAGCACACCTTGTCGGTGCTGTAGAGCATGCTGGACAGCCAGGCGATGATTTGCGGGTCGTTCGAGATCAGGCCGGAATCCATGCCGGCGCGGCATTCCAGGCGCAAGTCGCCCAGGCGCCGCGTGCCGGGCGGCAAGCCGGGCGTGATCACTTGCGCGCGCCAGCTCATGGTGGTGGCCTTGCGGTTGGCGATCAGCACGGCATCTTCGCGCGCCGCTTGCGCATTGCGCACGGGGGCAAAGCTGTTGTCTTCGGCCAAGGGCAAGGGGATGCTGACGGTGTCGCCCGCGATGCGCAGCTGCACGCCCTGCATGTCCACGCCGGGCTGGCGCGGCAGCAAGCGAAAGCGCAGCACGGCCTGCGGCGCCAGCGCATGGTCGCGCTCGAAGCGGTCCACGCCCTGCAGCATCTTGCGATACGATTTATCGACGGGGTCGCGCGTGGCGTCCACCTTCACTTGCGGCACGGGCGCGGTTTGCGCCAGCGCAACAGGGCCATGGAGCAAGCCTATGATCAGCAGTAATAGATAAATACGCATGGCTTGATGCTACGCCTTTTTGCGCGACAGCCACGCACGCGTGGGCGTGTCAGTATTCGCTGTATTTGCGCGCGTCGCCGCGCACCTGCTGCGCCGGGTATTTTTGCGCGTTCAGTGCCATCTTTTCCAGCACGGCCGCGTGCAGGTCGACGCCGCTCTTGTCGGCCAGGCGCACCAAATACATCAGCACGTCGGCCAGTTCGTGGCGGATGCCCGTGCGCTTCGCCTCGTCCAGCTCGGCATCGGCGCCCGTGGGTAGCCACTGGTAGTGCTCGGCCAGTTCCGCCACTTCCACGGACAGGGCCATGGCCAGGTTCTTCGGCGTGTGGAACTGGTCCCAGTCGCGCTCGTCGGCAAAGGCGCGCAGGCGCGCGCGGATGTCGAGCAGGCTGTCGGTGGGCGCGCTCATGCGGCCGCCTGCAGCGGTTTTTCCATGAAGACACTGAACGGGTCGTCGCGATAGTCGCCGTACGGTCCGCGCCGCTGGTAGCCGTGGCGTGCGTACAGGGCGATGGCCTCGGGCTGGTGGATGCCCGTCTCCAGCGTCAGCAAGCGGCAGCCGCGCGCCAGCGCCTGCTCTTCCAGCAGGGCCAGCAGGCGCTTGGCCAGGCCCAGGCCGCGGCTGTCCGGGTGCACGTACATGCGCTTGACCTCGCCGAAATCGGGCGTGACGACGATGGCGCCGCAGGCGCGCGCCGCGCCCGCCGCATCGCGGGCGACGGCGAACAGCAGGGTGTCGGGCGGCAGGGACGCCAGGTCCAGCGAGTAGACGCACTCGGCCGGATACAGGGTCTGTTGATAGGCATCAAGCTCGGCGATCAGGGTTTGCACGTCGGCTTGCTGCGGCGATTCCAGGTGAATTTGCATGGCGAAAGCACGTTGACTGAGATTGCCCCCATGGTATCACTGCGGCCGCGCCAGGCGCATGCTCAGGCCGATGGGCGACATCACAAAGCCCATCAGTTCCTGCGCCTCGCCGCCATCGGGCGTGTCGACGCCGGCGATGTCGAAGCTGCCCAGCAGCATGGCCATGGCGATCTTGATTTCCAACAAGGCCAGATAGCGGCCCGGGCACGTGCGCAAGCCGGCGCCGAAGGGCATCGAAGCGCGCTTGTTGTTCGCCTCGCCGCTGTCGGCCAGCCAGCGCTCGGGCTGGAAGGCCTGCGGGTCGGGAAAGTGCGCCTCGGACATGGTGTCGTGGCGCATCACGCACCAGACGAGGGTGCCGGCCGGCACGGCGATGTCGCCGATGACCGTGTCGCGCAGCGCCTCGACGGGCAAGAAGGGCGCCACCGGTTTCAAGCGCATGGCTTCGCTGGCGCAGGCGCCCAGGTAGTCGAGGCTATCCATCTGCTCGATCGTGAAATGGGCCGCGTCGGGCGCCAGGCGCCGCACTTCCTCGCGCGCCCGCGCCAGGCATGCCGGATGGCGTTGCAGCAGATAGATCATCCAGGACACCGTGTTGGCCGTCGTATCCTCGCCCGCCAGCAGCATGGTCAGCACATTGCCGGCCACGTTGCGGTCGGTCACGCCGCTGCCCTCCAGGTCGGCGGCGGCGATCATGGCTTCGAGCAGGTTGGGCGGACGCGCGCGGCGCGCCGGGTCGTGCGCCATGCGCGTGCGCGCCTGCTGCACCAGGCCGGCCACGGCGGCGGAGAGGGCCGCCACGTCGCGGTCCAGACGGCGGTCGATGGGCAGCTTGAAGTAGCGCCAGTACGGGAACATGGACAGGCTGCGCCGCGCCACGGCGGGCAGGATGTCGTCCATGTGGCGCTGGATCACGTCTTCGCCCGATTCGAGCGTGTTGACTTCCGTGCCGAAAGCCAGGCCGGCGATGATGTCGACCGTGTAGCGTTTCAGGTCGCCATCGAGGTCGATCGCCTGGCCTTGCGTGGCGGCAAGATGCCAGCGCCGCTGCAGGCGCTGCGCCACCGTCACCAGCGCGGGGAAATAGGCCTTGATGGCGCCGGGCGCCATGCCGGCCATCACCATGCGGCGCTGGTTGCGCCACTCCGTGCCTTCGGCCAGGAACAGGCCGGGGATGCCGCCCATTTCCTCGGACACGATGGAACTGCTCAGGGGGCGGCGAAAGCCGTCGGGCCGGTCGCGCAGCACGGCGGCGACGGCCTCGCTGTCGGCCACCACCAGCACCAGGGTGCGGCCGAACCAGGCGCGCAGGTAGGGGCCGTAGCGCTGCACCCATTGTTCCACGTCGCGGTGGATGCGCGTGAGCTTGAGCTGCAGGCTGTTGCCGACGATGGGCAGGGCGAAGGGCCCCGGCAGGCGGCGGATCTGGCGCAAGGGCGTGGCGACGGCGGGCGCGGCGGCATGGTCGAGCGGGGGCATGGCGTACTCCTGGTGGATGGCGACAATGACGTCACTGTAGCGCGCTGGCGCGCCCGCGTCTTGAACGAATACGACATCGTGCGCGGCCAGAAATTGCCGGTACAATCGTCGCCATGCCTGCCGCCCCTACGCCCCTGACCCGTCTGATCGCGCCGCGCGCCGCGCTCGCTTCCTGCGTGCGCGCCATCCTCGTGCGCGACACCACGGACTGCGCGCTCCTGCCGCCGGCGCAGCGCCTGAACCGCTTTCCCGCCGCGCCCATGTGCAGCATCGTCTGGACCGTCGCCGGCGACGTGGAAGCGGCCGCGCCGGGCCTGTCGCTGCCGGACGTGCGCATGCCGCCCGCGCTGTTCGGCGGCCCCCGTTCGTATCCGCTGGTCAGCTACAACCCCGGTCCCGTGCATTCGTTCGTCGTGATGTTTTATCCGGCCGCCCTGCATGCGTTGACGGGCATCTCGATGGATGCCTTGCTGGACCAGTTTCGCCCTCTGGGCGCGCTGTTCGATGCCGACTGGCTGGCCCTGTCCGACGCCGTGCTGGCCGCGCCGGACGACGAGGTTCGCGTCAGGCTGGTGGAGGATTTTCTCGCGCCCCGCTGGCAACTGGCGCGCCAGAGCGGCGACCAACCGGCCGGCGCCGTGCAGGACTGGGTGCGCCGCCTGGGCGTGCAGGCCGCATCGACGGGCCTGGCCAGCAGCGCGCGCAACATCGAGCGCCGCATCAAGGCCTGGGCCGGCCAGCCCATGCGCACCTTGCGCCGCATGCGCCGCGCGGAACAGCTGTTCCTCGACGAGCGCGGCGCCATCCTGCAGGGCACGGCGTCCTGGTCCGACGTCGCCGCCAGCGGCGGTTACGCCGACCAGGCGCATTTCTGCCGCGAGACGCGCGCAATCACGGGCTTGAGCCCCACCGAGCTGGCGCGCGCCATCCGCGACGACGAGAGTTACTGGGTCTACCGGATATGGGCGTAGGCCGGATTAGCGGCGGGACGCCGCGTAATCCGACACCAGCGTCTTGCAACGATGTTGTCGGATTACGCTCTACGAGCTAATCCGACCTACCGTTCCTTGTACACCTTGCCCTTGGATAAGGTCACTTCATGGTGCCCGGCGCCGGGCGCCATCATGGGGAAGCAGTTTTCCGCGCCGTGCACGCGTACGTCGAGGAAGTACGGGCCGTCGGACGCCAGGCAGGTAATCAATGCCGCGTCGAGTTCCTCGCGCCGGCTCACCGTGTGCGCCTGCCAGCCGAATGCGCGCGCCAGGGCGACGAAGTCGGGCAGCGCTTCCGTGTAGCTGTGGCTGTAGCGCCCGCCGTGTATCAGTTCCTGCCACTGGCGCACCATGCCCATGTAGCCATTGTTCGACAACACCACTTTCACGGGCAGGCGGTGCTGCACGGCCGTGGCCAGTTCCTGGATATTCATCAGGATCGAGGCGTCGCCGCTGACGCACACCACGCATTTGTCCGGGTGGGCGATCTGCGCGCCGATGGCGGCCGGCAAGCCATAACCCATGGTGCCGGCGCCGCCCGACGTCAGCCAGCGCCGGGGCTGCTCGAAACGCAAATGCTGCGCGGCCCACATCTGGTGCTGGCCCACGTCCGTGGAAACGATGGCGTCGCCGCCATCCATGCTGTCCAGCGCCGCCTGCAGCCGCCGCATCAGCGCCTGCGGCGCGATGACGTCGGGCGTGTCGTCGAACGCCAGGCTGTTTTGTGCGCGCCAGCCATCGATGCGCTGCCACCACGGCTGGCGGTCCGCCAGCAATCGCCCGCGCAGCTGCGCCAGCAGAGCCGCCAGCACGGGCGCGCAATCGCCGCGCAGGGCCACGTCGGCGCGCACCACCTTGCCGATCGACGCCGGGTCGATATCGACGTGGATGACCTTTGCGTTGGGACAAAAGGCATCGAGACGTCCCGTCACCCGGTCGTCGAAGCGGGCGCCCACGCAGACGATCAGGTCGGCATGGTGCATGGCCAGGTTTGCTTCCAGGGTGCCGTGCATGCCCAGCATGCCGAGGAAGGCCGGGTGCGCGGCGGGAAAGGCGCCCAGGCCCAGCAGGGTTAATGTACACGGCGCGGCCGCCAGTTTCACCAGCTGGCCGAACGCGGCGCAGGCTTCCGGGCCGGAATTGACGAGGCCACCGCCGCCATAGAACACGGGCTGGTGCGCGGAGGCGATCAGGCTGGCGGCCCGTTCGAGATCGGACGCTGCCGGCGGCGGCGCCGGGGCCGGCGTGGCAGGGGCAAGCACCGGCGTTTCCTGCACCGGCGCCAGCTGCAGATCCTTGGGGAAATCGACCAGCACGGGGCCGGGCCGGCCCTGCGTGGCTTGCACGTATGCTTCGCGCACGACGGCCGCCGTTTCATCGGCCGTGCGGATTTGCCGGTTCCACTTGGTGACGGGGCGCGAAATGCCCAGCGCGTCGCATTCCTGGAAAGCGTCGGTGCCGATGCTGGTGGTGGCCACCTGGCCGCTGATGCAGATGACGGGTACCGAATCGCACAGGGCGTCGAGCAAGCCCGTGGTGGTGTTGCTCATGCCGGGGCCGGACGTGACGAAGACGACGCCGGGCCGGCCCGTGCTGCGTGCGTAACCTTCGGCCGCGTGCACGGCCGCCTGTTCGTGGCGCACCAGCACGTGGCGCAGGCGGGGCTGGGCGTGCAGCGCGTCGTACAGGGGCAGCACGGCGCCGCCCGGGTAGCCGAAGACGGTGTCGACGCCCAGCGCCAGCAGGGTGTCGATCAGGGTGCTGGCGCCGTTATGGGAGGCGCGCGCGAGGAGGGGGGCGGGATCGGGTTTCATGGCCTTATTTTCTGCCTGATGCGGCAGAAAAGGCTGCTAGTTTTCTCGTATAGAATGCAGTATTCAGCAAAATTTGCTGTGAAATAAGGATATGACAGAATGAAGCTCGACAAATTCGACCTCGCCATCCTGACGGCCCTGCAGCAGGACGCCCGCATCAGCCTGCATGACTTGAGCGCCAAGGTGGGCCTGACCTCGTCGCCATGCTGGGCGCGCATCAAACGCATGGAAGACGATGGCGTCATCGAGGGTTATACGGTGAACGTCAATGCGGCCAAGGTGGGACTGGCCGATACCGTCATCGTGCAAGTGACCCTGGACGACCATTCCGACCAGGCCCTGTTCGAATTCGGCCACGCGCTGGCCATGATCCCGGAAGTGCTGGAAGCGTTTCTTGTGTCCGGCGACTACGATTACTACCTGCGCATCGCCGTCAGCGACACGCGCGACTACGAACGCCTGCTGCGCGAGCGCCTGTATAAAATTCCCGGCATCCGCCACAGCAAATCGAGTTTTGTGTTGCGCCAGCTCAAGCAGAGCTACCTACCCTTGCAGCGCTAGCTCCCCGCACGGCGGGAGTTTTTCCCTAGGCCATCCCCCGGTGGCTGCCTGATACTGGGCAGTAATAAAAAACACGATAAATCGGGGATATGCATGAGACTGACCTTATTCGCGGCCGCCGCCATGGCGCTGTGCCAGGCGCAAGCTGCCGACCTTGCCGACCCTGCCAGCCTGGAGCTGGCGTACGACTTGCCCACCGTCATCATCACGGGCAGCATGCCGCTGCCCACCGTGGAGCAGCCGCGCGACACATTCGCCGCGCCCGTGCAGACGGCCAGCGCGCAACAGATCGCCGGCAGCGGCGCGCTCGACATTTCCGCCTTCCTGCGCCGCAACCTGGGCAGCGTCTATGTGAACGAGGTGCAGAACAATCCGTTTCAGCCCGACGTCAGCTATCGCGGCTACACGGCCTCGCCGCTGCTGGGCACGCCGCAAGGCCTGTCCGTGTATCTCGATGGCATGCGCCTGAACCAGCCGTTTGGCGACGTCGTCAGCTGGGACTTGATCCCGCGCATGGCGATCGCTTCGCTGACGCTGATGCCCGGCTCGAACCCCCTGTTCGGCCTGAACACCCTGGGCGGCGCGTTGGCCCTGCAGACCAAGGATGGTCTGAGCAATCCCGGTACGGCCGTCGAGGCGCGCCTGGGTTCGCACCAGCGGCGCGGCGTCGAGTTCGAGCATGGCGGCAGCCATGCCAGCGGCTGGCACTGGTATGCGACGGGCAACCGTTTCAAGGAAGAGGGCTGGCGCGACGATTCGCCGTCGGACGTGCGCCAGCTGTTTGGCAAGCTGGGCTGGAGCGATGCGCGCACCGACATCGCCGTCACCGTGGCCCACGCGGACAATGGGCTGACGGGCAACGGCTTGCAGGAGCAGCGAATGCTGGCGCGCGACTACCGCAGCGTCTACACCAAGCCCGATTTGACGCAAAACAAGTCCACCCTGCTGAATGTGACGGGCAAGCACCAGGCCGGCGCTGGCTTGCTCTTGTCCGGCAATGTGTACTACCGCAAGATCGACACGCATACCTTCAATGGCGACCTCAACGACGAGTCGCTCGACCAGTCCGTCTACCAGCCCGGTGCGGCCGAGCGGGCGGCGCTGGCGGCGGCCGGCTACACGGGCTTTCCCGCCAGCGGGGCGAACGTGTCGAATACGCCGTTTCCGAAATGGCGCTGTATCGGCAACGTGCTGCTCAACGACGAGCCGGCCGAAAAGTGCAACGGCATGATCAACCGCAGCCATACGCAGCAGGAAAACTATGGCTTCTCGGGCCAGTTCACGGCGCTGGCCGACCTGGCCGGAGCGCGCCATGCCGTCACGGCCGGCGCCGCCATGGATAGCAGCCACGCCACGTTCCGCCAGACCAGCCAGTTCGGCTATCTGAACCCGGACCGCAGCATCACGCCCGTCGACTTCTTTGCCGACGGCACGGAAATCGACGACGACGGTACGCCCGTCGACAACCGGGTCGACTTGAGCGGGCGCATGCGCACGTGGAGCGTGTATGCGAGCGACAGCATGGCGTTGAATCAAGCATTGACCCTGACCATCTCCGGCCGCTACAACCGCAGCACCGTGCGCAACCGCGACGCCATCACGCCCGGCGGCGGCAGCGGCTCGCTCGATGGCGACCACCGTTTCAGCCGCTTCAATCCCGCCATCGGCCTCGCCTATGCGCCGGCCGCGGGCGTGAGCGCCTATCTCGGCTACAACGAAGGCAGCCGCACGCCGACGGCCATCGAGCTCGGCTGCGCCGACCCGGAAAACCCGTGCCGCCTGCCCAACGCCATGGCGGGCGATCCGCCCTTGAAACAGGTGGTCACCAAGACGTGGGAAGCAGGCGTGCGCGGCCAGTGGGGCGACGTGGCCCGCTGGAGCGCCGGCGTGTTCCGCGCGGAAAACCATGACGATATCCTGTTCGTGGCCGACAACCAGGCCGGTTTCGGCTACTTCAAGAATTTCGGCAAGACGCGCCACCAGGGCTTGGAGCTGGCGGCCGACGGCAAGGCGGGCGCGCTGGACTTCGGTGTCAATTACACGTGGCTGCAGGCGACGTATCAAAGCCGCGAAACCGTCAACGGCAGCGCCAACAGCAGCAGCGATGCGCAGGCTCCCGGCCTGGACGGCAATATCGTCATCACGCCCGGCAACCGGATACCGCTGACACCGAGCCACATCTTCAAGGCGCACGTGGACTATCAGGGCGGCCGCGACTGGACGGTGGGCCTGGCCATGACGGCCGTGTCGAGTGCCTACGCGCGCGGCAACGAGAACAACCAGCACCAGGCGGGCGGGCCGGCGTACCTGGGCGCGGGCAAGAGCGGCGGCTACGCTGTGGTCGAGCTGAACGGCAAGGTCCAGCTGACGCCGCAGCTGAGCGTGTTCGCCCAGGTGAATAATCTGTTCGACCGCAAATATGCGACGGCGGCCCAGCTGGGCGCGACGGGCTTCGACGCCAACGGCAATTTTGCCGCCCGGCCGCTGCCCGCCGTGAACGGCGACTATCCGATGGTCAACGCGACGTTCTATGCGGCCGGTGCGCCGCGCAGCGTGAATGTAGGTCTGCACTACGCATTTTAAGGGAGGATATGCTCGATGACCCCGTTGCGCAGCGCCAGGTGGACCAGGGCGGCGGGACCGGGCACGTCGAGTTTTTCCTTGATGCAGGTCTGGTGGTTGGCCACGGTCTTGCTGCTCAGGTGCAGCAGGCGGGCGCAATCGGCGGCGCTGCGGCCTTCGGCCAGCAGGCGGAAGATTTCGAATTCGCGCTGGCTCAGGCTGCTCAAACGGTCCGCTTCCATGCGGGCCGTACCGTGCAGCACGCCCGGTGCGCTGTGCGGATCGAGGTAGCGGCGGCCCGCGTGGGCCGCACGCACGGCGTCGACCAGGTGTTCCGGGTCCGCTTGCTTGCTGACGAAGCCGCAGGCGCCACCCTCAAACGCGCGCGCGATCAGCTGCGGCGTGTCGTGCATGCTGAACACGAGCACGCGGGCGCCGGCATCGCGGGCCAGCAGCTTGCGCAGCAATTCCAGGCCGCCGATGCCGGGCATGGACAAATCCGTCACGCAGACGTCGGGCGCGTGCTCCTGGTACAGGGCATACGCCGTCTCGCCATTGCCCGCCTCGGCCACGACGGCGATGTCGCCCCCTTGTTCCAGCAGCCGGCGGTAGCCCGTGCGCACCACCGGGTGGTCGTCGACCAGCATTACGCGGATCGGGCTCATGGCCGCGTTCATGCCGCACCGGCCGCCAGCGGCATCGCCACTTCGATGCGCAAGCCCTTGCCCAGCGCGCTGATCCAGCGGATATGGCCGCGCTGGCCGGCCACGCGCTCGCGCATGCCCAGCATGCCGAAGCCATCTGCTGGCGTTTTATCCGGGCATAAACCCTGGCCATTGTCTTCGATGGTCAGGTGCAGCACGCCGTGCGCATCGGCGCGCAATTCCACCGTGGCACGGTCGGCGCCCGCGTGGCGCGCCACGTTCGTCAAGCCTTCCTGCACCAGGCGGTAGATGGCGGTGGCGGTGCTGTCGTCGAGGCTGGCGGGGATGGCGCGCGGCGCGAAATGGCAGGCGATGCCGTGCTGCTGGGCCCAGCTGTCGCACAGCGCCTGCAGGGCCGGCGCCAATCCCAGGCTGTCGAGCACGGGCGGACGCAGCCGGCGCAGCATCGTGCGCACCATCGCATGCAGCGCTTCCGACGAGCGGGCGATGCTGGCGGCGCAGGCCTGCACGTTCGCCTGGTCGCCCTCGCGCGCGCGCAGGATGTAGCTGGCGGCGGCGCGGATGGCCGTGCAGTCCTGTCCCACTTCATCGTGCAGCTCGCGCGCCAGCGCGCAGCGCTCCTCTTCCTGCGCGCGCAGCAGGCGCTGCGTGAGGGCGCGGTTCTGCGCCAGCAGCAGCGCCACCTGGCGTCCGCGCCGCACGGCAAAGCCGGCCAGCGCCAGCACCAGCAGCAGCAGGCTCAGGGCCAGTTCATCGAGTTGCCAGTGTTCCTGGTGCCCGAGCGCATGCGTCAGACGTTCGGCCAGGTCCAGCCTGGCGGCCAGCAGGAAAAAAGCCAGCGCCAGCGCGCCGCACACGAGGAGGCGCCGGGCCGGCCGCGTGCCTGAGCGGCCGCTGCCGGCCAATTGGTAGTGTTCCATGATGCTGCTCCCTGAGCACGGTCGATCTTCTTGTTGTGCAAGGTTCATGCCATCGGTGCAGGGGCGGGCGTCATGCGGGGCAGGGGAGGAGTGACTGTTCCAGGATGGAACAGGTGTACCGCGATGTGACGGTGCGCGCTTGCGCTGGCCGCGGGCACGGTTTTCGAGCTTATCTGAAGTCGCGCCGGCACGCTGGCGCGCACGTCTGCAGTGCGAGGCATTGTTGTTCCAATGTAACGTTGAGATTCCTCAAGCTTTCATAGATAAAACAAAACAAAGTTTCGCAGGCTTAGATAAAAAATAAATAAATGATATTAAAAATATGATATTTGTTTTGTGCGGTTTGCTATATTTGTTGACACTTTTGTGAAAAAGCTGAAAGCGGGCGCCAGACCTGCCGACCTATCTATCCACAACAATCAAGGGAATAGAATGAATCGTCTATCACATGCGCGGGTATCGCCCGCCATCGTCTATCGGCCCGCTACCCGCGGCCGCGCCACCGTCCTGGCCGCGCTGGCCACCTTGTCCGTGCTCGCTTCGGCGCCGGCCATGGCCGATGTCCTGACCTTCGACAGCTTGCGTCCCGACGTGTACGCCAGCGGCCAGACGCTCAATACGTCCAGCTACAACCTGCTGTTCCTGGCCGACCCGACCACGGCGGCCGGCGGCGGCGTCAGCGGCGTGGGCGCCATCCTCGATGGCCGCGCGGGCTCGTCGTGCGACATCGCCGCCTGCCCGCAGGGCGCCACCGGCAATTACCTGGCCATCCTCAACGATGGCGGCGTGAATTTCGCGCGTGCCGACCGCCAGGCGTTCAGCCTGGCCGGTTTCGACTATTCCTTCATCGCGCCCGTCTCCGGCTTGCCGAACCAGAATTGGGGCGAACTGCAGCTGAGCGGTACCCTCAGCAACGGCCAGGTGGTCAGCACCTCGCTGGCGTTTCCCGGCCAGGGCAGCGATGGCAATTACCATTTCCAGGGCGCTTCCCTGCTGGGCGGTTTCAGCAACTATGCGTTCACGGGCCTGACCTTCAACGCCTGCATTTTCAATGACACTGGCGTGTGCAGCAATTCCATCGATTTCCCCGCCTTTAACCAGGGCCAGTTTGCGCTCGACAATATCAACATCAGCGCCGTGCCGGAGCCGTCGACCTACCTGCTGCTGCTGGCCGGCCTGGGCGCCATCGGCATGCTGTCGCGCCGCCGCACCCGCAAGTTCGCCGCGTTCACCGTGCAAGGAGCGTGAGATGAAATTACGTCCCGTTTCCCTTGCCATCCTCCTGCTGGCCGCCAGCCTGGCGCAAACGGCGCAGGCGCAGGAACGCCGTTCCTACATCGTGCAGCTGGTCGACAAGCCGGCCGCCACCTACACGGGCCAGGTCGACGGCCTGGCCGCCACCAAGCCGGCCCCGGGCGCGCGCATCAACGTGGGCGCCGCCGACGTGCAGGCCTACCTGAGCTACCTCGACAGCAAGCAGGCCGCCGTGGCCGGCACCGTCAGCGCGGCTGAAATCACGCACCAGTACAGCGTCGTCTTCAACGGCTTTTCCGCCTTGCTGACGGACGATGAAGTGCGGGCCCTGAAGAAAAACAGCGGCGTGGCCAGCATCAGCGCCGACTCCATCCTGCAGCTCGACACCACTTACACGCCCAGCTTCCTGGGCCTGGACAAACCGGGCGGCATCTGGGAGCAGCTGGGCGGCAAGGCGCACGCGGGCGAAGACATCATCATCGGCATCGTCGACAGCGGCATCTGGCCCGAGAACACGGCCTTTGCCGACCGCCTCGACGAGAACGGCGTGCCCAGCCACAGCGGCAGCAACGTCGTCTACGGCGCACCGCCGGCCAGCTGGCAGGGCACGTGCCAGACGGGCGAAGGTTTTTCCGCCGAGAATTGCAACAACAAGCTGATCGGCGCGCGCTATTACCGCGCCTCCACCTCGGCGCTGCACTGGACGGAATTCCTGTCGCCGCGCGATTCCGTCGCCGGCCTGACGGGCCACGGCGGCCATGGCACGCACACGGCCTCCACGGCCGGCGGCAACAACGGCGCCATCGCCACCTCGAATGGCGTGTCGCTGGGCAAGGCCTCGGGCATGGCGCCGCGCGCCCGCATCGCCGCCTATAAAGTCTGCTGGACGGCCGCATCGACGGGCCGCAACGGCTGCGCCACGGCCGACAGCGTGGCCGCCATCGACCAGGCGGTGAAGGATGGCGTCAACGTCATCAACTTTTCCATCGGCCCGAACGCGGGCGGCGGCGCCTTCGACGAACCGACGGAAGTCGCTTTCCTCGGCGCGGCGGCGGCCGGCGTCTTCGTCGCCACCTCCGGCGGCAATTCCGGCCCGGCCACGCCCGCACCCGACGTGCCGGCACCCGTCTCGCACATCAGCCCGTGGCTGGCAACGGTGGCCAATTCCACGCATAACCGGCTGTATGCGGGCAATGTCATCCTCAGCAACGGCACGAAACTGGAAGGCGCATCGAGCAATGCGAAGACGCCGGCGCTGCCGCTGATCCGCTCGCGCGACGCGGGCCTGGCCGGCGTGCCGCCGACGGACGTCAATCTGCTGCGCTGCTTCGGCGCGGCCGATGCCGCCTCGGCTTATCTGGACCCGGCGAAAGTGGCGGGCAAGGTACTCGTGTGCGACCGTGGCGGCAACGTGCTGGTCAACAAGAGCGCGAATGCCAAGACGGCGGGCGCGGCGGGCGTGGTCATCGCCAACGTGGCCGGCGGCGCCAACACCATCATCAATCAGGCGCACGTGCTGTCGACGGTGCACCTGGCGCAGGCGCAGGGCGACGCGCTGAAGGCTTTCATGGCGTCCAATCCGGACGGCACGGCGGCATTGGGCGAAATCCACACGATCGCCGACACGACGGTGCAGGCGCCGATCGTCAGCGACCGTTCCTCGCGCGGACCGAACGTGGCCAACGCGAACATCCTGAAACCCGACCTGTCCGCGCCCGGCACCAATATCCTGGCCGGCGTGACGGCCGACCTGACGCCGGCACAGCGCGATGCTGTGGCGGCCGGCGGCGCAGCGCCCGTGGCGGAATGGGATTTCTATTCCGGCACCTCGATGGCCAGTCCGCACGTGGCCGGCGTGGCGGCGCTGCTCAAGCAGCAGCACCCGAGCTGGTCGCCCGCGGCCATCAAGTCGGCGCTGATGACGACGGCCTTCAGCACGTATTCCGATGGCTTGAACGGTTCCGTGTCGTGGGATGCCACGGCGAAGAACTCGGGCCAGCTACCTTGGGGCCAGGGTGCCGGCCACATCGCGCCGAACAGCGCGGCCGATCCCGGGCTCGTGTACGACGTGTCGGAAATCGACTATGCGCGCTTCCTGTGCGGCCTGAACCTGAAGGTCTACAGTCCCGCCACCTGCCAGGCCATCGGTACCATTCCTGCCTATAACCTGAACCTGGCGTCGCTGACGGCGGCCAACGTGCTGGGCACGCAAACCTTGACGCGCACGGTGACCAACGTGGGCGCCAGCAGCGCCGTCTACAACGTCTCGGCCAGCCTGCCCGGCTACACGGTGGCGGTGACGCCAACGAGCCTGAGCCTGGCGCCCGGTGCCAAGGCGCAGTACCAGGTCAAGCTGACGCGCACCACGGCGCCGGCCAATACCTGGACCTACGGCGCCCTGAGCTGGACGGATGGCACGCACACGGTGCGCAGCCCGCTGACGGCGCGCGGCACCTCGCTGGCCGCCATTCCGCTGGTCAGCAGCGAAGCGGCCACGGGCAGCAAGGTGCTGACCCTGGGCACGGGCTTCTCGGGTGCGCTGGTCGGCGTCAAGTCGGGCCTGGTCGAAGCCGTGCGCGAGTCGCGCACGATCGGCCAGGCAACGACGGGCGCTGCCGCTTCGGCCGCCTGCAAGGCGGGCGGCGCCACGGGCGTGAACGTGCACAACGTGGTGATTCCGGCCGGCACCCTGGCGGCGCGCTTTGCCACCTACGACGCGGAAACGACGGGCGGCGCGAATACCGACATGGACATGGAGGTCTACAACGCCGCCAATGTGCTGGTTGGCAGCAGCGGCAATGAAAGTTCCAATGAGCAAGTGGAACTGCGCCTGCCCGCCGCCGGCACGTACAAGGTGTGCGTGATCGGTTTCGCGCCGCAAAACGGCCAGGCCGACTACACCCTGTCCTCGTGGGTACTGGCGCCGGGCTTGAACAACGGCAGCTTCAAGGCGCTGATGCCGGGCACGGCCTACACGGGCGGTACGGCGACGGTCTCGCTGAGCTGGTCCAACCTGGCCGAAGGCAAGCGCCACCTGGGCGCCGTCGGCTACCAGGTGGCTGGCGTGGTGCAGGGCGTCACGGTGGTCGAGGTCAATACCAACGATCCCGTGCCGCTGTTCCAGAACGCGCGCAGCGCCAAGCCGGTGCTGGCCGAATAAGCCGCTCATGGTATGAACAAAGGCGTGCCTCCGGGCACGCCTTTTTTTTATGCACTCCCCCCCGTTCGGGAGGAATAGCACTTGCATGGCGGTAACGCCCCCGGTATCTTGTCGGATAGCCATGGCTTTGTGCCCTGGCATTCTTGGGGAGTCGCGCGTGACCAGTTTCCGCACCAATACCGACCGCCTGCTGGAAGTGCGCCTGCAGGATGAAAAAGTGCTGGCGATTGCCGGCGCCATGGTCGCCTACACGGGCAGCATCAAATTTGAAAAGTCCCTGCTCGGCGGCGAGGGCCTGTTCGGCGCGCTCAAGCGCAAGGTGACGAATGAAGGCATGCAGGTGATGCAGGCCGCCGGCACGGGTACCGTGTTTTTCGCGCAGAATGCGGCCGAGATTACCGTCATGGCGCTGGCCGGCGAAAAGCTGACCATCGAAAGCAGCAGCCTGCTGGCCTACGACACGAGCCTGAAGACGGGCACCAGCTTTGCGGGCCTGCGCGGCGCCAGCTCGGGCCAGGGCCTGTTTTCCACCACCGTCGAAGGCCATGGCAACCTGGCCGTCATTTCGCGCGGCAACCTGATCATGCTGGAAGTGACGCCCGCGCACCCGCTGCGCGTGGACCCGGACGCCTTCGTCGGCTTCAAGGGCGATATCCGCCAGGAATTCGTTTTTGATGTCAACTGGCGCACCATGATCGGCCAGAGCTCGGGCGAATCGTACCAGCACAAATTCACCGGCCAGGGCGTGGTGTTCATCCAGCCCGCCGAACGTTAAGTCAGCGAGGACCAGCGATGCCCGTCTATCAGCAGATCAATGAAAAGATGCTTGAGGTCAAACTCGGCAATGAAGAAGTGTTCGCCCGCAAGGGCGCCATGGTGTCGTACCAGGGCGACGTGGCGTTCAGCCGCTCCTTCCTGGCCGGCCAGGGCGTGCAAAGCCTGGCCATGCGCGCCGTCACGAACGAGGGCTATGCCCTGATGTCGGCGCGCGGTACGGGCAGCGTGTTTTACGCGCAGGGCGGCCTGTTCGTCAGTATCGTCCCCGTGCGCGGCGAAACGTTCTATGTGGAAAGCGAATCCTTGCTGGCCTTCGATGCGCGCCTGACGGCCGGCACCATGTTCCTCGGCAACCAGGGCGGCGTGCAGGGGGTGGTGCGCGGCATGGCCTCGGGCCAGGGCTTGTTTACCACCACCTTGCAAGGCACGGGCGAAGTGGCGATTTTGTCTGATGGCAATGCCATCGGCTTGCCCGTCACGCCGGACGTGCCCGTGTTTGTCGACCCGCAAGCGTATATCGGCCACACGGGCCAGCTGAGCTCGACCATCGTCACGGACCTGAACTGGAAAACCTTCGTCGGCCAGGCGTCCGGCGAATCGTACCAGGTGAAGTTTACGGGCCAGGGCACGGTCTACATCCAAGCGAGCGAAAGGTAAGCCATGACGATCTACAATCCCGATACCTTGCCGAAGAACGATAACCTGAACCGTTTTTCGTATGTCATCGACGTCAAGGAACAGATATTCATTCGCAAGGGCAAGATGATCGCCTTCTATGGCGAGCTGCGTTTCGAAGCCATGGGCAGCAGCGTGCTCGACCTGATCGTGCGCAACGCTTTCAATGCACCGAAATACGTGCACCACTTTGTCGTGGCGCAAGGGCAGGGCCAATTGATTTTGGGCGACAACGGCAACGACCTGGCGTGCTACGACCTGGACAACGCCAACATGACCATCCGCGCGAAAAACCTGCTGGGTTTTACCAAGGATGTGATTTGCCAGGAATCGACCTTGCCCGGCTATCTGACCATGATAGGCACCGGTAAAGTCATCGCTTCGTCGAACGGCCCCGTGCATTTCCTGGAGTTGCCGTGCCGCGTGGACGAGCAGGCCGTGCTGGGCTGGGCCGATTGCCCCAGCCCCTCGTATCACTACGATTACGCCCACGTGCAGGGCTGGGCCTCGGCCGCCGGCGCACTCACGGGTTTTACCCTGTCGGGCGAGGAAAAGCAGATCGACTTCACGGGCGCCGGCACGGTGCTGGTGCAGTCGTCCGAGCTGGACGTGACGGGCAGCTCGGCCCTGGCCCAGCTGCTGGCGCAATTGCCGCTGCTGGGCAAGGAAGACCTGGGGACCTTGAGTCTTTCTGTCCAGCAGCAGATGAAAGAACAGCGCTAAGCTACCTGACGGTCGCCCAGCCGGGCGGCCGTTTTTCAAGGAAGGCGGCAACGCCTTCTTCCGCATCTTCTTCCATCATATTGCGTGCCATCACGTCGCCCGCATACGCATACGCCTCGTCCAGCGGCAGCTGACGCTGCCGGTAGAACATGGCCTTGCCGTAGCGGATGGCCGTCGGGCTTTTCGCCATGATCTGCTGCGCCAGGCGCGCCACGGCCTCGTCGAGCGCCGCGTCGGCCACCGTTTCGTTGATCAGGCCCCAGTCGGCGGCCGTGTCGGCGTCGATGAAGCGGCCCGTCACCAGCATGTCGAAGGCCCGCTTGGGCGACACATTGCGCGACAGGGCGACCGATGGCGTGGCGCAGAACAGGCCCACGTTGATGCCGGAGACGGCAAAGCGCGCGGACGCGCCCGCCACGGCCAGGTCGCAGCTGGCCACCAGCTGGCAGCCGGCCGCCGTGGCGATGCCATGCACGCGGGCAATCACGGGCACGGGCAAGGCCTGGATCGCCTGCATCACGCGCGAGCATTGCGCAAACAGGGTTTGATAGTAATCAAGCTGGCGCGTGGCCTGCATCTGGCGCAAATCGTGGCCCGCGCAAAACGCCTTGCCTTCGGCAGCCAGCACCACGCAGCGCACGTGCGGCTGCTGCGCGATGGCATCGAACGCTTCCTGCAGCGCGGCCAGCATGGCTTCCGACAGGGCATTGAATTGCAGGGGACGGTTCAGGCGCAGGGTGACGATGCCATCCTGCTCTTCGCGCAGCACCAGCGGCGCTGCGGTGTCCTGGGTATCGGGTGTTGCGGTCATGCGGTCTCCAGTGGCCTGATGGCCTGTTTTTATGGAAAAGCCTACTTGGCGGCGTTGACGCTGCCGATGCCGGCGATCGACTTGTGCACGATCTTCGGCTTGCCGTAATACGTCAGTTCGCCCATGCCGCGCACCACGGCGTTCAGCTCGCCCGAGGAATACACTTTGACGGAGCCGATGCCCTCGAAATTCACGTCGACGTTTTTCGCCAGCAAGGCTTTCGTATCGACTTCGCCCACGCCCTGCGCCTTCAGGCGCAGCCAGTCGACCTGGCCATCGGCGGCCAGGCGGCCCGCGCCCTTGTAGCTGATGTCGACCCGTGGACCATTGAGCTTGGTCAAGATCTTCTCGCCCGCACCTTCCGCGATCAGCTTGCGCAAGGTGGGCATGGTGATGATGATGCGCGGGTCGCCCTCGGTCTTCTTGATATCTTTATCCTTCATGGAAATTTTCAGCTCGCCGTCGACCACTTCCGTGATGACGCCGCTGAGGAATTTCTGGTCGCCGCGCAGCAGCAGGCTTTGCTCCTTGCCCGATTCCACTTCGATGCTGATGGGGCCGCGGATATCGATGGCGTTGAAGGCGGCGACCGTGCGGGTTTGCTCGTCGGCATGCGCGAGGCTGGCGAGGCAAGCGAGGGACAGGACTGGCAACAGGAACAGAGGACGCATGGCGGTTTCCTTGAGTAGTTGATCAGCGTATTCTATGTTGCAACATCTCCAACGGGGAGAAATTTGCGATGAACGGCACAAATCGCATCGGCCAGCCGCGCGCCCGGCCAGGCATCATTGGGCTATGCTGTGGCGTACCGCGTCCTGGAGACCAGATGAAAAATTACCACAAAGAAGATTATCCCGTCGCCGATATCCGCCGCTTCCTCGAACCGGGGCCGGTGGTGCTTGTCAGTTCAACGTGGAACGGGGAAAGCGACGTCATGACCATGGCCTGGCACATGCTGATGGAGTTGTCGCCATCGTTGCTGGGCTGCTTTATTTCCGACGCGAACCACAGCCATGAAATGATCAAGCGCAGCATGGAGTGCGTGATCAACCTGCCCACGGCCGACATGGTCGACCAGGTGGTGGCCATCGGCAATTGCAGCGGCGAAGACACGGACAAGTTCACGGCCTTCGGCCTGACGCCGCAGCCAGCCGAGCTGGTGGGCGCGCCGCTGATCGCCGAGTGCTACGCCAACTTCGAATGCAAGCTGGCGCAGGTGGCGGGCAACCCGAAGGGCGGCTTCTTCATCTTCGAGTGCGTGAAAGCCCACGTGGCCACATCGCCCAAGCTGCCTGAAACCCTGCATTACCGGGGCAATGGCGAGTTCATGGTATCGGGCCGGACCATCAGCCGCAAGAGCCTGATGAAACCTGAAATGTCGTAGGTCGGATTAGCGCGGCTATGCCGCGCGTAATCCGACGACATTGTTGACGCTTAAATCACCCCTTGCGCCAGCATCGCATCGGCCACTTTGACGAAGCCGGCGATATTGGCGCCATCGACGTAACTGACGGTGCCATCGGCACGCGTGCCGTACTGCTTGCACGCCGCATGGATGCCCTGCATGATCTGCAGCAAACGCGCGTCGACTTCTTCGCGCGGCCAGGAAATGCGGGCCGCGTTCTGGCTCATTTCCAGGCCAGAGGTGGCCACGCCGCCCGCATTGCTGGCCTTGCCTGGCGCGTACAGCACGCCGGCCGCCTCGAAGGCCTTGGCCGCTTCGATGGTGGTCGGCATGTTGGCGCCTTCGGCAACGCACTGCACGCCATTGGCGATGAGCAGGCGCGCATCGGCGATATCGAGTTCATTTTGCGTGGCGCAGGGCAGGGCGATGTCGACCGGCACATGCCATGGCGACACGCCCGCTTCGAAGCGCACGCCCGTGCGCGCGGCATAGTCGCTCACGCGGCCATACAAATGGTTCTTGACCTCCATCAGGATGGCCAGCTTTTCCGGCGTAAAACCGGCTTCGTCGATGACGGTGCCGCTCGAATCGGAGACGGTGATGACTTTCGCGCCCATGGCCATGGCTTTTTCCACCGCGTATTGCGCCACGTTGCCCGAACCGGAAACGGAGACGCGCATGCCTTCGAACGAGCGGCCCCGCGTTTTCAGCATTTCCTGCGCAAAATACACGGTGCCGTAGCCCGTCGCTTCCGGCCGCATCAGCGAGCCGCCGAAGCTGGCGCCCTTGCCCGTGAACACGCAGTCGGCGCGGTTGCTGAGCTTTTTCATCATGCCGGCCATATAGCCTACTTCGCGCCCACCCACGCCGATGTCGCCGGCCGGCACGTCCGTGTCCGAACCCACGTGGCGGAACAGTTCGCTGACGAAGGCCTGGCAAAAGCGCATCACTTCGCCCGGGCTCTTGCCCTTCGGATCGAAATCGGCGCCGCCCTTGCCGCCGCCCATCGGTAACGTGGTCAGCGCATTCTTGAACGTCTGTTCGAAGGCGAGGAATTTCAGCACGGACAAAGTGACGGAAGGGTGGAAGCGGATGCCGCCCTTGTACGGCCCGATGGCCATGCTGTGCTGGATGCGGTAGCCGCGGTTGACTTGTACCTGCCCATGGTCGTCGACCCACGACACGCGGAACATCACCACGCGCTCTGGCTCGATCAAGCGTTCCAGCAAGCCTTGTTCCGCGTATTTCGGGTGCTGTTCCAGGAACGGCCACAAGCTCTCCATGACTTCGGTGACGGCTTGCAGAAACTCGGGCTGACCTGGATTGCGTGCGGCGACATGCTGGACATACTCGTGAGCAGATGCGTATTTCATCAGAATTCCATGGAGGTAATCGGTTATTTGGGCAACTATCATCGCAGATTTCGCACAAAAATGGTGCGGAAATTTGGTTTTGAGGGGTTTCTGCTACATTGTGGGGAGTTTTTTGCCTGGGCCTGCGGCGTAAAAGAGAGGCAGTGATCTGGTGAAATAAGCGGCCAGGAAACAAAAACGCCAGCCGTGAGGCTGGCGTCCTGGATCCGCTATGATCGGGATGCTGGCCGACACGAGCCGGTCGCGTACTGTTCCGGGAAAACCGATTTCTTACCGATGAGCAGTTGCATGGCACGTTGCCGAAGCGCGTGGCGCCGCTGGTGTGGTGTCCTGCATGCAACAGTATCGAGCAGGAAATAGCAAACGGTGCGCAAGCCGGGTACGGAGCGCGGCATGCTGGCGCGCCAGTAACGTGCCGCTGCCGATAGGCCGGAATGGGCCATCAGGGCACGCAGGTTGTTCAGCAGGCGTGCGTCGCGGATTCGCTGCGCCAGCGCCGGCGTCAGCCGCTCGAGATAGGGGGCGATAAGGGCGTCGATATTCAGAAAATGATCGAATTTGCGCGCCGGCGCCGTCATCTGCGGATGGTGTTGCCGGTAATGCAGCAGGATATTATTGCTGTAGCGGATGGACATGCCGGCGCTCAGGCAGCGTATCCAGTAATCGTAAGCGGCCCCTTCCTGTATTTGTTCGTTGAAGGGACCAATGCGAGAAAGCAATTTTTTGCTGAGCAGCACGCCCGATGGCTGAATGGGAGAGCCCAGCAGGCAGGCGGGCCAGGTGGCAAACTGCCGTGGCGTTGCCCAATCCACGGGATTGCCGCCATGGCTGTTAAGCGTGGCAACTTGCGATGCATACACAATTGCATCTGGCGTTTCAGATGCTTGTGCCTGTGCAAGTTGTTCAGCCAGTTTTTCAGGCAGCCAGATGTCATCGTCGTCGATGAAGGCCACCCATGGACAACGGGCGGCGGCCACTCCCGTATTCCTGGCGGCCGCCAGACCGCTTCCTGCATTCTGCAAGACGCTGACTTGCGGATAGGCTTGCCTCACGTAGGCGGCCGTGCCGTCGCTGCTGGCGTCGTCGACCAGCAGGATTTCTTGCGCGGGCCAGGACTGGGCCAGCAACGACTGCAAGGTCTCGTCGAGAAAGCCCCGCGACCAGCCATTCCTGGTGCAAATGACGGCACTTACTGCCGCCGCACCTGCATCGAGCGCGGCAGGCAGAGCGTGGACTGCGGCTACGCTCATGACGCCACTGCCGCAGGCGGCGCAACACGGATGCGGATGGCTGCGCCGTCTTGCCGGATTTCATACGGTTGCAATGTCAACGACGGGCAGGACGATTTTCCTGTTTGCAAGTCGAACGAGATTGCACAAGCCGGGCAATACACTTTACCGCTATCGCATCCGCCGTCGGCCAGGTCCACGCCATAATGCGGGCAGGCCGCGTCGTAGGCGCGGGTGCCGTCGTTGGTGTGTACCAGCATGATGCGATACGGCGCGGCATCGACGATGACGCGCTGCGTGTCCGGCCCGGCGGCAGGAAGCTGGCCATGTATGAGGCCGCTTTGCTGGTCGAGCTGGCCGGCGATGACGGGAACGGGAGGCGGCGTCTGCACCGGCGTGCTCGCCACGGGCGGGCCGAAGTTGTCTTCGCGTCGCAGATGCAGGACTTCATCATGGCCCTGCTCGATATCGGCGGCCCGGCGCCAGAATTCGCGCGAATAAAAGCAGGCGGGATCGAACGTCGGCCTGGAAGCATTCAGGCGCATGGAAACGGCTACCCGCGTGGCGTCTGTCGTATTCAGATGCGTGCCGTGCAGCACCTCGGGATCGAAGACCAGCATTTCGCCTGCCGCCAGGGGCAGATAGGTCGGCACAGGCAGGCGGTAGCCCGCTTGCAGGTAGAGCGTGCGCCGCTCGCAGGGCAGCGAGACGTTGGCCAATTCCGGATACAGCACCATGCCCGCTTCCGCCGGCACCTCGCCTATGGCCCACCAGATATTGCGCCCGTCGCGCGAATGGCCGGCCCAGCTATCGATGTGCGGACCGTGCGCCCAGGCTGCGGGCGGGTGGCCCCGGTGATACTCCTTTGGCGCATACACGGGGTCGACCACCTTGCGCATCTGGAATTCTTCGCGCACGGTAGCGCTGAGCCTGCCAATGCCGGGATTCTCGCTCGCCGGATTGGTCTTGCGGGCCACTTCGTAAGGGAAGTTGATGCGCAGGATCAAATAGTCATCCACATAGAAATCGCCATCCCAGCCCAGTATCTGGCGTCCGACGGCCGTTGCCATGGCGAGCAAGGGCTGGCGCAGGCGTTCCAGTACCTGGTTGCGCAAGGACGTCACATCGTCGGTGTCGATGACTTCGTGCAGCCGCTCGATGCCATGCTGGCGCAGCACCTGGGCCGCTGCCGTGCCCTTCATTTGCCCGACCGTGGAAATGATTTCACTGAGCACGCGCTCGGTCATCGTTTCCCAGTGGGCGAGTTCGCGGACGTGGCACTTCAGCCACACGCCCTGCGATGAGGATGGCAAGCTCATATTCATTGCTCCGTTGCCAGGGTGCGCAAGGTCTGCAAGCCGCGCAACGTGATCTGGCGCAACTCCTGTATCAGCGGCAGGGCTGCCTGGCGGGCGCGGTGATATTGATCGGCCGAGCGCGCGCGGTCCATGATGGCGCTCACGCAGTCGCCACCTTGCATCAGATCGACATCCCACGACGCCATGCCGATGGTCGACAGCATCGAGCGGCCCCTTTCATCATAGGAAAGGTTAATGCTGTGCGAACCCATGGCCAGGCACGGCAGGAAGCCGTGCAGGCGGTAGCTGACGTGCAGCTTGCAGGTGCGTAGCGCTTCGATGTAGCGGCCGACTTCGTCAAAGTACATGGGCGCCGCCTCCGGAAAGCCGGCCGCGAATTCGAGATCGATGTAATCGTGGCAGGCCAGATAGACGGGTTGCGCATATTCGGCACGCAGGGCGCTAATCAGGCGGCGCAGGTCTTCCGCGATGCGCCACTGCAATGTGGCAGGAACGCTCATGCGCATGGGGTGACGCACCGAAATGATCACGCCGCCCCTCGCCGCTTCGCCCTCGGCAGTCGGCGGCAGATACAGCGTGGGGCAGCCCCCGACCGTCACCCTGGCGCCAAGGTCGGCGAGGATTTCTTGCGAACCCGTGTCGCGCACCATGGCTACCTTGGCATGCTCGACCAAGTGTCGTATCGCAGCCGGGCTGAGTGCATCGGTGCGGTCTTCCATTTGCCCGTCGCGGCCCGTGATGCGGCCGTGGGACAGCCCCATCAGCATCATCGGACGGCGCAAGGCATTGACGGCCTGTACATCATAGGACAGCTGGCCGTTTTCAAACAGATTCCCGCCGCCCACGATGACGGCGTCGGCCAGGCGGTTCATGTCATAGATCTGGCGCGCTACCAGACCGCCGAACTGCGGCCCCTTCAAGGCGGGAATGCTGACGATATTGGTGGCCTCTCCGAACACCTCGTAGAGGAGCTCTGCCGTAGCGTAGCCGATGAGATCGTTGCCAATATTGCGAGTCGTGGGCCGCACCATGAAAATGTTCACTGCGTGTTCCTTCTAATGTTTTATTATTTAGTTAGTGAAAATGTTGCGCCGGCTGCTGTTAAAAGCGGCGACAGTTCCTACCCTCAGCGGCACTGCTGCGGCCGGCGTCATGCATGCGCCGGGTGCTGCTGCCATTCGTGCGATGCCGCCAGAACCTGCTATTTCATGGTGCTGGGCGAGAGCGTGATGTTTCAGAACGTACATTCATGGATGGCGGATAGGCCTGGTGACATTTATTGCGTGCGATTGGCTGCTTTCAAGCAAAGGAAGATCTTACTTTTATAGAAAATATGTTGCTTTAAAATATTATCTTACTTCATGCCGGCTGGTGTGCGAAGTTATTTTTTATTTATGTTCTTGTATCTCTCTAGCAACTCTTGATGCCTTTTCGTCGGCTGCATTGCGCACCAACGACAACGCCAGCCCGCAGGCTGGCGTTGTCGTCATTGCCGGGTGGATCAGCCCGCCACGCTGCGCAAGAGCAAGCCCGTGATGTAGGCGCCATAGGTGCCCAGCGCGTAGCCGAGCACGGCCAGCAGGACGCCGACGGGCGCCAAGGCAGGGTGGAAGGCGCTGGCGATGACGGGGGCCGAGGCGGCGCCGCCGATGTTCGCTTGCGATCCCACGGCCATGAAGAACAGCGGTGCGCGGATCAGCTTGGCGACGAGCAGCATCAGGCCGCCATGCACGGCGATCCAGATCAGACCCAGCAGGAACAGGAAAGGCTTGTCGAACAGGGCTTTCAAGTCCATGTGCATGCCGATCGTGGCCACCAGCACGTACAGCATGGCTGAGCCGATGGTCGAGGCACCCGCGCCTTCCAGGCTGCGCGCCCGGGTAAAGCTGAGCAGCAGGCCGAAGGTGGTGGCGAGCACGACGATCCAGAAGAAGTTCGATGTCAGGCTGTAATCCTGCAGGCGCCATTCTGCCGGCAGGGTGGCGATCCAGCTGATGATGGGGCCGGCCAGGAAGTGCGACAGGCCCGTCACGCCCAGGCCCACGCCGAGGATGATCATGATGTCGGTCAGGTTGGCGACGCGCGCGTGCTGGGCACGGTAGCTTTCGATGCTGTCCTTGAGCGCATTGATGGCCGTCAAGTCGGCGCCCGTCCAGCGGTCGAAGGCGCCCGCGCGGCCGGCCAGGAACAGCAGCACGGCCGTCCAGACGTTGGCCACCAGCACGTCGACGGCGACGAACTGGCCGAACAGGGTGGCGTCCACTTCAAACACTTCCTTCATGGCCGCCTGGTTGGCGCCGCCGCCTATCCACGAGCCGGCGACAGTCGTCATGCCGCGCCAGGTATCGCCCGCCACCGTTTCCGGGTGGATCAGCCGCAGCGCCTCGAACGAGACGAGAGCGCCCAGCATGACGCCGAGGGTTCCTGTAAGAAACATGATGATGGCCTTGGGGCCGAGGCGGATAATGCCGCCGAAATCGATGGCCACGCACAGCAGGACCAGCGCGCTGGGCAGCAGATAGTCGCGCGCCACGGCGTACAGGCCGGAGGCGTTGCCGTCGATGATGCCGAAGGTGTTGAGCAGCGCCGGGATCAGGTAGCACATCAGCAGCGACGGGATATAGGTATAAAACTTTTTCCAGAAGCCGTTGGCGCGCGAGGCGGTCCAGAAGACGCCCCCCAGGGTCATGGCAAGCAGGCCGAGGACGACGGCGTCATTGGTGATCAGGGCAGAGGTGGCAGGTGGCATCGGGGATTCCGGTGAACGTGTCAGGGACGCACCGGGTGCCGATCAGGCCCCCGGGCGCAGGGTGGCCGTATCGTATAGCAATGTTGAAGCCTAAACAAATTATTTAGGCGGCGCCAGTTGGAATTTTTCTTGTCAAATCAAACACTTGCGTACTGGTTTGCCGCCCCGCGCGCCAGACTGGCGGTTACAAATAGCGCGCCAGCAAGGCTTTGTTCAGCGCCCCGTCGAGTTCGATGCGCACGAAGTGGCCGCTGCCGGGCGCCACCTGGATCTCGCTGCCATCGTCGGCCAGCATGCGGGCGATGGTGAAGTCGCGGTTGCCGTCCGGGTGCAGGGCTTCGATACGGTCGCCCACGGCGAAGCGGTTTTTCACTTCCACCCTGGCCCAGCCATCCATCACGCTCAGCACGTCGCCCACGTACTGGCTGCGGTTCGCCTCGGACGCGCCGCGCATGTAGTTCTGGTGCGTCTGCGTGTGGTGGCGCTGGTAGAAACCGTCCGTGTAGCCGCGGTTGGCCAGGCCTTGCAGCTGGCCCAGCAGGCTGATGTCGAAGGGCCGGCCCGCCACCGCGTCGTCGATGGCCTGGCGGTAGACTTGCGCCGTGCGCGCCGCGTAGTACAGCGACTTGGTGCGGCCTTCGACCTTCAGCGAATCGACGCCGATCTTGACCAGACGCTCGATATGCTCGACGGCGCGCAAGTCCTTCGAATTCATGATGTAGGTGCCGTGCTCGTCTTCGAGGATCGGCATCAGCTGGCCCGGCCGCTGCGCTTCTTCGATGAAGTAGGGCTGGTCGGCCAGCGGGTGGCGCGGCTGCTGGTGCAGGGCGGAAAACGCATTGTTGTCGGCTTCGGCCAGCGCCTGGTGAAATTCCAGCGGCACCACCTGCATGCCGCCCAGGTCGCCGCTGGCGTCTTCCGCGGCATTCTTGATCTTGTAATCCCAGCGGCAGGAATTCGTGCACGTGCCCTGGTTCGGGTCGCGGTGGTTGAAATAGCCGGACAGCAGGCAGCGGCCCGAATAGGCGATGCACAGCGCGCCATGGACGAACACCTCGAGTTCCATTTCCGGGCAGCGCTGGCGGATTTCCTCGATCTCGTCGAGCGACAGTTCGCGCGACAGAATCACGCGCGTCAGCCCCATGCGGTGCCAGAATTTCACGTCGGCCCAGTTGACGGCATTCGCCTGCACCGATAAGTGCACGGGAATCTCCGGCCACTTGTCGCGCACCATCATGATCAGGCCCGGGTCGGCCATGATCAGGGCGTCGGGGCGCATGGCGATCACCGGTTCCATGTCGCGCAAATACGTTTTCAGCTTGGCGTTGTGGGCGAAGATATTGCTGGCGACAAAGAATTGCTTGCCGCGCGCATGGGCGCCATCAATTCCCTCCTGCAAGGCTTGCAAGGTCGAAAAATCGTTATTGCGCACGCGCAAGCTGTAGCGCGGCTGGCCCGCGTAGACGGCGTCGGCGCCATAGTCGAAGGCGGCATGCATCTTGGCCAGGGAGCCGGCAGGCAGGAGGAGTTCGGGAGCGTGGCGCATGGGATGGGCAAAGCCGGCGATTGTAGGCGGGCTGGCGCCAGATTGCCTTGCCTTGGGTCAAGGGATTGACATCCGACGCCCGGCAACGTCAGACGTAAGGCGTGCCCGCCAACGCCGCCTTCAGGCCGACATGCCCCTGGTCCACGAGGGCCAGGAAGCGGGCCTTGGCCAGCTGCGCGTCGCCATGCCGTGCGAAGGCACGGTGCGCTTCGATCAGGGCCGTGCTCCAGGTGGCCAGCAGCAGGCTGGCCGCCAGCCGGGCCTGGGGATCGTGCGCGTCGCGCCCCGTGCTGTCGGTCAGCGCCGTTGCCACCACTTGCGCCAGCTCGTCGCGGATGGCCCGCGCCCGCGATTTCAGGGTCTCGCTGGCCTCGATGGTGGCAATAAAACCCTGGCCGGCGGCAGAAAACGTGACGTAGGGACTGTCTTCCCGTACCAGCCGGTGCGCCAGCAGGCGCAGGGTTACGATCGGGGGCACCATGGGGTCGCGCTGGCGCAAGGCGGTGCGCAGCAGTTCGCGTCCCTCTTCCTCGCGGTCGAAGAACATGTCTTCCTTGCGGGGGAAGTGGTTGAACACCGTCATGCGTCCCACGCTGGCAGCCGCCGCGATCTCGTCCACCGTCACCTGCTCGAAGCCGCGCACGAAAAACAAGCGCGTGGCGGCATTCGAGATGGCTTGCCGGGTGGCAAGGCGTTTGCGGGAGCGGAGGTCGGAAGGAATCGTCATGTTGCTGCGATCATACACGAAGTGTACTGAGTACAGATAAGACTTGATGGTGCAGCCAGGCTGGGCGTACTATTTATGTACTGAGTACATATTTAGATTGAGTATATGAAAATAGCCATTCCGGCGACAGCGCTGCCTGTCATCTTTGCCACGGTCGCCCTCGACGCCGTCGGCATCGGCCTGATCTTCCCCATCCTGCCCGCGCTGCTGCGCGAGGTCACGCATGCCGATAATGTGGCGCCGTACATCGGCATCATGACGGCCCTGTATGCGTTGATGCAGTTCGTTTTTGCGCCCGTGCTGGGCGCGCTGAGCGACCGCCTGGGGCGGCGCCCCGTGCTGCTGCTTTCGCTGGCGGGCGCGGCCGTCAATTACCTGTTCCTAGCCTTCGCCCCCAGCCTGTGGATGCTGCTGCTGGGGCGCGCCATTGCCGGCTTGACCAGCGCCAATGTGTCCGTGGCCACGGCCTACATCACCGATATTTCTCCCGAGGAAACGCGGGCGCGCCGTTTCGGCTTGCTCAACGCCATGTTCGGCGCCGGCTTCATCATCGGCCCCGTGCTCGGTGGCGCACTGGGCGATTACGGATTGCGCCTGCCGTTCATGGCGGCGGCCATCTTGAATGCCGGCAACCTGCTGCTGGCGTTGCTGACGTTGCCGGAATCACGTCGGCCCACGGGCGAAAAAATCGACCTGCTGGCATTGAATCCATTGCGCCCGCTGCGCTGGGTGTTATCGCAGAAAAGCTTGCTGCCGATCACCGCCATTTTCTTTACCTTCAGCGCGGCCGGCGAGGTGTATGGCGTGTGCTGGGCCTTGTGGGGCCACGATGCGTTCGAGTGGAACGGGCTGTGGATCGGCTTGTCGCTGGGCGCCTTCGGCGTGTGCCAGGCGCTGGCCCAGGCCTTCCTGCCCGGTCCGGCCGTGAAGCTGCTGGGCGAGCGCGCCACCATCCTGGGGGGCGTGGCCTGCGCCTGCGTGGCCCTGGTCGTCATGGCCTTTGCCACCCGCAGCTGGATGATCTTCGCCATCATGCCCGTGTTCGCCCTGGGCGGCATCGGCGCGCCGGCCCTGCAGTCGCTGGCCACGCGGCAAGTTGCCGAGGACCGCCAAGGCCAGTTCCAGGGCGTGCTGGCCTCGTCCGTGAGCCTGGCGTCCGTGCTGTGCCCGCTGGTATTTTCCAGTATTTATTTTGGCGTCAGGGCGTACTGGCCCGGCGCCGTCTGGCTGTCGGTGATCGTCGTGTATGCGGGACTGGTGCCGCTCGTGCTGGGCCTGGACATCAGGACGCCAGCCCGCAAGCTGGCGTCCTGAGCTGTCAATCTGGCGTGACCGGCCCGGACTTAATGCGGGTGCGAGGCGCCGCTGGCGCTGCCGGCCTGCCCCGTCATGGGCAAGTGCTCGGGCGGCATGCCGTCCTTGAACAATTGACGCAGTTGCTGGCGCAGCTCCGGCGTGTCGTGGTGATGGTGTACCGAGACCGCGTGCTCCACAGCAATGCCCAATAGCTCCTCCTCGCTGTCGGCCGAGATGGCCACCGAGCAATTTGTGTCGCTTGGAAATTCCCGGCAATCGATGAATTTGCGCGTCATGATCGACTCCTTTCTGGAAAGAACGGGCACAGCGCCCGCTCCATTCAGTATAGGACGCAAAGCGGCCTGGCCTAGGCCGCGCGGCTCTCGCCGGCCGGTGCGTCGTCAAGACGGCGCACGCCGCCGCTGTGAGCCTGATGCGCCGTATCGGGCGCAAAATCGTCAACCTGGATCACACCGTCGATCAGGCGCGCATATTCCAGCAAGGTATTGTGCTCCTGGCAGTTGACGTTGCCCGCCGCTTTGGCCGTTGCCAGCCACTGTTGCATGGCGGACAGGCTTTGCGGCAGGTGCCGCAGGGCCGCGCCTTCGGGCGTGTCTTTCAGGCGTTTTTCGATGTGCAGGACCTCGGGCAGCAGGGCCAGCGCCCGCTCGGCGCAAGCCACGGGATCGCCGCCGTGGCTGCCATCGTTGGCCACATAACCGTCGGCCAGCAGGCGTTCGCGGTCGGCGCCGGGCGTTTGCAGGGCCAGCGCCACTTCGCTGCCCAGCTCGTCGGATGGCGGACGGTGGGGCAGGCTGAACGGGAACAGCAAGGTGTGCAGCAGCACGGCCAGCACGCGCGCGGGGAAATTGTCGAGCACGCCCGTCAAGCCCTGCTGCGCCTTGACAAGCGCGTCCTGCAGCGCCCAGTGCACGTACGGCAGGTCGGCCTCGGGCCGGCCATCGTCCTCGTAGCGCTTCAGCACGGATGAAGCCAGGTACAACTGCGCCAGCACGTCACCCAGCCGGGCCGACAGCCGCTCGCGGCGCTTGAGTTCGCCACCGAGCACGAACATCGACATATCCGTCATGACGGCAAACGCCGTCGACAGCCGCGTAAGCGCGCGGTAGTAGGGCGCCAGTGCGGGCGCGCCGGCATCGGGCACGGCCGCCAGACGCGCGCCGCCCAGTCCGTACCACAAGCCCCTGGCCAAGTTGCCCAGCACAAAGCCCACGTGGCCGAAGAAGGCCGCATCGAAATCGCGCAAGGCCTTGCGGCCGTCGCTTTCGTTGACGGCGGCCATTTCCCTGAGTACATACGGATGCGCGCGGATGGCGCCCTGACCGAAGATGATCAGGCTGCGCGTGAGGATGTTGGCCCCTTCGACGGTGATCGCGATGGGGATTTGCTGGTAGGCGCTGGCGAGGAAATTGTTCGGACCCACGCAGATGCCCTTGCCGCCGAGAATGTCCATGCCGTCGTTGACGAGCGCGCGGCCCCGTTCCGTCACATGGTATTTGACGATGGCGGAAATGACGGCCGGCTTTTCGCCCAGGTCAACGGCATGCGCGGCCAGAGTGCGGGCCGCATCCATCAGGTACAGGTTGGCGCCCATGCGGGCCAGCGCTTCCTGCACGCCTTCGAACTTGCCGATCGGCATGTTGAACTGGCGCCGCACGGCCGCATACGCGCCGGTGCCGCGCACGGCCATCTTGCCCATGCCCACGCTGGACGAGGGCAGAGAGATGGCGCGTCCGGCCGCCAGGCATTCCATCAGCATGCGCCATCCTTTGCCCACTTGCGCCTGGCCGCCGATGACCCAGTCGATAGGGATAAAGACATCGTTGCCGGACGTGGGGCCGTTCTGGAAGGCGGCGTTCAAGGGATGGTGGCGGCGGCCGATTACCACGCCGTCGTGGCTGGCGGGGATCAGGGCGCAGGTGATGCCGGGCGTATCGTTGTCGGAGAGCAAGTGGTCGGGATCGCTGGTCTGGAATGCCAGCCCCAGCAAGGTCGCCACGGGGGCCAGGGTGATGTAGCGCTTGTTCCAGGTGAGGCGGAAACCCAGGGTAGCTCTTCCCTCATGCATGCCCATGCACACGACGCCCAGGTCGGGGATGGCGGCCGCGTCGGAGCCCGCATACGGGCTGGTCAGGGCAAAGCAGGGAATCTCGATGCCGGCGGCCAATCGCGGCAGATAATGGTTTTTCTGTTCTTCGGTGCCGTAGTGCAGCAGTAGTTCGGCTGGCCCCAGCGAATTGGGCACCATCACGGTCACGGCCAGCGCCGAGCATCGGCTCGACAGTTTCATCACCACTTGCGAATGCATGTAGGCGGAGAACTGCTTGCCGCCGTATTGCCTGGGAATGATCATGCCGAGGAAACCCTGGCTTTTCATATAGGCCCAGGCTTGCGGTGGCAAGTCGAGCTGCTGCTGCGTTTCCCAGTCGTCGACCAGCTCGCACAGGCGCTCGACATCATGCTCGAGAAAGTGGCGCTCCTCGGCGGTGAGCGTGGCGCGGCCATACGCCAGCAATTTTGTCCAGTCGGGCTGGCCGGAAAACAGATCGGCATCCCACCACGTAGTGCCCGCCTCGAGGGCGTCGCGTTCCGTGCCGGACATCGTCGGCAAGATGCGCTTGAACAGAGCCAGCAGGTACGGGGTAATCAGGGCACGGCGCACGGGGCCGGGCGCGAACAGTAAAGCCAAGCCCAGCAGGGCCACCATTAATATGATCGTCAGCATGCGATATCTCCCTGTGTCATGACGACAGGGTAGGCCGATGCGGTCGATGTTACTGTGCGGTACAGCGCATACGCAGCAACGCCAACCGCATGGGTTGGCGTTGTGGGAGAACACGGTTGCCGGTGTTAGCCGGCGCTAACGGTATTAGCGTTGCGGAACGACAATCACCGTGTCGCCCGTCTTGCCCTTGGCACCGTCGTCGCCTTTGGCGCCATCGTTGCCTTGTGCACCGGTAGCGCCCTTGGCACCATCGTAGCCGGCGGCACCGCTGTCGCCGGTCTGGCCCGTGGCGCCGGTGGCACCGGTCGCGCCGGCAGGAGCTTCAGCGCCTTTGGCACCGGTAGCGCCGGCAGGACCAGGCGCGCCTGCAGGGCCGGGAACGACTTGGACGACGGGAGGCGCAGGTGGCGCTTCGCGCTGGCAAGCGGTCAGGGCGAGGGTAGAGGCGAGCGCGAGCAATATCAGGGTAGGTTTCATGATGCATCCTTTGGCAGTGAGCCGTAATGTACGGAACGGCTCGACGGCGTCGGGCGCGAGTTTCGCATGGCGGTGTGGCGGGAGAGCTGACCAGCCGACCCATCAGCCGTGTCGCGCAGGGTGCTGGCGGCGGGAGGGGAAGTGATGGTCTGCCTGCAGCATGGGCCCTTGGGCGGCTGCAGTCCGTTCGTTTGCGTACATAGCGGCGGATGGATGCCATGGTGTTGTTTGCAGGCGAAAACAAAAAAGCCAACCCGGAGGTTGGCTGAGGATGTTCAGAGCGGGCTGGCAGCTCCCTGATTGACCGTCTGGTGCTGCCTGGCGCGTTTATTTAACGGTGAAACTTTTGTCGTAGCCACCATTCGTACTTGTATATCCTAATGTGTCACGGAACGCTGTCCAGCCAACCACCCATTGCCCCGCTTTGGCGCCTGCGGGTATTGTCACCGTCGAACTGAAAGTAGCATGCTTCGCGTCGCCGGATGCCAGCACCCAATTGCTGTCGATGCGGGTGCCGCCGATATCGGCGATGCTGTGCCAATAGGGATTGGGCAGGGCGCTGAGATTGATCCCGGTGGCATCTGTCACGGTCACCGTGGCCGTCACGAATTGGCTTGCCTGCGAGACATCAACGGTGGTGGGATTGACGGTGATGGCTGAAACGGTGGGACCCGATGTGTCGCTGAGCTCATTACTTTGCACGGTGAAACTCTTTTCGTAGCCGCC
>NZ_JBNYXN010000003.1:0-32010 GCF_051380695.1 Janthinobacterium goodfellowi | reverse complement strand
GGGATTGGGCAGGGCGCTGAGATTGATCCCGGTGGCATCTGTCACGGTCACCGTGGCCGTCACGAGTTGGCTTGCCTGCGAGACATCAACGGTGGTGGGATTGACGGTGATGGCTGACACGGAGGGCCCCGACGTGTCGACGGCGCTGGCGCTGACAGTGACCGTCGCATCCGCACTGCTCGCCTTGCCATCGTTGACCATGAGTTTGGCGACATACAAGCCGGAGGCATCGGCGGTAAAGGTGGGCCTGGCCGAGTTGACAGAGGACAAGGTGGCCGTACTGTTCGCCGGTTTTTCTGTCAGCTTCCAGGCAAACGTCAAGACATCGCCATTGGCATCCGAGCTGGCGCTGCCATCGAGTTCGACCACGCTGCCGGACAAGACATTTTGCGCGTAGCCTGCGTTCGCCACCGGCGCCGCATTGGCTACACTGGCCGTAATACTGACCGCTGCCGCGTTGCTGCTGACCTTGCCGTCGTTGACGACGAGGCTGGCAACATAAGTGCCAGCCACATCCACCGTAAACGTGGGCCTTGCTGAGGTCGGCGACGACAAGCTTGCCGTGCTGGCTGCCGGTTTGGATTGCAGGGTCCATGCATAGCTGAGCGTACGGCCTGCAGCCGCCGAGCTGCCGCTGCCATCGAGCGTGACGACAGTGCCCGTCACCACGCTTTGTAGCGGTCCCGCCTGGGCGACAGGGGGGACGGCCGCAATATCGGCGATGACTTGCTTGATGGCGTCTGTATTGGTGATCTTGGCCAGCGCGGTGACGACCTGGGTGAGCCGGGCGGCGTTGATTTTTACTCTGAGCGCATCCAGAAGCCTGTCCTGCGCATCGCCGCCAGCCGGGTTGCCCTGTGTCGCGGCTTTCAATGGCGTGGCAAGGAAATCAACGAGCGGGCTCGTGTCGACGACACCGTTGAGTACCGTCCCCACATCAGCCTGTGCTGCCTTCACTGCAGTGGTAGTGACCTTGTTGTTGGCAATAGTGGCGTCAAACGCGGCAAAGAAGACCGTCGGTTCGCTCCCCAGTACCCGCGCCGTCAGCATTTCGGTTAGTGGCGTTATGTTGGCAGTGGCGGCGCTGCCGCTTCCCAGCACGAGCGTGTGTAATTTTGAGCCATCCGCTGGATCGGTGATCTGGAGCAGGCACGGTAGTTTGCCGCCGGCTGCGGCAAGGCTGTAGCTGCCGTCAGCCAGCGTCGTGGCGTCGCCGGTGCCTGTCTGGCATTTGGCAGTAATAGTGGCGCCAGCAATGGCCTTCCCCGTTGCGGCAGTACCGTTGACTGTTAGACTTGTTGGGGTGACAGGAACCGGTGACGAGCCACCACCGCCACCGCATGCAACGAGCATGCACGAACTAAGTACAGTTGCCAGTATCTTCATTGAGCCTATCCATTTCTAATTTTTAAGTGATGCCTGTGCTTGCGACGTACTGAAATGGCCTGGTTTTGCCAGAGTCAGGCTGTTGATGTAAATTATATATCTTTTGAGCAATATTGCTTGTTTCAAATCCGAGCCGATGAATTTGACGAAGGCGTGCCGCACCAGAGCGTTGGGCAAGCTATCGCTGTGCGTCACGCTGCGTGACTGGCGATGGGGCCGAAGCGAGAGCGAGCAACGCTGAAAAAAAAGCCAACCCGAAGGCTGGCTTTTTGCTATGTACTGCTGAATTGCTGGTGGCCCGGGGCGAAATCGAAAGAAGGATTTTCAATTCCGATGTTGATTGATATTAAATGAATCACGCTTTTATTTGTATTCAAGATAACTCCTGAATCCCAGAGTGCGGAGTGCGCACATCAAACCATAGTTGATCAAGAGCAACGATCTCTCATTTCTACTTGTCAACTTTGACCGCGATGAGACAGATGCGGCGCATGAAAAAATGTTTGCAAAGGTTAAGTATGCTGACCTACCGGACACCATGGATGGACCGGGGCAAAGACTTTTGAGCCGGTAAACAAAAAAGCCAACCCGGAGGTTGGCTTTTTGCTATGTACTGCTGAATTCTTGGTGGCCCGGGGCGGAATCGAACCACCGACACAAGGATTTTCAATCCTCTGCTCTACCGACTGAGCTACCAGGCCAAGGCGGCGAATTATAGCAGAAAGACTTTCCACCTGACCAGAGCTAGCTGTGTTCAAATGCAACAGATGGCCAAAACATGGTGTTTTGGCATCCTTGTATGACCTGAAGGGATGTGGCGATGCAGCGACGTATTGGAGTGCAGGGCCTGGCGGCTGCGGGCTTGTTCAGTTTGTTTTGCGGTACGGCGCGGGCCGATGGCCTGGCCGATCTGAATGCGGCGCTGGCCCGCTTGCAGGGGCAAACGCCGATCAAGGCGCAGGTGGAATCGAAAAGCTGGCGCCGCGAGGGCGAGGGCAAGGAGGCGGAAGAGGATAGCGGCCAGGCCACGGTGGCTGTTGAGGGCGGGCCGGCGGGTTTGCAGGTGCTTTACGGCAAGGATTTGCTGGCGAAAGTGGAGGCCGAGCAGCGCGCCAAGGTGAAAGATCCGAAGGTCAAGACGCCGATCGGCTTTGCGCTGGGGGAGATGAAGGCCGCGGAGTTGCGTTCCATGGTGTCGGCGGCCGATTCCTTGTCGCGCGAGATCGAGGAAGCCGTGTTCAGCGGCGAGAAGGTGGATAGCTACAAGGGCAAGCCGGCGCGCCTGCTGAGTTTTACCTTGTCGCTCGACAAGGTGCCTGAGAAAGACCGCAAGTATGTGAAGAAGTTCGAAGGCGGCATCGAGGTGTGGATCGCCGCCGACGGCACGCCGCTGGCCAGCCATTTTCACTTCGATGTGAGCGGGCGCGCCTTTGTCGTCGTCAGCTTTACGCAAAAGACGGACGAGACGCGCCAGTATGGCGTCAGCGGCGACCACTTATTGTTGCTGCGTAAGGAAAGCAAGAATGCCACCTCGGGCGCGGGCGAGAAGGTGGAAAGCAAAATTATCAAGACCTTGCAACTGCAGTCCTGACTTGTTGCAGCATCACGCAAGCCGCTGATCCAGCGGCTTTTTTACATCGCCGAGCTGCCGCCCATGGCGCTCTTTTGCAGCACGCAGCGTCCCGCCTCGCAGGTGGCGCCCGGGTCCGTGACGATGGAGCAGGTCGACATCATGCCGTCCGCCTGCTGCTTGCGGCTGGCCTCGGCTTGCGCCTGGGCCAAGGCCTTGAGTTTTTTGCCGTCATTGTCCTTGCTGGACCAGGCCAGGTAGCGCTCGGGGCCGCCGCAAGCCTTGGCGCCGATGGCGATGGTTTGGCATTGCTGGGTGGAATCGCAGGCGGCGGTCCCCACTTCCGCCTGGATTTGCGCCAGCAAGCCGGCATTGCCAGGTGCGGGCGGCGCATCTTGTGCGGGGGCGCTGCCGCAGGCACTGGTGGCCAGCAGCAGGATGGCGGCGCACGCGGCGCGCAGGGCGGAGTAGGTAGAGGTATGCATGCCTTCATCATGTGCCATGCTTGCGTAAATGGCAAGCGCGATTCGCGTGCTGGCCCCAGCCCTTACTTCAGCGTGCGCTGGAACAACTGATAGATGCGGCGGTACTCGTCATACCACGCTTCCGGCTGCACGAAGCCGTGGCGCTCCATCGGGTAGCTGGCCATTTCCCAGTTATCCTTTTTGAGCTCGATCAAGCGCTGCGACAGGCGCACGGAATCCTGGTAAAACACGTTGTCGTCGATCATGCCGTGGGCGATCAGGAGGTTGCCCGTCAGCTTGTCCGCGTATTCGATCGGCGACGAGATTTGATACGCCTGCGGATCGACGTCCGGCGTGTTCAGGATGTTGGCTGTGTACTCGTGGTTGTACGTGGTCCAGTCCGTCACGGGACGCAGGGCGGCGCCGGACTTGAAGATTTCCGGGGCGCGCATCAGGGCCATCAGGCTCATGAAGCCGCCATAGCTGCCGCCATAGATGCCCACGTTCTTGATGTCGCCCTGGTGCTGCTGCGCCAGCCAGTTGGCGCCATCGATGAAATCTTCCAGTTCCGGGTGGCCCATCTGGCGGTAGATGGCCGTGCGCCAGGCGCTGCCGTAGCCGAGCGAGGCGCGGTAGTCGACGTCGAGCACGATGTAACCCTGCTCCACCAGCAGGTTGTGGAACATCTGTTCGCGGAAATACACGGGATAGCGCTCGGTCACGTTCTGCAGGTAGCCGGCACCGTGCGCGAACATGACGATCGGATAGCGCTTGCCCGCTTCCAGCTGCTTTGGCCGGTACAGCTTGGCCCAGATCGGTGCCGCGCCATGCGTGGACGGCACTTGCACCAGTTCCGGCATGACCCAGCTGCGCGCCTTGAAGGCGTCGCTGCGCGTATCGGTCAGGATATTCGCCTTGCCGCCAGAGACAGAAACCGTGGCCAGCTGGGCCGGCATATAGCTGGTCGAGTAGCGCAGCAGCAGCTTGCCGCCATCGGGCGACAGGCCGAAGTTTTCCACGCCTTTCAAACTGGTGATTTCGCGCGCGCCGCCATCCTTGGCCGTGCTGGCGCACACTTCATACGTGCCTGGCGCTTGCGGGTTGCACATAAAATAGGCAGTCTTGCCGTCGCGGCTCCATTCGACGGCGCTCACTTCCCATTTGCCTTGCGTCAATGCATGCGCGGGCGCGGCGCCCGTTTTCGTGTACAGGTGGGCGTAGCCGCTTTCCTCGGACAGATACCACAGGCTGGCGTTGTCGGGCAGCCAGCCGAATTCCTCGGCGCGGCGGTTGACCCAGGCCGTGTCGCTGATGCGGTGCGCGGGCACGAGCGCGCCATTGGCCAGGTCGACGGTGGCCAGCCAGCCGTCCTTGTTGTCGATGGCGCGCACGCGCACGGCCGCTTTGGCACCGTCGTCGGTCCAGGCGATGCCGTCGCGCTGGGCGTCGATGCGCACGGGGCGGTTGCCTTTCAGCGGCGGCAGCTTCTGTTCGGCGCGCAGGCTGGCCAGCGGGTCGGTGGCGATGCCGGGCAGGCTGTCGAAAGCGATGTCGCGCACCTGGCCCGTGCGCAGGTCGGCCAGTTTCAGGCTTTGCGCAATCGGCATGTTGCGGCCCACGCGCGTGCGCTCGTCGTCCGCTTCCGGGTAGCCCGTTTCCGTGACGTAGCGGGCCAGTTTGCCCAGCTTGCCCTTCTCGGCGGCCTTGTCTTGCGTGACGAACAGCAGCCAGCGGCCGTCCGGCGACAGGGCGCTGCCGGAAATCGTCACTTTGTCGCCCAGGTAGATCGGTTCCGGCGCGCGCGTGGCGTCCAGGCGGCGCTCTTCGTGGCGGCGCTCGCGGCTCGCGTCGCGGTCGTCCTTCTGGCGCGCCAGGTTGACGATCAGGCGCAGCTGCAGTTCGCGCAGGGCGTCCGCTTCCGGCTTGGCGTCCGGGTCCTTGACCGCGCGCAGCAGGACCACGGGGGCGCTCAGGCGATCAGCGCGGCTCCAGCTGAACCAGTCGGTTCCGCTGCGGTACTGCACGGCGCTGCCGTCGGCGGAATACTGCGGGTCGCTGATGGCGGTGACGCCCCGCGTGATCTGGACCAGGGCGCCGTTTTTCAGGTCGCGCTCGAACAAGTCGCCGTTGCGCAGCAGGATGGCGCGCGTGCCGGCCCGGTTGACGACCATCTGCTGGCCATCGAGGTTCGCCAGTTGCGCATCGTCGACCTTCTTGCCGCTATTGAGTTTCGCATGCGCGCCAGATACGTGAAACGTGTCGCGCAGGGGAGAGCCGAGGCGTTTTTGCTTGTAATACAGCTGGCCATTCCAGCCCCACCACGCCGCTTCGACGGGTGTGCCGATCCAGTCGGGATCGGCCATGGCCTGGTCCAGCGTGATCGGCGTGGGCGCGGTGGTGGAAGGGGCCGCGTTGGCGGCGGGCAGCAGAGATAGCAGCAGGAGCGGCAGCAGGGGGAGAACCAGACGCATCGGAGATCGCTTTAATCAAGGGGGATGGTGAAGGTACAGGCTATGAGGCCGGTATTCTAGCGGAGGAGTTTCGTGCAGGAAATGTCGGAAAGTTAAGCTTGATGCCGGGCCAGCCAGCCGGGAAAGTCGTCAAGCGGCATCGGCCGCGCATACAGGTAGCCTTGCAAGCCATCGCAATCGTGGGCGACCAGGAAGTCGGCCTGCTCCTGCGTTTCCACGCCTTCGGCCACGACGCGCAAGCCCAGGTGGCGCGCCATGGCCAGGATCGCCTGCACGATGGCCGTGTCGCGTGTATCGCGCGGCGTGTCGTCGATGAAGCGCTTGTCGATTTTCAGTTCGTACAGCGGCATCGAGGTCAGGTAGGCGAGGCTGGAATAACCGGTGCCGAAATCGTCGATGGAAAAGCGGATGCCCAGGTCCGCCAGTTCGCGCATGCGCGCCAGCGAGGCGTCGCGCTGGTCGATCAGCAAGCCTTCCGTCAATTCCAGGATCAGGGCGCCGGCCGGCGTGCCGTGTTCGGCCAGCGCCGCCTGCACGCGGGCGGCGAAATCGGGCTGGCGGAACTGCGCCGGACTGACGTTGACGGACAGGGGGATGGCCTGGCCAGCTTGCGCCTGCGCCAGCACCCTGGCGGCGCGGCATGCTTCGCGCAGGGCCCAGTGCCCGAGCCTGACGATCAGTCCTGATTCCTCGGCGATGGGGATGAACACGCCGGGTGCGATAAAGCTGCCGTCCGGCTGCGGCCAGCGCATCAGCAATTCGGCGCCCGTCACCCGGCCATGGCGGTCGACCTGCGGCTGCACGTGCATGCATAATTGCTCCGTGTCGAGCGCGCGCGCCAGCGCCCGTTCCAGGGTCAGGCGCCGTTCCACGCCCTCCTGCATGGCCGCTTCAAAGAAGGCGATGCCGTTGCGCCCTTGCGCCTTGGCGCGGTACATGGCGATGTCCGCTTCGCGCAGCAGGTCGTGCGCCTGCTGGCCCGTTTTCGGCAGCAGGGTCACGCCGATGCTGGCGCTGCAATGATAGGACTGCGCGCCGATCTCGAAGTCGCGCGCGATGGCGGCGCGGATTTTCTCGGCCACCTGCGCCGCCGCGCGGGCGGCGCTGTCCAGGTCATCGGCCAGGTGCGCCAGCAGCACGACGAATTCGTCGCCGCCGATGCGCGCCACCGTGTCGGCCTTGCGCATCAGTTGCGCCAGCCGTTCGCCCGCCAGGCGCAGCAGCGCGTCGCCCGTGGCATGGCCGCGCGCGTCGTTGATGTGCTTGAAGTGGTCGAGGTCGATGAACATCAGCGCGCTGATCGTATGGTCGCGCGGCGCGGCGGCCAGCAGGTGGCCGATGCGGTCCATCAGCAGGCGCCGGTTGGGCAAGCCCGTCAGCACGTCGTAGAAGGCCAGGCGGTGGATGTCCGCTTCCGATTGCTTGCGCTCGTCGATTTCGCGCTCGACAGCCACCCAGTGCGTCTGCCTGCCGTCCGCATCCGTGAACGGCACCAGTTCCGCCTCGACCCAGTACGCCTTGCCCGCCTTGTTGTAGTTCAGCAATTCCGCCCTGGCCGGCTGGGCGCGTGCCATGGCGGCGGCGATGCGCGCCAGTTCGCCCGCATCGGTGGCGGGGCCTTGCTGGAACAGCAGGCTGCGGCCCAGCACCTCGGCGCGCGCATAGCCGCTGCTGCGCTCGAAGGCGTCGTTGACGAAGATGATGCGCGTGGCCGGTACTGTCCCGGCGCCGGGGCCCGGTGGGGCATCGAGCACGTCGGCGATCATCACCATGTCGTTCAGGCGGGCCAGCGCCGTGGCGGTCAGGCGCAGCTCGGCGTTCAGTTGCGACAGGGCCTGGCTGCTGTCTTCCAGGTGGCGCAGCAGGAAGGCACAGGACAGGGTCAGCACGGCGGCGATGAACAGGAAGTTCAAGGCCACGATCAGCGCGCGCAGCACAGGGGAGTCGGGCGTGCCCGGCAGATGCAGGGCGATGTCGGGATGCAGGCCGAGGAAAAAGATGGTCAGCGTGGTCAGGACCAGGGTCGACAAGGCTGGCCGCATGCCCAGCAGCAGTGCCGCCAGCACGGGCATGAGCATCATGTAGATCTGGCTGACGGGACCGATTTTCAGCAGCAGGCCCACGCCCACCAGGTAGGCGACGATCAGGAATTGCCACACGCGCCAGCGGTAGGGCATGGCGCGACTATGCCAGATGGCGCCGATCCAGCCGATGGCCAGCAAGTCCAGGGAGACGATGGACCAGATGGCTTCGCTTGCGGCCAGCAGCGCGCTGGGAATGGCCGTGACGATGCCAAGCAGCAGCACCACCTGCAACAGGCGGGTAAAGACCAGGCCGCGCCAGTGCGCGAGATCGCTCGATGTCGCCACGCTGCCATCCTTCCCCTGGGGTAAGCTGCTGCCGCGCCGTGCATTACTGCTGAGTAAATATTACGCGCTATCAATCCTCTTGTCATCTTGATCATTGGTCATGATTGCCGGCGTTCCGCGTGACCGCCTCATTCATCGATCCTTTGGCGGGGCAAGGTCGCTCTGCCCTGGGCGCCGCGCCGTTTGGCGGGAGCAAAAAAAAGCCAGCCTGTCGGCTGGCGTTGTGCAGTGAAGCGCACGCTGGCGCTACGAAGCGGCGCTTATTTCTTCGGTGCGCTCAGGCATTCTTTCATGAAAGCCTTGCGGGCATCGCCCTTCATGTCCTTGGCGTCGGCATTGCAGGTTTTCATCTTGTTTTGCTGCGTCATGGCCGGCGCCGGCTTGGCGCTCAGGCATTCCTTCATGAAGGTTTTGCGTTCATCGCCTTTCTTGCCGGCGGCATCCGCATTACAGGTGGTCATTTTCGACTGTTGCGCCGTCTTCGCGACGGGCGCCGCTTCCGGTGCGGCGGCAAAGGCGGTGCTGGCAAACGCGGCGGCGATGCAGAGGGCGATTAATTGTTTCATGGCAAATCCTTGTAGACGCAGGCGATGGAAGGGACATGCAATCGGCTATAAGTGCCGATATGCAGAACGTAACTAACTATATGACATTTATCAACAAAATTTCCACTCGAGTGTGTCTTTTTGTTACTGCCAGGCGCCAGGCCTCCGCTGGCTGGCCCGGGCCGCCATGTTGCGGCGGCAGCGGCCCCATTTTTTGCTATGCTAGCGTCTTTCCACCGGCCGATGCCGCTGCCTTGGCCGGCGCACCCTCAATACGGAGTAGTTATGGTCTCGTTGCAAGAGCAGTTTTTAAAGGCCGGCCTGGTCGACAAGAAGAAGGTCAAATTGGCCAACCAGGACAAGAGCAAGCAAAAAAAGGACGAGCGCAAGAGCGGCACGCAAAGCGTCGACGAGGTGCGCCTGGCCGCGCTCGAGACCCAGCGCAAGAATGCGGAACGCGCGCGCGAACTGAACGCCCAGCGCGATGCGGCCGCGAACCAGAAAGCCATCGTGGCGCAGATCGCGCAAATGGTGCAAAAGAATCGCCAGAGCAAGGGCAACAATGGCGACGTGCCATATAACTTCACGTTCAACAACAAGATCGAGCGCATTTACGTGACGGCCGCCGTGCAGGCCCACCTGGTGGCGGGCCGCCTGGTGATCGTCTGCCTGGGCGGCGCCGTGGAACTGGTGCCGCGCATCATCGCCGACAAGATCGCCGAACGCGACCCGGCCATCGTCGTGCGCGTGAAACAGGCCAGCACGCAAGTGGACGAGGACGATCCGTACGCGGCGTTCCAGATTCCTGATGATTTGATGTGGTAAGAGGGATGCTTGCCCGGCGCTGACGGCGCCGGACTGGAGTCACTGCGGGCCGGAAACGGCCCGTTGTTTTGCATATTGTATAAACGGCCCACAAACAAAAACGCCACCCGAGGGTGGCGTTTTTGAAAGTAAAACGTATTCTTGGTGGCCCGGGGCGGAATCGAACCACCGACACAAGGATTTTCAATCCTCTGCTCTACCGACTGAGCTACCAGGCCAAGGTGGCGAATTATAGCAGACCAAAACGGGAATGCAAGAGCCGGCTGCGACTTTTCCTGCATTTCCAGGATTCGCCTTCCATTACTTGCGCGTGGATCAAATATGATTTGATATAAACGGTATTTTTCTCAACAAAGGATGGGCGCATAGTGTGGCCATCGTTACTGACTTGAGAGGATTACCGCATGCACGCCACTACCCAACACACCGCCATCCCTGAAATCGGCCTGGGCACTTTCCGCCTGCAGGGGCAGGTCGTCATCGATTCCGTCACGACGGGCCTCGACGTCGGCTACCGCCATATCGACACGGCGCAAATCTATGGCAACGAAGCCGAGGTGGGCCAGGCGATCGCCGCCAGCGACGTTCCGCGCGACGCGCTGTTCGTCACCACCAAGATCTGGATCGAGAACCTGCAGCGCGACAAGCTGATTCCCAGCCTGAAGGACAGTTTGCACAAGCTGCGGCTGGAGCAGCTGGATTTAACGCTGATCCACTGGCCATCGCCGCAGGGCGCCATTCCCGTGGCCGAGTACATGGCGGCGCTGCTTGACGCCAAGGCGCAGGGACTGACCAAGGCCATCGGCGTATCGAATTTCACGAATGCGCAGCTGCGGCAAGCCATCGACACGGTGGGCGCGTCGGAAATCGCCACGCAGCAGGTCGAGATCCACCCCTTCCTGCAAAACCGCAAGGTCATCGATTTCGCGCGCAGCCAGGGCATCCACATCACGGCCTACATGCCGCTCGCGTATGGCAAGGTGATGGCGGACCCCGTCATCGCGGCCATCGCAGCCAAACATGGCGTGACGCCGGCGCAGCTTGCGCTGAGCTGGTCGCTGCAGCAGGGCTTTGCCGTGATCCCGTCGTCGACCCGGCGCGCCAACCTGGAAGCGAACCTGCATTTTCAGCGCATCACCCTGTCGCCGGAAGAGATGGCGCAGATGGCCACGCTGGAGCGGGGCGAGCGCCTGGCCAACCCGGACGGCCTGGCGCCGCAGTGGGATTGAGATGGGCGCCATGACGAAGCTGGGGCAGGGCGGTTTCAGTATCGGCCTGGAATTGCCACTCGACAATGACTGGTCATCGACGGCGCGCCAGGCGAATGCGGCCTCCGGCCGCGTGCCGGGCGAGCCGGACCTGCAACAGCATGCGGTGCTGGCAAGGCTGGCCGACCGCCTGGGTTTCCGGGCGCTGTGGCTGCGCGACGTGCCCCTGTACGACCCGTCGTTCGGCGACGCGGCCCAGGTCTTCGAGGTATTTACCTATCTCGGCTACCTGGCCGGCATCACCGAGAACATCTTGCTGGGCACGGCCGCCGTGGTGCTGCCGCTGCGCGAACCCGTATTGACCTTGAAGGCGGCGGCCAGCGTCGACCGGTTGAGCGGCGGGCGTTTGCTGCTGGGCGTGGCCAGCGGCGACCGGCCCGTCGAATATCCCGTCTTCGGCCGCGATTTCGCGCAGCGCGGTGAGGCTTTCCGCGAGCAGGTGGCCATGTTGCGCGACTGGGGCGAGACGCGCCTGCCGCCCGGCATCCGTCTGCTGCCCAAGCCGGCAGCACCGTTGCCGCTGCTGGTGGCGGGGCTGGCGCAGCAATCGCCCGCGTGGATCGGCGCGCAGATGGACGGCTGGCTCGCCTATCCAGGCACGCCGGAAGACCATGCGCGGCGTGCGGCGCAATGGCGGGCCGTGGCCGGCGGCGACAAGCCGTATGTCAGCTTCATCCACCTCGATCTGGACGACGATCCGACCTTGCCGCTGCAGCGCTTCCGCTTCGGCGGGCGCACGGGCCGCGATGGCCTGATCGCCGAGCTGCACGCCATGCGCGCGGCCGGCGTGCGGCATATCGGCCTGCAGCTGCGGCAGAACCGCCGCCCGCTGGCCGAGACCTTGCAGGAGATCGGGGAATACGTGCTGCCTGTGTTTCATGGCGCTGCTTGACCTGGGGCATGCGTTCTGTACTTCCGGACTAGCTGAAAAGGGTGGGGCAAACGCTATAATGACCGCATGAACAGTTCCACTCCCCCCACCATGCGGCGCTTCATGCACAGCCACAGCGACGTTTGCATCGTCGGCAATGGCGCCATCGCGAAAACCACGGCGCTGGCGTTTGCCCAGGCAGGACAAAGCGTCACCCTGTTATCCCCGGCGAGTCCTCCGGCACCTGCCGCCAGGCCGGTGGAAGCCAGCTGGGACGTGCGCGTATATGCGCTCAATCATACGGCGCACCAGCTGCTGTCGTCGCTGAAGGTATGGGGCGCGCTGGAGGGCGACAGGGTGGCGCCCGTCGATGCCATGCTGGTCAACGGCGACGGCGCGCAGGCGGGCGGACTCGGTTTCGACGCCTACGGCGCGCATGTGGGCGCCCTGGCGTGGATCGTCGAAGACCGCAACCTGGGCCAGGCGCTGGACGCCGCCCTGAAATTCGCGCCGAACGTCAGCGTGCTGCAGGGCCGCGCCAGCCGCCTGGAATGGACGAACGACTCGGCCATCGTGCACCTCGACGGCGGCGACACCATCACCTGCGCGCTGGTGGTGGGCGCGGACGGCGCCCAATCGTGGGTGCGCGGCCAGTGCGACATCGGCCTCGATTACCGCTCCTACGGCCAGCGGGGCGTGGTCAGCAACTTCGCCTGCGAAAAGCCGCACCATGGCGCGGCCCACCAGTGGTTTACGGGCAGCGAAGGCATCGTCGCGCTGCTGCCGCTGCCGGGCGAGCGCGTCTCTCTCGTCTGGTCGGCGCCCGATGCGCTGGCCGATACCTTGATGGCCGAATCGGCCGATGCCCTGGCAGCGCGCCTGGCCGCGTATTGCCACGATAAGCTGGGCAAACTGACGCCTTTGCAGCCGGAGCTGGTGCGCGCGTTCCCGCTGACCCTGATGCGTCCGCACGCCATGGTGGCGCCGCGCGTGGCTTTGGTCGGCGACGCCGCCCACGTGGTGCACCCGATGGCCGGCCACGGCATGAACCTGGGTTTTGCCGACGTGGCGCAGCTGGTCAAGACGATCGGCGAACGCGAAGCGCACCGCGGCATCGGCGACGAACGCGTGCTGGCGCGCTATGCCCGCGCGCGCAAGGAAGACGTGCTGCTGATGCAGCTGGCGACCGATGGTCTGGCGCGTTTGTTCGGCGCCGATCTGGAACCGTTGCGCGTGGTTCGCAATTTGGGATTAAACTTGCTGGATAAATTACCTGCGCTGAAGCGAAAAATGATCTCGCACGCATTGGGACATCCGTAAATATCAGCGTATCTTAAGATATCGCCGGATAATGGCAGGAGTGAAAATTCAAGGTCGCCGCAGCTGGTCTGCGGCGATCGTTTTGTCAAAGAGATAACGACGTCGGGCCAGGGGCCAGTTTCGCCGGGCGTTTCAAGTGGAGAAGTGATAGTGATAACAATGAACGGAAGCATGAGCAAAATCGCCTTGCTGATGGCCTCGGGCCTGATGATGTCGTGCGCCGGCGCGGAAACGCCGACGGAAGCGAGCATCAAAAAGCTGATCGAGCCGCGCCTGGGCGAAGGCGCCAAGGTGGACTCGGTCAAGGAAACCCCGTACGGCGGCCTGTACGAAGTACGCACGGGCGGCGACATCCTGTACACGGACAAATCGGCGCAATACCTGTTCGTCGGCCACGTCTTCGACGCCAAGACGTCGCAAGACCTGACCAAGGTGCGCCTGGACGAAGTCAACCGCATCAAGTTTTCCGACCTGCCGCTCGATTCGGCCATGAAAACCGTCAAGGGCAATGGCAAGCGCGTGATCGCCGTGTTCGAAGATCCGAACTGCGGTTACTGCAAGCGCTTCCGCCAGAACGCGCTGAAGGAAATCGACAACGTCACCGTCTACACCTTCATGTACAACATCCTGTCGCCCGATTCGATCGCCAAGTCGCGCAATATCTGGTGCTCGCCGGACCGCAACAAGGCCTGGGATGACTGGATGCTGAATGGCAAAGTGCCTGCCGCATCGCCGGCCAATTGCGCCAATCCGCATGAAAAAATCCTCGCCCTGGGCCAGCAATTGCGCGTCTCGGGCACGCCAGCCATCTTCTTTGCCGACGGCAGCCGCATTCCGGGCGCGGTCGATGCGAAAACGCTGGAACAGAAATTCTCGACCATTAAGTAATCCGGGCTGTCGCCAGGAAGGCTGGACGGCGCGCCCTCGCAAGGCGCGCTTTTTTTTGCACTTTTTTCCGCTGTCGTATCATCAAGTGTTGTTCGTAGACGCCATAACAATCCAAAAAAGGGGAAGCAGCAGATGATTACCTTGAATATCAACGGACGCGACACGCAGGTCGACGCCGATCCTTCCACGCCCATCCTGTGGGCGCTGCGCGATAACCTGAACATGACGGGCACCAAGTTCGGTTGCGGCGCGGCCCTGTGCGGCGCCTGCACGGTGCACCTCGACGGCCAGCCGATCCGCTCGTGCATCACGCCGATTTCCTCGGTGGGCGCGCAAAAGATCACCACCATCGAAGCGATGGAAAACGACCAGGTGGGCAAGGCCGTGCAGGCGGCATGGGTGCGTCACGACGTGCCGCAATGCGGCTACTGTCAAAGCGGCCAGGTGATGAGCGCCACGGCGCTGCTGCGCACCAACAAGTCGCCCAGCGATGCCGACATCGATGGCGCCATGAGCGGCAACATCTGCCGCTGCGGCACCTATCAACGGATCCGCGCTGCCATCAAGGACGCGGCCAAGACCCTGGCCTGAGGAGAGCGACATGCGTATCGAATGGTTGAATCAGGAAGCATTGCAGCATGGCGGAGTGACCCTGGGCGCGGCGCTGGCATCGGCTCCGGTGGCCGATGGCGTCTCGCGGCGCGGTTTCATGAAGGCTGGCGCGGCGGCGGGCGGCGGCTTGATGCTGGGCTTTTTCCTGCCCGGCGCGGGCAAGCTGGCGCAGGCGGCCGATGCCGCTCCCGCCAAGCCCGTGTATGCGCCGAACGCCTTTTTGCACATCGCCCCCGATAACACGGTGACGGTGCAGGTGAACCGGCTGGAATTCGGCCAGGGCGTGCAAACGAGCTTGCCCATGCTGATCGCCGAGGAACTCGACGCCGACTGGAGCCTGGTGCACGGCGCGCTGGCACCGGCCGGCGAGCAGTACAAGGATGCCGCCTACGGCATGCAGATGACGGGCGGCTCGGGCAGCATCGCCCATTCGTTTACCCAGTACCGCGAAATCGGCGCCAAGGCGCGCGCCATGCTGGTGGGCGCCGCCGCAGTGCAGTGGAAAGTCAATCCCGACCAGGTACGGGCCGCCAAGGGCGTGCTGTATGGCCCCGGCGGACAAAAGGCGACGTATGGCGAGTTTGCCGACGCGGCCATGCGCCAGAGCGTGCCTGCCACCGTCAAGCTGAAAGACCCGCGCGATTTTTCCATCATCGGCAAACCCGTGAAACGCCTGGACGCAGCCGCCAAGTCCACGGGAAAACAGCAGTTCGGCATCGACTTCAAACCGCCCGGCGCGAAAGTGGCGATGGTGGCGCGTCCGCCCGTGTTTGGCGCCAAGGTAGCGAAATTCGACGCCACCAAGGCCAAGGCCATCAAGGGCGTGCTGGAGGTGCTGGAAGTCAAAACCGACCGTGGCGGCAGCGGCGTGGCCGTCATCGCCGACGGCTACTGGCCCGCCAAGCAGGGGCGCGATGCACTGGTGATCGAGTGGGATCCGAGCGCCGTGGAAAAGGTCAGCAGCGACAAGCAGCTTGCCGCCTTCAAGGCGCTGGCCAAGACGCCGGGCACGGTGGCGCGCGCATTCGACGTCGCCGCACTGGCCAAGGCGCCGAAAAAGATCGAAGCCGTCTATGAGTTCCCTTATCTGGCGCACGCGCCGATGGAGCCGCTCAACTGCGTCGTCGACCTGCAGGCCGACAAATGCACGATGTGGGTCGGTTCGCAATTCCAGACGGGCGACCAGGCGGCCATCGCGGCTACTTCCGGCCTGAAACCGGAGCAGGTGACCCTGCACACGATGATGGCCGGCGGCGGCTTCGGCCGGCGCGCCGTGCCCTCGTCCGACTACGTGGTCGAAGCCGTCAACGTCGCCAAGGCATACCGCGCGGCGGGCAAGAGCGGTCCATTGAAGCTGATGTGGAGCCGCGAGGATGACATCAAGGGCGGCTACTACCGGCCGTCGCATGTGCACCGCGCGCAGATCGGCCTCGACGCCAAGGGCAAGATACTCGCCTGGGACCACACCATCGTGGGCCAGTCCATCATGGCCGGCACGCCCTTTGAGGCCTTCATGGTGAAAAATGGCGTCGACGGCACCATGGTCGAAGGCATGGGCGAGCCGTACACCCTGCCGATGAAACTGTCTGTGCACACGGCCAAGGCAAACGTGCCCGTGCTGTGGTGGCGCTCCGTCGGCTCGACGCATACGGCCTTTGTCATGGAAACGCTGATCGACGAAGCGGCGCACGTGGCGAAGATGGACCCCGTCGCTTACCGCAAGCAGCTGATCGACGCCAAGCACACGCGCCACATCGCCGCACTGGACCTGGCCGTGGCCAAGTCCGGCTACGGCAGGAAGAAGCTGCCGAAAGGGCAGGCCTGGGGCGTGGCCATGCATGAATCGTTCAACTCCGTGGTCGCCTACGTGGTGACGGCCTCCGTGGTGGACGGTGCGCCCAAGCTGCATCAGGTATGGGCGGGCGTGCATTGCAACCTGGCCGTCAACCCCTTGACGATCGAGGCGCAAGTGCAGGGCGCCGCGCTGATGGCGCTGGGCATGACCATCCCCGGCGCGGCCATCACGCTCAAGGATGGCGTGGTGGAGCAGCAGAACTTCGGCGACTACCCCGTGCCGCGCATGCCCGACATGCCGGTGATCGAGGTGCACCTGGTGCCGTCGGGCGATGCGCCGACGGGCATGGGCGAGCCGGGCGTGCCGCCGCTGGCGCCCGCCTTCGCCAACGCGCTGTTCGCCCTGACAGGCAAGCGCCTGCGCAAGCTGCCGTTCGACCTGGCGGCCGCATGACGGCAGCGGTTTTTTGAGTACGGTCGGCATCTTGCTGGCAGCCGGAAGGGGACGCAGGTTCGACCCTTCCGGCGTACAGAACAAATTATTGCAGCCGCTGGCCGAAGGCCCGCATGCGGGCTTGCCCGTGGTAGTGGCGGCGGCCAAGAACATGCTGGCGGCCTTGCCGCGCGTGCTGGCCGTGGTGCGCGCCGAAGACACGCAGGTGGCGCGCGTGCTCGGTGCGCTCGGCTGCGAGGTACGCGTCTGCCATGATGCCGACACGGGCATGGCCGCGTCGCTTACCTGCGCCATCGATCACGTGCGCGGCGCGCCGGGCTGGCTGATCGCCCTGGGCGACATGCCTTTCGTGGAAGCGGCTACAATCGCCGCCTTGTCGCAAGCCATCGGCGATGGTGCGCACATCGCCGTGCCCGTGTTCCAGGGACGGCGCGGCAATCCTGTCGCGTTCAGCGCCTTTCACTTGCCGCTGCTGCTGGCGCTCGATGGCGACCAGGGGGCGCGCAGTATCGTCAACAGCCATGCCGTGTGCGAAGTGACAGTGGACGACGGCGGCATCTTGCGCGATATTGATACACCTGACGATTTGTAAGGCGGGGCAGTGGCGCTCCCGGGAAGATAAGCCAGACACGAGGAAAACATGAAGAAAGCACCGATTAAAAAAATCACCGCAAAAGCCTCCGGCAAGGCCACAAGCAAAGCCGCAGCACCGAAGACAGCTCCCGCCGCCGGCATCATCTACAGCATCGCCGCCGCCGACCTGGCCGGCCACATGTTCAAGGTGACGTTGACGGTCAAGTCGCCGGCCGCCATCGGCCAGGTCCTGTCCTTGCCGGCCTGGATCCCGGGCAGCTACATGATCCGCGAATTTTCGCGCAACATCGTCAGCATCCGCGCCGAATCCGAGGGTAAGGCCGTGGCGCTGGCCAAACTGGACAAGCACTCGTGGCAAGCCGCCCCGTGCAAGGGCCCGTTGACGGTCGAATACGACGTGTATGCCTGGGACCTGTCCGTGCGCGCCGCCCACCTGGACCAGAACCATGGCTTCTTCAACGGCACCAGCGTATTCCTGCGCGTGCTGGGCCAGGAATCCGACGCCCATGAAGTACACATCGTGCAGCCCAAGGATGCGGCCTGCAAGGCCTGGCGCGTGGCCACCACCCTGCCGGAACTCAAGGCCAAGCGCTATGGCTTCGGCAGCTACCAGGCAGCCAACTACGATGAGCTGATCGACCACCCGGTGGAAATGGGCGACTTCGCGCTGGCCACCTTCACCGCATATGGCGTGCCGCACGATATCGTCGTCACGGGCAAGGTGCCGAACCTGGACTTGCCGCGTTTGTGCCGCGACCTGAAAGCCATCTGCGAAACGCAGATCGCCTTCTTCGAACCGAAGACGAAGAAAGCGCCGATGGACCGCTATGTGTTCATGACCATGGCCGTCGGCGACGGTTACGGTGGCCTCGAACACCGCGCCTCGACGGCGCTGATCTGCGCGCGCGCCGACCTGCCGACGACGGCCTCCAACAGCACCGAGATCGGCGACGGCTACCTGAAATTCCTGGGCCTGTGCAGCCACGAGTACTTCCACACCTGGAACGTCAAGCGCATCAAGCCGGCCGCCTTCGCGCCGTACAACCTGCAGGCGGAAAGCTATTCGCCGCTGCTGTGGCTGTTCGAGGGCTTCACCAGCTATTACGACGACCTGATGCTGGTGCGCGCGGGCCTGATCGACGAGGCGGCCTATTTCAAGCTGCTCGGGAAAACCGTCAACAGCGTCCTGCGCGGCAGCGGCCGCACCAAGCAAAGCGTGGCCGATTCCAGCTTCGACGCCTGGGGCAAGTACTACCGCCAGGATGAAAACGCGCCGAACGCCATCGTCAGCTACTACACCAAGGGTTCGCTGATCGCGCTGGCTTTCGACCTGATGATCCGCACCAAGACGAATGGCGAGCAATCGCTGGACGACGTGATGCAGGCGCTGTGGCAGCGCTATGGCCGCGATTTCTACAAGGGTAAAGCGCGCGGCGTGACGCCGGGCGAAGTCGAAGCCCTGTTCGATGAGGTCTCCGGCACGCGCATGAAACCGTTCTTCGAGCGCTACATCCGCGGCACGGACGACGTGCCGCTGGCGCGCCTGCTGGCACCGTTCGGCGTGAAATACAGCGACGCGCGCAAGGCTGAAAAAGCCAGCCTGGACGTCAACCTGGGCCGCGACGGCAACGACGCCAAATTGGCGCAGGTGCACCAGGGCGGGGCCGCCCACGTGGCCGGCCTGTCGGCGGGCGACGTGCTGGTGGCCGTCGATGGCTTGCGCGTAACGGGCAATCCGGCGAACCTGGACACCTTGCTGGGCCGTTACGCCGTCGGCGCCAGGGTGGCCATTCACGCCTTCCGCCGCGACGAGCTGATGACGTTTGCCGCCGTGCTGCAGGGCGACCGTGTGCCCGGTGTCAGCTTGACCCTGCTGCCGGCGCCCAAGAAGGCCACGGGGCCGAAGCGTCCTAGCGCGGCATGATGCTGTTTGTCGTGCAGTAAGACAGAAAACCGGCCTCACTGGCCGGTTTTCTATTTCAGGCAGCAATTCTCGGTTGCAACGCATCCGCTGGCACTGGCGATTGCCATAAATTTACTGCAAATGAACTAATTTTTCTTTAACTAAACTAAAATTGCCGCATTGTCTCTTTTAGATCGTGCCCAACGTGCAAACCCTCGATCCTCGAACGATTATGCTGATGACGACCCTGATGTGCGGGGCGATGAGCATCGTCATGTTCTCGGTGTATCGCAGTTTTCGGCGCGAAGTACATGGCCTGGGGCATTGGGCGGCCGGTTTGCTGCTGCTGGTGTGCGCGTCCCTGCTGTTCGGCACCCGCGAGGTGCTGCCGCCGGCATTGTCCACGATCGCGGCCAATGCGGCGCTGGTGGCCGGCATCGGCCTGTCGATGCTGGGCACGGAGAAATTCTTTGGCCTGGCGCCCAGCCGCCGCGCCTATCTGCTGATACTTGCGCTGGCCATCGCCGGCAATAGCTGGTGGCTGCTGGTGCGCCCCGATTTCTCGGCGCGTGTGGCTGCCTTCTCCCTGCTGGTCTTCCTGTTTTATACGCGCCAGGTGCAACTGGTGTGGCTTCATGGCGAGCGCCATTTCTCGAGTTTTTTCTTTGCCGTGCTGATGCTGCTGCAAGCGGTCGTGGTGCTGGCGCGCGGCGTGTCGGCCCTGCTGCATGGCGGCGCCAGCGTGAACCTGGCGGTGGCCGGCACGCCGGCCGGTATCTATCTGGCGGTTGCCAATTTCATGGCGCTGCTGCTGACGGTGGGCTTCATGACGGTGGCGACGCGGCGCCTGCAGCAGATACTGGAGCGCCGTTCGACCCACGATCCGCTGACGCAGGTGCTGAACCGGCGCGGCTTTGGCGATGCCTATGCGCGCGAAATCGGCAATCTGCGGCGCCGCCGTCTGCCGCTGACACTGCTCAGCATCGACCTCGATTACTTCAAATCGATCAATGACCGTTACGGTCACGCGGTGGGCGACCAGGTGCTGGCGCATGTGGCCACCATCATTGGCGGCGCCTTGCGCGAATCGGATTGCGTGGCGCGTTTCGGCGGCGAGGAGTTCGTCGTGCTGATGCCGGACATGCCGGCGAATAATGCGCTGGGCGTGGCCGAACGCATCCGCGCCTTGCTGCGCGAGCCCAGTCATGCGGGGCTGCCATCGTGTACGGTCAGCATCGGCGTTGCTTGCCAGGCATCGGTGGTGGAAGGGCTGGAAGCATTGCTGTCGCGCGCCGATGCGGCCCTGTACCTGGCCAAGGAGCGGGGACGCGACCGCATCGAACTCGATGCTTGCGTGTTTACTGAGGACCGGACAAGGTCCGCAGCTGGAAGCGGTACTGCTCGTTGAAGAGAAAAGTTTCGGAAAAATCGAAAGTCTTGGCGTGGCGGCGCATCAGGTGTGCCGCCGGCGGAAAGAGAACCTGCACGCGCCGCACGGCGGCCAGCGCCGCGGCCGAGGCGTCGCTGTCGCGCGAACGGTGCACATGCACGCTTTTCAATTCGCCGTCGGGGCCCACGCTCAGGTCGAGCACGACGATGGCCGGCAGCATGGGCGGCAGGCGCCCGCTGAACGTATATTCTGCGTTGGCCGCCATGATCTGCTGCGCTACCAGCGACTTGTAGACGTCGACGCTGGCGGCAAGCTGTATCGCGTCCGGCGTGCGAGGGGGAATGCGCTCCGCTGGCGGGGGCGCAGTCTGGCAAGCCGACAGCAGGACGGCGGCGGCAAGGACGGTGATCGCGTGTCTCATGGCTGCCAGCCTACCATGGTTTAACTGAACAGGCGTTCCAGCTCCACGCCGGGGTCGGGCGCGCGCATGAACGCTTCGCCCACGAGGAAGCTGTGGATGTGCGCATCGCGCATGCGTTGCACGTCGGCCGTGCTGTGGATGCCCGATTCCGTGATGATCAATTTGTCTTGCGGGATGCGCGGTAACAGGTTGATGGTCGTGTCGAGCGACGTCTCGAACGTGCGCAGGTTGCGGTTGTTGATGCCGATCAGCGCGCTCTTGAGTTTCAGTGCCGCCGTCAGTTCTTCGCCGTCGTGGCTTTCGATCAGCACGCCCATGCCCAGTTCGTGGGCGCACGCTTCCATCTCGGCCATCAAGCCGTGGTCGAGCGCCGCGACGATCAGGAGGATGCAGTCGGCACCCATGGCGCGCGCTTCATAGATCTGGTACATGTCGACCATGAAATCCTTGCGCAGCACGGGAATGGCACAGGCGGCGCGCGCCTGCTGCAGGTAATCCACGCAGCCCTGGAAGAACTGTTCGTCCGTCAGCACGGACAGGCAGGCCGCGCCATGCGCCGCATAGCTGGCGGCGATGTCGGCTGGGCGGAAGTCGGCGCGGATCACGCCTTTCGACGGTGACGCCTTTTTCACTTCGGCGATGATGCCGGGCTTGCCGGCGGCGATGTGCTGGCGCAGGCTGGCTTCAAAGCCGCGCAGGCCGGCACGCAGGGCGCTGTCGCTTTCCACGTCGCCGCGCAGGCTGGCCAGGCTGCGGCGGGCTTTGGCCTTGGCCACTTCGTCGGCTTTTACGGCCAGGATTTTATCGAGTATGTCGGACATGATGGTCGCTATTCTATCAAGGAGGGCGGAGGGCTTACGCTTGCGGCGGGGTGCCCAGCTGCTGCGTGACCTGCACGAACTGGTCGAGTTTTGCCAGCGCGGCGCCCGAACTGACGGCGGTGCGCGCACGCGCCAGGCCGTCTTCGATCGAGCTGGCCACGCCGGCCGCGTACAGCGCCGTGCCCGCATTCAGGGCGACGATATCGGCGGCCGCACCGGGCTCGCCGCGCAGCGCTTCCATCATCTTCGCTTTCGATTCGACGGAATCGGCCACCTTCAGGTTGCGGCTGGCGATCATCGACATGCCGAAGTCTTCCGGATGGATTTCATATTCGCGGATTTCGCCGTTGATCAATTCGCCCACCATGGTGGCCGCGCCCAGCGACACTTCATCCATATTGTCGCGGCCATACACGACGATCGCATGCTGCGCGCCCAGGCGCTGCAGCACGCGCACCTGGATGCCGACCAGGTCGGCGTGGAACACGCCCATCAGGATGTTCGGCGCGCCGGCGGGATTGGTCAGGGGACCGAGGATATTGAAGATCGTGCGCACGCCCAGTTCGCGGCGCACGGGCGCCGCATGCTTCATGGCCGCATGGTGGTTCGGCGCGTACATGAAGCCGATGCCTGTCTGCGCGATCGACTGGGCGATCTGTTCGGGCTGCAGGTTGATGTTGACGCCCAGGGAATCAAGTACGTCGGCGCTGCCGGACGAGGACGACACGCTGCGCCCGCCATGCTTGGCCACGCGCGCGCCGGCCGCCGCCGCCACGAACATCGAGGCAGTGGAAATATTGAACGTGTGCGCGCCGTCGCCGCCCGTGCCGACGATGTCGAGCAAGTTGGTGGTGTCGGCCATGGGCACCTTGGTGGAAAACTCGCGCATCACTTGCGCGGCGGCGGCGATTTCGCCGATGGTTTCCTTTTTCACGCGCAAGCCCATGGTGAGGGCCGCGATCATGGTGGGGGACATTTCGCCGGACATGATCTGGCGGAACAGGTACAGCATTTCGTCGTGAAAGATCTCGCGGTGTTCGATGCAGCGCAGCAGGGCTTCTTGTGGGGTGATCGGCATGATGCTTCCTTCTTCAATGATGGCGCAGGAGGACACTGATGGCACGCCGGGGCGTGCGCATGGGATCAGCGCTCGAGAAAATTCTTCAGCAGGGCGTGGCCGTGCTCCGAGAGGATCGATTCGGGGTGGAACTGCACGCCCTCGATATCGTATTCCCGGTGGCGCACGCCCATGATTTCGCCGTCGTCCGTCCACGCCGTCACTTCCAGGCAGGAAGGCAGCGAGGCGCGTTCGATCGCCAAAGAGTGGTAGCGGATCACTGTGAAGGGGCTGGGGATGTCCTTGAAGACGCCCACGCCCGTATGCGCGATGAGGGAAGTCTTGCCATGCATGACCTGCTTGGCGCGGATGACTTTTCCGCCAAACGCTTCGCCGATGGCCTGGTGGCCCAGGCACACGCCCAGTATCGGCTTCTTGCCGGCGAAGTGCTTGAGCACTTCCACCGAAATGCCCGCCTGTGCCGGCGCTTTCGGGCCGGGCGAGATGCAGATGCGGTCCGGGTTCAGCGTTTCGATCTGCTCGATCGTGATTTCATCGTTGCGGTAAACCCGCACGTCTTCGCCCAACTCGCCGAAATACTGCACGATGTTGTAGGTGAAGGAGTCGTAGTTGTCGATCATTAGCAGCATCTTAAAACTCCCCATCCAGGCCATCTTGCACTTGTTCGGCGGCGCGCAGTACGGCACGCGCCTTGTTTTCGGTTTCCTGCCATTCCATTTCGGCGATGGAGTCGGCCACGATGCCGGCAGCGGCCTGCACGTACAGCATGCCATCCTTGATCACGCCTGTGCGGATGGCGATCGCCACGTCCATTTCTCCGCCAAACGACAGGTAGCCGCAGGCGCCGCCATAGATGCCGCGCTTGGTGATTTCCAGCTCGTCGATCACTTCCATGGCGCGCACTTTCGGCGCGCCCGTCAGCGTGCCGGCCGGGAAGGTGGCGCGCAGCACGTCCAGGTTCGACAGGCCCTCTTTCAAGGTGCCTTCCACGTTCGAGACGATGTGCTGCACGTGCGAGTATTTTTCGATGACCATGCGGTCGGTGACGTGCACGCTGCCCGTCTCCGCAATGCGGCCGATGTCGTTGCGCGCCAGGTCGATCAGCATCACGTGCTCGGCGATCTCTTTCGGATCGGCCAGCAGTTCGGCCGACAGTTCGGCGTCGCGCTCGGGCGTGGCGCCGCGCGGACGCGTGCCCGCGATGGGGCGCAAGGTGACTTTCTTGCCGCCGTCCGCCGTCGTTTCATTGCGCACCAAAATCTCGGGCGAGGCGCCGATAATCTGCATGTCGCCGAAATTATAGAAGTACATATACGGCGATGGGTTCAGCGAACGCAGGGCGCGGTACAGGGTCAGCGGCGAATCGACATACGGCTTGCGGATGCGCTGGCCGATCTGCACCTGCATCAGGTCGCCGGCCATCACGTACTCGTGCGCCTTGGCGACGGCCTTCAGGTAGTCTTCCTTGGAAAAGTCGCGGATGGTTTCCGTGCGCACGGAAGCGCTGGTCACGGGTGCATCGACGCCGCGGCGCAGCATCATGCGCAAGTCTTTCAGGCGCTGGCGCGCCTTGCTGAACGACTCGGGCTGCGCCGTGTCGGCGTAGACGATCAGGTAGAGCTTGCCGGACAGGTTGTCGATGACGGCCAGTTCCTCGGTCACCATCAGCTGGATGTCGGGCAGGTTCAAGTCATCCTTGGGCGCGCCGCCGGCCAGTTTTTTCTCGATGTGGCGCACGGTGTCGTAGCCGAAGTAGCCGGCCAGGCCGCCGCAGAAGCGCGGCATGCCGGGGCGCAGGGCCACCTTGAAGCGCGACTGGAACTGTTCGATGAAGTCGAGCGGATTGCCCTCGTGCTCTTCGATCACGACGCCGTTCTTGACGATTTCCGTGCGGCTGCCGTAGCTGCGCAATACGGTCGTGGCGGGCAAGCCGATGAAGGAATAGCGGCCGAAGCGTTCGCCGCCGACGACGGATTCGAGCAAAAAGGTATTCTTGCCGCCTTGCTGGGTCTGCGCCAGTTTCAGGTACAGGGTGAGCGGGGTTTCCAGGTCGGCGAAGGCTTCCGCGATCAGGGGGATGCGGTTGTAGCCTTGCTGGCCCAGCGATTTGAATTCGAGTTCGGTCATGTTTCTCTCCATGCCGTCAGGGTACAAGTGTGCGCGATGCACAAACCCTGCGGTGGGTTATCAAAAAACCTGCCGGTGCACACAAGATACGCAAAATGCGCGCGTGCAGCCGACAGCAATCTTACACGGCTCGGCCCTCAGGCCTGCCAGGATTGCCAGCGTCGCCAAAGCCAGGCCTCAATCGAGCCGGTTTGGGTGACATTGTGTTTTTTGATGAGAAACGTGTTCACGATATGGTGTTGGATATGGTCAGTATGCTGGTCTGTTGTGCATGCTAATAAAATGCGCCGCTTCGAGCAGCGTATTTACTATACCATCGGAATCGGTCTCGTGTATAGAGTGTCCGTGGTTGTAGCCATACGGTACCGTCAACACGGGGCAAGCCGCAGCCCGTGCCGCTTGCGCGTCATTCGAGGAGTCACCGATAGCCACCACTCTGGCGGGCGCCAGGTCGAAGTCCGCGCACACTTGCAGCAGCGGCATGGGGTCAGGTTTCTTCCTTGGCAGCGAATCGCCGCCGTAGACGATTTCGAAATAGCCGTCGAGTTTTTTCTGCTGCAGCAGGGGCAGGGCGAAGGCGATCGGCTTGTTGGTGACGCAGGCCAGGCGCAAGCCTGCCGCCTTCATTGCCGCCAGCCCCGCTTCCACGTCCGGGTACAGGGTGCTGAACTGGCCATTGATGGCCAGATAGTGGCGCTGGTAGCCCTCCATTGCCTGCTCGAAATGCTGGTCCACGCCGGCTGCATCGAAGTCGAGCGCCAGCACGGTGCGGATCAGGTTTTCCGAGCCTTTGCCCACCATCTGCTTGATGGTCTCGGCGCTGATGGGCGCCAGGTCCAGTTCGGCGCGCATGCCGTTGATGGCGACATGAAAATCGGGCACGGTGTCGAGCATCGTGCCATCGAGGTCGATGATGGCGGCGCGCACGCCGGCCAGTACGTGGTCTTTCACCGTGCCCGCTTGCATCAGGCGCCCGCTACTTTGGCCAATTCGGCGCGCATGGCGTCGATGACGGCCTTGTAGTCCGGCTTGCCGAAGATGGCCGAGCCGGCGACGAAGGTGTCGGCGCCGGCGGCGGCGGCGGCGGCGATGTTGTCGATCTTGATGCCGCCATCGACTTCCAGCATGATGTCACGGCCCGATTCGTCGATCATGCGGCGCGCTTCGGCGATTTTCTTCAGCGCTTGCGGGATGAAGGACTGGCCGCCGAAGCCCGGGTTGACGGACATGATCAGGATGATGTCGATCTTGTCCATCACGTGTTCCAGGTAGTGCAGCGGCGTGCCCGGGTTGAAGACCAGACCCGATTTGCAGCCATTGTCGCGGATCAGCTGCAAGGAACGGTCGACGTGATCCGACGCTTCCGGGTGAAAGGTGATGATGTTCGCGCCAGCCTTGGCGAAATCCGGGATAATGCGATCGACAGGCTTGACCATCAGATGCACGTCGATCGGTACTTGCACGTGCGGACGGATCGCTTCGCACACCAGCGGGCCGATGGTCAGGTTCGGCACATAATGGTTATCCATCACGTCGAAGTGGATGATGTCGGCGCCGGCGGTAACGACGTTGCGCACTTCCTCGCCCAGGCGGGCAAAGTCGGCGGACAGGATGCTGGGAGCGATACGGAATGTTGTCATGGTGGCTAAAGGCTCAAAGTAGAAAATGCGAAGATGCGCTATTTTACGCTTGGCGCCGTTACCATGCCTTAATGAAACACAGAATACATGGCGCGCGGTGGCCAATACGGTACACGCGACGCAATATGCGACTGGCAATGTTTAAATAGGAATAATGATGGCGACTTATGAATTTACGGTAACGGTCAAGACGCAATATCTGCCCGAACAATCGGCACCGGACCAGGGGCGGCACGTGTTCAGCTACACGATCCGCGTCGTCAACACGGGAACGGCTGGCGCGCAACTGATTTCGCGCCACTGGGTCATCACGGATGCGAACAACAAGGTGGAAGAGGTGCGCGGCCTGGGTGCCGTCGGCCACCAGCCGCTGTTGCAGCCGGGCGAACAGTTCGAATACACGAGCGGCACCATGCTGGGCACGCCGCAAGGCTCGATGCATGGCGAATACTTCTGCGTGGCCGAAGATGGCCATCAGTTCGAAGCTTTGATTCCCGAGTTCGTGCTGTCGGTGCCGCGCACCTTGCATTGACGCAACGCCGGGGCTCGCGCCCCTTATTTCAGTTTTTCGGTGCTGTCCTGTTCTTCGCTGAGCTGCTTGCGCGCCGGTGGCGCGGGTTTTTTACCCGAATACATGGTCCACCAGACTATAAATGCCAGCAAGAAGAACGCCACCAGCGCCTCTATCATCAAGATCCACATACGCACCCCTATGTTATTTACCCGCAGCTTAGTATTTACCCGCCGTCTGTTGACACGCGGTAGTCTACCCGTTTCACTCGGCGCCGTCGCGCTTGCGCTTTCCGCCTGTACCACGCCGCCGGCAGAACCGCTCAGCGCGACTGGCAAGGCACCGGCGATCGCCCCGACTGTCGTCAAGCCCGTGCCGGCCAAGCCGGCAGATGCCAAGGATGCCAAGGACGCTATCGATGCAGCGGCGGCCCCCACCTTCGTGCCCGCCAAGTTTGCCGCCTTGCCTGGCTGGGCCCGCGACGACATGCGCGCCGCCTGGCCAGCGTTCATGGCTTCGTGCGGCGTGCTGGTGAAACGTCCGGACTGGAAGGAATCGTGCACGATCGCGCGCCAGGTGAATGCCGACAGCGACAAGGCCATCCGCCTGTTCTTCGAGACTTTCTTTGTGCCCAATCAAGTCGTCACAGCCGATGGCGTCAGCACGGGTCTCGTCACCGGCTACTACGAGCCGCTGCTGCACGGCGCGCGCAAGCGCGGCGGTCCATACCAGACACCGCTGTACAAGGTGCCCGACGATCTGGTCTCGGTCGACCTGGCCGGCGTATATCCGGAACTGAAGAACATGCGCCTGCGGGGCAAGCTGGTCGGCAAGAAGGTGATACCGTACGCGACCCGCGCCGACATCGAGCGCGCCACGTCCGTCACGGGCAAGGAATTGCTGTGGGTGGATGACGAAGTCGAAGCGTTCTTCCTGCAAGTGCAGGGTTCGGGACGCGTGCAGCTGACCGATACGCAGGAAACCGTGCGCGTGGCGTACGCGGATCAAAACGGCCATCCCTACAAGTCGATCGGCCGCTACCTAGTCGACAAGGGCGAGCTGACCCTGAGCCAGGCGTCCGCGCAGGGCATCAAGGCGTGGATCGCCGGCCATCCCACGCGCAAGGATGAATTGTTCAACGCCAATCCCAGCTACGTCTTCTTCAAGGAAGAGCGTTTGCCCGATCCGAAAGTGGGGCCGAAGGGCGCGCTGGGCGTGCCGCTGACGCCGCAGCGCTCGGTGGCCGTCGATTCACGCTTCCTGCCGCTGGGCGCGCCCGTGTTCCTGGCCACCACGCAAGCCAATAGCGAGATACCCATGCAGCGCCTGGTGATGGCGCAGGATACGGGCGGCGCCATTCGCGGGCCGATCCGGGTCGATTATTTCTTTGGTTTTGGCGCGGAAGCGGCCGAGAATGCGGGCCGCATGAAGCAGAGCGGCGCCGTGTGGGTGTTGTTGCCGAAGCAGGCGCCGGCGCGCTGATTTTTTCGCGGCGCCGGGCTGAGATTGCGCTAGTGCAAGGTTAGCGCAAGACCATCACTGGCAGATGCGTATGCGCCAGCACTTTTTGCGTTTCGCTGCCCACGAACAGCTTGTTCAAGCCCTTGCGGCCATGCGAGGCCATCAGGATGATGTCGCAATGATAGGTTTGCGCCGCATTGACGATTTCGTCGTGCGGGCTCGGTGACACGGCCACCACGCCTTCGAAGGGCACGCCAGCGGCGCGTGCCGCTGCGCCGATCTTGTCGATGGCGCGTTGCGAGGCTTCCTGCATCTGCTGTTCATATAGGCTGGCATCGAGCACGATGCCACCGTCGGCCATCGGCGAAAACGGGAACGGTTGCACCACGCTGATGGCGACCAGCTTTGCCTTGTTCAGTTGGGCGAAGGCGATGGCGGTCTCGGCGGCTTTGTCGGACAACGGCGAGCCGTCGGTGGGAAATAAGATGGTGTTAAACATGGCGTGCTCCTCAAGTGATGTAAGACAGCTTATGGATTTACATCAATTAAAACCTTGATGTAAATCAAACCTCACAGGCTTTGGCATGAATAGTGTCGCCAAGGCAATTTTTCACCAGTGTATGCCCGTTCCTCGCTTCAGGTGCGCACGCTACGCAGCGGCGTGCCCCACACCATGGCGACCGTCAACGCAATGCTGCCTGCCGCGATGCAGGCCAGGCCATTGCGCACGCCAAAATGTTCCGCGACCCAGCCGGCGGCCAGCGCGCCCAGCGGCGCCGTCGCCACCGTCAGGAAGCGCATGGTCGATGTCATGCGGCCCAGCATGGGATCGGGCGTGACCTTCTGGCGCAAGCCCAGGTAGGGAATAAAGAACAGCATCACGCCGCAATCGAAAAAGAACATCAATATGGCATAGGCGACGGCGCTGGCGGCCGCGCTGCCGAACAAGGCGGCGGGAATCGTTGGCGTCAGGGCAAAGCAGAGCGAGGTCGAAGCCAGGCCGATCAGGATGGTGCGGCCGGCGCCGTAGCGTTTCGTCAGCGGCTTGACGATGAAGGCGCTGAGCAAGACGCCGGCGCCACCGAGCATCTGTGTCATGCCCAGCACGCCAGGGCTCATGCCCAGGTCGCGCGTGGCGAACAGCACCGTCAAGGCCATGCTGGCGTAAAACAGGAAGTGCCAGATGCCGGCGCCCCAGGCCAGCGCGCGCAGCAGCGGTTCGCGCCACACGAACAGCAAGCCGTCGGCGATGTCGCGCAAGGCGTGCTTGTCGGAGGGCGCCGGGCGCGGGTCGCGCACGCTCATGGCCCGCAAATTGAAGACGGAAACCAGGTAGCCGCAAGCCGTGCACAGGATGGCGACGGGCGCCGACAGCACTTGCACCAGCACGCCGGCCAGGCCGGGGCCGATCAGGCGCGAAGCCGATTCGGTGGCGGCAAATTTCGACTGCGCATCGATCAAGCCGTCGCGGCCCACAAGGAAGGTCAGGAAAACCTGTTCGGCGCCGCCGCCGACGACGAAGCCCGTGCCGATGATGAATCCCACGATATATAACCATGGCATCGACAGCACGCCGCACCAGTAAGCGACGGCCACGCTGGCCAGGGCCAGGCCGGACATGCTTTCGCTGAACAGCATGATCGGATGCTTGCTGCGCCGGTCCAGCAGCACGCCGACTGGCAAGCCGAACAGGGCGAACGGCAGCGCCTGCAGGGCGACCAGCACGCCCATCTGTTCCGGCGTCGCATGCAATAACAATATCGCGCACAGGGGCAGGGCCAGCGAAGTGACCTGGGCGCCGAAGCAATTGAGGCCGTTGCTGAACCACAGGCGGCGAAAATTGACGCTGGCGGCGCTGCCATCGCCGCGCAGATAGCGGGCGCAGTACTGGAAGAAGGAGGAGAAGATACGCTGCTCGATAAAGGTGATCGGGCTCACAATAATAGCAGCGCACCTGCCGCACCGCTGCCGTTAGCCGCTACAATCGTTGCACCGTTCATCGAGAGGAGACACTATGCAATACGAAGACTTGATCATCGACATCCAGGACAAAGTGGCGATCATCCGCCTGAACCGTCCCAAGGCCTTGAACGCCTTGAACGACAACATGATGAATGAGCTGGGCAACGCCTTGCTGAAATTCGACGCCGACGAGAATATCGGCTGTATCGTGCTCACGGGCAGCGAAAAAGCGTTTGCCGCCGGCGCCGATATCGCCGCCATGGCGGATTACACGTATCCCGATACCTTTACCCAGGGTTACATCAGCCGCAACTGGGAGCATATCTTGCGGGTGCGCAAACCGGTAGTGGGCGCGGTGGCTGGCTATGCGCTCGGTGGCGGCTGCGAGCTGGCCATGATGTGCGATTTCCTGATCGCCGCCGACAGCGCCAAATTCGGCCAGCCGGAAATCAAAGTGGGCGTCACGCCGGGTGCGGGCGGCACGCAGCGTCTGCCGCGCGCCATCGGCAAGGCCAAGGCCATGGACTTGTTGCTGACGGCACGCACCATCGACGCTGCCGAGGCAGAACGCATCGGCCTGGTATCGCGCGTCGTGCCGGCCGATAAATTGCTGGAAGAAACCCTGGCCGCCGCCAAGACCATCGCCGCCATGCCGACCTCGGTGGCCATGATGATCAAGGATTGCGTCAACCGCGCCTTTGAAACCACCTTGACCGATGGCGTCGCCTACGAGCGCCGCTTGTTCCAGGCCGCCTTCGGCACGCCTGCGCAAAAAGAAGGCATGCACGCTTTCCTGGAAAAGCGCTTGCCAAACTTCGACGGTCTTTGATATGATTCGCCTCCCCGATGAGACGCACTGGTTTGCGGCACAAAAGGGACGGCCTTCCGGGGCTGGGTAGTAAAAAAGAAGGTTGACGAATTAGCCGAAACGCTTCATACTCTTCCTTCTTCGCAGCTGACAAACACAACGCTTTGTCGATAGCGCGAAAGCAGTAACCGAATACAGTTCTTTAACAATTAACAGTCGATAAGTGTGGGCATTTGATGTGAGTGCAGCGCTGCGCAAGCAGCGTAAAACTTAAAATATCAAATGTTCACAAGAAGTAAATGAATAGGATGTTTCGCAAGAAACAGCCTGTCAGTTTTTCGAGTGAGCGACCCGTCAGCAATGACGGTGCCAATAAAATGGCAAAGTAACAGAGATTAAACTGAAGAGTTTGATCCTGGCTCAGATTGAACGCTGGCGGCATGCCTTACACATGCAA
>NZ_JBNYXN010000002.1:0-956209 GCF_051380695.1 Janthinobacterium goodfellowi | reverse complement strand
GAAGGTTTTCCATTCAGCTGGCTGCATGAAAGGCTCCCGTTTGTCTGATATGTACAGTCAGACAGCCGGGGCTGGGGAAGATTCCTTGAGTTCCCCTATTTGTCGGGGACAGAGCCTTGTTGTTTGTGGCACGCGCTTACCTGACCCTTACTTGGCCACGCGCAAGGGAATCACTCCCGCCGCCAGCGCGGGCGCTCCCGGCGTTGCGTCGAGTATCGATGCCAGGGTTACCGTGTCGAGCACGGCCAGGAAGGCGGCCGTCGCCTGGCCCAGCTTGGCTTTCAACAGGCAATCGGGCGTCAGCGGGCAGGTATTGTTTTCCTTGTTAAAACATTCTGCCATGAAAAAATCACTTTCCGTCTCGCGCACGACCGTGCCGATATTGATCTCGGCCGGGTCGCGCGCCAGGCGCAGGCCGCCGTTGCGTCCACGCACGGTTTCCACGATGCCGGACAGGCCCAGCTGGTGCACCACCTTCATCAGGTGGTTTTTCGAAATCGCATGCAGGTCGGCGATGTCCTGGATGGTCACGAGGCGGTCGCGGTGCACGCCCAGGTACATCAGGGTGCGCAGGGTGTAGTCGGTATAGGCAGTCAGTCGCATGGGATATCGTTCATAAGATGTGGATTACATCCTTGTTTCATCCGCAGCATACAGGAGAGCGACTGCCATGTGTGTTGCGCCGTCACTTTTCATCCTCGAAAGACAAAAGTTGATTGCCTTTCGCTTAAATGCGTAGTAAATTTTCATATTGTTGCCCTGGCAAATAGCTTGCAAGCCCTTGTTGGTCCTGTGAGTAGGATTTTTATTGATGAAAATCAAGAGGATGGTGAAGCAATAAGGTAAATTTACTACAAAAATCGGATGATGGGCGTTTCCCGGCCGGGGAGCGCGTACTACGCAATCTGTGCGGTGCCGCCGTGGCCGCTCCAGGAAATACATACCATGCAAATGAATGAAGTGAAAGACGAGCTGCTGAGCAGCGATATCCGCCAACTGGGCCGTCTGCTGGGCGACGCCATCCGCAACCACCTGGGCGACCCCGCCTTCGAGCGCATCGAACATGTGCGCCAGCTGGCCATCCGTTTTCGCCGCGACAATGATGAGGCGGCGCGCGCGCAGCTGTCGGACGCGCTGCAAGCGCTGTCGCAGGAAGAAACCACGCAATTGACGCGCGCTTTCAGCTATTTCTCGCTGCTGGCCAATATTGCGGAAGACCAGCATCACATCCGCCGCACGCGCGCCCATTTGATCGCCGGTTCGCCGCCGCGCCAGGGTAGTCTCAGCCATGCCGTCGGCAATGTGTTTGACGCGGGCAAGGCCGATGCGCTGGAAACTTTCTTTGAAGATGCTTTTGTGAGCCCCGTGTTCACGGCCCATCCGACGGAAGTGCAGCGCAAGAGTATCCAGAATTGCCAGATGGCCATCGCGCGCCTGTTGAGCGAGCGCGACCGCGTGCAAATGACGCCGGAAGAAGCGGAGCAGAACGAAGAAGCGCTGGGCCGCGGCATTGTGACCCTGTGGCAAACCCGTCTGTTGCGCACGAGCAAGCTGTCCGTCATGGACGAAGTGGCCAATGGCCTGTCGTTCTACGACCACACGATCTTGCGCGAATTGCCGAAATTGTATTCCTCGCTGGAAACGATGCTGGCCCAGCGCGATGCCCGCTGGGAAGATGCGGAATTGCCCAATTTTATGAAAGTCGGCAGCTGGATAGGCGGCGACCGCGACGGCAACCCCTTCGTCACGGCCGACATCCTGCGCAGCACCCTGCAGACGCAGGCGGACAAGGTGCTCGACTTTTACCTCGGCGAATTACGCAAGCTTGCTTCGCAGCTGTCGCTGGCGCAAATCCTGAATGCCTGCAGCGAGCCGCTGCGCGCGCTGGCCGAGCGCTCGGCCGATGCCTCGCCGCACCGGGTCGACGAACCGTACCGCCGCGCCCTGCATGGCATCCATGCGCGCCTCGACGCCACGCGCGTGGTGCTCTCTGGCAAGGGCAAGCAAGCGGACGGCGTGCAGCCTTACGCGGCCGCCGCCGAACTGCTGGCAGACCTGGACGTGGTCCAGCATTCGCTCGTCAGCAATGGCTTGCGCGCGCTGGCGCGCGGCCGGCTGCGCCAGCTGCGCCGCGCCGTCAAGGTGTTCGGCTTTTCGCTGGCGCCGCTGGACTTGCGCCAGAATTCCGATGTGCACGAGCGCGTCGTGGGCGAACTGTTCGCCGGCGCCCAGCCCGGCCTGGTCTACCTGGACCTCGATGAAGAGCAGCGCATCAGCTTGCTGCTGGCCGAGCTGGAATCGCCGCGCCTGCTGACGTCGCCGTATGCGCAGTACTCGGAAGAAACGACGTCCGAACTCGACATCTTCCGCGCCGTGCGCGAAGCGCATGTGAAATATGGTAAGGAATCGGTGCCGAACTGCATCATCTCGAAAGCGGCCAGCGTGTCGGACTTGCTGGAAGTGGCCTTGCTGCTGAAGGAAGTGGGCTTGCTGCGCCAGGACAGCCGCGAAGTGGACGTCAACATCATTCCCCTGTTCGAAACCATCGACGACTTGCGCGCCGGCCCCGCCATCATGGCGCGCGCGTTTGGCTTGCCGTTCTACCGGGGCTTGCTGGCGTCGCGCGCGGACCAGCAGGAAGTCATGCTCGGTTATTCGGACAGCAACAAGGACGGCGGCTTCTTGACCTCTGGCTGGGAACTCTACAAGGCCGAGATCGAACTGGTGACCGTGTTCAAGGAATATCAGATCAAGCTGCGCCTGTTCCACGGCCGTGGCGGTTCCGTGGGCCGCGGCGGCGGACCCAGCTACGAAGCCATCCTGGCCCAGCCGGCCGGCGCCGTGCAGGGCCAGATCCGCCTGACGGAGCAGGGCGAAGTCATCACGGCCAAGTATGCGAACCCCGAAGTAGGGCGCCGCAACCTGGAAGTGCTGGTGGCCGCCACCATCCAGTCGACCCTGCTGCCGCAAGCGCAGCTGCAGCCGAAGGCTTCGGCTGGCGCGGGCCACCTGGCCGCGATGGAAGAGCTGTCCGGCACGGCCCTGAACGCCTACCGCGACCTCGTCTACGGCACGGAAGGCTTCGAGCAGTATTTCTGGGAATCGACGGTGATTGCGGAAATTGCCGCACTGAATATCGGCAGCCGTCCCGCTTCGCGCAAGAAATCGACCTCGATCGAGGATTTGCGCGCCATCCCCTGGGTCTTGAGCTGGGCGCAATGCCGCTTGATGCTGCCTGGCTGGTTCGGTTTCGGCTCCGCCGTGCAAGCCTACCTGGCCGCCCATCCCGCCGATGGCGCGGACGTGCTGCGCGGCATGTACACGGACTGGCCATTCTTCACGTCCCTGCTGTCGAACATGGATATGGTCCTGGCCAAGAGCGACATCGCCATCGCCGGCAAGTATGCGGAACTGGTCAAGGACAAGGCCTTGCGCGACGCCATCTTTACGCGCATCCGCGCCGAATACGCGGCCACCCTGGACGCCTTGAAGCTGATCACGGGCCAGGAAGAGTTACAACAGGCCAATCCGCTGATGCAGCGCTCGATACGCAACCGTTTCCCTTACATCGACCCGCTCAACCACGTGCAGGTGGAGCTGTTGAAACGTTTCCGCGAAGGAAAGCAGGATGCGGCAGCGCGCACGGGGATTCATTTGTCGATCAATGGGATCGCGGCGGGACTGAGAAATAGTGGTTAAGTAATTCATTCAAACAATATCAAGGAGACAGCATGACCATCAAAGTTGCCATCAATGGCTATGGCCGCATCGGCCGCAACGTCTTGCGCGCGTTTTATGAAGGCGGCAAGCAGCAGGATATCGAGATCGTCGCCATCAACGACCTGGGCGACGCCAAGTCGAATGCGCATTTGACGCGCTACGATACGGTGCACGGCAAGTTTCCCGGCGTCGTCACCATCGATGGCGAGAACATGCTCGTCAATGGCGACCGCATCCGCGTCTTCGCGCAGCGCGATCCGGCCCTGATTCCCTGGGGCGAACTCGGCGTCGATGTGGTGCTTGAATGCACGGGTTTCTTCACCACCAAGGAAAAAGCCTCGGCGCATTTGAAGGGCGGGGCGAAGAAAGTCATCATTTCCGCGCCGGGCGGCAAGGACGTGGACGCCACCATCGTGTTCGGCGTCAACCAGCATGTCTTGAAGGCATCGGACACGGTCATTTCCAACGCGTCGTGCACGACGAATTGCCTGGCGCCACTGGTGAAACCCCTGAACGATGCCATCGGCATCGAATCGGGCCTGATGACCACCGTGCACGCCTACACGAACGACCAGGTCTTGTCCGACGTGATGCATGAAGACCTGCGCCGCGCCCGCTCGGCCACGCATTCGATGATCCCCACCAAGACGGGCGCGGCCGCCGCTGTCGGCCTGGTCTTGCCGGAACTCAATGGCAAGCTCGATGGTTTCGCCGTGCGCGTGCCGACGATCAACGTCTCCTTGGTCGACCTGTCCTTCATCGCCAAGCGCGATACCACGGTGGAAGAGGTCAACGCCTTGCTGAAAACGGCGTCGGAAGGTGCGCTGAAAGGCATCTTGACGTACCAGACGGAACCGCTCGTTTCCATCGATTTCAACCATAACCCGGCATCGTCGAACTTCGATTCGACCCTGACCAAGGTCTCGGGCCGCCTCGTGAAAGTGTCGTCGTGGTACGACAACGAGTGGGGCTTCTCGAACCGCATGCTCGACACGACCGTCGCCCTGATGGCGGCCAAGTAACAAGAACCACCGCTGATCCAGCGCACCAGGACGGCCGGCCCACAAGGCTGGCCCTTGTAGCAACTCATTATAGAAAGCAGCACACCATGACCATGCAAGTACAGCAACGCGCCACCAAGATCGTTTCCACCATCGGCCCCGCTTCGAACGATATCGATACCCTCGTCCGCATGTTCAAGGCCGGCGTCGACGTCGTGCGTCTGAACTTCTCGCATGGCAAGGCGCAAGACCATATCGACCGCGCCCGCATGGTGCGCGAAGCGGCAGCGCTGTGCGGCCGCGAAGTGGCCATCATGGCCGACTTGCAAGGTCCGAAGATTCGTGTCGGCAAGTTTGAAGAAGGCAAGATTTTCCTGGAAAACGGCGCTTCCTTCATCCTCGACGCGAAATGGGGCGAAAACGGCGAGCTGGGCAACATCGAGCGCTGCGGCCTCGACTACAAGGAATTGCCGCGTGACTTGCGCGCTGCCGACGTGCTGCTGCTGAACGACGGCCTGATCGTCCTGACGGTCGATAAAGTCGTCGGCAGCGAAATTCACACCACCGTCAAGATCGGCGGCGAATTGTCGAACAACAAGGGCATCAACCGCCAGGGCGGCGGCTTGTCGGCGCCCGCGCTGACGGCCAAGGATATGGAAGACGTCAAGACGGCAATGAGTTTCCAGGCCGATTACGTGGCTGTGTCCTTCCCGAAAAACGCCACCGACATGGTCATGGCGCGCCAGCTGGCCAATATCGCCGGCGAAGCGTGGGACCACAAGCCGATGATGATCGCCAAGATCGAACGGGCGGAAGCCATTCCCGCGCTGCAGGAAATTCTCGACGCTTCCGACGGCATCATGGTGGCGCGCGGCGACCTGGCCGTGGAAGTGGGCAACGCGGCCGTGCCGGCCCTGCAAAAGCGCATGATCAAGATGGCGCGCGCGTCGAATAAATTAGCCATCACGGCCACGCAGATGATGGAATCGATGATCGTCAACGCCGTGCCGACGCGCGCGGAAGTGTCCGATGTGGCCAACGCCGTGCTCGACGGCACGGATGCCGTCATGACGTCGGCGGAAACGGCGTCGGGCCGCTATCCGATCGAAACGGTGGAAGCGATGGCCGCCATCTGCCTGGACGCGGAAAAGTGGGATACCTGCAAGCTGGACGCCGATTTCCTCAACGCCACGTTCTCGCGCATCGACCAGTCGATCGCCTACGGCGCGCTGTTTACGGCCCATCACCTGCGCGTGAAAGCGATTGCCACCCTGACGGAATCGGGCTCCACGGCTCTGTGGATGAGCCGTTGCAACATCGATATCCCCATCGTCGCGCTGACCCCGAGCGTGGGCACGCGCCGCAAGCTGGCCCTGTACCGCAACGTCAGCACCCTGGAACTGACGTCCGGCACCGACCGCGACAAGGTCTTGCAGCAGGCGGAAGACTTGCTGGTCGAACATAAAGTCGTGGCCAAGGGCGACACCGTGGTGCTGACCTGGGGCGAGCCGATGGGCAAGGTCGGCGGCACGAACGCGTTGAAAATCATGAAGATCGGCCAGCACTGATCGTCTCGTCAGCCGCCAGCCGCCTGCAATCTTAAGAATGGCTGAAAATAGGCCGCTGGCCGCCAAGCGCAATGGCCGATGCCCGATTTGCCATTGCGGTGGCCGCATTTCCGTGTCAGCATGGCTTTCCTGTCTTGCAAGGCGCATCCGGAGTGCATGATGACTGAATACCTGCCTGCCCTGATCTGGTCGCTTTCGGCCTTCGCCTGTCTCTTCATTGCCAAGCGCCGCTCCTTGAAAACGACGGCTGTCAGGGCCATCCTGGTGGTGCTTCTGGGGCCGTTAGCCATTCCCTTCGTGCTGGCCGCCAGGCCCGAGATGCACGGCTAAGCGTGCGGCCTGCGCGCGTTCCTCTTTGCTATATTCACACTTTTAGCTGAAAGGAATGCCCATGAAACGCAGCGCGCCCTTGTTCCTGATGGCTATTTTTTGCGCAGCCGCATCCGCCTCGGCGGCGCAACCTGCGCAGCGTTTGCAGCGCGCCACGGGACTGTGGAAGGTGACGCCCGCCACCTCGCCGTTTTCCTGGGAAATCTGTGTCGATCAGCAACGCGACCGCCTGATCGATGACGACTTGTGGAGCGATTTCGAGCAGGAATGCCAGATCGCGTCGCAAAGCCGCCAGGGCGACAGCTATACCTTCCAGTCCATCTGCCCTGGCGCCAAGCTTGCGGGCAGTTTCCAGGGCGACCTGGCCAAGGCGTATACCCTGACCGCCGACACCACTATCGAACTGAACGGCAAGACCGAGGTGCAACGCACGGAACTGGCGGGCGTATTCCTCGGTGCCTGTCCCGCCGGGCTGGCGCCGGGCGCGAAGAAAATGCGCGGGGGCATGGTCATGAAGAGCTTGTATCTCAGCCGCTAAGAGCCGGCAACCGCGCTGAAACAACGGTTTTCAGCGATAGGCAGGCGCCGGCATTGACGCCGCAGGCAATGATTTGTGATAATGAGAATTATTATCAATTAGACGCGCCTTGCCTTGCGCATCGGAGTCCCCAGTGAACATTGCGCAGTCCAGCGATTCAATAGCCGGCATCTACAGCCACCACCACGGCTGGCTGATGCGCTGGCTGCGCGCCAAGCTGCAGTGCGCCGACCATGCGGCCGACCTGGCGCACGATACCTTTTTGCGCCTGCTGACGGCGCCGCCGGAAGGACGGCAGAGCCTGCGCGAACCGCGCGCCTATCTCACCACCGTGGCGCAGCGCCTGCTGATCGACCATTACCGGCGCGTGTCGCTGGAGCAGGCGTGGCTGGAAACCCTGGCGCAGCAGCCCGATCTGCTGATGCAGTCGCCGGAAGAGCGTTTGCTGGTATTGGAAGCCTTGCAGCGCATCGATGCCATGCTCGACGGCTTGCCGCCGCTGGTGCGCAATGCCTTCTTGCTGGCGCATGTCGATGGCCTCGCTTATGGAGAAATCGCCCGGCGCCTGGGCGTGAGCGAGCGCAGCATCAAGCGCTACATGGTGCAGGCGTTCGAGCGCTGCATCCTCTTGATCCTGTGAACGCCGCGATCGACCCGCGCGCCGCCCGCGCGGCGGCGCAATGGCTGGTGCGCCTGCACGGGGGGCCTTTGAACGTTGACGAACAGCAAGCCTTCCAGGCCTGGCGCGCCAGCGATCCCGCGCACGAAACGGCCTGGCAGCGGGCCGAGCTCGTATGCGGCACCCTGGCCGGCGTGCCGCCCGCGCTGCGCCAGGCGGCGGACGGGGCGCCGCAGTCGCCGCATCGGCGTGCCGTGCTCTACGGCCTGGCCGGGCTGATCGCGGCCGGGCCGGTGCTGTGGCTGGCAGGCCAGTCGGCGCCGTGGCAGGGGTGGCACGCCGCCATCCGCACGGCCAGGGGCGAAATCCGCCACATGACACTGCCTGATGGGACACAACTGGTGCTCAATACGGACACGGCCATCGACCTGCGCTTTGACGGCGCAGCGCGGCAGGTCGTGCTGCATGCGGGGGAGATCCATGTCGCCACAGCGCACGACGGGGCCGTGCCGGCGCGCCCCTTCCTCGTGCGCAGCAGCAATGGCACCGTGCGCGCGCTGGGCACGCATTTCAGCGTGCGCCAGGGCGGCAGCGTGCTGGCGCCGCGCACGCAGGTGGACGTCAGCGAGGGCGCGGTGGAAATCCAGCCGGCGCAAGCGCCCGGCGCTTTGCGCAGGGTCGATGCGGGCCGGCAGGGTAGTTTCGACGACATGGCCGTGTCGCCGTTGACGCCGCTGGCGCGGCATGCGGACGCATGGCTGAAGGGCGTGCTGGTCGCCGAGCGCATGCCGCTGGGCGAGGTGCTTGACCAGGTGGCCCGCTACCGCTATGGCGTGCTGCGCTGCGATCCGGCGCTCGCTGCCATGCCTGTGGACGGCATCTTCCAGTTGCACGACCCGGAGAACATCCTGCTCTTGCTGCAGCGCGCCTTGCCGATTCGGCTGGCGCGCCGCACGCGCTACTGGATCAATGTCGAGGCGGCTTGAGATTGTCGGCTTAGCGTGGCCTTGCCACGCTAAGCCGACCTACGACTGTCGCGCATAGTAGGCCGGCTTAGCCGCAGGGCGTAAGCCGACATGCTCCAATTTACTTTTGCCTGTCCCTTTTTTCGGCTTGCTTCGTCATACAAGGTAGAGAACGAACAATCCGAACCATCGAAAGGGTTTACATGGCTTTGCAACACCGTACTTTGACAGCAGCACGGATGACGCTCCATCCCACCACCGGCGCCGTGCGCGCCGCGCTGGTCTTGTTCCTTGCCGTGGGCGCGGCCGGCGCCACTTTGCCGCAAATGGCGCTGGCGGCTGACTCCAGCCAGGCAGCCAGCGCACGCGACTACAGTATTCCCGCCGGCAACCTGCGCGATGCGCTGGCCTCGTTTGCCGTCGCCGCTGGCGTGAACCTGTCCATGCAGGGCGTGGCGCTGGACGGCCTGGTGACGCCGGGCTTGCAGGGCCGTTATGGTGTCGCGGCCGGTTTGCAAACGTTGCTGCAAGGCAGTGGCCTGGAGGTGACAGCCAGCGGCAGCGGCAATTATCTGTTGCGCAATATGAATGCCAGCACGGCCGATGGCGGCCTGGCCAGCATGCCCGCCGTGGTCGTCAGCGCCGAGGCGGACCGCGCCACGGAAGGCACGGGTTTATATACGGCGCGCGCGATGTCGACGGCCACCGGGTTGAACCTGTCGCAACGCCACACGCCGCAAACGGTCAGCGTGATTTCGCGCCAGCAGATGGAAGATTTCGATTTGACCACCTTGCAGGACGTGGCGCGCGCCACGCCTGGCCTGTATGGCAAGACCCAGGGCGTGTCCGACCAGGAAACCACGTATTTTGCACGCGGTTTTGCCTTGAGCCACGTCAACGTCGATGGCTTGCCGCTGGATGTCACGGGTTTCAATGAACGCAACGTCTCGGCCGACATGCTGATGTACGACCGGGTGGAAGTGGTGCGCGGCGCCACGGGTTTGATGGAAGGGGCGGGCGCGCCGTCGGGCAGCATCAACATGATACGCAAGCGCCCCACGGCCACGCCCCTGCTGAATGCATCCGTCCACCTGGGCAGCTGGCAGGTCCGGCAGTTGACGGTGGACGCCAGCAATGCCTTGAACGCCTCGGGCAGCGTGCGCGGCAGGGTGGCGGCCAGCTGGCGCGACAGCGACAGTTTCGTCGACGTGGTCAACAATACCAATGGCACCGTGTATGCGATCGTCGAGGCGGACCTGACGCCGTCCACCACGGCCGGCGTCGGCTTTTCGCGCCAGCATAGCCGCACCGACGGCGTGTCCGTCGGCTTGCCGACGTTTGCCGACGGCCGTCACATGGATTTGCCCCGTTCCACTTTCCTGAATAACGCCGATTCCTTCCAGAAACGCGACAACAACGTCGTCTTCGCCGACCTGGAAACCAGGCTGGAGCAGGGCTGGCGCAGCCGCTTCGCCATCACGCATATCGATGCCTCTTCATCGACGCGCAACACCACCAATAGCCGCATCGCTGGCGAGATTTATCGGTTCAGCCAGTCGGAAACGGGCTGGAAGTACAACACGGAACAGGTGGTGGCTGACTGGCGCCTGAGCGGACCCGTCACCTGGTTCGGCCGCCAGCACGACGTCATCGTGGGCGCCAGCTATCGCCACGACGATTCGGATGCGGGGCAGAGCTGGGAGGGCGCCGGGACGCGCGTGATCGATATCCGCCACTGGAATCCGCGCGCCTATCCGATGCGCGGCACGGCGTTCGAGCCGTACAACTGGGGCCGCAAGACGGACGAGAAGGGCATTTATGCGGCCGGCAACTTCAGCCTGGCCGATCCGCTGCGCCTGGTGCTGGGCGGGCGCTTCGGCTGGTATGCGCAGGATGCCACGGGATGGTACTCGACCAATCCGACCTGGCGCCGCAGCCTGACGGAAAATGCCAAGTTTACGCCGTACGCGGGCCTCGTCTATGACGTGGATCAACACCATTCCGTGTATGCGAGCGGCACGCAGATCTTCGAGCCGCAAAGCTCGCTGGACGTGCGTGGCAATACCTTGCCGCCGCTGAGCGGCACCAATCTGGAAGTGGGCGTCAAGGGCGAGTATTTCGGCGGTAGGCTCAATGCCAGCGGCGCCCTGTTCCGTATCCGGCAAAACAACCGCGCCATGGCCGACGAACTCAATTGCCCCACGGGCGGCGCCATCTATTGCGCCCGGGCGGCCGGGCAGGTGCAGAGCGAAGGCGTCGACCTGCAATTGTCGGGTTCGCCACTGCCGGGCTGGCAGGTCGCGGGCGGCTACACCTATGTGCTGGCCAAGTATGCGCGGGACAGCGTGGCGGCGAACATCGGCCAGCGCATCGCCACGGACGAGCCGAAGCAATTGTTCAAGCTGTACACGACTGTGCAGCTGCGCGGCAGCCTGGCGCGGTGGAATCTGGGCGGCTCCGTGTACGCGCAGGACAAGATCTACCGCCGCGACACGGGCTACCTGACGCAGCAGGGCGGCTACGCCATCGTCGGCTTGACGGCCGGGTACCGCCTGAGCGAGCAGGTGCAGCTGCGCGTCAGCGTCGACAATGTGCTGGACCGCCGCTACTATCAGGGCCTCGGCTATGCGTGGTCGGGCGGGCTGGAACGCTACGGCGCGCCGCGCAGCGTGCTGCTGTCCCTGAACTACAAGCTGTAGCCGTGGCGCCAGCGGAGCGCGCCCGCGCGGGCGCCTCTGCTACACTGCCGCCGTCTTCACTTTTACACGGTTCCCATGTCCGCCACGCCTGTCTTCACGCCCCTGAAAAGCGCTTTCCAGCAATCGCGCGCCGAGAATAACATCGAGCTGATCTTGCCCGAACTGCTGGCCGCGCAATTGCACGTCGTTATCGGCGGGCAAAGCGAGCAGATCGACCTGTTCCTCGTGCCGTCGCCGAACCCGGAGCGCCGCTGCGTGACGGTGGCGGAAGACCCGGCCTTCCTGGCCGGCATCAATTTTCCCAACATTCCCGTGACGGGCGCGCAACTGCTCGCGTCGATTCCCGCCGAGGTCGAGATCGTTATCCTGCATGGCGACGGCGCCAACTACCTGACGCGCGAGCAGCTGGCGTGGTTCCGCGGCATGCTGGCGCCGACCGCTTGAGCGGAAAGCCGGCACCCCAGCTGAAAGGGGCGCGCGCCGAATGGATACGCTTTGCGCCGGCCGACGATGCCGGCTCCCAGGCGGCGATGATGGCCAATCTGCGTCCCGTGCTGTGGCGCAGCGTGCTGCTGGGCGGCTGCGCCCTGATCCTCGCCTTTGTCCTGCAAGCCGTCTGGCGCGACGCGTCGTACGCGGGCGAGGCAGTGCTGCTGCTCCTGCCGGCGCTGGCCGCCTGGATCGCGGGCCTGGTGCTGTTTCCCGGACGCGCTTTGCTCTTTTATGTGGAACTCGACGATGCGGGCCTGCTGCTGCGGCGCCATGCGCGGCGCTTGCCCGGCTGGGACAAGATCGTGCGGCTGGAGCTGGCGCAGCTGCAGCGGCTGGACGTGGTCACGTATGGGGGCGCATTGCAGGTCTACCGGACCGCTGCACCGCTGGCGCGCGTGGAGCTGCTGCTGCACACGCGCCTCGAGGATTGCCCGCTGATCCGCGTGGTCGGTTTGCACCTGCCCGTGCCGCAGCGCTGGTCGCTGTGCCAGATCAAGGAGGAGCTCAGCCGCCGCTGTAGACTGGCCGGCATCCCTGTCAACGAGACGTTTGGCCCGCTGAGCCAGCAATCCGAGGCCATCCGCGCGCGCTGGCCGCAGGCGTAGGCCGACCATTGTCGTATCGCCGCCGCAATAACTATCATTTTTGATAACTGTATTGCTGAAGTCCTATGAATATTTTCGTAAAGCAACTATACTCATGGCTCTTTAAAAAATCATCGTCACGCTGGCGGCCAGACATCCGCGCCAGAGTTCGTACGCATTCCGCTTTTTCCCTCTGTAAAAAGCACCTTTCCCCCGCGCGGCAGGCGCGGGCGTGATGACCGAGCCTTGCCCTGGTCGATTGCTACCGTTGTCATTTCCGCTGTGTTGCCGCTTTACTAAAAAGCCGGGCGCCGGCGCGCGGTGCGCAGTCATGTTTTGCGACGTCACGTTTCACTCTATTCGGTTCACGACAGTATGCTGAGTTCCATCTTTGCCGTATCGAACGATACCTTGCCGTACATCTATGGCACGCACAATGCCTGGCTGGTGCTGTTTTCCATCGGCATCGCCATCTTTGCCTCGTTCATGGCCTTGCAGATCGCCGGCATGGCGCGCAGCAGCGAACGCGGCTTCCAGCGCCAGACGGCTATCGTCACGGGCGCCATCGCGCTCGGCGGCGGCATCTGGTCGATGCACTTCATCGGCATGCTGGCCTTCGACATCTGCACGCGCGTGTCCTTCGCTCCCGGCCTGACCCTGCTGTCCATGCTGCCCGGCGTGGCCGCTTCATGGGTGGCGCTACATTTGCTGGCGCGTCCGAGTATCAACTGGCGGCAACTGGTGGTCGGCGGCGTGCTCGTCGGCGTGGGCATCGGTTCCATGCATTACAGTGGCATGGCCGCCATGCAAACCTCGCTGACCCTGCACTACGAGCCGTGGCTGTTCGCCCTGTCGCTGCTGGTGGCCGTCACCATGGCCATGCTGGCGCTGTGGGTGCGCTTCGGCCTGAGCGCGATGCGCCAGCGCCTCAGTTCGCTGGCATCCCTGCTGGTCAGCAGCGTGGTGATGGGTCTGGCTATTTCCGGTATGCACTATACGGGCATGCTTGCCGCGCGCTTTTCCGGTACGCCCACGGCCGGCGAGAACACGATCACCGTGCAAGCTTCGTTCGTGGCGCTGGCCGTGGCCCTGATTACCGTCACCCTGACCGTCTTCGTGGCCGCCGCGAACGGCTTGCTGCGCTACCGCCAGCTGCTGCGCCACGCCAGCGCTGGCGAATCGCGCCTGCGCGCCATCGTCGACACGGCGGCCGATGGCCTGATTACCATCGATGGCCAGGGCAAGGTGCGCTCCTTTAATCCCGCCGCGGAAAAGCTGTTCGGCTGGCGCGAAGCGGAGATCGTCGGGCGCGACGCCAGCGTGCTGCTGCAACCGGCCGACGCGGCCGAATACGAGGGCTATCTGCGCGACTACCTGGAAACGGGCGCCTCGCGCATCCTCGACAGCGGACGCGAACTCGATGGCTGCCACAAGGATGGCGCCGTGCTGCCCATGCGCGTGGCGATCGGCAAGATCGACATGCCGGGCCAGCCCCTGTTCGTGGCCTTCGTCACGGACATGCGCTCGTCGCGCAGCATGGAGCAGGCGCTGAAGGACAGCGAGCGCCAGTACCGCACCCTGATCCGCAATATCCCCGGTGTGTCCTTCCACTGCAGCTTCGCGCCCGAATGGAAGATGATCTTCATCAGCGACGCCGTCTTCAACCTGACGGGCTGGATGCCGCAGGACTTCATCGAAGGGCGGGTCAGGCTGTTCGACCTCGTGCATCCGGACGACCGCCAGCGCGTCAACGACACCTGCGTGCAGGCGGCCGGCGAACAGCGCGACTTCGAGAACGTCTACCGCCTGATCCACCGCGACGGGCGCGAGCGCTGGGTGCGCGAAAGCAGCGGCCCCGTGCTCGATAACGACGGCGTGGTGCGCTGGATCGACGGCGTCATCCTCGACATCACGGAAAGCGAATTGCGCAACGCCGAATACGAAGGCAAGGTGACAGCCATCTCGCGCGCGACGGCCGTGGCGGAATTCGACCTGCAGGGGCGCATCCTAGCGGCCAACCAGAACTTCCTCGACCTGGTCGGCTACCAGCTCGACGACGTACTGGGCCTGCACCACAGCATTTTCTGCGAGCCCGCCCAGGTGACCTCGCCCGACTACATCGCGTTCTGGCGGCACCTGGCGGGCGGCGAATTCAATACGGGCGAATACAAGCGCATCGGCAAGGATGGCCGTGAAGTGTGGATACAGGCTTCGTACAACCCGATCTTCAACACGGACGGCAAGCCGTTCAAGGTGGTCAAGCTGGCCACCGACGTGAGCGAGCGGCGCGCCATGCAGGAAAACCTGCGCGCGGCGAAAGACCGCGCCGAGCTGGCCGCCGAATCGAAGACCAGTTTCCTGGCCAACATGAGCCACGAAATCCGCACGCCGATGAACGCCATCATCGGCTTTACGGAAGTGCTGCTGGGGACCGCCCTGGACAGCCTGCAGCGCCGTCACCTGGGCACGGTGCGCCAGTCGGCCCGTTCCCTGCTCGAGCTGCTCAACGACATCCTCGACACGGCCAAGCTGGAAAAGGGCGCTACCGAGCTGGAACTGGTGGACTTCTCGCTGCCCGACCTGGTCGACCACGTGGCCGCCTCCCTGCGCGTCACGGCGCATGCGCGCGACCTGGTGCTGCATGTCGATGTCGATCCCGGCATGGGCCAGTTCTTCCTCGGCGACGCGCGCCGGGTGCAGCAGGTGCTGACGAATTTGATCGGCAACGCCGTCAAGTTCACGGAAGTGGGCCACGTGCGCGTGGCCGTCGACATGCAGGGCGAGCAAGTGCATATCGCCGTGCACGACACGGGCATCGGCATCCCGGCCGACCGCCTGGACAAGATCTTCGCGCCATTCACGCAAGCCGATTCCTCGATGAGCCGGCGCTTTGGCGGCACGGGCCTGGGCACGACGATTTCGCTGCAGCTGGTCGAACTGATGAAAGGCACCATCACGGTGGAAAGCACCCTGGGCGTGGGCAGCGTCTTCCACGTGCTGTTGCCGCTGGCGCCGGGCAAGGCCGTGGCGCGCCGCAGCGAGCAGCCCGTGGTGGCCTTGCCGCCGCTGCGCATCCTGGCGGCCGATGACGTGCCGCAGAACGTGGAGCTGCTGCTGATCAGCTTGGGCGCCGCCGGCCACCAGGTGATCGCCGCCAGCGATGGCGAGAGCGCCGTGCGCGAGTTCAGCAAGGGTAGCTTCGACATCGTCCTGATGGACGTGCAGATGCCGCGCATGGATGGCCTGGAGGCGACGCGCCTGATCCGCGTGCACGAGCGCGAGCAGGGCTTGAAGGCGACGCCCATCATCGCCCTGACGGCCAGCGTGCTGGAACAGGACCGGCGCGCCGCGCAGACGGCCGGCATGAACGGTTTCGCCTCGAAGCCGCTGGAGATGCACAAGCTGACGGCGGAAATCGCCCGCCTGCTCGATATCGCCGTGGCCATGCCGCCGCCAGCGTCCGGCGCGGCGGCGCGAGCGGCCGCCGGCCAAGTCGACTGGCAGCGCGGCATCGCCCTGTGGGGCGGCCGCGAAGCCCTGCAGCGGGCGATTGGCCGCTTCGTGCAGGCCAATGGCGACTGCGCCGCCATGCTGGCGGCGGAACTGGAACGCGGCGGCGGCAGCGTGGCCGGCCACCTGCTGCACCGCATCAAGGGCGCGGCAGGCAATCTGTGCCTGGTGCAGGTCGAAAGCCTGCTGGGACGCATCGAACAGGCGATCGCGCGCCAGTTGCCGGCCACCGAATTGCTGGTGCAGCTGGCCGCCGCCTTCATGGCGCTGGCCGGCGAACTGGAAGAGGTGGAGATGCCGGCCGTGGCCACGCCGGCGCCTGCTGCCAGCGCGCCCCTCGATGTAGCCGCCGCTGGCGCCTTGCTGCGGCAAGCCATCGCCAGCCTGGAGGGCGGGCAGCTGGACGACGCCCTGATGGCGCGGATCGCCGCCATGCTGGCGCCGCATGGCCAGCAGCAGCGCCTGCAGGCACTGGCCAGCGCCATCGACGACTTTGAATTTGCGCGCGCCGTGGGCGTGCTGCGTCAGCTGCTGGCGTGGCTCGAGGCGCCAACGGCTGCCGACCTTTCCTGATATTGGGCTAATGATGAGCTTACAAGAAGACAAACCGATCCTGCTGCTGGTCGACGACGAAGCGACGAATCTGCAGGTGCTGCGCCAGATCCTGCAGGACGATTACCGCCTGCTGTACGCCAAGGATGGCGAGAAGGCGCTGGAACTGGCGCAGAACAACCCCGTCGAACTGATCCTGCTCGACATCATGATGCCCGCCATGACGGGCTATGAAGTGTGCCGCCAGCTCAAAGCCATGCCGGTCACGGCGTCCATTCCCGTCATATTCGTCACCGCCCTGTGCGATGTGAAGGACGAGGCGGACGGCTTCGACGCGGGCGCCGTCGACTACATCACCAAGCCCGTCAGCCCGCCCATCGTGCGCGCCCGCGTGCGCACGCACTTGTCGCTGGTGGATGCCGAGGAATTGCGCCGCTCGCGCCTGCAGGTGATCCAGACCCTGGGCCAGGCGGCCGAATACAAGGATAACGAGACGGGCATGCACGTCATCCGCATGAGCTATTACGCGCGCCAGCTGGCGCTGGCGGCCGGCTACAGCGCGGCCAGGGCGGAAGATTTATTGAACGCGGCACCGATGCACGACGTGGGCAAGATCGGCATCCCCGACGCCATCCTGCAAAAGCCGGGCAAGCTCGATGCGGACGAATGGAACGTCATGCGCAGCCACGCGGAAATCGGCGCGGCCATCATCGGCGAGCACGCGGGCGGCCTGCTGAAAATGGCGCGCACCATCGCCCTGACGCACCACGAGAAATGGGATGGCAGCGGCTATCCGCAAGGCTTGAAAGGGGAGGAAATCCCCCACGAAGGCCGCATCGTCGCCATCGCCGACGTCTTCGACGCGCTCACCAGCGAGCGCCCCTACAAGCGCGCCTGGACGGTCGAAGAGGCCATCGCCACCATGCAGCGCGACAGCGGCACGCATTTCGATCCGGACTTGCTGGCGCTGTTCGTGGAGCACTTGCCGGCCATGCTGGAGATCAAGGACAAGTGGCGCGAGCCGGCGTAGGGGAGCATCAGCTCAGGGCGGAACCACGCGCAGGCGGTCGGCCAGCAACTGTGCATACGCAGGACTGTCGCCGAATGTCAGCTGTGAGCACGCCATGGCCTGGCCCAAGGTTGCCATGTGGCGCGATGAAATGGCATAGGCAAGTTTGCCGGGCTGCCGGCGCGATGGATACACGAAGCCATGAATCGCGCCTGCCTCCTGCGCAATGATCTGGTCCAGCTGCCAGCCCAGCCATTGGCACCAGCCGTGGTCGGGACTGCGCAATTGATCGTAGATACCCAGGCGGCTGGCGGCCAGCCCTGTCAGGTCGAGCAATTGCAGCGGGGCGCTGAACGACAGCGTGGCGATCAGCGCCAGTTCCGCACCATGCGCGATATAAAAGGTGCCCGGACGCGTCACGTCGTTCTGGCAAAGCTGGGCTTCCCAGGCCGCCGTGTAGGCATCGTCCGCAATATACGCCCAGTGATAGGGGAAGCCGGCCGCATCTGCCAGGTCGGCGGGCGGGCCGAAGCGGTATGTGCGTTCGACCTTCGCGGGCCAAATAGACGCCTCGTTCCACGCCGCGCGCACCAGGGCCTGGCCTGCTGGATGGGTGATGATATGACTCAATAATTCAGCGCGCAGCGATGCCAGCGCCGGCAGGCGCGCGGTCATTTCTGGCGGGATGGGCGTTAATTCAAACGTCATGCGGGGCTAGCCTACGATGTCGGCCATGCCCCTATGCTGCCACTTCGCCGCCGCCAGCACCTTGCGCAATCTCTCGCTGGCGGGCAAATCCAGCAGCGCCTGCTGACTGGGGTGGATGTCGGCCCGCGTTTCGAATGATTTTCCTGCGAGCATCTCTGCCGGCGAAAGTTCGTTGAGTTCGTCTGCGCTGCTGATCCAGAAGGCATGGATGTCACTACTGGGCTGGCCGGCGAGGACGGCCAGCACGGGCGCGATCAGTTCCGGCACAGGCTGGACAAATTGCCAGGCCGGAAACTCCTTTCCGATACTGCGCCCCTTGGGCGTCACGCAATAGAACCGCTGGCTTTCCACGGCGCGATACAGCGACGCCTGCGACAGTTCCACCCATCCTTGCCCAATGACATCGGATACCTTGAGTTTTGACACGGGAAGTTGCAGCAGGATCGAAGGCGGTGTGGCGAGCAGCGAAGCGCGCGCCGCATCGAGTGCGTGCGTGACCAGGCCGACCAAACGCTGGCGCTCGGGACCTTGCGCCAACAGGTCGAGTTGTGCGTTTACCAATTGCGAGAATTGTTCCACTACCCGCAGGTCGTTGTCGGTCCATTCCCGGTGCTCGGGCGCCAGGGTGTCGTGATGCAGATGCGCTGTCATGTTCGCTCCTCGGGTATATGCGCCAGGCATGCTACACACAAGATTATCATGTTTCGCAACTTTATCAAGCAAAAAACGCATTTTTCCTGCATCAGGCAGCGAGATATATGCGGCCGATCAGGGCAAGCTGTCCGGCAGCCGCAAGATTCGCCGTATCTCCAGGATCGCCTGCGGGCTTTCCTGCACGCTGTGCCACGAGGGGATGACTTTTTCCGACAGGGCGCCGTCGAGGTGGGCGCTGGCGTAGGGCACCACGCCGTCGCTCGATTCCGCCAGCGGCAGGTCCGGCGTGTCGTTGCCCATGATGGAGTAGTAGCGCACTTTCGGGCTGATGGGCAGGTCCGCCACCAGGCGCACGAACGGGTCCTTGTCGCTGAGGTTATCGATGCTGTTGGGGATGCGCAGCGGCTCGCTGCTGCCCGTGTCGAGCTGCGCCAGGCTGCCGGCCGCGTCGGACAGCTGGTCGAGCATGGTGATGGGCAAGGTGACGAGGTTGGCGATCCAGCGCGCCACCTTGTGGTTGGCGAACGAGGTGCCGCGGTGCGGCGCGGCGATGAAGATGGCGCGGTTGACCTGCGGCATGGCCGTGAAATTGAGGTAGGGCGCCAGCCCGGCGCGCACTTTTTCCGCCTTCTTGCCCTTCAAATTGTATTCTTCCGTGATGGCGTCGAGCAGGGTGTTGCTGGCGTCGGACACCATCAGGCGCGCCAGCACGCCGCCCATGCTGTGGCCGATCAAGACCATGTCGTTCGCCGCGTCGGCCTTGCCCGCCGGATCGAACTGCGCCAGGGTGGCGGCGAGCGCCTTGCGGATGGCCGCATTGTTGGCGGCCAGCGGCGCGTTGCTCGGGTAGTACACCTGCCAGATCTGGTAGCGGCGGCGCAGCTGCTCGTCGCCCATCAGTTCATTGGCCACGTTGATCCACGCTTCCGGGCTGCTGGCCAGGCCGTGCAGCATGACGATGGTGCGCTTGTTCGGGTCGTAGGGCTGCATCAGGTGCACCTGCGGGCGCGAAATGCCGTCGGCGCGGCCGAACAGGGTGCGCAGCGCCTGCACGCCGAAGCCGGAACGGGCCAGCCACAGGCCATAGCCGGCCGTGAAATTGGCGGCCACGGGCAATTCCTGGCCCGCCATGCGCGTCGATTCGCTGCGCGTCGGGTCGACCAGCATCACCAGCAGCTGCTGCGTGGCCAATACCTCCTGCAGGCTGTTGCCGTCGAAGCGGATCAGCGCCGTGACGACGGGGAAGCGCGTCTCCTGGTACGGCACATAGTCGCCTTTCGACGCCGGGGGCTTGGGCATGACGGCCACCAGGTCGGCGCCGAAGCCGTCGCGCCGGTACACATTGCGCAGGCCGGAAAACGTCAATGAGGTGGCCGGCAGCAGTTCTTCCGGCAGGGTGCCGTCGTCGGGCAGGCGCAGGGCCGACAGTTCGCTGTCGATCTGCCAGCCGGCGACGCGGATCACGTGGCCGTCCGGTCGGTATTCGCCGCGGTGGCGGAACAGGTTGCCGACGGCTTTTTGCACGGCGTAGTTATAGTAGTCGCGGATTTGCGTCTGGCGTTCCTCGAAGGCGCGCTGGCCCGGCGTGCGCGTCGTGTAGAACAGGTAGGCGTAGGCGTAGCGGGCCGATTCCAGCCACGCGGCCAGCAGTTCGGCGCTGGGGTGGCCGCCCTGTTTTTCTTCCGCCAGCGCGCTTTCCAGCCACAATTCGGAGAGCGTCGCCAGGCGCTGCTCGTCGCTGAGCAGCTCGGAGCGGGCCAGGTCGGCGCGGCAGCTGCCCGTATTGGCTTCGCAGGCGGCGATGTCGCTGCCGATAATGCGCAGCACCTCGCTGGCCGCGGCGCTGAGTTTGCCCGTGGTGAGGATGTCGCCGCGCCGCTGCTGCAGGTAGTCGGCCGGAGAAATGGCGCTGACGGTGACGGCGGCGCAGCCGCTCAGCAGCGCCGCGGCGCACAGCAGGGCGCCCAGGCGCAAGCGCCGCATCAGCGTGGCCGGCATCTCAGAACGAGTAGACCAGGGTCAGCGAGGTCTGCGTATCCGTGTTCTTCTTGTCGTCCGGTACGCGCGTATCGTTGCGGGCGCTGAAGGCGGCCTTCATCTGCATGGTGCCGTTGATCTTCGTGCTGAGGGCTGTTTCGGCGATCGAGTGGGTGTTCGAGGTGCCCCGTTCCACGCTGACCGTCTGGCTGAACATGGCCGACTGGCTGATCTTCCACTTCATGGCGGCCGCGCCGCGCACCGTCAGGCCGTGTTCCGATTCGCCCGCGTCATTGGTGCCGCTGAAATAGCCTGGACCGACTTCCACGTCGACGCTCTTGTCGCTCGACTGGTACCAGCGCGAGCCGTGACCGACGGCCAGGGTCGAGTACTTGGTGTAGGCGCCGAACTTGTCGTTCACGTGCGAAGCCAGCACGAACAGCTTTTCATGATCGGCCATCAGCTTGTAGGCGGCCTTGGCGGAGGCGGAAAAGCGTTCGGCCGAGCGCTCGCGGATCTTTTGTCCTTCGTCGTTGGTCGTTTCGTCTTCCTTGAAGTAGCCGCTGAAGATGTACTGGTTGCTCCAGTCATCGAGTTCCTGGCGCGCGTCGATCTTGCCGGTGACGGAGGTGCCGACCGTGTTGCCCGAGGTGGTGATGGCGCCCAGTTCGGCGGACGTGCTCCAGCTGCCGATGGGGATTTCATCGAACAGCATGCTTTGTTTGGTGTCTGCGGCAGCGGCGTTGCCGCATGCGCTGGCCATGGCCAGCGCCAGTGCGAGAGAGTGGGTCGATTTCATGGCTGTATTGGTCTGTGGCGCGCGCCGGGCGCGCCTGCTGTTCGTTAGTGGCAGTGGTGGCGATGCAGGCCGCGGCAAGCCGTGCGGCGCCTGTAGCAGGGGCGCGCGGGCGCGGCCAAACATTGTCGAGGCTGTATTGTACCCGACCCTGTTATCGCGCGCCGCACGCTGCGGCGCGCCCGAATGCGGCTATATGGATTTGCCCGGGCCTGCGCGGCGGGGCTGGCAAGTGGCGCGCGCCTGGCGTATGCTGCGCGTATTTGCTGCCTGATCTTTACAAGGAATCTCCCGTGCGCTGCCTGGTCATCGAAGACGAAGCCGAAACTTCCCGCTATATCTGTGCCGGCCTGCGCGAGGCGGGCCACGACGTGACCGCCTGCGACAATGGCATCGACGGCATGCGTCTGGCCTGCGGCGAAGACTGGGATGCGCTGGTGCTCGACCGCCTGCTGCCCGGCGAGATCGACGGCCTGGCCATCGTCGCGCGCCTGCGCGGCATGGGCCGCAACACGCCCGTGCTGGTGCTGTCGGCCCTGTCCAGCGTCGACGAGCGCGTGCGCGGCTTGCGCAGCGGCGGCGACGACTACCTGTCGAAACCGTTCGCCATCGCCGAGCTGCTGGCACGCATCGAGGCGCTGCTGCGCCGCGCCGCGCCCGTGCCCGAATCGACGCAGCTGCAGGTGGCCGACCTGGTGCTCGACATGCGCACCATGCGCGTGACGCGCGCCAACCGGCAAATCGCCCTGCAGCCGCGCGAATTTCGTCTGCTCGAATACCTGATGCGCCACCAGGGCCAGTCCGTCACGCGCGCCATGCTGCTCGAAGCCGTGTGGGACTACCATTTCGACCCGCAGACCAACGTCATCGACGTGCAGGTGAGCCGCTTGCGCACCAAGGTGGACAAGGAGTTTTCTCCGCCGCTGATCCACACGGTGCGCGGCGTCGGCTACACCCTGGGCGTGCTCGACAGTGCGTAACTTGCACCGCTCGATCGCGGCCCGGCTGGCGCTCGGCTATGGCGTGCTGGTGGTCGTGTCGATCAGCATCGTCTGCGCCGTGTTCTATTTCGGCACCATCGGCGTGCTCGATCGCAGCGTGGACCGCAAGCTGGCCTTGCTCTCGGAGCGCCTCGCCGCGCTGTACGAACAGGGCGGCAGCAGCCGCACGACGGCGGAAATCGCCCATCTGCTGACCGACCGCACCGACAGCGACACGGAGATCTTCTTGCTGGTCGATGCCGATGGCCGCCGCGTGGCGGGCAACCTGTCGTCCTGGCCCGACCTGGGTAGCCCCGTGGGCCGCCTGCTGCACCGCGACGTCACGCGCGAAGGCCGCAGGGTGCCCGCGCGCATGCTGATCCGCGACCTGGCGGGCGGCGCGCGCCTGTTCGTCGGGCGCGACATGGAGGAGGGCAAGTCGATCCGTACCCTGGTGCTGCGCTCGCTGGCCTATGGCGGCGGGGTGGCCATCCTGCTGGTGGTGGCGGGCGCCTGGCTGTTCCGCCGCCAGCTCGAGGCGCGCATCGGGCAGATCCGCCGCACGGCGGGCGAGATCGAGGCGGGCGACCTGAGCCGGCGCATTCCCGTCTCCAGCGAGGATGAATTCGGTTTGCTGAGCCGCGACATCAACCGCATGCTCGACCGCATCGAACACCTGATGGAAGGCGTGCGCCACGTGTCGAACGCCATCGCGCACGACCTGCGCACGCCGCTGGCGCGCATCCGTAACAAGCTCGATGGCGCCTTGCGCCAGCAGCAGGGCGTGGCCGGCTACGAAAGTGCGGCGCAGGGGGCTATCGACGACATCGACGACCTGACGCGCGTGTTCGACAAGCTGCTGCAGATCGCGGCGGCCGAATCGGGCATGCGTCCCGAGAATTTCGATGACATCGACCTGCATCAGATCGGCGCAGACATCGTGGAAATGTACGAGGCGACGGCCGACGAGCAGGGCGTGCTGCTGGTGCAGATGTATGGCGACAGTGTGCCGGCGCGGGGCGACCGCAACCTGCTGGGCAGCGCCCTGGCCAGCCTGGTCGACAACGCCATCAAGTACGCGGGGCAGGGTGCCACGGTGGAAGTGTCGGCCGGCAGCGATGAGCAGGGCAGCTGGCTGGCCGTGCGCGACAACGGCCCCGGCGTGCCGGCCGAGGAATTGCCGAAGCTGACGCAGCGCTTCTACCGGCTCGACAAGAGCCGCCATTTGCCCGGCAATGGCCTGGGCCTGTCCATCGTGGCCGCCATCGCGGCCCTGCATGGGGGCAGCCTCGAGATCGAGGACGCGGCGCCGGGCTTGCGTCTGCGTTTGCGGCTGCTGCGCTAAGGCGCCGCTGCCAGGCCGGCGTGGCGTATCGGCACATTACCAACTTGTAACCCCCTTCGTTTTCACCTCCCCCTATCATCCCCTCTACCCTGCGCGAAGCGGCTGCCAGCGTGCAGCCGGTTTGCTCCGGGCTGCCTGCGGCCGTTGCCGCGTCCCGTTCAGTAGAGCCGTTTCATGCATACTTTTACCGCCACCGGCGACAACGCCGCGCCGCAGCAGCCGGCATTGCGCCAGCATGGGCACCGCCTCAAGGCTGCGCTGGGCGCCATCGTCTTTCCCGTGCAGCGCGCGCGCTGGCAAGCCTTCGTCGCGGGCATGCCTGGCCTGGCGGCGCTGGCGCAAGCCCATCCCAGCCTGCTGTACAAGATTTACCGCCCCTACGCCAGCCGCCGCTTCGGCTGCGCGGCGAGGGTGGACCTGCTGCGCGGGCATTACCGTTTCCTGTGGCAGGCGGGCGCCCGGCCGCTGGTGGAATACGCCGCGCGCCGCGCGCTGGTGCTGGCCACCATCGAGGGCAAGGATGGCGCCACCTACCGCCTGCAACTGACGGCCATCCACGACAGCCACCGCGAGGGCGACCTGTGCCTGCGCCTCACGCGCGACGGCGTGTCGCTGTACCTGGCCAGTTTCCTGTTCCGTCCCCAGCCCGGCGGCGCCGTCATCCAGCTGGGCGCCTTGCAGGGACTGCGCTCGCAGGCGGGTGCGCAGGCGGTGAAGGACGCGACGCGGGCGCTGCACGGCTGCCGGCCGAAAAACCTGATGGTGGCCGCCTTGCGCGACCTGGGCGAGTTTTTCGGCTGCAGCCACCTGGACCTGGTCAGCAACGCCAACCGCATCGCGCTGAACTGGCGCCGGCGCCGCCACATCTCGTGCGACTACGACCTGGCGTGGCGCGAGCTGCATGCGCTGCCTGCCGGCGACGGCAATTACCGCCTGCCATGCGGCCCTTGCCGGATGCCGGACCTGGAACTGGTGCCGTCGAAAAAACGCGCCGATGCGCGCCGCCGCGGCGCCATGCTGGTGCAGCTGGCGGCGGACATGCGCTGGCAAGTGGCGGCCCTGTTGCAGCCGCAATGACGGCGCGGGGCAGGGTTTTTTGATCTGCGCGGCTTTTTTGCGGGGCGGCCCGGCGCAAGCGGCGCGATCGGCGTATACTTGCTGGCGTTGTTAACCTGAAGCCAGTCACCCCATGCCAGCACAATTCCCCACTTCGCGCATGCGCCGCCTGCGCGCGACCCCGCAACTGCGCGAGCTGTTCCGCGAAACCGAGATCAATCCGCGCGACCTGGTCCTGCCGATCTTCGTCGACGAGGGCAGCAGCGATTTCATCGACATCAAGTCCATGCCCGGCGTGCGCCGCATTCCCGAAGCGAAGCTGGCGCAGGAAGTCGAACGCTATGCGCGCGCCGGCCTGCGCTCCGTCATGACCTTCGGCATTTCGCACCACAAGGACAGCCACGGCACGGACACCCTGAACCCGGACGGCCTGGTGGCGCGCATGTCGCGCATCATCAAGGATGCCGTGCCGGAAATGGTGGTCATGTCCGACACCTGCTTCTGCGAATACACGGACCACGGCCATTGCGGCATCCTGCATGGCGACACGGTCGACAATGACAGCACGGTGCTCAACTTGGGCAAGCAGGCCGTCATCGCGGCCCAGGCGGGCGCCGACATCATCGCGCCATCGGCCGCCATGGATGGCCAGGTGGCGGCCATCCGCAGCGCGCTCGACGCGGCCGGTTTCCACGACACGCCTGTGATGGCGTATTCGACCAAGTTCGCCTCGGGCCTGTACGGCCCGTTCCGCGACGCGGCCGGCAGCACCCTGAAGGGCGACCGCAAGACCTACCAGATGGACCCGATGAACCGCCGCGAAGCGGTGCGCGAGTCCTTGATCGACGAAGCCGAAGGCGCGGACGCGCTGATGGTCAAGCCGGCCGGCGCCTATCTGGACATCATCCGCGACCTGCGCGAAGTGACGCGTTTGCCGATCGGCGCCTACCAGGTCAGCGGCGAATACGCGATGATCAAGTTCGCCGCGCAGGCGGGCGCCATCGACGAGCGCCGCGTGGTGCAGGAAACCCTGGGCGCCATCAAGCGCGCGGGCGCGGACATGATCTTTACGTACTTCGCGATGGATGTGCTGAATAATCCGTACTAAGTCAACACGGGGCAGGGCGGCCGCCTTTTCAGCTATCATGGCGCGCTGCCCAACCTGAACTTGCCCATGCCCCTGAAAATCTCCCGCATCCTGCACGCCGGCTATGTCTTCGCATGCGAAGGCACGGCCATCGCCTTCGATCCCATCGTCGAAAACCCGTTCAGCCGCAACTGCCACGCGTTTCCGTCCGTGCGCTTCGACCTCGACGCCGTGCGCCGGCTGCGCTGGGATGCCGTCTTCATCTCGCATTTCCACGACGACCACTGCTCGCTCGACAGCCTCGTTGTGCTGGACCGCGCCACGCCCATCTATCTGTATTGCGTCTTCGAGGAACTGTTCGCGATGCTGCGCGCGCTCGGTTTCACGCAGGTGGAGAAGCTGCAGGTTGACGTGCCCGTGCGGGTGGGCGCCATCGAGGTGATCCCGCGCCGGGCGCTCGATGATGACGTCGATTCGCTGTTCCAGGTGCGCGCGGCGGGGCTGAACGTATTGAACGTCGTCGACTCGTGGATCGGCCCCGAGACGCTGGCGCAGCTGGCCGCGTTCGCGCCCTGGGACATGGTCTTGTGGCCGTTCCAGACCATGCGCGAGATCGCCGTCATCGCGCCGTCGCTGGCAGCGCGCGGCCCGGTCGAGCTTCCCGACGACTGGGTGCCCCAGCTGCGCGCGCTGGCGCCCCGTTACCTCGTGCCCAGCTCCTGCCAGTTCGTGCAGGAAGACTGGTCCTGGTACAACCACGCGATGTTCCCCGTTACCTACCGCCGCTTTGCCGATGAAATCGGCGCCGCGCTGCCCGAGGCGCACATCTTTCGCCTCGACCCGTCGACGTCCGTGCTGCTCGACGCGCACGGAGTGAGCAGCGCAGAACCCTTGCCCTGGGTGCTCCCTGTGGGGTCGCAGGACGTGGATTTCGACTATCGCCCCGACGCGCCGCCGCCCGCCACGGCCGATATCGCCCGCCGTTTTGCGCCCTTGAGTGCCCATGATGCGGCGCTGGTGCTCGATTTTTGCCAGAACGGCTTGCTTGAACGCTACCGCGACATGGAACTGCCCGAGGACAGCTACTTCCAGCAACCGCGCCTGTGGCGCTTGGCCCTGTACGGCCATGACGGCACGGCCACCATCCTGCATTACCGCACGCACGGCGACTTGATCGACCTGGTGCCCGAGACGAACGAAGCGCCCGGCTGGACCACCGAAGTGCCGCTGGTGAAATGCCATGCGGCGCTGGTGCTGGGCGAATCGCTGACATCGATGTACATGCGCATCAACGACGGCCCGTTCGATGCCGGGGCACGGGCCGCACTGGCGGAGGCCGATATCGTCGACGATCCCCTGATCCGCTGCCTGTTCAATGACGCCATCGGTGCCTACCAGGCGGCGCAGCTCAAGCGCTTGCTGGCCCGCTGAAGAAAGTCGCGCGACAGAGTAAGATAGCTGCTTCTGACTAGAACGGGAAAGACACCATGGCACAAGACAACGAAACCGCGATCCTGGCCGGCGGCTGCTTCTGGGGCGTGCAAGATTTGCTGCGCCGCTATCCGGGCGTGATCGCCACGCGCGTCGGCTACAGCGGCGGCGACGTCGCCAACGCCACCTACCGCAACCACGGCACGCATGCGGAAGCGATCGAAATCATCTTCGACCCGAAAACGATCAGCTACCGCAAGATCCTGGAATTCTTCTTCCAGATCCACGATCCCAGCACGCCGGACCGCCAGGGCAACGACCGCGGCACGAGCTACCGTTCGGCCATCTTCTATACGAACGACGAGCAAAAGCGCGTGGCCGAAGACACCATCCGCGACGTCGACGCGTCCGGCCTGTGGCCCGGCAAGGTGGTGACGGAAGTGGCGCCGGCCGGCCCGTTCTGGGAAGCGGAGCCGGAGCACCAGGATTATCTGCAGCGCTTGCCGCACGGCTACACCTGCCACTACATCCGGCCGGACTGGGTCTTGCCGCAGCGTCAACAATAAGCGTCACGGGAGACGGCCATGCGCTATTGGCAGGTGGAGCGGCGGCAGGCGGAAGGGCAGCTGGATCTGGGGCGCGCCCTTGACCTGGTGGCCGCCATCGGCCATGCCGACGTGAATGCCGTCGCCGGGGCCATCCTGAAGACGGTGAGCACGGTCGCGCCCATTTCCCAGTGCACGATCTTTGCCTATGAATTCGGCAACCGGCCCCGCACGGTGGCTGTGGCCGACCGGCGCGGCGGGCGTTTCCTGCAAGATATTGCTGACAGCTACGCGCGCCACTATTACGCGCTCGACGGCAACCAGCGCGTGATCGCGCCCGCGCCCGGGCGGAAAATCGATCCAGCCATCGTACTGCACCAGCAAGCGAGCGACGAGATCGACCATCCCGGCTATCGCGCCACCTGCTATCAAAAACCGAATGTCTCGGACCGGCTGTCGCTGCTGGTGCAGCCGGCCGGCGATATCTGGTTGTCCGTCAATTTTTACCGCGACAGCAGCCAGGGCCAGTTCCAGCCTGGCGAAATCGCCGCCATCGAAACCCTGTCACCGCTGTTCGCCCATGCGGCCAAGCACCACTACAGCTTGAACGGCCAGCCCGCGCAAGGCGTCGCGCCCATGATGCTGGCCAGGCTGCGCCAGCATTGTCCCGCCTTGAGCAAGCGCGAACTGGACGTGCTGCGCTGCGTGCTCGAAGGCTTCACGGCCGTGGAAATCGCCGAGACCATGGGCCTGCAGCCATCGAGCGTCATCACCTACCAGAAGCGCGCCTATAAACGCCTGGGCATTTCCAGCCAGCGCCAGTTGTTTGCGCTGTGCATGGCGCCAGCGCCTGTCTAGTCCCTTGGATGTAGGGATGGCTCCGCCTTTTTGACTGTGTTTGCCGCGAAATGTCCCCAAAATGGGGACGGGGTTCCCGGCGCGCGTCTGCATACTGTGTTTCAAGCCGGGACCGCCCGGCCGCTCTCACCCAATAAAATCAACAAGGGGAGGGCGACACCTTATGGAGACAAGCATGACCATCGCCCAAGGGGCCACCCCCGCCATCGCCGCCACCCCGGCGCCCGTCCTCGACGCGGCCAGCGTGCAACTGGAACAGCAGGTGATGCGCAAGGTATCGCGCCATCTGCTGGGCTTTCTGTTCCTGCTGTTCGTGTTTTCCTTTCTTGACCGCATCAACATCGGCTTTGCCGGCCTGACCATGATGCAAGACCTGGACCTGTCCAGCACCCAGTTCGGCTTTGCCACCACGCTGTTCTACATCGCCTACATCGCTTGCAGCATTCCCAGCAACATCGTGCTGGCCCGCATCGGCGCCCGGCGCTGGATAGGCTCGATGATGATCGCCTGGGGCCTGGCCTCGACGGCGACCCTGTTCGCCAGCGGCCCGGCCAGCCTGTATGCGCTGCGCTTTTTAGTGGGCGTGACGGAAGCGGGCTTTCTGCCCGGCATGCTGCTGTATCTGACCTACTGGTTTCCCAGCGCCTACCGGGCGCGCGCCAATGCCCTGTTCATGATCGCCATGCCTGTCACGGCCGCCATCGGTTCGGCCCTGTCGGGTCTGATCCTGGGACTGGACGGCCACTGGGGCTTGAAGGGCTGGCAATGGCTGTTCTTGCTCGAAGGCATGCCTTCCGTGCTGCTGGGCCTGGCCGTCTACGGTTATCTCGACGACTCGCCCACCAAGGCGAACTGGCTGGGCAAGCTGGAACAGCAGGTGCTGGCCCGCATGCTGGCAGCCGAGCACAAGCCTGTGGCGCAGGCCCAGAAAACCTCGGTGCTGGCGGAAATGCTGTCACCCACCGTGCTGAAATTCGGCATCGCCTACTTTTGCCTGGTGAATACTTTGGCCATGGTGGCCGTGTGGACGCCGCTGATCGTGAAGAGTTTTAATAGCGGCGCCAGCAACACGCAAATCGGCTTGCTGGCGGCGATACCGCAAGTGTGCACCGTGATCGGCATGATTGTCTGGGGCCGCCGCTCGGACCGGCTGCAGGAGCGCCGCTGGCATATCGTCTGGCCCATGCTGCTGTCGGCCGGCGGCTGGCTGCTGACCGCGTATGCCGGCAACCCCATGCTGCAACTGCTGGGCGTGTGCATGGCCTCGACGGGCGCCTACACGGCCATGTCCGTCTTCTGGACCACGCCGGACCGGGCCCTGAGCCTGGGCGCGCGCGCCATCGGCATCGCCGTCATCAACGCCACGGGCAATATCGGCTCGGCCCTCAATCCCGTCGTCGTGGGCTGGCTGAAGGATTTCACGCACAGCTTTGCCACGGGCTTGCTGTATGCCAGCGTGCTGCTGGTGGTCGGGGCTGCCATCGTGCTGACCTTGCCCATCGCGCGCGGCGGCAACAAAGAACAATCTTGAAGAGGACACCATCATGCGCGACACGTTTCACCCTTATCCCCATGTGCCGAAAGTGTATCCGCCCGGCAAGCCAGCGGGCGCCGGCACGCAGCACGTCCCGGTCCTGATCGTCGGCGGCGGCCCCGTGGGACTGGCCACGGCCCTGGGCCTGGCGCGCCACGGCGTGCGCTCGGTGCTGATCGAGGCGGACGACGGCGTCTGCACGGGCAGCCGCGCCATCTGCATCTCGCGGCGCAGCCTGGAAATCATCGACCGCCTCGGCGCGCTCGACGGTTTTATCAGTAAAGGCTTGCCGTGGGCGGGCGGACGCAGCTTTTACCGCGACGAGGAAGTGCTGCACTTTACGATGCCGCAAGACGCGAACCAGAAATTGCCGCCGATGGTGAACCTGGCGCAATACCATATCGAGCAATTCCTGCTCGACGCGGCCGAACGCCAGAGCGAGCTGATCGATATCCGCTGGCAGACGCGCGTCACTGGCGTGCGGCAGCGCGCCGACGGCGCCACCGTCACCGTGGCGACGCCCGACGAAACCTACCAGATCGACACGGACTGGCTGGTGGCGGCCGATGGCGGGCGCAGCGTGGTGCGCGAGGCGCTGGGCCTGAAATTGCAGGGCACCAGCTATGAAGGGCGCTATGTGATCGTCGATATCCACCTGAAGAGCGAGCGCCCGACGGAGCGCCTCGCGTATTTCGACCCGCCGTCGAACCCCGGCTCGACCGTGCTGGTGCACAAGCAGCCCGACGATATCTGGCGCATCGATTACCAGCTGCGCGACGACGAGGATGCGCAGGCGGCCGTGCTGCTGGAAAACGTGGCACCGCGCGTGGACAGCCTGCTGGCCATGATGGGTGAGACACAGCCATGGCATCCCGTGTGGATCACCATCTACAAGGCCAACGCGCTGACCCTGGAAAAATACCGGCACGGCCCCGTGCTGTTCGCGGGCGACGCGGCCCACCTGGTGCCCATCTTCGGCGTGCGCGGGGCCAATTCCGGCATCGACGATGCCGACAACCTGGCCTGGAAACTCGCCTATGTCGTCAAGGGACAGGCGCCGGATAGCTTGCTGGACAGCTATTCGGACGAGCGCGTCTATGCCACCCATGAAAACCTGCGTCACGGCACGAAAAGCACGGAATTCATGGCGCCGCCCACGTTCGCCTTCGAGCTGATGCGCACGGCCGTGCTGGGCCTGGCGGGCAAACATGCGCACGTGCGCTCGCTGATCAACCCGCGCCAGACGAGCGCCATCGCGTATGCGCAGTCGGCCCTGAACGCGCCTGAGCTGGACGTGTTCACGGCCGGTCCCGCGCCGGGCACGGTCTTGTCCGAGTGCCCGCTGGTGCTGCCGCACAACGGCGGTCAAAAAGCGGGGTATATTACCGATTTGCTCCAGCGCGCGGATGGCCATTTTACGGGCCTGTATTTCAGCGACGATGGCGCGGTGCCCGCGGAACTGCTGGCGCTGGGCGACAGCTTGCCGTTGACGACCGTGGCGATCGCCCGCAGCGGCGAGCAAGGGGGCGCCTGGGACCACACGGCGCAGGTATGCTCGCTGTTCGACGCGCAGCCAGGCACGTTTTATCTCGTGCGTCCGGATGGACACGTGCTGGGGCGCTGGCGCGAGGTGAGGGGGGGGCAGGTGGTGGCAGCGCTGGCAGCGGCCGGCATCGCCCAATCAAAGTAACAAGGAGACAATATGACCGACATCGAACTGGACAATCTTTACACCGAGCTGTGCCACACCATGGGCGGCCTGGGCGAACAGCGCTCGCCCTTGTTCCTGGCCCGCTTCGCCTTGCTGGCCATGGGCGCCATCGGCAAGGCCGACGTGGTGCAGGGTTTGCTGCGCGACGCGGCCGACGGCCTGGCGGTGCGCGCATGATAGGCGCCGGCTACCAAAGCGGCTTCGGCAACGAGTTTGCCACGGAAGCCATCGCCGGCGCCTTGCCGCAGGGGCAAAATTCGCCGCAGCGTTCGCCCCTGGGCCTGTACGCGGAGCAGCTGTCGGGCACGGCCTTCACGGCGCCGCGCGCGCAGAACCGGCGCTCGTGGCTGTACCGCATCCGTCCCGCCAGCCAGCATCCACCGTTTACCTTGGCTGAAAATACCCGCATCGTCAGCGATTTCCACGCCATGCCCCCCACGCCGCCGAACCAGCTGCGCTGGGACCCGCTGCCGCTGCCCGACGGCGCCACGCCCGCGGACTTCATCGACGGCTGGCAGACGATGGCGGGAAACGGCAGCGCCGAAGCGATGAGCGGCTGCGCCATCCACGTGTATGCGGCCAACCGCTCCATGCATCGCTTCTTTTATTCGGCCGACGGCGAATTGCTGGTCGTGCCGCAGGAAGGGCGGCTGGCGATTGCCACGGAACTGGGCCTGATCGAACTGGAACCGCAGGAAATCGCCGTGATTCCCCGCGGCGTGCGCTTTCGCGTCACCCTGCCGGACGGCAAGGCGCGCGGTTATGTGTGCGAAAACTTCGGCACGGCTTTCCGTTTGCCGGACATGGGGCCCATCGGCTCAAACGGCCTGGCCAACAGCCGCGATTTCCTCACGCCGCACGCGGCCTACGAGGATATCGAGGGCGATTGCGAACTGGTGGCCAAGTTCGGCGGCCACCTGTGGCGCACGACCTTGGATCATTCGCCGCTCGACGTGGTGGCCTGGCATGGCAATTACGCGCCCTACAAATACGATTTGCGCCGCTTCAATGTCATCGGCTCCATCAGCTACGACCATCCCGACCCGTCGATCTTCCTCGTGCTGCAGGCGCCGAGCGAAAATCCGCTGTTCGGCGCCATCGACTTCGCCATCTTCCCGCCCCGCTGGCTGGCCGCCGAACACACGTTCCGGCCGCCCTGGTTCCACCGCAACGTGGCCAGCGAATTCATGGGCTTGATCCACGGCGTGTACGACGCCAAGGCAGCCGGTTTCGTGCCGGGCGGCGCCAGCCTGCACAACTGCATGTCCGGCCACGGCCCCGATGCGCAGACGTTCGAAAAAGCCTCGCACGGCGACACGTCCGCGCCCGCGAAGGTAGCCGACACCATGGCCTTCATGTTCGAGACGCGCACCATCCTCAAGCCCACGCCGTTCGCCCTGGATGGCGGCCTGCTGCAACACGATTATTTCGAGTGCTGGCAAGGCTTGCGCAAGCATTTCGATCCGGATCCTGATTGATCAGGCGGCCCGCGCCCGCGTATGCGGATTGGCGGGCCGGTCGAGGCCCAGGTGGCCGCGCAGGGTGCTGCTGGCATACTCGGTGCGAAACAGACCGCGCCGCTGCAGTTCCGGCACCACCAGCCGCGTAAAGTCCTCGAAACCCTGCGGCAGCAGCGGCGGCACGACGTTGAAACCGTCCGCGCCCCGTTCCACGAACCACTGCTCCATCACGTCGGCCACCGTCTTGACGGAGCCGATCGCTTGCAGGTGGCCGCGCGCCACGCGAAAGCGCAGCACCAGCTGGCGCAAGGTCAGGTGCTCGCGGCGGGCCAGTTCCAGCTGCTGCTGGAAACGCCCCTTGCCGTTGTCGCCCGCCGCGTAGGGCAGGTCGGGCAGGGGGCCGTCGAGCGGGTAGCCGGACAAATCGAAGCCGCCAAATTCCAGCTTGCTGAAGTCGACCAGCGACTGCAGCTCGCCGAACTGGTCCTGCGCCTGCTGCTCCGATTCGGCCACCACCACGGACAGCCCGGGCGTGACTTTCAATTGATCTTCCGTGCGTCCGTATGTCGCCATGCGTCCCTTCACGTCCGCGTAATACGCCTGCGCCACGGGCAGCGAGGTGGCGGAGCAGTACACCATCTCGGCCAGCCGCGCTGCAAATTCGCGGCCCGTCTCGGAATTGCCCGCCTGGACCAGCACGGGGTGGCCTTGCACGGGGCGGGGCAAGTCCAGCAAGCCTTGCGAGGCGAAATACTCGCCCTGGAAATCGAGCGCATGGCCCGCTGCCGGCTGGTAGAACTGGCCGCCGGCGCGGTCGGGCCGGTCGAAGGCATCGTCGTCCCAGCTATCCCACAGGGCCTTGGACAGGGCGACGAATTCATCGGCCCGCGCATAGCGCTGCGCGTGGCTGCGCGGTGCCTCGATGCCGAAATTGCGGGCCGTGTGTTCGCCGAACGAGGACACGACGTTCCAGCCCGCGCGCCCGCCGCTCAGGTGGTCGAGCGAACTGAATTTGCGCGCCACGTGATACGGGTGTTCGTAATTGGTATTGACGGTGGCGATCAGGCCGATGTGGCGCGTGACGGCGGCAATCGCCGACAGCAGGGTGAAAGGCTCGAACGGCAGGCCGATGGCGGCGCGGCCCGTGTCCGGCGTGACGTCGCCGGCGCGGCCGATGAAGTCGGCGATGAAAAAGCTGTCGAACCTGGCCGCCTCGGCCAGCCTGGCGGCGCGCAGCCACCAGGCCAGGTCGGGCCGTCCGCTGGCGCTGGCGGACGGATGGCGCCAGGCGGCCGGATGATGGCCGTGGCGTTGCAAAAAGACGTTCAGGACAAGCTGGCGTTGCGGCATGGTGGCTCCGTAGTGTGTTGACGACATGGCGTGCATGGCTGGCCATGCAAACTCCGGGCCAGCACTGGAGCTGCGCGGCGCATATGCAAAATCCGGATAAGCTAGCGCGGCACCATTCGTTCACGCCTGCAGATGGCGCGCGGTATAGTCGCCCCATGGAACTCTTAGCCCACAATTTCAGCAGCGATTTCGCGCGCAGCGCCCACCTGGCCCGCGGCGCCGGCGATGACGGCGACAGCGAGGCGCTGGTCGCCTTCCGCGACCCGCAGCAAATGAGCTTGCTCGTGCGCGCCACGGCCTTTGTCTTTGCCGACCCCCGCTCGCGCCAGCTGCACGAACTGATCGAACGCATCGCGCCCAGCGAGGCGACGGTGCTGATCACGGGCGAGACGGGAACAGGAAAAGAACTGATCGCGCGCCATGTGCACGGCTTGAGCGGACGCGCCGAACAGACCTTTGTGGCGATCAACTGCGGCGCCTTTTCCGAAACCCTCGTCGAGAGCGAACTGTTTGGCTATGAAAAAGGCGCGTTTACGGGCGCGCAGCAGGGCAAACCTGGCTGGTTCGAGACGGCCAGCGGCGGCACCCTGTTCCTCGATGAAATCGGAGACTTGCCGCTGGCGATGCAGGTCAAGCTGCTGCGCGTGCTGCAGGAACGCGAAGTGGTGCGCCTGGGCGCGCGGCGCGCCATCCCCATCGACGTGCGCCTGATCGCCGCCACGAACGTGGACCTGGCCGAAGCCGTGCGGGCTGGGCGCTTCCGCGAAGACCTGTATTACCGGCTGCAGGTGATCGGCCTGCCGCTGCGTCCCCTGCGCGAACGCCCGGGCGACATCATGCCGCTGACGCGCCACTTCATGGCTATCTATGCGCAGCGCCTGCATCTGGGCGAGGTGGAGCTGGACCTTGATGCGCAACAAGCCTTGCTGGCCTATCCATGGCCGGGCAATATCCGCGAACTGGAAAACGTCATCCACCGCGCGCTGCTCGTGTGCCGCAGCGGCGTCGTGCGCGCCGAAGATCTGAGTTTGTCGGGCTGGCACCGCGCTCCGGCGCCTGCATCCGCCCCTGTGCCCGTGCCGGACGCGTGGGCCGGCGGCGCCGACATCGCCTACGCGGCCCACGGCGCGGCTGGCCAGGACGATTTACTGGCCGCCGAGCGCTTTGCCCGCGCCTGGCAAGCCTTGCTCGACTCGGGCGAGCCCGTGGAATTCGAAGCCATGCAGCAGGAACTGGTGCGCGCCGCGTGGGAGCGCAATGAGCGCAATCAGGTACGTGCGGCGAAACACCTGAACCTGAGCCGCAACATCCTGCGTACTTTCCTGAAAAAGGCCGGCGCCATCGACTGATCCTGCATCTTCCCCTGAAGCCGGACCCGCAGCGCTGCGGCTCCGGCTTTTTTCATGGCTGCTGCGCGCGCAGCACATTGCTGCCACAAGTACAGCCGATTGCTGCGCAAGCAGCAGCTTTGGACGTCGATGGGTATCGAGCGCCTGGCATGCTTTCTGCGAGGAGGGAAGGGCAAGCCGCCGCGCCAATGTGCGGCGGTGTTTTCTTCGACCCACGACAGGAGTCCATGCATGACCATCGAATTCATCTGGCAATTGCCCACCAGCGGCGACGGCCGCTACGCGGCGCCCGGCATCACGCGCCGGGGCGAACGGGCCGCTGGCGCGCCCAGTCCCCTGCAGGCGGGCGTGAGCGACCCGCGCGGCGCCCGCCCGCCCTTCAATTATTTCGATTACCTGCACCAGATCGCCCGCGCGGCCGACCTGTCCGGCTTCGACGGCATCCAGATACGCCACGATACGCAGGGCGATGAAAGCTGGATCGTCGCCGGCTACCTGGCCCGCAGCACGCGCCACCTGAAGCTGATCGCCGAATTCGACGCGGCCTGGGGTTCGGCCGTGTACGCGGCGAAGAACGCCGTCAGCTTCCAGCGCTTCACGGGCGGACGCTTCGCCTGGCAGATCGGGCACGGTGGCGATGCGGCAGCGCGCCGGCGCCAGGGCGATGCGGCGCCGGACGCCGACATCGTGCCCCGCATCGATGAATTCATCACGGTGGCGCGCGGCGTGCAGAACACGTCGCCGTTCAGCTTCAAGGGCAAGTTCTTCGAAGTGCAGGACGGCGGCTTCAAGGGGCCGCTGGCGAACCATCCTGTGAATAGTATTTACCTGACGGGGGAGACGCCCGAAGCGCTGGCCCTGTCGGCGCGTCAGGCCGACGTGCACGTATTCGATGCGGTGCCCGTGACGGACTTGCAGCCTTCCATCGATCGTCTGCAAACGCAGGCGCGCCAGCTGGGCCGCGCCGTGGCGGCAGGCTTGCGCATCGACGTGCTGGCCCGCGAAACCTTCGACGAAGCCTTGCGCGATGCGCGCCGCTACCGCAGCGGGGCCGGTTTGCCCGACGAACTGCCGTCCGATGGCGGCACTGCCGCGTTCTGGCCCGGCTTTGCGCAAGCGCACACGGGCGCCCACGGCGCCCTGGTCGGCAGTTATGCGCAGGTGGCCGCCGCGCTCGAAGCGTACGCGCAGGCGGGCGTATCGAGCTTCGTGCTGGCGGCCATCCCCCATTTCGAGGAAGCCTACCGCATCGGCGAACACGTGCTGCCTCGCGTGCGGGCAGCATTAAGCGCCCAGCTGCAAGCGGCCTGAATCCAACTTACCAAGGAGCACTTCACATGGCAATCGATTTTTTCTGGCGCATCCCCACGCATGGCGAACCGAGTTCGCACCGCGCCCGCACGCCGTTTCGCGGCGACTGGTTCCCCGGCAATGACAACCTGCGCCAGGCCGGCCTCGGTGGCGGCGGCGCCGACGGTTTTACGTATATCGACTACCTGGCGGAGATCGCCCGCGCGGCCGAACTATCGGGCTTCCAGGGCGGCCTGATTCCGTCGTTCCCAATGACGGATGAACCGTGGGCCATTTCCGCGCTGCTGGCGCGCGAAACGCGCACTTTCCGCTTCATGATCCCGTTCCAGCCCGGCTTTCTGAACCCCGTGGTGGCCGCGCGCATGACGGCCAGCCTGCAGCGGGCCACGGGCGGCCGCGCCCTGTACAACGTCATCACGGGCGGCGGCGGCCCGGCGCAACTGTGGTGGGGCGATGCGGCCGGCCACGACGACCGTTATACGCGCACGACGGAATTTCTCGACGTGGTGCGCGGCGTGTGGCGCGGCGGACCGTTTTCCTACCAGGGCAAGTTCTATCAGGTGGAAGACGCGGGCCTGGCCACGCCGTTGTCGGAGCAGGACTTCCCCGAGATCTATTTTTCCGGCTCCTCCGACGCGGCCCTCGGTTCGGCCTCGAAGCACGCCGATTACTACCTGACGTGGCTGGAACCGTTCGAGCAGCTGCGCGAGAAATTCGCCCGCGTGCAGGAAAAGACGGCGCTGCTGGGGCGCAAGATCAAGTGCGCCGTGCGCGTCGACATCGTGGCGCGTGCCACGGAAGAAGAAGCGTGGGAGGAGGTGCGCAAGGGCTTTGAGGCCGTCGATGCGGCCACCCTGCGCCAGTTCCTCGGCACCGATGGCGGCGATTCCGTGGGCGCGGCGCGCCAGCGGGGCAACCGCCCGACCACCTTGAACAGCTACAAGGACCTGATCACGGCGCCGAATATCTGGTCCGGCTTCAACCTGCTGCGCGGCGGGCAGACGCAGGGCATCGTCGGCAGCTACCAGCAGGTGGCCGAACGCCTGGACGAGCTGGTGCAGCTGGGCGCCGACGCCTTCATCCTGGCCAGCACGCCGCACCTGGAAGAAGCGTACCGCGTGGGCGAGGAAGTGCTGCCCCTCGTGCGCGGCCACACGGCGGCACTGCTGCGCGCCGCCTGATCCTTTCCCCTGTTGCCGCGACAGCAGCGCCACCGCCTGCTGTCGCGCAGGCAGCACGCGGCGCTGTCGCTGCTGCCAAATCAACAGCGCTATCATCACGATAGTCTTCCTTTGAAATCAAATACTTAAGTTCTGTTTTGCTGCGCTGCGGCAGCGGGCATGCCCCTTGCAATACTGGTCATCACCATCTCGCGTTTTGACTTTACTCAAGGATAATCACCCATGCGCCGTTCGACTGCCCCTGCCGACTCTTCCCCATTTCCTTTCCACCTGACGCCAGTGCGCCGCGCGCTGCGCTCGGCCTTCGCCATCGGCGGCCTGATGCTCGCCCCAGGTCTGGCCCATGCGGAAACGCCTGGCGCCGATGTCATTGCCGCGGCTGACGCGAATGGCGCCGGCGAGGGCGCCTCGCTGCAATCGGTGACGGTGACGGCGCAAAAGCGCGAGGAATCGGCGCAGAAGGTGCCGAGCGCGATCACGGTGTTAGGCGGCAAGGAGCTGCTCGACACGGGCATCGGCCGTTCGGCCAGCGAAATCCTCAATTACGTGCCGAACGCCTCGGCCGGCACGCAGCAGCACGGCCGCCCGCGCTGGTGGATACGCGGCGTGGGCGCGGGCCAGCAGCAGGTGGATTTTCCGAATCCCGTCGGCTTCTACCTCGATGACGTCTACATCAGCAATTCCAGCGCCACGGGCTTCCCCCTGTTCGACCTGGACCGGGTGGAGGTGCTGCGCGGCCCGCAAGGCACCTTGTGGGGCAAGAACACGACGGGCGGCGCCATCAACGTGATCTCGCGCAAACCTTCGTTCAAGTCCAGCGGCTACGCCAAGCTCGATTACGGCAGCTACGACACCAAGCTGGCCGAAGGCGCCATCGGCGGCGCGCTCGTCGACGAAGTGCTGGCGGGGCGGCTGTCCTTCCACACGGAGCAGCAGGACAAGGGCCGCTTCCACAACCAGTTTACGGGCGAGCGCGATGGAAAACTCAAGGACAGCGCCATCCGTGGCCAGCTCAAGGCCCTGATCGGGCGCGACCTGACGGCGAACCTGAACCTCCATTACCGCGATTACACGACCAAGGGCGCCACCACCACCGTGGCCAGCTATGGTGCCAATGGCGTGTACCGCAACGGCTACATCCCCAGCACCAATCCCGACGACGTCAGCACGAACGCGCCGGCCGACAGCGACGTGAAACAGGGCGGCGCCCAGCTGAATCTCGAATATGCGCTGGGCGAGCTGACCCTCACTTCCATCACGGGCTATGAAAATTTCAGGAACGAGGCCACGGGCGACAGCGACAACACGCCGCTGGAAGTGGGCCGCAGCCGCGCCAAGGCCAGCAGCCGGCAAGTGTCGCAGGAGCTGCGCCTGACGTCGCCGCAGAACGGCGCCGTGAGCTGGGTGGCGGGGCTGTTCTACTTCAATGAAAAGATCGATGCCGATTCGGCTGGCGCGCGCCTGCCCAACGGCACCGTGCCGGCACAGGCGGGCAGCACGCAGCCCGTCGGCTACAACCGCACCATCTACCAGCACAAGGCGCGCAGCGCGGCCATCTTCGGCAGCACGACCGTCAACTTCAGCGAGCAGCTGCTGTCCACCTTCGGCTTGCGCTGGACCACGGAAACCAAGGACCTGGACTTGCGGCGCGTTCAGGCGGCCTCGAACACGGTGACGTTCGGCGACGCGGCCAACTGGTGGAACACGGTCCAGGGCGGCAATTACACGGCCGCTTCGGTGGCCAACAATAACTTCACATCGAATCCATCGACCACGTGGACCGCGCTGACGTACGACGTGACGCCCGAATACCGCTTCAGCCGCACCCTGCGCGGCTACCTGAAATACGCGCACGGCATCAAGTCGGGCGGCTACAACACGAGCGCCACGGACGTGCGGGCGCTCAATACGGTGAAGCCGGAAACCCTGAACTCGTTCGAGGCGGGCATCAAGTCGGAATGGCTGGACGGGCGTTTGAATTTCAACGCCAACGTTTTTCACTATGATTACAAGAACGTGCAGGTCAATATCACGGGCGTGTACAACGGCGACCCCACGCAAAGCGTCAATTACCTGCAGAACGTGCGCAAGGCCCATGTCAACGGCGCGGAATTCGAGATCGAGGCGCAGCCGACGGATAACCTGCACGTCAACGCCAACCTGGGCCTGCTGCGCACGGAATTCGACGATTTCGCCATCCAGAACAATGGCGGCGACCGCTCCGGCAACGAATTCGTGCGCTCGCCCCACGTGACGGCCCTGCTGGCGGCCGACTACCGCTACCCGCTGGGCAATGGCGCGCAGCTGGTCTTCAGCGGCGACGTGCGCTACACGTCGAAGCAGTACTACTATGTCGACCCGCAAAGCGATGCGCGCGGCTTGCTGAACCAGGGCGGCTTCGCGCTGTCCAATGCGCGCCTGTCGTATGTGCTCCCGGGCGGCAAGCAGCGCATCACCGCGTATGCGAACAACCTGGCCGACAAGGTCTACCGCAACCACACCTTGACCAGCTTCGTGCCCGGCGCCGTCAACGGCGACACCGTCATCATCGGCCAGGGCCGCACGGTGGGCGCATCGTACACGATCCAGTTCTGAGCGTGACTGCCTGAGGTAAAAAAGGCCGGCGAATGCGCCGGCCTTGTGTTTTCCCGTAGGTCGGCTTAGCGCAGCGTAAGCCGACAACACCACTACGCCGCCACCCGCAGCAGCGCCTCCAGCCGCCGCTGCGCCTCTTCCAACGGCCGGCGGTCGATCCAGCTGTCGATATCGACGTCGCGGTCGAGGAAACCGTGCTGCAATTGAAAATCCTTCTGCTGGCGGAACAGCGCCACTTTTTCTTCCGACAGGTCGGGCGCCAGGGTCAAATGAAAACCGTCGCGGTAGGCTTCGGCCACGGCGTCGGCGCCGGCCCGCGTTTCGCCCTGCAGGATAGCCAGCACATCTTCTTTGTGGCTGCGCGCCCAGTGCGCGGCGCGCAAGGTCTGCGTCAAAAAGCGCACGACCAGCTCGAAATGCTGCTCCAGCATGGATGCATGCACGGTGATCGGGCGCGGCGTGCCGTTATTCACGCGGAAGCGCCGGTCGGGCAGGGCGTCGATGTCGATGCCTACTTCCAGCCCCGCCGCGCGCGCCGCCTCGGCCGCCGCCGCGCCTTTCACGTAGACGGCGTCGACTTCGTCGCGCAAGAGCGGGACTATGCCTTGCCACAGGCCCGCGCCCAGATTGGCCGATGCCTGGGCGTCGGCCCCCACTTCCACCAGCTGCACATCGTCGAGCGTGAGGCCGGCCGACGCCAGCACGCCCTTGTAGCCGGCCAGGCTCATGCCGCGCGCGATGCTGCGCCCGCGCCGGTTCTCGCGCAAGTCTTCGGCGCGGAACACGGGCAGCGCCAGGCGCTTGCCTTGCAGCTGCGCGGGCGTGGCGATGCCGGAACCGGGGCGCACGAGGATGGCTTGCCATTCATCGATCCACGTCAGGCCGATCAGGCGCGTGGGCGCTCCTTGCGCGCGCGCGGGCAGGGCCAGCAGGTTGCCCCCTTCGCGCACGAGCGTGGACAGGCCATGGTCGTAATGGTGGCGCGCCAGCTCGCCGCCCACTTCCTGCAGCGTCTTCAAGGCGATGCCGTCGCGGGCGAATTCCTCGTCCAGCCAGCCAAGCTTGTAGGCCAGGCCCGTGGCCGTGGGCACGGGGCAGCGGGTGAACCAGACGGTATCGACGGCGGGAGATGGTGCGGTAGTCATGGGATTCTTTCGTGATGGGTGGAGCCTGGAACCGTGCAGGAACCGTGCCCGCGCCGCTTGCTGGCTTGCCGACAGCCGCTGCGCACAACGCTGCTGCCGCGCCAGCAGCCGCTGTTGCGCAGGCAGCAGCGCTCCACCATTTCTGCGGCCCTGGCGCTGGCACGCGTCTTGCGAAAGTACAGGCATGACTGATTCGTACCTCAACCTCAAGAATGGAGCATGACATGACGGACGTGGCACAAGCGGAAGCACAACAAGTACAGGCGCAGGAGTTGACGGCGGCCGAACTGGCCTTCGTGGAACAGGTGCGGCGCGATGCGCAGATCGCCTTTGACGGCTTGCGCGAGACGGGCAGCCTGACGGCCAACGGCACGGTGGGCTTCGTCGAGCGCACCCCTGGCGGCGACAAGGTCGTGGTGGTCAACGACCCGGGTCCGTTCCGCCGCGGCCAGCCCTTGAAGGCGGCCGTGCTGGCGCTGGACGGCACGGTGCTGCTCGGCGACGCCAACAACGGCGGCGCGCGCTATTTAAAACTGTTCCGCGAGCGGCCCGAGGTGACCTCGATCTCGCACGTGCATTCGCCGTCCTTGGGCGCGTGGGCGCAGACGCACCGCACCCTGCCGATCCGCTACGTGCCCGTGCAGCGCTTCCAACTGATCCGCGAAATTCCCATCTACATCGACCGCCGCCAGCCCGAAGTCGATTTCATCCTCGGCGAAATCGCCCGCAATACGCATGCCACGGCCATCCTGGAAGCGAATGGCGGCGCCACCGTGTGGGGCAAGCAGGGCTTGCTGAAGCTGGCCGAATTCATTCTGCTGCTGGAAGAAGGCGCGCAGATCCAGATCGCGGCCGAAGCCATCGGCGGTTCGCGCGACTTCGGCCCGGGCGTGCTGCTGCAGCAATGGAAAATGAGCAAGCTGATCGACACGGCGCGCGCGCTCTCCTTGCTTCCCGCTACCGATCTGGTGTAACCCTTACAAGAACAGGCCTGCAATGTCATTGAAATTCTTACGTGTGCGCTGGCGCAAGCTGTTTGTCGCCGTAATGGCGTCCAGCGTGCTGGCGCCAGCCATCGCGGCTGCGGCCGAGCCGCTGCCTGCCGCCGTGCGCATCGCCGTCGTGGCCCGCACGGCGCCGTCCGGCAAGACCGTGTTTGCCGGTTCGGCGGCCCAGGTGGCTGCGCAAGGCTGGCTGGCGGCCGAATTGGGCAAGCTGGGCGTGAAGCTGGAATGGGTGCCCGTCACCACCAATTCCGTGGCCACGCAAGTCAACGAGGCGTTTGCCAACCACTCGATCGACCTGGCCCAGTATGGCGACTTGCCGTCGATTATCGCCAATGCCTCGGGCTTGCAGACGCGGCTGATCCTGCCTGGCGGCAGCTTCAGCAACACTTATCTGGTGGTGCCGAACGGCTCGACGGCCAGGTCGATCAAGGAGCTGAAGGGCAAGAAGATCGCCCTGCACCGTGGCCGGCCGTGGGAATATCCGTTTGCGCGCCTGCTGGAAGCGAATGGCATGACCTTGCGCGACGTCAAGATCCTCAACCTGAACCCGCAGGCGGGCGCGGCGGCCGTGGCGACGGGCGGCGCGGATGCCTTCTTTACCCTCAGCGACGCCTTTTTGCTGGAAGATAAAAAGGTGGGCAAGATCATCTGGTCCAGCAAGGCGCCGCCGCAGGACTGGAAGATGCGCGCCGAACTGTGGGCCGACAGCGGCTTCCTGCAACGCTGGCCGCAGCTGGCCCAGCTGGTGGTGACGGCGTATGTGCGCGAGCACCACCGCGCCGCCGGCGCGGGCGGCGAAGACGAGTATGTGCGCAGCGAGGCGGCGGCCGGCCAGGTGGAAAGCGTGGTGCGGCGCGAGCTGGCGGGCGACCATACGCCGTGGCAGGCGCGCTGGTCGCCGTTGTTTACGGCCAGCCTGCGACAGCATTACGTGGGCGAGGCGGCGTACGCGAAGAGCGCGGGCCTGATCGGGCGGCCCCTGCAAGTTGACAGCCTGTTCGCGCCCCAGTTCGTCAACCAGGCGCTGGCGCAGCTGAAATTGCAAACGTACTGGGCGCCATGACTTCCCTCACTGTCGCCTTGCCGCGTATTCCCGCGCCAGCGCATGCGGCGTCCATTCCCTGGCTGCATCGCTTTGTGCGCTCGCCCTGGTCCGTGTGGGCGTCGCCGCTGGCCTTGCTGCTGCTGTGGAGCATCGCCACCACTTTCGAATGGATGCCTGCGCACATCCTGATGTCGCCGTGGCAAGTGCTGCTGACGGCGCGCGACCTGGCCGACAGCGGCGAACTGGGCCAGCACCTGGGCATCAGCCTGTTCCGCCTGCTGGCCGGTTTCGGCCTGGGCGCCAGCGCGGGCCTGGCCTTTGGCGTCGTGCTGGGCCTGTCGCCTGGCTTGCGCAGCTATGTCGATCCCACGTTCAATGTCTTGCGCCAGCTGCCGACCGTCGCCCTGATCCCTCTGTTTATCTTGCTGTTCGGCATAGGCGAGAGTTTCAAGGTGTTTATCGTGGCCAAGGCCAGTTTCTTTATCGTCGCGCTGGCCGTGCATGACGCCATCCGCAACCTGTCGCAGCGCTACTTTGAGGTGGCGCAAGTGTATTGCTTTTCGCGCTGGCAGCGCATCCGTTTGATCGTCCTGCCCGCCATCGTGCCGGCCGCGCTGACGGGCATGCGCATCGCCCTGTCGCGCTCGTGGATGGTGCTGGTGGGCGCGGAATTGCTGGCCGCCGACAGCGGCCTGGGCCAGATGATGGAAATGGGCCGGCAAATGTTCCGCCTCGACGTGGTGATGGTGGGCGTGGTGCTGACGGGCGTGATCGGCTTCGGCCTGGACCGGGCCTGCCACGCGCTTGAGGCAAGATTGATGCGCTGGAAGCGCAGTGGAGAGAGCGCATGAAGCAACGTTTGAGTGTGATCTTCAAGGGCGCGCTGCTGCCCCTGGCCTTGCTGGGCACCTGGCAATGGGCCTCGGGCCAGGGCGCGGCCGCCGCCTACATCTTCGTCTCGCTGGGCGATCTGGCGCACAGCCTGCGCGACCTGGTCTGGACGGGCGAGCTGTGGGTGCATCTGCGTGCCAGCCTGGGACGCACGCTGGCCGGCTTGCTGCTGGGCGGCGGCGCCGGCATCGTCACGGGTGCGCTGATGGCGCAGTCGCCGCTGGCGGACCGCCTCATCGGCCCCCTGTTCCACAGCATCCGCCAAGTCCCCTTGCTGGGGCTGATTCCCTTGCTGGGCTTGTGGGTGGGCAATGGCGACGGCGCCAAGCTGCTGGTGATCGCCATCGCCGCCTTTTATCCCACCGTGCTCAACACGTATGCGGGCATGCGCCAGGTGGAAGGGAGGCTGCGCGAAGTGGGGCAGGTGCTGACCCTGACGCGCTGGCAAACCTTGCGCCAGATTCTGTTGCCGGGTGCCATGCCGGCCATCGTCACCGGTGTCACGCATGCGCTGGCGTTCGCCTGGCTCGCGTGCCTGGGCGGCGAACTGCTGTTTGCGGCCGGTCCCGGCATGGGTTCCTTATTGCTCAACGGCGAAGTGTCGGGCCGCATGGACGTCGTCCTGCTGGCCGTGCTCGTTGTCGCCTTGCTGGCGCAAACGATGAACGTGGCGTTTGCGCGGCTCGCGCGTCTGCTGGTGAAGGGGCGCAGCAGTGAGTAAATCCCTGCCATTCCAGCCAGACGCCGCCGCCAGCGCCCGCGAAGGGGAGTTGCGCGCCTTCTTGCTGCGCTTTATCGGCTTGACCCTGCTGTCGGGCGTGACCATCGGCATGAACAAGGTGCTGGCCACCTTGCTGGGCTTGCATTTGCACGTGAGTAATTTCCAGCTGGCCACGATCAGCAGCGCGGAAACCCTGGCCATGGCGCTGGGCACCATTCCTGCCGGCTACATCTTGTCGCGCGGTAATCCGAAGCATTTGTACGCGGGAGTGAGCCTGAGCCTGGCGCTGGCCTTTTGCGTGCTGCCGTGGCTGCCCGGCTGGCAATGGGTGGCCCTGCTGATGTTTCTCGTGGGACTGTGCATCTCGCTGCGCATCGTGGCCATGAGCACGGTGTTTCTCGTGCGCCTTCCGGAACTGGGGCAGGGCAAGGCGGGCTGGTACAAGGGAACATTGATCCTCGGCATGCAGTTCCTGGGCCCTTTGTGCGGCAATTATCTGATCGCGCAGCTGGGATTGAAGGCGGGCTTCCTGATTTCGGCCCTGATGTTCGCCATGTTGGCCGTGCTGGGCTGGCAAGTGTTGCCTGACAATACGGCGCCGCGCAAGCAGGCAGGACAGGGTGCGCTGCCCGGCGCGGCCAGCCTGCGTGAACTGCTGCGCCTGCCCATCGTGCGCAGCACGTATCTGTTCGAGATCCTCGCCAGCTTCACGGCGTCCAGCGTGGGCGTGTTTTCCATCCTGCTGGCCATCCGCGTGCTGCACTGGCCTGCGCACCACTCCGTCTGGCTGATGGCCGTGCAGGGACTCAGCTGCGTGCTCGTGCTGCTGTTCCTGGGGCGCTTCGTGCTGGCCAGTCGGCACCGCGAGCAATTGTATGGGGGCGCCCACCTGGCCATCATGGCGGCCTTGCTGATCCTCGGCTTGTGGCCGTCCAGCATCGCCTACCTGGCCGCTTCCGTGCTGCTGGGACTGGGCCTGGGCGTGAATAACCTCGTCAATACGGACAACATCGCCCGCGCGCCCGTCGACAAGACCCGCGTTTCCGCCCATCTTACCCTGTTCGGCATGGTAGGCGGCACGGCTGGCGCGCTGGCGGCCGGCCATCTGGCCGACGTGACGGGCTTGCGCAATGTGTTTTTGATCTGGCTGGCGCCGTGGCTGGCCGCCTGGCTCTGTTTCCACGGCAGCCGCTGGCTGCGCCGGGCGCCGCCCGCCGCCATTCCTTCCCTCGCCCCCACCGCAGAGAGCGCACCATGAATGATTTTGTTTCCCCCTCGACCTTGCTGCCGCAGCGGCAGCACCTGAACGGCGGCTTGCAAGTGCAGCACGTGAGCAAGTCGTTTGCGCTGAAAGGCGCGCCGCTGCCCGTGCTCGACGATATTTCCCTGACGATTGCACCCGGCGAATTCGTCGCCATCGTGGGCGCCTCCGGTTGCGGCAAATCCACCTTGCTGCGCCTGCTGGCCGGTCTCGATACGGACTACACGGGCTTGCTGCTGCACGACGGCGTGCCGATCCGTGGCACGGACTTGCGCCGCGGCCTCGTGTTCCAGGACCACCGTTTGTTTCCATGGCTGACGGTGCAGCAGAACGTGGCCGTGGCGTTCAGCAATACCCGTGTGCCGCAGGCCGAGCGCGACGCCCGCGTGGCGGCGGAAATCACGCGCGTGGGCCTCGATGGCTATGCGGATGCTTATCCGCATCAATTGTCGGGCGGCATGTCGCAACGGGCGGCGATCGCGCGCGCGCTGGTCGGGCGGCCCGACGTGCTGCTGCTGGACGAGCCGCTCGGTGCGCTCGACGCGCTGACCCGCTTGCGCCTGCAGCAAGAGCTGCGCCGCCTGTGGCAGGACGAGGGCATCACCATGGTGATGGTCACGCATGACATCGATGAAGCCGTGTACCTGGCCGACCGCATCGTCGTGCTCGATGCGCGGCCGGGCAAGGTGCGCCGGGTGCAGGACGTGCCGCTGGCCCACCCGCGCCAGCGGGGCTCAGCCGGCTTTGTCGCCATCCGCGATGGCTTGCATGCGGATTTCAGCGACCTCGACGATGCGCACGCGCCCGTGGCGCAGGAAGTGGATCCCAGCAGCCTGTGGGATGGCAATGAATGGGCGCGCAGGATGGCGCTGTAGTTTTTTTGATATCCATCAACCTGGAGAGACAGCATGAGCAATGAAAGTCAGGCAGCAAACCAAGCACTCGACACCCTGTGGTACACGCGCTGCCCCGTCCCCACGGGCCTGGGCATTTCCCTGCAGCAGGGCTGGCTGGAAGAAGCCTTGCGCGCCGACGGCACGAGCTTGCGCTCCTTGCGTGAATCGGACCAGGAAGCCGTGCGCGAATCGCATTTCGACCATACCTTGCAGAATTCCGTGCGCCACGGCGGCAATATTCCCGCCCTGTGGGCCAGGGCGGCGGGGCGCGACACGCGCGTGATCGGCCTGTCGTGGTCGGACGAGACGCAGCTGATCTTGACTCTTCCCGGCAGTGGCATCGAGACGGTGCGCGACTTGAAGGGCCGGCGCTTCGGCTTGCCATTATGGGCCAGGGCGCAGATCGACTTTGCGCGCGCGCAAGCCTTGCGGGGGCTGGAAAACGCGCTGAGCCTGGAAGGCTTGACGGTTGCCGACGTGGAACTGGTCGATTATGTGATCCAGGCGGGCCAGAGCGAAACGCCGCCGGAGCGGGGCGCGGCAACGAATCTGTTCAGCGGCGCGCGGCGCGGCGGGCAAAGCCCGGAATTGCTGGGCTTGCTGCGGGGCGAGGTGGATGCCATCTTCCTGAAAGGCGCTTCGGCCGCCCAGCTGGCGCAGCAGTTCGGCTTGCACACGGTGATTGACACGGGCAGCCATCCGGAGCCCTTGATCCGCGCCAACAATGGCACGCCGCGCACCCTGAGCGTCGATGCGCACTTGCTCGACCACCATTTCAGCTCGGCCGTCACCCTGGTCGAGCAAGTGCTGCGGGCCGAAGCGTGGGCACGCGGTCACGCGGACGAGACGCGGCGTTTCCTGGCGCGCGAATCGAATGCCAGCGAGCACTGGGTGCAAGTGGCCTACGGCAAGGATGCCCATCTGCGCCTGGACACGGATCTGGCGGAAACGTCGGTCGCGGGCTTGCAGGATTTCAGCGACTTTTTGTTCCGCTGGAACTTCCTGCCCAGCAAGGTTGACGTGCGCGCGTGGATCGATCCCCGTCCTTTCGACGCGGCGCTGGCGCAGACGCGCCGCGCGGCCTGAGCGGGAAGCACGTCAACGGTGGCCATGTTCGATGATGAGGAGAATGCGATGCGGCGACGCACGGTGATGGGCGGGCTGGCCTTGCTGCCCCTGGCGGGAAAGGCGGCCTCGGCGGCGAAAGCGGCGGGGGCGCCACCGGCGGCCTTGCGCATCGCCTCGACGGGTTTTGCGGAAAACGGCAAGGCGGAACTGGGCGGCATCGCCTACCGCGTGCAGCAGGAAGGCTGGCTGGCCCGCGAACTCAAGCTGCGCGGCGTGCGGCTGGAATGGCTGCCCGTCACGGGCGACACGGGCGCGACCATGAACGAGGCGTTCGCCAGCGGGCGCATCGACATGGCCGCATATGGCGACTTGCCGTCCGTCATACTCAACGCGGGCGGCGTGCGCACGCAGGTGATCGTGCCGGCGGGGCGGGGCACGGACCAGTTCCTCTTGGTGCCTACCGGTTCGCGCGCCACGTCCCTGGCCGACCTGAAAGGCAAGCGCATCAGCGTGCACCGGGGCCGGCCGTGGGAACTGGGCTTGCGCCAGCTGATCGCCGACCAGCGCATGTCGCCCACGGATTTTCGTTTGATTAATATGGATTTGAAGCCGGGCACGGCCGCGCTGGCCACGGGCGCCGTCGACGCCTTGTTCATGATCAATGGCTATCCGCTGGAAGACAAGGGCATCGGCCGCATCATCTGGTCCAGCAAGGGCTTGCCGGAGAGAAAAATGCGGGCGGAACTGTGGGCGCGGCGCGACTTTACGCAAGCCCATCCCGATATCGCCGAACTGGTGGCCACGGCCTGGCTGCGGGCCCAGCACTGGGCCGCGCTCGATGGCAACCGCGAGGCGATCATCAAGGATGGCACGCGCAATGGCACACCGGACAGTGTGGTGCGGCGCAGCTACGACGATCCGGGCCTGCAGTGGAAGGAGCGCTGGTCGCCGCTGTACGACGACGCCGTGTACCGCCATTACCGCCGGGTGCTGGCATTTGCGCAGGAGCAAAAGCTGATCCGCCAGCCGTTGACGGCGGAAGAGTTGCTGGAACCGCGTTTCGTGGCGGCCGGCTTGAAAAAGCTGGGTCTGGCCAATTACTGGGAACCGGCCAAGGTGTAGTCCGGCCGCAGGGCGTGGCTCAGTGCGGCAGGCACACGCGTCCCGCCACATTGACCACGTCGTTGCCCGCATGCGCGCGCAATTGCAGCAGCATCAGCGCCACGCCCAGCATCAGCGCCGCAGCGCAGAGTTTCTTGTGCATCGTCGTTCCCGTTTTCACTATCTATGAAGGTGTGCAGCGATATTATTGCCGAAATTCAGCGTGCGGGATGAGCAAATTACCAAGTGTGCTCTACAATTATGCATCTTGCGCATCCGCGCCATCTGAATTGTATGCATAGTATGTGAAGGGAATGACAAGCCTGTGACTTCCAAGCCGATCAAGATCGCCGCCACCGTTGTCGTGGCTCTCGCCGCTGGGGCCGGCATTTATAGCTACACCCGACCGGCCGCCACCGCCACGCCCGCCGCCCCGGCTTCGGGCAGCCCTGCCGCGCCGCAATCGACCGTCGACACGGCCGCCGTGGCCAGCCAGTTCCGCGACTTGCTGGGTAATTTCCGCAAGATCATCGTGCTGCTGGCCGACGAGCAAAGCTTGCCCGAAGGCGCGCGTGACGAAGCCCGTAAAGTGGGCCAGGCCCTGTTCCATGAAAACCAGGAACGCATCGCCAAGCTCGATGCAGCGCTCGATCAATTGATGGCACCGACCAATCCGGGCCGCTTCGAGGCGCTCGACAGTCTGCTCACGTATATCGAATCCGATCCCGGCCTGTACGACGCCGACCGCCTGGCTTTCCGCGAGCTGCTGCAAAGCATGCTGGCCGACGTGGCCAAGGATACCTCCCTGCCGGCGATCAAGCTGCACAAGCGCATTTCCGAAGACCTCGACGCGCTGGGCGAGATCGAGCGCAATTACGAGAAGGAAATCCGGCAAATCTTCGGCAACCTCGGCCAGCGTTCCATCGAACTCAAGCGGGAACGCTGGGACGATTACGTGGCGCAGCTGAAAAAACTGTACAGCCGCGAACAGATTTTGAAGGAAAACGGTATTGTTGTGCCGTATGCGGTACCACCGGCCGGCTCCGTGCCGGAGGCCAAGCCCGTGCCCAAGAAGGACGAGGCGGAAATCTTCGGCCTGGGCTTGCCGAAGAAAACCATCGTGCTGACCTTCGACGACGGCCCGCACCGCCGCTACACGGAAGAAATCAGCGCCATTTTGAAACAGTATGGCGTGCCGGCCGTGTTCTTCAACGTGGGCCGCAATCTGGGCAGCCTGGATGCGGAAGGCCACGCCAAGCTGGGCGCGGGCGCGGAAGTGAGCCGCAAGCTGATGAAAGAAGGCTATGCCGTGGGCAACCACAGTTTCAGCCACGCACAGCTGTCGAAACAGACGGGCGACAAGCTGAAAGGCGAAATCCTCGGCACCGACACTTTATTAAAGGCCATCAGCCCCGACCGCGCCGCGCTGTTCCGCTTTCCGTATGGCGCGCGCAACAGCGAAGGCATGGCCGCGCTGGCCGACGCGCATCTGAAATCCGTGATGTGGAATATCGATTCGCTGGACTGGGCCGATCCCGTGCCCAGCTCGATCACGAACCGCGTGCTGGCGTCCGTCGACAAAGCGGGGCGGGGCATCGTCCTGTTCCACGACATCCACGAACGCACGGTGAAAGCCTTGCCGGCCGTGCTCGACAAGCTGATCGCCGAAGGCTATCAATTCGCGGGCTGGGATGGCACGAGCTTCCAGGTGGCGAAAAGCACGGCGCCCGCGCCCGAGAAAGTGCCCGTCACCACGGGCTACGCCAATTCCTGGGCCGTCGTGATCGGCATCGACGATTACGCTAAGTGGCCGAAGCTGCAATATGCGGTGCGCGACGCGCAGGGCATACGCGAAACGCTGATTGAAAAATTCGCGTTTGCGCCCGAGCGCGTCGTGACCCTGAAAAATGGCGAAGCGACGCGCAACAACATCCTGGCCGCCTTCCACGACAAGCTGGCCCATGGCGGCGTGCAAAAGAATGACCGCATCTTCGTCTTCTTCGCCGGCCACGGCGCCACGCGCAAGCTCAGCTCGGGGCGCGACCTCGGCTACATCGTGCCCGTCGATTCCGACCCGGCGCAGTTCGCCACGGATGCGATTCCGATGACGGAAATCCAGAATATCGCGGAGTCCTTGACGGCCAAGCATGCGTTCTTTGTCATGGACGCCTGCTACAGCGGCCTGGGCCTGACGCGCGGCGCCGGTTCCAGCTCTTTCCTGCGCGACAACGCCAAGCGCATCGGCCGGCAAATGCTGACGGCCGGCGGCGGCGACCAGCTGGTGGCCGATGGCGGACCGAACGGGCACTCCGTGTTTACCTGGACCCTGCTGCAAGGCCTGGCGGGCAAGGGCGACCTGAACGGCGACGGCCTCATCACGGCCACGGAACTGGCGGCCTACGTGGCGCCGGCCGTCTCCAGCGTGTCGAACCAGACGCCCGCGTTTGGCAGCCTGCCCGGTTCGGAAGGGGGCGATTTCGTCTTCGAATTGCCGGGCGAGACGGAATTCCTCAGCCCGAACACGACGCAGCTGTCGACGGAAGCCATCGCCCTGAACAGCAAGCTCGACGCCAAGCCGGCGGCGGCCAGCGTGACGGTGAAGGATTTGCAGGGCGGCGAACAGAAGATCGTCACGCCGGGCGCCGTGCCGACCTCCACGCGCCAGCTGGCGCAGCGGGCCAACGACCGCGGTTTGCAGCTGTACAAGGAGAAACAGTATGCGGCGGCGGAAGCGCAATTTACGGAAGCGCTGAAATTGCGTCCCGATTTCGCGCTGGCGGCCAATAACCTGGGCTTTGTTTTCTACAAGCAGGAAAAATACCGCGAAGCGGCCCGCTGGTTTGAAAACACGGTCAAGATGGACCCGTCGCGCGCCATCGCCTACCTGAATCTGGGCGACGCCTATGCCAAGGCCGGCGATGCCGCCAAGGCGAAAGCGGCCTATAAAACCTATCTGGAACTGGCGCCGACGGCTTCGACGGCGCCGGCCGTGCGGCAAAAGATGGAGAAGCTTTAATTTTGCCCATGCTCCACGTGTTTGCCTGCAGCGGCCGTTTCTCCAGCTGGGAAGCGCTGCAGGCCTACCTGTCGCCCACGTACACGGAGGATGGCGATGCCGTGCCGTCGCCATTCTTCCTGGAAACGGGACTGACGCACTACGAACCCGCCTGCATCGAAAGCGCGCTGCTGGCGTCGCCCGCGCCGCTGGCAGAGTTGCTCGATGGCGTGTCGTATGCGGACAGCTGGCTGGCGCAGGCCTGTGCGGACGCGGATGCGCAGGGCTTGCTGGCCGATACGGCCGTGTGCGTGTTTGCGCCGAATCGACTGGCGCATCCGCAGGGCAGCTCGCTGCACTACGTGGGCAGCTACGCCTACGACGGTGGCTGAGCGCCATCCTCGCGTTTTTCATGTATGAGCTTGTTGACGCTGGCCAGCAGGCTGGTGCCCGAAGTGGTGATGAAACGGGCGCCGGCCGCCTGCGCTTCCGTGCCGTAACTGGCGACCGTATCTTTGCTGCAATACACGACGATGGGCAGGTCCGGCAAGGTCTGGCGTACTTCGCGCACCGTGCGCACGCCCGCATCCTTGACCCGGCGGCCGTTTTCCACCCTGGCCATGTCCGTGATGAATAGCGCGTAGTGGTTCTGTTGCAGCATGGCCAGCGCCTGCCGCGTCGACACGGCCTGGTCCACCTTGATGTTTTCCCGTTCCAGCTGTTCCACCAGCAAGGTGTTGTTGCGCGGATGGTCGTCCAGCCACAGCACCAGGCTGGCAGGCTTTTGCGCCGTCGGCACGCCGGCCAGGGCCGTGACGGCGGCGCCGCCATCGGGCGGATGGGCCAGCAGCAGTTGCGTGACGGCTTCCTGCATGTCGTCGAGCGACTTTTGCTGCAAGCGGCTCAGTTCCGTCACTTCGATTTCCTTGCCGCTCTCCAGGCGCACGGACTCGTTCTTGACGAGGCTGTCGGCCCGCTTGATCATGATCGACAGGTAAATGCGCGTGAGCAAATAGCCGATCAAAAAGCCATGCACGGAAAAGAACAGCATGATGCCGCCCACTACCGCCATGGCCGTGGGCGTGTCCGTGGCCAGGCTGGGCGCGATGAAGGCGGCCATGCTGCGCGCGCTGCCGGGCAGGCTTTTGAGTTCGATTAACCCCACGCCCACGATGATCTTCGTCAGCCAGTCCGACACTTCCACCAGGTTCGAATTGATTTCCATGGGCGTGGGCGTGCCCAGGAACAGCGTGTTGCTGGGTGTGCCGGCCGCCGCGTCGGCGCCTGCCGGGGGCGCTTCGTCCGTGGGGCGGCCCTTGCCATTGGCCCGTTCGTCGGGTGGCGCCATGTTGACGGTGCCCGACGGCAGGGTGCGCGGGATGCCGAACAGGAATCCCAGCAGCATGCCGCTGACGCAAAAGCCCAGGCTCCACAGCAGGGCCGGCACGGCGTGGTAATAGGGCGGCAGCAGGGCGCCCGCCAGCACGGCCAGCAAGCCCGCCAGCAGGATGAACAGCAGGATGTAGGGCAGCACGTCGCGCTTGCGCACGGCCGCCGTGGCGGTTTTTGTCGCCTTGCCGCTGCTGTCGCTCAGGTCCACGGTCGCTCCTTGAAAAATGCTGAATCCAGACAGCCAGCCTGCCGCGTATATATCCCGTAGGAGCCTGTACTGACATCATAAAAAGGGGAGGCGCAATGCAATTGATAAAACGCAAACAGATGGCAGCTTGTGCCTTGTTGCTGGTGGCCGGCGCCGGCAAGGCGGCTGCGCCGGAGGCCGCATCGTCCACGGATGCGTCGCGCACCGTGCGCGTGACGGGCCACTACGACAACGCCGTCGGCACCTCGGACGCGGCCAGCCAGGGCGTCATCACCAATGAGCTGATCGTCAACCGGCCCGCCTTGCGCACGGGCGAATTGCTGGAATTCGTGCCGGGCCTGATCGTCACCCAGCACAGCGGCGACGGCAAGGCCAACCAGTATTTCCTGCGCGGCTTTAACCTCGACCATGGCACGGATTTCGCCACCTATGTCGACGGCATGCCCGTCAACATGCGCACGCATGCGCATGGCCAGGGCTATTCCGACCTCAATTTCCTCATTCCCGAGCTCGTGCAGCGCATTGATTACAAGAAGGGGCCGTATTTCGCCGGCGAAGGCGATTTCGCCTCGGCGGGCGCGGCGCGCATCCGCCTGGCCGACAGATTGCCGCAAGGCCAGGCCAGCGTGTCCGTGGGCCAGCACGGCTATGTGCGCGCCGTCGTGGCCGATTCCCTCGATGCGGGACCAGGCACCTTGCTGTACGGCCTGGAAGTGAACCGCAACAATGGCCCCTGGGACGTGCCGGAGCGCGTGCGCAAGGTCAGCGGCGTGCTGCGCTACAGCCAGGGCACGCAGGACGACGGCTTCAGCGTGACGGCCATGGCCTACAAGAACAGCTGGAACGCCACGGACCAGGTGCCGCTGCGCGCCGTGGAGTCCGGCCAGATCGGCCGCTTCGGCTCGCTCGCGCCCAGCGACGGCGGCGACACCTCGCGCGCCAGCCTGTCGTACGCCATGCGCCAGCGCACGGAAAACCGGGTGTTCGAGTTCGATGCTTACCTGATCCGTTCGCAGCTGGAACTCAACAGCGATTTCACCTATTTCCTGGCCGACCCGGCCGCCGGCGACCAGTTCCAGCAAAGCGAGCGGCGTACGGTGGCCGGTGTCAACGCCAGCGAAAGCTGGAATACGCAGCTGTTCGGTCTTCCCCTGCGCAACAAGCTCGGCGTGCAGGCCCGTTATGACCGGCTTTCGCCCGTGGGCCTGTACAACACGGTGGACAGAGTGCGGCAAAGCACGATCCGCGAAGACCGTGTGCGCGAGGCCAGCGTCGGCCTGTACGGCGAAAACACCGTGCAATGGCTGCCGTGGCTGCGTTCCGTGGCGGGCGTGCGCTACGACGCCTACCGTTTCAATGTGGCCAGCAGCATAGCCGGCAACAGCGGCGCGGCAAGCGGCCACGTGGTGTCGCCCAAGCTGTCATTGATCCTCGGTCCATGGAGCAAGACGGAATTCTTCGTGAACTATGGCGAGGGTTTTCATAGCAATGATGCGCGGGGCACGACACAGACGCGCTTGCCCGATGGCACGCCATCGACACCCGTGACGCCCCTGGTGCCGACGAAAGGCATGGAACTGGGCGCGCGCACGGAATGGCTGCCGGGCCTGCAAAGCTCGCTCGCCCTGTGGCGCCTCGACGTCGCGTCGGAACTGCTGTTCGTCGGCGACGCGGGCGAAACGCAGCCCAGCCGCGCCAGCCGCCGCCACGGCATCGAGTGGAACAACCATTATGTTGCCGCGCCGTGGCTGCTGTTCGACCTGGACCTGGCCGCCTCGCGCTCGCGCTACACGCAAAACGATCCGGCCGGCAACTTCATTCCCGGTTCCATCGACAAGGTGGCGTCGTTCGGCGTGACCGTGACGGACCGGGGGCCGTGGTCGGGCGCCTTGCAGCTGCGCTATTTCGGCCCCCGTCCCTTGATCGAGGACAATAGCGTGCGCTCGGCGTCGACCACCTTGGCGTATGCGCGCCTCGCCTACCAGCTCGACCGCAGGACGCGGCTGTCGCTCGACGTCTTTAACCTGTTCAACAAGCAGGCCAGCGACATCGATTATTACTATGCGTCACGGTTGCCCGGCGAGGCACAAGACGGGGTGGGCGACCGGCACTTTCATCCGGTGGAACCGCGTTCCGCGCGGTTGACCTTGTCGTATGCGTTCTGATAACGGTAAACTGGGGCATGACCGATCACCTAGTACAAACCAGTAAATTCCTTTCCCTCATACTGCGCCACGCACCCGAAAAAATCGGCCTCGCGCTCGATGCCCGGGGCTGGGCCGACATCGGCCAGCTGCTGGCGCAATCGGCCAGCCATGGCCGTTCTATTTCCCGTGAACAATTGGATGACGTAGTGGCGCGCGACAGCAAGACGCGCTACGCGATCAGCGATGACGGCTTGCGCATCCGCGCCAACCAGGGGCATTCCCTGGCCGCCGTCGATATCGATCTGCCGCCCGCCACGCCGCCCGCCACGCTGTACCACGGCACGGCCAGCCGCTTTGTCGAGGCGATCCGTGCCGGTGGTTTGCTGCCGGGAGCGCGCAAGCACGTGCACCTGTCGTCCAGCCGCGAAACGGCCGTGGCCGTGGGCGCGCGCCACGGCAAGCCCGTCGTGCTGACGGTTGATGCGGCCGCCATGCAGGCGCAGGGCCATGTGTTTTATGTGTCGGACAATGGCGTGTGGCTGACGCAGGCCGTGCCGCAGGCATTTATCGGTTTTCCCGGATGCCTTGCTCCGCGACAGTCCAACCCACTTCGGCCAGCGCCGCCGTAGCCAGCCCAATGAGGGGCGCGATCAAGCACTGATGAGCTTGATATCGGCCACCCGCTCCACCAGCCACACACACGCCACCAGGGCAATCGCCAGCGAACCGACAGTCAGCACTAGCCGGTACAGCCAGGTCTTGCGCAGCAGCCAGGCGACGGGCAAAAACGCGGCGACGATGGCCAGCTGGCCGATTTCCACGCCCACGTTGAAGCCCAGCAGGCTGGCCAGCAGCGAGCCTTGCGGCAAGCCCAGGTCGCGCAGCACGCTGGCAAAGCCGAAACCGTGGATCAGGCCGAAGGCAAAGGCGGCCACGGGGCGCTTGCCCCGGAACAGGGGCAGCAGGTTGTTCAGCGCGGCCAGGATCACGGAAGCGGCGATCGCCGACTCCACCCAGCGCGAGGGCAACGATACGAGCGACAGGCTGGCCAGGCTCAGGGTGATGGAATGGGCGAGCGTGAACGCTGTGACGACTTTCAGCACGTCAAGGAAGGCCGCCTTCAGACCCTGCTGCTGTTCGCGCAAGCCCGGCAGCAGCACGGCTGGCAGCAGCAGTGACAGCAAAAACAAAATATGGTCGTAGCCGATCCAGATATGCCAGATGCCGTGTTTGACGTAGGCGCCGAACTGCGCCAGGCGGTCGGGCGCGGCCAGCGAAATGGTCTGGCGCGGGCTGTCCGGCTCGAAGATGGCCGTTTGCGTGGCGCCGCCGCTATCGATCTTGAGCAGCCCCTTGTGCTGCGGATCGAGGTCGGCGAACAGCGTATAGCCAATGGTCAGATTGGCTGGCGCGCCGCCGGGGCAAGTGGCCTGGAAGCGCAGCACATTGTAGGCGCCGTCCGTGTGGCTGTCGACCAACTGTTCGATGGCTTGCAAGGGGCAGACGCCCTGGTCGCTGGCCAGCTGCAGGCGCTGCAGCGCATAGGCGGCAATCGCCGCATGGCGCGCGCGGATTTCATCCCAGGTCAGGGCGCCGTCGCCATTGCCATCGAGGCCGATGGCGAAATCGAGGTCGCGCAGGGCGATATCCCATTGCCCCTCGACCTGCTGGCCGTGCACGGCCAGGCTCAGATAGCTGTCGCTGGGCTTGTGCGCCTGCGCGGGGGATAGCCAGGCGCACAGGAACAGGATGAACAGGCAGCGTTTCACAGCACACCTGCTTTCTTGATAAAACTGATTTTTTGTCTATCCTGCGGCCCCAGCTGCCTGACGAGGCCTTGCAGGACCGTATCTTCCACGCCGTTGGCCGCGATCCAGGCCAGCACCGGTTGCGCGGCCCCGTAGTTGCGCGCGGCCAGGGCAGCTTCGAGCAGGATGCGCATGTCGGGCACCTCCTTCTGGATGGACCAGTTTTTCTGCGCCAGTTGCAGCGCGGACGGTACATCCTGCTGCAAGAACAGGGCGAAACGGGCTTGCTCGCGCTGGTGCACGGTATCGCCCCGCTGCATGGCGGCGGTGAAGCGGGTCGCCAGTTCCGCTTTTGCCGCCAGGAATGCCGTCTGCCGGCCGGGCAGCGATTGCAGGGCCAGCGCATAACGCAGCAGCAGGGCATCGATGCGCTGCTGGTCTTTGAGTAACTTGACGACGTCCTGCGGACGCTGCCGGTCGAGCAGGAAATCCGCGTAGGCGCCCAGCAGATAGCTGTCGCGCGGCTGCCGCGCCAGCGCGGTCTTGTAGCGGGCTTCGGCCAGCGTGGTTTCGCCGCGCCGCGTGGCCATTTCCGCCAGCAGGGTGGCGGCCCAGCTTTCCAGCTCGGGCGCCGCGCCGGCACTCCTTTGCAAGGTCAGGTCGAGCAGGCGCTCGCTGGCGGCGGCGCGGCCCGTGACGCTGGCGATATTGGCAAGGCAGGTGACGGTGACCAGCTGCGTGGAAAGCGCCGACAGGCGGGCGCAGGCCGCTGTCGCCTGCGCGTAATCGCCCTGCACCGTGAGCACGGTGGCGCGCGTCAGCCAGGCCTGGCCATTCGCCGGTTCCTGGGAGATGACGGCGTCGAGGTCTTGCAGGGCGAGACCGAACTTGTGGGTGCTTTGCAATATGGTGGCGCGCAGCAGGCGCACGGGCAGGGGCGCCGCCGCCTGCCGCCACCAGGGCGCCAAGGCCGCTTGCGCGTAACCGAGGTAGCGCGGGTCCGTTTCACTGCGCGCCAGGGCGATGTAGCGCTGGGCCAGGCCGCCGGCCAGCGCCAGGTCTTGCGGCGTGGCATTCAATTGCTGGCGCAGGCTGCGCAGCTCGCTCTGCGTGGCGTCGGCGCGGCGCGGCAGCTGTTCGATGACGGCGCCGCCGTCTTTCGGCGTGTAGGGCGCGGCCCAGGCCAGCAGGGGCAGGCAGGCGCACAGCAGGGAAATCGGTGTTTTCATCATGGATGCCCTCAACAGTCATTGATGCGGGCGCCGGGGAGCGGACTCCCCGGCGCCCGCAAGGGCCTTACAGCGGCACCGGTTCCGTGTCTTCCGGCGACGTCGCCATGATGGCGTCGATGGCGACGCCATCCTTGTCATCGCTGGTGGTCAAGATGACGTTGCTGACGGCCACATAAAACGCATCGAGCAAGACCACGGGCGGCGGCGTGGTGCCACCGTTGCCGTTATCGCCGTCGTGGCTGCTGCTGCCGCCACCGCAGCCGGCCAGCAGGGCCGCGAGCGCCAGGGCGCCGATCAGATAGAGTTTTTTCATCGCGTTCTCCTTGTTACTGCTGTGGCGAACCGGCCACGGGCGTTTTCAGGTAAGGGAAACCCGCCGTGAAGAAGGTTTCATCCAGGAAAGCGCCATCCGTGAAGTGCAGGGCGCCGGCCGGTGCGTCGGCCGGGGCGCAGCCGATGTTCAAGGTGCACAGCTTGCCCATGGCCACGCGCAGCACCACGTCGACCACGTCGTCGCCGGGACGGCGGCCGTTCGGGAAGCCTGCGTTATCGCCGCCGATGACGCCGAGGCGGTTTTGCGATCCCACGGCGGTGGGGGCGATCGAGGTGTTCAGGCGCAGCATTTCGGACGCCGTCACGGTGACGGGCTGGTTCACGCCCTTGATGCCCGTCAAGAAGGTGGCCACCAGGTCGTTGCGGGGGAAGTTGGTGGGCGCCTTGGCGCCTGCCGAGCCGAACAGCACTTCCACCAGGGCCGGCGCCGTGGGGTTGGTGACGTAGTCGGCAAATTGCGCATCGCCCGACGGTTTGCTGGCGTTGAAGCGGTCCTTGTCCTTCAGGCCGATGACCAGTTCATTCACCAGCGGCATGCCCAGGCGCGACACCTGCACCCACGCGCCGCCTTCCTTCGACGCCGCGGTGCTGCCAGGCGCCGGGTTCAGCAGACGTCCCTGGCGCAGGCTGGCCGTGGTCCAGCCGCCGATGACGGGGTCGCTGCCCGCCGTCAGGCAGGCGGTCGGCACTTCCATCTCGATGGCCGTGACGTTCTTGCGTGCCAGGTCATCCCTGGCAGCCGATTCCGCATTCGCGGCAAACTCCGTGGCGGGCGCCTTGATGTTAATCAAGTCAAACGTTTCGCCCAGGTTCACCACGAACGGGTCCTTGCGCTGGCCGACGAACATGCGCGCCGGCGTGGCGCAGCCGGGGATGTTGACCGTGTAGACGTGCTGCGCGGCATACGCGGCATAGTTGGGGATGGACTTGGTGCCGATGTAGTCGACGGGCTTGTCGAAGGTCGTGCCGCCGCCCGTGGCGTTGGTCACGCTGCTGCGCGTGCCCGTGCGGCGGTCGCCCCGCACCACCGTCACGCTGTAGGTTTCGCGCACGTTCAGGCCGGCCGGGTTGACGGAATCGATGGCGCCGCCGTTGATGACGAGCGGAATCGACACTTTCTTGCCGCCCACGGTGAACTGGCCATCCTTGATGGTGTTGTTGAAGCGGAACTGGAAGGTGAGGTCTTCCTTGCCGTCGCCATTGTTGTCGATGTGGATTTCGTACAGGGCGTTGGGGTCCATGGCGAAGTAATTCGGGCCGCCATAGGCGTCCTGCAGGGGAATATAGTCGGCCACCAGGGTGGTGTAGGCGCCGCGGCCCGCTTCATAGCTGCGGAACATATAGAAGTCGGTGGCGTCGACTTTGGGGTTTTGCGTGATGAACGGCGCTTCGCGGTGGCTGGAAGCGTAGGCGGCTGGCGCGATGGCCAAGGCCAGAAGGTTGCCCAGGAGTGCGGCGCCCAGTGCGGTTTTCGAGTATGACAATGACATTTCGATTCTCCCGATTTTTGTTAGCGTTGACAGACAAGTCCAAGAAACTGCAGGCTGCCTGACTTATACGAACGGCTACAAAAAACGGATTCAACTCTTTGTCAAAGTCTGCAACTGACCTTGCCGGGCCCTTACCAGGCCAGCACTTTGGGGCCGATGGCGGCGCCGATGGCGGTCGGCACCAGCATGCCCAGCACGTACCAGAAACCGACGAAGCTGGCCGCCAGCTCCGGGCAATGCAGGCAATACACGAGCGCTGCCATGCCGCCGGCGGCAAACCCGGCGGCGGCGCCCGCCAGGCGCAGGCGCGTGGGCGCCAGCTGGCGCATCAGGCGCAGCACGGCGGCCAGGATGGGCAGCGACAGCATGGCGATCAGCAGGGGGCAGCTGCGCCAGGTGGCGCCCCAGAACAGCTCGGCGCGCTGTTCGGGCGGCGCTTCGTTCAGGATGATGGCGCCCAGCGCCCACATCAGCAGCAGTGGCAGGGCGAGCAGCAGTGGCAGGGCGCTTGTGTTGGCGCCCGGCACGCACAGGCGGCGGCTGACGTGCCAGGCCGCCAGGCACAGGCACACGACAAAGCCCACCTTGATCCAGAAATCGGGCAGCAGTGCCAGCTGTTCCAGGTTGGGCCGTACGCCCAGCAGCATGGCCATCAAGGCCACGCTGGCCAGCAGGCCGGCGCCCAAGGTGCCTGCGGCGCGCCAGTGCGTGCCGGGCGGCGCCGCGGCGGCCACGTCGGGGCCGCTGGCCAGCATGGCGATCAAGTCATCGGTTTTCATGGTGCGCTTCCTTCTATCCTTAAATGGGCCGCCAGGGCCTTCAAGCCGCGATGCACGGCTACCTTGACGCTGGCTTCCGAAATGTCCATGGCCGCCGCCGTGTCGCGCACGGACCAGCCGTCGAGCTTGGTATGCACGATGGCGTCGCGCTGCTGCGCCGGCAAGGTGGCCAGCAGCTTGCCCAGGTCGCGGCTGGCCTCGGCCGCCTCGGCATCGGCGCTGGAAAACAGTTCCTGCGCGCTATCTTCTTCGTCATACGGCAAGTGCTGTGCCTCGCGCCGACCATGCCGGCGCAGCCAGTCGATCATCTTGTAGCGCGCGATCGCATGGATCCACGACGTCAGCGGCACGCCCGTGTCATACGTCAAGCGCTGGTTGTGGATGGCTAATAAACATTCCTGCACCAGGTCTTCCACCTCGTCCGGCCAGCGCTGCAGGCGGCGCCGGAAAAATGCGCGCAAATGGGCGCTGCTTGCCTGCAAGAAACTGCGATACGCCGCCGCATCGCCGTCGAGGCCGCGCAGCATCAAGCCGTGCAGCCGCAATTCCGTGCCGTGCAACTGCTCGCTTATTGGTATTCGTTGCATGCAAGCCTTTGGTGACAGGCGTTGAAAAAAATAAATCTTAAATTATTTGAGGGTGGCTGTAACCAATCCGCAGGGTGCGGCGAATTGACAGGCAAGCACGTTTCTTCATTCACTATAACGGGTAGTCATCATGCATATCAAGCACCGCCTTGCCGCCAGCCTCGTTCCGCTCTGCCTGTGGGCCGCGACGGCACCCGCGTACGCGCAACTGGCGTCCGGCCAGCGCTGCGAAGTCAAAAGCGGTGCGCAGACGGCGGCGCTGGTGGAACTGTACAGCAGCGAAGGCTGCTCCAGCTGCCCGCCCGCCGACCAGCGCCTGAACGCCTTGCGCAAGGAAGCGGGGGCGGCCAGCCTGATCGTGCCGCTGGCCCTGCACGTCACGTACTGGGACCAGATCGGCTGGGCGGACCCGCTGGCGCAGGCGCAATTCGATGCGCGCCAGGCCGAGCTGCTGCGCCACCAGCCGCGCCATGTGGCTTACACGCCGCAGTTCTTCGTGGGCGGCACGGAATTGCGCGGCTGGGATACGCAACTGCCGGCCGCCATCCGCCGCATCAACGCGACCGCCGCGCCCGTCGCTATCCGCCTGTCCGCCGCGCCGGCGCCGGGTGGGAAGCTGCTGCTGGAAGCCGATGCCAGCGCGCCGGACGCGCGGACGGACGGCCAGCTATACGTCGCCATCAGCGAAAGCGGCATCGTCTCGACCGTGTTGCGTGGCGAAAACCGGGGCGCCACCTTGCGCCATGATGCGGCCGTGCGCCTGTGGCTGGGCCCAGTTGCGCTGGCGCAAGGCAGCGCCCGGCTGCGCCGTGAAGTCCAGCTGCCCGCCAGCTGGCGCCACGAACAGCTGCAAGTGGTCGCCTTCGTGCAGCGGGCCGACAGCAGCACCATCCTGCAAGCCGTCAGCACGGCATCCTGCGCGAAAGGAGTGATGTGATGAACGGACAAGCGAGCGTGATCCACCCCGCCTGGCTGCGCCTGACGCACTGGCTCAATGCCGTGGCCGTGGTGGTGCTGGCCACCAGCGGCTGGCGCATCTACAACGCGGCGCCATTCTTCCCCTTCGAGCTGCCGCGCGCGCTGACCCTGGGCGGCTGGCTGGGCGGCGCCCTGCAATGGCATTTCGCCGCCATGTGGCTGCTGGTGGGCAATGGTTTGCTGTATCTGGTCATCAATATCGTCTCGGGACGGCTGCGGCGCCAGTTCTTTCCCCTGTCGCCGCGAGCGCTGCTGGCCGATTTCATCGCCGCGCTGAAGGGCAAGCTGGCCCATGCGGACCCGCGCCGCTACAACATGGTGCAGCGCGCCGCCTATCTGTTCGTCATGCTCGATTGCATCGTGCTGGTGCTGTCCGGTCTGGTGCTGTGGAAATCCGTGCAGTTTCCCATCTTGCGTGAACTGCTGGGCGGCTACGAGAGCGCGCGCAGGGTCCACTTCGTCGCCATGGCGCTGCTGACGGGCTTTGTCGGCGTACACCTGCTGATGGTGGCGCTGGTGCCGCGTACCCTGGTCGCCATGCTGCGCGGCCGCTAAGGAGATGAGCATGAAAAAATCCATCCTCGTGCAAGCGCAGGGCCAGGCCATGCTGGCCGACGCCTTGCGCCAGATCAAACAGCCGTCGCGTCGCCTGTTTTTGCAGCGCAGCCTGACCCTGGGCGGCCTGTCCCTGCTGACCGGCTGCAACGCCAGCGACCCATCCAGCATCGAGACGGCCCTGACGGCGGTCTCGCGCTTCAACGACCGGGTGCAGGGCTGGCTGTTCGACCCCAACAAACTGGCGCCCACGTATCCGGACTCCATGATCACGCGGCCGTTTCCCTTCAACGCCTATTACGGCGAAGATGAAGTGGAACAGGTCGATGGCGACGCCTGGCGCCTGGAATTGAGCGGCTTGATCGCCGACAAGAAGCCCTGGACCCTGCCGCAGCTGCGCGCCCTGCCGCAGGAAACGCAGATCACGCGCCACATCTGCGTGGAAGGCTGGAGCGCCATCGGCAAGTGGGGCGGCGTGCCGTTTTCCCATTTCCTCAAGCGCGTGGGCGCCGACACGACGGCCAGATACATCGGCTTCAAGTGCGCCGACGATTATTTCACGAGCATCGACATGGCCACGGCCCTGCATCCGCAAACCATCATGGCCCTCACGTACGACGGCCAGGAATTGCCGCCCAAATACGGCTACCCGATGAAATTGCGCATGCCGACCAAGCTGGGCTACAAGAACCCGAAGCACATTCAGGCTATTTTCGTCACGAATACCTACCCGGGAGGGTATTGGGAAAACCAGGGCTACAACTGGTTCGGCGGTTCCTAGGAAGGCCGGGGAGCCGGCCAGGGCTAGTCGTACTGCCTGCGGCAATGCGCCTGGCCCTGACCACCTCCCGGCCTTCCTTATGTTCAGCAGCAAGCAGCACCCTGTAGTACCGCAGTCGCTTTCACACCGGGCATTTGCCCATTTAACCCAGAGACAAGGACATATCATGAAAACCACCATTTCCACCTTCGCCGCCATCATCGCTTCCGCCATCCTCATGTCGGGCGCCGCGTTTGCCCAGGATGCCATGAAGAAAGACGCGATGGCCAAGGACGCCTCGGCCGATGCCATGCACAAGGATGCGATGGACAAGGACGGCATGCACAAGCCGATGGCCAAGAAGCACATGAAGAAGGATCACATGGCCAAGGATGGCATGGCAAAAGATGCCATGGCGAAAGACGGCATGAAGAAGGATGAAATGAAAAAGGATGGCATGGCCAAGGACGCGATGGCCAAGTAAGGCAGGCAAGTCAGGCAAATGCGCTTGCGCCGCCTTGATGGGGCGCAAGGGCAGGTTTGCCGCGATGGTATTGACGCGCCATGCCGGATACCGCAGAGTGCCGTGACGACGCCCGACTCTGGATACCCATGCAGCCATTCCCCCTCATTGAAACGCCATGGACTATCCTGACCTTGCTGCACCCTGGCAATGCGCACCTTCTGCTTGCCTATCAGCAGGAAAACAGGCATCACCTCGCGCCGTGGGAACCCGAACGCGACAGCCAGTTCTACACCGTGGAGGCCTGCGCTGCGCGTGCCGCGAGCGCCTGTCGCGCATTTTTGGATGGCAATGCCGTCAATTTCATCGCCATCGGCCGCGACTCGGACACGATGGTCGCCGGATGCAACTTCACGAATATCGTCAGGGGGGCGCTGCAGGCCTGCAATCTCGGCTACTCTGTCGCCAAGGCTTGCGAAGGACGGGGCCTGATGCGCGAAGTGGCGGCGGCGGGGATCGCTTACGCCTTCGAGGAACTTGGCTTGCACCGCATCATGGCCAACCACATGCCGTCCAACGTGAAAAGCGAGCGCCTGTTACGCACGCTGGGATTCGAGCGGGAAGGCTATGCCAGGGCCTACCTGAAAATTGCCGGCAAGTGGGAAGACATGGTGCTCAATGCGCTGATCCATCCGCAGGGATAAGCCGCGGCGACATACGGATGAGTCTCTACTCTTATATACTGGCTATCTCTTCCGATTTTCAGCCGCAGAGCCATGACCGACCCGCACACCGCCGCGTTGTCCCCCGAAGCACCTTCCTCCGATAAATCGATCCGCCGCCGCTCGCTGTTCGCCGCCTGCAGCGCGCATACCGTGCATGACGGCTTGACGGACGTGATCTACGTGCTGCTGCCCATCTGGCAGGCGCAGTTTGCCATCAGCTATGCCATGGTGGGGCTGTTGCGCGGGTCGTACTCGGGCATGATGGCCGGTTTCCAGCTGCTGGCCAGCCGCCTGGCCAGGCGCTGGGGACGCGAGCGCATGCTGGTGGGCGGCACGGCGCTGGCCGGCATTGCCTACCTGATCGCGGGGCAGGCGGGCGGCCTGGCCGTGCTGCTGATCGCCTTGCTGCTAGGCGGCCTGGGCGCCAGCACCCAGCATCCGCTGGCTTCGTCCATCGTCACCGATACGCACGAGGCGGGCGGCGGCGTGAAGGAAGCGCTGTCGCACTACAATTTTGCCGGCGATATCGGCAAGACCCTGATTCCCGCGCTGGTGGGCTTGCTGTTGCTCGTGTGCAGCTGGCAAGCGAGCGTCTCGCTGCTGGGCTTGCTGGGCCTGGCGGCGGCTGGCTTGCTGTGGTGGTTGCTGCCGAAGCCGGAAGAGATCCAGGCCAGCCAGAAGAAAGCGGTCAAACCCATCACTGGCAGCGGCGCCAAAGGCAGCTTTCGCGCGCTGCTGGCGACGGGCACCCTGGACAGCGCCGTGCGCATGGGTTTTCTCACCTTTTTACCGTTCTTGTTGAAAAGCAAGGGGGCGGGCACGGCCGGCATCGGCGTGGCGCTATCGCTGCTGTTCGTGGGCGGCGCCTTCGGCAAGCTGCTGTGCGGTTATCTGGGCGCGCGCATCGGCATGATGAAGACCGTGTGGTTGACGGAATCGATGACCTCGCTGCTGATCGTCGCGGCCCTGTGGCTGCCGCTGGCCGGCATCATGGCCATGCTGCCCCTGCTGGGGCTGGCGCTGAACGGCACCTCGTCCGTGCTGTACGGCGTGGTGCCGGAACTGGCCGAGCCGGGCAAGCGCGAGCACGCGTTCGCCCTGTTCTACACGGGCAGCATCGGCGGCGGGGCGCTGTCGCCCGTGCTGTTCGGCGCGCTGGGCGACCATACGAGCGTGCCCACGGCCCTGCTGGCGCTGGCGGCCGTATTGCTGCTGACCTTGCCGCTGGCGTGGAAGGTGCAGCGGGGCCTGGCGCATGGCGCCGCCGCATGACAGGATACCTCGCATGAGTCTGCCATTGCCGCGCGATAAACACGATACGGGCAATGCGCAAGCCCTGACCGCCTTGCCATGGGAGGAAATCCGTCCCGCCATGCCGCAGATCCTCGAGTGGGTGCAGGATGCGAACTGGCCCGTGGCCGGCGTGCTCCTGCCGTATCTGGCCGGCATCGGTCCGCGCCTTGCCCCGTATGTCAAAACGGTGCTGGCCAGCGATGACGATCAATGGAAGTACTTTGTGTTGCAGGGCATCGTGCGCCATTCACGGGAGCTGGCATTCGAATTGGACGGGGAATTGCAACGCTTCGCCCATGCACCGACAAGGGGAGAACTGGAAGAAGGCGTGGCCGAGGTGGCCCGGGAAATTCTGCAATGCCAGATAATCACCGTGGTCGGCCAATAATCAGGGTCATTATTGTAAGAAATCAGTATTGAATGTGCGTGCGTGTGGCCATTCCTGTAATAGATAGGGGACAATCCGGGCCGAATATATTTCGACCTCCGGGTTGTAAAACCCTCCCTACCATTTAACAGGAAGATTACATGGGCAATTTTAGTATCCCGCAAACCAATAAAGCACTCGCCGTGTATTTTCATGGCAAGACGGTGCCTATGCTGTTTGCGGTATTTGCGGCGATCCTGGCGGCAGTTGCAGGTTTTGTGCTGTACCTGAGCACGACCATGTCCCAGAAAACACTGACCGATACGCAGGCCATGACCTTGCGTAACGGCGCCAGGCTGGGCACGCACAGCAATTTGACTATTTTGTACGGCACGGCGGCTTTTCTATTGCTGCTTGCCGTGCTGGTGCTGGTCATGCGCGCGGTAATGCTCAAGCGGCGGAAAAGCCGTTTTGAATTGCATGAAGACGGTGTGGTGCATGAATTGAACGGCATTCGCAGCTACGCCGCCTTTGCCGATATCGAAGACCTGTATCTGTTTGCCGGCGGTTCCACCGCCATGACCGGCATGATCAATAACCTTGCCTACCGCACGGGCGCCGACCACCCCTGGATATGGGCTACCGGAGAACTCAAGCGCTTTGACGAGTTCATGGACGGATTTCGCTCCCGTTACCTGGAATACCGCATGCCCGTCTTGAGGCAGAAGCTGGCGGACGGCGAGCGCGTGACTTTCCGCTACATCAGCAGCGGCGACGTGTACAAGAAGCGCTTGTTCGGTAATTTCCTGAATGTCAAGACACAGGAACTGGCCTTGTCGGCGCAGGGCTTGCATGTGGACGGCGTCACCTGGCCTGGCGCCAGCCTCAAGTGCATGAATCAGAATGACTGGACCGAGAGATTGACGATCAAGGATGCGGCGGGTACGACCGTATTTTCATGCATCGGCACGGGTATCCTGAGTTTCGACCTGTTCGCCAATATGATAGACGACGAGATGACTCAGGCCGGGTAAAAAAATCCGGCGAAAATATTCCTTCCGATACGGGGAGGCTTGCGACCGGGTTATCCCGGTCGGCGGCCAAATTCAGATAAAGAATGAAAACACATTTACTGTCGAATAAGGAATATTAAAAAAACATTTCATGCGCCTATGGCCTGACTTGCCCGCCATTACCCCATCGTCTACACTCGCCGCATGAAAAATTTGGCTATGTCACCGTCAAATGTGGGAATGCTCCCAGTGTTGCCTTCAATAATGTTTCCGGCGAACAGATGCGCCCGGCGTCGAGTATCCAGCGCCAGCCCAGGTAATTCGGCAGGTAGCGCGTCGCCACGCCGTGAAAGGGGCGTAGCCATTCCCGCAGGCGGCTGTGATAGGCATTGACGTTCTGCACATGCACGGCGCCCTGCACCCGGATGCCTGCGCGCAAATTGACGGCCTGGTGGCTGATCCCCGCTTCACGGGCAAAGGCGCGATAGGCGGCATGGCCATCGGTGACCAACAGGATATCCTTGTCGATCATGGGCAACAAATAATGGCGCACCTGCGCCTTCGTCAGCGCCCCTTTTCCCGTGACGAAATCGAGGGTCTGTCCTGTGCGGTCGCGCGCCACCAGGATGCAGACCTGCTCATCGGAAATGCCACGTTTGCTGGCATGACCGCCCCGGCGGCGCGCCGGACGGGTCAGATGTCGCGCTCCCTTTTCCGATTCGAGCACATACAGTTCGTCCGCTTCGGCAATGCCATGCAGGCAATGCGGCCGGTCCGTCTTTGCCAACGATAAAAACCGGTGGCGCCAGCGAAAGGTGGTGTTGCGGTGCACGCCCAGCGCTAACGCCGCCTTGCGCACGGAATCCGATGCCAGCAGGCAATCAGCGTAATCGAGCCACAGTAATTTATGGCGCAAGCGCGCCAGCGGCGTGCCGGTGAGCGCATTGAAAGTGCGGCCGCACGGCACGCAACGGTAGCGCTGCAGTGCGTGCGCATGGCCATGCCGGTGAGCATGATTGCCATTGCAGGCAGGACAGTGCAATCGCTGCCGGGCCACGCTTTCGACTAGTGCCACGGCAGCGTCCTGCGGTGCGCTTCCTCGCAGCAGAGCGATACCCGCCAGGCGCTGGCGACGGTTCAGTGCGGCGAACTGGGCGATGAAGGTGTGCCATTGACCGGTCTGCATGGAAGGCTCCCGTTTGTCTGCGATGCACAGTCAGACAGCAAGGACACAGGAAGATTCCCGGACTTCCCCTACTTAGCGGGGACAGAGCCAAAAATTTTGAAAAGCGGCGCGACCGCTACGACTTGTTCCGCGCGTTTGACAATCCCCTCGTCAACATCAACTTCCAGCTCGACGTGCCGGATTTCCGGCCCTGGTGCAAGGAACGGAACATCCCCGTGTTTCACTTTTTCCTGTTTTGCCTGCTCAATACGGTCAAGGATATCGACAATTTCATGTACCGCATCTGCCAGGGCGAAGTGATCCGTATCGACGATTTCCCCGCGTCCTACACCGTCATCAATGGCGACGAGAACCTCAATTACACGCGTTTTACCATGACGGACCAGCTCGATCTCTTCATCGAACGCAGCCTGGAAGCCAAGCGCCTCGCGGAAGCGAGCACCGCGCTGATCAACACGGGCGAGGGACAAAGCGAACGCGAGCAGCGCAACAATATCTTCATCACCTGCCTGCCATGGCTGGAGCTGGCGGCCATCGAGCACCCGGTCTGCCGCCACCGCGACGCCGACATCCCGACCTTTACCTGGGGTAAATTCGGCCCCGCGCAGGACGATGGCCGCATGCGGATACCGTTTTCCGCGCAGGCCCACCATGGCTTTGTCGACGGCTACCATGTGCAGAAACTGGCGCAGGCACTGGCGCGGCGCATCGCCGCCATCATTTCCTAAGCTAAATAGTCGCTGGGCGCCTGGCCCAGCACGCGGCGGAAGGCGGCCGTAAAAGCGCTGGGACTGGCATAACCGAGATCGAGCGCGACCCGGGTGACGGCTTGCCCCTCGGACAGCCGCGTGATGGCGGCCAGCAGGCACGCTTGCTGGCGCCATTGGGCAAAGGGCAGCCCCGTCTGGGCGCGGAATTGCCGGGTGAACGTGCGCCGGCTCATGCCTGCCTGCGCCGCCATCGCGTCGAGGCCGCTGTCCAGGCTCGGTTGCCGCAGCAATTCCATGCACAGCCGCGCCAGCCTGGCGTCCTGCGGCAGGGGCGCGCTCAGGGGCAGGGGCCTGGCAGCGGCGATCTCGTCAAGCAGCAAGGCCATCAATCGTCCGGCGCGCGATGCCTGCACATACAAGGCATCGACGGTCACGGCCTCGGCCAGCAGCTGGCGCAGCAGCGGCGTGGCATCGAGCACCTGGCAATCGGGCGGCAAATCCATGCCGGCGACGGCGTGCGGATCGATAAACACATTGTGCATGGTGACGGCGCCCTGCATGCGCATGCCGTGGACGAGTCCGGCCGGTACCCAGCAAGCGCGTTGCGGCGGCACCAGCCAGTTGCCTTGCGGCGTGTGCACGCTGATGACGCCGCGCGCGGCATAGGCGAATTGCCCGCGTGCATGGCTGTGACTGGGAAATATCTCGCCGGGAGCATGGTCGCGCGCGGTGGCGATCAGTGTTCGCGGCACTTCTGTATAAAAATCATCCATGGCCCGTACTCTACAGTATTTGACCTTCCATCGAAGGCGGGCCGTTGCCTGTGCCACTACCATGCAGACTTTTCCTTCAAGGATGCATATGCACAATACCTATCATCGCGTGGGCCATGGACCCCACGCCGTCATCGTCCTGCACGGCTGGTTTGGCGACGCGCACGCGTTCGCGCCGATGGAAACGGCCCTCGATGGCGGCGCCTTCAGCTATGTCTTCATGGACAATCGCGGCTATGGCGGCATGCGCGGCGCGGCGGGCGAGTATTCGATGGAAGAGGTCGCCCGTGACGCGCTGGCCTTGGCCGATGCGCTGGGCTTTGCCACGTTCAGCGTGGTCGGTCACTCCATGGGCGGCATGGCGCTGGAACGGCTGGCCTTGCTGGCGCCTTTGCGTTTGCGCAAGCTGGTGGCCGTGGCGCCCGTACCCAGCTGCGGCGTGGCGTTCGATGGGGCGGCCCGGCAACTGTTTCTCGCTGCCGGCGCGAATATCGATGCGCGGCGCGCGATCATCGATCGCAGCACGGGCGGGCGCTTGTCGGGTACCTGGCTGGACTGGAAGGCGCGGTATTCGTGGGAAAGTGCGGATCAGGCCGCGTTTGCCGCCTATTTTCTCGCGTGGAGCGAAACGGATTTCAGCGGCGAAGTGCGGGCAACGGCGTCGAAACTGCCCTTGCTGGCGCTGGTGGGGGAGCACGACCCCCGCTTCGATGCGGACTTAATGCGCCGCACGTATCTGGCGTGGTACCCGCAAGCCCGGCTGGAGGTGCTGGGCAATGCGGGACACTATCCGATGAATGAAACGCCGCTGGCCCTGGCGGCCAGCATCGAGGCGTTTCTATCGGCGCAGTGACCTTATGCTGCCTTGCTGCGCAGGCGCAGCAAGCTCAGGCCCAGCAGCACGAAGGCGCCGCCCGTGATGCGGTTGAACAGCTTGGCGCGGCCCGGCGTGGCCAGCTGGGTTTTCAGCAGCCGCGCCAGGTTGGCGTAAAACAGGTGGGCCAGCATGGCGCAGGCGACAAACGAGGTCGTCAGCACGGTGAACTGGATGGCCACCGGTTCGCCCGGCGTGATGAATTGCGGAAACAGGGCCGAAAAGAACAGGATGGCTTTCGGATTGGTCAGCGCGACCGTCAAGCCCTGGCGGAAGAGTTTCCAGAATGAATTGGGATTCGCCGCGCCTTGCATCACGGGGGCCTCCGCCACGACGCTGGTCTTGCTGCGCCATTGCTTGATGCCCAGGAAGACCAGATACAGGGCGCCGGCCAGTTTCAGCAGCATGAAGGCCGTGGCCGAGGTGGCCAGCACGACGCCCATGCCGGCCATGGCCACGCCGGAAATGATGAACAAGCCAAAACCATTGCCCATGCTGCTGATCATCGCGCGGCGCGGGCCGACGGCGATGGCATTCGAGATGGCCAGCAAGACGGCCGGACCGGGAGAAAACGTGACGAGCAGGGCGACGCTGCAGAAAAGCAGCCAGTTCGAGAGGTGCATGGATGTTCCTGGGTGGGGCCGAAGCCGGATTGGGGAGTCAAAACACCTGTATTGTACGAAGTTTTCGGCTCCCGTGTCAGCGGCCCCGGCCTGAATCAGGCTCAAGGTCAGGCAAACAGGCTGGCGACCACATGGTTGATGGCGGCGCCGCCGGCGATCAGCCAGCAGAACAGCAGGCCGGCCAGCAGCAGGGGCTTGATGCCGGCGCGGCGGATGGCCGACATGTGCGTCGTCAAGCCCAGGGCCGCCATGGCCATGGCCAGCAGGGCCGTGTCGAACTCGGTAATGTTGGCCACGGTGCCGGCTGGCAACAGGCCCAGCGAATTGAAGGCTACCACGCCGATGAAGATGAAGGCGAACCAGGGGATGGCCAGCTTGGCCGCCTTGTCGTGTCCACCGGCCTTGGCCTTGCCGCGCGCCAGCACGGCCGACAGGATGACGAGGAAGGGCGCCAGCATCATCACGCGCACCATCTTGGCGATTACGGCCGCATTCGCCGCCTCTTGCCCGATCGACTTGCCCGCCGCCACCACTTGCGCCACTTCATGCACGGTCGAGCCGATGTACACGCCAAAGGCCGTGGGCGTGGCGCCCAGCACTTGCCAGCCCAGGTTCAGCTGGTACAGCACGGGGTACAAAAAGATGGCGATAGTGCCGAACACGACGACGGTGGAGACGGCGACAGTGACGTCTTCGCTGCGTCCCTTGACGACGGGCTCCGTCGCCATCACGGCCGCCGCGCCGCAGATCGAACTGCCGGCGCCGATCAGAATGGCGCTGTTGCGTTCCAGCTTGAACACCTTGGTGCCGAGGAACATGGCCAGGCCAAACGTGGACGTCAGCACCAGCGCGTCGATGGCGATGCCGGCCAGGCCCACTTGCCCGATATCCTGGAACGTCAATCGGAAGCCATACAGGATGATGCCAAGACGCAATAACGTCTGCTTGGAAAAGGCCACGCCCGCGCCGCAAGTGGGTGCCAGGCGGCCATACACGCTGTTGCCCAGCACAATGCCCAGCATGATGGCCAGGGTCAGCGCGCTCATGCCATGGCTTTGCATCCATTCCAGCTTGCCCAGCACGATGGCGCCCCAGGCGATCACGCCGCTCAGCAGCAGGCCTGGCAAGAGGCGGCCATAGCGGTCGCTGAAACCGGTGGTATTAGTTGTTGAGAGAGAAGACATGCCGTACTCCATGGTTCTTGGTTCGTATGGCATGACTGTACAGTTCGTCGATTAAATGGTAAAACGGATTGTTTTTGTATGTTTAACCTATTAAATGAGTATATGAGATGGCGCTTACGTTACGGCAACTGCAGATTTTCCTGGCCGTGGCGGACACGGGCAGCACCAGCGCAGCCGCCGAACAGATTGCTCTGTCGCAATCGGCCACCAGCGCGGCCCTGAACGAGCTGGAAACCCTGCTCGGCGCGCAACTGTTCGACCGCGTGGGCAAGCGATTGCTGCTCAACGACAATGGCCGCCTGTTGTTGCCGCAGGCGCGGCAGATGCGCGACGCGGCGGCCAGCATCGAGCGCCAGTTCGCGGGCGCCGACCCGTCCGTGCCCGTCAGCCTGCAGATCGGCGCCAGCACGACCATCGGCATCTATCTGCTGCCGCAGATCCTGGCCCAGGCGGCGCAGCAGTACGGGCGCAGCATCCCACAGGTGACGATCGCCAACACGGCCGACATCGCCGCCGCCGTGGCGGAATTCCGTGTCGATATCGGCCTGATCGAAGGGCCGTGCCACGAGCCGGGCTTGCTGGTGGAGCCGTGGCTGACGGACCAGATGCTGATCGTGGCCGCGCCCGCGCATCCGCTGGCGCAGCTGCGCCACCTGCTCAGTTTTGCGGAACTGAACCAGGCGGGCTGGCTGCTGCGCGAGGCGGGCTCGGGCACGCGCGAAGCGGTGGAGCAGGCGCTGGTGCCGTACCTGCACTACCTGCGCGCTGCGGGCGAGTTCAGCAATTCGGAAGCGATCAAGTATGGCGCGGCGGCCGGTCTCGGCATCGCCTGCCTGTCGCGGGTCGTCGTGGCCGATTTGCTGGCCAGCGGGCAACTGGTAGAGTTGGAAACCATGCTGCCGCCCCTGGAGCGCAATTTCTATCTGATCCGCCAATCGAAGAAAATCCTCTCGCCCCGTTTGACGGGTTTCTTGGAATTGTGCCGCCATGCATCGCGCATGGCAGGTTGAGAGGGGAAAACTGCTTGACTGTTTTCCATATGCGGAATAAATTCCCATATATGGAAAATCTAATGCCCGCAGAAAGCGATACGGAACAGCGGCTGTCGACGCGTTTGAGGCAGTTGCGCGTGGAGCGAGGTTGGTCGCTGGACCAGCTGGCCAGCGCCAGCCAGGTCAGCCGCGCGACCTTATCCCGCCTGGAAAATGGCGACGTCAGCCCGACCACGGCCGTGCTGGGCAAGCTGTGCGCCGCTTACGGCCTGGCCATGTCGCGCCTGCTGCGCATGGTCGAGGACGATTTTCCACCCCTGCTGCGGCGGGCTGAGCAAACCGTGTGGACGGATCCGGACACCGGCTTTGTCCGCCGTTCCGTCTCGCCCCCGTCACGCGCGCTGGCCGGCGAGGCGCTCGAATGCGAGCTCGGCGCGGGCGTGACGATCAGCTATGCCGCCTCGCCCCGGCCCGGCATGGAACACCATCTGCTGCTGCAAGACGGCAAGCTCAGCGTGACGGTCGACGGCCGCGCGCACGATTTAATGCCCGGCGATTGCCTGCGCTACCAGTTGCATGGCGCCAGCGCATTTACGACGCCGGCCGACAGCGGCGCCCGCTATTTTTTGTTCATCGTCTGAGGTTGATATGTCCCTGTCGCTACGCCATTTCTCATCCACCGATATTCTCGAACGCCTGCCGGAACTGGGCGCCTTGCTGCAAGACTGTGTGCACGCCGGCGCCAGCATCGGTTTTATCTTGCCCTTCGACACGGCGGCCAGCCAGGCGTTCTGGACGGACAATGTATTGCCCGCCGTGACGCGCGGCGTGCGCCTGCTGCTGGTGGCCGAAGTGGAAGGCAAGGTGGCGGGCGCCGTGCAGCTGGACTGGGATACCAATCCCAACCAGGCGCACCGGGCCGAAGTGCGCAAGCTGCTGGTCGCGCCCGCTTTTCGACGGCACGGCATCGCCCGCCAGCTGATGCGGGCGATGGAAGAGCAGGCGCGCCAGCTGCCGCGCAGCCTGCTGACCCTGGACACGCGCAGCGGCGACCATGCCGAACCGCTGTATTTGTCGCTCGGCTACGTGGTGGCGGGCAGCATCCCCGGCTATGCGCTGGCGCCGGCCGGCGACCAGCTGGACGCCACCACCATTATGTACAAGCAGCTGTAGCATGAGCAATAAGCGGTAAGCGGGAACTCAGGCTTTCAGGCGCGCTCTAACGGCAGGACGGCGCGACCGTGCCGGCGCGGTTCTGTCACGCGTTTTGTCGTGCGCCGCGACAAGGCTGATGGCCGGCGCCGCCTGCCGGGGCGCTGTCTCGTTGCCCAAGGTGAAGATGCCCACCGTGCCTGACAGCAGGGTGGCGCGCTGCTGCATGCTTGCCGCGGCCGTCGATGCCTGTTCCACCAGGGCGGCGTTTTGTTGCGTCACATGTTCCATCTGTACGATGGCGGCATTGACTTGCTCGATGCCCGACAATTGCTCGCCGCTGGCCAGGCTGATCTCGCCCATGATGTCCGTGACGCGGTGCACGCTGGCCACGATGTCGCGCATGGTGGCGCCCGCCGTATCGACCAGGCGCGCGCCCGCGTCGACCCGCTCGACGGAGTCGCCGATCAATTGCTTGATTTCCCTGGCGGCCCCGGCCGAACGCTGGGCCAGGGTACGCACCTCGGACGCCACGACGGCAAAGCCGCGCCCCTGCTCGCCGGCCCGCGCCGCTTCCACGGCCGCATTCAGGGCCAGAATATTCGTCTGGAAGGCGATGGCGTCGATCACGCCGATGATGTCAACGATCTTTTTCGACGACGCATTGATCGAGCTCATGGTATCGATGACTTGCGCCACCACCGTGCCTCCTTTGCCGGCCACTGCCGCCGCCGATTGCGCCAGCTGGTTGGCTTGCCGTGCATTGTCCGCATTTTGCTTGACGGTGCCCGTCAGCTCTTCCATCGCGGCGGCCGTCTGTTCCAGCGAACTGGCTTGCGCCTGCGTACGCTGCGACAAGTCCAGATTGCCGGCGGCGATTTCGCCCGAGGCGCCCGCGATATCCTGCGTGCCGCCGCGCACGTCGCCCACGATATGGATCAAGCTGGCATTCATGTCTTTCAGCGCCTGCAGCAGCTGGCCCACTTCATCGCCGGATTCGACGCGGATATTGCCGCTCAGGTCGCCGCCAGCCACCTTGCGCGCCACCTTGACGGCGTGCCGCAAGGGCCGCACGATGCCGCTGCTGATGAACCAGGCCGTGACCAGGCTCAGCACGCCGCCGACCAGGCCCAGGGCGATGATCAGCACGCTGGTATCGTGCGCGCGGGCCATGGCCGCCTCGGCCGCCGCCCGCATCTGCGCCGATTGCGCCGCGATCTGCCGGTCGATCTCGCGCAGGGCAGGCTGTTCCTGCGTGCTGTTGCGCGTGGCTTGCAATTGCGCGATGCGCGCATAGCGCTGGTTCACGCTGCTGTCGATTTCCCCGCTCACCGTGGCCAGTTGCCACGTGCTGATGCCAACGACGACCGCCAGCAACAGCGATGCCAGCAAAAAGCCTGTGGTCAGGCGTACACCGATGCGTATGTTTGAAATATTCATGTCCCCTCAGCTGTTGTCCCATGGTGGGCGCTACCCATGCGGGCGGCACGGCGCGGCGCTGTTGCCCCTGATGTTGCCGGGGTGAAATGAGTGTAGCAGTGCGGTACTAAGTAATCTATAAATATTTCCATATTGGAATTAGTCACTGCCTGTTTAGCAACGGCAGGCAATGATGTGCTGGCATGGGCATCCTCCCGGGGGATTGTCATTGCCAGATAAAATCACCCGTCTTATTACAGAGTCTTCCTACTTCCATACCCGGTATCGTCCGACTGGCGCGTGCCGGTGCCGCGCCTACACTGTTCCTTGCACAGACCCGGTGGCGGGTCATTCTTCTTATCCAAGGGAGGTTGAGATGGCGAATATCCAGGCAGGATCGGACGGTGCGGCAAAACAGGAAATGACGGCCAAGCGCCTGAACGTGGTCGACTGGATCTCGATGATCCTGTTGATCGTGGGCGGCTTGAACTGGGCGCTGGTGGGCCTGTTCGATATCGATATCGTGGCCCGTATCCTGGGCGCCATGACGACGGCGTCGCGCGGCGTGTACGTGCTGGTGGGGCTGGCGGCGCTGTATTCCATCTATCTGTGCGTGCGCAAGCTGCCAGCCAAGCCCTAGGGGAAGCAGATGCCTGTCGGTGCCAGTCCCAAGCGCGAGCGCGAGTTCAGGAAGCTGGAAAAGGAGTTCAAGCAGGAAGGACGCTATCCGGGCCGCGAGGACGAAGTGGCCGCGCGCATCGTGAACAAGCAAAGGGCGCAAGCGGGCGAAACGCAGGAGGCGGCCGACCGGGAGCGGCCGGGCAAGCCTGCGGCCAAGGCGGCTGCCGCACCGGCGGTACGCGACTTGCCGATTGCCGGCTATCAGCACCTGACGGTGGCGCAGATACGCGACAAACTGGGCGGCCTGTCTGCTGCCCAGCGCAAGCGCCTGCGCGAGTACGAGGCGGCGCACAAGAAGCGCAAGGGCGTGCTCGATGCCCTGGATAGCTAAGCGCCATGCTTCTGTTTTGCTTGTGTCTGGCCAGAAGCCTTGCACTTGCGTTTGACGTTTTTACCTCTGACTGCGACGTCTGACTGCGACGTTTTACTGCGTGCGCAGGTAGGCCAGCAAGTCGGCCACTTGTTGGGCATTGCCGATGCCCCAGAAGCGCATGTTATTGCCGGGAATGAAGTCGCTCGGTGCTTGCAGGAAGCGGGCCAGGTTTTGCTCGGTCCAGATGATATTCGCATTTTTCATGGCCGCCGAGTATTTATAGTCGGTGGTGCTGCCGGCCTTGCGGCCGATGACGCCCGTCAGCTTGGGGCCGAAGCCGCCGCGCGCCGATGGTCCCACCTGGTGGCAGGAGGTGCACTTGCGAAACGCGGCCTTGCCCGCTTCCGCATTGCCTTTCAGGATAGGCGGAGCGGCAGGCGCGGCGGCGTTGGCCATGGCGGCTGGCGCCAGCAGCAGGGCTGCCGCGCTTAGAGAGAAAAGCAAGCGAAAAGGAAATGGGGATGTCATGGGCGAGACGGAAATGGACTGAATGGACTGAATGGACTGTATCGCAAGCGATGACGCATTTTACAACCGGGCATCAAAACCTGCCCGCCAGCTGTGCAGGCATCGCTGCCGGAGGCAGTGACTAGCGCTAGCGCTTGCTGCCCTGGGCGCCGAGCGCCGCCATGGCCGACGCGAAGACGATGCAGGCGATGGCCAGCCACTGAGTCAGGCTCAGCAGTTCTCCCAGCACCGCCATCGCGGCCAGCGCGCTGACGGCCGGTGCCGCGCTGCTGAACATGCCGAACACGCCTTGCGGCAAGCGACGCAGGGCAAAGATTTCCAGCGAATATGGCAGGGCGCTGGACAGCATGGCAATGGCCAGGCCCATCAAGGCAATCGATGGCGCCAGCAGGGCCGTGCCCGAGTACGCAACGCCGATGGGCACCGTCACCATGGCCGCCACCGTCATGCCCCAGGCCACGGCTTGCCCTCCCTGCAAGGTCGAGGCACGCTTGCCGAAGATGATGTACAGCGCCCAGCACAGGGCCGCGCCCAGCGCGTACGCCACGCCGACGGGGTCCAGGCTGCCCGGGCTGCCTTGCAGGGGCAGCAGCAAATATAATCCGAACGCGGCACAGGCGACGGCGAATAAGTCGCGGGGCCGGCGCGACGACAGCATGGCCACGGCCAGCGGCCCCGTCACCTCGATGGCGACCGCGATGCCGATCGGTATCAACGCAAACGCCCGGTAAATCAGCAAGTTCATCAATCCCAGCACGGAACCGTAGACGAGCAAGTTCAGCACATCCTTGCGCGTCAGGCGGTAGCGCCATGGCCGGAAGATGGCCAGCAGGATCAGCGCCGAAAACCCCACGCGATACGCCGTAATCCCCTCCACGCCAATGACAGGAAACAGATTCTTCGCAATCGCCGCCCCCAGATTGACGGAAATCTGCCCTCCCAGTACGGCCAGGGAAGGGAGCAGAATGCTGTCGGGCAGGGGGGAGGTCGAGGCGGGGGAGGTCATGGGGCGCCATTTTAATACGCCACAGTCCGCCCGTCGCTGGCAGATCTGCAACGGACGGCAATTTGGCCGCCCGCATTGACAGGCGATGGAGAGCGGGCACTGTCGAGGTAGTGCAAGTATTTTCTGATAATGCTATTCTGCCTGCACACCCGGAACCGCCGGGCGCCACCCCGATTCTTCATCTTGATGGAGCCGTCCCATGAATTGCAGAAGCATGGCAGTGACCCTCGTTTTGGCGTGTACCGCCGGCATGGCCGGTGCGCAGGCCTTGCCGCCGCAGGCGCAATTGCCGACCTGGGCAACGCAACAGCTCGATAGCCTGGCCAAGCGCGAAGCGATCGAGGTCAGCGCACGGGTAAATCCCTTCGTCCTGCGCGGCGACTTCGATGGCGACGGCAAGGGCGACCTGGCTATCCTGATCAAGAACAAGGACAGCAAGAAAGAGGGCATCGTCTTCCTGTTCCGGCAAAAGACGGCGCCCGTGATCGTGGGGGCGGGGCATGTGTTGTCCAATGGCGGCGACGATTTCGCCTGGCTGGAAGTGTGGCAGGTGGAAGACAAGGGCTCGCTCCAGCGCAGCTACCATGAAAAATCGCTCCGGCTGAAAACGGACGGGATCGTGGTGGCGAAAGAGGGTTCCGCCAGTGCCTTGATCTATATCAAGGGCGGCAAGGCGGTGTGGCAACAGCAGGGCGATTGAATCATTCCACGCGGCTGTCTGCTGGCCGATGGGGGGCGTTCTATCGAGCCGTATAATTAACGCGTCTACAGGAGTAGCAGGGCAATGACTGTGTTCCGTATCGGCGACACCAATTTTGAAGTGGATGTCGCGAAATCACGCATCAGTCTGGCGCCACGTGCCGATGGCATGCGGGAAATCAATCTCAGGATCGAGGCCGACGACGAGGTGTTCATGCGGCTGACGGAAGACGACGATGCGCCCTGGTCGTGGGCGCTGTATCCGCCGTCCTTCCTTTTGCAGGGATTGCTCGTCGCGGGAACGGATGACGGACCCGTGCAGATGCTTGCCGTTGACGCCGGCAATACGGACTGCGAATCCGCGCTCTACATGATGGAATACCACGATGTGGCGGACCTGTGCCTGGTGGAACTGTCGGCGCAACGGTTGGCGCTGACGGGCAAGGTGGATTTTTTTGGCGAAAGCCTGCCCTTGGTCATCGATCTGCCGCGCGCGGCGTAGCGCCTGTCTTTCGCGCGGTGGCAAGGGCGGCCTGTGCGGGCCGCCCCTGTGTCACTAGTCCAGCTTCAACGCCTTCGCCACGTCCCCCCACGCCACATACTTGAAGTTCTGCGGGCCGTCCGGCAAGCGCTTGTAGCCGTCCTGGATCACCAGCATGCCTTGTGCATACGCGCCGCCCAGGTTGGCGGAGGTGACGTCGAGGCCATCCGTTTCCGAGGTGCCGTCTATGCCGGCGGGCAAGTTGAAGCCCACCTTGAAGCGGCCGCGCACTGTATATGGCGCTTGCGCGTCGAGCACCACGTAGCTGCTGTCGCCCTGGCTGGAGACGATCAGATAGCCGGTGTCGGGCTTGGCGCCTGGCTGGCGGTAGATGGCCATGCCTTCCACATCCGCCGTCAGGTGCGCTCCCACGGGCAAGACCATGGTGAGGGCGTCCGGCCTGGCGGCGTCGGCCGAGGTGGTCCAGATGCCGCGCGTTTCTTCGCCGAGGAACAAGCGGGCGTTGGCGTCGTCGGCCACGCAGCCTTCCGGCTGGGTGGCGACCTTGAAGCTGCGCAAGAGGGTGGCGCTGAATTTGTTGCCTTCCAGGCCGATGCTGTATTGCTGGAAGGTGCCGTCCTTGTCGTTGATGAACGCTTGCACGCCGCCGCTGGCCGGCTGGTACAAGCACATGCCGTAGATGCTTTTCAGACCGGTAGGAAAACGGCCCGCTTCCGCCACCTCGCCGCTGGCATTGATGGTAAATAACATCATGCTGTTGTCGTCGCGCTGGGTGGACACGGCCAGGTCGACCTTGCTGCCGCCCAACTGGATGTTTTGCCGCACGTCGACGTTGTTCAGGCGTCCCACTTCCAGCAGCTGCGTCTGCTTGCCTTGCAGATCATAGACCAATAGCCCCTGTTTCTTGTTGGTGCCGAGGATGCGCGCATCGGCTGGATTCCTGGACAGCCAGATGGCCGGGTCGTCGGCCGCGTCGCCCTGGCGCGCCATCGGCTCGGTCTGCGCTTGCGGGGCGATGATGGCCACCGCTGCTTGGGTTTCCGCCTTGCCACTCCATTTCATCGGCCGCGCCTGCCAACCGTTCTTGCCGCGCAGCAGCAAGGCATCCTTGTCCAGCGCCAGCTGGCTGTCGCCCTTGCGCACGTTCAAGGCGACGGTCTGGGCTGGCTGCGCCGTCCACCGGCCGTCCTGGTGGGCAAACAGGTGCAGCTTGTCCGCCTTGCCGTCGAGAACGGCCACGCCGCCCGGCAGCACGGCCAGCGCGCCGGCGCCGCCGTCCAGCTGGCCATACGGCTTGCGCAGGGCCACCACTTCGCGCTTGCCCACGCCTTCGGACTCGGCGTCATACGCCCACACGCCCATGTTGGACTCGCTCACCAGCAGGCGCTGCGCGCCATCGTCGACGCGGCAATGTTTCGCGTGCGGCGGCAGGGCCAGTTTGCGTACCAGGCTGCGCTGCTCGCCCTGCATGACCCATTGTTCGGCTTGGCCATCCTTGCCGATCAAGAACAGGTGATCGAGCTGCTGGGCGTCGCGGTACAGGCAGGACGCTTCCACGGAAAACGCCGGCACGGGAAACGGCGCCAGTTTCACGAGCTTGCCGGCCTGCACATCAACGGAGACGGGCAGCGGGCGCTGCGTGTCCGCTTCCAGGAAGACGGCCAGCACCTTGCTGCCATCGATGCGCGTGTCGAGCTGCTTGGCGCGCACGGCGATGCGGTCCTGTTCCTGGCCGGCCGCATTGAACAAGCGCAAGCCGTGCTTGTCCAAAGTCAGCCAGCCGCCGGGCAGGCGCGCCAGTTCCTCCGCTTCCTGCGTGAATGAAGGCAAAGCGTTGGACGCGACGGGGGCGGCTTGCGCCGTGCCGCTGATGCAGAAGGCAGCCAGCAAAGCGCTGCAGAGTACGGTTTTTTTCATGTTATTGAGAATCATCATCAGAAGGCGCTGGCTTTCAGGCTCACCTTGAAGGTGCGGCCATATTGTTCGTTTTGCACGTTGTATTGCTTCGTGCCCTGGTAGACATAGTATTTCTCGTTGTTCAGGTTGGCTGCCTCGAACGTCACCTGGAACTGCTTGTTGATCTGGTAGGACAGCGAGAAATCGAGCTGTTTCTGGCTGTCCACGATACGGTCCTGGCGTTGGTCGAGGATATCGCCGCCCATTTCCAGCAGGTAGGGCGACTTGTAATTGAGGGCCAGGCGGGCGCTGACGGGCCCCGTTTCATAGCCCAGCATCAGGTTCATGACCTGGTTCGACTGGCCCGGCAGACGGATGTCGCGGTTCATCTGCTGCTTGCTTGCCTTGTCGTAGCGGCCGATTTGCGCGCGCGAGGTGCTCAAGGTACCGTTGACCCCGACGAGGAACTTGTTGAAGGGCGCCGGCAGCATGCGCAGCGGCTGCATGTAAGCCAGTTCGATGCCCTTGACTTTCGCCGCGTCGCCGTTCGCATACGAGGTGGCCGTCGTGTAGCCAGCCCATGCTCCCGTGCCGGCCAGGTTGGTCGTGTACGTGAAATTCTTGATGTCCTTGTAGAAGCCGTAGGCCGACATCACGCCGTCGTTGCCCAGGACTCTTTCGATACCGAGGTCCAGGTTATTCGCTTTCAAGGGTTTCAAGTCCGGGTTGCCGATCACGGCTTCCGTGTTGCTGGCCAGGCTGATGCCGGGCGCCAGCTGGCTGAAGTTGGCGCGCACCACGGCTTGCGTCCAGGCGGCCCGCACGCTGGTTTTTTGATCGACGTCATATCGGGCTTGCAGGTTCGGCAGCCAGTTGGTGTACGAGCGTTCGCGCGTCAAAGGCGTGGCGACGCCGGCGCTGTCCACTTGCGAACCGGCGGCCTCGAAACTGGTGCGTTCGGCGCGCACGCCGCCCAGGATGTGCCAGGCGTCGAAATCATAGCTGTTTTGCACATACATGGCGTTGATGTCTTCATGCATGCGGTAATCGTTGATGACCGATTCCGTGGCCAGGCGCGCCTTGTCGCGGTCCAGGCCGGCGACCCTGGCGCGTATCAGCGCCGGGTCCAGCGCCACGCCGATGTTGCCCAGGTCGTAGTCGAGATTGTGGCCTTGCACGAAGGCGCTCATCGAGGTGGAGCCGGCGCCCCAGTAATTGCCGCTGGAAGCCTTGCTGCTGTTATACGCCCATTGATCCGTGTCATTGGTTTTTTCGCGGCGGCTGACTTTCGCGCCGAATTTCAGGGTGGCGATGTCGAACTTGCGCGCCAGGTCGATGCGCGCATGGTGCTCATTGTCCTTCGAGTAGCGCTTTTGCAGGGTGATGGCGTTGAGGGCGTAGCTGGCCGGGTCGTACAGCGAGGCGGGGCCGCTCAACAATGGTTGCTCGGTGCCATTGAAACTGATGCCGGCGAAATTGCTGATGCCGCGGAAACGGCCGTCGTTCAGCGATTCCGGCGTGTCCTCCGTGGCGCGGCTCAGGCCGCCTTTCACGTCCAGGGTCCAGTCGCCCGATTTCTGCTGCGTGCCCAGCACGAGCGAGCGCACTTGCTGCGTGTACTTGCGCTGGCGGATGCGGCGCTCGGCGCGCGCGCTGGCCGTCTCGCCTTCGGCCAGGCTGCCGCCGGCGATATTGCTGATGGTCAGGCGGTCGCGCACTTCATTGTCGGAAAATTCGCTGACGAACGAGCGCAAGAACCAGCTGTTGCCCGCTTCCGGGCGGTAGTCGAGGTTGACGGCCAGGGCGCCGCGCTTGCGCACGGGCAGGTAGTCGCGCAATTCCAGGCCCGACAATTTGCCCTTGCTCCAGGCGCCGCCCGTTTCCACGTCATCGGAGCCGAACGAGCGCTTTTCCGCGCTCAGGCCGGCGGCCACGCCCAGTTTGCCATCGAGGAAGCGCTGGGCCCACAGGGCGCCGCCGCTGGGGCTGGTCTTGCCCGTCTTTTCATCATGGCTGGCGGCCACGTTGGCCGACAGCAGCTTGCCCGGTAAGTCGAAGGCAGACAGCGATTTGACTTCGATGGTGGCGCCCAGCGAGTTGGCGTCCATTTCCGGGAGCAAGGTCTTCGAGACTTCCAGCGTGCGGATCAGGCCGGCAGGCAGGATATCGAGCGCCACGGCGCGGCGGCCCGCTTCCGGCGACGGCACCAGCGCGCCGTTGATGGTGACCGCGTTCAGGTCAGGCCCCAGACCGCGCACCGTGATGTAGCGGCCTTCGCCCTGGTCGCGCTGCACGGACACGCCAGGCAAGCGGGCCAGCGCCTCGGCTGCGTTTTTATCGGGCAAGCCGCCGATATCGTCGCTGCTGATGACGCTGATGATGTTGTCGGCTTTCTCTTGCGCGGCGATGGCGTTGCGCAGGCTGGCGCGCTGGCCGCTGACGACCACGGTGGCGGCCGGCTGGCCGTCGTCCTGTGCCTGTGCTTGGCTAGCGCCGCTGAAGACGGTCATGATGGCCAGGGACAGGGCCGTCAGGCGCAGCGGGGAGGGGAAGGAAGTGTGCATGGTTTTCATGAAGAGCTCGGTTAGGAAGGAAGGAACCGGGCGGATTCTAGGCAGCAAATATGACGGTTGCGTGACAGGCAAGGGATTGTCACCCTGAAAACAAGGGCGGGGGAACGCTTTCCGACCGGAAATTAACCGTGGTGAGCTGAAATGACCTGCCGGCGCAGGGCGCATGGGCAATGGCTTGCCGCATTTGCATCCGCCGCGTTGGTAATGATGAGCCGTTTGCACCTGCCGCACGGGCTTGGCGCATGTCATCGTGCCGTCATGGGCGGGCGCTATCGTGGCGACAGCACCACTTTTAAAGGTTCCCCACATGCTGCCGTTGCACCGTAACAGCCTGATTGCCGCCGCGCTGGCATTGCCCCTGTTCTTTTTCCTGTACGCTACACTGGGCCACGTTAAACCGTTTGCCATCTGGAAGTGGATGGATATCGTCTGCGAAGGCGGCACGGCCGTCATGGCGGGCATCTGGTTTTTGTTTACCCTCAGCAGCCGTCCACGGGGCCGGGTGACGAGCCTGATCGCCGGCGGCCTGTGCGCCATCATGCTGGGCTCCTGGGCCGATTGCCTGGACGAATTCTTTGCCGTCGACAAGAGCGCCGTGTGGGATAACTGGCTGGAAGCCCTGATTCCGTTTGGCATGCTGGTGCTGACGATCGGCATGTATTACTGGCGCCAGGAACAGTTCCGCCTGAACGAACACCTGCAAAAGCGCGAACGCCTGTTCCGCGACCACCGCGCCTTCGACCGCATCACGCAACTGGCCGACGCCAGCTACCTGCGCACGCAGATGCGCCTGGAGCAGGAACGCCGCCCCGGCTTCGATTGCGCGCTGGTCTTGCTCGACATTGACAGCTTTCACCTGATTAACCGCGAATACGGCCACCGCGAAGGCGATCGCGTGCTGCAAGCCGTGGGCCACATGCTGCTGTTGAACTTGCGCAATGACGATTTGCTGTGCCGCTATGCGGGCGACCGCTTTGCCGTGCTGATGCCGGGCGTGTCGCGCGAGGATGCGGCCGTGAGGGCGCGCCACCTGTGCGTCATGGTGGGGCAGATGCGCCACCACGCCAACGACAACCGCGAAATCCGCCTGAGTCTGCGGCATGCCTGCTCGCTCACCGATGGCGTGCCGGAAGTGGTGTTGGCCGAGCTGAGCCGGGCCGTGGAAACACCGGGCCGCAGCGCCAGTCCCAGGGCCAGCAGCGCCGCGCCCGCCTGATGCCGCTGAACCAGCAGGGCGACCCCAGCATCGCGGCCCATCACCAGCCGGCGCTGGTGCTCGATTACGCGCGCAGCCGCGACCTGGCCACGGCACCGCTGCTCAAGGGAACGGGCCTGGACGGCGGCGCGCTGCCGTCCGCGGAAAGCCAGGTCAGCGCCGCGCAATACCTGCAATTGCTGGCCAACGTGGCGCGCGGCCTCGACAGTGCCGACACCAGCTTCATGCTGGGCCAGCAGATGCTGCCGGGCCATTACGGCGCCGCCAGCCACGCCTTGCTGCAGGCGCAGAATCTGCGCCAGGCCTTGACCATCCTGTGCGACTTTCGTACCTTGCTGTGTCCGCTGCTGCAGCCCCGGCTGCGTGTCGCGGGCGACATGCACGTGCTGTACTGGGTCGATGCCTTCGGCGCACCGAGCCAGCTGCCGTTTCTGGTGGAAATGCACATGACGGCGTTGGCGGCCATGTGCCGCTGGCTGGCGGGAGAGTCTTTGCCATGGCGCTTCTGTTTCAACCGCGCGCGGCCCCGCCACGTGGAGCAGCACGAAGTGCACCTGGGCCAGGCGCTGCGTTTCGATTGCCAGGTGGACGCCATGCTCATCGATTCGAGCTGGCTCGACAAGCCCTGGCCGCGCGGCAATGCCACGGCGGCGGCGCTGGCCCTGCGCGCGGCCGCCCTGGCGCCCTTGCCGGCAGTGAGTCTGCTCGGTGCGCTGTACGACTATCTGCTGGCGAACATCCGCTGCGCGCCCACCCTGGAGCGCACGGCGCAGGAATTCGGCGTCAGTCCGGCCACACTGAAACGCCATTTGGCGCGCCATGGCACGCATTTCCAGGCCGAGCTGGACCAGGTGCGCGCGCACAAGGCGATTTATCTGTTCCAGGCGCATGGCTACGACAACGATGCTGTGGCCGCCTACCTCGGCTTTCATGATGCCACCAACTTTCGCCGCTCGTTCAAGCGCTGGACGGGGCAAACGCCGCAGTTGCTGCGTCATGCTCTGGCTCTGTTTGTTGCGGGATGATCGCCGGCGTTGCGCGCCAGCGCCACGGGCAGTTGTTCCTGAGGGAACAATTGCCCGTTCTGCTACATCCATAGTACACTCGATCAGAGAGCGAACAGACGCGCTTTGAGGCGCTCCGGCACGGCGTCACGCGACGCCGCAATACCGCCATCATGATGGCGGGCCGGCGGCAGACGACCGGTGTGCCGTGCCTTAACCCAGCCTGGAAACTGGCGTCACCAGTGTGGTGCGCCGGAAACCGGGCAACTTGATAATGCTCAATCGTGTATTCACAATCGCAGATCGATCCAGTCGTCAGTTTCCGCAACACCCAGGGTGAGGCGGTGCGTGGCACGATTTTCAACTTGCAGCGCAATTCGCTGGTCATGGAAATCTATAATCCATACTCGATTGTGCAGGTCAGCGAGGTGCTCAATGACGTGACCGTGCGCATGGGGGCGAAAAACGCCTACGTGGGCAAGGCCGTCGTCATCAGCAGCGTCAACACGGGCCTGACCGCCATCGTTTCCGTGACCCTGATCGACGAGTGGCGCGAGCTGAGCGACGTGGTCGTCGTCAAGGGCGCCGTGTTGAAAGAGTCGAGCGCCTTTGTCGCCGGCTGGGGCGAGCGCTTCCGCATCCGCCGCGACTACCAGATCGTCGTCAACGAAATGCGCGCCTTCCTGTCGGAAGTGGCGCGCTGGGTCGAGCAGGTCGACCTGTCGGACTCGCTGCCGAAGGAAAACGGCCGCCTGCGTCCCGATATCTTCGACGAGCTGGCTTTGCCGCTGATGGAGCAGACCCAGCTGTACCTGCGCCAGCTCGAGGTGGAAGCCTCGCTGGTCGAGGAAGAGCGGGCGCCGGCCCACCGCGCGTTCGCCCAGGCGGCGCTGCACCCGCTGATCCTGCGCGCCCCGTTCGTCTTCCGCACGTTTACCAAACCGCTTGGCTATGCGGGCGATTACCAGATGGTCAACCAGCTGCTGGACGATCCGCGCCAGGGCCCGAGCACGTATTTTCAGATCGTCAATGCGGCCTTCCTGCAGGCGGCCGTGGCCACGGCGCACCGCAACCGCATCGATATCCTGACGGAATTTTTGGCGCAAAAGGCGGCCGCCGCGCGCGCCGCCGGGCGGGTGTATAAAGTGCTCAACGTGGGTTGCGGCCCGGCCATCGAGGTGCAGCGTTTCCTCGACACCTGCCCCGATGCGCAATGGCTGGCCTTCGAACTGGTCGACTTCAGCAGCGAGACCCTGGACTGGACGCGCGCGCGCCTGACCACCATCATGCAGCGCACGGGGCGCGTGGTCGAGATCGACTATGTGCACGATTCCGTGCACAACCTGCTCAAGCGCCGCCACGGCTCGGGCGCCACGGGCTTGCCCGGCAGTTTCGACGCCGTGTATTGCGCCGGCCTCTTCGATTACCTGTCCGACAAGGTGTGCGCGCGCCTGCTGATGCACTTCGCTTCGCGCGTGGGCCCCGGTGGGCGTTTGCTGGTGACGAATGTGCATGCGGATAATCCGGGCAAGTTCGGCATGGAGCATTTGCTGGAATGGCATTTGATCTATCGCAATGAAGCGGGCCTGTCGGCCTTGCTGCCCGAGCATGCGACGGACCCGAAAATCTATGTCGACGCCACGGGCGTGAATGTGTTTGCGGAAGTGAGCATTCCTTGATGATGGATACCCCAGGCCTGCACGCCGGCTACACGGCGGTTTTGCGCGATTTCCGCCTGGAATTCAGCCGCGGCGGGGCCTACACGGGCATCGTGCTGATCCTGCTGGGCATGGGCCTCGATTCGGCCCTGTATCCGGACAAGCAGTCGGCGTTTACCAGCGCGCGCATCCTCGTGTCAGTGCTGATCTTTTGCGTCGTGCTGGCGATGCGCACGCGCTGGGCGCAAGACCGCATCCAGGGGCTGACTTTTGTCTGGCTGATCCTGCCGCAAATCATGATCGCCTGGATGATCGCCGTCACGGAAGGCGCCACCTCGATCTATTATGTGGGCATGACCCTGGCCATCTATTCCTCGGGTATCGTGCTGGCCTTCGGCCTGTGGCAAAATATGGTCTTCGGCGCCATTTCCTGCCTGCTGTACGTGGCTGCCTGCGCCTGGCATGCGGGCGGCTTCGACTTGCCGAGCACGTTTGTGGTCAACTGTTTGTTCCTCATCATGTCGGCCAGCATCAGCGCCGTATTTACCTATTTTAACGAACGCGCCCGCTTCATGCTGTTCCAGCTGAAGGCGGAAGTGGCGCAAAAGAACACGCAGCTGGAAGAAACGAACAAAAGCCTGGCCGATATCAAGGGGCAGATGCTGCAGCAAGAGAAAATGGCGGCCATCGGCACCCTGGCCGCAGGGATGTTGCATGAAGTGAATAATCCCGTGAATTTCTGCATGATGGCCATCGAAGTGGCCATCGAAGATCCGGCCGCCAAGCAAAGCGCGCTGGTGAGCGAATGCCTGGCCGACGCCAAGCAGGGCATGCTGCGCGTGCAGCACATCGTGTCCGATTTAAAAACCTTTGCCTACCGCAAGAGCGGCAACCAGCTGGAAACGGGCCACTTCCAGTTTCGCAGCGCGCTCGACGCGGCCATCCGCCTGGTGGGCCACGAAACGAAGAATGTCAGCATCAGCCACGACTTGCCCGTCGACACCCTGGTGCGCGGCGACGAGGCGGCCATCGTGGGCGTGCTGATCAATTTGCTGGGCAATGCCGTGCTGTCCATGCGCAAGGGCAATGCGCCGCCGTTCGAGATCCGCATCACGGCCCACTGGGACGACAACCGCCTGCGCATCAGCGTGCGCGACAACGGCCCCGGCATCGCCCCTGAAAACCTGGCGCGCGTGTTCGAGCCGTTCTTTACCACGCGCGAAGTGGGGCAGGGCCTGGGCCTGGGCCTGAGCATCAGCTATGGCGTGATCGAGCGCCACGGCGGCACCCTGAGCGCTGAAAGCGTGCTCGGCGAATGGGCCAGCATGAATTTCGACTTGCAGCGCTCCGATTGGGAGGGCCGCTAGCATGGACAACGATAGCCGCGCCAGCGTACTGTACGTGGACGACGAAGCGCTCGCCTGCAAGTATTTCGAGCGCGCCGTCGGCCAGCGCTACCGCGTGCTGACGGCGCAGAGCGTCGATGCGGCGCTGGCCTTGCTGGAAGACGAGGCTGGACACATCGACGTGCTCGTCACCGATTACCGCATGCCGGACCGCCTGGGCAGCGAATTGCTGCAGGAAGTGGCGCAGCGCTATCCGCACATCGTCTGCATGCTCGTCACCGCGTATGCGGACAAGGACGTGCTGCTTGAGCTGATCAATGGCGGCACCTTGTTCCGTTTGCTGGAAAAGCCGCTCGATCTGGCCGCCATGCAAACGGCGCTGCAGCTGGCCGTGCAGACGGGGCGCGAGCGCGCCGCGCGCCGCCAGGGCCTGGTGGCGATGGAGGAATCGCTGGCTTTTCTGGCGCATGAATTGAACACGCCGCTGGCGGCCATCGCCAATTTTGCGCGCGGCATCGCGCGCCGCGCGCAGGCGGACGCCGCAGCGCAGGCCGAGATCGGCGAAGCGGCCGCCTTGATGCACGACAATGCGCGCTATTGCCTGTCCGTGCTGGCCAGCTTTATCGACACGGTGCGCCTGGCCAGTGCCGGGCCCGGCATGCAGGGCGGACGCCGCGCCGGCAGCGCGCGCCAGCTGCTGGCCGCCTTGCTCGACAGCTATCCCTTGAGCACAGCCCAGCGCGCCGCCATCGCGGTCGAAGTGGGTGACGATTTCTCCATTGCCGAGTCGCCCAATTGCGTCGCGCTGATTTTGTCGTCCGTGCTGGCCAATGCCTTGCGTTCGTCCGGCGAGCAAGCCCATCCGGCGATCGGCATCCGCATCGATGCGGGCCGCATCTCGGTGCGCGACAATGGCGCCGGCATCGCCCCCGAGATCGTCGAACAGCTGTTGATCGACCCTGTGAGCAGCGGCGGCGAAGGCAAGGGCTGGGGCATGGTGTTTTGCCACCGCATGATGCAGTCGTTCGGCGGCAACCTCGATATCGCCACCGAGTTTGGCAGTTCTACCACGGTAACCCTGAATTTTCCAGTACATATAAGGAACGAGCATGATTGACGCCAATCTGCGTTTACCGGCTCAGCGTGAGCCGGCGCAAGGCTTGCCGACGATACTCTACGTCGATGACGAGGCCAACGCCCTCAAATACTTCCAGCGCGCCATCGCGCCGCTGGCCGAGGTACTGACGGCCACCTCGGTCGAGGAAGGCAAGCGCATCCTCGACGAGCAGGCCGACCGCATCGCCGTGCTGGTATCGGACCAGCGCATGCCTGGCGCCTACGGCAACGAGTTGCTGTCGTATGCCTGGGACCGCCATCCGCACATCGTGCGCATACTCACCACCGCGTATTCCGAGCTGGAGCACACGGTGGAAGCCGTCAACCAGGGGCAGATCCACCGCTACATCCAGAAGCCGTGGGATATCGCGGCGCTGCGCATGGAATTGAAGCAGGCGCTGGAACTGGCGCGCTTGCGCAATGAGCACGCCCAGTTGCTGCGCGAAAAGCTGATGGTGCGCCAGCGGCAAGCCGTCGCCAACCGCATCGGCACCCTGTACGCCCTGTGCGCCAGTCTGGCCGGTCCGGAACAGCAGCTGCCCGTGGAAGCGTATCTGTCGGCGGCCCTGACGGCAGGCGTCACGCCGCCCGAGCCGGACTGGCTGCTGATGGATTATGCCGACCTGGTCAGCTCGGAAGCCTTCCGCGGCACGGCCTTTGCCGCCGCCGTGCGCCAGCAGCTCGACACGCTCGAGCGCGAGCATCCGGGGCGCGGCGTGGAGCAGGCGATCGACATGCTGCTGCCCGTGTTTGGCGCGGCGCTGCAAAACCAGGGCGGCACGGCACTGTTCCTCGATGGCCGGCTGCTGACGGAATTCCTGGAAACGCCGACCACCACGCCCGTCTCGGCCACCCACTCGTTCTGGCTGGCCTGCTTGCTGTGGCTGGCGCGGCGCGGCTGGTCCTTGCAGCTAAGCAAGACGGAACTGGGTTTGCAGGGCAAGCTGGTGCAGGCGGAACCGGCGCTCACGCCCGACCACCTGGCCGCCTGGATCGAACAGTTCTGACGGCACATCCCCTTGCTGCGGATCCAGCCGCAAGGGGGAGCGCCAAATAAAACAGGGCCGCGCGGGCCCTGTTTCTGCTTGCTGCTAGCGGGCTTAGCGTTCCGCCGCCGCCTTCAGGTTGTTCAAGCCTTTTTCAAAATCCTTGCCGATCATCCGGTCCATGCTGACGAAGACCGTCATGACCTTGCTGACGTAAGGGCTGGGGCCCGTCATGGTCCAGTTCACCCTGGTGCCGTCGCCCTCTTGTGTCATGGTAAAGGTGGTGGTGTTGTGGCTTTCGAACGGCTTGAGGAAATCGAGCTTGATGACGGTGCGCTCGGGCTGGGCCGCTTCCGTGATTTCCATGCGGCCCGCGCCCACCTTGTCATTGCCTTGCCACGCATATTGCGCGCCCAGGCCATTGGCCGGGCCCGTAAACGTGCGGCGCATGGCGGGATCGAGCTTTTCCCACGGCGACCAGGCGGCCCAGTAGTGGAAATCCGTGATCAGGGCGGCGATTTTCTCGGGCGGGGCCTTGATGGTGATTTCGCGCTGGACACTGAAGGTGTCGGGCTTGGTGGTGGCATAGCCGAGGATGGCGGCGACGACGACAACGATCAGCAGCAGGGTTTTTTTGATCATATGCTCTCCAAATCTTGAATGGTCGATGCGAACGAATCAAGGCAATCTTAGCAGATATGAATGGCTGTGCGCGACCTGTTGGCCTTTATTTGCATCTGCTTTGCGCGGGGCCGCCCGCAGGCTCGCCTGCATGCCCGTTCACCGCCGCACACGCCAGGCGGGTGCAGGTTTGTGGTGAAGGCCGGCGTCCGCTAGAATGCTGGCCTGCAAAGATTTCAACTAGGGAAATATGATTCAACGATCGATCGCCAGGCTGACCCTGGCGTGCGGCGTGCTGGCTTCCGCCTTTGCCGCGAACCTGGCGCATGCCGATGCCTGTCCTGCCCATTACGTCGATGGCCGTAAGCCGGAAATCACCAACCCCAAGCTCGACGTGGCGACCAAGGAGCTGTGCTACAACGTGTTTGGCGTGATGCACTCGGGTATCACCCGCACGCCCTTGTGGTCGGCCGAGCATTTGACGGCGAACAACCTGGAAGCGGCGCAGGATTTGTCGCGTGAAAATTCCTTCCATGCCGAACGCAAGCTGCCCGCCGCCCAGCGCGCGGAGCTGGCCGATTATGTGCGCAGCGGTTTCGACCGTGGCCACATGGCGCCCAATGGCGACATGCCGGACCGCCAGAGCCAGCGCGACAGCTTTACCCTGGCCAATATGGTGCCGCAAGACTCGCGCAACAACCGCTATGTGTGGGCCGGCATCGAAGGCGCCGTGCGCAAGATGGCGAAGAAAGAGGGCGACCTGTACGTGATCACGGGGCCGGCGTTCATTGGCGGCAACCTGCGCAAGGTGGGAAGAGTCATCGTGCCCAGCCATCTGTACAAGGCCGTGTACAGCCCGCGCCAGCGCGCCGGCGCCGCCTATTTCATTGAAAATGTCGATACCAAGGCGTATGAAGTGCTGAGCATTGCGCAACTGGAAGACAGGATCGGCATCGATCTGTTACCGTCGCTGACGCGGCAGCAGAAACTGCGCATGCTGAGTTTGCCGAAGATCAATAGCAAGTCCAAGAAATAATCGCCTTGAGAGGAAATGCCATGTGCGCAAAGAAATTCGTCCCTTACGCCAATGAAAGCGATGTGCTGGAAATCGGCAGTCTGACCATCGAAAACCGCGTCGACCGCATCAGCATCAGCGGCGACATCGACCTGACCCTGGACAAGCCGGGCCTGGCCCTGGCGAAACAGCTGCAAAAACTGCTGGCCGACGTGGTGGCGCAGCTGGAAAAGCAGGCGTTGCCCGACCAGCTGCCGCCGCCCGAAGTGACGTCGGTGGCCAATCCCTTCGAATAGCGCCCAAAAAAAACGCCTCCCGCAGGAGGCGTTTGCTGTTTGCTTGCGCTTAATTAAAACGTGTAGCGCGCATTGAAGGTGAAATAACGGCCATAGGCGTTGTGCAAGCCTTCGTTGTAGCCGGCTGCCGGGTAGCCCGGGTCATACGGCGCGGCGCGGTCGAACAGATTCTGGATATTGATGCCCAGGCTCAGGTTCTTGAAGCCGGTGTATGTATAGCCGAGGCCCACGGTGGTCCAGCTGGCCACTTTGCAGTCCGGGAAGGCCGCTTCGTAGCCAGGGATCGTGGTATTGCGATCCGGCGCCGCATCGGTCGCCTTCTTCGTGCCGTAGGAGCAGAAAGGCTGGTCGTAGATCTCGGCGCCGTCGCGGTTGCGCTTGAGCGATACGCTGCCAACGAAGTTCAGCGAGGCGTTCACGCTATGGTCGCCACGCGTCCAGTTGGTGGTCAGCGAAGCCTTGACCTTCGGCATGTCGGTGCCGGTGGACAATTGCCAATCGTACAGACCTGGGCGCGTGCCGGTCACATTGCTGACCGTATCGCCTTCGTGCTGCTCCAGCTTGTAGCTGTAGACGTAGGTGCCGCGCAAGGCGGTGCTGAGCGAACCCCATTCGCCGAGCTTGTTACGCAGGCGCGCTTCAAAGTCCACGCCGCGCATTTCGGTCGACCCCTGGTTGGACCATGGCGTCTTGACCGACAGCAAAGTGCCGGTACCCGGGATCGGATTGCCACTGGCATCGGTGAGGAAGCTGCTCGGGTTCTGGTCGCGCACGACGTTTTGCGGTTCGCGGTCTTCGTTCTTCAGCGCTTCGCTGGCCGTGCCCAGTGCCACTTCCTTTTCCTTGCGCACGCGGTACACGTCGACGACCAGGTCGATGTCGGAGGTGGGCGAGTAGATCAGGCCCAGCGAGTAGCTTTTCGACGTTTCCGGCTTCAAGTCCGGATTGGCGCCGCCGACGCCGGAAATCGATTTGCTGCAGTCGGCCGTCACGCCGCCCGGACGCGGGGTGCTTTCATCTTCCTGGCAGCGTTTCGGATCCCACACGCCGGACAGGAAGAATTGCGCGCCGCCTGGCGTCACTTGCGACAGCGCCGGAGCGCGGAAGCCTTCGGCATACGTGCCGCGGAAGGCCAGCGTATCGGTGGCCGTCCACTTGGCGCCCACTTTCGGCACGAAGTTGGTCTTGATGCCAGGATATTTGTCGACCCGGCCGGCAAAATCCATCTCGAAACTCCTGGTGAACGGCGTGCGCAGCTCGACGAAGGCCGACTTGACGTCGCGCTGGCCGTCGATGATGGTGTTGGCCGTGCCGTAGATCTGGCCGGCGGCGACCAACGGGTCAGGATCGATGCGGATTTTTTCACGGCGCAGCTCGAAACCGACGGCCAGGCCCACGGCCCCGCCGCCCAGCTTGCCGAATTCCGTGCTGGCCTTGCCATCGAGCTGGAAGATTTCCGCCACGCCCGTGCTCTGCGTATCGTAGCCGATGGTGGGGTCGGCGGCCAGCTGTGCCAGCGAGGTGCCGGTATTGAGCTTGCGCAAGGTGGGCAGGTACAGGCGGCCATATTGCGTTTCATCGCGCTTCGAGCGGTTCCATAGCAGGCCCGTATCCCAGCTCCAGCCGAAGTGGTCGCCTTGCAGGCCCGTCAGCAGGCGCGTGTTCTGGTTGACCGTTTCCGAGCCGCCGCGCAGGTTTTCAAAGCGGTAGGCGACCGATGCGCGGGCATTTGTCAGCGGGTTGTCCGGATGGCCAATCGGCAGGATGACCTGGAAGGGATCGGCCAGACCCGTTGCCATGTAGTTGGTGACGGAGGTCGTGCCGATGGTGGCCGGCGACCCCGTGTACGAGCGCGCGGAGCGCGTGTAAGCCGCTTCGGCATAGCCGGTGACGGCATTGCTGAGCTTCAAGGTGCCGCGGCTCAGCACGCTGGCATCGCGGCCGTCGCCCTGGCCTTCGAGGAATTGATCGGCGTCATAGTTACAGAACGTACGGCCGATCAGCACGCTCGTTGGCAGCAGGCCATCCTTGACCCCGCCCGTGATCTGTTGCGACGCATCGCAGCCGAGGTTGAACGTCAGGCGCTGCGGGGCGGTTGCCTGGGTGACGCCGAAGTTGCGTGAACCTGGCGCCGATTCGCGGTACACCGCCGCATACTTCGAGATGGAACTCGAGTAGTTGGAGCGGAAGCGGCCGTTCAAGTCCTGGTAGGTCGAGTAGGCGATGTCCTTGACGTCGCGGCGCGCCACGCGGTCGCGTTGCGAGAAGTCGGCGGCGACGAAGACGTTGTAGCCATCGGCGTCCAGGTCGCCCGTGCCGAAGAAGCCATTGACGTTCTTGCGGCGGAACAATCCATCGTCGTTGGCGCCCGCGTTGCCGGCGATTTGCGCGCCGCGGTAGTTCGATTTGGTGATGAAGTTGATGACGCCGCCGATGGCGTCCGAACCGTAGACGGCCGAGGCGCCATCCTTGAGGATTTCGACGCGGTCCAGGGCGGACAGCGGGATGCTGTTCAAGTCATACAGCGTGGAGTTGCCGTTGTTCGGGTCGGCATACGCCGATGGCGTCATGCGCCGGCCGTTCAGCAGGATCAGGGTGGAGCTCGATCCCAGGCCGCGCAGCGAGGCGGTGGCGACGCCTCTGGCAAAGCCCGTGCCGCTGCCCTGGTCCTGGTTGGTGTCCGTGCCCATGGATGGCACCAGTTTCATCAGTTCGGCAACGGTCGATGCGCCGCTGTCCTTGATGTCCTTGGCGGTGATTACATCGACAGGGGAGGTGCCCTCCTTGTCGGCGCGTTTCAGGTTGGACCCGGTAATGAGGATTTTCTGCAGCGCCGGCTCCTGCGGCGCCAGTTGCGCGTAGACCAGCTGCGAGGAAGACAAGGTGAGTGCGACAGCGATAACGCTTTGTTTCAAGACTATTTTTTTAAGCAAAATATTCTCCATCGAATTTCAACTACTGAACACATGGCCGACCATCGTTGTGCGATGTGCGGCTTTCCCGGTCTAGTGGATCGCTTCAGCGATTTTTATTGCAGAACCGTATAAACAGTTTTGCCTAGACCTTTATAAAAACATTTTCATAAAAAGTGCGCCATGCCTTTTTGCAACATTGTCACGCTGACACAACAGTTTATATAGAATATTTTCGCGCTTACATATTTAATTAAAATATGCTGCCATTGAAAGGAATGTGTGTTAATGGCTAGATGTAAAGTGCTAAATATACAATATTTAAAATGCATAAAAATATTCTTAAGTCATTGTTTTATATGATATAAATTGCTGACTGGCTCCGCCTTGCTGCAACTGCCTGCTCTTGCTGTCTATCAGGGCGTGTTTTCGGGATTTATATTTGTAATATCCATATGCGCCGTGGTATTTAGCCGGTGCGATGAGTATCGATAATGGTGCATGGCGCCATTTAATGGGGCGAGATAATCGCCGCGGCTTTTCGGATGCCTTATTTCAGTGCATAAAAAAAGCCGCCAGCATAATGCTGGCGGCCATTCTTGCAATTACTTGGTGCGTCTGTTTTTAATTGGTGCGCTTATGGATGCCCCTTGCTGGTGCGCCTGTTGGCGCCTTCACTTCGCGAACGCCTGCGCCGCCGGCGTCACGGTGACGGCCGCCGGCTGGATGTTCAGCTTCATGGCGCCGATGACCTTGTCTTCATCGAGCAGCGCCTGCGGCTTGTTGCCGTCGTACTTGATGGGAGAAAACGCGTCGCTGACGAGCTTTTCCTTCAAGCCGGCCGCATCCTTGGCGACGATCACCACGGACAGGTTCTTCGCCGACAGATGCTGTTTGATGGCGCAATTGACGTCTTGTAGCGTCAGTTTCGACAAGCCGTCACGCATCAGCTTGGTAAATTCTGGCGTGCCATACCACTGCGAATCGAGCGCATAGCCCAGCTGCTGGTCCTGCGTCGACGTCATGACGAAGACGTTCTTCATCAGGTAGTCGCGCGTGGTGGCGAAATCGTCTTGCGTCAGGCCGTTGTCGATGAGCTTGCCCAATTCCGTCAGGGCCACGCGCAGGGCGAAATGCGCGTTCTCCGGCGCCACGGGGCGGATCCAGATTTCGAACAGCTGCGCCTTGCGGCCCAGGTTCGGGTTCGGGAAGAACTGATACATGCCGCGCGGGAAGGCTTCGATGTACGCGTAATCGCCGTAGTTCATGCCGCGAATCTCACGGATGCGCTGGTACAGATAGGAATTCGAGGCGCGGTGCTCGCCCAGCCAGGTTTTCGCCAGCCACAGCGCGGGGAAGTCCGGGTGCGTGCGGGTCACGTCCAGCGGCAGGCCGAAGGAAATGGCCGTGGCGCGCGTGTTTTTCTCGAGGATTTCCACTTCCAGGCCCTGCGCCTTGCGGCCCACGGGTTTCACGGTGGTCGGCAAGCCGGGGCCGGCCGGCAAGCTTGCCAGCGCCTGCGTCAGCGAGGCCGTCATGGCGTCGGACACGTCGCCGGAAAGGCCCACCTTGACGGCGCCTTGCGCATACGCGCTCTTCCAGAACTGTTTGACGTCGTCGAGCGTGATGGCGTCGATGCCGGCGACCGTGCCCAGCACGGGGTGGCCGTACGGCGTACCCGCGTAGACGTTGGTTTGCAGGCGCTCCTTGGCGAATTCCTCTTCGTTATTGTCCTTCAGGTCCAGCAGCAGCGCATTCTTTTGCGCATCCTTCAGGCGGCGGAAATCGTCTTCGCGGAAGCCGGGCGAGAGCAGCAGGGGCAGGGCGATGGCGTTGAACTGCGTCCAGTTATCCTTGTGAATGGAACCCGTAAACGTCGTCATTTCCTTGTCCGTCTGCTGCGAAAAGCTGCCGGCGAGCGGGAACAGGGCCTGGTTGACTTCGTCGATCTTGCGCTCGGATGAGCCGCCCGACGCCACCATGGCGGCCGTCAGCGCGGCCAGGCCTTCCTTGCCTTGCGGGTCTTGCGCGGAGCCGGCCATAAACAGCAGCTTGTAGCGGATCTGCGGCAGCGCGGACTTTTGCACCAGCACGTCGAACTTCGCGTTCGTGGCGGCCGGCAGCAGGCTGGCCAGCTTCGGCGTCGTGGCGATGGCGGCCGCCATCGGCTGGTGCGACAAGGTGGTCACCACCAGGCCGTCGTCCGTCAGGTATTTGCGCGCGGCGGCCTGCAGGTCGGCCGGCGTGAGCGTGTCGATCAGGCGGTAGTACTGGTTGATGGTGGCATACGAGCGGTCGAAGTGCACGAAGGAGGCAAGGGTACCGGCGATCTGCTCCGTGTTGTCGAGCGAGCGGATCAAGCCGTATTTTTCCGCCGACTTGGCGTCCGCCAGGTCCTTTTCGCTCACCGGCGTGTCGCGCAGCTGCGCCACGGTGGCCAATATCGCGTCGCGCACGTAGACGGCGTCATCGATGTTTTTCACGCGCGCGCCCAGCACGGCCAGCGTCGGATCGACGCGGTCCGGCGTCATCTCGAACAATTGATCGACCTTCTGTTCGTTCTGCACCAGGCGTTTATACAGGGGCGAGGTACGGCCGAACGACAGCGACAGCAAGGTCGCCAGCGCCGCCTGGTCCTTGTCTTTCACGGAAAACGCGGGCGCGTGGAAGCCCACGGCCACCCACGGCAGGGTCGGCGTGGGCCAAGCCACGTGCTTGTAGACGGGGCCATGCGGCGCGGGTTCCACGGGCACGGCCGCCTGCTGCTTGCCGCGCTGCCAGCCACTCCAGTATTTTTCCACCAGCGCGATGGCTTGCTGCGGCTCCACGTCGCCGGCGATGATGATGGTGGTGCGCTCGGGGCGGTACCAGCGGTCGAAGAACAGTTTCGAATACGCGTACTGGTTCGGCATGTCTTCGATGTCCTGAATAAAACCCATCGTCGTATGCTTGTAGGTATGCGTCGTGTAGGCGCTGTCGCGCATCACTTCGAACAGTTTCGACACGGGATTGGCGCTGTTCTTGTTGTATTCGCCCAGCACGGCCCGCGATTCCGTCTTGAACGCGTCTTCCGCATAGTCGAGGTGCTGGAAGCGGTCCGCCTCCACCTTCAGCACGGTTTCCAGGTCCTGCTTGGCAAACGTCGTGTGGTAATTGGTCAGGTCGTCGCTCGTATAGGCATTTTGGCGCGCGCCGGCGCGGGTGATGACTTCCTGGTATTTCTCGGGCGGATACGCCTTGGTGCCGCGGAACATCATGTGCTCGAAGAAGTGGGCAAAACCGGACTTGCCCGGCTCGACTTCATTGCGCGAACCCGTCTGCACGGGAATCTGCAAGGAGACCAGGTTCGGGAAGCCGGTCGGCACGATGATGATTTTTAAACCGTTGGCCAGGGTCTTTTCCGTGGCCTTGAACGGCAGCAGATCGGCCTTGCCTGCGACGGCGGCGGTGCTGGCGGCGGCCGGCTTGACGGGCGCGGCGCCCAGGTTCGAGGCAGCCATGGCCGACAGGGCCAGGGCGAAAGCGGGTAATAAAGCGGGCATGATTCTTGACACGAGGGCTCCTTCTTTTTTGGATGTTATGAAAGTGCAACGCCGCAGCATAGAATATTCATGCCGCCGTGCATAGGGGCAAGGCGTTTTGGCATGAAGGGGCGGCCCCATCAGGGCAGGCAAGGCGTGCCGCAGGGACAGGTGGTCAGGTCAGCGTCGTTTCCGGCAGGCTGATGCGGTTGCGGCCCAGGTGCTTGGCGCGGTACAGGGCGCAGTCGGCTGTATGGATCAACTGCCCCAGTTCCGTGCCGGGGCCGGGCAGGGCCGTGGCGGCGCCGATGCTGACGGTGACGCAGGCGCCATCGGGGCGCTGGCGCGGCAGCTGCAGCCGCTCCACGCGCTGGCGGATACGCTCGGCCACGATGGCCGCGCCCTTGAGCGACTGGTTCGGCAGGATGACGGCGAACTCTTCGCCGCCGTAGCGCGCCACTAGGTCGTTCGTGCGCATTTCGCTGGCCACGGCGCCGGCCACCTTGCGCAGGCACAGGTCGCCACCCTGGTGGCCGTGGCTGTCGTTGTATTCCTTGAAATTGTCGACGTCGACCATCAGCAGCGACAGGGGCTGGCCCTGCCGCTGGGCGCGCTGCCACTCGGCCAGGATGGTGTCGTCGAAGCAGCGCCGGTTTGCCAGCCCCGTCAGGCCGTCGCGCGTGGCCAGGCGTTCCAGTTCCACCTGCGCGCGCTTTTCATCGGTCATGTCGCGCAGGGTTTCGACGACGGCGATCAGTTCGCCGTGATTGCCGTAGATGGGGCTGGCATCGACGGCCAGGTAGCGCCGCCGCCCCGTGCGCGGCATGTCGCACCAGTTTTCCGCGCACAGATTGCTGCCCGTGCTGCTGCGGTATGGTTGCTGGGCATGCAGGGCGCGCATGTCGCCGCCCCGTCCGGCCAGCAGCAGGTCGGCCAGGGTGGGGCGCTCGTCGTTGTAAAAGCAGCGGCCCGGCGCGCACGTGCCCAGCACTTCGGTCGCCGGCACGCCCGTCAGTTGCTCGCAGGCGCGGTTCCAGATCATCACCTTGCCATGCACATCGAGTACAAAGGTGGGCACGACCAGCAATTCCATCATCTTGACGGCGAAACCCTGGGCTTCATCATACGGCGAGGCGCTGGCAGGTGCGTGGCTATCCGGCATGAAAGCATCCTTCTTGGGCGTGAATGGGGGCTGGCTCGTTGGCCATGATGCAGCGTGGCGGGCCGAAGGTGTTGATATTGAGCAATATTTTCAGCGATGGCGCATCGCCTCGTCGTGACAGACCGGCAAGGGCAGCGCGACGCGCAAGGTGGTGCCGGCGCCGCTGCGGCTGTCGATGTGGAGGCTGCCGCCGGCGGCGGCCACGCGCTCATGCATGCCGGACAGGCCGCAACCGAGGCGCGGCGGCGAGCCCGACAGCCCGATGCCATCGTCGCCGATGCGGCACTCCACGCTGGCGCCCGCTTGCTGCAGGCACAGCTGGACATGTGTGGCGCGCGCGTGGCGGGAGATATTGGCCAGCGCTTCCTGTACCACGTGGTACAGCAAGACGTCATGCGCGCGGCCGGCGGCGGCGTCGAGCCGGTAATCGCAGCGGCCATCGATGCCCGTCGTGCGCTTGAAGTCGGCCAGCAGTTCCTCGCATGCCGCCTGCAGGCCGGCGTCGAGGGCGGGCGGGCGCAGGTCATGGATGACGCAGCGCAAGGCCGCGATGCTGAGGTCGACATTGCGCACGATCACGGCCAGCTGCTGCGCCAGATGGGGCGCCGCGCCGTGCGTGCTGGTCTGCAGCATGGACAGGTCGATCTTCAAGGTCAGCAGGTGCTGGCCCAGGTCGTCATGGATGTCGCGCCCGATGCGCAGGCGTTCCTGTTCGCGCGCCTGCTGCTGCCCGCTGGCCAGGCGTGCTTGTTCGTCATCCGCGCGCAGCTGTTCCAGCGCCTGCAGGCGCCACAGCAGCAGCGCCAGTGCAGCAAACAGGATGGCGCAGGCCAGCATCAGCGGGGAGGGCGTGGCCGACTGCAGCAGCGGCACGGCGGTGTATCCGGCATGCAGGGAAGCGAGTGCGCCGGCCGCCAGGCAGGCCAGAATGCTCAGGCGGTACGGCAGACGTAGCCTGCGTTGCATCATTTCCTCGCTCCCTAAATGTTTTCTATCAGGCAATTTTATTACAGAAAATACATTGGCTTGGAGATATTTATATTGTCTAAACGCAAAAGCTGCGCAGTTATGCCTGCCAGTGCCGCTTTCTTGTCCACGGATGGCATGGCCGCAGGTGGCGGGCACGGCATTTGCACGGGAAGTGTCGTGGCGGCATATAATAGAGGGTTGTCAATCGGCTTTTGCGGTGACGGTGCGGTGCGCCGGCCTTAATGCGCTCGCCCTGCGCGATGACGCCAGCCAGCTCTTAGGAAATACAGTGACTTATAGCATCAAAGAGATTTTTTACACCCTGCAGGGCGAAGGTGCGCACGCGGGCCGTCCAGCCGTGTTTTGCCGCTTTTCCGGCTGCAACCTGTGGACGGGCCGCGAAAGCGACCGCGCCACGGCCGTGTGCCAGTTCTGCGACACGGATTTCGTCGGCACTGATGGCGAACTGGGCGGCAAGTTCAAGACGCCGCAGGAATTGGCCGCGCTGATCGACAGCCTGTGGCCGGCCAGCTACGCGCCGAGCAAATACGTGGTGTTTACGGGCGGCGAGCCGCTGCTGCAGCTGGACACGGCCCTGATCGACGCCATGCATGCGGTCGGCTTTACCATCGCCATCGAAACCAACGGCACCTTGCCCGTGCCGCCCGGCGTGGACTGGATCTGCGTCAGCCCGAAGATGGGCTCGACACTGGTCGTCCACAAGGGCAATGAGATCAAGGTCGTCATCCCCCAGTTCCAGCAAGACCTGGCCGCCTACGAACAACTGGACTTCGAGAACTTCTTCGTGCAGGCGATGGACGGCCCCCTGGCCGCGCACAACATGAAGCTGGCCATCGAGACATGCAAAAGCAACCCGAAGTGGAAGCTGAGCCTGCAAACCCATAAACTCCTGCAAATACCTTAATAAAACAATATGCTGACTATCACACGCAAGCTCGAATTCGACGCGGGCCACCGCATTCCCGACCACAAAAGCCAGTGCCGCAACCTGCACGGCCACCGCTACACGGTGGAAATCACCCTGGTCGGCAAGGTCATCGAAGCGGAAGGCAATTCCGACAATGGCATGATCATGGACTTTTCCGACGTCAAGACGCTGGCCAAGCAGCACCTGGTCGATGTCTGGGACCACGCCTTCCTCGTCTACGAGAAAGACACGGCCGTGCGCGACTTCCTGGCCAGCTTGCCCGACCATAAAACCGTCGTCATCGACCGCATCCCGACCGTGGAAAACCTGGCGCGCATCGCCTTCGAGATACTGAAAGCGGCGTTTACCGACCATTTCGGCACGGGTTTGCACCTGCATAAGCTGGTGCTGCATGAGACGCCGAACTGCTGGGCAGAAGTGACCGATGACTGAAACGCACGCTAGCGCGCGCGATGCGGGCTACATGCGGCTGGCCCTGGAACAGGCCCAGCACGCGTGGGACCTGGGCGAAGTGCCCGTCGGCGCCGTCGTCGTCAAGGATGGGGAAGTCATCGCCGTCGGCTACAACCAGCCCATCGGCCGCCATGACCCCACGGCGCACGCGGAAGTGATGGCCCTGCGCGCGGCCGCCGAAAAGCTGGGCAACTACCGCTTGCCCGGCTGCGAGCTGTACGTGACCCTGGAGCCGTGCGTGATGTGCTCGGGCGCCATGCTGCATGCCCGGCTGGCGCGCGTGGTGTATGGCGCGGGGGACCCGAAGACGGGCGCCTGCGGTTCCGTGCTGAACCTGTTCGAACAGCCGGCCCTGAATCACCAGACGGCCATCGCAGGGGGCGTGCTGGCCGACGAGTGCGGCGCCTTCCTCAAGCGTTTCTTTGCCGAGCGCCGCCGCGCGCAGGCGGAAGCGCGCAAGCTGGCCAATCCGGCTGCCTGACGCTTTGCCAGCCACCCCGGCTGGCATTTTTACAATTGTTGCGAAATAACATCTGCCTAGACCAATTGCCATTCTCAAATGAGAATGATTCGTGTTACAGTGCTGTTTTCGCCAGCAAACTTCCCTTACACATCGTTAACACTATCGTTATCGATCCGGGTTCAAGAGCCAGCCTTTACTCTTAGACCGGATCATCATGACTACAGTGCCTACGCAGCGCTCCGCTGCCCCCGTCGTATCCTCAACCCGCCTGCCTGTCCGCCGCCATAACCTGGTGCTGCGCGCCGCCTTGCTGGGCCTGTTCGCGGCGCCCTTGCTGCCCGCGCAGGCGCAAATGGCCGCCATTAATGCGGGCACGGCTGCCCAGGAGCCGGCCAAGCTGCCCGTCTTTCCGGAAATCGTCGTGAACGCCAAGCAGGACTATGAACGCCGCGCCGGCACCAAGACGGTCGTCACGGCGGACGACCTGGAACGCCGCAATGTCACGGAGATGGGCGGCATCGTGCGCTATTTGCCCTTGATCAGCGCGCCAGCGGCGGCATCGGGCAGCGGCAGCGTGTGGGATGGTTCGGGCAATACCGGTTACAACATCCGCGGCCTGGAAGGCAACCGGGTCAGCCTGGAGCTCGACGGCATCTCGCTGCCCGACGCGGCACCCAAGCCGGACGGCAACACCCTCAACGCCTTCGCCACGGGTCGCGATTATTTCGATCCAGAAACCTTCCGTGAAGTGCGCATCGATTCGGGCACGACGGCCGCCAGCGGCGCCAATCCTGGCCTGGGCGGCGGCGTGGCCTTCATCACCAAGTCGCCCGAGGATTACCTGGGCGAGGGGAAAGACCATTACGTGGCCTATAAATACGGCCGCGCCATGGCCGACCGCAGCAATGCGCACACGCTGACGGGCGCCGCCAGGATCGGCGCCAATCTGCAGGGTCTGGCCGTCTATGTGCACCGCGATGGAGAGCAGACGGACAGCCGCGGCAGCACGCCCGTTAACCCGGACGACTGGCATTCGAATGCCTTGCTGTCCAAGCTCGTGTGGACCTTGCCTGGCGAACAAAAGCTGGACTTGACGGTCGACATGTTCGAACGCAAGAACAAGCGCGATCTGCGCAGCAAGGTCAGCACGTATTACCCGACGGGCGTGCAGCAGGATTCCACCACCAAGCGCACGCGCGTGAGCCTGGGTCACGACGTGGTGCTCAAGGATGTCGCCCTGTTCGACCGCCTGACCTCGAAAGTGTATCTGCAGAATGCGAAAACCGACGACAAGACGCAAGGCCTCTACACGTTCGGCAGCCCGGCGCAGCGTGCCATAGACACCAGCTTCAAGAATGACAGCATCGGTTTGACGTCGGAAGCGGTCAAGCAGCTCAATGCGGACAACGCGCTGCTGTACGGCGTGCAGCTGGAACAGCTGAAAACGCGCCGTCCGTGGCGCGAAGACCGCGTCATCGTCGCCACGGGCCAGCACCAGGTCACCAACAAGAACCGCATGGCCGACATGGACACGACCAAGCTGGCCCTGTATGTGCGCGACGATCTCAGTTTCAATCTGGCGGGCAAGAAAGCCGTGCTGACGCCGGGCTTGCGTGCCGATTACCGCAAGAACGAACCGAAAAACCTGCAAACCTATGCGATCGCCGTGCCGAACGCGGCCAAGGAAGTGCGCGAAGAGAGCGACACCTATTTCACGCCCAGCCTGAGCCTGTCCGTGGAAGTGCTGCCGCAGATGAGCGCGTATGCCACCTTCACGCGCGGCACGCGCCTGCCGACGGCGGCCGAGCGCACGGGCACCTACGACTCGTTCAGCTATACGGGCACGGGACAGGGCTATGCCGTGCTGGGCAACGCCAACTTGCGCAAGGAAACCAGCAAGGCCTATGAACTGGGCCTGAAGGGCGACGTCACCAGGGGCTTGAGCATGCACGCGTCCGTCTACCAGACGGAATACACGGACATGGTCGATTACGTGATGCAAAAAGATGATCCGGTGAACTACCCGACCATCACGCGCGGCCTGTTCCGCCCGGAAAACATCGGCAATGCCCGCACCTGGGGCGCCGAACTGAGCCTGCGCGCGGAACTGGGCGCCTGGGCGCCGGCCATGCAGGGCTACCACGTCGACCTGGCCACCGGTGTGGCCAAGGGCCGCTCCTTCAATACCCGGACGGGCGAGAGCGGCGGCCTGAACTCGGTCGCGCCCGCCAAGTCGGCCTTGACCTTCGGCTACGACCATGTAAACGAGCTGTTCGGCCTGGCGCTGACGGCCGTGCATGCGGGCGCCAAGCAGGCGCCGGAAAACCTGCTGATCGGCGATGCCGGTCCCCTGTTTACCGTGCCGTCGTACACCATCTTCGATCTGTCGACGTACTGGAACGTGCACAAGAACGCGAAGCTCGTCGTCGGCGTCTATAACTTAACGGATCGCAAGTACTGGGACTACGCTGCCTCGCGCAGCCTGGCCGCCGGCACCACGGTCGCCAGCCGCGCCGAGATCGAGCGCTATGCCAAGCCGGGCCGCAACGTCGCAGCCAGCCTCAGCGTCAATTTCTGATTTTTACCGGGGAGGGGTGCTTGCCCCTCTTTTTTTCCATGTTTGATTGAATGGTCTCTCTATGAAGTTATCCAAACTCGTTCTATCGCTGCTAGGCAGCCTGCTGATTGCAAACGCATACGCGGCCCCAGCCACCCTGGCGGAACGCTGGTCCACCTTGCGCACGGAACAGCCGAAGCTGCAGATCCGCGACGCGGCGCGCGCGCTGGGCGTATCGGAAGCGCAATTGCTGGCAACCAACATCGGCAAGGGCGTCACCCGCCTGCAGGCCGACGGCAACCAGCCGCGCGAAATCATGCGCGCCGCGCTGGACCTGGGCCTCGTGCAAGCGATCACGCGCAATGAAAACGGCGTCATCGAAACGACGGGCGTGGCCAGCAAGTTCAAGCAGGCAGGCGACAAGTCGGAACAGGCCGACGCGAAACAGGACCCGGAAACGGAGGCGCGCCAGCGCAATATCGCGGGCGGCTACCTGGGCGGGCAGATCGACCTGCGTTTCCACTTTGAAAACTGGAAATATGCATTTGCCGTGGAACAGCCGGGCCGCGACGGCAAGCCGACGCGCAGCCTGCAGTTTTTCGATGCCAACGGCACGGCCGTGCACAAGATTTATGTGCGCAGCGATGCGGGCGTGGCCGTCTACGATAAATTGGTGGCCACCTTCCGCCTGCCCCAGCAAAGCGCGGAACTGAACGTGCTGGCCGTGGCGCCCAAGGCCGCTGAAAAGCCGGACCGCGAGATCGACGTCAAGGAATTCCAGCTGGCCTGGAAAGACATGACGGACGTGCACCAGTTTGCGCAAATCATGCGCGAATTCCACTTGACGCGCGAGCAGGCGCTGCGTCTGGCGCCAGCTGGCGTCGTCGAGCGCGTGACGCCCGCAGCGCTGCGCACCCTGCTGGAAAGCGCGGCCAAGGACAAGGTCGCCATCATGGTGTTCCTGGGTAATGAAGGCTTGACGCAGATCTACAGCGGCAAGATCGAAAAAACCATGGCTGCCGGCGGTTTCTTCAACGTGCTGGACCCGGACTTCAACCTGCACATCCGCGACACGGCCCTGCGCAGCGGCTGGGTCGTCAAGCGCGGCGGCGTCACGTCCGTCGAATTCTTCGACAACGACGGCACGCAAGTGGTCTCCTTCTTCGGCGTGCGCGAGCGCGGCAAACCCCAGCCGCAAGCGTGGGTGGACCTGGCTGATTCCTTGCCTAAGGCCAAGTAGGTAGCAGCAGAGTTGCCGCGCGCCGTACCGGCGCGGCAACACTTCAGTGTGGGTGCCGCGTGCCGGTCTCATGTCTGAAGCACAATAGTGGTATGCTGATTGCAAGGCCGCAGCGATCGTGTCTGCGTGCTGGTTCCTGAAGAGAGGCAATCATGGCAACCATCATGGCGAACGGCCTCAACATAGCTTATGAAAGCCACGGCAACCCGGATGATCCGTGCGTGCTGCTGGTCATGGGCCTGGGCATGCAACTGATTGCCTGGCCGGCGGACTTCGTCGAAGGCATCGTCGAACAAGGCTTTCGCGTCGTGCGTTTCGACAACCGCGACAGCGGCCTGTCGAGCAAGATGGCGCAGGCGGGCAAACCGTATCTGCCGCTGGCCTACGTGAAAAACCTGCTGGGCTGGCCACTGAAAACTTCCTACACCTTGAATGACATGGCGGACGACGCGCTGGGTTTGCTGGCGGCCCTGCGCATTGCCCAGGCGCACGTGATCGGCGTGTCGATGGGCGGCATGATCGCGCAAGTGATGGCGGCGCGCGCGCCGCAGCAAGTGCTCAGCCTGACTTCCATCATGTCGAGCAGCGGCCGGCGCGGCTTGCCCGGCCCCACGCGGGCGGCGCGCAATGCCTTGTTGCAACGCCCGAAGCGCAATGCCAGCCGCGCCGAACTGATGGCGCACATGGCCTCCACCGTGCGCGTGATCGGCAGTCCCGCCTATCCCGTGTCGGAAAAACTGCTGTACCAGCGCATCGAAGCGGCGCTGGAGCGGGGCAGTTGCCCCGAAGGCGTGGCGCGGCAAATGGTCGCCATTGCCGCCTCGGGCGAACGCACGGAGCTATTGCCCAGCATCAGTTGCCCGGCGCTGGTGATCCATGGCGCGGCCGATCCCCTGATCCCCGTTGCCTGCGGCATCGATACGGCGGCGCTGATTCCGGGCGCCACGCTCGAAGTGATCGAAGGCATGGGGCACGACATGCCGCCCCAGCTGATCGAGCGCCTGCTCGCCTTGATCGATGTGCATCTGCAAGGTAAGATGGCGCCCCAGATGCGCTCCCAGCCAGCCTAGGCGCGCCCACCACTTTTGAAGGCACGGGCATTTTGAAGACACCTGAAATTGGCATCGCCATCGTGGCGCCCGGCGGTTGCGCGCCCGATGACGCGGCCGTGGCGCGCGGCATCGCCCGCCTGCAGGCGCAAGGCGCCACCGTCCACACTTACTACGACCCCGAACGCAGCTTCCAGCGCTTCGGCGGCACGGATGCGGGCCGCCTGGCGCAGCTCAATGCGGCAGCCGCCGATCCGGACGTGCAGGTGGTGATCGCCCTGCGCGGCAGCTACGGCATCAGCCGCATCTTGCCCGACATCGATTTCGACCGCATGGCCGCCAGCGGCAAGCTGTTCGTCGGCTACAGCGACTTCACGGCCTTCCACATGGGCTTGATGGCGAAAACGGGCCGCGCCAGCTTTGCCGGCCCCATGATCTGCGACGATTTTACGCGCGACGAGCCCGAGCAATTTACGCTCGATCAGCTGTGGTCATGCCTGGCGGGACCCACGCACACGGTCACGGGCACGGCAGCCGGCAATCCGCGGGCCGAGGCAGTGGGGACTTTGTGGGGCGGCAACCTGGCCATGCTCGTGCACCTGCTGGGCACGCCGTATTTTCCGCAGATCGATGGCGGCATCCTGTTCCTGGAAGACGTCAACGAGCACCCGTACCGGGTCGAGCGCATGCTGCTGCAATTGCTGCATGCAGGCGTGTTCGAACGCCAGCATGCGGTCGTGCTCGGTGACTTTTCCGCCTATAAGCTGAGTCCGATGGACAAGGGCTACGATTTCGACGTCATGCTGGCCTACGTGCGCGAGCGCCTGCCCGTGCCCGTGCTGACGGGACTCGAGTTCGGCCACATCCGCCGACGGGTCACCTTGCCGTTCGGCGGCCAGGCGCGGCTGCAATCGGATGCGTCCGGTTTCAGCCTGCAGATCAGCGATTACCCGACCCTGGCGCGCCCCTGAACTCCATGAGCGCCAGGCCCGGCAGGTTGCTGCAGCTCGACGTGCTGCGCGGCATCGCCGTGTTTGGTATTTTATTGGTAAATATTTGGGGCTTTGCCTGGGGGACGCTGTCCTTGCGCTACGGCACCTTGCCGGCGCAGCCGCCCGTACTCGACCAGCTCGTCATTTTCGGCGTGGCGGCGCTGGCGCAATTCAAGTTCTATCCCGTCTTCGCTTTTTTGTTCGGTGCTGGTTTTGCCCTGCAGACACGTTCCCTGAAACGCCAGCTGGGCGGCTGGGAAGCGGCGCAAGCGGCGTATAAACGCCGGCTGCGCTGGCTGCTCGTGTTCGGCCTGCTGCACGGTTTTCTCATCTGGAGCGGCGACGTGCTGACCTCGTATGCGGTCGCCGGCATGCTGGTCCTGCCCCTGGCAGCTGCCAAACTGAGCCGCATACGCAACCGCGCCTGGCTGGTGGCGGCCGGTTTCCTGTTGTTCATGTGTTTGCTCATTCCCGTGGGGCAGCAGGGCGGCGCGCCGGACACGGCGCATGATTTGCAAAACTTCGCCGCCCGCTACGCGACCTACACGCAAGGCGGCGCGTGGGCCGTGGCCAAACTGCGCGCCAACGATTTCCTCGTCTCGCTGCTGTACGCCGCCGTCATGCTGCCGCATATCATCGTGCTGTTCTTGCTGGGCATCTTGTCCGTGCGCTTAGGCTGGCTGACGCGGCCGCAGCGCCACGAGCGCGTGTGGCGGCGCGTGCGTGCCGTGGGACTGGGCGTGGGCTTGCCGTTCAACCTGCTGGCGGCGGGGGCCGTCGCGTGGCAGGTGGCCGATCCGTATCAAACCGTGTTCGATACGGCCCTGTTCGAAGTGGGCTTGTTTGCCGGCGGTCCGGTGCTGGCGGCCGGCTATGTGGCGGCATTGATGCTGGCCGGTCCCTTCATGCTGCGCTGGCTCGGCGCATGGCTGGCGCCCGTGGGGCGCATGGCGCTGAGCAATTATCTGCTGCAATCCTTGCTCGGCACCTGGCTGCTGCAGGGGCCGGGCCTGGGCTGGGGCGCCACACTGCGTCCCGCCGAAATGCTGGGCCTGGCGGTCATCATCATGGCGGGGCAGGTGCTGCTGAGCCGCTACTGGTTGCGGCACTTCCGCCAGGGACCGATGGAAGCGCTGTGGCGCCGGCTGGCGCGCCTGCCCGGTTGAGCTAGTCGGCGCCCCAGTCGAAGGCGCCTTGCGGCGACGCCGGCGGCGGCGCCTTGGGTTTGGCGGACGGCACGAGGGGATTATCGACGGCATGCCACTCGAACAAGTCCACGTCGAGCATGCAGGTGCGCGCCAGGTGCAGCGCCTGCTCGGGCGTGAGCGCGGGGTCGAGCCAGCGGTGCGCGTCTTCCAGGCTGACGGCGACGGGGCGGCGGTCGTGGATATCGACCATGCCGCCCAGGCTGTCGGCCGTCACCAGCACAAAGCCCGCTTCCTCGCGGTTGAATTTGTACGGGCCGAACTGGGCCAGCGCCAGCAGGAACAGGCGCGCGCGGTCCTTGCGGTGGATGTGCCACGGCTGCTTGCGGCCTTTCTCTCCCGTCCATTCATACCAGCCATCGACGCAGACGATGCCGCGCCCCGCGCGCAGCAAGGGTTTCCAGTAGGCGCTTGCCAATTTTTCCAGCCGGGCATTGATGGCGATGGGAATTTTTTTCTTGCCGGGGGCGGGCACGGCTTGCGCGGCCCAGGCAGGGCGGTAGCCCCAGAAGACATCGTCGACCCGGTGCACGCCATCCTGGATATGCAGCACGGGCCGGTATGTGCCGGGCGAGACGTTCAGGTGCGGCTCGGCCTCGCTGTCGAACACCGCGTCCGTCCAGCCGAAGGATGACGCCAGCACGCGCGCCGTGTCATTTTGATCGAATCGTCCACACATGCTGAAATCATACCTGATCGTCATGTGGTACGAGCGCGGCGTGCGTCCTTTTCGTGAGTGTGATCAAACGTACAGACTGCTGGCAGCATGTGGCGCACAGTGGAATCCTGTCAGATCCCTGACGCTATTTTTGCATCGGAGGAATTATGTCTTTTGAAAACCCCACCATCCACAAAGGCTTTATCATCAGCGCCACGGCCAGCCAGCGCCGCGATGGCCGCTGGGTCGGTTCGTACATCAGCCAGAACCAGGCGTGCGGCGCGTATGCGGACACCTGCGATTACGATGATTGCAGCAACGAAAAAGAAGCGCAGCAATTGGCCTTGTCGGTAGGCTGGCGCCTGGCCGACGGGGTGCATGTGCGCTGAAACAGCCTTAGCGCGACGGTATTAGCGCTTGTGCCGCAGGGCCAGCAGCAAGCCTGCGAGCGGCAGCAGCAGGGCGGTGCCCAGCCGTACGGAGGTCAGCGACGCGGTCTCCGCGCCCAGCACATGGGGCAAGGCCAGCAGCAACAGGGGCGCGGGCACGGCGATCGAGAAGAAAAACAGATACCACGAGTAACCATTTTTCTTGGCCAGCAAGGCGATCAGCGCGCAGCCGACCAGGAAGACGAGCGGTAAATTCACAAATTCCATGGTATTGAGTTTTCATCCGGGAAAGCGCGTCATTATACGCGCGCCCCGGGGTGGCCCGATGCGCTTGCCGGCGTCAGTTGCCGACGAAATCCGGCGGCTGCGGCGCCTGTTTGCCGGCCAGCGGCCCATCGGCCGGCAGCAGCGCCTTGATGGCGCCGTTATAGATGAGTTCCTGGGCATACGCCGACGCCTCGATCAGGGCCGCATGCACGGACTTGAAACTGCTCGGCGTTTCAATCAGCACGGGCTTGGCGTACACCTGCATGGTATCGCCGCGCTTGCTGATCAAGATCATGCCCCGGTAGCGCCCATCCTTCTCCAGCGCCCCCGCCACATGAAATTCATAGCCCCTGATCTGGTGTTTTTGTTCCTGATCCATGTTTGCCGCCTCCAGACCTGATTGTCATGGGCCAGACCATGCCACGCGTATCGAACAGCAGAGTGTTTGATTTGTATCAATACGTCCCTTGAACGCATTCAACTAGCGTATTGACGCTTGTTGCAAGCGTAGCGAGCGGAGGGGATGTGTGGCTGAGAAGCGCAACCGTACATAAGTACGGTGAGCATCGCCAGCCGCAAAGCCCCCCGCGTAGTAGCTTGCGGCAAGCGTCCTCACCCAGCGCGAATGGCGCGGATCTGCTGGGCTGTTTCCTCGATTTCCCGATACGCTTCCTGGATATAACCATTGATCGGGTGCCCGTCCATCCACTCGAAATACGCGCGCTCGTCGTGTTTGATGGCAAAAGGGACATGGTGGTCGCGTATCGACTCGGCCGTTTCGCGTACCATCGAGGCAAAAATCAGCTCCAGCGTTTCCATGGTGGTCACCTTGCGAGACAGGGATGCAGAGTAATGAATGTAGCACAAAGCGCGCTGCCGGCCACGCCGGCGCTTGTGCCGTGCGCGGCCAGGCTTCAGGCCGGGTGGCCGATATGCTCGTACAAGATGACGCAGCCGATGACGATCAGCACGAGGCCGCCCACGAGCTCGGCGCGCCGCCCGGCGATGGTGCCGAGCACGCGGCCCAGCATCACGCCCAGGGTGACCATGACGAAGGTGGAGAAGCCGATGGCGGCGGCCGTGACGACGATGTTGGCGCCCAGCAAGGCCAGGCCCGCGCCCACGACCATGGCGTCGATGCTGGTGGCCAGGCCCGTGACGGCCAGCACCCAGAACGAGTGCGACTGGGCCGGCGCTTCTTCCTCGTCCGCGTCGGACAGGGCATTGCGTATCATCAGCAAGCCGATGATGCCCAGCAGGCTGAAGGCGATCCAGTGATCCCACGCTTCCACGTAGGGCGCGGCGACGCTGCCCAAGGCCCAGCCGATGATGGGCGTGATCGCTTCGATGACGCCAAAGATCAGCCCCGTGCGCAGCGCCTCGCGCCATTGCGGCTTGTGCAGGGCGGCGCCCTTGCCCACGGCGGCCGCGAAGGCATCGGTGGACATGGCTAGGGAGAGGGCGGCGGTGGCGGCAAAATTCATCGTTGGCTTTCAGTAAAACCTGGCTGGGATGGTAGTGACAAACTATAAACCCGGCGATTTTACCCTACGTACAGCACCACCAGCGAGGCCAGCAGGCAATACGCGCCAAAGAAATGCCAGCGGCCCTGTTCCAGCCAGCGCGACAGCCAGCGCAAGGCCAGCAAGCCGGCCAGGAACGAGAGCAGCATGCCCAGCAGGCTGGGACCGAGCAGATGCAGCAGGCTGTTGCCGTGTTCCAGATGGTCCAGGCTGCCATTTGCCACGGCCTGGTAGAAGCGCCAGCCTTCCTTGACCAGCACGGCCGGCGTCAGCACGACGGCCAGGGCAAAGCTGAATTCCTCGGCGCGGCGCTGCGGCACGCCCATGGCGATGCCGGCCGAAATGGTGGCGCCCGAGCGGGAAAAGCCGCGGAAGGGCAGGCACAGGCCTTGCACGGCGCCGATCACCATCGCCTTGCCGATGGACAAGGTCCCATGCTGGCGCGCTTGCAGGCGCGACGAGACAATGATCAGCACGCCGGCGGCGGCCAGCGCGGCGGCCATCAGTTTCGCGTTGCCGAACAGGTGCTCGATTTCAAAACCGGGTGCATCCTTGCTCATGAAGTGGGTGATGCCCTTGAGCAAGCCGAAGCCGACGATGCCCGTCAAGGCCGTGGCGGCCACCAGCAGCAGGACATTGCTGCGGAAGGCGCTGGCCGAACTGAAATACGTGGCGCGCCAGGATTTCCAGAAATACACGATGACGGCGAACATGGTGCCAGTATGCAACATTACCAGCAGCATGGTCAGCTCGGGCGACGTGGGGTCCAGCCCCATCAGTTTTTCCGCCATGATGACGTGGGCGGAGCTGGAGACGGGCAGCAGCTCGGCGAAGCCCTGGACGATGGAAAGGATAAATAATTGCAAAAAGCTCATGGCGGATGGCACTCAGGCGGGAAAAGCAGGGCCGCCGATTTTACCCGTCGTATCATGTGCCTGAGCCGTGCGCGCCATTACAGTTTGTCCATGTTAGCGCAGGCCAGCAGCACGCCGAGGGCCATCAGCAGCGTGCCGATCAGCCGGTCGATGGTCCGCTGGTGGCTGACCATGCGCGAACGAAAGTTAGCTTGCGAGAAAAAGATGGCCACCAGGGCAAACCACGTGAGGTGGATGGCGGACATGCACAGGCCGTAGCCGAACTGCACGCTCAATGGCGTGCCCGGCTGCACCACCTGGGTGTAGGTGCTGATGACAAACAAGGTGGTTTTCGGGTTCAGGGCATTCGTCAGCAAGGCGTTGAGCAAAATCTTATGCCGGGGCACGCGGGCGCCGCCGTGCAGGTCGATGACGAGGCCCGCGCGGTTGCTCCAGGTCTTCCAGCCGATGACGATCAGGTACACGGCGCCGGCAAACTTGATCACCGTAAACAGGGCCGGTGAGCTGGCGATGAGCAGCGCTACGCCAAACATCGTATAGCACACGTGCACCTGCACGCCTAGCGCGATGCCGAGCGCGGCCAGCAAACCGGCACAGCGGCCATGCAGATAGCTGTTGCGCGTGACCATCGCGAAATCGGGGCCGGGGACGATGGCGGCCAGCAGGGTAATCAATGCAACGGCAAGCAATGCAATCATAGGTCTTCCTGACTGCGCCGGGTGCGCAGTTGCGCGATGCCGTCCAGCAGGCGTTCGAACGGCTCGACGCCGCCCTCGATGCGGTGCGCCAGCCGGCGCGTCCGGCGCCGCTGGTGGTGTCATGCGAGCCGACGATCGCCATGAAATGGCTGATTCCGCGCCTCGGCGACTTTTACCAGCGCCATCCGGAAGTGCCGCTGCATCTGTTCGCCTCGGGCGGGCCGGTGGCGTTCCAGCGCGATGCGGTGGACGTGGCGCTGCGCCGCAACGATTTTGCATGGGATGGGGGATTGCATGTGGAAAAGGTGTGCGACGAATGGATCGCGCCCGTGTGCGCGCCGGCCCTGCTGCGGCAAGGCAAGCTGGATCTGTCCGCGCAACGCCTGCTGCACACGGCGTCGCGCCCGGCCGCCTGGGCGCACTGGCGCGCCGCCGGCACGGACGACGGCAACGGCGGCCACGGCGACAGCCAGACCTACGAGCATTTCTATCTGAGCCTGCAAGCTGCCTGCGCCGGCCTGGGCGTGGCGATCGGCTCCGTCTTCATGGCGCGGGAAGACCTCGACAGCGGGCGCCTCGTCGCGCCCCTGGGTTTCCGGCGCGACGGCAGCGGCTATTTCCTGCTGTCGCCGCTGCCGTTCGACGGCGATGCGCGCCGCACCGCCTTGCTGCACTGGCTGCGCGAGCAGATGGGGCAGGCGCTGCCGGCGCCCTAACTTTCCGCTTACTGGGGCGCGGCGGCCGGCTTGAACACGGCGCGGAACGCCTTTAACGCTGCCGGTTGATAGATCGTGCCATGGCTTTCTTCCGGCATCTTCTCTACATGCCATTGCAAGCCGGACGGCGCCTGCTTTTGCAGCACGTCGGCCAGGCGCTGCACTTCCACGGCGATGCCCGCTTCGCTGCTGGAGGCCAGGTACAGGCTGCGCTTGCCCGGCTTGCCCTTGGCCAGCAGGTCCGCCGCCTGACGGGGCAGGGCGCCCTGGTTCCACCACAGGCTGGGGTCGAAGGCCAGGTAATGGTCGAACAGCTGTGGTTCCAGCAGGTATGTTTCCACCACGAACAGGCCCGCCAGCGATTCTCCGACGATGGCCGTCTCGCCCGTCGTGCGGTAGCGACGTTTGACTTCCGGCATCAGTTCATCGCGGAGGAAGGCCCGGTAGGCTTGCGAACCGCCCACGACGGGGGCGATCTTGCGGTCTTCCGCGCTGTCCGTCGGCCCCGTCAGGTCGCGCCGGCGCTGCGTATTTTGCATGCCGACCAGCATGAACGGGCGCATGGTGCCGTTGGCTACCGACACTTGCAGCAAGCCGGCCACGTGCAAAAAGTCTTCGGCCACGCCGCCGTCCGGCATGTACAGCACGGGCAGCGGCGCGTCGGGCGGCGTATCCCAGGCGCGCGCCACATACACATTGATGTGGCGCTGTTCCTTCAGCGCCTGTGAGTCGATCGTGAAACTTTCGCCGATGACGAGCGGCGTGGCCGCGCTGGCGGCAGCGTTGGCCGTAGGGGCGGGCGCGGCAGCGGCGAGGTGGAAGGGGCTGGACAGCAGCAGGGCGGCGGTGAGGTGCAGTGCAAGGCAAGAGCGGCGCATGTTTTCCCGTGATAAATAAGTTGGATGGATGGCATGTACTCGTATAGACATGCCACCAAGCAATTCTATCTTATCTTTGAGGCAGTCTTACTTGATCGTTAATAGCTTGCGCTCGCGCACGATCCCCGCCTTGTCGATCGAGTAGGCGACCAGCAGCGCGCCATCGGCGGCACAGGCGTGGCAGGTGGCCAGGGATGTGGAAAACAGCAGGCGCTGGCCGCCATCGGCGGTCGCCGTGCTGCCAACAAAGTCGGCGGGGGCGAACGGCACGGCGTCCGGGTGGGCGGCGGCAAACGCGCGCCAGGCCGGTGTGGCGCGGTCTTCCTCGCGCACGGCATCTTCGTCGACATCGATGGCCGCGCCATCACTGCCGATCAGCAGACTGCCTTCATTCGTGTTGGCGCGAAACGGATAGGTGACGGTGGCCAGGGCCGCCTTGCCCAGCGGGCGCCAGGCCGAGATGAAGCCCGCCTTGTTCGCCTTCACCAGCATTTTGGCGGCGGCGATGGCTTGCGGGCGGGCGCCCGAGCGCTGCATGGTGCGCAGCAGGCAGACGTCGGGCGCGGTCGGCGATTGTTCGCTGCGGCAGGCCGACAGCGAGCGTTCCTGCCACACGGCGCGCGCGTCGATGGGGCCCGTTTCCCGGGCATGGGCCGCCTGCATGGCGGCCAGGCCGCAGATGGCAAGGATGGCGCAGCCGGCTGCGTGGCGGGAAAAACGTGTGGGCATGGGGAGTCCTTTCAGTGCGGGAAACAATGTATCGTCACCGATTATAAAAGGAGGGCAGTTCCCATCCACGCACCGCAGACCCGTTCAGCGCTTTTTTGCCGCCGCCTGGCGCAGCGCCTTGGCTTCCTGCTTGTTGGGGATGTGCGGCCGCGTGGCCAGCTCCGCCTTGACGGCGGCGATGGCGGCGCCGAACTGCTGTTCGGCCTGCTCGACGCTGGCGCCCGCATAATCCTGCTGATTGGATTGCGCGGCACGCAGCCGGCGCAGCAGCGCCAGCAATTGCCTGGCGTGCAGGGCAGGCAAATCTTGCGCCAGCGCTTGCGCGACCACCGCGCCTTCCACATGGTCGGGGTCGATCAAGCGCAGCAAGGCCAGGCCTGCGGGCTGTGGTACTGGTGTCAATTTGTCCATCCAGCCATTCTAAACGAGGCGAGGATTACAGGTATTCCCAGATTTCATCGAAGGTTTCGCGGGCAAAATCGTTGCGCCAGGCTTCCGAATCCTTTTCGCGGCTGACGGCAAACACGGCGCGCCACGCCTGTTTCGGCGAACTCGTGTAGGTGGCGGCGATCTTTTGCAGGCCGGCCGTGCATTGCTCGACCTTGCAGCCGCTCTTCGCCAGTTGCTGGGCGGCAGGCGCCCATGCCACGGGCACCTTGACGACCTGGCATTCGAAGCTGACGGCAGCCGTCTGGATGCCGTTTTCCACCGTCACCGGGGCCGCCTTCGTGGCCCGGCATAGGGCGCCATTCTTGGCGGCGATGACATTGGCGGCCAACTGTTCGGCGGCAGGCGTGACGGCCGCGCGCATGGCGGCGGGGAACAGGTCGGCGATCAGCTTGCCGGTTTCCGTCGGAAACCTGGCATCGGCCGCCTTCAGGTCGCTGTACGACGCGTATTCGGCGCTCTGCTTGCCCGCCAGGCGGGTGGGGCGCAGGTAGGCGTTGAGCCTGGCGACGCTCGCTTCATCCTGGTTGATGATGGTCTTGATGTACAGGTTGGCCACGTCGACGGGTGCCAGTTCGGCGGCGGTTTCCGCGGCGATGGCGGGCTGGGCCAGTGCCACGGCGGCGGCCAAGGCTGCCGCCAGCAGGGCAGTGCGCGATGTTTCTTGTGTTTGGTGCATGTATTTTCTCCACGATTCAATGTCAGGCGCCAAAAAATGCTTTATAGCAACTTTGGCGCCCGCATTATAAATGGTGAAACTCATAACGTTGCACACATTAGGCGTGCGTCTTGCTGGCCGCTTCCAGCAAGGCCAGCAGCAGCTCCTTGCGCCGTCCGTCCGCCTTGCGCGCCAGGGTGGCCAGTTTTTCCAGCTTGCCCCAGATGGGATACAGCATGTGCTCGACCAGATAACCTTCCAGCCCTTGCAGTTGCTGGCAGAACAGCTCCAGTTTCTCCACCTCTTCCAGTTCCGCCTGGATCTTTACCTTGGCGTTGTCCGTGCAGGCGCGCAGGCACGCGGCCAGCACGGGAGCGGAATCGCGCGTCACGCCATGCTTTTCGGCAAAGGCCGCCGTGAACTGGTCCTGCACGGACTGGTGTTCCTCGTCGACGTTGGCCATGTAGTGCTGCACCAGCGGGAAATAGCGCGCATCGAGCAAGCCCAGGCCGAACGTGGCATAGCTGCCGGGCATGCAATTCTTTTCGCCTTCCGTGTCGGCATAGAATTCGAATTGTTCGATGGCGGCGCGCGCATACGCTTCCAGTTGCGGCTGCAGCGCGGGATAGGCGAGGGCGTTGGCAAAGAAGCGGTGCGTATCGGATTTCGCCAGTCCCTTGATCGGCAGGTATGCCTTGACCTTGGACTTGAGTTTGATCTGGCAGCTTTTCGGGAAGCCGTTGTTGAGCAAATGCGTGATGAAGGCCAGCGCCTGCGCATACGCCTCTTCCTCTTCCCGGACAATCGCGATGCTGATCGTGGCAAACACATCGTTGGCGCGGCATTCCAACTGCGCATTTTTCAGGTGGACGGCGTCGGGCGCGAAGGTGCCGCTGCCTTCCTTGAGCATGCGCACGGCCCGTTCGCTGCCCAGCTCGCGCGCGATGTCGAGGAATTTGACGCCCGTCGACTTGGCGTAGCTTGGTTCGTGGCGCAAGATCATCACGGCGCCATACAGCAGCAGGTCGATGGGCGCCAGCGCCTGCGTGTCAAGCGCCGCGCCCTCTTTCAAGGTGTATTCGGTGGCGCGGTAGCTTGATTGCTGCACGTCATAGAACTGCGGCAGGAACTGCTTTTCCGCCCACGCCGACACGGCCTGGATGATATCGCTGCGGTGTTCGGCCAGCGCTTGCGGGCGCGACTTGTTCAGCTGCTCGATGCGCTCGAATTGGGCGATCGTCCAGGCGATATCGGGTTGGGGAAACAGGTGGGGATCGAGCAGGTGGCGCGCCAGGAAGAAGGTTTCCAGCTTTTTCGTCGGCCGGCTGCCATGCTCGAGCTTTTGCGTGACGTAGCTGTGTATGTGCTCGAGCAAGCTTGTGCGCTTGCCTGCGTTGACATACTCGAGCAGGTTCAGGTGCAGCATGCCCTGCGCCGTCTGGAATTTGCCGCGAAAGCTGAAGCGGTAGTCGATCAGGGGCGTGTCGGCCAGTGTTTCGAGCTTCGCCTGCACGAGGGCTGCCAGCCGGGGCGCGATGGTGTCGCGCACGACGGCTTCGTCGAGGCGCGAAGGCGTCCTCGGTGCGACATCATCGGCATCGGCCAGATGGAAATCGTCGGCCGTGGTGCGCCCCGGCTTGTAGTCGAGCCGGAAATCGTTAAAAACGCCCATTTGCAAGGTGGTCCGCTTCACGGCGGCTTCCAGGTCGGTACGCTTGAGGCGCTCGGCAAACCACGCTTCTATTGCCGCCGTCATTTCTTGTGTTGCCTGCTCTACAAGATTGCTCATCTGTATCGTCGTCTTTCCCTGCATTGCGCGTGATGGTGCCACCGGCTGTCGTCACGATCATGTTTAATATAAAGCACTATTTTAGGTGGTCGGGCCTGGCTGCAACAAGGGCCGCACGGTTGTCACGAGGGGGCGGTGAGGAAGCGCGCGTCGATGTCGTCGGACTGCGGTCCCACGGTGATCGTGGTGTGCCAGCCGGAAGGCTTGTCGTTGCCATCGAACAAGGCGATGCGCGTGTGGATAAACAGGACAGAATACACGCCCGATTTCATGTCGCGGCTCAAGTCCCAGTGCATGAGCTCGATTGCTTCGCCCATGCGCGGCAGATGGGCGCCCGGCGGCAGCAGAATGTTCTGGTTGATGAATTCCCGGCTGGGGCCCGGTTCCTTGTGGCGCGGATCGATGTAGCGGAACGAGACGCTGGTAACGATGTTGCTCATGCATGGCTCCTGCCTGGTGATGTACCTGATGACAATAGCACAGGGGGAGGGCCGAGGCGTGCGCTGCATGGCGCCAGGCAGGCGATCGGTCAAATATGTACGGTAACAGACGGTATCTGAACGGTCATCGCGCTACGCTGGCTTGTTCCTGATCATTGAGATTGCCGAAAACGTCATGATGCATATATTCCTAGCTGAAAATCGCGCCGAGCTGGAGCGCCGTTGCCGTGACAAGGTCGCCAAGCGCCCCCTGCGGTTTCCGACCGAAATGCAGTTAAGAGAAGGCATCCCTATCTTCCTGGGGCAGCTGATCCGCACCCTGAAGGCGGAAGAGGCGGGCCAGATGGCGCAGAGCCTGGCCATTTCCGGCCCCGCCGATGGCAATGCGCAGGCAACATCGGAACTGGCCGACAGCGCCACCACGCACGGCGGGCAATTGCTGGCGCTCGGCTATTCCGTCAGCCAGGTAGTGCACGATTATGGCGACCTGTGCCAGGCTGTCAGCGATCTGGCCGTGGAACTGGGCGAGGAATTCGCCGTCGAGGAATTCAGGACGCTGAACCGCTGTCTCGACAACGGCATTGCCGAAGCCGTATCCGAATTTACCCAGCGGCGCGACGTGTTGATTGCCAATGAGCAAGCGCTGGCGTTGAGCGAGCGCATCGGCTACCTGGCCCATGAGCTGCGCAATCACCTGGGAACGGCCGGCCTGGCCGTCGCCGCGCTCAAGCAGGGCGGCATGGGTGTGGCAGGCGCGACCGGGGCCGTGCTTGACCGCAGCCTCGTCGGTTTGCGTACCCTGATCGACGGCTCGCTGGCGACCGTGCGGGTGGAGGCGGGCTTGACCTTGCAGCGTTCGGTTTTCTTCCTGAACAACTTCATCGATGAACTGCGCTATTCGGCCAACCTGGAAGCGGACTTGATCCGCTGCACCCTGATCGTGGAAGAGGTCGATCCTTTGCTGCAGCTCCACGCGGACCAGCACTTGCTGCTCTCCGCCGTGGGCAAGCTGCTGCAGAATGCCTTCAAGTTTGGCGCGCCGAATGGCACGGTGGTGGTGCGCGCGTTTGGGAAAGGCGAGCGGATCAGGATTGAAGTGGAGGACAACGGCGCCGGCCTGACGCCGGAGGCCGCGGATGACCTGTTCCTGCCCTTTACGCAGGGCGGCGCCAACAAGACAGGCCCGGGTTCGGGCCTGTCGATCGCCCGGCGCAGCGTGGAGGCGAATGGCGGCAGCCTGAGCGTGGAAAGCGTGCTTGGCCATGGCTGCGTCTTCATCATCGACCTGCCACGGTATGCCGCTGCGGCGAGCAACGCCGCAATCTGAACCGGTACCCCAGCCATGCCCTATGAAATTTTGCGCGACAGCATCGCGCTTGAGCAGGCGGGCGATGCCATCCGCTTCCATCTGACCGTCTTCGGGGTGGAAAAGACTTGCCGCATCACCGTGACGGCATTGCACAGCCTGGACCAGGGGCAGGGTAGCGATCTGCTGCGCATTTTCGACACCCACCGCCTGCGCATCGGCCAGCGCGCCTTCGCTTACCTGAGCCGGGATCTGCTGGTCAGCAGCGTGGTCTTGCGCGCACTTGATTTTTAGTTACTATTTCCAATGTCGGCGCCCCTGCTCAGGCCAGATATGGCATTTCCGCACAGATCGTCAAGTAAATGCAGGTATGGCTGGACGGAAATGTTACATCTCGGTATTCTGCGCATCTGATACTTATTTCTATACAGAAAAAGGTAAGAGGGCGGTTGGCGTCGGCGGCAACGCGGCGCGCTGCCACGCAAGGTCGGGCATGCAAAGGTGAAGTCGTCCGCTTGCTGAGCGAAACGGTCGTGTTTCGGCTCGCGGCGGGCAGGGAACAGTGCTGTCATCTTTAAAATAGTAGGAGAGGTTGCTCATGGATGCAGAAAAGGATGTTGTGTACGGTACAGAAGATTTGTTGATGAGTTTGTGCAACTCGGTGGTTCGGGTGCTCAACGTGGCAACGCAAAGCAAGGTCAATTATTCGGGCATGGTGCAGCGCATCACCAAGACGGGCCTGAAGCCGGACATCGGCTGCTTCGTCATGTTCGATGGCGGTTTCACGGGCCTGGTGGTGCTCAATTTCGCCGCCGATACGGCGATGGAAATCTACGAGCGCTACATGTTGCACATGGGTATGCCGAAGTCGGAGCTGGCCAGCTTCTACACGTCGGACGAAGTGTCGAACATCATGGGCGAGCTGATGAACCAGATCGTGGGCGACTTCACGGGCAAGGTGCGGCGCGAGCTGCAAACGAACATCACCCAGAGCCAGCCGAAGATGCTGGTGCTGAACAAGCAGGTGATGCTCAGCGTCGACACGCCGCTGGACCGCCCGGAAATGCGCCGCGTCACTTTCTATACAGAAAAGAACAATATTTTCTATCTGGAACTGGCGATCGACCGTACCGAGTTCATCAAGCTGCACGATTTCGATTCGCGCGAAGTCGACGCCGATTCGCTGATGGATAGCGAATATGCGAACCGCGAACGCGACGCCGCCCCGGCGCCTGCGGCGGAACCGGAAGACGACGACAACGCCGACCTGCTCAAATCGCTGGGCATGTAAGCTGTCTCTGCCGCTGGCGGCATCGTTGCCGCCGCCAGCGCACTCAATCGTGCAGTGTCTTGCTCATGAAGACCCGGCTCGTGCCGTCGGGATGGCAGGCAATCTCGCCGAAGCGGCGCCAGCCGCGACGCTCGTAAAATTCGGGCGCCTGGAAACTGATGGTGTACAGCACCGCCGAGGCGCAGCCGCGCCGGCGTCCTTCCTCCTCGAACTGCGCCAGTACTTGGCTGCCCAGGCCCAGGCCGCGCAAGGCGGCGGGCAAATAAAACAAATCGAGAAACAGCAGGCCCAGCGAGGTCCGGCCCATGGCGCCGCCCAGCACGCGCTGGCTGTCGCGGTCGCGCACGACCACGCTCAATACCTGCCTGTCGCTATAGCCGGTGATGGCATCGTTATAGGCGTTCAAGCCATCGAGGATGGTTTGCTCGACTTCCGCGTCGAGCGTGGCGCTGACGGAAATGGTGTACGGCAAGGCGGTATGCGGGTGTGCAGGCATGGCGGACAGGAAAATAGTCAATAACTGTATGAATATACAGTATCTTGATTATTTCTGCCCATTTCGTTGTGGCAACGTCAATGTTTCCATGCGGCGCATGCCCACCATGCCGCTGTGCTGGCTGTCATCGAGCGACCAGTATTCGAGCGCATACGCATAGCTGCCGTCGACTATGGTCAGCGATTCCTTCTGGCGGCCGTTGGGCGCCTTGTAATACAGGCGTCGCGCCGGCCTGCCATCGACGGTGTGCCTGAACGTTTGCGGGCTGAGGGAGGCGCGCTTGCCCGCCTTGCCTGCCATCGACATCGCCGTGATCGTCACGTAAGCGCGGTCCGGGCAGCGCGCCAGCAGGTGGGCGCCGCTCAGGACGGTGGGCTGCGTCTGCTCCAGCGGGAAACCGAACGGCTGCATGCCGACGATATCGCGGCAATCCATCTGCTGTGCCAGGGACGTCAGCGCGGCCGGATCGAGCGCGCTGCTGAGGTGCTTTTCGGCCGCTTGCGCCTGACCCAGCGCCAGGCGGCGCTCCAGTTCGGCCAGCGAAATGTCGCTGGGCACGGGCAGCGGCGCGGGGGCATCGGGGTCGGCCGCACTCGATGTTTCCGCCTGCATGCGCGAGACGACGGAGTGGCTGCTCCCGGCTGTGCCATCAAGGGCATGGGCGAATGGCGCGGCGCCGGCAAGCGCCATCGCCAGCGATAAGGCCGTGTGTTTCAGCATGAAATTTCCTGCAATCTGATACGAGTGACACGCATTGTGTCTCAGATCACCTGCGCATGCGTGTTCCTTGCTAGCGCGCAGCCATCGCCGACGCAATCTCGATCGAGCTCAGTTTCCAGCCCCACACGCCATGGCGCAGCAGAACCAGCGCGCCTTCCTGCGCATTGCCGTCCTTGGCGCGCACGACGAAGGTGTTCACGCCGGCATAGCCTGCGGAATACTCGGCTTTTTTCGCTGCGCCGTCGGCGGGCGCGTCCGCACGCGTATCCGTATCCGCTTGCGGGCTGAGGGCGCTCTTGTTGACCAGCGCCACCACGCCGGCTGGCGAGACCATGGCGTCGACCATCTTGCCCAGCATGGCGCTGGCGATCGACTGGCCCAGGGCGGCCAGCGGGTTGTCGCTGCCGGCCGTTGCCGCGATGCTGCGCGCCATGCTCGCTTCCAGCTGCGCCTTGACGCTGGTGCGCAGGGCGGGGAAGTCCACGTGTTCGGCCAGGGCTTCGGCGTTGCGCTCGGCCAGGGCGGACTTGATCTGGTGCAAGGCATAGTAGGGCGAAGCATAGGCGGTCGCGGCGATGGCAATGGCGGCCACGGCGGCGGCGAGGGTGATTTTTTTCAAGTGATGCCTGTGGGGTGAAAGTGAGGAGTACTCGTCTTGCTATTGTACTGCGCGCCTGGCGGCGCGACGCCATGAGGGCATGCGCTGCAGGCCCGGCCGCGCCGCAGGCCGATATCGGGTCAGGCTTGTGACTATTGCTTGCTTTGAATCGTCCCGGGGGATTGCAGGGCGTCCATGAACTCCTTGGGATCGACATTCCTGGCTTCCGCATTGCCGCCGCAATTCTTGGCGATCATGGTGCCGAGCGACACGCTGGAGTTCGGTTTGCATTTGCTGGCGGCAAGCCTGGGCGCGCCATCGTCCGCGGCGGGTTCGGGGGCGGCGCAGCCCGCCAGGGAGAATGCAGTCATGCTGATCAATAAATAATGGTAACCAGAAAACATTTTCATGCTTATTACCTTTCGTGATGATACGCATTCGTTAGAGGGGTGCAGTTGATTGTAACAAAACATAGATCATTTGCTATGATATTTTTATCATGCAATGTTGTGCCAGCAGATAGTGATGTTGTCCGGCGGAATCCTGTCCTGTTTTTCAAAGGGCCGGGCGCTATAGAGGGATGAGGGTGGGTACTGTATAATGGGAGAAAAGTACCTAACTACCTGTTTTCACTGGATAAAGACCTCACTAATGCTTTCTACAGCTAACATCACGATGCAGTTTGGCGCCAAGCCATTGTTTGAGAATATCTCCGTCAAGTTCGGCGACGGCAACCGCTATGGCTTGATCGGCGCCAATGGCTGCGGCAAGTCGACGTTCATGAAGATCCTGGGCGGCGACCTGGACCCGTCGGGCGGCAACGTCATGCTCGACACCAACGAGCGCCTGGGCAAGCTGCGCCAGGATCAGTTCGCGTTTGAAGACATGCGCGTGCTCGACGTCGTCATGATGGGCCACACGGAAATGTGGGCCGCCATCCAGCAACGCGACGCCATCTACGCGAACCCGGAAGCGACGGACGACGACTACATGCAGGCGGCCGAGCTGGAAGGCAAAGTGTCCGAGTACGACGGCTACACGGCCGAATCGCGCGCCGGCGAACTGCTGCTGGGCGCCGGCGTCGCCATCGAGCTGCATCAAGGCCCGATGAGCAATGTCTCGCCAGGCTGGAAGCTGCGCGTGCTGCTGGCGCAGGCGCTGTTCTCGAATCCGGACATTCTGCTGCTCGACGAGCCGACGAATAACCTGGACATCAACACGATTCGCTGGCTGGAAGACGTGCTCAACGAGCGCAACTCCACCATGATCATCATTTCCCATGATCGCCACTTCCTGAACCAGGTGTGCACCCACGTGGCCGACATGGATTACGGCACCTTGAAGATTTATCCGGGCAATTACGACGAATACATGTTCGCCTCGACCCAGGCGCGCAACCAGCAGCTGGCCAACAACGCGAAAGCGAAAGACAAGGTTGCGGAATTGCAAGAATTCGTGCGCCGCTTCGCCGCGAATAAATCCAAGGCCCGCCAGGCGACGTCGCGCGCCAAGCAGATCGAAAAGATCAAGGTCGACGACATCAAGCCATCGTCGCGCGCCTATCCGTTCGTGCGTTTCGACGGCGAAAAGAAATTGCACCGCCTGGCCGTGGAAGTCGAGAATATCTCGAAAGGTTTTGATCGCCAGCTGTTCAAGAACTTCAGCATCATGGTCGAAGCGGGCGAGCGCATCGCCATCATCGGCGCCAACGGCGCCGGCAAGACCACCATGCTGCGCTGCATCGCGGGCGACATCGCCGGCCTGCAGCCGGACCAGGGCCGCGTGAAGTGGGCGGAAAACGCCAACGTGGGCTACATGCCGCAAGACCCGACGGAAGATTTCGCCAAGGATACGAACCTGACCGACTGGATCGGCCAGTGGACGAAAGAGGGCGACGACGACCAGGCCGTGCGCTCCATCCTGGGTCGTTTGCTGTTCGGCGGCGACGACGTGAAGAAGGCCGTCAAGGTGCTGTCCGGTGGTGAAAAGGGCCGCATGATGTACGGCAAGCTGATGCTGGGCCGCCACAACGTGCTGATGCTCGATGAGCCGACCAACCACATGGACATGGAATCGATCGAATCGTTGAACATCGCGCTGGAAAAATACGCGGGCACCCTGATCTTCGTGTCGCATGACCGCGAATTCGTTTCCTCGCTGGCCAACCGCATCATCGAGATCAAGGAAGATGAAGTGGTCGACTACCGCGGCAACTACGAAGACTATTTGAAGAGCCAGGGTATCGATTAATTGGTACGCTGACGTTGCGTCGGATTACGCGCCGTGCGCTAATCCGACCTGCGTCAGGGTGAGTTACCCGGGGTGGTCGCGTAGGTCGGATTTGCGGGGCCGCCGAGGCGCAGCGTAATCCGACATTACAAGGCTGACCACCCGGCACCACACCGACGCGCCGCGGTCCATTCGTTCCGGCGCACCTGCTTCATTGCAATCGTGCCGGTCTATCCCGTTTTTGTTTGACACAGCCATGCAAACTTTAGCCATCAAATCCGTCGAGTATGAACATCCACAAGACGGAGCCAGCTGCACTGCCCACGCCTGGGCACGCACGCCAGCGACGCCGTCCCCGGCTGAAAAAGCCGAACTGATCACGCGCATCAAGCGCTTGCTGATCGAGCGCGAAGCCGTGCTCGTTGCCCACTATTACGTTGATGCCGACCTGCAAGACCTGGCCGAAGCCACGGGCGGCTGCGTCTCCGATTCGCTGGAAATGGCCCGCTTCGGGCGCGACCATCCGGCCAAGACCCTGGTCGTGGCCGGCGTGCGCTTCATGGGCGAAACGGCGAAAATCCTCAGTCCCGAAAAAACCGTGCTGATGCCCGACCTCGACGCGACCTGTTCGCTCGATTTGGGCTGCCCGGTGGACGAATTCACGGCCTTCTGCGACGCTCATCCGGACCGTACTGTCGTCGTCTATGCCAACACCAGCGCGGCCGTCAAGGCGCGCGCGGACTGGATGGTGACGTCGTCGATCGGCCTCGACATCGTTGCCCACCTGCATGCGCAGGGCAAGAAAATCCTGTGGGCACCCGACAAGCACCTGGGTTCGTACATCCAGAAGCAGACGGGCGCCGACATGCTGCTGTGGCAAGGCAGCTGCCTCGTGCATGACGAATTCAAGGGCATCGAACTCGATTTGCTCAAGGAAGAGTATCCGCAAGCCAAGGTGCTCGTGCATCCCGAGTCGCCCGCGAACGTGGTGGCCCTGGCCGACATGGTCGGCTCGACGTCGCAAATGATTGCGGCAGCGCAAACCATGGACACGGACACTTTTATTGTCGCCACCGACAACGGCATCCTGCACAAGATGCGCGCGGCCGCGCCAGGTAAACGCTTCATCGAAGCGCCCACGGCCGGCAACAGCGCCACCTGTAAAAGCTGCGCGCATTGCCCGTGGATGGCCATGAACGGCTTGCTGAACCTGGCGCAAACGCTGGAAAACATGCACAACGAAATCCACGTCGATCCCGCCGTCGGCCAGCTGGCCGTGCGCTCGATCAATCGCATGCTCGACTTCGCCGCCGCCAAGAAGGCAGGCCTCAAGCCGGGTGCGGACCTGGCAAAAGAAACCACATTGTTCCAAGGAATCGGTCCAGCATGAGTACCCTCGTTAATTCTTTCGCTCCCTTCGACCCGGCCCTGGCGCGCGCGTTCGAGGGCAACCTGCTGGCCGCCTTGCTGGAAGACGTGGGCCAGTGCGACCTGACGGGCGAGCTGGTGCCGCCCGACCATATCGTCACGGCCCGTGTCATCGTGCGCGAAGCGGCCGTGCTGTGCGGCGCGCCGTGGTTCGAAGGCATCATGAAAAGCCTGGACCGCAGCATCGATATTGCCTGGCATTACGCCGAAGGCGACATGATGACGGCCGACAGCGTCGTCTGCACGATACAGGCGCCGGCACGCGCCTTGCTCACGGCCGAGCGCAGCGCCCTCAATTTCCTGCAGCTGCTGTCGGCCGTGGCCACGGCCACGCGCCGGTATGTCGATGTAATCGCCGGCACGAAGGCGTCCATCCTGGACACGCGCAAGACCTTGCCTGGCCTGCGCCTGGCGCAAAAGTATGCGGTGCGCGTGGGCGGCGGCAAGAATCAGCGCCTAGCCCTGTATGACGGCATCCTGATCAAGGAAAACCATATCGCGGCGGCCGGCGGCGTCAGCCAGGCCCTGGAAAACGCGCGCAATCTCGACGCGGGCGTGCCCGTGCAGATCGAGGTGGAAACCCTGGCGCAATTGCAGGAAGCCTTGGACGCGGGCGCCGTCTCCGTGCTGCTCGACAACTTCAGCAACGACATGATGCGCGAGGCCGTGGCATTGACGCGTGGCCGCGCCTTGCTCGAAGCGTCGGGCGGCATCAATGTCGACACCGTGCGCGCCATCGCCGAAACGGGGGTGGACCGCATCTCGATCGGCAGCCTGACCAAGGATGTGCGGGCCACCGATTACTCCTTGCGCATCGTCGGCTGATGAGTAGAGCAGGGCGGCGCTTGCTGGCCTTGGCGCTGCTGTGGCCGGCGTTAGTTGTGCCATCGCAGGCGCCAGCCCGGGAACTGCTGGCCGTGGGCGCGCAGTTCGAGCGCGTGTTCGAGTACCAGGACGGCGGCGAGTATGGCGGCCTGGGCGCGGAACTGCTGCGCTTGATGGCGGCGCGCACGGGCAACACCGTGCGTTTTCGCATGGTGCCATGGGCGCGCGCCCAAGCCATGCTGGTGCAGGGGCAGGCCGATATCCTGATCGGCCCCTACAAGACGCCCGAGCGCATCGCCAGCATGGCGTTTTCCGACAAGCCGTTCTACCAGGACCAGATGGTCTTCTATACGCGCCAGGACGCCAGCTTTGGCTGGGATGGCGACTACGCGGCGCTGAACAACCGCCGGGTGGTGCTGCTCAACGGCTGGGCCTATGGCGCGGAATGGGAGCGCGTGCGGCCCGGCTTGCAGGTCAGCGTGGCCAACAATGTGGAAAATGGCTTGAAGATGCTGGTGCACAAGCACGTCGACGTGTTCATCAGCAACCGCCGCAATACCGACCCCGTCATCGCCCGTCTCGGCTATGGCCGCCAGGTAAAACCGCTGCCTAAAGTCATCGACATACAAAACGGCTATTTTGCCTATCCCCGCTCGCTCGCCTTCGACAAGCTGCGCCTGCAGTTCGACCAGGAATTGAATAGCCTGATCGAGACGGGCGAATTGAAGCGGCTGGCCAAGCGTTACGACGTCGGCGTGCCCTGACGGCCGGCCTGTCCTATCTGCGCTGCGCTTGATGCGCCTCAAGCCGTTGGCTGGACGGCATCCTGCCACTCCCGATATCCTAGCCATACCTGAGCATACGAGGGGGCGCGACGGCACCCGCCTCCCCACACTACATAGCTTGATAGTGTCGGTAAGGCATAGACGGGCCAAAGGAGAGCATCCATGCGCGAGGGGCAGGATCCGGATGCGCGCGCATCCGCCGCCAACGAGGCTGAAGCCCAGTTGCTGGGCCGTATACTCGCAGGGGACCGGTGTGCGTTCGAGGCCCTTTACCGCGCTTACTTCCCGCGCCTGAACCGCTTTCTTCACCGCTTTACTCACAGCTCGCCACTGATCGAAGAAATCATCAACGACACGATGCTGGTGGTATGGCAAAAGGCAGGCAGTTACGACGGCAGCAGCAGGGTATCGACCTGGATCTTCGCGATAGCCTACCACAAGGCATTGCAAGGTTTTCGTGCCAGGGACGAGCCGGTGGAGTCCGATATGGAACTATGTCCTGGCAGCCTCGAACTGGAGCCGGAGCAGCAATTGCTTCAGCGGCAACTGCAATGCGCCATAGCGGCCGCGATACAGCAGTTGCCGCTGCGGCTGCGCCGCGTGGTGCTCCTCAGCTACTACCATGACATGGGTTACAACGAAATTGCCGCCGCCGTCGATTGTCCTCTCAACACGGTCAAGACGCACGTCTTTCACGCACGGCGCCAGCTACAGCACTTGCTTGCTTGTCTGCGGGAGCAAGGAGAGTGAGTGCATGTGCCGCTGGACAGGCATCCGGCCATCTGTTTCGGCGGTGCGAAACCTTTCTGTCGTGTGTGGGAATCAACGGCTGGAACAACATCGCCTACCACGCCGAAAGGGAACGCCATGAGTACGTCCTTAGCGACCAAGATTGCATGCACCTGCCTTGCCGCCGTGCTGGCGGTATTATTGTCTTCCTGCGGTGGCGGGCACCACCACGAGCCACCGATGCTGAGCACGTATGTAGCGACCAGTCTCGTGTCCGATACGGCGGCGCTGCCGGCCGCGCACACCGATCCCAACCTTGTCAACGCCTGGGGCGTGGCCTTCAATCCACGCGGCTTCGTCTGGGTGGTGGCGAATGGCACGGCGAAGTCCACATTGTACGATGGCAATGGCGTGCCGCAATCGCTGGTGGTCAGCACGCCGGCAGGCCCGACGGGCATCGTATTCAACGGCACGCAGGACTTCAAGCTGAGCCAGAACGGCGTGACGGCGCCCAGCCCCTTCATCTTCGCCAGCGAGAGCGGGACTATTTCCGCGTGGTCGCCCACGGTCAGCCCGACGACGGCCCTGGTCGTGTTCGATGGCAGCGCGGGCGGCAGCGTCTACAAGGGCCTGGCCATCTCGCGCTACGCGGGCGCCAATTACCTGTATGCGAGCGATTTCCACAACGGGCGCGTCGATGTCTTCGATGCCAGCTTTGCCAGGGTCGCCCTGCCTGGCGCATTCAGCGATCCCGGCTTGCCGGCCGGCTATGCGCCGTTTGGCATCCAGGCCATTGGCGAGCGCATCTATGTCGCGTACGCGAAGCGGGAAGCCAGCGGCGACGATGAAGAGGCCGGCGCCGGCCTCGGTATCGTGAATGTGTATGACACGGGCGGCACGCTGATCAAGCGGCTGGTGACCGGCGGCGCCCTGAATGCGCCATGGGGCATGGCACTGGCGCCCGCCAACTTTGGCACGGCCAGCAATATGTTGTTGATAGGGAATTTTGGCGATGGCAAGATCCATGCCTATGATCCCGACACGGGTACCGCCGGGGGCGCGCTGCTCAAGACGGATGGCACGCCGCTGGTGATCGATGGCTTGTGGGGCATCGCCTTCGGCAATGGCCTTAACAGCCAGCCCGTCAATACGCTGTTCTATGCGGCCGGGCCGGATGACGAGACGCATGGGCAATACGGGCGCATCGATTTGAAGTAAAAGGAACGTCCCCGTGCACGCGCAGGGCGGCACGGGGATTGGCGATCCTTACAGCTGGCGCGCCTCAAACGTGTTGCACTGGGAAATCTGGCCGCTTTCGATGCCCTTGCTGAACCAGCGCACGCGCTGATCCGAGGTGCCATGCGTAAACGAGTCCGGCACGACATGGCCTTGCGACTGGCGCTGCAATGCATCGTCGCCGATGGCCGTGGCCGCTTTCAGGGCCGCTTCCACGTCGCCTTGCTCGAGGATCTTGCGGTCCTGGTTCGCGTGGAATGCCCACACGCCGGCAAAGCAGTCGGCCTGCAATTCCAGGCGCACGGACATGGCGTTGGCCTGGCGCTCCGATTGCGTGCGGCGCGCCTTGTCGACCTTCTCGGACAAGCCCAGCAGGTTCTGTACGTGGTGGCCCACTTCATGGGCGATCACATACGCTTCCGCAAATTCGCCCGAGACCTTGAAGCGCTGCTGCATCAGGTTGAAGAAATCGAGGTCCAGGTAGACTTTCTGGTCGCCGGGGCAATAGAAGGGCCCGCTGGCGCTCTGTCCCGTGCCGCAAGCCGTGGGTGTGCTGCCCGAATACAGCACCAGCTTGGGTTTCACATAGCTGCCGCCTTCGGCCTTGAACAGGGCGCCCCAGGTGTCTTCCGTATCGGCCAGCACCGTTTTCACGAAGCGGGCCATCTCGTCTGATTCGGGCGGCTGGCGCGCGGGTGACTGGCTTTGCTGGGTGCTGACCTGGCCGCCGCCACCGCCGCTGAGCAGGTTGAGCAAGGTCAGGGGATTGACGCCCAGTACATACGAGCCGACGAGGGCGATGACGATGGTGCCGATGCCGATCGAGCGTCCGCCAAAACCGAAGCCGCCCCCACCGCCGCCCCCGCCGCCATCTTCGCCACGGCGGTCTTCCACATTGTCGCTTTCGCGATTGCCTTCCCATTTCATGATCTTTACTCCTGCTGCGATGATTTTTATTGATGCCGCATAAGACGCTGCGGCGGTTTTTGTAACTATGTGTTGTGATTATCTCAGCAAACGTGGCTGCGCACAGGCTTATCGCAGGGCTTTTTTCAGGAAGGGCGCCGTGCGGCTGGCCCGTGTTTTCGCCACCTGCGTCGGCGTGCCGCTGGCCACGATGACGCCGCCGTCGTCGCCCGCGCCGGGGCCGATGTCGATGACCCAGTCGCTGGCGGCCAGCACGCGCATGTCGTGTTCGACGGTGATGACGGTGTTGCCGCCAGCCACCAGGGTATCGAGCTGGGCCAGGAGGCGGTCGATGTCGGCCGGGTGCAGGCCCGTCGTGGGTTCGTCGAGGATGTACAGGGTGTCGCCCCGCTGGGGGCGCTGCAGCTCGGTGGCCAGCTTGACCCGCTGCGCTTCGCCGCCCGACAGTTCCGTGGCCGACTGGCCCAGCCGCAAATAGCCGAGGCCCACATCGGCCAGCACGGACAGGGGGCGCTCCAGGGCCGCCTCGTCCGCGAAGAAGGCCAGCGCGTCATCGACCGTCAGTTGCAGCACTTGCGCGATATCCTTGCCCCGGTATTCGACCTTTAACGTTTCCGCGTTATAGCGCGTGCCGTGGCACACGGGGCAGGGAGTGTAGACGCTGGGCAGGAACAGCAGTTCCACCATGACTTGTCCTTCGCCTTCGCAGTTGGCGCAGCGGCCCTTGCCGAGGTTGAAGGAAAAGCGCCCCGCGTCGAAATGCCGGCGCCTGGCGGCCGGCGTGGCGGCAAACAGCTTGCGCACGTGGTCGAACAAGCCCGTGTAGGTCGCCAGGTTGGAGCGTGGCGTGCGGCCGATGGCTTTCTGGTCCACCGTCACCAGCCGGCCGATGCCTTCCAGGCCGCCGGCGATGCGCCCGCCCGTGGGCGCGGCCGCGGGCGCCAGCGGCGACTCGTCGACCTCGTCCGTTGCCGTGCCCTGGCCCAGGGCGGCGCCCACCAGTTCCACCAGCGCCTGGCTGACGAGCGTGGACTTGCCCGAGCCGGACACGCCCGAGACGCTGCACAGCACGCCCAGGGGAAAGCGCGCATCGAGGCTGCGCAGGTTGTTGCGCGTCACGCCGGCGACCTCCAGCCAGCCGGCAGGCGCGCGGGGCGTGCGTCGCGGCGCCGCATCCTGCTCGAACAGGTAGCGCCGCGTCTGCGAATCGGCCACGGTGCGCAAGCCTGCGGGCGCGCCGCTGTAGAGGATTTTCCCGCCATGCTCGCCCGCATGCGGGCCCACGTCGACGATCCAGTCCGCTTTGGCGATGACGTCCAGGTCGTGTTCGACGACAAACAGCGAATTGCCGGCCGCCTTCAGGCGCGCCAGCGCGCGCAGCAGCGCTTGCGTGTCGGCCGGATGCAGGCCCGCCGACGGCTCGTCGAGCACGTAGACGACGCCAAACAGGCTCGAGCGCACCTGCGTTGCCAGCCGCAGGCGCTGCAATTCCCCGGGCGACAGCGTGGGCGTGCCGCGCTCCAGGCTCAGGTAGCCCAGGCCCAGGTCCAGCAGCACGTCCAGGCGGCCCGCCAGGTCTTGCGCGATGCGCTGCGCGACGATGGCCTTTTCCGGGTGCCGCTTGCCATCGCGCATCCTGGCCTTGCCGGCCGCGTAGGGCGCCATCAGGTCCGCCAGCGCGGCCAGGCTCAGGCGCGACATGTCGGCGATATCGCGGTCGGCGAAGCGCACGCTCAGGGACTCCGGCCGCAGGCGCTTGCCGTGGCACAGGGAGCAGTCCGCGCCCAGCATGTAGCGGGCGACGCGCTTTTTCATTTGCGCGCTGGGGCTGCTGGCGAAAGTTTGCAGCACATACTTGCGCGCGCCGGTGAAGGTGCCCATGTAGCTGGGCGGCAGCTTGGCCTTGAGCGCCGCCCGGGTCTCCTGCGGCGTCAGGCCCGCATATACGGGTACCACGGGCTGCTCGTCGGTAAACAGGATCCAGTCGCGCAGCTGCCGCGGCAGCGCGCGCCATGGCGTATCGACGTCATGGCCCAGTGAGGTGAGGATGTCGCGCAAATTCTGGCCATGCCAGGCCGTGGGCCAGGCGGCGACGGCCCGTTCGCGGATGCTCAAACTGTCGTCCGGCACCATCGAGCGTTCCGTGACGGCATATACGCGGCCCAGGCCGTGGCAGGCGGGACAGGCCCCCTCCGCCGTATTGGGCGAGAACGATTCCGCGTACAGCAGCGCCTGGCCCTTCGGATAGTCGCCCGCGCGCGAATACAGCATGCGCAGCAGGTTGGACACGGTGGTGACGCTGCCGACCGACGAGCGCGTGGTGGGCGTGCCGCGCTGCTGCTGCAAGGCCACGGCGGGCGGCAAGCCGTCGATGCGGTCCACTTCGGGCACGGCCATCTGGTGAAACAGGCGGCGCGCGTACGGCGAGACCGATTCCAGGTAGCGCCGCTGCGCTTCCGCATACAGCGTGCCGAAGGCCAGCGAGGACTTGCCTGAGCCGGACACGCCCGTAAACACCACCAGCGCATCGCGCGGGATGTCCACGTCCACGTTCTTGAGGTTGTGTTCGCGCGCGCCGCGCACGCTGACGTGGCCGGCCAGGGGAGCGGCGGACGATCGTTGTCGGGACATGGGGCGGCCTCATCGCTATAAAAGGCCATTCTGGCGCTTTTCCGCAGACCCTTCCGTTCCACCGCGCACACAAGCGCGTTGTGGGAGGGCAATGCACGAGGCAAAGAAAACGTTGTAAAATCAGCCATCTTCCACGGAATCGCGCCATGACCGACCTTCTGCACGCCACGCCCGCCGCCATCGTCCAGGCCCAGCTGGACGCCTATAACGCCCACGACGTGTCCGCCTTGCTGGCCATCTATGCCGATGATGCACAGCAATTCCAGCATCCCGATACCTTGCTGGCCGCGGGCAGCGCGCAGATCGGCCCCCGTTTCACGGCCCGCTTCGCCGCCAGCCAGCCCCAGGCGCAGTTGCTTAACCGCATCGCCTGCGGCAAGCTGGTGATCGACCATGAAATCGTCCATGGCGACACGCCGGACGGTGTTTCCGCGCAGGAATTGGTGGCCACCTATGAGGTGGAGCAGGGACGCATCAGCCGTGCGTGGTTCAGCTTTGGCGCCTCGACCAGCCTGCGCGTGGCGCTGCCGGCCGATGTGCCCGCCATGAACGCGCTGATCGCCCGTTCCGGCGTGGCGCTGAGCGCGGGATTCTATACGCAGGAGCAGGCCGAGGCCGTAACGCGCCACGTGTTCGGCGTCGATACGCAGCTCGTGGCCGACCGCACGTATTTCGTCATCGAACGCGATGGCGCCATGCTGGCCTGCGGCGGCTGGAGCCGGCGCGCCACCCTGTACGGTGCCGACCGCGCCAAGAGCGGGCCGGACCCGTTGCTCGACACGGCCAGCCAGCCGGGCCGCATCCGCGCATTCTTCGTGGAACCGGCCGCGGCGCGCCAAGGCCTGGGCAGCATGCTGATGCGCCACTGCGAACGGCAGGCGCGGGCCGCCGGTTTTACGGGACTGGAACTGGCCGCCACCTTGCCGGGCGTGCCGCTGTACCTGGCCAGCGGCTTTGCCGTGACGGAAGATTTTTACCTCGACTTGCCCGACGACATCAAGTTGCCGCTGGCGCGCATGCACAAGCGGCTGTAAGGCAGCCTACCAGGGCAGCGGCGCCTTTTCCCCGTTGGCATGCTCGCCGTAGTACAGCGACGGCAAAAAGCGCGACAGGTAGGTGAATTCGCTGTAGCAATGGCGCAGCAAGTTCAGGCCCAGCACGTCGGGCACGTCGCGCACGGGATTGAGGCTGTTGCGGCCCAGCAAGAAGCGGCTGCGCAGCACGCAGCCCGTGGGGGTGTCGCGCGTCAGGTGCAGCATTTCGCCATCGAGCGGATCGCCCTGCGGATCGAGTACCACATGGTCGCCGAAGCCGATGCGCGCGCAGACGGCGGCCGACAGGGCGCCGCTGTCCTGTGCCTGCTGCAGTTGCGCCGGGTCAAAGACTTCCTTCGGATCATGGAACTTCAGCTTGGCTTTCACGGGCGGAATGTCGCCCAGCGATTCCACTGCCTCGATCGAGGCGCCGTAATAACTTTCTCCCTTTTTCCACGCGCTGTTCCAGCCGTGATGGGCCACGTGGTCGTGCGGATGCCACCACTTGATGTGCTGCGTCGTCTCGAAAAATGTAAACCACCAGTCCAGCATGCGCCCGCTGCAGCCGTGCAGCTCTGTGCGCGCCGCCACCAGCAGGCAGCCATCGTCGAGGCGCGTGATGCCCGTTTCCAGGGGCAGGGGAAACGGGTCGAGCAAGTTGCCCGTGCCGGTGATGCTCCATGGGAATTCAATATGCTGCGTCATGTCGTTCTCCTTTGTTTGGGTGAGCCAATTATATATTAAAGAAACGCAATTCGTTTCCTAAATGTGTTTCAGTGTAGAATTGCCCATCGATCAAGCCTGGAGCCGGCATGCAGGAAGAAGAGAGCAAGGCAGAGAGCAAGGCTGTGCGTGGACGGGGCCGTCCGGCGCGGCCGCCCGAAGAAGCGCGCGAGGCGGCCGTGCAGGCGGCCACGTGGCTGCTGCTGAACGAGGGCTACGCGGCCACGACCATGGAAGCGGTGGCGCGCCACGCGGGCATGGCAAAAAAGTCGCTGTATCAATACGCGGCCAACCGCGAGGAACTCGTGGCCCTCGTGGTGCGCGGCTGGACAGACGCTTTTTTGCCGGCCATGGCGCACAATGCGGCCGTGGCCGGCGAAGTGCTGCCATTGCTAAAAGAGATATTGCAGGCGATGGCGGCGCGCGTGCTGACGGCGGACGCCGTCGGTCTGTTCCGCCTGCTGTGCACGGAGTTTCCCGCGCGCGCCGATTTGCTGGCCGTGTATCAGCGCAACGGCATCGAGCGGGGCACGGCCCTGCTGGCCGAGTGGTTGCAGCGCCAGGCCGCGCGCGGCCATCTGGTGCTGCAGGATGGGCAGGAGCTGGCTGGCCTGCTGCTGGCCATGGTGATCGCCGAACCGTTGCGGCAGATGGCGCTGGGCCTGCTGGCGCCCGTGCCGGCCTGGGATGCCGCTCCCCGTATCGATGCCGCGCTGCGATTGCTGGGCGGCCAGTCGTTCAAGGTGGCTGGTGCTTCAGCGCTTCGCGGTAGCTGAGGGGAGAGAGCCGTTGGCGGTGCTCTGTAGCAAAAGCTAACACCTCTGTCGGCGCGTGGCGCGCATAATCGCGCAGGGCCCAGCCGATGGCCTTGCGGATGAAAAACTCGTCTTCGTGGGCCAGCGCCAGCGCCGCATCGAACAGCCAGGCGGCATCCGTATCGCCGCGCCAGCCCAGCTGGTGCAGCATGGCGATGCGGCGCAGCCAGAAATCCCCGTGGCGCAAGGCGCCATCCATGTGCGCATGGGCATGGCCGCCGCGCTGGCGCTCCGCCTGCAGCACCTCGCCCACGATGCCGGCCATGCCGTCGACGCTGTCCCACCACGCGCGCTGGCGCGCCAGGCCGAGCAGGCCGGGGAGGTGTTCGACGCCCAGTTGCCGCCGGTGCAGGGCCAGCATGTCGAGCGCCACGTGCTGGTATTCGCGCTCTGGCTGCTGCCACAGCAGTTGCGCATGTTCCAGCAGCACCTCGGCCCCCACGCCTTTCAAGCCCGCCAGCAAGCCCCTGGCGGCCAGCCGCCGCTGCGGTGCCGCCACGCCCAGGAACACGAACTGGCCGCGCATGTAGGCCTGCATGGGCCCCGCGCGGCCCGGTTCGGCAACCGCTTCCAGCGCGGCTTTCAATTCTGCATGTAGATTCATGGCATCTCGCTTTCTTTCAGGCGTAAAAAAAGCGCTCACAGGGAGCGCTTTTTCATGCCGATCCAATATTATTGAATCTTGGCCTTCTTCATCAACTCATCGCGGTAGGCGGCGAGTTTCTTCTGTTGCAGCGACTCGGCCACCTGGCCCTTGACTTCTTCCAGTGCCGGCAGCTTCGTCGGACGGGTTTCTTCCAGCTTGATCACGTGGAAGCCGAATTGCGATTGCACGGGCGTTTGCGTGATCTGGCCTGGTTTCAGGGCGACCATGGCGTCGGAGAATGGCTTCACGTACGAAGCTGGGCTAGCCCAGTCCAGGTCGCCGCCATTGGCTGCGGAACCGTCTTTCGATACTTTCGCCAGCTCTTCGAACTTGGCGCCGCCTTTCAGCTTGGCGATGATGTCTTTCGCTTCCGCTTCGGTGGCCACCAGGATGTGGCGTGCATGGTATTCCTTGTCGCCGGCCTGGGCCTTGAACTTGTCGTATTCGGCCTTGATTTCAGCGTCCTTGACAGGGTTCTTCTTGACGTAGTCGGCCAGCAGGGCGTTGATGATGATGCTTTGACGGGCATTGTCGATCTGCGACTTGACTTCCGGACGCGTGCCGTAGCCTTGCTTGTCGGCTTCCTGGATCAGCACTTCGCGGCCGATCAGGTCTTTCTTGATGGCTTCGCGCAGTTGCGGCGAATCGGCTTGCTTGCCTTGGGCGACGACTTGCTTGACGACCTGGTCGACGCGCGACGATGGGATGGCCTTGCCATTCACGGTGGCCACGTTTTGCGCGAACGCAGGGATCGCGACGACGGCGACCAGGGCTAAGATCAGGCGGGCTGGCTTCAAAATCATGTTCATTCCTAATAAATATACTAAAAATCGATATGCGCGACTGTCGCGCAGTGCGCATTCAGGCGCAGAATACACGACCGGCGCCGAAAAGGGCGCCGGGGAGGTCAGTTCTTACTGAACTTTCGCTTTTTTGATCATTTCTTCCTGATACGCTTGCAATTTCTTTTGCTGCAGCGCTTCGGCGATCTGTGGCTTGACTTCTTCCAGGGTTGGCAGTTTTGCCGCGCGGGTGTCGTCCAGCTTGATCACGTGGAAACCGTTAGGCGTTTGCACCGGGGTGTCGGTGACTTGGCCTTTTTGCAGCTTCACGAAGGCGTCCGAGAACACTTTCGGGAACGACGATGGGGCTGCCCAGTCCAGGTCGCCGCCGTTGTCGGCCGAGCCAGCATCTTTCGATTGCTTGGCCAGGTCTTCGAACTTGGCGCCGCCTTTCAGCTTGGCGATGATGTCTTTCGCTTCCGCCTCGGTGCCCACCAGGATGTGGCGTACATGGTATTCCTTGTCGCCCGTCTGCGCCACGAAGCGGTCGTACTCGGCCTTGATTTCAGCGTCGTTGACGGGGTTCTTTTTCAGGTAGTCGCCGACCAGGGCGTTGATGACGATGGCCTGGCGCGCATTCTCGATTTGCTGCTTGACTGCTGCATCTTTACCGAAACCTTTGTTTTCCGCTTCTTGCATCAGCACTTCACGGCCGATCAAGTCTTTCTTGATCATTTCGCGCAGTTGCGGCGAATCCGGTTGCTGGCCTTGGGCGACGACTTGCTTGACGACTGCATCAACGCGCGACGATGGGATAGGCTTGCCATTAACAACGGCAACATTTTGCGCAAAAACAGGTACCGCGACAACGGCGAGTAGTGCGATCAGCAAGCGGGCTGGCTTAAAAGTCATTATTAAATCCTGTTAGGGAAAGTTTCGTAAAAAACGCATGGGAAGAAATCTATAACATGGCTCGGGTACGCCAAAACGCCATCCTTACACTACTTCGGACGGCGCCAGGGCCACAATCGCCAATGCATGTATCTCATTATGCATCATATCGTGCACGGAATCATACACCAGTCGATGGCGCATGACGAGCCTGAGCCCCTCAAATCGACTAGAAATTATGCGCAGATTGTAATGGCCTCCGCCCGAGGCGGCGCCCGCATGGCCCCGGTGGCGCGCCGAGTCGTCTTCCAGCACGCATTCCTGAGGAGAAAGTGCCGTTTCCAGGCGGGTACGAATGCGCTCCATGCGCGTTTCCGGCGCAGCGTTTTGGGTGATGGTGTTCATGCGTCTTCCTTGATATGTTTGGCCAGGAACAGGGTTTGCGCCACGATGAAGGCAAAGAAGATGCCCGTCGCGCCAAACGCCTTGAAGCTGACCCAGGCGGCCATGTCGCCCTTGTACAGCACGAAGGCGACGAACAGGTTCAGCGCGCCGATGGCGCCAAAGAAAATGATCCATGCGGCCAGCAGTTGGTTCCAGACGGCATCGGGCAATTGCACTTGCGCTTCCATGGTCTTGCGGATCAGGTTTTTCTTGAAGCCCACGTGGGCGATCAAGAGGGCCAGGCCGGACAGCCAGTAGATCAGGGTCGGCTTCCATTTCAGGAAGAAATCGTCATGCAGGTAGATGCTGGCGCCGCCGAACACGACAAAGATGAACAGCGACAGCCACAGCATGCCGTCCACCTTGCGGCCGCGCAACAGCAGATAGCTGACCTGGCAAGCGGTGGCGACGATGCCGACGAGGGTGGCGAGTATCCACGGCGCCTGGTCAGCCTTGATCAGGCCGCCTGACACGAAGCCGGACAAATATTGCTGCACGAAATCGTGCGTGGCCGCTTCATACATGCCGCCCAGTTTGAATGCGGCGAAGAAGGCGATCAGGGGGAAGAGGTCGAATAGAAATTTCATGGCGAGACTTTACTATGAGCGTGGTGTAAACATCTTAGGAATGACTTAGGAGCAACATTCGCGCTCCCGGTCATTCCTGTGGCATCAAGGCTGCGGATCGAAGCGCAGCGATGCCGAATTGATGCAATAGCGCAAACCGGTCGGCGGCGGGCCGTCCGGGAAGACGTGGCCCAGGTGGGCGTCGCAGACGGCGCAGACGATTTCCGTGCGCACCATGCCGTGGCTGCGGTCGACAATTTCCGTCACGTTGGCCGGGTCGAGCGCCTGGAAATAGCTGGGCCAGCCGCAGCCCGAGTCGAACTTGGTGTCCGACGCGAACAGGGGCGTGTTGCAACAGACGCAGGTGTAGATGCCTTGTTCATGGTGGTCCCAGAATTTGCCCGTGAAGGCCCGTTCCGTGGCCGCATGGCGCGTGACTTCGTATTGCATCGAATCGAGCATGGCGCGCCATTCGGCGTCGGTTTTCTTGACTTTATTGGTGGTCATAATGACTCCTCAGGATGAGCAACTGACTTCAAGGTGGCTGGCCCAGTCGGGCGGCAGGGCCGCATAGTGCTGGTGTTCGGGCTGTTCGTCAAATGGCTTTTGCAATATTTCCAGCAATGTCGCCACTTCCGTGTAGTCCTGCTGCTGGGCTTTCTCGATGGCCACTTGCGCCAGATAGTTGCGCAGCACGTATTTCGGGTTGACGCCGTTCATGGCGGCTTGCCGCTCGGCATCGACGCTATTCTCAAGCATCAGGCGCGTGCGGTATTGCGCTGCCCATGTATCGAAGGCGGGGCGGTCGATGAACAGGTCGCGCAGCGCCGTGTCGTGTTCGGGCGCCACCACCTGCAGAGTAGCCAAGGCGCGGAAGAAGTTGGTGAAATCCACGTGATTGGCTTGCATCAGCGCAAACATGCTGTCGAACAGGGCCGTATCGCCGTCCTGGCTCGTTTGCAAGCCCAACTTGGCGCGCAGCAAGCTATTCATCTTCTCCGCGAACGCGCTCTGGTAGCTGTCCAGCGCCGCCTGCGCCAGTTCCACTTCGCCGATCAGCGGCAGCAGCGCCTGGCCCAGCGCATAGCAGTTCCAGTGGCCCACCTGCGGCTGGTTGGCGTAGGAATAGCGGCCCTGCTGGTCCGTATGGTTGCAGATGTGCTCCGCGTCAAACGCTTCCATGAAGCCGAAGGGGCCGTAATCGAGCGTCAATCCCAGGATAGACATATTGTCCGTATTCATCACGCCATGCATGAAACCCACGGCTTGCCACTGCGCAATCATGTGCGCCGTGCGCACGCAGACCTCGGCCAGCAAGGCTTGATATGGATTTGCTGCGGCGCGCAAATCGGGATAAAAACCGTCGATCACGTAATCGGCGAGGATTTTCAGTTCCTCCGGCTTCTTGCGGTAAAACCAGTGTTCGAACGAGCCGAAGCGCACAAAGCTGGGCGCCATGCGCGTGACGACGGCGGCCGTTTCCACCGTTTCGCGCATGATGCCTTGCTGCGAACCCATGATGGACAGCGCGCGCGAGGTGGGAATGCCCAGCGCCGCCATGGCTTCCGAACACAGGAATTCGCGGATGGACGAGCGCAGCACGGCGCGTCCGTCGCCCATGCGCGAATACGGCGTGGCGCCGGCGCCTTTCAATTGCAGCTCCATGGGACCGCTTTCCGTGGCGATATCGCCCAGCAGGATGGCGCGGCCGTCGCCCAACTGGCCGGCCCAGACGCCGAACTGGTGGCCCGAATACACGGCCGACAGGGGCTGCGAGCGCTCGGCCACGGCGTTACCGCTCAGCAGCGCCACGTAGTCGGGTTCGGCCAGGCGCGCCGCATCGAGCCCCACCAGGCTTGCTGCCGGCGCGCTGGCGGCGACAAAGTAGGGCGAAGGCAGGGGCGTGGGCATCAAGCGCGTATAGAACGCGGGCGGCAGGGCCGCAAAGGCGTTATCCAGTGGTAAGGTATGAGCGGTGATGGCAGTTCCATTCAATAAGATGTGGCGGCAGGAAGCGCCAGCCTGGAACACGATTTTACCGCACCGCGCCAGGGCGTGCGGCGCTTGCCCATGCGGCTGGAAACGGAATCAAAAATTCCATGCTGCAATGCAATATCGAAATGCGTTGACGATTTCCGCACGACCGTACGAAACTAGAAAAAATCTTTAAATTCCAACAATAACCGAGTATCCACCCCAGGAGACACGATGTCGGCATTTCCCTTGAGTCCAGTGATGGGCCAGATGATGAATCAGCCCCTGCTGATTTCCAGCATTATCGAGTTTGCAGCGCGTCATTATGGCGGCAGCGAAATCATTTCGCGGCGGGTGGAAGGCGATATGCATCGCTACACCTACCGCGATTGCCACCAGCGCGCGCGCCGGCTGGCCAATGCCCTGCATGGCCTCGGCGTCGGCATGGGCGACCGGGTCGCCACCCTGGCCTGGAATGGCTATCGCCACCTGGAAGCCTACTATGCCGTGTCCGGCTCGGGCGCCGTCTTGCACACGATTAACCCGCGCCTGTTTCCCGACCAGATCGCCTACATCTCGAACCACGCGGAAGACCAGGTTTTATTGTTCGATTTGACCTTTTTGCCCGTGGTGGAGAAAATCGCCGCCGACTGCACCTTTGTCCGCCACTTCGTGCTGATGTGCGACCGCGAGCGGATGCCCGCCAGCAGCACGATCCCCGACCTGCTGTGCTATGAAGACTTGATCGCCACGCATTCGGACGATTACGCGTGGCCCTTGTTCGACGAGAACTCGGCCGCCACCCTGTGCTATACGTCGGGCACGACGGGCAATCCCAAGGGCGCCCTGTATTCGCACCGCTCGACCGTGCTGCACGCGTATGCCTCGGCCATGCCCAGCGCCCTGAACGTGCGCGCCTCCGACACGGTGCTGCCCGTCGTGCCCATGTTCCACGTGAATGCCTGGGGCTTGCCGTATTCCGTGCCCCTGTCCGGCGCGCGGATGGTATTTCCCGGCGCGGCGCTGGACGGCAAGTCGCTGTATGAATTGTTCGAGGCGGAAAAAGTGACGTTCTCGGCCGGCGTGCCCACCGTCTGGCTGGGCCTGCTGAACCACGCCTTGCAGAATAACTTGACATTTTCCACCTTCCGCCGCACGGTGATTGGCGGCGCGGCATGCCCGCCGGCCATGATGGATACTCTGATCGACAAGTTCGACATCGAGGTCATCCACGCCTGGGGCATGACGGAAATGTCGCCGCTGGGCACGGCGGGCGGCTTGCAAACCAAGCACCTGGACTTGCCGAAGGACGAGCAGCGCAAGATCCTGCAAAAGCAGGGCCATGCGATCTACGGCGTGGACATGAAGATCGTCGACGACGACGGCAAGGAATTGCCGTGGGATGGCGTGGCGTATGGCCATCTGCTGGTGAAGGGGCCATGGATCATTTCCTCGTATTACAAGAACGAGGGCGGCGAGGTGTTGCAGGATGGCTGGTTCCCCACGGGCGACGTGGCCACCATCGACGCGGACGGCTACATGCAGATCACGGACCGCAGCAAGGACGTGATCAAGTCGGGCGGCGAGTGGATCGGCACCATCGACCTGGAAAACCTGGCCATGGCGCACCCGGCCGTGCTGCAGGCGGCCTGCATCGGCGTGTTCCACCCGAAATGGGACGAGCGTCCCGTGCTCGTCGTGGTGCTGCGTCCCGGCATGACGGTCACGCGCGACGCCTTGCTGCAGTTCTTTGAAGGCAAGATCGCCAAGTGGTGGACGCCCGACGACGTGCTGTTCATCGACGCCTTGCCCATGGGCGCCACGGGCAAGATCCAGAAGAACAAGCTGCGCGAGCAGTTCAAGGGGCACCGGCTGCCCGGGATGTAAGGCAAGCTAGGCCGCTTGCGGCAGCGCCGTCTCCAGTTTTTCCAGCAGATGATCGCACTGGAAGACGGACAGGGTCTGGCGCTGCGCATCCGTGCCGATGTCGATCATTTCATCCATTTCGCTGCGCAAGTCGTCATGTTCTCCCGTGCGGATGATTTGCGGCGCCGCAAAGCGCTGGCTGTCCGAGATGGTCATGATGTTGTCGACGTGGTCGACGAGGAAGCCGTAGCGTTCGGCGCCCCGTTCCACGATCAGGATCTTGCCGCTGCTGGCGTCCGGCAGGGCCGGCATCGCGTACAGCTGGCGCAAGTCGATGATGCTGATCATTTGCTGGCGCAAGTTGAGCATGCCGCGCATGCAGGCCGGCATGCCCGGCGGCGTGGTGATGGCGCCGCTGAAATCGATGATTTCGCGCACTTGCCCGATTTCCACGGCGAAGCGGGTTTCCACCGTAAACGTGATGTAGACGCGGCGCCGCGCCTTGTGCGTGGCGGCGCTGGCCGTCTCCGTGTCGGCCGGATACAGGCGCGCGTGGCCATCGCGCATCTCGACGATCTCGGCCTGCGACAGGATGCCCTTGTGATCGAGGAAAATGATGTCGCCCAGGCCCTCTTTCGTGATGCAGCCGGCAAACATGGCGGCGCGCGCCTTGCTCAGCAGGGGAATCGGCAGCACTTCGTCGCCAAAGAAATGCACGATGCTGTCGACGGAGTCGACGAGGAAGCCCACGCTCGTGTCGCCCAGGCGCACGACGATGATGCGCTGGTCCAAGGTGGCCGCCTTGGCCGCCGTGCCGGAACCGGCCGCCTGCAGCAGGGCGCCGAAGTCGACGACGGCCACCTGGCTGCCGCGAAAATGCATGCGTCCCAGGCACAGCGCGCTATTCAGCAGGGAGCTGTGCAGCTCCGGCACCTTGATGATTTCCTGGATGGCCAGCATTTCGAAGGCGAACGTGGCGCCGGCCGCATGGAAGCTGACGCACTGGCGGCGTTCGCTTTGCGCATGGTAGCGGGCCGTGCTCAGCCTGGCGCCCGTCGCCTGCAGGGCCAGCACATGGGGCACGTTTTCGATGCGCAGCAGGGCGTGCGGGTCGAGGATCTGCAGCAGGCGCGCGCCGCCGTCGAGCAAAATCGTGCCGGCGATGACGGCGTGGCTGTCGCCGGCCGCATATTGCAGGGCGCTGCGCGCGCTGGCGGGCACGCGCAGGATTTCGCCCGTGTCCTGGAAGACGATGCCGATCAGCACTTGCTGGAAATCGAGGATGGCGATCTTGTCGGTGGCGACGGCGCGCGGCGCATCGGCGCGGAACAGGCGGCCCAGGTTGACCACCGGAATGACGCTGCCGCGCAAGGTGAACATGCCTTCCAGGTACGCGGGCGACAGGGGCAGGGCCGTGACTTTCGCGGGGTAGTTCACCACTTCGCGGATGCAGCTGGCGGGCAGGGCGAATTCATCGTCGCCCAGGTGGAAGGAACCGAACAGTTCGGTGGCCGTGTCGCGCTCTTCATGCATATCCATATGCGCCTTCCTTGCGTGGAATCAATTCGGGTGGCGCCACCACATCGGTGACGGCGTAGCTGTGCCGGGCGCAATCGATCAGCAACTGGCGCCCGTGGCGCCCGCCCAGCGCGCAAAAACTGACGTGCAAGCCGCACTGGGCCAGGTATTTATGCGCCGCTTCCGCGTTTTGCCGGCCCACCTGCAAGCGCCCGTTGCGCGGGCCAAACATGTGGGCGCCGCCCGCCAGCACCACGTCGATATCGGCGTAATCGGCCTGGCGCACGCCCATCAGGCGCAGCAGCGAAGGCACGGCCTGGCTCACATAGCGCGCGCCAAGAGCATGCTCGGCTCCGGGCGCTTCCGGCAGAAGACAATGGGCCAGGCCGCAGCAGGGACCGTTCTTCCAGATGAAACCGATGCCGATGCAGGAGCCCAGCAGCGCTTGCAGCTGTTGCCCCGGCGTGCCCACGCTAAGTTGCCCCATGCCAACATGGTGCGGCGGCAGGCCATGCTCGATGATGATGCTCATGCGCTACCCGCCTTGTAAATCATGGGAAATTCGAATTGATAGCCGGTACCGAGGCGCGCGATGCTTTCCGACTCGCCCAGGATCAGCCGGCCCTCATCCTTGAGGCTCAGGCGCGCCTGGCGCAGCACGGTTTCCTGGTGCCCGGCGTCGAAATAAATGAGCACGTTGCGCAGGAATACCAGGTCGAATTGCCGCGCCGGGCGCAACGCTTCGAGCAAGTTATGCTGGGCAAAGCTGATGTGTTGCCGCAATTCCTCGTTGACCTTGACGCCGTACGGCGCGGGCGTGAAATATTTGCGCAGCAAATCCGGGTGCGACAAGCGGATGCGTTCGACGGAGCGCCCGCTGTACTGGCCGGCCCGCGCCGCGCCGAGGATCTGCTGCGAAATGTCGCTGGCCAGGATCTGGTAGCGGAAAGCGGGCGTTTGCAGCCTGAATTGCTCGCACAGCATGGCGATCGAATACAGCTCCTCGCCGCTGGCCGCCGCCGCCGACCAGATGTTCAGGCAGCCGTCGGGATGGGCGCGCGACCAGGCGGGCAGGTAGCGGTCGCGGAAGTAATCCCAGACCTGCGGCGTGCGGAAGAACAGGGTATCGTTGGTGGTCACCAGGTCGATGAAATGGGCCACCTCGTCGCGGTCGCTGGCCACCCGGTCCAGGTACGCCTGGTAGTTGGGCAGGGACAGCGCATGCAGCCGTGGCTGCAAACGCCGTTCCAGCAAGACGCTCTTGCGCGCGGTCATGGCGATGCCCGTATGCTGGCGCACCAGCGCGATCAGGTTCGTCAGCACCTCGGGCGTCAAGGTGGCCGCGTGGCTCATGGCCTACACCACGAAGCCGGAGACAGTCTGGTTCAGGCTGCCCGCGCGCTCGTTCAGTCCATCCGTCGAACGGGCGATGCTGTCGCAGTTGGCGGCCGACTTTTCCGTTTCCTCGGCGATGTACTGGATCGCCGTCGACACTTCGCGCGCCGTCAGCAGCTGCTCGTTGGCCGCCTTCGAGATGTCCGAGATGGCCAGGGTGGTCTTGGCCACGCCCGAGACGATCTTGTCGAAGGCATCGCTGGCCTGGCGCGAGATTTCGCTGCCGGTGGACACCCGCTTGACGGATTCGTTGATCAGCTTGGAGATTTCCTTGGTCGCTTGCGAGGAGCGCTCGGCCAGCTTGCGCACTTCGTCGGCGACGACGGAAAAGCCCAGGCCGTGCTCGCCTGCGCGCGCCGCCTCGATGGCCGCATTGAAGGCCAGCATGTTCGTCTGGTTGGCGATCTCGCTGATGACCTTGACGATTTCGCCGATGTCTTCCGACGAACGGTTGATCAGGTCCATCGCCTCGATCGACTTGGCGACGGCGCGCGCGCCCGCTTCCGCTTCCTGCTGCGTGGCTTTCGCCAGCGAATCGGCATTCGAGGTGTTTTCCGCGATGGAATTGATGGAAAACGTCAGGCCGTCGATGGAGGCGTTCATTTCTTCCACCGTGGCGCCCAGCGCCTGCGTGCCCACGGCCACGCCCGTGGCCCGCTCGGCGATCGTGTGCGAGGCGTCGGCAAAGCCGTTCGCGGCCGACACCACGTTGCCGATCACGCCGCGCAAGTCGCCGATCATCTTGCTGATGCCGCCGGCCAGCAGGTCGATCGGCTCGTCGCCTTCGGGCACGATATTGCAGGTCAGGTCGCCTTGTGCCGCGCGCGCCACCGAGCCGAGCAGGGCATCGACCTTGCGGCTGTCGCTGGCGGCCTTGGCCTGGATGCTGTTTTCCAGGTTCACCTGGTCCGTGATGTCGATGGCGAACTTGACCACTTTATACGGCTTGCCGTTCAGGTCGAGGATGGGATTGTAGGTGGCCTGTATCCATACCACCTTGCCATGGTTGCCCAGGCGCTTGTAGCGGCCCGCGTCGAATTCGCCCCGGTTGAGCTTTTGCCAGAATTTCTTGTACTCGGCGCTGCCGGCATACTCGGGTTCGCAGAACATGCGGTGGTGCTCGCCCTGGATATCGCTCAAGTCGTAGTTCATGACGGCGAGGAAATTGTCGTTCGCGTCCAGCACCTTGCCCTGCATGTCGAATTCGATCACGGCCTGTGCCTTGCCGATGGCGCTGACCTTGCCTTCGTATTCGGCATTGCGCTTTTTCAGGGCGGTCACGTCGCTGGCGAACTTGACGACCTTGAAGGGCCGGCCTTCCGCGTCGAAAATGGGGTTGTACGAGGCATTGAGCCAGATTTCGCGGCCGTCCTTGGTGACGCGCTTGTATTCGCCCGAATCGAACTGGCCTTGTCCCAGCTTCTGCCAGAACTGCGCGTATTCCTCGCTCTGGGCGTACTCGGGCAGGCAAAACATGCGGTGGTGCTTGCCCTTGATCTCGTCGAGCGTGTAGCCGACGGACTTGAGGAAATTGTCGTTGGCGTCGAGGATGGTGCCGTCGAGCCGGAACTCGATCACGGCTTGCGCCTTGCTGATGGCGTCGATCTTGCCTTCGTAATCGGCGTTGCGGCGCTTGCTGGCCGTGATGTCGGTGGCAAACTTGATGACTTTATACGGCTTGCCGTCCGCGTCAAGGATGGGATTGTACGACGCGTTGATCCACACTTCGCGCCCATCCCTGGCGCGGCGCTTGTATTCGCCATGGTCGAACTCGCCACGTCCCAGCTTGGCCCAGAAATCGTGGTATTCGGCCGTTTTCACATACTCGGGGTCGCAGAAGATGGCATGGTGCTTGCCTTGCACTTCGGCCAGCGTATAGCCGAGGACGCGCAGGAAATTGTCATTCGCATGCAGGATGGTGCCGTCGAGTTCGAATTCGATGACGGCCTGGACACGGTTCAATGCAGTATTTATCGCTTGTAAGTCCAGATCCTGGGAATGGCTGACATGGCTGGCTGCGTCCATAATATTTCCTTCGGGGTGAGAAGAGGAATGGGAACGATAGACTGCTGTTATTCTTTTTTCTGCTATTTATATAAGACAGGGATGTTATTGCAGCGGCCGGCCTCTGGTGATAATCGGTGAGAATGTGCGCGATCAACTGCCGCCAGTGTTTACCCTGCGGTTTGCCTTATCTTAGATAAATTGTAGAGTATTGATTTGAATCAATAATTTTATTATTCCCCAGCATCTTTGGAAAAACAAGGGGCGGGAATAAATAATGTAAAAATTGTCGCAATCGACCCATGCCGGCATATAACAAACGCCTTGTTTCACATAGTAAAACGCCGTTATTATTATTGCTGTTTTATTATTTAAATGAATATCCAAGTGATAGCTTCTACTGGAGCCTGCCGCTTGCAGCAGAATCTTTCCGCAAACGATGTTGTACCATGGCGTAGCATGCTGGCGGCTGCGCGCACGCGACAAAAATAATACGAGCGTTCTTTTGTGCGGTATAGTAAAGCTTCATCCCTTGCAACCACCTCATACGTTGAGCAAAACCAATAAGGAAGAGACATGAGTGCTGAATATCAAGTGAACGGCGCCGTTGCCGTCATTACCCTCGCCAATCCGCCCGTCAATGGCCTGGGCCTGGCGACGCGCACGGCCGCCGTGGCCGGCATCCGCCAGGCGCTGGAGGACGAGTCCGTCAAAGCCATCGTCATCACGGGCGCCGGCAAGGCATTCTCCGGCGGCGCCGATATCAAGGAATTCAATTCGCCCAAGGCGCTCACGGAACCGACCCTGCACACCCTGATCAACGTCGTCGAACAGTCGACCAAGCCCGTCGTGGCGGCGATCCACAGCGTCTGCATGGGCGGCGGCCTGGAGCTGGCGCTGGGCTGCAACTACCGCGTGGCCGCGCCCGGCGCGCAGATGGCCTTGCCGGAAGTCAAACTCGGCATCTTGCCGGGCGCGGGCGGCACGCAGCGCCTGCCTCGCGTGCTGGGCCTGGAAATGGCCCTCAACATGATCGTCTCCGGTACGCCCGTGGCGTCCGAGAAACTGGCGGGCACGGCCCTGTTCGACGAAGTCATCGCGCCCGGCGCCGACCTGTTGCAAGCCGCCGTGGCCTTCGCCACCAAGGTAGCCGACGTGCGTCCGCTGCCGAAAGTACGCGAGCGCAAGGTCGATTACCCGAACCACGAAGCGTTCCTGCAGTTTTCGCGCAATACGGTCAAGGCCATGTCCGGCCCGTTCCCCGCGCCGCTCAAATGCGTCGACGCCGTGGCGGCTGCCGTGACGATGAAATTCGACGATGGCTTGAAATACGAACGCGAACTGTTCATGCAGCTGGTGCAGTCGCCCGAATCGAAAGCCTTGCGCCACGCCTTCTTTGCCGAGCGCGTCGCCAACAAGGTGCCCGACGTGCCGTCCGATACGCCCGTGCGCACGATCGCCAGCGCGGCCATCGTGGGCGCCGGCACCATGGGCGGGGGCATCGCCATGAACTTCGCCAACGCGGGCATTCCCGTGATGCTGCTGGAAACGAAGCAGGAAGCGCTGGACAAGGGCCTGGCCACCATCCGCAAGAATTACGAGAACACGGTCAAGAAGGGCAAGCTGACGCAAGAGAAGGCCGAGCAGCGCATCGCGCTCGTTTCCGGCACCTTGGCCTATGCCGACATCGCGCAGGCCGACATCGTCATCGAAGCCGTGTTCGAAGAGCTGGGCGTGAAGGAAACCGTCTTCAAGCAGCTCGACGCCGTCATGAAGCCGGGTGCCATCCTCGCCTCGAACACGTCCACGCTGGACCTGGACAAGATCGCCGCGTTCACCCAGCGTCCGCAAGACGTGATCGGCACGCATTTCTTCAGCCCGGCCAACGTCATGAAACTGCTGGAAATCGTGCGCGGCAAGGCAACGGGCAAGGACGTGCTGGCCACGGCGCTGGCGCTGTCGAAAAAGCTGAAGAAGACGGGCGTCGTCTCGGGCGTGTGCGACGGCTTCATCGGCAACCGCATGATCGAGCAGTACAGCCGCCAGGCCGGTTTCCTGCTGGAAGAAGGTTGTTTGCCGGAACAGGTCGACAAGGCCGTCGAGAAATTCGGCTTTGCCATGGGCCCGTTCCGCATGGGCGACCTGGCCGGCAACGACATCGGCTGGGCCATCCGCAAGCGCCGCTACGTGGAAAAGCCGGACGTCACGTATTCGAAGACGGCCGACCTGCTGTGCGAACTGGGGCGCTACGGCCAGAAGACGGGCGCCGGCTGGTATGACTACAAGGCGGGCGACCGCAAGGCGTATCCGTCGGAACAGGTCAATGCGATGATCTTCCAGCATTCCGCCGACATCGGCGTGGCGCGGCGCAAGATCGGCGACCAGGAAATCGTCGAACGCCTCGTGTATGCGCTGGTCAACGAAGGCGCGCGCATCCTGGAAGAGGGCATCGCCCTGCGCGCCTCGGACATCGACATGGTGTATTTGACGGGCTACGGCTTCCCGCTGTTCCGCGGCGGCCCGATGTTCTACGCGGACACGGTGGGCTTGCCGAACGTGCTCGATACCATCAATGGCTACGCGAAAGGCCGCCACGGCGAAGCGTGGACGCCGGCGCCGCTGCTGGTGCAGCTGGCGGGCGAAGGCAAGGGTTTCAATAGCTGAGTAGGTCGGATTAGCGCGCAAGCGCGTAATCCGACGTCACCAAAAGCGCCAACAATGGCGTCGGATTACGCGCGGCTTCGCCTCGCTAATCCGACCTACGCTTTGACAAGGGCTTCAATGGCCGGGTAGGTCGGATTAGCGCGCAAGCGCGTAATCCGACGCCACCACGGACGCCAGCAAGCATGTTTACTTCTTCTTCGCCACCATCTTGACCGCCTCGTTGACGATGACGGGGTTGTCCTTCTGGATGTAGTAGCCGGCGCCCGTGATGCGCTCGATGGCCGGCGCGCCGGACAGGCGCTGCCAATCCTTTTCCTGGGCCCGCACCACGTTTTCAAACGAGCCCATTTCCTCGATGCCGAACTTGTCGCGCACCAGCAGCATGGCGGGCACGCGCAGCGGGCTGCTCATGTCGACGTGTTGCAGGCATTGCGTCTGTGCATCGAATTCGGCCGATTCCGTACTGTTGAACATCAGTTTGCGCCGCGTCTTCACGAGCATGGCGTAGGTGGACGCGTCCGTCTGCAGGCGGTTCCACTGTTGCGGGTGCGTGGGATCGAGCAGGACGATGCCGGCCACGTCCTGCGGGTACAGCCTGGCATACACATACTGGTACAGTCCTCCCAGCCCGTGGCCCACCAGCACATACGGCGGCTTCAGGCCCGCCTGCGCCAGCAGGGCGCGCTGCTGGGCGGCGATGGTGCAGGGGTCGCGCGGCGTCGTGGTCTTCTGGCTGTCGCCGTAGCCGGGACGGTCGTACACGAGCACGCGGTGCTGTTTTGCCACTTCCGGCACCACCTTGGCCCACACATCCTTGCCGTCGCCCATGGCCGACTGGAACACGACGGGCAAGCCGGCCTGGCCGCTCAGGGTATACGCGATGCTGGCGTCGGGCAGGGCCGCCGTGGCGGGCACGCCTGGCGTGGCCGGCGAGGATGGCAGCAGGGAGCAGCCGGAAAAACAGCCTGCCAGCAGCAAGCCGGCGCTGGAGAGGAGCAGGGTGCGCGCGGGGCGGCCGACGAATAGATGATGCATGAATCTCCTTCTTGATGCGGGGACCGGGGACCGGCATGGCGTGCCAGCCATTATAGGCAAAACCATATGGAAGTGGAAATGCCGAACAGAAGCGGATTTCCCCGCCTGTCAGGCGGCGTCGGCCCGATGGCAGACGGCTTCGATGCGGTTGCCGTCCGGATCGAACAGGAAGGCCGCGTAATAGCTGGCGTGATAGTGGCGCAGTCCGGGCGCGCCCAGGTCGATGCCGCCGTGTGCCAGTCCGGCCTGCCAAAACGCTTGCACGGCCGCGCGCGAGGGAGCCTTGAAGCAGCAATGGCGGCGCGGCGCGTCGTCGGGCTGGGGGCCCAGGCGCACGGAAAAATAGCTGCGTTCGGGGTGCTCGGCATCGCTGCGCTCGCCATAGCCTATCCAGGCGTTGGCATGGTCGCTGCCCACCTTGGGCACGTCCAGCGCGGCGAAGATGGCGTCGTAGAAGCGCTCGGCGCGTTCCAGGTCGCTGACGGTAAGGGAGACGTGATCGAGCATGGGCACTCCACTGTAAAAACAAGGACGGCCATAGCATAGCCCGGATCAGGGCGGCCGTGGGCGGCAGTGACCGAGTGACACCGCCGGCGGCCGACTGCCGGTTAAGGGCGGCGGGCCAGCCGCGCCACGATACTGCGGCTCATCAGTTGCACGCGGGGCGCGAACAGCATCACGGCGCAGAAGGCCACGGGCCAGGCGGCAAAGAAGGCATGGCGCCAGCGGGGCAGGAAGTCCGCCTGCAGGCCGATATTGAGCCAGGTGACCCAGGCGCTCATCAGCAGGGTCATGACCAGCGACATCAGGAAGGCAAATACGCAGCGCAGGCGCAGGGCATCGGACATGGGACACTTTCAAAATGGTGAAGATATGCAGCGTAACGACTTGCAGCAATCTATACTAGAGCCATATTTTTAATTTCAAATTCCGAAAATGCAATCATGCTCGACGAATCATGCTTGATGACCTAGCCCTGTTTGTCGCCATCGTCGAGGCGGGCAGCCTGCACGCGGCGGCCGTCAAGGAAGACTTGCCCGCCGCTACCGTCACGCGCCGGCTGCAAAAGCTGGAAAGCCAGCTCGGCTACCGCTTGCTCAACCGCAGCGCGCGCCGCCTGCAGCCGACGGCGGAAGGCTGGCAATACTACGAGCAGTGCAGGCCCCTCGTGCACGCCCTGCGGCAGGCGACGCAGCAGCTCGACGCCAGCCTGTCGGCCGTCTCGGGCAGCATCCGCGTGCTGGCGCCCGTGAACTTCGCCAGCGGCTTGCTGACGCCGGCCTGGGTCAGCTTCATGCAGCAGTATCCGGACATCCGCCTGGAACTGGAACTGTCGAACCTGCTGCAAGACCTGGTGGGCAGCGGGGCCGACCTGGCCATCCGCGTGGGCGCGCTCGACGACTCCTCGCTGATGCAGCGCCGCCTGGGCAGCGCCGCGCTGGTGATGGTGGCCGCGCCCGGCTACCTGGCGCGCGCCGGCGTGCCGCGCGACTTGCAGGACCTCGAACGGCACGAGCTGATCGTGGCCGAACCGCTGCGCAGCTGGCGCTTGCGGCGGCCCGGCGACGGCGCCGAAATGCTGATCGAACCGCAGGCGCGCCTGCGCGTCAATGAAATGCGCCTGGCCGTGGAAATGGCCGACGCGGGCATCGGCATCCTGCTGTGCCCGCTTTTGCAATGCCGCGACGAGGTGGCGCGCGGTTCGCTCGTGCGCGTGCTGCCCGACTGGATGCCGCAGCCGCGCCACGTGTATGCCGTGTGGACGCAGCGGCGCTACCTGCCGGCCCGCGTGCGCGTGCTGCTCGAGCACCTGGCGGCGTTTGCGGCGGCCAATCCGCTGCTGAACGGGGAGGCAAGCGTCTAGCCCGCCTGTTGCCGCGCCAGCCACCGCGTGAACTGGCGCAAGGCCGGCGCAAAACCGCTGGCCGGCGCGGCACCGGGCCTGGCTTGGGCCAGGAAATAATCTATTTGCGCCTGCATGGCGGGAGTGTGCCGCAGCAACAGCGCGGCATGCTCGTCCAGGCTGGCGGGCCAGCCGGGATCGCCATCCTGGCGCAGCAGGTTGCAGGAACGGATCAGCTTGCGCGACGCTTCGCGCTGCAGGCGGGCGATGGCGGCAGGTTCGCGCTCGTCATCGAGGCGCCGCGCATAATCGTCCAGCACGCGGGCAAAGTCGCCATTCACGGCCAGGGCGATGGCGCGCGAGGGAGAGAATGGCGCAAAGTGCGGCGCCAGGTCCTCGCCCCACAGGCAGCGGCACTGGTGCTTGAGCCAGTAGCCCCAGCTGTACAGGTGCTCCGGCGCCAGCACTTGGGCCCGGTGGCCGATATCGAAATCGATTTTCAGTACTTCCCGGTGGCGTGCCTGCAGGGCCAGGCGCAGCGCTTCCAGCGTTTCCAGTTGCGGCGGCGTGGGCGGCTGGCGCAGCACCAGGGTCAGGTCGAGGTCGGACACGCCCGGCGTGGCATCGCCGCGGGCGATGCTGCCGTACAGGTATATGCCGTCCAGCAAGTTGCCTGCGTGCGCAGCCAGGCTGGCGCAGACGTCTTGCAGCAAGGCGTCGAAATGGTGCTGCAGCGGGCCGCAGGGGGCGGGAGGAATGGTCGGCATGCCTGGGGACGAGTCCGGTAGGAGAAACTTCCACCATAGCATGTAGTGGCGCGCGCGCAGGTAATCCTTTCTAATAAGTAATACCGAGCGCTTGTACTTTCCGCCGGGATCGCGTTAAGATAAAGCTGCACGCTTATCCAGCGGGCAATCTGGTGTTTTTTCGCGCAATCCGTTCCTATCCATGAGAGTAGCAATGAAATATCTGATCGTTCCCTTCTTGCTGGCGATGACCGGCTGCGAAGTACTGTATGACGCGAACCGGGACAAGATCGGCGAGTACTGCAATAGCCTGAACAATTTCGACGACCGCAATGCCTGCCGCAAGCGCAACCAGACCAGCTACCAGGAATACGTGCAGCAGCGCGACCAGCTAAAAAAGGGCAAGAGCGACAAATAAGCCTGCCGCCATATACGCCACATAAAAAAACGCCGCTGACCAGTCAGCGGCGTTTTGCTTTGCGGGCCCCGGCCTTGCGGCCAGGGCTTGCAACGGATCAATCGTCGGCGTAGATATTGTTGTCCTTGGTTTCCTTGACGAACAGGGTGCCGATCACGACTGTCGCCAAGGCGACGACGATCGGATACCACAGGCCGTAATAGATATCGCCCTTGAAGGCCACCAGCGCGAAGGCCGTGGTCGGCAACAGGCCGCCAAACCAGCCGTTACCGATATGGTAGGGCAGGGACATCGAGGTGTAACGGATACGCGTCGGGAACATTTCCACCAGCATGGCGGCGATCGGGCCGTACACCATGGTGACGTACAGCACCAGGATGAACAGCAGCAGGACGACCATCGGCTTGTTGATCTGGTCCGGATCGGCTTTCGCAGGGTAGCCCGCTTCCTTGATGCCGGCGCCGATTTCTTTCTTCAGTGCTGCTTCATGGGCCTTGCTGTCGGCGTCGAAGTTCAGGCCGTCCGGCGTCATGACGGCGTTAAACGACGTAAATTCCTTCGTACCGATGCGCACCTTGGCGATTGAGCCGGCCGGTGCGTCTTCCTTCGTGTAGTTCACCGAGCTGTTCGACAGGAAGCCCGTGGCGATGTCGCACGACGATGGGAACTTCTTGGTACCCGTCATGTTGAACTGGAAGTGGCAGGATGCGGGATCGGCCACCACCACCACTGGCGAGTTCTTCAGTGCTGCTTCCAGCTGCGGATTGGCGAAGTGGGTCAGGCCGCTGAAGATGGGGAAGTAGGTCAGGGCGGCGATCAGGCAGCCGCCGAGAATGATGTACTTGCGGCCGATGCGGTCCGACAGGCTGCCGAAGAACAGGAAGAACGGCGTGGCCAGCAGCAGGGCGACGGCGACGAGCACGTTGGCCGTGGCCAGGTCCACTTTCAGGGTCTGGATCATGAAGAACAGGGCGTAGAACTGGCCCGTGTACCAGACGACGGCCTGGCCGGCGGTCAGGCCGATCAGGGCCAGGATGACGATCTTCAGGTTTTTCCACTTGCCGAACGCTTCCGTCAGCGGCGCTTTCGAGGTCTTGCCCTCGGCTTTCATCTTGGCAAATGCCGGTGATTCATTCATGGCCAGGCGGATCCACACGGAAATGCCCAGCAGGATGACGGAGACCAGGAAGGGAATGCGCCAGCCCCATGCCTCGAAATCCTTCTCGCCCGTCGCCAGGCGGGTGCCCAGGATGACCATCAGCGACAGGAAGAAGCCCAGCGTGGCCGTCGTCTGTATCCACGCCGTGAACGCGCCGCGCTTGCCTTCAGGGGCGTGCTCGGCCACGTAGGTGGCTGCGCCGCCGTATTCGCCGCCCAGCGCCAGGCCTTGCAGGATGCGCAGGATGACGAGAATGATCGGTGCGGCGATGCCGATGGACGCATGGCCCGGCAGCAAGCCGACGATGAAGGTGGAGCCGCCCATGATCAAAATGGTGATCAGGAAGGTGTACTTGCGGCCGATCATGTCGCCCAGGCGGCCGAAGACCAGCGCGCCGAACGGACGCACGATGAAGCCGGCGGCAAAGGCCAGCAGCGCGAAAATGAAGGTGGTGGTGGGGTCGCCGATGAAGAATTGCTTGGCGATGATCGATGCGAGCGAGCCGTACAGATAAAAATCGTACCATTCAAAGATCGTGCCCAAGGATGACGCAAAGATGACCTTGCGTTCCTCGGGCGTGATCGGCGTTCCCTTGGTGGAAATTTTCCGTACGTCGGCCGGGCCGGATGATGATGCCATGGTTTGTCTCCCTATGTTTTATAGTGAACTGGTGCCGAGGTCTTTTTGACCATTCTTGCAACAGCTTGGGGCGAGTGTGTTCTCCGAACCTTACGTCATGCTTGCTTGAAACTTACGCCAAGCTTACAAATAGCTGGCCGCCGGAACTTTGCGAACGACCGTACTTAAATGTGCTATTCTGCTTCCGAGCTAACATCATTGACCACATAACATTCCCACAAGGAGACACAGCATGAATGAAGCCGTCATCGTATCGACCGCCCGCACGGGCCTGGCCAAGTCCTGGAAGGGCGCGTTCAACATGACGCATGGCGCCACCCTGGGCGGCCATGTGCTGGCGGCCGCCGTCGAGCGCGCGCGCATCGAGGCGGAGGAAGTGGAAGACGTGCTGGTCGGCTGCGCCTTCCCCGAAGGCGCCACGGGCGGCAATATCGCGCGCCAGGTGGCCTTGCGCGGCGGCTGCCCCGTCACCACGGCCGGCATGACCGTCAACCGCTTTTGTTCCTCGGGCTTGCAGGCCATCGCCCTGGCGGCGCAGCGCATCATCGCGGGCGAAGGCGATATCTATGCGGCGGGCGGCGTGGAATCGATTTCCTGCGTGCAAAATGAAATGAACACGCATATGTACAGGGAAGTCTGGCTGCAGCAGCACAAGCCGGAAGTGTACTGGCCCATGCTGCAGACGGCCGAAACCGTGGCCAAGCGCTACCAGATCTCGCGCGAGCGGCAGGATGTGTATGGCGCGCAAAGCCAGCAGCGCGCCGCCGCGGCCCAGGCCGCCGGCCTGTTCGACGCGGAAATCGTGCCGATGACCACCATCATGGGCGTGGCCGACAAGGCCAGCGGGATGCTGGTCTCGCGCGAAGTGACGATCTCTGCTGATGAAGGCATCCGCGCGGATACGACCTACGACGGCGTGGCGAAGATCCGCCCGGCCATGCCCGGCGGCGTCATCAGCGCCGGCAATGCCAGCCAGTTTTCCGACGGCGCGTCCATGGCCATCGTGATGAACGCGAAAGTGGCCGAAGCGAAAGGCTTGCAGCCGCTGGGCATCTTCCGCGGCTTTGCCGTGGCCGGCTGCGAACCCGATGAAATGGGCATCGGCCCCGTGTTCGCCATCCCGAAACTGCTGAAAAAAGCGGGCTTGACTGTCGCCGACATCGGCTTGTGGGAACTCAATGAAGCGTTTGCCGTGCAAGTGCTGTACTGCGCCGACACCCTGGGCATCCCCATGGACCGCCTGAACGTCAATGGCGGCGCGATTGCCGTCGGCCACCCGTACGGCGTGTCGGGCGCCCGCCTGACGGGCCACGCCCTGATCGAAGGCAAGCGCCGCGGCGTCAAATACGTGGTGGTGACCATGTGCATCGGCGGCGGGCAGGGCGCGGCGGGGCTGTTCGAAGTGCTGTGATGCTTGCTTGACAGCCAGTCTGCGGGCGGCCTGAGTGCCGCCCGTTTTCTTTTGCTGTGTACTTTCTGCAAGGCGCGCCGATAGCGGGTACAGTAATGGTTCATTAATAAACAAGCAGCCTGCCACCATGCTCAAGCACATCGTTTTCTGGAAACTCAAAGACCATGCTGAAGGCGCCGACCGCGCCACGAATGCCCTGAAACTGAAAGCCCTGCTCGATTCATGTTCGGATTTGGTCCCCGGCATCCTGAAATTCGAGGCAGCCGTGGCCCAGCCGGGCCTGGAAGCGACCTACGACATCGTCCTGTACAGCGAATTCGCCAGCCGCGAGGCGCTCGACGCCTACCAGAACCATCCCGAGCACGTGAAAATCAAGCCGTTTTTTGGCGCTGTGCGCGAAGCGCGGCAGTGTATGGACTATGAGATTTAATGATTGAATTACCCCAGCCCTTCGCTTTAGGGTTCAGCTTGTTCATCCAATAAGGAGCCTTCATGACCACCTACCAACGCATCGTCCTCGCCTCGCGTCCCACGGGCGAAGTGCAGCCGGATAACTTCCGTCTGGAAACCAAAGACATTCCCGCCATTAAGGATGGTGAATTGCTGGTGCGTAACCAGTATCTGTCCTTGGACCCTTACATGCGCGGGCGCATGAGCACGAATAAAAGCTATGCGGCGCCGCAGGCGCTCGATGAAACCATGATCGGCGGCACGGTGGGCGTGGTACTCGAATCGAAGCATCCGAAGTTCGCCGTCGGCGACACGGTGGTCGGGACCCTGGGCTGGACGGAAGTGGCCGTATCGGACGGCACCATGTTGCGCAAGGTCGATACGACGCATATCCCCGCGTCCGCCTACCTGGGTTCCGTCGGCATGCCGGGCATGACGGCGTGGTATGGCTTGAACCAGATCATGGCGCCGAAATCGGGCGAAACGGTGGTCGTGTCGGCCGCCAGCGGCGCCGTGGGCAGCGTCGTGGGCCAGCTGGCGAAACTCAAGGGTTGCCGGGTCGTCGGCATCGCGGGCGGGGCGGAGAAGTGCGCGTATGTCGTCGACGAGCTGGGTTTTGATGCCTGCATCGATTACAAGGCAGGCAACCTGGAAGCCGACCTGGCCGCGGCCACGCCGGACGGCATCGACGCCATCTTTGAAAACGTGGGCGGCGCCGTATTCGACGCGGCCCTGGCGCGCACCAACGCGTTTGGCCGCGTGGCCCTGTGCGGCTGGATCGCCGGCTACAACGGCGAACCGACGCCGCTCAACAATGCGCGCTTCATCCTCACCAACCGCCTCACCATGCGCGGTTTCATCGTTTCCGAGCAGCCGGAATTCTGGCCGCAAGGCCTGGCGGAACTGGGTACCCTGGTGGCGACGGGCAAGCTGAAATTCCGCGAATCCGTGGCCGAGGGCCTGGCCAGCGCGCCGGAAGCCTTTATCGGCCTGTTGAAAGGCCGTAACTTCGGCAAGCAGCTGGTCAAGCTCAGCTGATCTCCCTCTCAAAAGGCAGGCCGTGCGACAATAACGGCCTGTTTCTTTCTACATTACACCATGACCAAGCACACCATCCGCCTCGGCGACTGGGCCACCCTGGGCCCGGACGCCACCGCCATCCGTTTTGAAGTTTTTGTCGATGAGCAGAAAGTGCCGGCCGAGATCGAACTCGACGACATGGACGCCGTCTGCCTGCATGCCGTGGCCTATGATGACGCGGGCAACGCCGTCGGCACGGGTCGGCTATTGCCCGATGGCCACATCGGCCGCATGGCCGTGCGCCAGCCTGGCCGCGGCACGGGCGTGGGCGGCGCCATTTTGACCTTGCTGATGGACAAGGCGCGCGAACGCGGTGATGCGGCGGTGGTGTTGAACGCACAAACCGTAGCCGCGCCATTCTATGCGCGCCACGGTTTCGTGCAGCAGGGGGACGTGTTTGAAGAGGCGGGGATTGCGCATGTGGAGATGCGGCTGCAGTTTTAAACGGTGCTTCCGGTGTTGTCGGATTACGGCCCTTCGGTCCTAATCCGACCTACGTCGGCTATGGTAGGTCGGGTTAGCGCAAAGCGCGTAACCCGACACCACCAGCACCATCAGTTCTGCGCGTGGCTCTGGCGCCATTTATCGAGAATCACGGCCAGCACGATCACGACACCTTTCGCCACATACTGCCAGAACGACGACAATCCCAGGATCGTCAAGCCATTGTTCATCACGCCGATGATCAGGGCGCCGATGACGGTGCCCCAGACGGAACCCACGCCGCCCATCAGGCTGGTGCCGCCGAGCACGACGGCCGCAATCGCATCGAGCTCATAGCCCGTGCCCCAGTTGCCGTTGGCCGCATACAGGCGGCTGGCCGACATGGCGCCGCCCAGGCCCGCGAACAGGCCGCTGATGGTGTAGACAAACATCAAGACGAGACCGACCTTGATGCCCGTCAAACGTGCTGCCTGGATATTGCCACCGACGGCGTAGATATGCAGGCCCAGGGTGGTCTTGCGCAGAATAAACCAGGTCAGCAAGACGACGGCGGCGGCCAGCCAGATCAGCCAGGGCACGGCCAGGAAGCTGCCGTTGCCCATCCATTCGAAGCTGGGGATTTCCGTGTTCAGCACGCTGGTGCCGTCGGCCAGCAGATAGGCCGCGCCGCGCAGGGCCGTCATGGTACCCAGGGTCACGACGAACGGATTGAGGCCGACGAGGGCGACCAGCACGCCGTTGAGCGCGCCCAGCAGCAAGCCGACGATCAGAAACGCGGGAATCGAAAAGCCGGCGAACTGGGCCGACAAGGACATCAGCATGCCTGCCACGGCCGAGACGGCCAGCACGGAGCCGACCGATAAATCGATGCCGCTGGTCAGGATGACGAAGGTCATGCCCGACGCCAGCACGATATTGATCGATACCTGGCGGAAGATGTTCATGGTGTTATTGCTGGTCATGAACGTGGACGTGCCGTCGGCCGAGAAATACACGGTCAGGCCATACATGGCCAGGTACAGCACGACCAGCACGGGCAGCATGCCCAGGCGGCGCATTAGGTTCGAGGCATTGAAGGGTTCGCCGGCGCGCGCGGCGCCGCGGGTGGTGGTGGTAGTCATGATAGTTCTCCCTGTATTGATTTTTTAAGCGGCGTCCAGATGGGTGGCATAGGCGAGGATGTTTTCCTGCGTGATGTCGTCGCCCGTTACTTCGCCCGTCAGGCGGCCCTCGCACATCACCATCACGCGGTCGCAGATGCCGACCAGCTCGGCCAGTTCGCTGGAAATGCACAGCACGGCCGTGCCCGCATCGGCCAGCTGGTGGATGATCTTGTAAATTTCGCTCTTCGCGCCCACGTCCACGCCCCGCGTCGGTTCGTCGAGGATGAGGACTTTCGGCGCGATGGCCAGCCAGCGCGCCAGCAAGACTTTCTGCTGGTTGCCGCCGGACAGTCCCCCCACGATGCCTTCCGGGCCCGAGACCTTGACGTTCAGGTTGGCAATCGCCTCGCGCGTGAGCTGCGTCAGGGCACCACGGTTGACCACGCCCGCCGTCGAATGTTTGGACAGGATATTCATCGACATGTTTTCCATGGCCGACAATTGCATGAACAAGCCCAGGCTCTTGCGGTCTTCCGGCAGATAGCCGATGCCGTGGCGAATCGCCGCCAGCGGCCGGTGGATGTGCACTTCCTGGCCGTCGAGCCACACCTGCCCCGATTGCTTCTTGTCCGCGCCAAAGATCAGGCGCGCCAGTTCCGTGCGGCCCGCGCCGACGAGGCCGGCCAGTCCCGTCACTTCGCCCGCATGCAGGGTGAACGAGGCGGGCTTGACCTTGCCGCCGCCTACCTTGTCCACGCGCAGGCGTTCGGCACCGCGCGTGGTGCGCCGCTGGTGCGAATAAAAGTCGTCGGCGGGGCGCCCCACCATCATTTGCACGACTTTCTTTTGATCCAGTTCATCCTTGCCCAGTTCGCCCACATAAGCGCCGTCGCGCAGCACCGTGATGCGGCGCGCCAGGCGTTCCACCTCGGCCATGCGGTGGCTGATGTAGAGCACGGCCAGGCCCTTGTCGCGCTGCTCTTCGATGATGCGAAACAACTGTTCTGTTTCCCGGTCGGACAGGGCGGCAGTGGGCTCGTCCATGATCAGGATGCGGCTTTCGTGCACGAGGGCGCGGGCGATTTCCACCTGCTGCTGCTCGGCGATCGACAGGGTAGCTACCATGGTGTCCGCGTCGAAGCGGGAACCGAGGTCGGCCAGGATGGCGTTCGTGCGCGCACGCATCTCGCCGCCCTTGACGGTCCAGAATGGGCCCTTCGGTTCGCTGCCCATGAAGACGTTTTGCGCCACCGTCATGTTCTTGGCCACGCTCAGTTCCTGGTAAATCAGGTTGATGCCGAGCGCGCGGGCCTCGCCCGGGCTGCGGATCTTGATCGGCTTGCCGTCGAGAATGATTTCACCGGCATCCGGCGTGTACACGCCCGAGAGGATCTTCATCAGGGTGCTCTTGCCGGCGCCGTTCTCTCCCATCACGGCATGGATTTCGCCGCTGCGCACCGTCAGGTGCACGCCGCGCAGCGCGCGCGTGGCGCCAAAGCGCTTCTCGATGCCGCGCATTTCAAAAATAATATCGTCGCTCATGGGAATATCCTTGCTGGTGAAACTGTTGCCCGTCCTTGGGCCAGGGCCGGGGCGGGCAACACGTGGTTCAGGTCAGGCAGATCAGTTCTTTACCCAGCCCGTGTAGGTGGCGACGTTTTCCTTGGTGATGGCCGGGGTCGGCAACAGCACCATGGTCTGCTTCGGCGTACGGCCATTCATGATGTCGTAACCCATCTGCACGGCATCGGTCGCCATGCGGTACGGGTTTTGCGCCGAGGTGGCGGCAAACAGGCCGGCCTTGTTTTTCAGGGCGTTCTGGCCATCGGGCGCGCCATCGACGGCCGTGATCAGTTTGACGTCCGTGCGCTTCGATTGCTTGATCGCCAGTTCGGCGCCGATGCCGGTCGGATCGTTGATGGCGAATACGCCGTCGATCTTCGGATGGGCCGTCAGCAGGTTCGACATCACGGTCATGCCGCCGTCGCGGCTGCCGCCAGCGTTCTGGTTGTCGGACAGGATCTTGATATCCTTGAACGCGGCCAGGGTCTTTTTGCAGCCATTCACGCGGTCGATGACGGACGTGACCGGCGGGCCGTTCAGGATCACCACATTGCCCTTGCCGCCGATCTGCTTGGCCAGGTAGGCGCACGAGACGTCGCCAGCCATGGTGTTGTCGGACATCACGGTGGCCGAAGCGCCGACGGCGCCCACGTCGACGGCGATCACGACCACGCCCGCATTGCGCGCTTTCTTGATGGCCGGGGCGATGCCCTTGGAATCGACGGCGTTCAGGATGATGATATCGGTCTTGTTGGCGATAAAGTTTTCGATCTGGTCCACCTGGGTGTTCAGGTCATATTTGCTGGACACCGTGGTGACTTTCACGCCAGGCCCGCCCAGCTTTTTCGCGCTTTCTTCCGCGCCGCGGCCAATCGCGACGAAGAACGGGTTGGCCAGGTCGCCCACGCTCACGCCGATCGATTTCAGCGGTTTGTCGGCGGCGAAAGCGCCGCAGGCGGCGGACAGCAAGAGGGAGGCGGTAATGACTTTTTTCATGAGGATCTCCAAGGGTTTTTATTGTAAAAACAAACGGTGCTACGGGTAAAAAACTGGGTGCAAACTTATTGGCTGCGTAATTTCTCGATCATGGCATCGAGCTTGCCCGCATCGACGGCGAAGCCGCGGATGCCTTCGGCCAGCTTTTCGGTCGCCATCGCATCGTCGTTCAAGGCGTAGCGGAAGGCCGCCTCGTCATACGTGACGGCCGGCTGCGCCGCGCCCAGGTCGCCGCCCAGCGCGCGCTCGAACGGCGCGTCTGCCGCTTCCAGCTTGGCCAGCAAGTCGGGGCTGATGGTCAGCAAGTCGCAGCCGGACAGGGCCGTGATCTGCCCCACGTTGCGGAAGCTGGCGCCCATTACTTGCGTGGCGATGCCATGTTGCTTGTAGTAATTAAAGATGCGCGTGACCGATTGCACGCCTGGATCGTTGGACAGGCTGCGCGCCGCTTCGTCCCATGCCGCGCCCAGCGATTTTTTATGCCAGTCGTAGATACGGCCCACGAACGGCGAAATCAGCCGCACCTTCGCGTCGGCGCAGGCGACGGCCTGGCAAAATGCGAACAGCAGGGTCAGGTTGCAAAAGATGCCATCTTTTTCCAGTTCGCGCGCGGCCTGGATGCCTTCCCAGGTGGCGGCGACCTTGATCAGCACGCGCTCGCGGCCAATGCCGGCTTGTTCGTACAGGGCGATCAGGCGGCGTCCGCGGGCGACGGTGGCGTCGCGGTCAAAGCTCAGGCGGGCATCGACTTCCGTCGATACGCGGCCCGGTACCACTTTCAGGATTTCCAGGCCGAAGCGCACCAGCACCTGGTCGACGATATCGTCGAGCGAGGCATGCTTGTGGGCTGCGACCGTGCTTTCCAGCAAGGGCGCGTAATCGGGTTGCAGCACGGCTTTTAAAATCAGCGACGGATTGGTGGTGGCGTCTTGCGGCGCGAAGCGGGCCAGTTGCAAAAAGTCGCCCGTGTCGGCGACGACGGTGCTGTGTTGCTTTAATTGTTGCAGCTGATTCATTGCTATTCCTTATCACTGAGTTGGTGCAGAGCTTGCACGGCTGGAAACAGGCTACGGTAGCGGCCGTAGCGGATGCTCAAGGCTGCGCTGTGCGCGGCATCGGGCAGGAAAGTATTTTTGATGGGCAATCCCTGCGTCAGCAGGCTGGCGTCGCCGATGGCGGCAAAGCCCAGCTTGGCCGCACCGAGGCTGGCCGACAGCTCGCTGTTGTGCAGGGTGCGCATTTCGCGTCCCAGCACATTGGCCAGCAATTGTGCCCAGTACTGGCTGCGCGCGCCGCCGCCAACCAGCATGCAGTGGGGCACCACCGCACCGGTCGAGGTGACGGCCGCCATGGCATCGCGCAAGGCAAACGCCACGCCTTCGAGCACGGCGTAGCCGAGCTGCGCCGGTGTGCTGTCGTGGCCCAGCTGCAAAAAGGCGCCGCGCACTTGCGGGTCGTTGTGCGGCGTGCGCTCGCCCGACAGGTAGGGCAGGAACAGCGGTGCGGATGTCGCGATGGCCGTATCGAGCGGCAGGGCGCTTTCCACCAGCGCCAGCAGGGCGGCCTCGTCGGGCTGGCCCAGCACGCCAGTGGCCCAGCGCAGGCAGCTGGCGCCGGACAGGATCGCACCCATCGCATACCAGCGGCCGGGCAGGGCGTGGCAAAAACTGTGCACGCCGCCGGCCGGGTTGCCCAAGGGCGCTTCGGTGACACTGACGATGGCGGCGCTGGTGCCCAGCGAAATGAAACTGTCGCCGCCGTTGACGGCGCCGATGCCCACGGCCGAGACAGGATTGTCGCCGCCGCCGGCAGCCACCACCACGTCCATGGGCAAGCCCAGCTGATCCGCGACGGCGGCCGGCACGGTGCCCGTGGCCGCGTCGCCTTCGGCCAGCGCCGGCATCTGTTCGGGCATCAGGCCGCAAGCGGCCAGCATGGGGGCATACCAGGCGCGAGCGGCCTCGTCCAGCCACAGGGTGCCGGCCGCGTCGGACATGTCGGTGACTTTGTTGCCCGTCAAGCGCAGGCGCAGATAGTCTTTCGGCGACAGCAGGCAGGCGATGGTGGCAAACGCGGCCGGCTCATGTTTTTGCAGCCACAGCAGTTTCGGCGCCGTCAGGCCCGCCATGGGCAGGCTGCCCGTCACGTCCGCGTAGGTGGGATAGTCGCGCGCCAGGCTGGCCGCTTCGGCTTCGGCGCGCGCATCGTTCCACAGGATGGCGGGACGGATCACGTTATCGTTGCTGTCGAGCAGCACGGCGCCATGCATCTGGCCCGACAGGCCGATGCAGGCGATGCGTGCGTAGTCCTGCGGCCAGCCGGCGCGCAGCTGTGCCAGGGCGTTGACGCAGGCGGCCCACCAGTCCTGCGGCGCTTGTTCGGACCAGCCCGGCTGCGGGCGGCTGGTGTCGATGCGCACGGAGGCCTGGCCGCGCACGGTGCCAGTACCGTCCATCAGCACGGTTTTCAGTTCGGAGGTACCGAGATCGATACCGAGGGAAATCGCTGGATGCATGTTGATTTACAGTGAAAGGTCAGGGGCAGCCGCAGGAATTGCGCACGCGCAAGGTCGGCGACAAACGCTGCACATGCTGGGCGCGGCCCGGGTTGGCGATACGGTCGATCAACAGGTCGACGGCCATGGCGCCCAGCTCTTCGAGCGGCTGCGCCATCACGGTCAGGCGGGGGCTGAAGTAATCGGCCCAGTCGAAATCATCGAAGCCGGCCAGCGCTACGTCTTGCGGTACCGCAATCTGTGCGTCGCGCAAGGCGTGCATGGTGCCGATGGTCATCAGGTTATTGCCGGCCACGATGGCTGTCGGGCGCTGTCCGGCAGGCAGGGCCAGCAGTTCGCGCGTGGCCGCGCCGCTGCGCTCGAGGTTGGAGTCGCCCGAACGCAGCAGGTCCGGGTCGAAGGCGATATTGGCGCGCTGCAAGGCCAGGCGGTAGCCTTCGATACGCTCGTGCGTCGTGGACAGGCCCGGTGCGCCGCTGATGAAGCCGATGCGGCGGTGGCCGTGGGCGGCGATCAGATGGCTGACCAGCTGGGCCGTCGCCTCGATGTTTTCCACGCCCACCTGGTCGAACGGCTGCGGCGACATGCGGTCGACTAGCACGGAAGCGATCTTGTTGCTGGTCAAGTAGTCGAGCGTGCGGTTGCGCGTATCGCCCGAAGGCGCCAGCACGATGCCGTCGACCCGGCGCTGGTGCAAGTTCTGCACCACCTTGAGTTCCTGCTCGGGATCGTCATGCGTGTCGGAAAACAGCATCATCAAGCCGTGGCGCGTGCAGGCGGCCTCGATGGCGCGCACGGTTTCGCTGAAGTAATGATTGGTGAAGGCGGAAATGGCCACGCCGATGGTGCCCGACGACGAGCCGGCCAGCGCGCGCGCCAGCATGTTCGGCACATAGCCGATCTGCTGCATGGCCGCGTTGACGGCGGCGACGGTTTTTGGGCTGACCTTGCGGGTGCCGTTGAGTACGTGAGAGACGGTCGACAACGATACGTCCGCCGCCCGCGCTACATCTTCCATGGTGGCCATGGTGTCTCCTGATAGTTTTATTCTTATTGTGTGCTGCAATTGGGTGCGGCTGTGTCGCCGCGTTGGAATCTATCGTAAACAAAAGAAAGCGCTTGCGCAAGCGCTTTCTTTTTTGTGCGGATGGATGGTGGGTGGATTTTCGATGAGGATAGGGGAAGCTTGCGTAGGTCGGATCAGCGCGCCGGAGGAGCGCGTAATCCGACATTGGGGAAGGTGGTGATGCCGGTTGAATGTGGTGGTGGTGTCGGCTTACGCGCTCGCGCGCTAAGCCGACCTACCCCGACCTACCCCGCCCCGACCTTGGCTGGGCAAGGTGGCCTTATTGAATCACCAGCTCATGCAGTTCGCCGGGCGAATCGGGGAACAATTTGACGACGGTGGACGTGCGCGTGCCGTAGCCTGGCGTTTCGATGCAGACGGCGGACAGCACGCGCTCGAGGTCGAGCGGCACGCCCGTGTCGGGCAGGCGGAAGTCCGGTGCGCGCGTGGTGTCGGCCAGCATGTCGAAGTAGGCTTCGTCGGGGGCGCCCTGGCACAGCAGGCTGGCGAACTGGGCCTTGGTCTTCAGCACCTTGGGCCACGGCGCGTCGAGCAGGGCGTTCGACAGGCCGTAGATGCCCGGTTCCAATGGCTGGCCATTGCGCGCATCGCCATCGCCCCGGTTGGAAAACCAGATCAGCGTATCCGCGTCGCCCAGCACCAGGTTGAAACCGTTGTAGGCTTTGCATCCGGGGCGGATTTGCGCGATGTAGTCCTGCGGCGACATGCTGCCGGCCAGGTAGTCGGCCACCAGGGCGCCGCGCGAGGGGGCGTCCGGGTTGCGGTCTTGCGGGCTGCGGATGTTCGTGATGGCGGCAAAGCGCGAGCTGCCGCTGCCGGCCTGGGTGATGCCCATCCAGCTGCCGCCCGCCTGCAGGTCGCGGCCCGCATACACTTGCGGGTGCTCGGGCCAGGCCCCGGCGGGGGCGCTGGCGCGTTCATAGAATTCGTCGCGGTTGGCGGCGGCAATCAGCGGGATGTGCGGATTGACTTTCCAGGCAAAAACGATCAGGCACATGGGGGCAAATCCATGAACACTTCCGTATGGCGTGCACCAGCCGTCAGGGACAGCAAGCCCGCTTCCTCGGCGGCCGCGGCCAGCAGTTCGGCAAAACCTTCGCCGACGACGGGGTAGATTTCCATCCACGTCTGCAAGCCATCCTTGGCCTCGGGGCGGCGCTTCAGTTGCGGCGCCACGCCGGACGCGGCCGCCAGTTTCGCCTGCAAGGCGCGCACCCGGGCTTCCAGCGCCTGGGCGTGCTCTTCCTTGACCTGATAATAAATGTACAAATCTTTCATGGCATTCTCACAAGTCGAGTGCGTCGAGCACGTAAGGCATGGGCAGGAAATGCACGGCCGCACCTTGGGCCGAGCCGTAGCGCACTGCGCCGGCGGCGCTTGAACCTTCTTCGATCGCCCCCAGCTTCATTTCGACGAGGGCGTCAAAGCCGCCCACGCCGTTCGGCGCCGCGTTGACGACCATGCCGCAAGGTTGCTCGGGGTCGCTGACGGCAAACAGTTCGCCGCCGGCCACGACGCTTGCGTCAGCGATGCTGACGAGGGTGGTGCGGCGCTTGAGCTTGCCCAGATACTGGCTGCGCGCGACGATTTCCTGGCCCGGGTAGCAGCCTTTCTTGAAATTGACGCCGCCCAGCAGCTCGAAGTTGACCATTTGCGGCACGAATTGCTCTTGCGTGGCGGCCGTGATCTGCGGGATGCCCGCATGGATGTCCGACAATTGCCAGCAGTCATTGCCGCCCTTGGCCAGTTTTTCCGCCAATTGCGGCCACACGTCGCGCGCCGTGGCGGCGGACGTCAGCCATTCATAGCGGGCGCTGCCGAAGGCATCGGCCACGCGCAGCAGGGTGCCCAGCGCATGCTCGACCTTGCTGAGCGGCGTGGCGGGCAGGGCGGGGAACCAGGCCGACAGGGCCGCGTCGGCTTGCTTGCCGCCGAGGCCCAGCATGACCTGGTTCGCTGCATCAACGGACGCATCGTGCAGCTTGGCCTTGGCGCGCAGCACGAACATCTGCAAGCGCTTCTGGATGGCGGGCTGTATGGCGCGCGGCAATTGCAGATAAATGGTGGTGGCGTTGCGCCACATCAAAAAACTGGCCAGCAAACGGCCCTTCGGCGTGCAGTAGCCGGCCAGGCGCACTTGCTCCTGGTTCAGGTGTTCCACGTCGTTGGTCAGCTGGCCGTGCAGGAAACTGGCTGCCTCGTCGCCGGTCAGGCCGATCAAGCCCTGGTCCGTGATGGCCGCGACAAAACCTTCTTGCAGCTGGGGCACTGTCAGGGAGTGGCCAAAATCGGCGATGGGGGAGACGCTGGTGGCAAGCGCGGTGCCGTCAGGCGCGTTCTCGGCGGCAAGGGGGCGGGCGCCTTGGGCAGTTAAAAATTGATTCCAGTTATTCATAATTTCCATTAGATCAGCGATTAAGCATTATCATTACGGGTTCATTATAGTGATGTCGCGCAGATTGCGTCGGCAGCGGCAAGATTGCCAGTGTTGGCGCCGCTTTGCGCGCACTTGCTTCACAAATGAACGATCATAACAAGCGCGCGTTGCCCGCCAGCGAGCGCATCACAAGAATCGGAACAATGGCTTTCTTTAAAAAACTTGTAGTCAGTTCAGTCATCGCCGCCATCGGCGTGGGCGGTACTTTTGTGTACTGGGCGCAGCAGCCCATCACCACGGATGGCGAAGCGATCCCGTTTACGATCAGCCCGGGCAGCGGCGCGCATGCGGCCGGCCAGCAGATCGCGGACGCGGGCGTGCCCATCGTGCCTATCCTGTTCAACATGCTGGCACGCATCGAAGGCAAGACTTCGAAGATCAAGGCCGGTTCCTACGAGCTGAAACCGGGCACGACGCCGCAGCGCTTGATCACGCAGCTGGCGCGCGGCGAGTTCGCGCAAGAATCCTTGACCATCATCGAAGGCTGGACTTTCAAGCAGATGCGCATGGCCATGGCCAGCCATCCCGGCCTCAAGCACGATACCGTGGGCCTGTCCGACAAGGAACTGATGGCGAAGATCAGCCCCGAATACGTGCTGCCGGAAGGCCTGTTCTTCCCGGATACCTATCTGTTCGCCAAGGGCGCCAGCGAAATGCAGATTTTCAAGCAGGCGCATGCGGCCATGATCGGCCGCCTGTCCGAAGCGTGGGACAAGCGCGATCCGGCCTTGCCATATAAAAACCCGTACGAGGCGCTGATCATGGCGTCCATCGTGGAAAAGGAAACGGGGCAGAAGTCCGAGCGGGCGATGATCGCCGGCGTGTTCGTCAACCGCCTGAAGACGGGCATGCTGCTGCAGACGGACCCGACCGTGATCTATGGCATGGGCGACAATTACCAGGGCAAGATCCGCAAACGCGACCTGGAAGCGGACACCCCGTACAATACCTACACGCGCGGCGGCTTGCCGCCCACGCCGATCGCCCTGGCTGGCGCGCAATCGCTGACGGCGGCGCTGGCGCCGGCCCGCACGCAGGCGCTGTATTTCGTCGCGCGTGGCGACGGCACCAGCCAGTTCTCGGCCAACTTGCCCGACCATAACCGCGCCGTGAACCAGTACCAGCGTTAATATCCTTATCAGATCAAGAGTTTCATGACACAACACTATCAACCCCGCTTCATCACCTTCGAAGGCATCGATGGCGCGGGCAAGTCGACGCATATCGGCTTTGTTACCGATTACCTGCGGCAGCGGGGCGTGAGCCTCGTCTCGTCGCGCGAACCGGGCGGCACCAGCCTGGGCGAAAAGCTGCGCGAACTGCTGCTGCATGAAAAGATGCACCTGGAAACGGAAGCCTTGCTGATGTTCGCCAGCCGCCGCGAACACATCGCGCAAGTCATCGCGCCCGCCCTGGAGCGGGGCGAGTGGGTCATTTCCGACCGTTTTACCGATGCCAGCTTCGCCTACCAGGGCGGCGGCCGCGGCATGGACTTGCGCAAGATGGAGCAGCTGGAAGCGTGGGTGCATCCGCATTTGCAGCCGGACATCACCTTCCTGTTCGACGTGCCGCTGGCCGTGGCCAGAGCCCGCCTGGACGCGACGCGCGCACTGGATAAATTCGAGCAGGAGCGATCGGACTTCTTTGCCGCCACGCGCAACGAGTACCTGCGCCGCGCGGCCCAGTTCCCGCAGCGTTTCCGCATCATCGATTCCACGCAAAGCATTGCCGACATCCAGGTACAGCTCGCGCAACTGCTTGATGTATTGCTTGAGCAAAGTACCGCAACACGTTGATTGGCAAAGAATAATATGACCAGTTCTCTCTATCCGTGGCAACAGGACGCCTGGCAGCAGTTGCAAGCCTTGCGTCCGCGCATGCCGCACGCCATCCTGTTCCATGGCGCGCAAGGCATCGGCAAGGCCGACTTCATCGAGCATTTCGCGCAGGCGCTGCTGTGCGAAGACGTGCGCGCCGACGGCCATGCCTGCGGCGCCTGCGCCTCGTGCGGCTGGTTTAGCCAGGGCAACCATCCCGATTACCGCCGCGTGCGTCCCGAAGCGCTGGAAGACGAGGTGGCCGACGACGGCGAAGAGGGCGAGGGCGCGAAGAAAAGCGCCAAGACCAAGACGCCGTCGAAAGACATCAAGATCGAGCAGATCCGCAACCTGGCCGACTTCATGAACATTTCCACGCACCGGCAAGGCTTGCGCGTGGTGGTGCTGTACCCGGCCGAGGCGCTCAATACGCCCGCGTCGAACGCCTTGCTGAAGACCCTGGAAGAGCCGCCGCCGGGCACCCTGTTCCTGCTGGCATCGAACAGCCTGGACCGCCTGCTGCCGACGATTTTGTCGCGCTGCCGCAAGTTCGCCTTGCCCATGCCCAGCCACGAGCAGGCTTTGACCTGGCTCAAGGCCCAAGGCTTGAACGATGCGGACAGCTGGCTGCGCGAGCAGGGCGGCGCGCCGCTGGCCGCGCTGGCCCAGTCCGAATCGGGCGGCCGCGAAGAAACGGAACAGTTGCTGCAGGTGCTGGCCAATCCCGGCGTGGAAGCGGCCCTGAAGGCGGCCGACAAATTGCAGAAGGCGCCGCTGGCGCCGCTGGTGGCGTCCTTGCAGCGCTGGCTGTACGACGTGTTTTCCGTCAAATTATCGGGCACCATCCGCTACTACCCGCGCCACCGGCGCGAACTGGAAGCGCTGGCCGGGCGCATCAACGTGAGCCGCCTGATGGCCGCCATCAAGGCCGCCAACGAGCGCCGCGCGATTGCCGAACACCCCTTGTCGCCCAAGCTGTTCCTGGAAGACATGCTGCTCGACTACGCATCAAGCTGCCAATAAAATCAAGGGCTTACGTTACCAAGCTAATCCAGATTCTTTGATCTGGCGCGATTCGGGACTTAGCCGCAGGCGCGCGTGCAGCTGCGGTATTGCACTTCGCACGCTTGCTGGCGTTCGGCGCGCCGGGCGCGGAAGGCCTGGGCTTCGGTGGGGCGCAGCTGCTCCGCTTGCGCGTCGACATTCCTGCCAGCCGCGACGTAGGGATTGCTGCTGGGCTTCATCGACAAGATGGGGCTGGTATCGTTTTCCGTCGCGCCTTGCGCTTGCGCCCGGCAATCCTGGCGTGCCGACGCACACACGGGCGCGCACAGGCCAGCCTCGGGGATGGCTTTGGGCGTGTCGCGCTTGTCTTGCGCATGCGCTGTGAGGGTCAGGCAGGACAGCAGTATCAAAGGGCCTGTAACTTTCAGCATGAACTATCTCCAGGTAGCCGCGCGCAACCCCATGGTTGCGCTCCGGCAAGTCACTATATATCTTGATAAGGTTTTTGCCTACCGTTCATGTCCGATTGCCACGTTCCGACCCCGGTGTTACAGTCAAGGCACTGGACAGCAACGGAGGCGTGCATGCAACGAGTCACTGGCATTGGCGGTATCTTTTTCCAGGCGCAAGACCCGGCCGCGCTGCGTGCCTGGTACCAGCGCCACCTGGGCCTGGACGTGCAGCCCTGGGGCGGCGCCGCCTTCACCTGGACGGATAGCGCTGGCCAGCCCACTGGCGGCACCACGATCTGGTCCGTGGCGGCCAAGGACAGCGAGCAGTTCGCGCCCGGCAAGGCGTCCTTCATGATCAATTACCGGGTCGACGACCTCGATACGCTGCTGCAAGCGCTGCGCGACGAAGGCTGTAATGTGCTGGACAAGGCGCCGGACTCGGAATACGGCCAGTTCGGCTGGGTCATCGATCCCGAGGGCAACAAGGTGGAACTGTGGCAGCCGCCCGAAGGGCAATAGGCAATGCAGGCGCCAGATCAGCGATAATACGTGTTCGGCTAACCATTTCATTTACTTATGCGCGACATTATTGCTGGATTCCTACGTTTCCAAAAAGAGGTTTTTCCCGCGCGCCGCGAGTTGTTCAAGACCCTGGCCACGGGACAAACCCCGAAGGCCCTGTTCATTTCCTGCTCGGACAGCCGCATGGTGCCCGAACTGGTGACGCAGCGCGAGCCGGGCGAACTCTTCGTGATCCGCAACGCGGGCAACATCGTGCCCTCGTACGGGCCGGAGCCGGGCGGCGTGAGCGCCACGGTGGAGTTTGCCGTGTCGGCCCTGAACGTGACCGACATCGTCATTTGCGGCCATTCCGATTGCGGCGCGATGAAGGCGATCGCCACCTGCGCCTGCCTCGATCACATGCCGGCCGTGCGCAGCTGGCTGCACCATGCGGACGCGGCGCGCATGATCAACGAATCGGTCGACCATCCGACGGAACAGTCGCGCATCGACGGCATGGTACGCGCCAACGTGGTGGCGCAACTGAATAACCTGCGCACCCATCCCTCGGTGGCGCTGGCCATGGCGCAACATCGTCTGACCCTGCATGGCTGGGTGTACGACATCGAAAACGGCTCGCTCGACGCGCTCGACGAATCGACCGGCAACTTCGTTCCGCTGGCCGAACACCCGGCCTCGCAGATGTAATCGGCTGCCAGTATCCGAACCGCCCCGGCAGGGGACGCGCGCCGCCGCCGTTCCCCTGCCAGTTTTTGCTCCCTCCGGTACAATCCCGCCTTATGTATATCGATTCCCATTGCCATATCAATTTCCCCGAGCTGGCCGCTCGTATGCCCGAGATCCTCGCCAAGATGGCGGAGAACAAGGTGACGCACGCGCTGTGCGTGTCCGTCGACCTGCCGGACTTCCCGCAGGTGCTGGCCCTGGCCGAGCAGTATCCGCATATTTTCGCGTCCGTCGGCGTGCATCCCGACTACGAGGACACGCCTGAACCGTCGGTGGAAGACCTGGTGCGCCTGGCCGACCACCCGAAGATCATCGCCATCGGCGAGACCGGTCTCGACTATTTCCGCCTGACGGGCGACCTGGAGTGGCAGCGCGAGCGGTTCCGCACTCACATCAAAGCTTCAAGAATCACGCGCAAGCCCTTGATTATTCACACAAGAGCAGCCAGCGAAGACACGCTGCGCATCATGCGCGAAGAGGGCGCTGGCGTGGCCGACGGCGGCGTGGCCGGCGTCATGCATTGCTTTACGGAATCGCTGGAAGTGGCGCGCGCCGCCATCGACATGGGTTTCTACATTTCGTTCTCCGGCATCGTCACGTTCAAGAGCGCCAAGGATTTGCAGGCCGTGGCACTGGAAGTGCCGCTCGAGCGCATCCTGATCGAGACGGATTCGCCGTATCTGGCGCCTGTACCGTTCCGTGGCCGCATGAACGAACCGGGCTACGTGGCCCACGTGGCGGAATACCTGTCGGCCCTGAAAGGCATCCCTCTGGCCCAAGTAGCGCAGCAGACGACAGACAACTTCTTCAAATTATTCAATCAGTTGCCATAACTTCTTAAGGTAAAGCATGATGAAAAAACTCGCGCTGGCGATGTTGCTGTGCTGTGCCGCCGCCAGCCAGGCGGCGCCGGAACCGGACGCCTTCTTCCGCGCCGTGTCCGTCAACAACGCCAGCGGCGTGCGCGGCATGCTGGTTGAGGGCATGAATCCGAACCAGCCTGACGCGCAGCGCGGCGACATACCGCTCGTGCTGGCCTTGCGCGACGATGCGGACCGGGTTTTCCAGGTGCTGCTCGACGCTCCCGGCATCGATATCGAGGCGCGTTCGGCCAACGGCAACACGGCGCTGATGATGGCCGCCTACAAGCACAAGCTGGACGCGGTGAACGCCTTGCTGGCCAAGGGCGCCAAGGTCAACCAGAGCGGCTGGACGGCGCTCCACTATGCGGCCTCGGCGGGCGACTTGCCCATCATGAAGATTTTGCTCGACCGCGACGCCGTGGTCGATGCGCGCGCGCCCGCCAATGTCACGCCGCTGATGTTTGCCGCCCGCGAAGGACAGGAGGGCGCCGTCAAGCTGCTGCTGTCCTGGGGCGCGGACGCCAGCCTGAAGAGCGACCATGGCTGGACGGCCGCGCAGTTCGCCCAGGCCGGCGACAAGCCGGGCGTGGTGGCCATCATCGAAGCGGCCCAGAAGGCGCGCGCTGCCCGTAAATAGTCGTTCTGATAATATTTTCCATGCCAGCGCCAAAACTGGCATGGAATTGCCTCTCACCTCAGCCCTTTGTTCTCCTTGGCGATTAACGATAATGATCGTGTCGCATTAATCAGGAGATTTTTCGCATGGGCCATTCCACCACCGTCAGGCGCCGGCTGTATTGTCGCCGCCCCTCGCGCAGCCCGTGCGACATCACTGCTTTCTGGAATGACAAAACCGATCGGCCATCGGAGCCAGACTCCAAGAGGACAGACATGCTGAATGAACGAGAAATCGAGAGTTGTTACCTGGGGCAATTTATCCCCGTCCATTACCACCACAATATGCTGATGGACCAGAACCGCATGCACGGGTTCAAGTCGGCGATCGATTACGCGGTGAAACCCGGCATGAAGGTGCTGGAACTGGGCGGCGGCACGGGCGTGCTGTCGTGGTTTGCGGCCGCGCGCGCCGACAAGGTCTGGTGCGTGGAGTTCAATCCGGACATGGTCAAGGAAGCGCGCAAGATGCTGGCGCTCAACCCGAACGGTGAAAAAGTGGAAGTCGTCCACGCGGACGCCTTCGAATACCTGCCGCCCGAGCCCGTCGACGTGGTCATCTGCGAAATGATCCATGTGGGCATGCTGCGCGAAAAGCAGGTGGAAGTGATCGAATCGTTCAAGCGCCGCTACCTGGCCCGCTTCGGCGGCCCGCTGCCCATCTTCCTGCCCGAAGCCGTCATCATGGCCGTGCAGCCGATGCAGCAGGAATACGATTTCGAGGGTTTTTATGCGCCCATCGTGCAATTCCAGGAAACCACGGCCATCCACCCGGGCGTGCAGGAACTGGCGCCGCCGTCCGTCTACAGCATCATCGACTTCAGCCAGCCGACGGACAGCGTGTTCGGCTTCGACGGCAAGTTCGTCGTCGAGCGCAGCGGCACCCTGAACGCCTTGCGTTTCGTCACCAAGAACATCCTGGCCGTCGTGCCCGAGCGCTCGACCACCATCGACTGGCTGAACCACTACATGTGCCTGCCGCTGGCCGCGCCGGTGGCCGTGAAGGCGGGCGATGTGCTGCAGGTGAGTTTCCAGTACCGCGCCGGCGGCTCGATTCCTTCGCTGGAAGCGTCGATCCGCGCGCAGGTGATTTACGATGTCAACCTGCAGCCAGTGACGCAGAATCCTGTCTACGCCTGAGTATCATTGATTTAAAGATAACGCCGCAGCGATTTCATCCTGCGGCGTTTGTCCATTCAGGGTATATTCCGTCTTTTACCCACTGGACAGCTTTATTATCATGGAACAGATCGATCAGCGTTACCTCGTGCAACAGAACAAAATCAGCGATGGCGAGACCAGGCCACCCGTGTTTGCCAAGGTAATGCGCAGCAAGGAAGGCGTGTTTGAAGGCGTGTCCTTCATCAAGTCGAAGGACAAGGCTTCCGTCCTGACCATCGAAGAGGCCAACCAGGCCATCAAATGGGCCACCAGCAAGAAGCCGAACGCGCATGAATACATCACGAAAGTGATTTGCGTCGGCCAGTAAGTCCCCGTTCATTCCCGTTTTTGTACCGTTCATCCCCGTAGCAAGCAGTTCATCGCACGGCCGTTGCCGCCCCCGCGGCGCTTGGCTATAGTGCCGTCACGGTAGCGGGGCAAGCGCGGCTTGCTCCGCACATTTCATTCGAGGGGAACGCGATGCTGGGATTCGTGCTGTGGCTGCTGCTCTTGCTGGTGTGCTGGCCCCTGGCCTTGCTGGCCCTCGTGCTGTATCCGTTGGCCTGGCTGCTGTTGCTGCCATTCCGCCTGATCGGCATCGGCGTGGAAGGCGTGTTCGAATTGCTGCGCGCCATCGTCATGCTGCCGGCCCGCGTGCTCGGTGGCGGGCGGCACTGAACTGGATTTCCCATAAAAAAATGGCGCCGTCGGCGCCATTTTTTATGCATGTACCGTTTACACCGCTTACAGGTCGACCATGAAACCGGCGCCGATCGATTTCTGCGAATAGTTATAGTCGATCAGGCTCTGGCCGTAGCCGGAGAACAGCTGCAGATAGCCTTTCAGGTTGGCTTTCAGCGGGAAAGCCCAGCTTGCCTGCATCGAGCCATGCTTCTTGCTGAAATTGCGGCGCGCCGTCACCGCGTATTCATGGCCCTTGTTGCGGTAGCTCACGCGCAAGTCGCCATGGCCCATGTAATCGGTGATGTCGATATTGTCGTTGTCGGTCGCACTATTGTCGAGGCGGTGCCAGACGCGGCCCGTGATCGCCAGGTTGTCTTTTTCCACGCCCAGTTCCGCATACACGCGGTTCCAGCTGCGCGACAGGGTCGACGTCTGGCCATTCGACTGGTGCACGAGGCCCAGGTTCAGGTAATTGAATTCCAGGCCCGCGAAATTCTTGTTGATCGGCAAGATCAGCATCAGTTCAGGCTGGTAATTGGTCTCGCGGAAGGGGCTCGATGCCTTGCGGTTATACGCCTGCCAGAAACTTTGCTGCGTGTAGCCGAACCACATGTCGATGGGCGTGCCGGCGATGTCTTCCAGCAGCTTCATCTTGAAACTCAGCTGGAACGTCAATTCCACGTGCTGGCTTTTGATGCCGGCCGGCGTGAAGTCCTGGAACGGTTCGTCGTTCGAAGCGTCGCTGTAGTTGGCCAGCAGCAGATAGGTGTCGCGGTGCGGGCGGAAGTTGAACAGGCCCCGTTTCGAGGCATCGTTCAGTTCCCACGATTGCTGGGTGCGCGAAATCGGTGCTTCCGGCGGTGCCGCACCCGCCTGCGCGATGGCGGGAATGGCGGCGTTGACGGCTTCCGGCGTGGCCACGCCAGGCGGGCTGACGGGCGTGATGGGGGCGACCTCGGCGGCTGCCGCCAGGGTGACGGCAGCCGTGGCAGGGTCGCCGCCGGCGGCGATGGTGGCTTTTTCCGCCGCCTTGGCCAGGGTGTCGAAGCAGCCCAGGCGGGCACTGGCGTCACCGAGCACGGCGCAACGCTGCATTTGCTGTTCCAGTTCGCCGGCCATGGCCAGCGCCGGCGACGCCAGCAGGGAGGAGAGGATTATTTTTCTTAGTCGGATAGTCATAGGCTGAGTGGGGCATGTCATTCGGTGCGCACCTGGGCTGGCATGCCGGCGGCGTCGCCTTGCACGATAATTTACGGTGCGTATTGATTTTTATTAATCTTTGTTGAATTAAAGTTCAAAAATTAAAGTCCGGGAAGTATAGCTGAATCCGCAATTAGCCTCCGTGCGCCTGACGTGTGCGCGACGGCAAGTGTTGTACGCGTGGTAAACGGCCCGCTGCCGTGCCGCTCAAATCGATGTCTGCTACACTGGAAAACCGGTGCAAACACTGGCGCGCCGGGCTAGCCATGGAGATTGTGATGACCCGCAAAACACCTATCGAGCGCTACCGCAATATTGGCATCAGCGCCCATATCGACGCCGGCAAGACCACCACCACCGAGCGCATCCTGTTTTATACGGGGGTCAATCACAAGATCGGCGAAGTGCACAACGGCGCCGCCACCATGGACTGGATGGAGCAGGAGCAGGAACGGGGCATCACCATCACCTCGGCCGCCACCACCGCCTTCTGGAAGGGCATGGCTGGCAACTTCCCCGAACACCGCATCAACATCATCGACACGCCCGGCCACGTGGATTTCACGATCGAGGTGGAGCGCTCGATGCGCGTGCTTGACGGCGCCGTGATGGTCTACGATGCCGTCGGCGGCGTGCAGCCGCAGTCCGAGACCGTCTGGCGGCAAGCCAACAAATACCATGTGCCGCGCATCGCCTTCATCAACAAGATGGACCGGGTGGGCGCGGATTTCCTGCGCGTGCGCAAGCAGATCGCCGAGCGCCTGAAAGGCGTGGCCGTGCCCATCCAGCTGCCCATCGGCGCCGAAGAGCACTTCACGGGCGTCATCGACCTGCTGAAAATGCGCGCCATCACCTGGGACGACGCCAGCCAGGGCGTGCAGTTCAGCTATGGCGAGATTCCCGCCAGCTTGCTGCCGCAGGCGCAGGAATGGCATGAGCACCTGGTCGAACAGGCGGCTGAAGCGAGCCTCGACATGACGGAGCGCTACCTGAATGGCGACACGTTCACGGAAGCGGAACTGAAACAGGCTTTGCGTGCGCGCACCATCCGCAACGAAATCGTGCCCATGCTGTGCGGCAGCGCCTTCAAGAACAAGGGCGTGCAGGCCATGCTCGACGCCGTCATCGAATACCTGCCGTCGCCGCTGGAAGTGCCGCCCATCATGGGCCACGACGAGCACGACAACGAGGTGGAGCGCCATCCGGCCGACGACGAGCACTTTTCGGCCCTGGCCTTCAAGATCATGACGGACCCGTTCGTGGGGCAACTGACCTTCTTCCGCGTGTATTCGGGCGTGGTGAACTCGGGCGACATGGTCTACAACCCCACCAAGAGCGCGCGCGAACGGCTGGGGCGCATCCTGCAGATGCATGCGAACGAGCGCAAGGAAATCAAGGAAGTGTATGCGGGCGACATCGCCGCCGCCGTGGGCCTGAAAGCCGTCACCACGGGCGACACCCTGTGCGCCATCGACCACATCATCGTGCTGGAAAAAATGATCTTCCCGGAACCCGTGATTTCCCAGGCCGTCGAACCGAAGACCAAGCCGGACCAGGAAAAGATGGGCATCGCCCTGAACCGCCTGGCGCAGGAAGACCCGTCGTTCAGGGTGCATACGGACGAGGAATCGGGCCAGACCATCATGTCGGGCATGGGCGAGCTGCACCTGGAAATTCTGGTCGACCGCATGCGGCGCGAATTCGGCGTGGAAGCCAATGTCGGCAAGCCCCAGGTGGCCTACCGTGAAACCATTACGCGCGCGGTGGAAGACGTCGAGGGCAAGTTCGTCAAGCAATCGGGCGGCCGGGGCCAGTACGGCCACGTGGTGCTGAAACTCGAACCGCTGGAGCCGGGCACGGGCTATCAGTTCGTCGACGCCATCAAGGGCGGCGTGGTGCCGCGCGAATTCATCCCCGCCGTCGACAAGGGCATCATCGAAACCCTCAAATCGGGCGTGCTGGCCGGCTACCCCGTAGTGGACGTCAAGGCGACATTGACGTTCGGCTCCTACCACGACGTCGATTCCAACGAAAACGCGTTCCGCATGGCCGGCTCCATCGCCTTCAAGGATGGCATGCGCAAGGCGTCGCCCGTGCTGCTGGAACCGATGATGCAGGTGGAGGCGGAAACGCCGGAAGAGTTCATGGGCAACGTCATGGGCGACTTGACGGCCCGGCGCGGCATGGTGCAGGGCGTCGACGACATCCCCGGCGGCGCGGGGCGCATCGTCAAGGCCCTGGTGCCGCTGGCGGAAATGTTCGGCTATTCCACCACCCTGCGTTCGCTGACCCAGGGCCGCGCCACCTACACGATGGAATTCAAGCATTATGCGGCCGTGCCCAAGCATATCCTCGACCAGGTGGCGGCGGCGGGCAAGGCGAAGTGATACGGGTAGGTCGGATTAGCGCGCAAGCGCGTAATCCGACAGCATCGTTACATCTCAATTCAGAAGATTCTGCGCAATAATCGCATCGGCCATCTTCTCCGCCTCGCCCACGGGTTGCTCCAACACCTTGGTCGAGTAGACGGTGGACGCCACCATCGGCTGGTCCAGGGTCGCCCCTTCGCCGTGGCTGGTATCGACCGTCACCGTGGTCGACAGGCCGATGCGCAGCGGGTGGGCGGCCAGTTCCTTCGGATCGAGCGTGATGCGCACGGGCACGCGCTGCACCACCTTGATCCAGTTGCCTGTGGCGTTTTGCGCCGGCAGCAGGGAAAACGCGCTGCCCGTGCCGGCCGACATGCCCAGCACCTTGCCGTGGTAGACCACCTTGCTGCCGTACAAATCCGTTTCGATGGTTGCCGCCTGGCCCACGCGGATATTGCGCAATTCGGACTCCTTGAAGTTCGCGTCGACCCATAACTGGTCGAGCGGCACGATGGACATCAGGGGCGTGCCTGGCGTCACGTGCGTGCCCAACTGCACGCTGCGCTTGGCCACATAGCCCGAGACGGGCGCGACCACGGCGTTGCGCCGCACGGCCAGCCACGCCTGCAGCACGTCGCCCCTGGCCGACAGCACGGCCGGATGGCTGGCCAGGTTGACGCCGGTCACGCCCGCTTTGGCGGACTCGGCCTGGCGCTGGGCCACGATCAAGGCCGCTTTGGCGTCGTCGACGGCCTGTTTCGCATGAACAAGATCTTCGCCCGAGATCGTGTGATCCGCCGCCAGCGGCGCGCGGCGCGCCAGGTTGCCCTGCGCCGTTGCCAGTGCCAGGCGGCGTTGCTCGATGACGGCGTCGTACTGTCCCACGCTGGCATAACGCTCGCGTTCCTGGCGCACGACGTTGCCCAACCGCGCCTGCGCCTGGCTCAGGGCCAGGTCCGCATCGATGGCGTTCAGGGTGATCAGCGGTGCGCCCGCTTTCACCATTTGCGTTTCGTCGGCGCGGATGGCGTCGACATTGCCCGTCACTTGCGCGGACAGGGTGACCAGGTTGCCGCCCACGTAGGCGTTGTCCGTCACTTCTTCCCTGGACAGCACCAGTTGATAGTAGGCGGTCCAGGCGGCGCCGGCCACGAGAAAGGCGGCCGTGATGGCGATCAGGACGGCCTTGCGCTTGCCCGGCTGTTCGGTGGAGGAGGAGGTGGTGGCTGTGGTTTCGCTGCTCATGATGTGTTCCGTAATCGATCGTTATTGTTTAGTCGTCGTGGCGGCAAAGTCGCTGCTGCCCCGGTAGCCGCCGCCCAGCGCCACGGTCAGGTTGATTTCCGCGTTCTGGCGCTGGTTTTGCAGCTGCATGCCCAGGTCCACCTGGCCGCGCACGGTCATTTCCGCATTCAGCTGGGTGGCGCGGTCGGCCAGCCCCTGTTTCAGGCGCGCATTCGCGTTGCGCAGCTGCGCTTCGCTGGCGCGCAGGTTTTCCTGCTGCAGCCGCAGCTGGTTTTCCACGCCCTGCACCCGGGCGCCGGCCTGCGCCACGTCGCGCACGACATTGAAGACGTTCTGGTTGTAGTCGGCGATGATTTCATTGCGTTCGCTGCGCGCGCCGGCAAGCTGCGCCTGCAGGCGGCCGCTGTCGAACAGGGGCAGCGACAGGGCCGGGCCGATGAACAGGGTGCGGCTGCCGGACTGCAGCAGCTTGCCCAGTTTGATCGCATCGAGGCCGAACGAGGCGCCCAGGTCGATATCGGGGTAGAACGATGCCTGCGCCGCCTCGATCTTGCTCATCGATGCCTGTACCCGCCAGCGCGCCGCCTGCAAGTCGGGCCGGCGCGCCAGCAATTCCATGCCCAGCTTGCCGGGCAGGGCGTGCGGCAGCGCCTGGGCAACTTTTGGCTGCAGGCTGGCCAGCGCCGAGCTGTCGCCGCCGAGCAGGGCGCGCAAGGCTTCCCGTTCCGTGACGACCTGCGTCTCCAGCAGGGCAATTTGTTGCTGCAGCAAGCTCAAACGCGTTTGCGCGGACAGATGGTCGTCGCTGACGCCGAGGCCATTGGCGATGCGCTTTTCCTTGTCGACCACCAGTTGCTGCTGCAGGGCCACCAGCGCATGCAGGTTGTCCATGCGGGTCCAGCCGTTTTGCATGCTGAAGTAGTGGCGGGCAATCTCGGCGGCCAGCATCTGTTCCGCCATCGCGTATTCGGCGCGGCGGGCATTGACTTCACCGAGGCTGGCCGCGATCTGCGCCTTGTGCCTGCCCCACCAGTCCAGGTCGTAATGGGCTTGCACGCCCACCGTGACCTCATTGTAGTAATTGCCGCCGATGGGGGCGGGCATCAGGCCGTTGCCCGAATAGCGCTGGCGGCTGGCGTTCGCGCCCAGGTCCAGCCTGGGACCGCGCTCCGCGTGTTGCGCGTCGAACGCGGCAAGGGCCGAGCCGATGCGGGCATTCGCCACCGCCAGGTTCGGGCTGGCGGACAGCGCCTGTTCGATCAGCTGGTCCAGCTGCTCGTCCCGGAACTGGCGCCACCACTGGGCGGCGGGCCAGCCTTCGCTGGCCAGGTGGATGTCGGCCGCCAATTGCACGGTGGCCAGGTCTTGCTGCGGCAACTGTTGCGTGTCGGGCGCAATGCTGGCGCAGCCGGCCAGGGATAAACTGAGCGCCAGGACGCTCAGGGAGAGTTTCATCGGTGTGTGCATGAGGGTTACTCCATGGCCGCGTGGTCGACCACGACGGGCGCATTTTTCTTCGGTGGTTTAATCAGGAGCAAAAGCGGCAGCACAAGGATGGTCAGCCACATCATCAGCCAGAAGTCGTCGAGGTAGGCGATCATCGACGCCTGCCGCGTGATTTCGCCATTCAGCGCCGCCATGCCCGTGCTCGTGCCCAGGTCGAACACCTGGGCGATGCCGGGGTCATGCAGGGCCGGGTTGGCGATAGTGATGTGTTCCGTCAGGGACGCATGGGCGATCTGCGTATTGCGCACCAACAAGGTTTGCACGAGGGCGATGCCGATGCTGCTGCCGATATTGCGCACCAGGCTGTAGATGGCCGTGCCTTCCGCCCGCATCTGCGGCGACAGGGTGGCGAACGTGGCCGCGCTCAGGGGCACGAAGACGAGGCCCAGGCCGATGCCCTGGATGATGCCGTTCCATACGACCGTCTTCGGCACGAGGTCCAGGGTGAAATTGGCCATTTGCCACAGCGAAAATGCGGTAATCGAAAAGCCCACGCCCAGCAGGATGCGCGTATCGATCTTGCCCGTCAGCCTGCCGACGATCAGCATGGCCAGCATCGTGCCCAGGCCGCTGGGCGCCGTCACCAGGCCGGCAATGGCTGCCGGGTAATTCATCAAGCCTTGCAGCATCGACGGCGTCAGCGCGCGGGTGGCGAACAGCACCATGCCGACGATGAAGATGAACAGCAAGCCGCTCACATAGTTCGAGTTTTTCAGCAGGCGGTAATCGAGGAAGGACTTGCCGGCCGGGCGCAGCGCCGTGTGGGCGATGAAATAACACAGGCTCATGGCCAGCACGATGGCTTCGATCCACGTTTCCGTGGAGGAAAACCAGTCGTTCTGCTCGCCCCGGTCCAGCAGCATCTGCAGCGCGCCGATGGACAGGCTGAGCGTCGCAAAGCCGAACATGTCAAAGTTCATGCGGCGGTTGGGAGGGTCCTTGCGGATGTAGCGCCAGATGCCATAGAAGGCCATGGCGCCGATGGGAATGTTGATGAAGAAGACCCAGCGCCAGCTGTAGCTGTCCGTCAGCCAGCCGCCCAGGGTCGGACCGAGGATGGGGCCGATCATCACGCCCATGCCCCAGATGGCCATGGCCGAACCGTGTTTTTCGCGTGGATTGATGTCGAGCAAGACCGCCTGTGACAGCGGCACGAGGGCCGCGCCGAACACGCCCTGCAGCAAACGGGCGGCAACGATCTCGGACAGGGTGCCGGACAGACCGCACAGCACGGAGGCGAGCGTAAAGCCGGCAACAGACACGAGAAAGGTGTTTTTCTGGCCGAAACGGTCGCACAGCCAGCCCGTCAGGGGCGTGGCGATGGCGGCGGCGACGATGAACGAGGTCAGCACCCAGGTGATCTGGTCTTGCGAGGCGGACAGGCTGCCCTGCATGTGGGGCAGGGCGACGTTGGCGATGGTGCCGTCGAGCGCCTGGATGATGGTGGCGAGCATGATCGAAATCGTGATCATGCGCCGGTTCAGGGTCGGGTCCTGTGAAGCGGGCAGCGCCGGCGTGGCGCCGGCTGTGGCCGAACTCATGCGGATTTCTCCGTGGCCGCCTGTAGGGCTTCCAGCAGTTCGGTGGCGGCCCGCAGCTGAGCGGGATCAATGCCCTGTAACAGTTCCTTGCGGAAGCCGTCCGCTTCCTTGCGCACGGTCTCATAGACCTGCATGCCCGCCTCGGTCAGCACGACGAGTTTCACGCGGCGGTCCGTTTCCGACGGCTGGCGCTGCACGAAGCCCGATTTCACGAGGCGGTCCAGCATCGACACCATGGTGGGGTTTTCCACGCCCAGTTGATGGGCCAGCTCGCTTTGCGAGGGCGGCTGCGGCGATTTGGCGATCATGGCGATGCACATCCAGCTCGCTTGCCCCAGGTCCAGGTCTTTCAGGCGCCGGTCGATCGCATGGCGCCAGCCGCGCGCCGTCTTGTGGAGCGCGGCGGAAAAGCGCTCTTCGATAGAAATCATAAGGTGAGTCGTCTAATGGTTAGGTGTCTAACTAATATTCTAGCATGCTGGTTTGACAGGCGTACAGGCCTTTTCGTTTGTCGGCGCCGCTGGTACATTAACAGTCAGCCCACCACCATCAGGAGACAGCATGACGACGGAAAAACAGAAGCAGGACGGACAGCACCGCGACAGCAGCGACTTTGTCATCACGCAAACCTTCGACGCGCCGCGCGAGCTGGTGTTCCAGTCGTGGGTGGAGCCCGAGCGCCTGGCCCAATGGTGGGGTCCCGTCGGCTTCGAATTGAGCGTGCTGGCGCTGGACTTGCGGCCGGGCGGCGTCTTCCACTACGGCATGCGCGCCGACAATGGCTATGAGATGTGGGGCAAGTTCACCTACCAGGCCATCGAGGCGCCGGAAAAGATCGTCTCGATTTTGTCATTCGCCGACAAGCAGGGCAATGCCGTGCAGCACCCGGTCAGCGCGACTTGGCCTTTGGAATCGTTCAATGTCATGACGCTTACCGAGGAAAACGGCAAGACGACGATGACCTTGCGGTCGACGCCGCACAAGGCCACCGAGGAGCAGCATGAGACGTTCAAGCAGGGGTTTGAGTCGATGAAGGAGGGGTTTAAGGCTACTTTCGGCCAGCTGGCACAGTACCTTGCGCGTGTTCAGTGAGCGTATTGTTTTGAACGGCGGGCCAGAGCCGCGGGCCTGAGAAAATGGCCATGGCTGCGTTGCTTGGGCTCGCCGTACATGCGTACTGTCTTCGCCCGCGCGCCTTGCCCTGGCCATTTTTCAGGCTCGCTGGGCCCGGGGCGCCTGGGTTGAGTGGGCGGGCTTATTCTTCTTGCTTTTGCCAGTTCGCGGTGAGGGGCGTCCGCTGTCGCCCCAAAGCGGCCGCTTACAGATGTTGATCCCGCTCTATTCGCCAAATCTCATGACCAATGTCGCGAGCTACCGACATCTCAAGGTCGAAAACACCCATTATCAAAAGGAGGCATTCGCGTCGTTTGAATCCATCTTCCCGGGCCTTCCGATATACCTCCTCGGCAGAAGCGCCGCGCTGCTTCATCGCTAGGTAGGGAGATGGATCTTGGTTCATGTTACGAGTTTAATCCGAGGGAAAGTATAGGTGGTACGTCTGCTTCTGGCCGGTAGCGGCTGATGTGAACCTAACTACTCGATTCTACCCAAATCGACTTTCCAGGATGATGCTCTCTTATGGTGTCAATCGCGCGCTGAAGTACTGCCTAGGTTACACCTTCAAGTGGATACGTGAAGCGAGATATATTGATATCTGTCTGCTCAGCGAAATCAGCATCCGTCACCGCGTCACAACCACACCATACGACTGCCCCAATGTCGCTTGCAACTTTGTAAATTTCACGAAATCCATTGGCGCTAATTGCAAGATAAATCATAAATCCTCGTGTAAATGAATGCCCGCTTCCGGCCGGTTGCCGCCGTTGCCAGGTTCCGCGTGCGGCCATTCACCCCGCTGCAAGCACTATAAATCTTAGAGGCCCATAACAGCCTCGAAGAGATGACGAAGCCAATTTCTAAACGCGAGGCGTTTGGACTCTCGTTGCCTCAGCCGATGCATCAACAACCACGTTGTATACAAGGCGATCATAACGGCGCACGCTGCACTGATGATGGCTGTGAAGATCTGTATAGCTGGAAGCATAACCATCTGTCCTCATTCTCACTACGTCCGCTTGTGGCCCAGGCTGTGTAAAAACGTGAGGAAAAACCGCGAACAAAAAAATCGGCCTCTCAAAACGCTCGCTATGCGATTTTCTCAGGGTCGGGAAGGGTAACCCTACCCATGAAAATTTCAAGTTTTTGCGTTTTTACACAGCCTGGGCCGGCTGCTGGCGTTGGTGGCTTCCACCCCTAAGCGGACCTTTCAATGATGACCTCGAACTCGCGAACATAGTGTTCGGTAGGAAGAGCAGTTCCTGCTTCCTTGATCTCCCCAGTCAACTTGCTCACCATGAGCGGTCCATTGCCTGCTAGCGCATAGATATAGTCACCTGTAGCGACGAAACTCGCCGTGTTATAACCGTAAGCGAGAGTACCTGATGTCTCAAGTGGTTCAGGTATCAGCACTAATTCTTCTCCCCACTGTCGTGCCAACTTGAGCAAATACTGCTCGGCAAGAGCGCGGCACTCTACATTGCTAAGCATTTTGGGCTCCTTGTGAATGACTGCTTCTGGCCGAAGGCTGCCGTTAGCAAGCTACGCTCCGGCGCAGACTTTAGCAGAAAATGTCATGGTCACGGCCAGCTGTCAAGATCCGCCTTTGACGGGTCAAAGTTATCCTCCTCAATTTCCAGGATAAACTCATATGGTGATGAGGGCGCGAATTCGGAACGAAGAAAAACACAATCGCCCACGAGTGCTTTATCCAGGCGAGCTTCCATCAGTTGCGCTAACTGATGGATTTCACTGATGGGTCCGGCTATCCAGTGGTCAGTAATTTCTGTGGTCGGCCAAGTTCCAATTTCAAGATATTTGTACGGTCCGAAGTGTTCGTGTTCCGAAACAATCCTATTACGTGGGTTGGCGGCATATGCGCGTATCGCCTCGGCGAATTGTCGAAGTCCAGCTTTGTGGCCTCGCAATCGCCATTCTTTGAGATCGTCATCTCTCTCATAGAAAAAACCAAGCTCAAGCCATTCGCGCTGGGTCATTGCATTGATTTTTGTGCTTGGCATATCATTCCTATGAGACGGCTCCTGGCCGCTTTCCGCCTGGGCCAATAATAGCAGTATGACTAAAGGCGCATCCCCAGCCAGATCACCGATTCCGTGGCGCCGGATACTACAGCGCTCAGCATGCGTCCGAACATCCCGCTGCCTTGCGCATGGATTAATGCCTGCTCGTGATGTTCCTGCTCGTCCTTGAGGATTGCTTTAATGGCGCCAGCCGCATCATCGTCGTCGCTTAACATAGTGAGCTGGTGCCGCAGGTGCTGGAGGACCACCCGTTCGACGGCCACGGTGGTCAGCGAGATTGCGCGCGCACCGCACAGCCCCGTGGCGATGCCCAGCGCATAGCCACCCGCCGCACACAGGGAATAGCTGCGGCAGCGCGGCAAGCCACGGCGTTCGAGAACGTCGTGAAATAGCGTCCTGTGCTCCCGCTCATGCGCCCTGAAGGCCCGCAGTTCCGGCACGAGGTGGCTTGCGGTCAAACGGGCCACGAAGATCTGGCCGGTATAAATGCCGATAGCTCCTTGCTCTCCCGCATGGTTTACCTTCATTGCCCGGTTCGAAAACTGCGTATTCGCATGCATTAATTGCCTGCCTTATTGGTTCTTGTCGCGCGTCATCCCCAGCATCTCCCGCACCACCGGCAAAATCATCCCCCAAGCATTCGACGTCGCCGCAATCTCGTCATAATGGCTGGCCCCGGGCAAGATCAGCACTTCCGCATGGTCGCCGGCTTTGATTGCCTTGGCCGCATAGTCGTGCGCGACGCGGGGTGGGGAGATGGTGTCGAGCTCTCCGGTTGCCAGGACTGTGCGGCTGCCGTTGGGGATCAGGTCGGCGGCGTTGGTGTCGCTGTAGATGTCGGGGCGCTCGGTGCTGGCGCTGCCTGCCAGTTGCGCGATGTCGCGCTCGCAGCTGGTCTTGATCAATTCCTTTTCATGGCGCAGGTCGGCCAGGCCGCCCAGGCTGACGATGTTTTTTACCGGCAGGTAGGTGTCGCGGTACAGAGGGCTGGTCTTGGGCAGCTTTTCCCGTCCGGCGATCCATTGCACCAGCTGGCCGCCGGCCGAGTGGCCCATGGCGACGATGCGGCTCGTGTCGATCTGGTACTGGGGCGCGTGCTGCTGCAGGCTGTCGAGCGCCGCGTGCATGTCTTCATACGTGCCTGGGTAGCCGCCGCCCGGCTCATCGACGCGGCGGTACTCGACGTTCCATACGGCGATGCCTTGCGCGACGAGGGCGCCGGCCACGTTGCGCATCTGTTTGATGCCGCCGAAGGCCACCGTCCAGCAGCCGCCATGGACGAGCACGACCACGGGGAACGGTCCGCTGCCTTCGGGCCGGAACAGCTGCGCGTATTGCGACGGCGCGGGGCCATACGCGAGCTGCACCGTGGGGGCGGGGCCGTTCAGGGCCAGGTAGTCTTCGAGGCGCATGGGGGCGGCGACGGCGCCGTGGACGGAGGCGAGCAGGGCGGTGGCGATCAGTGTGGACGGCAATGAAGTAGGCATGCTGGGATTCGCTTGAGAAGAGAGCAACACTTTAGCATAGGGCCGCGTGGCCGCGGAGATCAAGCAACGCGCTGTTTTCCTCCTGCAAGAACGTTGCCCCATGGTATATTTCGGGCATCAGTTTTCCCCTTATCGACACGGTGCACGCAAACAACATTCTTTCCTTGCTGGACGCCGAGCACAGTGCGCTGGGCAGCATCGCGGCAGGCGCCGACCTGGCCCACGCATTGGAGCATTTGTTGCTGGCGCTGCAAGACCTGGCCGAGGGCGGCGCGCACGCCTGCCTCATGCTCATCGATGAGGCCGACCGCTTTTGCGGCTTGTCCGCGCCCAGCCTGCCGCAAGACCTGTGCCTGGCCCTGCGCCATGGCGGCGAACAGCCGTCCCCGTTCGGCACGGCGGCCTTTTCCGGCGCGCCCGTGTATTGCGGCGACATCACGCGCGACGTGCACTGGAGCGCGGGGCGCAAGGAAGCCATGCTGCACGGCTATCGCGCCTGCTGGGTCGCCCCCGTCTTCGGCGCCAAGGGGCATATCCTGGGCGTGCTGGGCCTGTTTTTCCAGGCGCCATGCCATCCCACGCAACCGGAGATCGAACTGCTGGCGCTGGCCGCGCGCGTGGCCGCGCATGTCATCGAGCGGGGCCAACTGGAACAGGCGCTGCACGACAGCCGCGAACACTTTCATTACGCGATAGAACTGAACACGCAAGTGCTGTGGACGGCCGACGTCGACGGCAAGCTCGACTATGTGGCGCAGCGCTGGCGCGAATGGACGGGCGGCAGCGGCCTCGGCACCAGCTGGCTCGATGCCATCCACCCCGAGGACGTGCCCCATTCCCTGGCGGCCTGGAGCGAAGCGGTGGGCAGTTGCCAGCCTTTTGACGCGGAAATGCGCGTGCGCCGGCAGGATGGCCTGTACCGCTGGGTGCATTCGCGCGCGTACTGCCGGCTCGACGAGCGGGGCAATCCCGTGAAATGGTATGGCTCGTGCGAGGATATCGACGAGCACTGGCAGGCGCGCAATGCCTTGCTCGACAGCGAAGCGCAGTTCCGTTCGCTCGCCTCGACCATGCCCAACCAGGCCTGGCTCGCGCATGGCAGCGGCGCCACCTACTGGGTCAACGAACAGGTGTGCGAATACACGGGGCAATCGATGAAGTCGCTCGTATCGAGCGGCTTTCGCCACTGCGTGCATCCGGACGACGTGCAGGCCACGCAGGTCAGCTGGGAACGGGCCGTCGCCACCGCCAGCGCCTACGAACACGAATTCCGCATGCGCCGCGCCAGCGACGGCGCTTACCGCTGGTTCCTGGCGCGCGCCTTGCCCCTGTTCGACGAGGCGGGCACGGTGCTGCGCTGGGTGGGCACGAATACGGACGTGCAGGAACAGAAGAACGTGCTGGAAAAGATGGCCTATCTGAATTCCTCGCTGGAACTGGAAATGGCCAACCGCACGGCCGACCGCGACCGCATGTGGCGGCTGTCGACCGATATCATGCTGGTGGCGGACCTGGCCGGCATGATCATCGCCGTCAATCCCGCCTGGAGCAAGATCCTCGAGCGGCCGGAAATCGAGTCGCTGGGCATGGATTTCATCAGCCTCGTGCATCCCGACGACCGCATGGCGGCCTTGCAGGACTTGTCGCGCCTGGCCCATGGCGCGCCCACCTTGCGCATGGAGAACCGCTACCGCCGGCGCGATGGCGGCTACCGCTGGATTTCCTGGACGGCCGTGCCGGCGCAAAAGCTGATCCACGCCATCGGCCGCGACGTCACCGATGAAAAAGAGGCGCGTCTGGCGCTGGTGCGCAGCGAGCAAGCCTTGTTGCAGGCGCAAAAGCTGGAATCGATCGGCAAGCTGACGGGCGGCGTGGCCCACGATTTCAACAATGTGCTGCAAATTATCTCGGGCAATCTGCAGTTGCTGAAACTGACGGTGGCCGACAATCCGCAGGCGGCCAGGCGCCTCGATTCGGCGGCTTCGGCCGTCGAGCGGGGCGCCAAGCTGTCGTCGCAACTGCTGGCCTTTGCGCGGCGCCAGCCATTGAAACCGCTGGTGACGGACCTGGGCCGCCTGCTGCGCCGCATGCACGAGCTGATCCGCCGCGCCCTGGGCGAGGCGGTGACCGAGGAAACCTTCATCAGCGAAGGCTTGTGGCATACCCTGGTCGACCCGAACCAGATGGAAAACGTGCTGCTGAACATGGCCATCAACGCGCGCGACGCGATGGACAAGGGCGGCCGCCTCACGTTTACCTTGAGCAATGTCACGCTCGACGCGGCCTATGCCAGCCTGCATGCCGATGTGCTGGAGGGGCAATACGTGCTGCTGACCATCACGGATACGGGCCACGGCATGGAGCGCGACGTAATCGACCAGATCTTCGAGCCCTTCTTCACGACGAAGAAGGAAGGCGAGGGCACGGGCCTGGGCCTGTCCATGGCCTACGGCTTCATCCGCCAGAGCGCGGGCCACATCAAGGTGCACAGCGCGCCCGGTGCGGGCACGACTTTTAAAATTTATCTGCCCCGCTCGCTGGAAAAGCTGGCCGAGCCGCCGCCTAGCCTGACGGGCCCCGTGCTGGGCGGCGGCGAGACCATCCTCGTGGTGGAAGACGATGCGCCCGTGCAGCATACGGTGGTCGACATGCTGCGCGGCCTTGGCTACGACGTGCTGCATGCGGACGACGGCGCCTCGGCGCTGGCCCTGCTGAGCACGGGCGTGGCCATCGACCTGCTGTTTACGGACGTCGTCATGCCCGGTCCCGTCAGCAGCAAGGAGCTGGCGCAGCAGGCGAGATTGCTGCTGCCGGACCTGGCCGTGCTGTTTACGTCGGGCTATACGCATAACGCCATCATGCGGGGCGGGCGGCTGGACGCGGGCGTGGAACTGCTGAGTAAACCCTACCAGCGCGAAGACCTGGCGCGGCGCATCCGCCATGTGCTGGCCGACCGCCGCCTGGTGGGCGCGCCCGACCCGTCCGGGCGGCGCATCCTGCTGGTGGAAGACAATGACGATGCGCGCGAAATGACCACCGAGATGCTCAATATGCTGGGGCACACCGTGCACGGCGTGGCCAGCGCGGAAGCGGCCATGCCGCTGCTGGCCATGCCGGGTCTGGACGTGCTGGTGACGGATATCAGCCTGCCCACCATGTCCGGCCTGGAACTGGCGCGCCATGCGCGCGCGCACTGGCCGCAGCTGGACGTCGTGTTTGCTTCCGGGCACGACTGGGGCGCCAGCCTGATGCAGGACGCCAGCGCGCGCTTCCTGCGCAAGCCGTTTGGCCTGGAGGAGCTGGCCAACGCGCTGAAGGCGCGCCAGCTCGACGTCTACTGACCTGGCGGCAGCAAGGCCCGCTGCAATTGCTTGACGGTAAATGGTTTCACGAGGAAGCGTGCCTGCGGGTCCAGCACGCCGGAATTGGCGGGCGCATGGCCGGTGGAAAACACCACTTCCAGCTGCGGCTGCTCGCGGGCGGCCAGTTCGGCCAGCTCGGCGCCCGACATCTGCGGCAGGCTGATATCGGTCAGCAATAGTTCCAGTCCTGGCGTGGCCAGCAGGGGCAGGGCTTCCTCGGCCGTGCCCACGGCCAGCACCGTGTGGCCGAGCATGGCCAGCAGTTCGCTCGTCATGGCGCGCGCATCGGCATTGTCTTCCACCAGCAGGATATGCCTTCCTTCCGGCTGCGCCGGCGCAGGCTGCGGCGCCAGCTGCGCGCGGTACTGGTGCAGGGCCGTCACGTGGCGGCCATTGGCCAGCAGGTGGCGGATGCGCCGCGCCAGGTCCTCGCGCCGGTAGGGCTTGCTCAGAAGCTCCACGCCCGGTTCCAGCCGGCCGCCCTGCATGATGGCGTCCTGCGTGTAGCCCGAGGTAAACAAGACGGCCAGTTGCGGCAGCAGCAACCGGGCCTGGCGCGCCAGTTCCGTGCTCGCTACCTTGCCCGGCATCACCACGTCCGTAAACAGCAGGTCGATGGGCACGCCGCTGCCGACGATGGCCAGCGCGCTTTCGCCGTCGCTGGCACGCAGCACGACGTAGCCGAGGCCGCGCAGCATGTCCACCACCGTCGTCTGCACCTGCACGTCGTCTTCCACCACGAGGATGGTTTCCTTGCCGCCCAGCACCGGTCCGCCCAGCTGCAGCGGCAGTTCCGTTTCCGCTTCGAGCGAGCGCGGCAGGTAGATGCGGAAGGTGCTGCCGTGGCCCGGCATACTGTCCACCGTCAGGTGGCCGCCGCTCTGGCGCAGGAAGCCGTACGCCATGGACAGGCCCAGACCCGTGCCTTCGCCTTTGGTCGTGAAGAACGGTTCGAAAATCTTGTCCAGCAGTTCGGCGGGAATGCCCGTGCCCGTATCCGAGACGGCCAGCTGCACGTAGTCGCCGGGCGCCACGTCCGCATGGCGGGCCGCATAGTCGCTGCCCAGCACGATGTTGCTCAGTTCGATGGTCAGCTGGCCCTGACCGGCCATGGCGTCGCGCGCGTTGATGGCCAGGTTGAGGATGACGTTTTCCAGCTGGTGCGGGTCGACCAGCGCGCGCCAGCAGTCGTCGGCCAGCAGCAGGCGCGTCTCGATGCTTTCGCCCGTGGCGCGCCGCAGCAGCTCTTCCGTCGAACGCAGCAGCTGTGCCAGGTCCGTCACCAGCGGTTTCAACGGTTGACGCCGCGCAAAGGCCAGCAGCTGGGCCGACAGCTTGGCGCCCCGTTCCACGGCGGACGAGGCGCTGGCGATGCGCTTGGCGGCCAGCGGGTCGCCGTCCAGGGTCATCTGCAGCAGTTGCAGATTGCCCGAGATAATTTGCAGGACGTTATTGAAATCATGGGCCACGCCGCCCGTCAGCTTGCCCAGCGCTTCGAGCTTTTGCGATTGCAGCAGGGCCATCTCGCTGTGGCGCAACGATTCCTGCATGCTGCGCAAGGTGCTTTCCGCCTCCTTTTCCAGGGTGACGTGGCGCCCCGTGGCGAACACCAGGTCGCCTTCGGTCGCCGCCACCCACGACAGCCAGCGGTGGCCGCCATCGCGGTGCCGGTAGCGGTTTTCAAAGCTGGGCATGGCTTCCTGCGACACTTGGGCCAGCGCCTGGCGCGTGGCGGCGGCATCTTCGGGCAGCACGAAGTCGAACAGGCTGCGGCCCAGCATTTCCTCTGGCAGCCAGCCCAGGATCGCGCTGGCGGCCGGGTTGACGGCGGTAAAGCAGCCTTCGGCATCGATGGCGACCATCAGGTCTTGCGCGCTGCGCCACAGCCGTTCGCGCTCGCTGTTGCGCGCGGCCAGGTCCGCTTCCAGCTTCTTTTCCACGGTAATGTCGCGCGCGCTGCAATACACTTTCTCGCCCTCGGGCACGGCCACCCACGACAGCCAGTGCCAGCCGCCGAGCTTGTGGCGGTAACGGTTTTCGAAGCGCAGCGCCGGCTGGCCCTGGTTGGCCGCTTCCCAGGCCGCATAGGTGCGCGTCAAGTCTTCGGGATGGATCAGTTCAAAAAATTTCGTCGTGCGGATTTCTTCCGCCGACCAGCCCAGGGTGGCTTGCCAGGCGGGGTTCGAGTGCTCGAAATAGCCGTCGAGGTTGAGCACGCCCAGCAAGTCGGGGCTGACGTTCCAGGTGCGGCCGAACTCGCGCGTGCGCTCGGCCACCTGCGTCTCCATGGTGGCGCTGAGGGCGCGCAAACGCGATTCCGCCTGGGCCCGCAAGATGGTCGACCAGACCCGTTCCGACACTTGCACGGCCAGTTCGATCTCGTCCGCATGCCACAGGCGCGCCGCGCTGCTGTGCACGACGAACAGGGCGGCCAGCCGGCCTTCCTTGGCAATGGGAATGTTCAGGAAGGCACGGATGCCCAGGCGCGAGAACGTGGCCAGCGCGGCCGGCATGGCCGTGCGCGGGTCGCTCGCCACATCGCTGACGGCCAGCGCCTGGCCGGCGGCCAGCGCATCGGCCAGGCGGGCGGCATAATCGCCGAGGAAATATTCGCCGGTGGCGCCCGGTGCCAGGCCGTCGCTCCACGCATGCTGCAGGGTAGGGCATTGCAGGGTCTGGTCGATATCGAAACAGGCCACTTGCTGGGCGCCCAGGCGCTGTCCCAGCAGCTGCGCCGACAGGGACAGGATCTCGCCCGTGTCCTGCAGCAGGCGCAGCCGGCGTTCCAGTTGCAGCAAGAAGGCGACGCCGCTGGCGCCGGCCTGGCTGCGGGGGGCGGGTGTGCTGCTCATGCGGGCCTCAGCTGCCGGCCAGCGGCAGGGTGACGCTGAACAGGGCGCCGTTGCCGGGCTGGCTTTGCAGGGTGATGGCGCCGCCATGCGCATCGACCAGTTGCTTGGTGATAAACAGGCCCAGGCCCAGGCCGCCCGTGCGGTCCTGGTGCATGACGCGCTCGAAGGCGTCGAAGATGCGTTCCTGGTCGCGCGCATTGATGCCGATGCCATGGTCGCGCACTTCGATGACGGCGCTGTTCTGCGTGTGCGCCAGGCTGATTTCGACGGGCTGGCCCTGGCCGTAACGCACGGCATTGCTGATCAGGTTGACAACGATCTGCTCGACGCGGAAGGCATCCCAGTACCCCTGGATGGGTTCGAAGGCCAGCACTTCCAGCACGCTGCCCGTGGCGGCCGCGTACGGGCCCAGGTCGTCGGCCACGCGGCGCACCAGGCTGGTCAGGTCGACCGCTTCGCGGCGGATCGACAGCTTGCCGCTGGTGATGCGCGACACGTCGAGCATGTCGTCAATCAGGCGCACCATGCTGCGGATCTGCCGCCCGTCGCGCGCCACCATCTTGCCCAGCTTTTCCGGTTCGAAGGCGGCCAGGTTGCCCCGCTCGAGGTTGACGGTGCGCATCTGCGTTTCCAGGAACAACGTGTTCAGCGGCGTGCGCAGCTCGTGCGCCACCATGGACATGAATTCGTCGCGCAGGCGTAGCGAGCGCTGCAGTTCCGCCTGGGTGGCGCGCAATTCTTTCAGCAATGCTTCCTGCTGCTGGCGGCTGTGCTCGAGCGCCTGCACCTGGCGCCGCGTCTCGCTGCGCTGCTGGTGCAGGGCAACAAAAACGTTGACCTTGCTTTGCACGGCATTGATGTCGAGCGGCTTGTGCAGGAAGTCGACGGCGCCGCTTTCATAGCCCTGGAAGGCGAAATTCATTTCCTTGCCGGCCGCCGTGACGAAGACGATGGGGATGTGGCGCGTCTTTTCCGTGCCGCGCATCAGTTGCGCCAGCTCAAAGCCATCCATTTCCGGCATTTGCACGTCGAGGATGGCCAGCGCGAAATCGTGTTCCAGCAGCAAGGCCAGCGCTTCTTCGCCCGACGATGCCTGGTAGACGCTGCGGTCGCTCTCGCGGATCAGCGCATTGAGCGCGCGCAAGTTTTCGGGCAAGTCGTCGACGATCAAGAGTTTGGTGCTTATTTCATTCATCATGTTTCATTCCTGGCATGTGCCGTCCAGCGTAATGGGAAGCGGCGTGCGACGGCGCACGCTTGCGGTAGAGCTTTTCGGGACCCGGCAAGGGTTCGAAGTCGGCGGCAAAGCGCGTGAAATGCGTGCTTTCCTTGCTGCCCAGGCCGAGGAAACCCCGGTGGCACAGCGAGTCGTGGAACAGGCCCAGGGCCCGCTCCTGCAAGGTTTTGTTGAAGTAAATCAGCACGTTACGGCAGCAAATCAATTGCGTTTCGATAAAAACGCTGTCCGTGGACAGGCTGTGGTCGGCAAAATTGATCCTGTCGAGCAGGCGCTGCTGGAAACGCGCCGTGGCATGCTCGACCGTGTAGTACTCGGCCAGCCGGCCCAGGCCGCCCGCGGCCACGTAGTTGGCGCCATAGTCCTCGAGCCGGTGCAGCGGATACACGCCGCGCGCGGCCGTGGCCAGCGCTTGCGGATTGATGTCCGTGGCGTAGATCGTGCTGCGTTCGAGCAAGCCTTCCTCGTGCAGCACGATGGCCAGCGACAGCGCTTCTTCGCCCGTGCAGCAGCCGGCCACCCAGATGGTCGGCGACGGGTAGGTTTTCAGCACGGGCACGACGTGCTCGCGCAAGGCGAGGAAAAAGGCCGGGTCGCGGAACATTTGCGTGACGGGCACGGTCAAAATCTGCAGCAGCCTGCCAAAGGCGGTCCCGTCGTCCAGCACCATCTGCTGCAAGGCAGGCAAGTCGGCGCAATGGAAGCGCTCCAGCGCCTGGTTCAGGCGCCGGCGCTGCGAGGGCAGGGAATAGTCGCGAAAGTCGTAACTGTAGCGCTGATAGATCGCTTCCATCAGCGCTTGCAGTTGCGCGTCCGTGTAGCGCGGGGACATCAGCGGCTGTCCATCGGGTGGCGTGGCATCAGATGCGTTCCATCTTCGGCATCCACACGCGCAGCAGCGAATACAGACGGTCCAGGTCGATCGGCTTGGCCAGGTAATCGGACGCGCCCGCCTGCAGGCATTCTTCCTGGTCATTCTTCATGGCCTTGGCCGTAATCGCAATGATGGGCAGCTTGTTGTAGCGGCCATCGGCGCGGATCAGGCGCGTCGCTTCCAGGCCATCCATGCCCGGCATCATGACGTCCATCAGCACCAGGTCGATATCGTCCACGCTGTTGAGCTTGCTGATGGCTTCGAAGCCGTTGCGGCCAATTTCCACCACCACGCCTTTCTGTTCCAGCGCATTCGTCAGGGCAAAGATGTTGCGCACGTCGTCATCCACCAGCAAGATCTTGCGTCCTTCAAACACGCGCTCGCGGCTGCGCACCTGCTGCAGCATGCCCTGGCGCTCGCTCGACAGCTCCGATTCCACCTTGTGCAGGAAGAGGGTCACTTCGTCGAGCAGGCGTTCGGGCGAGCGGGCGCCCTTGATGATGATCGAGCGCGAATACTTCATCAGGTCCGCTTCTTCCTCGCGGCTCAGGTTGCGGCCCGTGTAGACGATGACGGGCGGGAACGAGCACAGCTCTTCATGCTCCATGCGTTCGAGCAATTCGTTGCCCTGGATATCGGGCAGCTTCAAGTCGATGATCATGCAGTCGAAAATCTGTGTCTTCAGCAATTCCAGCGCCTGTTCGCCCAACGCGACGGCCGTGATTTCCACGTCGTTGTCGCTGATCAGGTGCACCACGCTTTCGCGCTGGCGTTCGTCGTCCTCGACCAGCAGGATGCGCTTCATCTGCTGCGTGAATTTCGATTCGAGCTTGCGGAACACTTCCTTCAGCTGCTCGCGCGTGCGCGGCTTGGTGGCGTAGCCGATGGCGCCCAGCTGCATGGCTTCCTGTATCTGGTCGTTGCCGGAGACGATGTGCACGGGAATGTGGCGCGTCAGCGGGTTTTCCTTCAATTGCTGCAAGACCAGCAAGCCCGGGCGGTCCGGCAAGCCCATGTCGAGCAGGATGGCGTCGGGCAGGAATTCTTCGGCCAGGCGCAAGCCTTCGTCGGCGCCGTGCGCCACCAGACAGCGGTATTGCATTTCATGCGCGAGGTCGAACAGGATGCCGGCAAACGACGGCTCATCCTCGATCACCAGCACGGAACGCTGGCCCGTCTTGGCCGGGGGCACGCTATCGCGGTCATCCTGGAACGTGGGCAGCGGCACGGGCTTGGCGGCGGGGGCCGCCTTCGGCGCGGCGGCTGCGGCTTTGGCGGGCGCTTGCGGCGCGGCGTGGGGCACTGCCGCCGCTTCCACCGCCCGTTCCGGCATGACGGCCGGCAGCACCAAGGTAAACGTGCTGCCCTGGCCTGGCGTGCTGGCCAGTTCGATGCTGCCGCCCAGCAAGGCGGCCAGGTCGCGCGAGATCGACAGGCCCAGGCCCGTGCCGCCATAGCGGCGGCTGGTGGTGCCGTCGGCCTGGTGGAAGGCGTCGAAAATCTTGTGCTGCTGGTCGTCGGCGATGCCGATGCCCGAATCCTGCACCTGGAAGCGCACTTGGCCGGCCGCATCGGCGCTCACGTGCAGGGACACCGTGCCCGCATCGGTAAACTTGATGGCGTTCGACAGCAGGTTTTTCAGGATCTGCTCCAGGCGCTGGCGGTCGCTGACGAAGGATGGCGGCGTATCCGGCGCCACCTTGACGTCAAACACCAGTTTCTTTTGCTGCGCCTGGGCGCCGAACAGCATTTTCATGCTGCTGAGCAGCTCGTCGAAAGGCACGGCGTCCGGCGTCAATTCCAGCTTGCCCGCCTCGACCTTGGAAATGTCGAGGATGTCGTTGATGAGGGTCAACAGGTCGTTGCCGGCCGAATAAATGGTTTGCGCAAACGTCACTTGTTCCGGCGTCAGGTTGCCGCTGCTGTTGTCCGACAGCAGCTTCGACAGGATGAGCGAGCTGTTCAGCGGCGTGCGCAGCTCATGCGACATATTCGCCAGGAATTCGGATTTGTAGCGGCTGGCCCGCTGCAGTTCTTCCGCGCGCGCTTCCAGCTGGGCGTGCGCCTGGCTGATCGCCATGTTCTTCTGGTCCAGCGACAGCGCCTGCACGGCCAGCTGCTCGTTCGACTGTTCCAGCGCCGCCTTTTGCTCTTCCAGGTGGGCTTGCGACTGTTCCAGCACGCGCGACTGCTCGCCCAGCTCTTCATTGGCCGTGCGCAGCTCTTCCTGCTGCACTTCCAGTTCTTCATTCAATTGCTGCGTTTCTTCCAGGACATTTTGCAGGCGCTGGCGGTACAGGGCCGCTTCCAGCGACGTGCCGATATTGCTGCCAATCAGGTTCAGCCATTCCTTGGCGCGGGCGCTGACGGGATGTGTAAAGCCCAGCTCGATGACGCCGTTGACGAGGCCTTCATTGTTGACGGGCACCAACACCAGTTCCAGCGGCGCGCCGCTGCCCAGGCTCGACGTCACGGTCAGATAATTCTCGGGCACTTGCTGCACGTGCTTGAGGCGCTTTTCGCGCGCCGTCTCGCCCACCAGGCCTTCGCCCAGCTTGAACACCTGTTTTTCCTTCACGCCCTGCTCGTTGAAACCGTACACGGCCGTGCGGCGCAGGCTGCCATCCTCGTCGACCACGTACAGGGTGGCGACGGCCACGTCGAGGCGGTGCGCCAGGAAGTCCAGCACGTGCCGTCCCAGCTGCGGCAGGCCCAGCTGGCCGCTCGTGTGGGCGGCCAGTTCCGTCTGTCCCGTGCGCAGCCACGCTTGCTCCTGCAACACGTCGTTGTCCTTGCCGCGCTGCTCGAGCGCATCGTTATAGATATCGGACAGGCGCAGCAATTCGCGACGTCCCAGGTAGGCGAGCAAGCCGGACATGCCCAGGCTGAGGATCAGGAATACCACCACGGCCAGCATGGTGCGGCCCTCGGCCGAGTCGGCCCGCTCCTGGCGCAAGCGCTGTTCCATGGACAGGAAGGTGAGGAATTCGCGGCGGATTTCGTCGAATTCCAGCTTGCCTTCGCCCTGGCGCACGCGCGCGAGGAATTCCTGGTTGTTGCGGCGCTGGGCGATCACGGCTTCCGCGTACTCCATCCACTGGCTTTGCAGCGCGCGGATGCGGCGCAGCCGGTCCACCTGGATGGAGCTGTCGGATACGAGTTCAAGCAGGGTGCTCATTTCCACGGCGATCTTAGCCTTGCCCGATTTATACGGCGCCAAAAACGTTTCATCGCCCGTCAGCAGGTAGCCGCGCATGCCTGTTTCCAGGTCGACGGACAGCTTCATGACCTCGTTGGCGTTGCCGATCACCCGTTCGGAATGCTCGACCGAGCGCAGGGCCGAGAGCAGGTAGGCGATCAGGCCGACAAAGACGAGGGCCGTGACGACCCCGATAACCAGCGGCAAGGTGACGTTGCGGGCGAGGATGCGGCGAAAGCTGAAGGAGTCGATCGGGGTCTTGGTATTCATCATGTCCGTGTAAGGCTGTCGCGAAAAAGTCAATTTTAATTGAAATGCAAGGTTTCTGGTGACCAAGCATAGCGTGCGCTAGCATAACAGCCTTGCGGTCAATTGCCGACTCGCAAGCCCGTGCAAAGCGGGGTAGCGCACAGATCAAAGCAGAGGGAAAATCAAGCTGGCCGCGATTGAGGCAGATCAAAGAGATACGCGGTTTGCATCCTAAGATGCAGGAGGTGGCGGCGTCCCTGCGACGACCGCCGTGTGCCAACCAACCCATGCAGGAGGACATCATGGCCAATCAATTGATGCGTCGCGATCCGCAAAACCCGCTGGCACGTTTCGACCCGTTCAGCGATATGGAAGATTTCATGCATGACTTTTTCGCACCCGCCTTGCGCTTGCGCGATGTGGGGTCGTCACGCATGCGTGTCGACATTTCCGAAACCGAGCAAGCCTATCAGGTGCAGGCAGACATTCCAGGCGTCAACAAGGACGATATCAAGGTTTCCATCGATGGCAACCGCGTCTCCATCAGTGCCGAACTCAAGGATGAAAGGGTGACGCGCGACGGCGGCGGCAAGACCGTGCGCAGCGAACGCGAGTATGGTCAGCAATACCGCAGCTTCGTGCTGCCGCACGAGGTGGACGAGGCCGGCGCACAGGCGCGCTATGAAAATGGCGTGCTGCTGCTGGACTTGCCGAAGAAAGAGGGGACGGGCGGGCGGCAACTGGCGATACAGTAAGCCGGTCCGGGGCATAAAAAAACGCCGGACGGTGCCGGCGTTTCTTGGGTATCGTCGGGTGGCAGCGCGCTGCCGCCCGATTTGCCTGTATATATATATGTCAGTCGCGGATTTCCAGCGCCCGGTTCAGGCTCAGCGCGGCCAGCGAGGCGACGGCGCCCGACAGCAGGTAGAAGCTGACATAGGCGAGGCCGAAGTTGGCCGACAGGCCCAGCGCCACCAGCGGGGCGAAGCCGGCACCGACCAGCCAGGCCAGGTCGGACGTCAGGGCCGCGCCCGTGTAGCGGAAGCGGGCAGGGAAGTTGGCCGTCACGGCGCCGGCAGCCTGGCCGTAGGACAGGCCCAGCAGGCTGAAGCCCACGAGGATGAACACGTCCTGGCCCGTATTGCCGCCGCCCATCAGGGTCGGCACGAAGGCGCTGAAGATGGCGATCAGCACGGCCAGCACGCCCAGGGTAGTGCGGCGGCCCACTTTATCGGCCAGCAAGCCGGAAATCACCACGCCGACGGCGGCCAGCACGGCGCCGACCATCTGGATTTGCAGGAAGTCGGGGGCAGAACGCGTCTGGTAGACGGAAATCCACGACAGCGGGAACACGGTGACCAGGTGGAACAGGGCGTAGCTGGCCAGCGCGGCCAGGGCGCCGATCAGCACGTTGCGGCCCTGGCCGCGGCTCATTTCAAACACGCTCACGGGCTGCAGTTCGCGTTCGTCGAGCAGGCGCGCATATTCATTCGTCGACACCAGGCGCAAGCGGGCAAACAGGGCCACGACGTTGATGGCGAACGCGACATAGAACGGATAGCGCCAGCCCCAGTCGAGGAAATCTTCATCCGTCAGGTTGGTCAGCATGAACCAGAACAGGCCGGCGGCGATCAGGAAGCCGGCGGGCGCGCCCAGCTGGCCCAGCATGGCGTACCAGCCGCGCTTGTTTTCCGGCGCGTTCAGGGCCAGCAGCGATGGCAAGCCATCCCAGGAACCGCCCAGGGCGACGCCCTGGCCGATGCGCAGCACGGACAGCCAGATGATGGCGGCAAAGCCCAGGTGGGAGTAGGTCGGCAGGAAGGCGATGCCGGCCGTCGACACGCCCAGGAGGAAGAGGGCGAACGTCAGCTTGGCGCTGCGTCCCATGCGGCGCTGGATTTCCATGAAGATCACGGTGCCGAACGGACGGGCGATGAAGGCGAACGAGAAAATCAGGAACGCATATAAAGTCCCTTCCAGGCGTTCTTCGAACGGGAAGAAGACGCGCGGAAACACCAGCACCGAGGCGATGGCGTAAACAAAGAAGTCAAAGTATTCGGAAGCGCGGCCGATGATCACGCCGACGGCGATCTCACCGGGGTCGATATGCGATTCGACCGTGCCGGCCCCGCGTGCGTCGCGCAGGGAGTGGGGGGAAAAGTCGGCGGGTACATCCCCGCTGTGTGTGCGCGTGCTGGACATGATGATCGTCTCCAATATCGTTTCGAGTTCGGCCAACGCGTAACTTACCCCGGGTGTCTCACGCCCGGAGCAGGACTATTCATTAGATAGTTGTAGGAAAAGTCCTCGTCTACCAAGTGAAAGTCCGAGCAAGGGGTAGGACAAAACGTCCAATTGCCAGTGCGCTCCAGTAAGAATACAGTACCATATCTTCATCCCCTGTACTGGACTTTCCTGTATGTTTTCATTAAAAGTTCGTCGCGGACTGCTTCTTTTACCTCTCGCATTGTTGGCTGGTTGCAATACGGTGGTACTGAATCCGTCTGGCGACATCGCAGTTCAGCAAGGCAATCTGATTGTCATCTCGACATTGCTGATGCTGTTGATTATCGTTCCGGTAATCGCCCTGACCCTGCTGTTCGCATGGCGCTATAGAAAAAACAACACCGCGGCCAAATACGAGCCGGACTGGGACCACTCGACTCGCCTCGAGCTGATTATCTGGGGCGCGCCCCTGTTGATCATCATCGTGCTGGGCCTGCTGACCTGGATCAGCACCCACACCCTCGATCCATACCGCCCATTGAGCCGTATCGACGCCAACCGTCCCATTCCCGCCAGCCACAAGCCGATGATCGTCGAAGTCGTGGCCATGGACTGGAAATGGCTGTTCATCTACCCGGAGCAAGGCATCGCTTCCGTGAATGAACTGTACGCGCCCGTCGATCGTCCGATCCGCTTCAAGATCACCGCGTCGTCCGTCATGAACTCGTTCTTCATTCCCGCACTGGCAGGTCAGATCTACGCCATGCCGGGCATGGAAACGCAGTTGAATGCCGTCATCAACAAGCCGGGTGTCTATAAAGGCTTCTCCGCGAACTACAGCGGTGCCGGTTTCTCGGGCATGCGCTTCAAGTTCCACGGCGTCAATGATGCGGACTTCGACAAATGGGTGGAATCGGCACGTGCCGGTGGCGGCGCGTTGAACCGCGACGACTACCTGTCGCTGGCCCAGCCTAGCGAACGCGACCCGGTGCGCCGCTACAGCGCCGTACCTAGCGATCTGTACAAGGCAATTCTGAACCGCACCATCGTTTCCGACGCCCTGTGCGTGACGCCGGTCGAGCCATACAAATTGACGATGGCAAAAAGCCCGGTAGCGGCCGTAACGGCAGTAGTCGCTAGCGATGCAGTGGTTGAAAAGGGCGTTCAAGCCAAGTAACGACTGCATGAATCCCGCAGCGCATTGCGCTGCAGATACTGGCGCCGCTTGCCTGGCGCCTCCCTTTTTTCTCTGAGAGTAACAATGCTAGACCATATTGATCTGACGAAGCTTATATTCGGCCGTCTGACTTGGGATGCAATTCCATTTCACGAACCTATCCTGCTGGCGACCTTTGCAATGGTCGCCCTGGGCGGTATCGCACTCGTTGCGGCACTGACGTATTTCCGCGTCTGGGGTACCCTGTGGCGCGACTGGATCACCAGTATCGACCATAAAAAAATCGGTATCATGTACATGATCCTGGGCCTGGTCATGCTGTTGCGCGGCTTTGCCGACGCGCTCATGATGCGTACCCAGCAGGCGATCGCCTTTGGCGACAATGCCGGCTTCCTGCCACCGCATCACTACGACCAGATCTTCACCGCCCACGGCGTGATCATGATCTTCTTCGTCGCGATGCCTTTCGTGACGGGTCTGATGAACTACGTGGTGCCGCTGCAGATCGGCGCGCGCGACGTGGCTTTCCCATTCCTCAACAACTTCAGCTTCTGGATGACCACCATGGGCGCCGCCCTGGTCATGGCTTCGCTGTTCGTCGGCGAATTCGCCCGCACGGGCTGGCTCGCCTATCCGCCGCTGTCGGGCATCGTCGGCAGTCCGGACGTGGGGGTAGACTATTACATCTGGTCCTTGCAGATTGCCGGGGTCGGGACGCTATTGTCCGGTGTCAACCTGATCGCCACCATCGTCAAGATGCGCGCGCCTGGCATGACCTGGATGAAAATGCCTGTCTTCACCTGGACCGCACTGTGCACCAACATCCTGATCGTCGCCGCCTTCCCGGTGCTGACGGCTGTATTGGCCATGCTGTCGCTGGACCGCGTCGCCGGCTTTAACTTCTTCACGACGGAACTGGGCGGCAACGCCATGATGTACGTCAACCTGATCTGGATCTGGGGTCACCCGGAAGTCTACATTCTGATCCTGCCGCTGTTCGGCGTGTTCTCGGAAGTGGTCGCCACGTTCAGCAGCAAGCGTTTGTTCGGCTACGCCTCGATGGTGTACGCCACTTGCGTCATCATGATCCTGTCCTACCTGGTATGGCTGCATCACTTCTTCACCATGGGTTCGGGCGCCAGCGTCAACTCCTTCTTCGGCATCACGACGATGATCATTTCGATCCCGACGGGCGCGAAGATCTTCAACTGGCTGTTTACCATGTACCGCGGCCGTATCCGTTTTGAGTTGCCCATGCTGTGGACGATCGGCTTCATGGTCACCTTCACCATCGGCGGCATGACCGGCGTCTTGCTGGCCGTACCGCCAGCGGACTTCGTCCTGCATAACAGCCTGTTCCTGATCGCCCACTTCCATAACGTGATTATCGGCGGCGTGGTGTTCGGTGTATTTGCTGCGATCAACTACTGGTACCCGAAAGCCTTCGGCTACAAGCTCGACGCGTTCTGGGGCAAGTGCTCGTTCTGGTTCTGGTTCGTCGGCTTCTACCTGGCCTTCATGCCGCTGTACGTGCTGGGCCTGATGGGCGTGACCCGCCGTGTCAACCACTTTGAAGATCCATCGCTGCAAATCTGGACCATCATCGCCTGGTTTGGCGCCGTCTCGATCGCGCTGGGCATCGGTTCCCTGCTGATGCAGTTCTATGTGAGTTTCCGCAACCGTCACGCCCTGCGCGACGTCACCGGCGACCCATGGGGCGGCCGTACGCTGGAATGGTCGACGTCGTCGCCACCGCCAGACTATAATTTCGCCTTCACGCCACAAGTGCACGAACTCGATGCATGGACCGACATGAAGAAACACGGTTACCAGCGTCCGACGTCCGGTTTCACGAAGATCCACATGCCGAAGAACACCTGGGCCGGTTTCGTGATCGCCGCACTGTCCGCACTGGTTGGTTTTGGCCTGATCTGGCAAATGTGGCTCGTCGCCGGCATTGGCTTTGCGGTCATGATGATTACGATCATCGTCCATACCTTTAACTACAAGCGCGATTACTACATTCCTGCGGAAGAAGTGGTCCGTACCGAAGACGCTTATACTAAATTGCTGAGCAGCCATGTCTGATACCATCGCCCATAACACCGGCGCCGCTGGCGCCGCACCAAGCACGCGCAGCTACTTTGTGCGCGAGCACCACCCGGAAAACGGCAGTTTGCTCGGTTTCTGGCTCTACCTGATGAGCGATTGCCTGATCTTCGCCTGTCTGTTCGCCACGTACGCCGTGGTCGGCCGCAGCTACGCGGACGGCCCGACGGGCGCCGCGCTGTTCGACCTGCCGCTGGTGGCCGTCAACACGGCCATGCTGCTGTTGTCGTCGATCACCTACGGCTTCGCCATGCTGACCATGCAGCGCAAGCAATTGCGCAGCACCCTGGTCTGGCTGGGCATCACGGGCCTGTTCGGCCTGGCCTTCCTGTCGCTGGAAATGTATGAATTCATTCATCTGATCCACGAAGGCGCCGGTCCGCAGCGCAGCGCGTTCCTGTCGTCGTTCTTCGCCCTGGTCGGTACCCACGGCTTGCACGTGACGTTCGGCGTGATCTGGCTCGTGACCCTGATGTTCCAGTTGAACAAGCATGGCCTGACCCCGGAAAACGGCCGCCGCATGATGTGCCTGTCGCTGTTCTGGCACTTCCTGGACGTCATCTGGATCGGCGTCTTCACCTTTGTCTACCTGATGGGAGTGCTGCCATGAGCGACCACCACACACACGGCGATAGCCACCACCATGACCACCACGATCATGGCAGCCTGAAAAGCTACGCGATCGGTTTCATCCTGTCGGTGATCCTGACGGCCATTCCGTTCTGGCTGGTGATGACGAAAGCCATCACCAACTCGGGCACCATGGGTCTGGTCCTGCTGGCGTTCGCGGCGGTTCAAGTGGTGGTGCACATGGTGTACTTCCTGCACATGAACACCAAGTCCGAAGGCGGCTGGAACATGATGGCGCTGATCTTCACGATCATGATCGTGGGCATCGCCATGGCCGGTTCCCTGTGGGTCATGTACCACATGAACCACAACATGATGCCGGATCTGATGCCTGAGTACATGCATACGAAAACGGCTCCATGATGAGTAATACGCGCCCAAGCAACACCGGGCGCGCCCCTGGCGCCGCATCGCAAGATGCCGCGCCAGGCCCACGCGGCATGGCTGTGCGATATGCACTGGCCTTGCTGGCGGGGATCTTGTTTGCCGGTTTCTGTGTCCTGGGAACCTGGCAAGTCAAGCGCCTGTTCTGGAAGCTTGACCTGATCGAGCGCGTCGAACAACGCGTACATGCGCCCGCAACGGACGCACCTGGACCCGCAGCCTGGGCCAGCATCACGCCGCAAACGGATGAATACCGCCATGTGCGACTCTCCGGTACTTATCTCCCCCTATTCAATACCCTGGTGCAGGCAACGACGGCACTGGGCAGCGGTTATTGGTTAATCACGCCATTGCGCCTGGCCGATGGCAGCACCGTGCTCATCAACCGCGGCTTCGTGCCGAAACGCGCCAGCATCGGCGCCGGCACGCCGGCCGGCATCGTCGAGGTCGACGGCTTGCTGCGCATCAGCGAGACGGGCGGCGGTTTCCTGCGCGAAAACAGTCCTGCCACGCAGCACTGGTATTCGCGCGACGTGGCCGCCATCGCCGCCTCGCACATGCTAAGCAACGTGGCGCCATATTTCGTCGATGCGAAAGAGAAATCGGAAACGGCCAGTGACGCCCCCGTCGGCGGCCTGACCGTGATCTCGTTCCACAACAACCACCTCGTATATGCGCTGACCTGGTTCGCGCTGGCCCTGATGGTGGCCGGCATTACGTGGTGGATCGTGCGCGAAGACAAACGCCGCCGCGCGCGCAAGGCGGACAACGCCCATCGCCAGGAAAGCGACCATGCCGGGCAGGATTGAAATCCTGCCCAACCGCGAAGTGCTAGAGCGCGGCGCGGTGGCGGCCGAGATGGAACATCCGGCCGGCCACCAGAACATGAAGCTGCTGATCCAGCTGCGCTGGCTGGCCGTGATCGGCCAGATTAGCACCATCTTCGGCGTGGGCGTGGGACTGGGCATCGCCTTGCCCGTGCCCTACATGCTCGAAGTGCTGTCCTGCCTGATCGCTTTTAACTTAGCCAGCCTGCTGCGCTGGCATGAACGCCAGCCCGTTTCCAACACGGCGCTGTTTCTTGCCCTGCTGGTCGACGTCACCGTGCTGACGGCCCAGCTCTACCTGAGCGGCGGCATCAGCAACCCGTTTTCCTTCCTGTATTTATTGCAAGTCATCCTCAGCGCCGTGCTGCTGGAAGTGTGGTCGACCTGGATCATGGTGGCCATCACCAGCCTGTGCCTGGCTGGCCTGGCCTTGCTGCCCGGCCCCTTGATCCTGCCGATCGACCCCGAGCGCGGCTTTTCCAGCCTGTACGTGCAGGGCTTGCTGATCTGTTTCATCCTGAATGCCGCCTTGCTGGTGGTGTTCATCACGCGCATCAACCGCAACCAGCGGGCCGGCGACGCCAAGGTGGCTGACTTGCGCCAACGCGCGGCGGAAGAGGAGCATATCATCCGCATGGGCTTGCTGGCCTCGGGTGCCGCGCACGAGCTGGGCACGCCGCTGGCAACCCTGTCCGTCATCCTCGGCGACTGGCGCCGCATGCCGGAACTGAGCAAGAACAGCGAACTGCTGGAAGAAATCACGGAAATGCAGGCGCAATTGCAGCGCTGCAAGAGCATCGTCAGCGGCATCTTATTGTCGGCGGGCGAGGCGCGCGGGGAATCTTCCGTGAAAACGACGATCAATACCTTCCTCAACGACCTGGTCGACGAGTGGCGCAGCAGCCGCCCGATCCAGGATTTCGAGTACGATAACCGCATCGAGCACGACGTGCCCGTCGTCTTCGATTCGACCCTGAAGCAAACCATCTGCAATGTGCTCGACAATGCGCTGGAAGCGTCGCCCGAATGGCTGCGTTTTGAAGCGACGCGCGAAGCGGACGCCTTGCACCTGGTCGTTACCGATGCGGGCCCCGGCTTCGAGCCGTCGATGCTGACGCACCTGGGTAAACCATATCAAAGCAGCAAGGGCAAGCCCGGCGGCGGCCTGGGCCTGTTCCTGGTGGTGAATGTCGCGCGTACTTTAGGTGGTACGGTAACGGCGCGCAACCGGGTGCAGGGCGGGGCGGTGGTGCACCTGGCCTTGCCGCTGGCGGCCATCAAACTGGAAAGAGAAAGCGACCACCATGCAGGATGACCGTCTGTTACTGATCGTGGAAGACGATGCCGCGTTTGCCCGCACCCTGGGCCGCTCGTTCGAACGGCGCGGCTATCAGGTCATTCTGGCCACGAATTTCGACGAGGCGAGCGCCTTGCTGGAGCAGCATTGCCCCGACTACGCCGTCGTCGATTTGAAGCTCAATGGCAATACCTCGGGCCTGGCCTGCGTGCAGATGCTGCACCAGCACGACCCGGAAATGCTGATCGTCGTGCTGACGGGCTACGCCAGCATCGGCACGGCCGTCGAAGCGATCAAGCTGGGCGCCTGCCAATACCTGGCGAAACCGTCGAACACGGACGACATCGAAGCGGCCTTCGGCCATGTGGCCGGCAACGCCGACATCGAACTGACGAATCGCGCCACCAACATCAAGACCCTGGAATGGGAACGCATCCACGAAATGCTGGCCGAGACGGATTTCAATATTTCCGAAACGGCGCGACGACTGGGCATGCACCGGCGCACGCTGGCGCGCAAGCTGGAAAAGCAGCGGGTGAAATAACTGCTGAAATTGTTGACCTGGCTGGTGGCGAACGAATGGGAAAGCGTCGTCGCCGCGCTATGCCAGGACAGTGGATAAGGTGCACGGCCTTAAAATCTGAAGCAGTGTGCCTGCTGGCCTTCGCTGCGCATAAATGGCACGGTCAGCAGCAGCGAAGTCTCGCGCTGGCAGGCCAGTAGCGCACCCTTTGCGTTATCCACCCCTTTTTCTATAAAGCTTCGTTTCCACGCGCGCGCCAATGCCATGGACAGCGCTGTTTCGGATGCCGCTAAATTGACTTCAACTGTCGTGAATGCCGGAACTTTGCCGTCGGATGGAATTTGTAATACATCAGGCAACTCTTTTTGGATGGCGCGAACCAACGATGCGCCGTCCGATGCCATGCATTGTTCGATATCATCGATACCGCAATTGGCCGTCTTGCCAGTCCGGGCGATTGAAGGCGACATGATGCCGATCACGATTGCAAAGAATATGATGCTTCTCATTTTCAATATGATGCCCGTATTTTTTCGTGGCGGCCAGGCTAATCATTGTCGAACGTCAGTTCGAGCACGCTGTCATCGCTCCAGTCCTGCTCCCGCAGCGGCGGCGTGAACGACGCGCCGTTGAAGGGCACGGGCGCGCTTTTCCCGTTGAAGCTGATCGTCGCGGCCGTGATGCGCCGCGCTTCCGAAAAGCTGTAGGTTCCCTTTTGCGACACGAAATTGCACGGCCCGCCCAGCGCTCCCATCGCCGTACGCATGGCGAAAGGCAGGGTGTCCTTGTCGATGGCCCAATGGACCTCGCACGCCAGCCGCAGGTCGCCCAGGCGGCGCAGCGTATCGCTGGTCGCCGCGCTCCTGACGTACGGTATCCACCTGACCGAGCCCGCCTTGCGGTTCACGGTCAGCTCGGCCTTCTCATACAGCGGCCCCTGTTCGACGGGCAGGGTGAAGATATTGCCTTCCCCCAGCGGTATCGCCATGCCCGCCTCGTCGCTTTCCAGCAGGGCAACGGCAAAGCGATTGTGGGGCCGCCCCTTTGCTGGCGGTTAGCGCCCCAGCGTGAGTAGCCGCAGCATTGCCCAGCCCGGCCAATAGAACAGCTTTTCAATGACGGTGCCTAACACACCATACATCAACAGGCGAACGATCCAGACGATGGCGTCAAAAATCCAGTCAAGCACGGTTCATCTTTTGGCTGTGCCAACGGAGTTGGCTCATGCCGCCGCCCGCCATTCCATCTTCTGCACCTGGATATGCGGATGGCTTTCCAGCGCTTCCCATTCCGGCAAGAAGACGAAGCCCTGTTTCCGGTAAAACGCGGCCGCGCGGGTGTTCTCGGGGGCCACGTCGAGCACCAGGCGAGGATGGCCGTTGTCCATGGCGCAGCGTTTGACGGCATCGACCAGTCCTTGCGCCACGGCCAGGCCCCGATAGTCGGGATGTACCCACATGGCGATCAGGTGGCATACACCAACGGCGGCCACCGCTTGCGCGGCCAGGCCGATCGGCTGCTCTCCATCGAAGGCAAGGAAAAACGTGCGTTGCGGCGTGCTGACGGCCCGTTGTTGCCAGTCCATATCGGAAAAGCCAGCCGCGCTGGCGTGGCTGGCGCCGAAGGCCGTGGGGGCGTCGAGCAGGGCGGCCAGACGCGTCGCTTTCAGGGCTTGCCAGTCGCCGGCGGTGGTGGGGCGAATAATCATATTCTTCAAATCTGCGACATTCCTTAACTGGTCGGCGCGGCCGTGGAGGACGAAATCTTCTTGTACGCTTCCGCCAGCATCGTGACGGTCGCCACGTCGTTCACGCTGCGCGCTTCGATGATGGTCTCGCCGGCCTGGATGGTGACATCACCGTTCGCGTAGGTGGCGGGAAAGCGCCGCTCGGTGATCTTGTTGGTGACGACATTGCGTGCGTAGCGCAGCGCGACGAGCTGCTCGCCTTCCTGCTTGATGACGACATAATTCGGCACGGTGGTGCGTTCCAGTTTCCACGTGCCGATAAAGTCTTCGACAGGGGCGGCGCTGGCGTGCAGCGCACAGCACGTGGCGAGGGCGCCCAGTAGCGGTTTTTTCATGGTGTTGACAGCCTATGCAAGAGTGGCCTGCTGTGCAGGAAAATACGTCACATATGCTTGAATGGCCTGGCGCTTGTCCATGGGGCAGCGCCAGTCATTTAAGTATTTAGCAATATTAACAGGGTCGTCGACGTGTTTGCCGCCGTTTCCGCAATTTTGCTCAGGCCGTGTTGTATGTGCGCCCTGACAGTGCCAGTAGCGCCTTGGCCTGGCCTATTGCCAGCATGCCGGCAGCATGCTCAGTTGAAGACGATTGCCGTCTTGTGTTCGATACTGAGCCGGCATGCCTCGTACGCGGCCAGCCAGGCGATCAGTTCGCGCTCGAGGCCGTCTTCGTCGTCGATACGCGCATTGATGCGCGCCGCCTCTTCATCGCTCAGCTCGTCGCCGAGCAGGAAAATGCCCAGCGCGGGCGCCACCGTGACCAGTTCGGCGCGCAGGCTGTACGAGGAGCCGAGCATGCCGCCCAGCAGTGCATTTTCCTCATCGGCAAAAATAACGTCCTCGAAGACGAGGGGGAAATAAAAGCCTTCGCAATCGGAATGACAGATCAGGTGGCTATTCAGGTCATCCTGCGCTGCTTCCAGCAGTGGATCCTCGCTTGGATCCTCGCCTTCGGCCAGCGGCGTGGCCCGCCATTGCCCATCCTGGACCGCATGCGCATACGCGCGGCGCAGATAATGCAGGTAGCTGTACGGAAAGGCATCAAGCGCTGCGCGCGACTGCAGTTGCGGCAAGGCCAGCGGTTCGCCATGCTGCGGCAAGCCCGCTTTTTGCAGCAGGGCGTTCGCTTGCGCCAGGGAATCGTGCAGCCATTGCGCACCTTCCGGGTCTTCTTCGTGCAGGTCGGCGAGAGCGCCGACTGTTATTGCCAATCCCATGCATGGCCTCCTATATTTTTCAGCTGCGAGTGTAAATCATTTGCCTCTGGTCATCATTTACGATTGGTCCCACACTTCAATCGTCAGCAGCTGCCCGGGTTCGCACGCGGTGATGCGCTGCGGATGCACGGTGATGCTGCCAGGCCAGCCCGTCAACGTATCTTGCGGAAATTCACCTTCCTGCGCTTCGGCGATGCCCGCCAGCAGCAGGGGCGCGATGACGTCCGCCGAGGCCGTGTAGCGGTTGGGGAAGCCGTTGAACGTCAGCTGGGTCGCCTTGCCTTGCTGGCACAGTTGCGCGATCCAGTCCGCGCCGAACAGGCCCGCTTCCCAGCTGGCGAGAAACGCTTCCTTGTTGACTTTCGTCATATCGGCCATTTGCTCCGGCGTTTCCGTCGAGATAATCGTCCACCAGCCTGACATGGGCATTCCTTGTGAAAAGTGAAAATTAACGGGTCATGGTGCGGCGCAGCAGGTAGCTGAGGCCATCGACGGCCGCCACCATCAGCAGCATGGCGACGATGACGGTGGCGGCGCTCTGCATCTGGAACAGCGACAGATGGTATTTCAGCATCTGCCCCAGGCCGCCCGCGCCGACGACGCCGAGGATGGCGGCGGCGCGGATATTGTTTTCCCAGCGGTACAAGGTGTAGGACATCATCTGCGGCCCGCACTGCGGCAAAGTGGCGTACAGGAAAGCCACGGCGGGGCGGGCGCCATTGATGCGCAAGGTGGCGGCCGGCAAGGGCGGGCAATTTTCAAAGGCGTCGGCAAACAATCGGCCCAGCACGCCCACCGTGTGCAGGGCCAGGGCCAGGGTGCCCGCGAACGGGCCCAGGCCGGCGGCGATCAGCAAAATCGACGCCCACACCAGTTCGGGAATGGAGCGCAACACGTTCAAGACGCCGCGCGTGGCATTGCGCGCCACGTTGCCGAAGCGCCCGCTGGCGGGCAGGGCCAGCAACGCGCCCAGGAGAGCGGCGATCACCGTGCCGATGGCCGACATGGCCAGGGTCTCGAACGTGGCGATGCCCACTTTCATCAGGAAGGGGCTGGACAGCTCGGGCGGGGCGAAGCCGTGCAGGAAGTCGGCCGTCGTGCGCACGGCGTCGGCACTGAAGAATTCTCCCCATTTCAGGGGCAGGGTGGCGAAACTGGCGATGACCAGCAGCAGCAAACCGGCCAGCAAGGCCCAGGTGGACCAGCGCACGCGAGGGGAAACCGGCAGCATGGAGGTATCGTCCTTCATGCCAGCCTCCGGCGCAGCATGGCGGACACGGCGTCGGCGCCCGCCACCAGCAGCACGAACACCATCAGCATGGTGGCCAATTCATTGCCTGCCATCATCTTCATCGATTCATCCATGCGCTGGCCCAGGCCGCCCGCGCCGACAAAACCCATGACGACGGAGCCGCGGATCGCGCATTCCCAGCGGTAAATCGTGTATGACACGAGTTCGGCAGCCGATTCGGGCAGGGCGCCGTACAGCAAGGCCTGCAGGCGGCCGCTGCCGTTGTGCAATAAGGCGTTGCAGGCGGACGCATCCGACGATTCGAGGATTTCCGCATACACCTTGCCCAGCATGCCGCAATAGGTGAGGGCGATGGCGATCACGCCGGCCGTCGGCCCCAGGCCGACGATGCGCACCAGCAATAATGCCCAGACCAGTTCCGGCACGCTGCGCAGCAGCACCAGCAGCGCACGGACTGCGTGGCGCACGGCGGCGGCCAGCGGCGACACCTGGCCGGAACCGATGCGCGAGATCGACAAACGCTCCGTCACCAGCAGGGTCAAGGGGATGGCGCCCAGCATGGCCAGCGCCATGCCGGCCGTGGCCATGGCGATGGTTTCCCAGCTGGAAATGGCCACCAGCTGCAAAAATTCCAGCGAGTGGGCGGGCGGCACGAAGCTGGCGATGAATTGCCAGGTGGCTGCCAGGCTTTGCGTATCCCAGAGTATCCACGGCTTGAACTCGGCTTGCACCAGCATCGGCCACAGCACGAGCAGCACGATGGCCGCCCCGGTCAGGCGGCCGCGCCAGGCGGGGTCGCGCGGCATGGCGGCGTCGGCGCTCTTCAGCAAAGGGGCCTCGCGGCGTCCAGGTTCGCCTCCACCGATTCGAACTGGGGCGCGGCGTCGGCCTTGTTGCGGTACAGCTCGGCGATCATGGCGTCGCTGACCTCGGCGCCAGGCAAGTCGAAGACGATCTGGCCGTCGCGCAGGGCGACGATGCGCGTAAAGCAGGCGCGCGCGATCTCGACCTGGTGCAGGCTGCAGATCAGGGTGGCGTTGCGTTTAGTCGCTTCCGCCTGCAGCACATGGATCGTTTGCAAGGCAAGCGTGGGGTCGAGCGCGGACAGCGGTTCGTCGACGAGGAACACTTGCGCATCCGACACGAGCGCGCGCGCCATGCCGCAGCGCTGGCGTTCGCCGCCGGAGAGGCGGTCGACCCTGGCGTACAGTTTATCCTGCAGGTTGAATTTACCGAGCGCTTCCCATGCGGCGCGCGGGTCGACGGGCGCCAGCAGCGAGCGCATCGCCGTCCACAAACTCCATTGCGGCAAGCGTCCCGCCAGCACGGCGTTGACGACGCGCTGGCGCGGCGGCAGCGGCGGCGTTTGCGGCGCCAGGAATAAACGAGCGCGCAAGGCGTGGCGTTCGCCGCTGCCGACTTGCCAGGGCGACGTGCCAAGGATGTGCAATGTGCCCGATGCGGGGCGCAGCGCGCAAGCCAGCGTGTGCAGCAGGCTGGTCTTGCCGGCGCCGGAGGGACCGATCAGGGCGATCTGTTCGCCCTGGGCCACGTCCAGGTCCACGTCGCGCAGGGCCAGCGCATTGCCGGCGGCGCCCGCGTGGTGGATGCAGACCTTGTGAAGTTGGAATGTCATGCGATGTTCGGTATGGGGGCGTTGGTGTGTCGGATTACGCGGCTGCGCCGCTAATCCGACCTACGCCATGCGACGGCAGCGTAGGTCGGATTAGGCCGGAGGCCGTAATCCGACAGATTCAGCAATTACTTCAACAGCTTCGCGTCGCGCGCGGCCGCTTCGATATCCTTGTAGTTCTCGGCCTTGGTCGGGATGAATTTGGTCGCGCGCTGCAGTTCGAGGATTTCCTTGCCTTCCGGCGTGGAAGCATCGAGCGCGAGGAAGGCATCCGTCAGCTTCTTGCGCACGACGGGATTCATGTCGGCACGCACGCTCCAGTTGTAATCGTAGTAGCCAGGTGTCGTGTAGAACACGCGCACCTTGCTTGGGTCGACCTTTTTCGCTTCGACCAGCTTTTCCCAAACCGAAATGTTCAAGGTGCCCGCATCGACCTTGCCGCCGGCCACTGCCGCCACGGTGGCGTCATGCGCGCCCGAAAACGCGATGCGCTTCATGTCCGTGTCCGGATTGATCTTGGCAGCCAGCAAGTAGTAACGGGGCATCAAATGGCCCGAGGTCGACGATTCCGAGCCGAACGTGAAGTTCTTGCCTTTCAGGTCCGACAATTGATTGATGTCCTTGCTGGTGGTCACGAACACGGAGCGGAACTTCGTGTCTTCCTCGCGCTGCACCAGCGGCACGATCTTGCCGCCGCTGCGCACGTTGGCTTGTACAAACGTGAAACCGCCGAACCAGACCATGTCGAGCTTGTGATTGATCAAGCCTTCCACGGACGCCGCGTAATCGGTGACGGGCGTAAATTCCACCTTCATGCCCAGCTTTTTCTCCAGATAGCTGCCCAGCGGCTTGAACTTGCGCTGCAACTCCGTCGGCGCTTCGTCGGGGATGGCGGACACGCGCAACACTTGCTGCGCCTGCGCCAGGCCGCTGTGGATGGCCAGGGTGGCGGCGACGGTGGCCAGAATGGCGGGGAATTTGTTGGAGAACGTGGTCATGGGACTGCCTTTGCAAAAAATATTCATTAGATTACGGAAACCCCGGTACTGCCATCCTGCATCTCGCCGATGACGACGGCGTCGCCAAAGCCTTCGGCGCGGAAAATCGCCAGCACTTGCTCGACGGCTTCCGGCGCGCAGGCCACCAGCAGGGGGCCGGCCGTCTGCGGGTCCGTCAGGATCGCCTTGTCGATGGCGCTTAAATTGTCGGCCAGCGCCACTTGCGCGCCGTAACCCTGCCAGTTGCGGCCGGAGGCGCCCGTGATGTTGCCATTCTGCGCCAGTTGCTGCACTTGCGGCAGCAGCGGCACGTCAGCCATGGCGATACGCGCCTGCAACTTGGCGCCGCGCGCCAGTTCCAGGGTGTGGCCCAGCAAGCCGAAGCCCGTCACGTCCGTCAGCGCATGCACGCCGTCGAGCAGGGCCAGTTTCTTGCCCGGGGTATTCAATTTGGTGGTGTTGGCTATCAGCGAGGCGTAGCCATCCGCATCGAGCGCATTCTTCTTCAGCGCGGCCGACAGGATGCCCACGCCGATCGGCTTGCCCAATACCAGCTTGTCGCCGGCGCGCGCGCCCGCGTTGCGCTTCACTTGCGACGGGTGGACGAGGCCCAGCACGACGAGACCGTAGATCGGCTCGACGGAATCGATGGTGTGGCCGCCCGCGATGGGGATGCCGGCCTGGGCGCAGATGGTTTCGCCGCCCTTCAATATGAGGCCGATGGTTTCCACGGGCAGCTTGTTGATCGGCATGCCGACCAGGGCCAGGGCCATGATGGGCGTGCCGCCCATGGCGTACACGTCGGAAATGGCGTTGGTGGCGGCGATGCGGCCGAAGTCGAACGGATCGTCGACGATGGGCATGAAGAAATCCGTCGTGGCGATCAGCGCCTGCTCGTCGTTGAGCTGGTAGACGGCCGCGTCATCGGAGGTTTCTATGCCGACCAGCAATTCCTTCGGCAGGGGAAAGCCGCCGCTGCCCTTTAAGATGTCGGCCAGCACGCCGGGCGCAATCTTGCAGCCGCAGCCGCCACCATGGGCAAATTCGGTCAATCGGATGGGTGTATTGGATGTTGCTGCGCTATCGGACATGGTCGTCATCCTGCTGAAAAAAGGTCACTAAAAGCTGCGCCGGCGCTTACGCGGCGCTGGCGGTGCGGGGTTCGCCGACGATAGCACATAATGCGCGCGCGGCTTGCTCAAAGGCATGTTCTGAAATATCAGGCAAGACCAGCGGCGTCGCCTGGGCGTAGCGGCTGAAGTTGCGGGCGATCGATTGCCGGTAGACGGGGTCGTAATGCTGGACCAGCAGCTCTTCCACCAGCTCGGCCATCTGGCCCGCCGTGGCCAGCTGCTGCCAATGGGCGATTTTCTCCTTGCCGTGCAGCTGAGTCAACAGGGCCAGCTGCACGTTCAGGCGGGCCGGATCGCCGACGAAATGTTCATAGTCTTGCATCAGCAATTGCACGCGCTGGTCCGTGGCCAGCCGCACGTCCGTGCAGGCGGCCGCGCGCATCTTGTCCATCAGCGCGTCGGGCACGCGCACGCGGCCCACTTTCTTGCTTTCCGATTCGATGAACACGGGCAGCGCCGGGTCGAACTGGCGCAACTGCTGCCACAGCGCGCTTTCAAACGCTTTTTGCGACGGCTGCTCTGCCTCGGGCAAGCCGCCCAGCACGGAGCCGCGGTGCGCCGCCAATCGCTCCAGGTCGATCACCTGCGCGCCTTGCTTGTCCAGCACCTGCAGCAAGCGGCTCTTGCCGCTGCCCGTGGGGCCGCACAGCACGTTGATGAAGTCGAAGCGCTCGGGCAGGGTGGCCAGCTCGGCATTCACGTGGCGCCGGTAATCCTTGTAGCCGCCGTCGAGCTGCGTGACGGGCCAGCCGATGCGCGCCAGGATGTGCGCCATGGCGCCGCTGCGGTTGCCGCCGCGCCAGCAGTAGACAAGCGGCTTCCATTCGTGCGGATGAGCGAGGAAACCGTCTTCGATATGCCGCGCGATATTTTTTGCTACCAGCGCCGCGCCCAGCTTCTTCGCCTCGAAAGCGCTGGTCTGTTTATATAAAATACCGACGCGCACGCGCTGCTCGTCGTCGAGCACGGGCAGGTTGATGGCGCCCGGCAAGTGGTCTTCCGCGAACTCGGACGGGCTGCGTACGTCGATGATGGCGTCGAATTCATGCAGGCGCGGCAGGATGTCGCGGAAGGGAAGGACTGCAGGGTATTTCATCGTGGCGCGGCTGCTAGCAATGGGGAAAGACGTATTATCCCCGATAAAGGCCGCTGGCGTGGGGCTTTGGCGCCGCCTTTCACACTGCGCGTGCCGGGCCGGCGTCCCGCATGCCCGTGAAGAACCGCACCAGGCTATGCGGCGCGTCGTCGTCAAAGCACAGGCGCAGGATGCGTTCGGACTCCGCCGCGGCCGCGCCGCTGCGCGCAAACAGCGCCGTTTCATAGGCCAGCAGGGCTGCATCCATGTCGCTTGGCTGCGCGGCGAGCGCCTGCGCCAGCTCGGCGCCGTCCAGCATGGCCAGGTTGGCGCCTTCGCCGGCCGGCGCCATCAAATGGGCCGCGTCGCCCAGCAAGGTCACGCCCGCCACGCGCTGCCAGCGGTGGTCGACGGGCAGCAGGTGTACGGGACGGGGCACGGGCGGCGTGTCCGCATCCGTGATCAGGGCCGTGAGCGCCGGCGCCCAGCCGGCAAACTGGGCGGCGATGGCTGCCCGGGCGGCGGCCGGGTCGGCAAAATCGATGCCGGCCAGCCAGCTTTCGGGCTTGCGCAAGGCCACATACGCATGCAGCACGCCATCGGCTTCGCGGTGGGCCTGGATGCCCTTGCCTGGCGCCAGCGCGAACAGGGCGCCCGCGCCCACGGCTTGCGCGCTGGCCGGATGGCGGCGGTCGCTGTCGAACAGATACGTTTCAATGAAGGCAATGCCGCTGTAGGCGGGCTGCGCGCTGGAGAGCAGCGGCCGCACCCGGGACCAGGCGCCGTCCGCGCCCACCAGCAGCTCGCTGGTCACCGTGGCGCCATGCGCAAAGTGCAAAAGATGCTGGCCGCCGCCCAGTGTTGCGGCGCTGGCCAGCTTGTGGCCCCAGCGCACGCAGCCGTCAGGCAAGGCATCGAGCAGCAGGCGGCGCAGTTCGCCGCGCGGCACTTCGGGACGGCCGCCCGTGCCGTCGTCGCCCTCGTCGTGCAGGATCGTGCCATGCTGGTCGAGCACGCGGCTCGCTTCGCCGCCCGCATGGATGAGGGCGCGGAAGGCGTCGTGCAGGCCGGCGGCGCGCAGCGCTTGCTGGCCCGTTTCCTCGTGGATATCGAGCATGCCGCCCTGACGGCGCGCCTGCGGCGATGCATCCGCTTCATACACGGTGGCGGCGATGCCGTGGACGTGCAGCACGCGGGCGAGCATCAGCCCGCCCAGGCCCGCGCCGATGATGGCGATACGCATGGTGATCCTTGAGGTGGTGTTTAAAATGGAAATGGAACGGCGTTCCATAAGAATTTTGCGGCAAGCCGCCATCTGTGTCAAGATAAGCGATGCCCCATACCGTAGCGAACCCACCACGACGCGCCGACTCGCTGACGCGCGACTCCATCATCGACGCCGCCATTGCCCTGCTCGACACAGCGGGCGAGGGCGGCCTGACCTTCCGCGCCCTGGCCGCGCGCCTGGCGACGGGGGCGGGGGCCATCTACTGGCACGTGGCGGACAAGGATGATTTGTTCACGGCCGCCAGCGACGCCATCGTCGCCCGCGCCATGGAGGCCGCCCCGCACGGCGATACGCCGCAGGCGGGCATCGGCGCCGTGGCGCTGGCCATGTTCGAGGCGATGGATGCGCATCCATGGCTGGGCTCGGCCCTGTCGCGCGCGCCGGGCCAGCTGCCCACCGTGCGCATCCTGGAACGCCTGGGCCGGCAAGTCGATGCGCTGGGCGTGCCGCAGGAGCGGCAGTGGATGGCGGCATGCGCCTTGCTCAATTATCTGCTGGGCGTGAGCGGGCAGAATGCGGCCAATGCCGTCATCGCCCGGGAACAGGGCCTGGAGCGCGCGCATTTCCTCGACACCCTGGCGGGCGCGTGGTCACGCCTCGATGCGCAGGCATTTCCATTTGCGCGCAAGGTGGCGGGCCAGTTGCGCGCGCACGACGACCGCCAGGATTTTTTGGCGGGCATCGACCTGATCGTGCATGGCATGCAGGCGCTGCAAGCGGGCCGCTAGCCCAGCAAATGTCCCAGCAGTGGCGCCAGCAGCACCGTCACGACACCTGAGAAAATCATCGTCAGGCTGGCCACGGCGCCTTCTTCCGTGCCCACGCGGCGCGCCACGGATAAGCCAAAGCCGTGCGCGGCCGCGCCATACGGGGCGCCACGGGCGATGCGCATGCGCAAGGGCAGCAGTTTTAACAGCGGCTTGCCCAGCATCAAGCCGAACAAGCCCGTCATCACCACGAAGATGCCCGTCAGCTGCGCCGAGCCGCCCATGTGGCGCGACGCTTCCAGCGCGAACGGCGTCGACACGGAACGGGCCAGCAGGCTGCGCGCCATGTCGCCGTGCACGCCAAATACCCGGTCCAGCAGCAGGGTGGCCGCCACGGAGGCGACGATGCCGGCGCAGCTGCCCAGCGACAGGGCCAGCCAGTGCTTGCGGATCAGCTTGCGCTCCTGGAAGATGGGCAGCGCAAACGCGATGGTGGCAGGGCCCAGCAGCCACGGCAGCCAGCGCGTCTCGCCGAAATACGTGGCGAACGGCGTCGACGTGGCCTGCACGATGACGATCAATATCGCCGAGGTGCAGATGGCGGGCGTGAGCAGGAAATGCGGGTGGCGGCGGTGCACGGCCTGGTTGGCGTAGAACAGCACCAGGGTCAGCAGCAAAAACAGCAGGGACAGCAGCAGGGTGCTCATGCTTGCTCCCTGGCTGCGCGCTGGCGCAGCAGCTTATTCAGACGCAGCTTGCGTTCATAGCGGCACACCCATTCCACCGTCAGCGCCGTGGCCAGCATCACGCTGGCAAAGCCCAGGCCGATATTTACGAACAGCATCAAGCCCTGCGACTTCAACAGTTGCGTAAATTGCACCACGGATACGACCAGCGGTATAAAAAACAGCAGCATATTGGCCAGCAGCCAGTTCGCGCCCAGTTCGATGGCGCTGGGGCGCACCCAGCCCGCCAGCAGCAGGGCCACCAGCACGAACAGGCCCACGACGCCGCCGGAAAACGGCAAGTGCAGGGCGGCCGCGGCCGCGTCGGCCAGCCACCAGGCGGCAATCAACATGCCCACTTGCCACACGGTCTGTGCGGGCTGGCGCCAGGCAGCGATGGAGAGTGGGGCGGTGGTGGAGCAAGGAACGGCTTTCACGGCGGGCTTTCAAACGGATGGGGAGGTTTTCATTGTAGTGAGCCCACATCAAAAGATAAAATGACTTAAACTCATGATTATCATTCGATATTGGAATGCATCATGGATATCCGCTCCCTGCGCTACTTCGTCGAAGTGGTCGAGCAAGCCAGTTTTACGCGCGCGGCCGCCAGGCTGCACGTGACGCAGCCCACCGTCAGCAAGATGGTGCAACAGCTGGAGCAATCGCTGGACCTGGCCCTTCTGGACCGCGCCGGCAAGCGTTTTACGCTGACGGACGCGGGCAAGGTGGTGCTGTCGCGCGCGCATGAGCTGCTGGCCCTGCACGCGGAACTGAAGGTGGAATTGCGCGACCTGCAACATCTGGAGCGGGGAGAATTGCGGGTCGGCGTGTCGCCGCAGACGCACTCCACCCTGGCGCCATGGCTGGCCGAATACCACCAGCGCTATCCGGGCATCGAATTGAAGATGTACGAAAGCGGCACACAGGCGATCGAGCGCGACTTGCGCACCGGCACGGTGGAACTGGGCACCATGCTCGACTACCCGGGCAATGCGGCCACCTGGCAGGATTTCGAAGCCTTGCCCCTCGTGCGCTCGCCGCTGTGCCTGCTGGCAGCGCCCGGCTCGCCGTGGCAGGGGCGCGCTGCCGTGGCCCTGGCCGAGCTGGCCGACAGCCCCTTCATCTTCTACGGCGCCGCGTTCGCCCTGAACGACATCGTGCTCGATGCTTGCCAGCGCGCCGGTTTCGCGCCGCGCATCACGGGCCGCAGCGGCCAGTGGGATTTCATTGCCTCGCTGGTGCGGCTGGGCGTGGGCATCTGCCTGCTGCCGAAGATGTATTGCGACACCTTGGAGCCGGCGCATTTTGACGTGATTCCCCTGGACGGCCCGCCCGTGGAGTGGAATTTGATGCTGGCCTGGCGCCGGGGCGGGCGGCTGTCGTTCGCCGCGCGCGCCTGGCTGGAGCTCGTCAGGGCGCGCATGGCGGACGCGGCACGTTTACAATAGATGCTCGCCAACTTCCGCCCGACCCGATGAATATCAACGTCAATACCAGACTCAAACGCACGGCCGGCTCATTGCTGCTGGGATTGTTATGCACCGTGGGCCTGATGAGCGAAATGGGCTACGCCCAGGCCGCCTTGCCCGTATATGGCTATTTCGTCAAGAACACTTACCCGCACGACCCCCAGGCTTTCACGCAGGGCTTGCTGTTCAAGGATGGGCACCTGTATGAAAGCACGGGCCAGAACGGCCAGTCGTCCTTGCGCAAGGTGGAGCTGACGACGGGCAAGGTGCTGCAGAAAAGCATGCTCGACAAGAATGTGTTCGGCGAAGGCATCACGGACGTGGGCGATGAAATCCTGGGCCTGACGTGGATTTCGCAGACGGGCTATGTCTTCGACCTGAAAACCTTCAAATTGAAACGCAAGTTCAGCTACCAGGGCGAAGGCTGGGGCCTGGCCAGCGACAATCAATTCGTCTACATGAGCGACGGCACGTCCGCCATCCGCGTGCTCAATCCGAAAACCCTGGCCGAAGTGCGCCGCTTCGAGGTGAAGGCCGAGGGCCGCCCCATCGACCGGCTGAACGAATTGGAAATGGTCGACGGACAACTGTTTGCCAATGTGTGGGGCGCGGATGTGATCGCCCGCATCGACCCGGCCAGCGGTAAAGTTGTCGGCTGGATCGACCTGACGGGCTTGCTGCCGCCCGAGCAGCGGGGCACGGCCAATCCCGACGCCGTGCTCAACGGCATCGCCTGGGATGCACGGGGCAAGCGTCTGTTTGTCACGGGCAAACTGTGGCCCAAGCTGTTCGAGATCGAACTGATCGAAATCCAGCGCCGATGATGTTTTCTATTGGACAGTATTGCTGGCGATGAATCGTTTATGATGGCGTTCCTTCGCCCGGTGCGACCTTTACGGGATGCCATGCTGTTCTTTCCTTTACACCGCCTGGCGGCCGCCGCCACCCTGGCCGCCGCCATCGTGCCCGCCGCGCAGGCGCAAACATCATACGTGCCGGTGATGCAGCAATACGGCGACTTCGTCGTCACGCGTGACCGCCACGACGCGCTCGTCACCTTGTCCTTTCGCCAGCACGGCTATTGGCCCGGCGGCGCGCGCGAAGTGGTGGAGGTGCGTCCGCTAAAAGCGACGCGCGAAGGCCAGCCCATGCTGCTGGCATTCACCAAGGGCTACACGGGCCAGGGTACCATCCTCATCGGCGTGCAGAATGGCGAACCGCTGATGCGCCCCATCAGCCCCCTGCAGCGCGACAGCATGGTGCGCACGGAGCGCGACCCCGAATGGGGCGTGCCGCAGCCGGGCCGTCCCGAGATGCTGCTGTTTCCCCGCGACGGCCGCGCGCTCGACACGCTCTCGGGCGAGCTGCTGTGGTTTGACGTGCCGGGCGGCGTCACCGGCGATTACGCGCCCGCCGTGCTGGTCTCCGTCTCGCCCGACGGGCGGCGCGGCGCGTATCTGACGAATGCGCTGACGAAGGTGGGGATCATCGTCGCCACGCGCGACGACGGCGTGGCCGGCGTGCTGGCCTTGCCGCCCGACACGTATCAGCGTTGGCTGAAGCCCTTGTCGGAGGCCGCTTCCGCGCAGGCGGGCGCCGCCATCAAGGCGCGCCAGGGCCGCACGGATAGCAACCGCATCCGGCGCGAGCTGGAACTGGCCTGGTTCGGCCAGCAATTTCAATGGAAACAAGGCAAGGGCGGCTGGCAAGTGACGGGCTTGGGCCTCAGTTCTGCGCCCCCGGAAGGAAAACAGCCATGAGCTACCCTCAACTTATCGCCGGCTGCCTCGCCGCATCGTTGCTGGCCGGCTGCGTGCACAGCGAGATCGCCCCCAGGGATTATCTGGCGCAAGACATCGACAAGAGCCAGGCCCTGGTGGAAGTGGACGTCGTCTTCGGGCAAGCGCCCGACGACAAGCTGACGTCGCGCATGACGGCGCGCAACAGCGTGGAATACGGGGGCGCGCCGCATATCGTCGTGCCGTTCTACCAGAAGGGCCTGGGCTTCGACCAGGGTTTCGCGGGCACGTATATGTTTGCCGTCGTGTATCCGGTCGCCAAGGTCGAGACGGCCACGGCCAGCAGCCGGGTCTTCGGCCAAAAGCTCGAGGGCCAGCAGCCGGGCAGCCCGCGCTACCGCTTCCGCGTGCCGGGCAAGGCGCAGTGGAACAGCAATGAAACCTTCATGCTGAGCTTTGCGCGCAAGGGTCGCCGCGAAGAAATCACTTTCCGCTTCAGCAACGAGCAAAGCTGCCCGTCCGCTTTCCTTGCCACCACGCCACTGTATGGCTTTCCCATCAAGGTCGTCGCCACGTTCAAGGGCAATCAAGGCTGCCTGAAAGTGTGTGACAGCCGCGAGCAGTGGCCCGGTTTTTGCGCCTTCCAGCCGCCGCCGGCTGCGTAACTATCACCATGCAAGCGACGCGCCGGCGTTGGACGGTGCGGCGCTTATACACGCGCGCGTTTTGCCGATTCTATTCAATTGTCATCGAATGACGGCGTAAAACGCTGATTTGTACGGTGAAAGCCCAGCTGAATTGACGCAGATCAATACCTGGGCCAGCGCACAAATCTTGCCGCAAAAATATCTTTCTTAGGCGTATGATTTCCGTGCCGTGAGCAGCGCACGCAGATGGCGCGGCCCGGCCCGATATCCGAAACGCATCCTTCCTGTGGAGAGACAGAATGAAAATGCCCGTTTTAGGAAGCACCCAGGCCGCCATCACCAACCGTTCGCTCGACATGCTGGCCACCGATACGGCCGCCGTGCGCGCCATCGCCCAGGCGGCCGTCAGCGTGGAACTGTTCACCATTCCCCTGTACATGGCCACCATGTATTCGATCCAGGGCACGCACCAGATCAACTCGAAAGGCATCACCTACTACGAAGGCCGCCAGTGGCCGGGCATGGGTACCACGGCGCGGCCCGAACTGAAGGAGCAGAAGGCTTTCAATATCATCTTCAGCGTCTTCATCCAGGAAATGCTGCACTTGCAGATGGCGGCTAACCTGGCCACGGCCATCGGCACGGCGCCATGCTTTACGGGGTCGGAGCTGCAGTCGCAAGACCACGGCTGGACCTGCTACGGCAAGGATTGCACGGTGATCCCGCACATCGTCGACTTGCAGGACACGGCCGGCTACCGCCATGTGCGCGTCAACCTGGAAGAGCTGAACGACAACCAGTGCGACCTGTTCCTCGCCATCGAGCAGCCGGAACAGCAGGCGCGCGCCCAGCTGGCCGAGTTCGACAAGCACAACCACACCAAATATTTCCCCGAGGTGCCGTTCGTGGGCTGGACGCCGGGCAAGCACGTGCATGATCTGCCCCTGTTCGGCACCATCGGCTATATGTATGAATGCTATGCGCGCTACATCAGCATCGCATACACGGATGGCCAGACCTTGTGGCAAAAACTGTTCGTCAACGGCTCGGTGCAGCAGGACATGTTCAACAGCCAGGTCCCGGGCCACGCCAAGGCGGAGTTTCCCAAGTTCGACACCTGTTTCGGCCCGCAGGACCAGGATGGCGGCCAGACGGGCTCGTTCAACAAGGCCATCGACATGATGGCGGCCATCACGGACCAGGGCGAGGGCAGCGACACGGCCATCCAGCGCTACCGCCGCGACGCGGCGCAGCGCCTGATGGCCGTGCAGCCCGACTACCGCGAAGACCTGGCCGCCCTGAAGTGTGATTACCCGTCGTACGCGAACAATGGCAAGGACGCCGAATCGCGCGATGCGGCGGCGCGCCACGACAGCGCCCCGTTCGACCACTATGAGCGCTTCGGCCAGGTCAAGGCCATGCTGCCCGTCAAGACCTGGGCCGGCTGGCACAAGGAAGGCGGGCGCTGGAGCGAAGCCATGCTGACCAATGAGCGCTACAACCCGGCCACCGCGCCGAAGAACATCCCCGCGCCGGCGGCCGTGGCGGGTGCCCTGAACCGGTTGAAGGACGCCAGCGGCACCCTGCAAATGCTCAGCACGGTGGCTACGGGCGCCATCTATGGCATCACTTCCGTGCTGGACAAGTACTGGCTGAACCAGCAACTGGAATTCCCGTATCCGTCGATGGTGGGCGCGGGCGACCGCATGGCCATTTGCTGGGCCGTGCTGGGCCAGGCGCCGAACCTGGCGACGGGCGTGCCGCTGGCCGAGAAAAGCGTGCTGTACCACGCCTGCCAGGGCATGCACCTGGAGGGCGAGGCCTCGTCCACCTGCGCCGCGCTGGCCGTCTACCATACCTGCCGCGGCTCCAACGGCTGCCACGCCCAGGGCGGCTGCGGCTTCGCCCAGGCCGACACGGGCGGCTCGTCCTGCGGCCACTCGGTCAAGGCTGCCGCGGCGCCTGGCAGCGAGTGCTACGTGCCGCCACCGCCGCCGCAGGACGATAAAGTCTACAGCGCGCCCAGCGACAACAAATGCGCGGGATTCGGCGGCTGCGCCGTGCCGATTTCGGCCTCGCAGCTGTATCCGAACACCACGAAGAAGGACCCGCCCGAACCCGCCACCATGACCCTGTACGATTTCGGTCCCGCACCCGCGCACCGCAGCATTCCGCTGGGCCAGAGCATGAGTTTTGCGCTCGGCGACAATGTCTACGACAAGGCCTGGGAAGCCTACGGCAAGGTAATGGCCGCGCGCGGCACGCCGGTGGGCGCGCCGCCGGCGCCCACCGACCTGCGCCTGGCCTTGCCGCCGTCGACCTGATGCGAGCAATCAAGCCAGCGGTGCTTCCGCGCCTGGGCCTGCCGAATCTGGGCCTGGGCGTGGGGCTGCGTCCGCCCCATTACGCGCACATCCTGGAACACGGTCCGCAGGTGGACTGGTTCGAGATCATCAGCGAGAATTTCATCGACAACCACGGCTATGCGCGCCATGTGCTCGAGCAGGTGGCGGCGCAGGTGCCCATCGTCATGCATGGCGTATCGCTGTCGATCGGCAGCAGCGATCCCCTGAGCCTGGCCTACCTGCGCAAGCTGCGCCAGCTGGCCGCCGAGATCCGCCCCGCGTGGATTTCCGACCATGTGTGCTGGACGGGCGCCGCCTCGCTCAACAGCCACGATTTGCTGCCCTTGCCGCTGGACGAGGCCAGCCTGCGCCACGTGGCGGGCAGAGTGCGGCAAGTGCAGGAATTCCTGGGCCGTCCCCTGGTCCTGGAAAACCCCAGCAGCTACGTGGAGTTTGCCCAGTCCAGCATGCCGGAATGGGAATTCCTGGGCCGCCTGGCCGAGGACACGGGCTGCGGACTCTTGCTCGACGTTAATAATGTCCACGTCAGTGCGCATAACCACGGTTATGACGCGGCCGCCTACATCCGCCAGTTGCCGCACGCGCACATCGTGCAGATCCACCTGGCCGGGCCCACCGTCTGCGGCGCGATGCTGATCGACACGCACGACGCCCCCGTGCCGGCGGCCGTCTGGCGCCTGTACGCGCTGGCGCAGCAGCTGACGGGCGGCGTGTCGGCCCTGCTGGAATGGGATGCGGACATTCCGGCTTACCCGCAGCTGCTGGCCGAGCTCGACAAGGCGCGCGCGGCCGGGCGGGGCGAGTTTGCCGATGCAGTACCAGCCACGGCCACGGCGAGCTTGGCCGCCGCCGTCTCGGCGCCGCTGGGCTTTCACCTGGAGGCGGCCCATGCCCCGTAGCGCCGACGGCGACGCGCGCGCGGACGCACCGCTGGCGCAATTGCAGGCGTGGTTTTTGACGGCCATGACGGCGCCGGGCGGTGCGGTGCGCGGCGCGCAGCTGGCCAGCGAGCGCCACGGCTTGACGCAGGAGCAGGTATTGAAACGGGCGCGGGGCGGGCCGGCGCCGCTGCACATCCATGCGGACGGCTACGTGCAGCGCCTGCTCGAATGCCTGCAAGCCGACTATCCCGTGTTGCGCAAGGTCATGGGCGACGAGCTGTTCGCGTTCTTTGCCCGCGCCTATGTCTGGCGCCACCCGTCCGCTTCCCCGACCTTGTACGACCTGGGCGGCGGCTTTGCCGATTTTCTCGCCGCCAGCCAGGGCGCCGCCGGCGCGCAGGGGGACGTCTTGCGCTTTCCCGTCGAACTGGCGCAGCTGGAGCGGGCGCGCAGCGAGGCGGGCAGGGCGCCGGGCCTGGAAAAACGGGCGCCGTCATTGTTGCCTTCCGGCCTGGACTTGTTGTTGGGAAATGCGCCGGCCTGGTGCCTGGCGCCGTGCACGCGGCTGCTGGCCCTGTCATTTCCCTTGTGTGCATTCTGGCAACAGGTGCAGGCTGCGCCGGACGCCGCCGTGCCGGCCCAGCCGGAGGCCAGTCCCGCCTTTGTGGCCATTTCTCGCATGCATTACCGGCTTGCCATGCACGAGCTGCAGCCCTGGCAGTTCGACTGCCTGCAGGCGCTGGCCGGGGGCGCGCCGCTGGCGCAAGGCGCACGGCAGGCGGCGCAGTCCAGCGGCAGGGCGCCGGACGAGGTGCTGGCCGACGCCATGCTGTGGCTGCCGATGGCGGCCGCGGCCGGGCTGGTCACCAGCGCGGCCTGAATGGGACGGCGGACGCAAAAAAGGCCGATGAAAATCGGCCTCGATGGAAGCGAACAGCTGTGCTTAGCGGTAAAACGCTTCGACTTTGCCCTTCAGCTTGATCTGCAGCGGACGGCCGCGGCGGTCGAGGGACTTGGTGGAAGCGACCTTGATCCAGCGTTCGCTGATGCAATATTCTTCCACGTCAAGACGTTCCTTGTCGTTGAAGCGGATGCCGACGTCGTTCTCGAACACGGCTGCAACGTGGTAAGGGCTGCTCGGGTCGATCGACAGGCGATCGGGCAATGGGGGGAAGGTAGTGGTATCGTTCATGGGAGTAATTATCGCCCAGAATGCCGATCCAGACAACGGCCTTTCGCGCGCCATTTGTGTGGCGGGAGGCAAAATGGCGCGGCGGCCGTAGCACACCCATGGACCGGCACGGCCATGCCGCACCGGTCCATGCTGCTACTAATGACCGGCTGAGTTGCCGGCAATCACACTGCCCGGGAATCAGGATTTGTCGTCATTTTTGTGGCTTTGACGTCCTGCTTCCACGTGCTGCTCATGCGTACCGCCGCGCATGCCGGAGCCGGAGCCCGATTGCTGGCTTCCGCTGCCGCTGCCGCTGCCGCTCTTGCCCGATTGCTGGCCCGACTGCTGAGAACCTTGCGAGCCCGATTGCTTGTCGCCGTCATTCTTGTGGCTTTGGCGGCCCGCTTCCACATGCTGCTCGTGCGTGCCGCCCTGGGTGCCGCCCGACGATTGGCGGCTGCCGGACTGCTTGTCCGACTGCTGGCTGCCCGACTGCTGTTTGCCCGATTGGCTGCCGGTCTTGTCGTTGCTGTTCGAAGTCATGATCATGTCCCCTAAGGTTAGTCTGCGTCATCATCCGGTCCAACATTGGCTCGGATGCTCTTGCCTGAGCTCCGGCGCCGTGCAGCACCGTTGCAGCGATTCTCGCTGCCCGCGTCGGGCTTAACCATAGGGACACTCCTTGTCGCCACGTAGGAAAACTCTGTGGTCGCTGACAACCATTTCTAGATTTGCATTGTTTACAGGTGCCGCGTTTCTTGCGGCGGCGTGTCCCAATCGTCATGCCAGCCATCGACAAAGGTGACGGGTGCCTGGGCCAGTTCGGCCACCGCTGCATCGTCGAGGCAGTTCACGCCGATGCCGATAAACGGGCCGCTGCGGGGCGAATCGCCGCGGCCAAACGGCCGTACGCCGCAGTGGCGGCAAAAATAGTGGCGTTCGCGGCCGGCGCCGAAGCGGTATTCGCGCAAATCCCCTTCACCGGCCAGCAGGCGAAAGGCCGCGGGCGGCACCTGGCTGGCCCAGCAGCGGATCTTCAGGCAATAGGAACAGTTGCAGCGCAGGCTGGGGGCCGCCAGGTCGATCTCGGCCGCGAAGCGCACGGCGCCGCAGTGGCAGCTGCCATGGTAGGTTTTTTTCATCTGGCCCACTTTACAGGGTGGCCGTACTGTCATGCAACTGCTGGAATTGCGACAGCTGCTGCTGCATCAGCCGCGCATACTGGCCGCCCGCGCGCAGCAGTTCGGCATGCGTGCCTTGCTGGCAGATCCTGCCATCCTGCATGACGATGATGCGGTCGGCCTTGACGATGGTGGAAAAGCGGTGGGCGATGATGATGGTGGTACGCCCTTGCATCAAGGTATCGAGCGCCCGCTGCACCAGCTGTTCGCTGGCCGCGTCGAGCGCGCTGGTGGCTTCGTCCAGAATCAGGATTTTCGGCGCGCGCAGAATGGCGCGGGCAATCGCGATGCGCTGCTTTTGTCCGCCGGACAGTTGCACGCCCCGTTCGCCCACCACAGTGTCGTAGCCGTCAGGAAACGCCACAATGAAGTCGTGCGCGTGCGCCAGGCGCGCCGCCGCCAGCATTTCGTCGCGCGTCACCTGGCGGTCCGGCACGGCAAAGGCGATATTGTCCGCGATGCTGCCGGAAAACAGCGCCGGTTCCTGTTCCACCACGGCCATCTGGCGCCGCAGCTGCGCCAGGCCCAGCACGCGCGCATCGATGCCGTCGAACAGCAGGCTGCCGGCCCCGGGCTGGTAATGGCCCAGCACCAGGCTGGCGATGGTGGACTTGCCCGCGCCCGAGGCGCCCACCAGCGCGATCTTTTCCCCGGCCCGGATGGACAGGCTGACGCCGTCGAGGGCTGTCGCCTGCATCCGTTCCGGGTAGGAAAAGCGCACGTCGCGCAGCGCGATATAGCCGGCCAGCGGCGGCTGCGGCGCCGCCTCGGGCATGGGACGGTGGCTGCGCAGGATCTCGAAGATGCGGTCGGTCGAGCCCATGGTGCGCATCCACGTGTTCCAGAATTCGCTGATGGAGCCGGCCGTGTCCGTCACCATGCTGGCATAGATGACGAAGGCCGTCAGCTGGCCCACCGTCAGCTGGCCCTGGCCGATCAGGTGGCCGCCGAAGCACAGGGTGGTCAGCAGGGCAACAAAGGCAAGCAAGCCTTGCGCGCCCTGGAACACGGCCAGCAGCCGCGTGCCGGCCAGCGACACCTCGAGCAGTTGCCGCATGGCTTGCGCATAGCGGGCCATGGCGCCGCCTTGCTGGTTGAAGGCCTGCACCAGGCGCGCATGGGCGAAATATTCCTGCGCCACCTTGCCGCTGGCGGCCAGGCTGGCGGAAATGGCCCGCGCGCGCAGCCGGTAATTGCTGCCAGACAGCTTGCCGAGATACAGGCTGATGGGAATGAACAGGGCCAGCGGCAGGCTCAGCATGGGCGACAGCTGCAGCAGCATGGCGATGCCGCCCAAAAACACGCACAGCGAGCGCAGGGCATTGGCCGCGCCGATGGTCAGGCTTTCATGCAGGGCCGACACGTCGGACGTGAGCCGGCTGTTCAGCTCGCCGCCATGGTGCTTGTCGAAGAAGGCGATGGGCTGGTTGATCACCACATCGAACAGGCGCCGGCGCACGCCCATGACGACCATGTGGCCGCTCGACTGCAGCAGGTAGAAGCGGGCGGCCGAGGCCAGCGCATACAGCACGCTGAAGGCCAGCATGGCGGCCGCCATGCCCGGCGTGATGCCGCGCCGCGTCAGTTCCGCCACGTGGTCGATGAAATACGCGATGGCTTGCGGAAAGGCCAGCTGGGCGCCCACGGTAAGGGCCATGCACAGCAGGCCGGCGGCGATGCGCCAGCGCACGGGGTACAGCAGACGCAGGCGTTCAAAATGCGGGCCGAAGTTGATGTTGCTCATGCGGCGCGCTCCTGCGACGGTTCGGCGTTCAATTGTCCGACGAGGGCCAGCCAGTCTTCGTCGCCGATCAGGCCGGCCGCTTCCACGAGTCCCTGGTCATTGACAAAGACGTAGGATGGCGAGCTCATTAGGGGATTGACGCGCCGGTAGTCGCGCAGCGTCAAGCGTGCCGTGACAGCCCGCAAGGCGTCGCCGGGCAGGAAGGCGCGCAGCCGGCGGGCCGGCTCTTCGCTGAGCAGCCACATGGCCAGGCCCGCGTCCCGCGCCAGCGGCAGCAGCCGTTCGATGCCGGCCAGCTTATCCGCGCATTTCGGGCAGCGGCTGGCGAGGAACAGCAGCACGGCGGCCTGGCCGCCGGTGCCCGGCTGAAAACGCGCGCCGCCCGTCAGCGCGCGCGCTTGCACGGCGGGCAGGGGCTCGCCCGGCGCCAGCGCCGTGGGGGCCAGCCTTTCGCGGCGGCTGGCGCGCAGCACGGCCAGGCTGAGCCAGATATTGCCGGCGATGGCGAACGCCAGCGCCGCCAGCACCAGTTGCAATGTGGTGGCATCCATCAGTCGGCCTTAGCCAGGGTGGCGATGTCGTGCAGGGAAATGATGGCCACGCAGGCGATGGCGGCCAGGCCGGCTGCCAATACGGTGGTGGCGACGGGCAAGGCCGTTTCCTGCGCCAGCGCACAGTAGGCGCCGTTGATGCCGACCGCCAGCACGTTGCGCAGCAGGTCGTACTGCGAAACGGGCCGCGCCGCTTCGCCGAAGCAGTTGCAGCGCACCACGCTGTGCGTGAAGTAGCGCCAGGCCAGCACGGCGGTGAGGGTACTCAACAGCAATAGCGACAGCAGCATCGGCAGATGCGTGCCGCCGGCTAATATCCAGCCCGCCAGCAGCAGTTCGGTCATCACCAGGGCTGGCGCGGCCCAGGCAGCGGCGGCGGGCGGCAGGCCGAACGAGGTGGCCAGGTTGCCGCGGAAGGCAGCATGGCTGCGCAGCTTGCCTACGCCGGCCGCCAGCAGCAGCAAGGCGATGCAGCAGCGCGCGATATCAGACAGCAATGCCGTCAGCATGCTGTCCCCGTTTGCGTGGTCCACAGCGGCGCGAAGCCGCCCGGACGCTGGCGCCGCAGCTGCACGCCGTCGCGCGAGGCCAGCAGCGCATCGTTCCACGGTTCGTCGGGGGCGCTGCGCAAGGCGCCGCCTATGTGCGCCTGCAACTGGGTCGAGATGGCCCAGCCCAGCCGTTCAGCCTGGGCATCGCGCGTCATGTTCAGGCCCAGGCCGGCCAGCTCTTCGCGCGTCAAGGCATAGTTATGCGAGTGATAACCGGTCACCAATTGCGCGACGATGGCGCGCCGCGCCTCTTGTGTGGCATCGGGTAATTGCCAGGCCAGCAATTCTTCGCCGATCTGCGCCAGTTCCAGCGTAGTGCGGTAAAAGGCCGTCAGGGACGGGGGAAAGATGCTGCCGCATAACAGGGACAAGGATTGCTGGCGCGCTTCGCCGGCATCGACGCCGAACCATTGCTGCGCCATGTCGCCGAACACCTTGATGTCCAGGCTGGACATTGAGCCGCCGTCGGCGCCGTCGAGCTGCGGGTCGATGGGCGAGAACAGGGCCAGGTCGCCGGCGATGATTTCGTCGGCGCCCAGGGCCAGCAGGGTGGCGGCCGACTGGCAGTGGAAAGGCACGATAAAGCTCAGGTGGCGCGCATGCTGGCGCAGCAGCAGGGCGATGCGGCGCGCCGCGTTGACGATGCCGCCCCGTCCGTGCAGCACCACGTCGAGGCGCGCCACGGGGCCGATGCCCTGGCACAGTTCGTAGAGGGCGGGCAGCAGTTCCATGTCCAGGTGCGAGGCGGCCAGGACGATGGCGCGGCTGTCGCGCGCCTGCTCCAGTGCGCGCAGCTGCGCCGGCAGCACGGTCAGGTGTGGCTGTGGCATAGCGCTCCTTCGATCAGTTTGTCTGCCACGCTTTCCAGCAGGGGCAGGGCGGGCACCAGTTGTTGCACATATAAAAATTGCCCGACAGGATTGTTTTCCAAGAAAATATATTCCCCCTCGGGCGTGACGATCAGGTCCAGCGCGCCATACTCGAGACCATAGCTGTGCACGAAAGCGAGGCAGCGCTCGTGTATGTCGTCTGGCAAGGTGGCCGCTTCGTAGCGGATGGGCGCCGACATGTCGCGCGAATCGACGGTCGTGCGCGCATCGTCCTGCGAATACAGGCGGGCGGCAAACAGCTTCTGGCCTATCACGGTGATGCGCAGTTCGTATTGCTTGGCGATATATTCCTGGAACTGGCAGCTCAGTTCGCTGACGGCGTCCAGGCTGTCGAGCATGGCGTCGTCGACGACGGTGGTGCCGATGCCGCCGCTGACCCTGTCTGCATCCTCGACCGTTTCGGCCGCCAGGGTGGGCGTGGACATGCTCTTGAAAATGATGGGCCCGCCGACGGCTGCGCGGAAAGCGCGCACGTCATCGGGCACGTTGCTGATCAGGGTGGCGGGTACGCGAAAGCCCATGCGCGCGGCCCGTTCCAGCTGCTCGCCCTTCCATTGCGCGCCGCGCAGGGCGAGAGGATGGCTGAGCCAGTAGCAATCGAGCGTGTACAGCACGCTGAAGATGGCCTGTTCCGTTTCCAGCCGCGCGTAGGTGCGCTCCTGCTGGGTCAGGTCGGCGCTGGCATACGCGTATTCGGCTGCCTTGCGCAGCCAGACGGCGCCTACCTGGCGCAGATCCAGCCAGTCGCCGTCGGGCAGGCGGCGCAGCCGCGCGCTGGCCTGGCCGTCCAGCAGACGCTGGCATAGCTGGTAATCGCGGGGAAAGGCGTCGAGATCGATGCGCCATGGCGCATGGCCGCGGGCGGCGAGGATGGAGGCCACCAGGTCGGCGTGCAGGTCGCCACTATGGCTGACAATTAAAATCTGTTTATGCATTCAGGGCCCTGCGGCGAAAGAAAATAAAAAGCCTTGCCATGGCAAGGCTTTCAGCTGGCCTTTAGTATCAGCAAAACTCTCCGCCGTCACTGGAACCCATACGCGAATAGCGGTATTGCTCGTCGCTGTCGACGGCCGTGCAGCCGGCCACGGCGACGCCGTCGCGTACTTTCCAGGGCGCGGGACGGACAGGTTTTTCCTGTCCCTTCTTTTCCGCCAGCTTGAATGCGAACAGCTTGGTTTCTTTTTGCTTGTGCATGATTCTGTCCTATTGTGATGGGTTATATCCCGCGTATTCATTGCTGGCGCACGGAAGGCCGGGCTGCAATTGGCGCCAATTTGAATATATGGGATGGTATAAAAACTCCGCGCAGCGCTGTATTGATGGCGCGGCGAAGGTCAGCAATAGATGCCGGTATCGTTGGGCGCGAAGCGCGAACTATCACGCAGGTTGTAATCTTCAGGGTCGCCATAATAGGTGCAGCCTGCCGTGGCGATACCGTCGCGCACCTGCCATGGCTGCTTGTCTTCTTTTTTGACTTCTTTTTCCGCCAGTTTGAAAGCGAACAGCTTGGTTTGATTTTGCATCGTACTATCCTCTTGTAATGGTTAAGTACTGCTTTGTCATTTGCCGGTGATTCGGCTTTTAAATATTAAGTTTGAAAAAATAATGCGTCAACCAATGAATGATATATGGCTGAAATAGCCTGATATTAATATGTCGGGCAGGAAAAAGCGGCAGCACCGCTTGTTGGCCAGGCGAGGTGATGTGAATCGTGCGTATTCGCCTGATCGAATGCCACTGCACTCCGCGCAGGCATGCACTGCTGCGCACGCCCGGCAGACGAATCAAAAGGGATCCGGAAGGGAATTCAATATAACCCCGCCTGCGGCAAGGTTATGCCGCGATGCCGCGATCAGCAGTACTGGCCGCCGTCGTTCGGCTGGAAGCGCGAGGAATCGCGGTATTGGTCATGGGTGCCGACGGCCGTGCAGCCGGCCACGGCGACGCCGTCGCGCACTTTCCAGGCGGTGGCGGGCGCCGTTTGTTTTTCTACCTGTTTTTCAGCCAGTTTAAACGCGAACAATTTGGGTTGGTTCTGTTTTTGCATTGTACTATCCTCTTGTGATGGTTAAGTACTGCTTGCGCTGTATGCCATGGTATATGGCCATTCGATATTAGCGCCGGAATAAATAGGCGTCAACTTGAAATTGAATCGTACGGGCGCCGATATTCACGCAATACTCACCAAATATCACGCGGCCGTGTTTATTGTCGCCGCGCCATCGATAATAATGGCGGTGATTTAAATGCGCAGGGGGAGATATTATTGCGCCGCAGTATGGCGGGGCGTATGCGCTTGATATCGGCAAGCCGGACGCGCATGCGGCACATCACGCACTATAATGTCGCCTTTTCGCAAGGGAGGCAGGCCATGGCAGCAGCAGTGAGCGACAGCCAGCGGCGGCAGGCGCATGCGCTGGCCACCGCGTTCGTCGGTATCCTCGATTTACGCGATCCTGTTGCGCTGCAGCGCGAGTGGGCCATGCCGCCGGCGCTGGCCGGGGAAATCTGCGACATGGTGGACAGTTATTTTGCCGCGCAGCAGCGCCTGTCCCTGGCGCCGCTGGCGCAAGCCTTTGTGCCGGGCAAGGGCGGCCGTCCGCCCGTCGACGTGTACGCCACCGACGCCGGCCCGCTGGGTATGGAATGCCTGTTGCTGGCCGACGGCAAGCCGGGCGAAGCGATCCTGCACCTGGAAGTGGCGGGCCACGACGGCGCATTGCGGCTGATTTACAAATACATCGGATCCTGAGGACGCCATGAACGAGCTGATGAACGAACAGATCAACGAAGACCAGCAGCGCATCTGCGATAAATACGGCATGCCCGCGCAGGCGCCGGAAGCCATGGTGGCCCTGGCCATCGGCAGCCTCGAACAATCGCCCATCTACGGCACGCGCATCGCGCTGCCGGAAAACGGCACCATCAGCTGGTTCATCCATTGCGGCGAGCACAGCGACGCCCTGGACTTTTACCAGCCCCTGCATGCGGCGCACCTGCACGAGATGCTGCCGCAAGTGCTCGACTACCTGGCCTTGCCCAGCGGCGCGAAGTTCATCCTCGACCGCGAAGGCTACGAGGACGTGTGGCTGGAAGCCTGAGGCGGCGCGGTTGCCGTCGGGCAATCATGACAGCGTATTGGGCAGATAAGCCTTCTGCCTGAAATCGAAGCGGAAATGGTCGAGCAGGTGGCTGCCCTTGCTGAACGGTTCCTGGGGCCGCGGCACTTCGTAGTATTGGCCCTGCATGACGCCGTCGGAGAGTTCGACGCGCAGGAAGCCGTGATGGTCGTCCGAGTAGTTTTCCAGGGTGACGGCGTCGCCGCCGCTGTCATGGAAGACGGCGGGCGGAATCAGGCGCCGGCCATTGACCTTCATGATCTGGTGCAGATTGTGATAGCCGCCGGCGCCCGTGACGAGGAATAACGTCTTGCCGCCGTCCCCATTGGCCCGCGTCAGGCGCTGGTAGTTGTGGACGTGGCCGGCAAGGATGGCGTCCGGATGGCGGCCCGCTTCGGCGCACGCTTGCGCGACGAGGTCTTTCATGTAGGTGCTGCCGGAATGGTGGTCGTCGGCCGAGTAGATCGGATGGTGCAGGGCCAGCAGCAAGGGCAGGTCGCGCGGCAGGGTGGACAGTTCCGACACCAGCCACTCCTTCTGGGGCGTGCGGATCTCGCCGCCGGCGGGAACATTGCTGTAGAGGCCGACGATATTGGCTTGCGGCGTGAGCAGGGTCCAGTACACATTGGGCTGCACCATGGCCGTGCGGTGGGAATCGCCCGATTCCGGCATCTTGACGGACTGGGGCGCGCAAAAGTTGCGCACGAAGCCGTCGAGGGTCTGGTCCTCCGGCAGGTTTTCGCCGTCGTGGTTGCCGGGCACGGCAAACACGGGCGCCAGGTAGAATTCATAGGGCTGGTAAAACTGCTTGTAGTATTCGCTGACCTGGCCGTTGAAGTAGACGCAGTCGCCTGTGACGTACAGGAAGGCCGGCGGCTCGCTGGCATCGGCCTGGAAATCGTCCTCCATGCCTTTCGCCACCAGTTCCTGCGGCACCGCATATTCGATACCACCCATGTCGCCATTGAGGTGGAAGACGAGCTTCCTGTTCCGGACGATGGCCTCGTAGACAGCGGGCGCCACGACATCCTTCAGGTCGAGGCGGAACGGCGCGCTGCCTGTAGGCGGCGGCAGGTCGCGAAACGCCGTGTTGCGGGGCGGCGCCTGGTGCAGCGACGCCGGTCCCCCCGCATGGGGCCGCGCCAAGCCAAAGACATGGGCATTGCTGCCAGAGACAAGATCGGCCATGACGTGCTCCCGCGTGTGCCAGCTGGACCTTCAGTGTAGTCGCGCATGCGCAAAATCGCGGCCCGCGCGGTCCGGCAATTCGATCTGTATCAATAGGACGTGCGCCGGGATGAACAGATTTCTATCTGGCAATATTCTCGTTGACGTTGGTAAATGGATATGTGATCCTGCACGTCCGCTCCGTCCAGCAGAGAGAGTCATCTTGAATACACATTTCCCGTCGGTCTTGCTCATCCTGGCGCTCGGCGTCGCCCTTGCGCCGGACGCGCTGGCTGCCCCTGCCGTGCCCGCCAGCCGGCAGCAGGCCGGCCGCGCGGAGCGGGACATCGCCGCCTTCGTGCAGGATGAAATGCGCGAACGCCGGATACCGGGCCTGCAAATCGCAGTCATCCGGCATGGCAAGGTCGTGCTGAAGCGCAATTTCGGCCTGGCCAGCCTGCAATACCAGGTGCCCGTGACGGACGCCAGCCTGTTTTCCATCAATTCGGCCACCAAGGCGTTCACGGGCGTGGCCGTGATGCAACTGGTGCAAGAGGGCAAGATCGACCTGGCCGCGCCCATCGGCCAGTACCTGACGGGGCTGCCATCCGCCTGGCAAGCCGTGACGGTGACGCAATTACTCAACCATACCTCCGGCTTGCCCGACGTGCTGGACCAGCGCAGCGGCAAGTTGGTGGGGCCGCAGCCGGACGACGCCGACGCGGCGTGGCAAGCCGTGCAGGCGATGTCCGTGGAAGCGGCGCCAGGCGAGCGTTACCGCTACAACCAGACCAATTACGTGTTGCTGGCGCAATTGATCGAGCGCCAGAGCGGCCAGCCCTTTACCAGCTTCATCCGGCATCGGCAGTTTGACGTGGCGGGCATGCGGCACAGCGGCTTTGGCGATGCGAAGGACGTGGTCGTGGGCAAGGCCAGTTCCTACGTGCTGGACCGGGGCGGCAACGGTTACCGCAACGTGATCGAGGACTTTCCCGTCTTCATGCGCGCCGGGGCCGGCATCAACAGCAATGCGGGCGAACTGGCCAACTGGCTCATCGCGCTGCAGTCGGGACGCTTGCTGGCGCCCGCCACGGTGGCACGGCTGTGGCAGCCGACCAGCTTGAATGACGGCAAGCCGGCGCCGTGGGCGCTGGGCTGGCCCACCATCGGCCGCGATGGCCACCGCGCCGTGGCCGGCATCGGCGGCGGCCGCTCGGCCTTCTATGTGTATCCCGACGATGGCCTGGCCGTCATTATTCTCAGCAACCTGGCCGGCGGTCAGCCGGAACAGCTGATCGATACCGTCGCCGGCTTTTATGTTCCCGGCCTGCGCCAGCAGCGGGGCGGCGCATATGCCGCGCATTTATTGCGCAACAAGGCGGCCAGCACGGGCTTCGAAGGGCTGGAGCAGAAACTGGCAGTCATCCGGCGCCAGCATGGGCTGCCGGAACCCGCCGAAGACGACTTGAATGCCTGGGGCTACCGCCTGCTGGGCCGGCAGCAGCCGAAACAGGCAGTCGCCGTCTTTCAGCTGGGCGTGCAACTGTACCCGCAAGGGGCGAATGGCCACGACAGCCTGGCCGAAGCGTACGAGGCCGATGGCGCCACGGCGCTGGCCGTCACGCATTACCGCCGTTCGCTGGAGCTGAACCCGGGCAACACGCACGCCGTGGCGCGTTTGCGCGTGCTGGCCCCCGATTAGCGCGCCGCGGCGGCATGGCCGTGTTCGGCGCCGTGCATGGCCAGGTAGGCCGTCAAGTTGTCGTCGTGAATGCCCAGGGCGCGCAAGACTTCTGCTGTAAAAGTGACGGGTGCCGTGCCGGGTGCCGTGACGACGCGCTGGTCGGCCACGGCCCACGGCACGTCCTGGTACAGGGCGGCGCCCGCGTAGCCGGTATCGGTCAGGTTGTCCGCGCTGTTGGACGTATGGCGCACGGTGTCGAGCACGCCCGCCTGCGCCAGCACGCGCGTGCCGTCGCAAATGCCTGCCAGCACCACGCCCTTGTCGCGCGCCGCGCGCAGCAGCGGGCTCAGGTCGGGCGCCTTGCCGCTTTGCCAATGGCTGCCGCCGCACACCATCAGCAAGTCGAGTTCCTCGAGCACAATCTCTTCCAGCGCCAGTTGCGGCGTGACCAGCATGCCGCCGGACGAAGTGACGGGCAAGCCGCCCGGCGTGGCGAACTGCGTATAGAAGCCGTAGTACAGGCGCGCCGTGGAATTGAGCAGGGCGGTTTCCCAATCGGCAAAGTTCTCGGTCAGAATGGTGATGGCACGTGTCATGAAAAGTCCTGTCGCAGGTGGAGATATCAATAATACTGGCTAGCTGGCCAGCTGGTGCTGAAATCATAATAAAAAGCACTGACAATTTCTGTCAAGAGCGCACATGAAATGACGGTACAAGTTGCAAGCGACTACGCTACAATCGCTGGCCCGTCCGCGCGGGCTTGTCCTTGTTCAATGCTTACTCTCCATCGCCTCCATGCTGATTCTGTTTTGCCGTGTCCTGTTCAGCATTGCTGGCCTGTTGCTGTTCTTCCTCTTCGATCAGTTAAGCGCGAACGAATGCCTGAAATTGAGCGTCTTGCTGGCCGCCTTCCTGCTGGGTGTGGGCGGCGTGCTGCACGCGTGGCGCGGCAATGCCGGCGCCGGCGCGATCACCGTGCTGGTGCGCGTCGTCGTGCCCGTGTTTTACCTCGATGCCGCCATCAAGGGCTTTTTGCGTGGCTATTTTGGCATGCGGCCCAATCCCAATGCCGTTTTACAGGCCATGTTTGCGACAGATCAAGCGGAAACGGGAGAATTCTTCCTGCACAACAGCATCGCCCTGGCGCAATCGGCCGGCTGGTTCGTGCTCGTGACGGCGGCCGTGCTGCTGGCCGACCGCCAGCTGCTGCGCTGGCAGGGCGCGCGCGCCAGTAGCGCGCCGGGCCTGCCGCACAAAGCCTTTGCCGCCGGCATGGCCGTGTTTCTCGTGCTGCTGCACGTCAACACCACCATGCGGCGTGAAAATCCGGCCCTGTTCTGGCCGCTGCGCTACCAGCAGTACAGCGCGCAGCTGGAGGCGATGAAATCGATGCAGCATGCGCTGACGGCAGCCATGGCCGCGCCGCGCGACTGGAACGTGCGCTATGCGGGCGAGGAGGCGCGCACCGTCATCCTGGTGATCGGCGAGAGCACCAACCGCGCCTCGATGTCGCTGTACGGCTATTCGCGCGCCACCACGCCCCGGCTCGACGCCATGCGGGCTAAGCTGCTGGTATTCAATGACGTGATTTCGCCCGCGTCCAGCACCGTGGAATCGATGATGACCATGCTCACGCCGGCCGATATCGGCAACCCCGATGCGTGGATGGCCAAGCCGAATCTGCTGATGCTGGCCGAGGCTGCCGGCTACAAGACGTTCTGGGTCTCGAACCAGACGCGCAACGATGGCTGGATCGGGCTGCTGGCGGGCGAGGCGGACGAGAGCGACTTCATCAACTACGGCACTGGCCGCGGCGAAAACAATTTCGATGGCAACCTGTTCCAGCCATTCGCCCATGCGCTGCGCGACGCGGCGCCGAAAAAGCTCATCGTCGTGCACCTGCTGGGCGCGCATCCCAGCTATGACATGCGCTATCCCCGCCGCTTCGCCCATTTCGACCGGGCGCATGACGCCGTCAGCGCGCAGATGGCCAGCCAGGGCAGGTCCAGCTGGATACGCAACCAGCGCGACGAATACGACAACGCCATCCGCTATGGCGATTACGTGCTGGGCACCCTGATCGGCATGGCGGAGCAAGCCAAGACCGGCCGCGCCGCCTCCTTGCTGTTCGTTTCCGACCATGGGCAGGAAGTGGGCTACAGCCGCAATCACGCGGGCCATTCCGCCTCGGACAAGAGCGGCTATGAAATTCCCATGCTGATCTGGAATAACCGGCAGGCACCGCAATCGGCGGCCGCGCGCGCCGCGCTGGAAAGCCGGCCGTACCAGACGGACAAGCTCGACTCCACCGTGCTGGGCCTGCTGAAGATCGAAACGCGCTATTACGCGGCGCAGGACGATATCCTCAGCAGCGCCTTTACGCCCGTGCAGCGTTTCATGAACGGTTTGCAGTACCAGCGCGGTCCAGCGCTGGCCAGCTGAGCCGGCAATGAAAAGGCCCGGCGCCGCCGCGGGTAGCGGCGGGGCCGGGCCCCTGGATTTGCTGCGGATGTGCTCTCGATTACTTCTCGGCGAATGCGCGCTCGACAACGAAGTCGCCAGGCGTCGAGGTATTGCCTTCCTTGAAGCCACGCGCTTCCAGCATTTCTTTCAGGTCGCGCAGCATGTCCGAGCTGCCGCAGATCATGACGCGGTCTTCGGCAGGGTTCAGTGCCGGCACGCCCAGATCTTCGGCCAGCTTGCCATTCTCGATCAGTTCCGTGATGCGGCCCATGTTGCGGAAGTCTTCGCGCGTCACGGTCGGGTAGTAGCGCAGCTTGTCGCTGACCATTTCGCCCAGGAACTCATGCTGTGGCAGATGCTCTTCCAGCAGATCGCGGTAAGCCAGTTCGTCGACCTGGCGCACGCCGTGCACGAGGATCAGCTGGTCGAATCGTTCGTAGATGTCCGGATCGCGCACGATGCTGAGGAAAGGCGCCAGGCCCGTGCCCGTCGACAGCATGTACAAGCGCTTGCCTGGCAGCAGGTAGTCGGAGACCAGGGTGCCCGTCGGCTTGCGGCCGACGATGACGGTGTCGCCCACTTGCAAGTGTTGCAAACGCGACGTCAATGGGCCGCCCGGCACCTTGATGCTGAAAAATTCCAGGTGGTCTTCGTAATTGGCGCTGGCGATACTGTAGGCGCGCAGCAATGGCTTGCCATCGACGCGCAGGCCGATCATGGTGAAATGGCCATTCGAGAAACGCAGCGACGGGTCGCGCGTGGTGGTAAAGGAGAACAGGGTATCCGTCCAGTGGTGCACGCTTAAAACGCGCTCTTCATTCATCGAACTCATAGTATTTGTTGGCTGGTCAAAAAAATGGTTAGTTGCTGGCAACTGCTGGCAAAAGTGAAACCCTGTGTAGGCCCAGACGCTATTGTACTGGCCTCCACACGAAATTGTTACCGTCTATCGCCGCCAATGCTGCCGCACGCGGTGCCGACATTATAGTGCGAACGGCAAGGCGGGGCTGAAATTCGCCCGGAAACGGGCGGCGGGCATGCGGTCTCTTGACCTGGCTCAGTTTTTCGCCAGCGGCATCAGGATGCGGCCCGGCGCTGCCAGAATGGCGCCTCCGGCCAGCGCTGTTCGGCGCCGTAGAAGCCGCGCCGCATCTGCAGATAGGTTTCAAACGAGGCGAAGATGCTGCGCCGGTAGCCCGCCGCCATGCCGCGGTCGCCCGCCAGGCAGGCTTCCGCCACCCGCGCCGCATGGATGCCGGACGCCATGGCCTGGCCGATGCCCAGCGAGGAGATCGGGTCGAAGCAGGCGGCCGCGTCGCCCGCCGCCGTCCAGTTCTCGTCCGCCGGCAGCGAGGCTACCCGGCTGTGGATGGCGTAGTGGCGCAGGGCGACCGGCGCGGGCAGGCGCGGCACGATATCGCGCACGTGCTGCGTGCCCATGGCGGCGTCGCGCCAGGGCGTTTGTTCCTTCAGGCGCAGGCGCTTGAGGATGTCAGCATCCGTGATGAAGGCCAGCGCCACGCGGTCGCCGGGCAGGGGCGCGGCGTAATACCAGCCGTGCTGCGTCGTTTCCACCAGGGTGCGGTGCGGCAGGAATTGTGGTTCTTGCAACTGATAATAGGCATACAGCGCCACCAGTGAGTCTTCCGTGTGGATGGGACGCTTGCGCTGGCGCACGATGGCCGCCTGCTTGCCGCTGCAATCGATCAGGTAGCGGGCCGTCAGGTCCACTTCCTGCCCGCCGGCCGCCACGCGCAAACGCCATGGGTCGCCGTGTTCCAGCTGCACCAGTTGCGCGGGACGCAACAGTTCCACGCCGGCCTGGCGCGCCTGCTCCAGCAGGATGGCATCATATTGCCTGCGGTCCAGGTGCAAGCCGTGGCCATGGCTGCTGAAGACGGCGTCGCGCGACATCAGTTCCGCGCTGCCCCACGCGGCTGCATGGGAAAACGCGGGCAACTGGGCGCCGTCCAGCAAGTCGCGGCCCACGCCCAGGAAATCGAGCATCGAAAAGATGGACGACGACACCGTTTCGCCCGCCCGGTAATCGTCGAACAGCTGCTTTTCCAGCAAGGCGGTGCGCAAGCCCGTGTAGCGGGCCAGGGTCAGGGCGGCGGCCGTGCCGGCGGCACCGCCGCCGACGATGACGACATCGTAGTCGCGCGATGACGGCACGCTCATCGGCATGCTCAATGGGAAAACCGGCGCCGGTTGGCCGGCATGATTTTCTTCGGCGTGTCATGCAGCGCCACTTGCGCGCCGCCGCTGGCAAACAGCTGCGAGGCCTTCTCGGGCGCCGTCTGCGGATCCTCGTCCTTGAGGAACCACGCGGGCAGGTAATTGGCATCGTCGCCCGTGATGAAACTGCTGGCATTGCCGACCCCGACGCTGGCAGCCACGAATTTCGCGTGATTGCGCTCTTTTTCCACAAAGTACGGGTACTGGCGGCCCGATTCGGCATCCTCGTTCTGGTTCACGATGAAACCCAGGTAGTGCCAGGAACTGATCATCTGCGAAAAACTGTTCATGCCGCGGCTGTACATCACCTGCATGCCGGCCGGCACGCCGGCGAGCGCCTGTTCTTCCTTGGTGATGGCGCCATTGATGACGTTCCACGGGCTTTGCGGCGGCCACCAGTAGGCGTAGTAGGTGGGCGGCACGGGAATGAGCGAATCGGGATTCTTGACGATGTCCGGATTGTCGAAGTTGATCATCTGTACGGAGCAGTCATAGAAGTCGGCCTGCCATGGAATCGCCATGCGCTTGGTCAGGTCGCCCGGTTCGCAGCCGGTGCCGACCATCGGATCGCTCCAGTCCAGCGGTTCGCACTCGTCGCGGCCCGGCGACAGCCCGTTTTTTGCGTAATCGGCATCCACGCGGTGCAGGATGGCGTACGGTTTTTCATAGATGACGGGATTGCGCACGCTCCACGTCACTTCGATGCCGGGGCACATGGGTTCCCCGACACAATTGCCGATGGTCGCGTGGTCGAGCGGGTCGATGCCCGGCAAGGCCAGGCCCGGCGCGTCGGGCGCGAATTTGCCGGCCGCCCATTGCTGCAAGGCAAAGTATTGTGTATCCGTCAATACCGAAAACTTGCTGATGACGTTGTTGCGCACGGAATTGCTGCCCGAATTCAATGGCACGAGGGGAATGCCGGCGCCGGGATTGTCCGTGGTGGCCGCGCTGAACAATTGTCCGCCCTGGCCGCCGGTAAAACCCGGCACCTGTTCCGCCGTGCCTGGCCGGATGGCCGAGGGCTTGCGGAAGTAGCTGAGGAACTTTTCCCGCTGGGGCCGGTTCGCTTCCGAGGCGTCGGCCACGTCGAAGGCGGGGCGGATGAAGGCCGTCATCGACGGCACCGTCGCCACCCACTGGTAATCGCCTATCCTGGCGAGGAATGGCTGGATATCCTGCGCGTAATTAACGACATAGTCGGGGTTCCAGCCATCGCTGGCGCTCCAGCGGGCCGCGTCGTAGGCTTCGGGCAGCGCGTTCTTGTATTTGATGGCCATGTCGGCCACGACATCATCCCAGGTGGAAATATTCACCAGCTCGGGCGCGAACTTCGGCGAACCGATGACCACCCATGCTTTGAGCACGACGGGCGTGCTGCCGTCCTTGAAATGGATGGTCGCGCTGACGGGACCGTCGCCCACGTCGTCATTCCACGTATCGCCGCCGCCAAAGCCCGTGATGCTTTCAGAGCCGCCGGCGCGGCCATAGGCGCCGATCACCAGCAGGTTGCCGCGTGTATCCGTGCGCATTTAGCCCAGGGTGCGCACCGGATAGCCTTGCGTGATGCCCTGCGGATCGGGGAAGGACACGTGCTTGTACGCGCCGGCGCCATCCTTGTCGAAATGGGCCTTGCCCAGCGGCGCGTCGAGCGTGCGCGGTCCCGGATCGACGATCAGTTTTTGCCGTGCCGCCGGGTCCGTGACGTCGCCGTTACGCAGATTGGTCCAGGACGTGGGCGTCAGCTTCCAGTCGGGCGGCGTATTTTCCCAGGTTTCATAGCTGTTGTACGGGCCAAACATCAGGTCGCCCAGCAGGGGAATGAAGTTCCACCAGGCCGCCTTCTTGTTGGCCACGTGCACTGTCCACTCGATCTTGGCAATGCTCGGGTCTTGCAAGTCGACGAGGACTTTTTCCCCGGGACGTCCCGCCACCGATTTGTAGATGCGGAAGCTGGCTGCCTGGCGCCGCACGCGGCCGGCCGCATCCTTGAACTGGGAAACATGCACGGGCTTGCCGCCGGACAGCAGCGGATCGTTATTGCCGTCCGCTTCGATCGGCAGCCCGCCGATGGTTTCCGGCGCCAGGTAAAACGAATCATGGCTGTTGCCCACGCGGGCAATGCCGATGGATGGGTGGATCGAATACTGTTCCGTGCTATTCATCAAGTTTTCCCCTGAAAGGTTGGCAATCCTGGTGGCATATCTGGCGGCAGCTAGCGGAAAAGATACAGAGAAAAATTGCCAAAAAAGTCACCCATTGTCACTTGCCGGCAATATTTTCTCCTCCCGTGATAGCGCTCAAGTCAACGATTCGGCAATTTCCTGGCATTGCAGGCGCAATGGAGCGGGGCACTTGCTTATGAGCTTGTATGATGTTTCTAAAAAGAATTATCACAATCCGCGCGGGCGCCACTGCCCGCCAGGATGCCTGCCCCAGTAAAGGAAATCATCATGTATAAAACAGTGCGAGAGCTGTTCCTGCATTTCAAGGAAGCCGTCCCATTCCGCCTCGTCCCCGCCCTGATCTGCACCGCCTTGCTGGTCGGCATGCTGTTGCTGCCGGCGCCCGAAGGCTTGACGCCCAAGGCCTGGAGCCTGGTGGCGATTTTCCTCACCACGATTCTGGCGATCATATTAAAAGTCATGCCGATCGGCGTGATGGCCATGATGGCCATCGTCATCGTTTCCTTGTCGCAAGTGACGTCGACTTCGTCCAAGGGCGCCATCACGGATGCGCTCAGCAGTTTCTCGAATCCCCTGATCTGGCTGATCGTCGTGGCGATTTTGATATCGCGGGGCCTGAAAAAGACGGGACTGGGCAGCCGCATCGGCCTGCTGTTCATCTCGCTGCTGGGCAAGCGCACCATGGGCATCGGCTATGGCCTGGCCATCTGCGAACTGGTGCTGGCGCCATTTACGCCCAGTAACACGGCGCGCGGCGGCGGCATCGTCCACCCCGTCATGAAATCGATCGCCAACGCCTTCGATTCGGACCCGGCCAAGGGCACAGAAGGCAAGGTGGGCACGTATCTGGCCCTCGTCAACTACCACGCCAACCCGATCACGTCGGCCATGTTCCTGACGGCCACGGCGCCGAACCCGCTGGTGGTCGATTTCGTCGCCAAGGCCAGCGGCCAGAGTTTCCACCTGACGTGGACCACCTGGGCCCTGTGCATGCTGCTGCCGGGCCTGGTCTGCCTGCTGGTGATGCCCCTGATTATCTATTGGCTGTCGCCGCCGGAACTGAAGGCCACGCCGGACGCCGTCACCTACGCCAAGGCGGAATTGAAAAGCATGGGCCCGCTGTCGCCGTCGGAAAAAGTCATGCTGGGCACTTTCGCCTTGCTGCTGTTGCTGTGGGCGAACGTGCCCGCCATGCTGTTCGGTCCCGCGTTTTCGCTCGATGCGACGGTGGTCGCCTTTGTCGGCCTGTTCGTGCTGATTATTACCGGCACCATCGACTGGGATGACGTGCTGTCGGAAAAGAGCGCCTGGGATACCTTGGTGTGGTTCGGCGCGCTCGTCATGATGGCCGAGCAGCTGAACAAGACGGGCGTGATCGCCTGGTTTTCGGCCGGCATGAAGGCGGCCATCGTCGCCAGCGGCATGGACTGGCTGCCGATCGCCGGCGTCCTCGTGCTGGTATTCGTCTTCTCGCATTACTTCTTTGCCAGCACGACGGCCCACATCAGCGCCATGCTGCTGGCCTTCCTGACGGTGGGCCTGCACCTGATCCCGGCCGAGTACCACGTGCCGTTCATGCTGATGATGACGGCCGGCTCGGCCATCATGATGACCCTGACCCACTACGCGACGGGTACCTCGCCCATCATCTTCGGCAGCGGCTTCGTGACGATGGGCAACTGGTGGCGGGTCGGCTTCATCATGTGCGTGGTGGAACTGCTGATCTTTGCCGTCGTCGGCACCACCTGGTGGAAAGTGCTCGGCTACTGGTAAAGCAAGCTATAGCTGGCGCGCCAGTTGCCGCACCGTCGCCAGGCAGTGCGCCAGCTCGCCGCCGACGGCGCGTTTCCACAGGACGGCCGCCTGCGACCACGCTTGTTGCGCCAGCAATTCCCTGAGCTGCGTCTGCAGATCGCCCGGCAAGCCGCCGAACTGGCGCAGTTCCAGCGAGCGGGGCTGGCCGTGGCGGCCCGCCGGGTCCAGTTCTTCCAGCGCGTCGTGCAGGCTGCCGTAGCGGTGCTGGGCACCGGCTTCGTCGACGGCCGCCAGCGCCAGGTCGGGCGTTTCCGCCAGATCGTAGCCAAGGTCGCGGCAAGGCTCGTCGATCAACTGGGCAATATTGTAGATAGTTAATACCTGCGCGGCACGCACGACGTCCGTCAGGTCGTGCACATCGACACCGGCGTCCAGCAGGCGCTGCAGGGCAGGGGAGTTAATGAAGGGAAAGCCCGATTCGCCCAGCTCGCGCCAGCGCGCGAGCCACTGCGGCTGCGGCATGCCTTCATCGACGACGTCGGCCCACAGGCCGCGCAGCAGCAACTGCTGCAGCAGGGGACCATATTTCTTCTGTTGGATATCCTGCGCCAGGGCCTCGGCCTGTCCGGCATCGACGCCGGCTTCCTGTAATCGTTGTGTGAGCGTGCTCATGGTCCGCCGCCAGCCTTTTCCTGTCAGTGTGTACAGGCGGCATCATATACGCAAGCAGCCCCGTCACGGCAGCTCGCCGCGCACGACTTGCAGCAGATAGTCGCGCGCCGCGGCCCGTTCCATGCCTTTTTCCTGCAGCAGCGGCAGCAGGCGCTCAAACAGCTGGCGCCGCTGCAGCGATGGTTCGGACCTGTCGCGGCGGTCCGAAAAGAAATCCATCAGGGTCGAACCGCACAGGCAATTGCGGTAGACCTCGACGATGGCGACGTTGTTGTCATCGAAACTTTGTTTCAGCCCCGAGACATCCTTGCGCATCGCTTGCGTCTGCAAAATGAACTCGTCCGCCGTGGCGAAGACGCGCCCGCAGCAGGCGCAATGCTTGGGAAAGGCGGCTTCGGCCAGGGCGCGCAAGCCTTCGAAGAATAGCTGCTCCTGCATGATGGCTCCTGGCGGTGCGTTAGGCGGCGCGGTTGCTGATCTCGATGCCGTGGGGACCCCGCGGCGGCCGCTGCACGCCCGATTCGAAGCGCTGGAAGGCTTCCAGCAAGTGGTCCTTCAGCAGGGTTTCGTCCCAGGGCTTGGTGATGAATTTGTACACCGAGCCTTCGTTGATGGCCGCCGTGACCGAATGGAGCTCAGGGTAGCCGGACAGCATCACGCGCACGATCTCGGGATAGACGCCCTTGATGCGGCGCAATAGTTCGTTGCCCGACATGCCAGGCATGCGCGCATCCGTGAGGATCACGCCCACCGCGTGGGAGGCGACCAGTTCCAGCGCTTCCTGCGGATTGGTGGTGCTGAGGATCTGGTAGCCTTCCTTGCGCAGCGAGCGGCGCAGGGCGGACAGGATATGCTCCTCGTCGTCGACCAGCAGCAGCACGCGCTGGGGCGCCACGGCATGGCAGCTCTCGGGCGGCAAATGGGTGCCTGCATGCAACATCAGATCCATCTCGGCGCCGGGCAGCGGGCGGCTGAAGTAATAGCCTTGCATGGCGTCGCAGTGGTTGGTGTTGAGAAATCCCAATTGTCCCTCCGTTTCCACGCCCTCGGCCACCGTGGTCATGTGCAGCGACTTGGCCATGGCGATGATGGAGCGGGTCAGCGACGCGCCATCGACGCTGTCGGTCACGTCGCGGATGAACGATTGGTCGATCTTGACCACGTCGATGGGGAATTGCTTGAGGTAGGACAGGCTGGAATAGCCGGTGCCGAAGTCATCCAGCGACAGGGTGACGCCGATTTCCTTCAATTGTTCCAGCGCCTGCACCACGAGGTCGCGGTTCTGCATCAGCACGCTCTCCGTCAGCTCCAGTTCCAGGCAGTGGGCCGGTACGGCGCTGTCGGCCAGCACTTCGCGTACCAGCTGCGGCATGTCGGCCTGGCGGAACTGGCGCGCCGACACGTTGACCGCCATCGTCAGGTGCGTAAAGCCGTAGGCATGCCAGACGCCCAGTTGCGCGCACGCCGTGCGCAGCACCCATTCGCCGATGGGCACGATCATGCCCGTTTCCTCGGCCAGGGGAATGAAGCGGTCGGGCGGCACCAGCCCGATGCCGTCGCGGCGCCAGCGCAGCAGCGCTTCCATGCCGTAAATCTTGCCGCTGGTGAGGTCGACCTTGGGCTGGTAATGCAATTCCAGTTCGCCCAGCGCCAGCGCCTGGTGCAAGGCGTGTTCGATCTCAGCCCGCTCTTCCACCAGCACGCCCATCTTGTGGTTGTAGAACTGGTAGCCGTTGCGGCCCTTGTCCTTGGCGCTGTAGAGCGCGGCATCGGCCGTTTTCAGCAGCATGTCGGCGCTGTCGCCGTCGGAGGGAAAGATGCTGGCGCCGATACTTGTGCTGACGTGCAAGGTATGTTCGCCCAATACGACAGGATCGGCGAACAGATCGAGTACTTTTTTCACGATCTCTTCGGCCGTCCCGATGTCGGGCAGGTCCGTCAGCAGGACGACGAATTCGTCGCCGCCCTGGCGGGCCACGGTGTCGCCTTCGCGCACGGCCAGCTTGAGCCGGCGGGCCACTTCCTGCAGCAGCGCATCGCCGACCGGGTGGCCATAGCTGTCGTTGACGAACTTGAAGCGGTCGAGGTCCAGCATCAGGGTCGCCAGGTGCATGCGGGTGCGGCGGGCATGGGCGATGGCCTGGCCGATGCGGTCGTTCAGCAGTTGGCGGTTGGGCAAGTCCGTCAGCGCATCGTGGTTGGCCAGGTATTCGATGCGCCTTTGCTGCAGCTTGCGTTCCGTGATGTCCTGCACCGTACCGCGCATCAGCTGCACTTCGCCTCCTTCGCGCACGGCCTCGGCCTGGTGAAAGACGATGCACTCGCCGCCGTCCGGCTGCAGCACCTTGTGCTCGAGGCTGTAGCTGGTGCCGTTGGCATGCAGTTCCATGAAGGCTTCGAGCAGCAGGGGCCGCTGGTCTTCGGGCAGGCATTGCAGCAAACGGTCGAAGCTGGTGGCGCCGGCATCGGCGTCCAGGCCCAGGATGCGCAACAGTTCCGGCGACCAGTAGCCGTCGCCGCCGGTGCCCCGGTATTCCCAGTTGCCGAGGCGGGCCAGCGCCTGCGCGTGGCTGAGGCTTTCCTGGATGCGGCTCAACTCGGTGAGCGCGCTGCTGGCCCGCAGCAGGTAGCGCAAGCGGTGCGCCAGCAGCCGCCATTGCATGGGCTTGGCAATGAAATCGCTGGCGCCCGCTTCCAGCGCCTGCTTGATGGAATCATCGTCGTCGTTGCCTGTCAGCACGACGATGGGCACGTGCGCGCCGCCGGGCAGCCGGCGCAGCTGTGCGCAGCATTCGAAGCCGCTCATGCCGGGCATGGCGACGTCGAGCAGGATCAGGTCGGGCACGCCGCGCTGGAAGGCGGCCAGCGCTTCCAGGCCGCTGGCCGCTTCCTCGATGCGGAAGCCTTCCGGCTCCAGCGCTTCCGTCACCAGGATGCGCGTCATGGTGTCGTCATCGACCACCAGAACCAGTGCTTGCGGGGCATGTGCGGTATTCATATGGCTTCCTTCTCAATGGCCAGGGCGGCGAGGACACGGTCGAGTTCTTGCTGGATGCTGCGGATATGCTGCAGCGCGCTGCCGACGTCGTTGCCGCGCGCGTATTGTTCGATTTCACGGCAGGTGGCCGACAGGCCCAGCGCGCCCACGTTGGCGCAGCTGGACTTGAGCGTGTGCGCGGCCAACTGCAGGGCCGCGGCGTCGCTGGCCTCGGCGGCCACTTCCAGCTGGCCCAGCAGGCGCGGGGCGTCGCTGTAGAACAGGTCGATGATGCGCCCCAGCACGTCGGGACGGCCGGGACGCCGCATGGCGCGCAGGTTTTGCAGGGCGGCGGCGTCGAGGATGGAGCCTGTTTCAGCCGGCGCCGCCGGGGCGGGCTGCGCCGGAGCGGCTTCCGCCGCCGTCTCCGCTGCCGCCGGCGGGCGCCAGCGGGCCAGCACGGCCAGCAGGGCGGCGCGCGTGTACGGCTTGGCCAGGTAGTCGTCCATGCCCGCGTCCAGGCACAGTTCGCGGTCGCCCAGGATGGCGTTGGCCGTCAGGGCAATGATGGGCGTGCGGCTGCGGCCTTGCTCGGCTTCCATGCGGCGCAGGCGCCGGGTCGCTTCGAAGCCGTCCATTTCCGGCATCTGGCAATCCATCAGGATCACATCGAACGGCTGGCGCTCCCACAGGGCCAGCGCGCGCCGCCCGTTGTCGGCCGGCGTGGCTGCGTAGTCCGTGTCTTCCAGCATGGCCAGGGCGATTTCCTGGTTGATCGCATTGTCTTCCACCAGCAGCATGCGCAGCGGTGCGTGCTCCGTCCCAGCGCGGTCCGGCGGGACGGGCAGGGCAGGCAGGACCGGCGCCGGCGGCGCGTCCCCGGGCGCCACGCTGCCCACGGCGACGGTAACGGCGAAGCTGGAACCCTGGCCCGCCACCGTCTTGAGCACAATGTTGCCGCCCATCATTTCCGCCAGCTGCTTGATGATGGCCAGGCCCAGTCCCGTGCCGCCGTATTTGCGCGAGGTGGTGCTGTCGGCCTGGCGGAACGGCTGGAAGATGGCCGCCGCCGCTTCCGGCGCCATGCCGATGCCCGTGTCGCGCACTTCCAGGCGCAGCTGGCCGGGGGCGGGGCAGCCGACATCGACGGAAATTTCTCCCCGTTCGGTGAACTTGGTGGCGTTATTGAGCAGGTTGGTGAGGATCTGGCGCAGGCGCACGGGGTCGCCGCGTACGTGCTGCGGCACGTCGGGGGCGATGCGGCAGGTGAATGCGATGGACTTGCGCTCGATGCCGTTGGCAAACAGCGCCACCACGTCGTCGATCACCTGGCGCAAGTCGAAGGGGATGTGTTCGAGCACCAGCTTGCCCGCCTCGATCTTGGAAAAGTCGAGGATGTCGTCGATGATGCTCAGCAAGCTTTCGCCCGAACGGTGCACCGTGTGCACGAAACGCTGCTGCTTGGGACTCAGTTCCGTGCGTTGCAGCAATTCCGTCATGCCCAGCACGCCATTCATCGGCGTACGGATCTCGTGGCTCATCTTGGCCAGGAATTCCGATTTGGCGCGGTTGGCGGCATCGGCCTCGGCCTTGGCCTGCTTGAGCGCCAGGTCGCGCTGTTCGACGTGTTCGAGCATGCCGTTGAAGCCCGTGATCAGCTGCCCCAGCTCATCGCTGCCGTGCTGTGCCACGCGCACCGACAGCGCCTTGCCGTCGCGGATATGCGCGATGGCGTAGGACAAACGCGCCAGCGGCCTGGCGATCGATGCGCTGATCAGGCCCGTGATGGCCACGCAGGCCAGCAGCAGGACCAGCGCGATGCCGAGGATCAGCACGAAGGCATGGCGCACGCCGTCGCGCACCTTGGCTACCGCATCCTGCTGCTGCCCCGTGATGCGCGCCACTTGTTGCGCGGAATAGGCGGCCTGTTCGCGCTCGAAGGCGCGCACATGGTCGATGACCTCGTCGAGCGCCGTCTGGCTGTCCAGCACGCTGCCCTTGGCCTGCACCAGCCGCCGTCCCGAGCGCTCCACGGCGTCCAGGTAAGTGTTGACGACCCTCGTTTCGGCCAGCAAGCCCAGCTGCCCTATGCTTTGCTGTAAGGCCTGCATGGTGGCCATATCGCGGTGCAGGGCGCTGATGCGCCGGGCGATATCCTGGCCCAGGCGCGTGACGTCGGCGGCGGCCGTGGCCAGCATGACTTCGCCCACGTCGATGCTGATGGCGTCGACGGCCAGGTTGATTTCACCGCTGGCATCCTCGATGCGGGCCGAGGTGCGCATGTAGCGGCCGGCCTCGGCCATCCGGTCGCGTCCGATGGCCAGCTGCAGTTCGATGGGGTCGAGCTCCTCGGCCAGGCGCAGGTGGGCAGCGGCCAGGGCGGCGCTGGTCTGTTCCTTGAGCGCCGCATATTGCGCCTGCTGCGCCGCACTTGCGCCGCCCTCGGCCAGCAGGCCGGCGCGCAGGGCCAGCAAGCCGGCGGCGGGATCGAGCATCTTGCGCGCCGTGGCCAGCAGGGTCGTCCGCAGCGTCTGCTGGGCCGGGCTGATGTCGCGCTCGCTGGTTCCCGCCAGGTGCGCGACGGCCGCCGTCAGCCGCTCGCGCAGGGGAGCGATGCGGAAACGGTTCTTCACGGCTTCCGTTTCGGCCAGCGCGATCTGCATGTCGTGGATGCTCTTGCGCAGGTCGGTCAGGTAGCGGGCATTCTCGTTCAGGCGCTGGCTTTGCAGCTGCACTTCGGCGGCCGTGGCCTGGGCCTGGCTGTCGACGACGCGGATCTTGCTGCGCGCACCTTTGGCGGCGGCCTTGATCTGCGCCAGCACTTGCCGCATCTCCGTCGCCTGCTCCTTGTAATAGGCCTCGTTTTCCAGGCGCTTGCGCACGGCGACGCGCATGCGCTGGAATTCCCGTTCGAAGGCCGCGTGATAGCGGGGTGCCTGCGATTCGCCATGGCGCCGCAGATCGTCGCTGATGCTCTCGGCGGCCTGGATATTGTCGCCGATCTTGTTCGACACCTGCTCCAGCTGCGCCATGTCTTGCGCCTTGCCCAGCTCGAAAAAGTCCGAAGCCATGTCCTGCACGGTATAGCGCAGGCGCAATACGTCCGTGTACAGCGGCACCGTCTCGTCGGTCAAGCCGTGGACATGGGTTTCGATGCCTTTCACCAGCAGCAGGCTCGCTGCCGCCATGGCCGCCACGCCCGCGAGCAGGACGGTGGTACTGATGATCAGCTTGGTCCTGATTTTCATGCCAGGCTCCAGGGCGGGCCGCAAAAATGGGCGCGCATCACTTCGCGCCAGGCGCCGGGTCCGCCGGAACGATTTTGCCGTCGGCGATGCGGGTCAGGAAAACAGCCGTCGACGCCTGGTGGTCGCCTGGCCGCAACGTCACCCGCAAGCCGCCGAGATCGAGCCGGTCGAACGTTTCGAAACTCTGGATCAGGCGCTCGCGCGTGAGATCGGCGCCCGTGCGGCGCAGCGCCGCCACCATCAGGGTGGCCGAGATGCAGCCTTCGAAACTGACGAAAGACAGCCTGGCCGCCGGCACGTGCCGGGCCAGCAGCGCGGCGCAGTCGGCGGCGATCGGCAACTGGCGGTCTTCGGGCAGGGGCACCACTTGCGAAATGACGATGTTGTTGCCTTCCGTTCCCAGCAGCTGCAGCAGGCTGTCGGTGCCGACGAAGGACACCGTGGCCAGCGCCGCCTTCAGCCCGGCCTGGCTTGCCTCGCGCACGAATGCGGCCACCGGGGTGTAGGGGCCGGCCATGATCACCGCTTGCAGGTCGTGGCCGATCAGGGCCGCCAGGCCCGCCTTGACGGCTGTCGTGCCGCGCTGGAACGAGCCCTTGGCGACGAGTTCCATGCCGCGCCGCTGCAGCGCGCGCACGGTGCCGTCGAGCACGGCATTGCCGAAGCCGTCGTCCTGGTACAGCACGCCAAAGCGCTTGATGCCCCGGCTGGCGAAGTACTGCACCAGGGCATCGGACTCATCGTCGTAACTGGCGCGAAAGTTGATGATTTCATGCACCACGGGACGTCGCAAGGTCATCGCGCCCGTAAATGCGCCCACCAGCGGCACCTTCATTTCCTGCACGATCGGTATGACGGCGTTGGTGGTGGGCGTGCCCACGTTGCCGAACAGGGCGAATACCTGTTTATCCTCGACCAGCCTGAGCGTTTCGCTGATGGCGCGGTCCGGATCGTAGCCATCGTCGGCCACCACCAGCTCGATGCTGCGGCCGTGGATGCCGCCGCTGCGGTTCGCTTCCTGGAACACGGCCGTTGCGCCGTCGAGCATGGCCTGCCCCAGCCCCGAGGCCGCGCCCGTTTGCGCATTGACCATGCCCAGCCGGATGTGCGTATCGGTGACGCCCGGTTCGGCGGCATGGACTACGCCGGCCGCGAGGGTGAGAGCGAGCCAGCAGCATTCCGGGAAAAAGCGCATGAGCTACCTTTATTGAGATTGACCGGTATCAATAGGCATGGGGTTGACAACGAGTATGGAGGAAATTGCCAACAAAAAACTCACACATAGTCACGGCGCCCGACGCCGTTGCGGCGCAGCTCGTTCAAGGCACGGTCAGCTGCACCACCACCTTGCCGCGCGCGCGGCCCTGCGCCAGGTAGGCAAGCGCCTGTTTTGCTTGAAGAAAAGGAAATACCTGGTCGATGACGGGGCGGATGGTGCCCGCTTCGAGCAGGGCGGCGATCTGCGCCAGCTGGCCGCCGTCGGGACGCACGAAGTGGAAGGCGTAGCTGGCGCCGCGCCGCCGTGCCAGGCCGATGATCTTGCGGCTGAGTAAGCCGAACACCAGTTTCAGCACCACGTTCATGCCGCGCGCGCGGGCGAAAGCGGCGTCCGGCGGGCCGATCAGCGAGACGACGCGGCTGCCAGGCTTGACGATGCGCAAAGCCTTTTCCAGCCCGTCGCCGCGCACCGTGCCCAGCACGGCGTCGTAATCGCGCAGCACGTCCTCGAACGGCTGCTGTTTGTAGTCGACCACCTCATCGGCGCCCAGGCTGCGCACGAGTGCCACGTTCGCCGTGCTGGTGGTCGTGCCCACGCGGGCGCCCAGGTGCCTGGCCAGCTGGATGGCGAACGTGCCGATGCCGCCGGAACCGGCCGGGATGAACACTTTCTGGCCCGGCCGCAGCTGCATGCGCTCGTGCATCGCTTGCCACGCCGTCAAGCCCACCATGGGTATCGACGCCGCTTGCACGAAATCGAGGTTGGCCGGTTTCAGGGCGGCCGCCTGTTCGGGCACGACGGCATAGTCGGCCAGGCTGCCATGTGGCGTGTCGAAAATGCTCGCATACACGGCGTCGCCGACCTTGAAGCGCGTGACGCCGCTGCCGACTTCCACCACCACGCCGGCCAGGTCGCTGCCCAGGGTGACTGGCAAGCGCATTTTCAAGATCGGCTTGAAGTCGCCCCTGGGGATCAGGTAGTCGATGGGATTGAGTCCCACGGCGCGCACCCGCACCAGCAATTCGCCGGGGCCGGGAGTGGGGCGGGGCAGTTCGGCAAACGCCACGTGATCGAGGCCGCCGTATTTTTTAAGTTGCAAGGCTTGCATGATGTTCTCTCTGAGTGAGTGCTGAAAAAGCGTGGCGTTCAGGCCAGGCGCAGGTCCTTGCGCAAACCGGCGTCCATCAGCGCGGCGGGCAGGAAGCGGCGCATCAGGCGCAAGCGCGCCGCCAGCGGCCCGGCCGTGTAGCGCAATTTCGGCCGGCTTGCCCGGGCCGCCGCTACAACAGTATCGGCCACGACGCCAGGATCATCGGCGCCGGCCATCAGCGTTTGCAACCGGCTTGTCACGGCCGCGCTCACTTGCCGATAGGCGGACAGCGGCGCATCGGGCGCCAGCAAATTGGCTTCGAACGTGGTTTTCGTGTAGGCCGGTTCGATGACGCTGGCGCGGATGCCCCAGCCGCGCACTTCATGGTCGAGCGATTCCGTGTAGCCCTCGATCGCGTGCTTGGTGGCGGAATACAGCGCGCCGTAGGGCATGGGCAAAAAGCCCAGGACGGAACCGATGTTGAGGATGCGCCCGCCGCCCTGGGCCCGCATGTGCGGCAGCACGGCCAGGGTCATGCGCAGCACGCCATAGAAATTCGTGTCGAAGATGGCTTGCGCCTGCGCCATGCTGCTTTCCTCGGCGCCCGCCGGGGCCACGCCGAAGCCGGCGTTATTCACCAGCAGGTCGATGCGGCCTTCGCGCCGCATCAGCTCGGCCACGGCGGCAGCGACCGAAGCATCGCTGGTGACGTCGAGCGCCAGCATCGTGTAGCCGACCGCATCGGCTTGCGCGCCGCGGCGGCTGGTGCCGTACACCGTGTAGCCCGCCTGCGCCAGGCGTTGGGCCGTGGCCGCGCCGATGCCGGACGAGGCGCCGGTGACCAGGGCAATCTTGTTATCGTTCATGGCAGTCCTTCAGTGGTTGATAGTGTTGAATATGATGATCGTCATATTGTTGTTTGAAAAAAAGCCCGGAACGGACCCGGGCCATGGGCGTTACGGCTGGTTTGTCTCTTGAAACTGCGCCAGGGTGGCCGCGCACAGGGCGTCCGACAGGGCCGGTTCGTCGACGGCGCGCGCCAGGATGGTGGTGCCGATCATGGCGCACACCGTCGCCATGGCTTGCGCGTGCGCTTCGGGCTGGCCCCAGTTCGGCAGCTGGCGCGCGAACAGGTCGATCATTTCCTTGATGTGGATGGTGGCGGCGCGCCGCACCTCGGGCGCCTGGCGCGGCATTTCAGAACCCAGCGCCGAGACGGGGCAACCCACCTCGATGGCGGCGATGTGTTCGGGCGACAGGTAGGCGGTCAGCATCGCCTGCAGCGCCTGGCCGGGCGGGGCGGCGGCGGCCACCCTGGCCGCCAGCGCCACCGATTCGGCGCCCGCGCGGTCGCCCGCTTCGGCCAGCAGGGCGTCGCGCGAGGCGAAGTGCGCATAGAATCCGCCGTGCGTCAGGCCCGCTTCCTTCATGATATCGGCCACGCCCGTGCCCGCATAGCCGCTGCGGCGGATGGCGCGCGTGGCCACCTCGACGATGCGGTCGTGGGTGGCTTCCTTGCGGCTTTGCGCCGCAGGTTTCTGGTCAGATGATTTGTTGGATGAGTTCTGCATGATGGTCATCATATCGCAGTTTTCAAAATCGTGCAGGGCCTGTGCCGGCAAAAGGCGTTACGATGCACGCTATCGACATGCAACCAGGAGAGACAGATGGCAACTATTCCAGCGGCAACGACAGAACAGCTGTTTTCCTACGGCACCTTGCAGCAGCCCGAGGTGCAACTGGCCACCTTCGGGCGCCTGCTCGACAGCCGGCCCGACCGCTTGCCCGGCTATCGTCTGGCGTTGCTGGCCATCGATGACGCGCAGGTGGTGGCGACCAGCGGCAAGACGCATCATCCGATCGCCTCGCGCGGCGAACCGACGGATGGCGTGCCGGGCGCCGTGCTGGCCGTCTCGCCCGGGGAATTACGGCAGGCGGACGGCTACGAGGTGGCCGCCTACCGGCGCGAGCGCGTCACCCTGGCGTCGGGCCTGCAAGCCTGGGCCTACGTGGATGCGCGCCATGCCGCTCCTTGAGCGGCATGGCAACAGGTGAATGGGGGAAAAGTGCGGAAGTGCCGGCACGGGCGGCTTGCCCATGCCGGCTATTGCAAGGTCAGGCCAGCTTGCGCTTGCCTGCCGAAACGCGGTTCCAGCCATAGCCGGCGATGATGATGGCCACGATGGCCGCCTGCGCCAGCAGGGTTTCCGCCGTCGGCAGGATGCCCAGCAAGTCGATGCGCATGAAGTCGACGGGGGTGACGCCGACCCAGCCCGCTTCCTGCAGCGCGGCCACGCCTTTGCCCATCAAAATCACGGCCAGCACGGCCACGAAGGCGGACGTCCACGAGAAGAACTTGCCGATCGGCATGCGGGCGCTGGTGCGCAGCAAGGCCCAGGCGATGACGACCAGCAGCACGATGGCCACGAGGAAGCCGCCCAGCAGGGCGCCGCCATTGCCGTCCGCCGCCAGGGCGGAATAGAACAGCACGGTTTCAAAGACTTCGCGGTAGACGGCGATGAAGGCCAGGGCGAACAGGCCCCAGGCGGAACGCCGGGACATGGCTGCCGTGAGTTTCTCGTGCAAATATTCCTGCCAGCGTCCGGCGCTGCTCTTCTGGTGCATCCACAGACCCACGCTGAGCAGGACCAGGGCCGCGAACACGGAACCGAGACCTTCGCTCACTTCCCGGCTGGCGCCGCTGATGGTCACCAGGTACGTCGCCGCCACCCACGTCAGGCCGCCCGCCACCAGCGCGCTGGCCCAGCCCGCATGCACATAGGGCAGCACGTCGTTGCGCTTGGCCTTGCGCAGGAAGGCGATGATGCCGATCACGATCAGCAGCGCTTCCACGCCTTCGCGCAACAGGATCGTCAGCGCGCCGACAAAGGTCGTCATCGGATCGGCCTTGGCGTCGCCCAGTTCCGCTTCCACGTGGGTAAACAGTTGCTGCAGCGTTTCGCCGGCCGCCTCGGCGTCGGCCACCGTGCCCTTGGCAACGGCGGAACGGTAAGCGAGCATGGCGTTTTCCACGGCCAGCAGCAGGGATTTGTTGCGCGCGCCGACCATCGGCTCGATCGGCTCGAAGCCGTCCAGATAGGCGGACAGGCCCAGGCGCGTGGCGGCCGCGCGGTCGCCCGCATGTACGGCGGCAAGGCTTTCGGCCAGGCGCAAGCGCGACAGGGCCAGGCCGGCCGGCTTGTGCGCCTCGGCCTTGTCAGGATGGCTGCGCAGGTATGCCGTCAAGGCTTGCGCCTCGTCCGCGCCCAGCTTGGCGGCCGCCGCTTCCTGCGTCAGGGTCGTCACGGCGGCCAGGTCCGCGTACAGTTTTTTGCTGCGCGGATCGTCCTGCCACAGCTTTTCGCCGTGCGTGCTTGCCGCCGCGTCGTGCGCCATGCCGCCAATATAGAAGGCCAGGTCCCAGCGCTCGTTGTCGGACAACTGGCCGAAACTGGCCATCGAGGTGCCCGCCACGCCCTGCGAGATGACCTGGTACAGCGCCATCAGGCTGCGCGACTGCGCCCGTTCGCCATCCGTGAAGGCGATCGGTTTCGGTTCCAGGCTGGCCGCCAGCGGACCATCGCCGCCGCCGGCCACGCCGTGGCAAGAAGCGCACTGGGCCGCATACAGGGCCGCGCCGCGCGCCAGGTTGGGCAGCGTTTTCGGTGCCACGGGGATCGGGTAGGCGGCGATCAGCAAGCCGTTCGCATGGTGCGCCAGGCGCTTGACCTCCGCGCCGTCCGCCTTGGCGACGACGGCTTTGCGCAGCTCGGCGATGGCGGCGGCGATGGCCGGCTGCGACGCGTGGGCGGGCAGGGCGGCGATCTGCGTCGTCGCGTTGTCGGTAAAGTCGAGCATCTCCGCGTATTCCGCCTCGCTGACCACTTTGCCGTGCTCGACGGCGCCGCTGTAATCGACGGCAACATAATCAATCAGTTGCCACAATTGTTTGGCACCGGCGCCAGGATCGGCCGCCTGCGCCTGCGCGCCTCCGGCCAGCAACATGCTGGCGGCCACGAGCGGATAGCAGACCAGCCATTTCTTGATAGAACTGAACATGATTCTCATTCTCATTTGTCGTTAACCCGGCGACTATAGGACAGACGGTGCAGGGTGTCAACGGCGCACGGGCGCGCGCGCGCGTAAAACAGCGCTGCCCTGGCCGATATTGCTGGCCAGTTGCAAGGTGTTTGCGCAATGGAACGAGATTAATTGAGGGCTACTGCTTCGATGCCGGTTTGGCGTACAAGCCCCTGGACAGGCCATTGTCCGCATCGTCGACTTTCAGGCCGCCGTCGACGACGCGCAAGGCCAGCTTCTGGAATGCCTGGCCCCGCAGCCACTGGCGGTCGGTGACGGCGAACGCGGCGATGCGTTCCTGCGCGCGCGCGGGCGGCACGGTCAGCCATTGATAGTCGGCCTTCGCGCCTTGGCGGCGCAGGCCGGCGCGCACCCAGCGTTCCGACGCCGGCATGCGGACGATGGCGTCGCCGTTCGCCACGCTGACGGCCGTGGCCGTCTTGCCGCTCTGCGCTTCGAATTTCACCTCCACGCCGGCCATCGGCCCGACTTTAGGGAAGCCGACGATGGCCACCCACAGGCCCGCTTCGGCAGGTTTCTGGATGCGCATTTCCGCTTCCTCGAACACGCGGAACTGCGGCTCCTTGCCGCCGTTGCCCGTCACCAGGGTCACCGTGTCGCCGGCAACGCGCCACTCGCCGCTGGCTTGCTGGTCGGTATTGCCGTAGCTGAGCATCCATTCGAAGGTGCCGTCCTTTTTCAGCAACAGCTCGGAACCCGTTTCCATCACGCCTTGCAGGTAATAGTGCCCGGGCAGCGTTGACGGGGCCTGGTCGGCCGCGCCGGCGGCAAGCGGCCAGGCGAGGGCGGCGCAGGCCAGCAGGCCGGAAAGGGTTTTTTTCATCGCGGTGTCCTTGTTGTGTCTTTTATGAAATGCCATGATAGCAACGGCAATTGCTTGCCGTCGCACCATAGGACACACCGGCCGCGCGCCGGGCGTTGCGCTCAGCTGCCGCTGAAATCGAGCACCACGCGCGAGGCAACCTTGCCATGTTCCAGGCGGCTGAAGATGTCATTGATGGCCGACAGCGGCTGCAATTCGATGCCGGCCTTGACCTTGCCGGTGGCGGCGAACGCCAGCGCCTCGGCCATGTCCTGGCGCGTGCCGACGAAAGAGCCGCGTATCGTCACGCAATTGGCGACCACATCGAACAGCGGCGTCGGGAAGTCGCCCGGCGGCAAGCCGACCAGCACGCAGGTGCCGCGCTTGCGCGTCATCGCCACGCCTTGCTGGAAGGCATCGATCGACGGCGCCGTGATCAGCACGCCGTGGGCGCCGCCGTCCGTCGCTTCGCGCAAGGCCGCGACGGGGTCGCCCTGGCGTGCATTGATGGTCACTTCGGCGCCGAGGGCGCGCGCGTGCTCGAGCTTGCCTTCATCGATGTCGACTGCCGCCACGCGCAAGCCCATCGCCACCGCATATTCGATGGCCAGGTGGCCCAGTCCGCCGATGCCGGACACGGCCAGCCACTGGCCCGGCCGCGCGCCGGTTTCCTTGATGCCCTTGTAGCTCGTTACGCCGGCGCAGATGATGGGCGCCGCTTGCACGGCAGAAAGACCGGCCGGAATATGCGCGACGTAACGCGGGTCGGCCAGGATGTATTCGGCGAAGCCGCCATTCTTCGTGTAGCCGCCGAACTGCGCCTCGGCGCACACGGTTTCCCAGGCTGCCAGGCAATGTTCGCAATGGCCGCAAGCGGAATAGAGCCAGGGCACGCCGACCCGGTCGCCCAGCCGCACCTCGGTCACGCCAGCGCCCAACTCCACCACCACGCCGATGCCTTCGTGGCCGGGAATGAATGGCGGCGTCGGCTTGACGGGCCAGTCGCCGCGTGCCGCATGCAAGTCCGTGTGGCAGACGCCGCACGCTTCCGTCCTGACGAGGATCTGGCCGGGGCCGGGCACCGGCACGGGTACGTCGCGCAGCACCAGCGGCTGGCCCAGTTGCTCGACGACGGCGGCTTTCATGGTAGTGGGGATCATGGTATTCCTTATGAAGTGGGTACGTGTAGTGCGGGGCGCAGGCGCGGACCATCGCTATTGGATAGCGGCTTGCGCATGATCATATTCTGCTGCACACAATTCAAAAATTGATTGATCTACATCAACATATGCCGGGAGGGAGGCATTTACTCAGGTGCAAAACAGGCTTCCATCAATTCCATAATTCGACTATTATGGAATAATTGAACAAGGAAACCGCCATGCATGACTTGCCCAACATCAGCGCAGCCCACCTCGACACGCCGACCCTCGATAAACTGGCGCCGCCGACGGTGGCCACGCATCCGCCACGCATCCTCCTGCTGTACGGTTCGCTGCGTGAACGTTCATTCAGCCGCTTGCTGACCCTGGAGGCTGCAGCATTTCGGCGCCGAGACACGCGTCTTCGACCCGCATGGCTTGCCCATGGTCGATAGCGTCAGCCCCGACCATCCCAAGGTGCAGGAATTGCGCGCCTTGTCGCTGTGGTCGGAAGGCCAGGTCTGGTGCAGTCCCGAACGCCATGGTGCCGTGACGGGCGTGTTCAAGTCGCAGATCGACTGGCTGCCGCTGGAAATGGGCAGCGTGCGTCCCACGCAAGGGCGCACCCTGGCGGTGATGCAGGTGTCGGGCGGCTCGCAATCGTTCAACGCCGTCAACGGCTTGCGCGTGCTGGGCCGCTGGATGCGCATGGTGACGATCCCGAACCAGTCGTCCGTCGCCAAGGCTTACCAGGAGTTCGACGACAACGACCGCATGAAGCCGTCGCCGTACTACGACCGCCTGGTCGACGTCATGGAAGAATTGTACAAATTCACCCTGGTCGTGCGCGACCGCTCGGATTACCTGACCAGTCGCTACAGCGAGCGCAAGGAATCCATGCCGCTCGATACGCGCGCCCTTGCCGCAGCGGCCATGGCGCACGAGACGCCAGGCAAGTAGCCTGTCAATGGTTTATTGGCAATGGTTTCGGCGCATACAGCGCATTTTGGAATTCCGGCACATATTCATATGGCTGGCCGATTGATCGGCACGCCATGCTTTCGGCAAGTGCGGGTCGATGGCCAGCGCCGTTCCCATGCCTGCCATGGCGATGCCGCTGCCCAGCACTTGCTCGACCACCGGGTAGCGGCGTATGCCGCCCGTCACCATGATGGGCATCGTGGCCACGGTGGCGATGTCCTTGGCAAACTCCAGGAAATACGCTTCGCGGGCCAAGGTGCGGCCGTCGCGGGTCTGGCCATGCATGGCAGGGGCTTCATAACTGCCGCCGGACAATTCGATCAGGTCCACGCCCAGGCTGTTGAGCATGGAAACCACCTGCCTGGCGTCCTCCGAGCTGAAGCCGCCTTTCTGGAAATCCGCCGAGTTGAGCTTCACGGCGACGGCAAAGCCTTTGTCCACGGCTTGCCGCACCTCGTTGACGACGTCCACCAGCAGCGGCGCCCGGTTCTCGAGCGAGCCGCCCCAGCGGTCCGTGCGCTTGTTCGTGATAGGAGAGAGGAACTGGCTGAGCAGGTAGCCGTGCGCGGCATGGATTTGCACGCCCGTAAAGCCGAACTGTTCCGCCAGCTTGGCGGTATCGACGAAGCGCTTCGAGCAAGGAAGTGGCGCAAGCGCTGCTCGCGGCCCTGCGGAATAACACACCACAATAAGGGAGCAGGAAAAAAGATGAAAATCGGCGAATTGGCCAAGCGCAGCGGCCTGGCGGCGTCAACGATACGTTTCTACGAAGCCAAGGGCTTGCTGAAAGCCGTGGACCGGCAATCGAACGGCTACCGCGACTATCCGCTGGAAGCGGTGGCGGTACTGTCCATCATCACCGACGCCCAGCAGGCGGGCTTTTCCCTGGACGAAATCAGGCAAGTCTTGCCTGAGGATATTTCATCATGGAAACATGATGAGCTGATGGTGGCGCTCAAGAAGAAGATCGCCGATATCGAATCCCTGGAGGTGCAGCTGGCGCAGAACAAGGCGCATCTGCTGTCGCTGCTTCAGATGATCGAGGCAAAACCCGATGAGCTGGACTGCAAGGATAATACAGCCAGGATCATGGAAAGCATGGGGATAGCCGGTAAAAACTGAATACAAAACTGCTTGTGCATCAGGTCAAACGCGCCGGGGAATGGATGCGCTTGTCCAGCGGCTTCTCGTTGAGCGCATCGGCGGCCCGGTCCACGAATTGCCTGACGTCCCCCACCTCGGCAAACAGGCCGGCATAGGCTGCCCGGATCAGCACCGTGCACTGCTGGAATTTCGCAAGCTGCGACAAGCCTTCCTCCGTGGGCACCAATAGTCGTCGGCGGGCATCATTGTCATCGTTCCGATACCGTACGAGGCCCAGGCGGAGCAGCTTTGGTATCTTTTGCATGACCAGCTGGTGCGAATGTCCGAGTTCGCGCGCCAGATCCGCAGCGGAGGCCGTGCCGAGCGTTGCCAGGACAGTCATCAGCGAACACGAACGAACCGGGATGACGATCCCCATCGTATCGAAGACAGTCTTGGATTGCTCGGCGATCAGGACGCTCAGCCGTTCGACAGCGCGGCCAAGAAACACGGCGTCATCGATTGCGGCCGGGTGAGGTGTCTTTTTAGTCAAGGCGCTTGTACCTCTGGATGCTGCCATCCTTGTTCACGCGTTCCAGCTCCGTCACTTTTCCGCGCAAGGTATTCAGGCGGTATCGAAAATCCGACACGCCTTCCACCGCGAACAGGTTGGGACCGATCGGCTCAAGCGCGACCCGGAACCGTTCGCGCCAGAGATAGTAAAGCGTGCCATTGTCCAGGATAATCTGGCGGCCTTCATATTTTCCGGCGGCTTTTGTCAACACCGCGGCATCGACGTGCGGGCGCTCGATCGCTGCCGTCAGGCTCGGGAGCAGCCAGGCAAGTTCGGTTCGCCTGGCGTCATCGGTCTTCGCCAGATGTTCAAGCGCCAGCTTGTGCGCCAGAGGAAGCGCGCGAATAGAGGGGCCAGGGACATCAGGTTGCACGCCGACACCTTCGAAATCGCCATGGTCCACGGGATCCTGGATCTGGCCGATCGGCACTTGCACGAAAAAATCGTCGTTCAGCGGCTTGCGCGCAACCGGATGCGCACCGCCAGCGGTCCGCTCCCCGATCAGCGTCGCCCGCCCGAGCTTTTTCATCGCATAGGAAAACCATTCTGCGGAGGAAAACGACGTGGAGCCGGTCAGGATATAGACGGGCTTGTCCACCATGCGCTTGCCCGGCAGGCCCGGCAGCACCCATTGCCCGCGCTGGATACGCTTGCCATCCTCATTGTAATAATAGTCGAAGAGCAACTGGTCTTTCTCGCTGGAGAAGAAATAGCTGGCCAGGAATTGCGCCATTTCCAGATGTCCGCCATTGTTATAGCGCAAATCGATGATGACGGCATCCGTATTGCCGACGAAGCGCATAACGGATGCGGCCGTATCATAGGCAAGCTCGGGATCGGCAAAATAGCTGAACCGTATATAACCGATATTGCCCTTCAGGCGAGCGACCTCGTCGAAACCGAAATTGCTCTCTTCCAGCCTGCTCAATTCTTCTTTTCGTATCTTGGGCTTGAGCGCCGGGTTGGCCTTCGCCTTGAATTCCGCGATCCATTGGGAGTCGGCACCCACGAGGAAATGCAGGTCGCCGCTGACTTTGATGAGATCGTCGGTCAGCTTGCTCGCAAACTCCGCCTTCGTCGCCGCCGAGTCATAATCTCCCTTTTTCAGACGCTCCTGAAGCACGGGCGCAATTTTTCGCGCGATGTCCGGAAACGCGTAGTTCGTATTCAAGGTGCTGTCGAGGGAGGCGATGATCGCGCCTTTTTCGTCTCGCGAAATGCCCGGCACCTCGGCAAAAGCGCCCGATGCGCTAATGATGGACAGCGCCGACAGCGCTTGAAGCAGACATGAGTGATAGCGCATTCTGATGTTTCTCCTCGATGAAACTCAAGAATACAATATATTGCGCAATATGTTGTATAAAAAATTGAACAACATCGGGCGGGCGGCTTCCAGCCGGTGCTGATCGCATGGCCACAGTCCACAGTCACCTACAGGGAAAACATACAGGGCCACGAACTTGACGGCCGCATGAAAATGCAAAGCGCCAAGAACCTGTTCTTCAATGACCGCGACAAAGTACTGCGGCAAGGAAATGCAGTGCAGGGCGCTTGACCAGAAACGCTACTTCCGCTCCAGGGGCATCGTGGTGCCGGAAGTCGTTGTATGGCGGGTGCCGTTTTGTACAAACATGCTGCGTGCGGCACAGGTCGCATTCCAGGCGCTTTCCGGCCATTGCATGGACGGCTTGCAGACCTGGTGCGACAACAATCTCGGCGTCGTGTACCTGGCGACTGCACCGGGATTGCCACAAGTGGTGGACGATTGTCCGTTCTGACAGTTACTCCACCTTGATTGACGGGGAGGAGCCACGTGATATGGCAAATTTTGATGCTAATTCACTGCGGATACTTGAGCAAATCGAGGATGAGTTCCGCAATCAGTACTGGATCATTCGCAACTCTAGGCGGACCAATTGGCGGGCAGTCAACCGCACCAGAATGCTCGGTGATTTCATGTATATGCTTGGGGTACCAAAATGGGCGGTTCAGCAAGCTCGATATTGTCTGCGTTTAAAGGTCTGTGAGCGGTGCTTCAAAGATGAAATTCGTTGTCACGGGATTTGCGGACGTGCCAGACGCGGTGATTTTGATACATAATGCTGTTACCCAAGTACCGTCAGCACGGGAAATTATTTTTGTTTTATTATTAGGGATTAAAAAATGTCTGAATCAATGGCGCTAATATTGAATGAACAAATAAATGCCTTATCGCAAGAATTGACGGACTTATGCAAGGAAAGTCAAGATTTAATTTTCTCTAGGCGAGAATTTAATTTACTTTCTGCTCTGGAATGTCGAGATGATGATATTAGATATTCTGCTATTTTAAAGATGGATGAGATGGGGAAGAAATTAAATGAAATTGTTGCTCGGGATCATCGTTTCCCAGGTGAGGAAACTAGAATGGTTCGCACAGGAAATGGAGCTACTGGTTTTTATCCATCTTACATTGGTACATCGCTTCTAAAGATAGCGCTAGAATATAAATCAGCAGAGGCAGCCATAGAATGGGCATTGAAGGTACTTGGAACTAAAGCTGCAACCGGAAAATTCATATGTGCCATTTGGGGCGTTCCTGTTGATAGACAAATTCAACTTACAGCGGAAGTGAAAATTGTACCGATTGAGGATATTCCAGATAGTGAGCAAAAGAAATTTATAATGGGAAATTTCAATACTAGTACAGTTACAAGTATGCTGGATTTTATCCCGCCGCAATCTGCACTGGTTTTTGAAAAATTAATCGATCCCTATATCTATGATCCTAAACAATCAGATGCTTTGGAAAATGATGATTTTTTAAAAAATCACGAATTGTTCAATGAGATAATCACTGTGCTAACGGTTGTTGGGCCAAGAATATCAATGTCCTCGGCATATTGGTTTACATTTGATGATCCAGATTTAGAGCGGGCTAGTTTAGGTGGCGGACGGGGTGGACACATGCATGAGATTTTGCCTAGTTCTTTAGGGGATTTCAGCATTTTAAATGAGCACGATGCGCAAAAAATAGTTCAAGCATATCTTTCCCTTTCTGAGCCTATGCGCGCTCCTGTCCGGGTTGCTCTCCAACGGCTCAATCAAGCTCAACGCCGTCGTAGCGTTGGTGATTGCGCGGTTGAGGTTGCGACGGCGTTTGAAGCACTGCTCGGGGATAAAGCTAACAATGAAATGATGCATAAAATTACCGTCAGGTCAGTTCGGTTGATCGGTGGAACAGTTGATGTTCGCAAAAGAAATGCCGCTTTATTAAAGAAGTCCTACGAGGTCCGCAGCAAACTTGTTCATACGGGGCAGGCCAACCCCTCCGAAATGATATCTGTTTGCGGTCAAAGGATAACCACCGCTGCATTAATGAAGGAAGTTATCGTTCTTTGTGTGCAAGTGATCAGGGTCATAATTTTGCGTAGATCGATCCCCGACTGGTCAATTTTTGATATTACTGAGCACAATGAGATAGGTGACTAGTTCTGTGGGCGTCCCAACAACCTTGGGCGCCAAGCAGTGAGTACGCCGACAGCATTCTAGGTACTCAAAATTTCCACTTCTTCCTCTAAGCTCCCAGCAATGTGACCTAACTTACTGTCGCGATTCTTCGACAGCAATTTGATCTTTTTCGTGCCCGCGACATAAAGTTGATCTTTTTCGACCTACAAGGCAAGCGACACAAATTTGATTCTTCTCGACCCACGGCAGACGATAGCAAGTTGACTTTAATCACAATGTTACCCAGTAAGCCACGCCTCACCTTGCAAATCCGATTTCACAGCCTATGCTGAGTTGGTATTGTTTTCGGAGTGATCAATGGCGACGTCGCGATCAGCTGGTTCAAGGCTTGGAACCCGGTTTCGTGGGAAATTGGCTGCTTCCTACGGGCAGCGGGGCAGCGCCTTAAATAGCCTCTGGTACGTATATAGCCCGCATACCAAGCGCGACTGGGTTTTGCGAAGTGACCTAGAATGGGATCACTTCTTCATGACCGAATTTGATACCGAGATTGCACAGTGCGATTACGCTCCTGTGAAACGCTCGGTGTCGTTAGGGGAGGGCGGGATAGCGCTTCCGGTGACGGCCGTCGTAACTTATAAAAGTGGTGAGGTCGGCTATCGGCACGTTCGTTATTCCCAAGATCGAGGGAAGGCGAACCACGATCCGACGGAAGCGACACGTTTAATCGAAGCCGCCGCCGCCGTCATGATTCGCTACGAGTCATGGACCGAGATCGAAATTCGCAGTAACCCGGTGCAGCTCGCCAACTGGCGGCGTATATTGGCCTGGCTTTCTGCTGCAAGAGAGCACTCCCTGGCATGGTACAGCGACGAGGTCGCAGATATGTTTCGGTCACACCAGTCGTTCACACTTGCCGACGTAGAAAGAATTTGGGGCGAGGCAGCCTTTCCTTTATATGTGGCTGCGGTGTTTCAGAATGTGCTTCTGGGCACTTACAAATCGAATATTGGTACAGAAAACCTCTCGCCGGAAACTATCATCAGCATAGAGAGTGGTCCATGAAACTGTGGACCTTCAGCACGTTGCCAGCAGAACTATCAGACACGTCGTCTTGGCGCTCGGTTGATATCGACGCACTGGACGAAGGGGAACGTGAACGTTTTGCAAAGTACCAAACTGCGCTTGAAGCCTATCTTCGTACTGGACGCTTAAAGACATCCGTTAAATCGGTCGGAATCTCTCGCACAGATCTCCTCCGACAGTTAACTCGCTGCGTGTCACCTGCCGCAGATGGCAAACCTTACGGATGGACAGCATTAATCCGAAATTTCCGAACGAAAGACTACCGTCGGATTGCAGACCTTCCTTCTGAAAAGGGAACCAAAGCGATTTCAACAGGTGCTTTCGAAATGTTCATGGAAATGCATCCAGAGATTAAAGCGAAGATCGACGGCCTGATACTCAAACGCCCGGAGAAGGGCCATATTCATGAGGCCAGAATTTCACTGAAAGATCTGCACGCGGCCTTTGTTTATAGCTGTGAGCAGGCCGGCATACTGGGAAACGCCTATCCTCTCAACAGTAAATCCAGAGGCCGACGATCGGTCGAACGCTACGCTAAAAAGCTAATGCTCAGCCAAATTGAAGCGGCAGCTTCCGCTAGGTTTGGTAAAACCGCCAAATCGCATTTATCAGTTGGTAAAGGACGGCCCTCAAGCAAGATATCGCATGCGCCGTACGATGTCGTTGGCATTGATCCGCACAAGATTGATTGCGTTGGCACCGTTCGGATCGCTGGGCCTAAAGGCCCACAACGCGTTGCGATCGAACGACTTTGGCTCGTTCCTGTCGTCGATGATTTCTCGCGCGCGATACTTGGATATAGCGTCGGCATCCGCACTGAATGCTCGGCAGTCACAATCGAGCAAGCAATCATTTCCGCGATGTCGACTTGGGAGCCGCGTAAGCTCGTCGTGCCGGACATGACCTACGCACCCGATGCAGGCCTACCGTCAGGTGTTATCCCCGAGTTCTCCGGTCGTGCCTGGGCCGCCATGATGGTTGACAACGCTGCAGTTCACTATTCCAACGCGATCGCTGAACGCGCCAGGCGTAGGCTTGGGTGCTGTGTCAATTACGGCCCGATCGGACATTGGGAGCATCGTAGCCCACTTGAGCGCGTATTTAAGAAGTTGGAGACATACGGTTTTCAACGTTTGCCATCGACGACGGGATCTAGCCCGTCAGATCCGAAGAAAGGCGACCCAGCTAGAAGCGCAGTCGAACTGGGAATTGGCTTGGAGGAACTCCTTGATTTGATGGATGTGACGATCACAGACTACAACACAGGGCCAAACGAGGGGCTGGGAAATCGCTCTCCACTTAGCATACTACGAGACTATGCATCGATAAAGTCTTTGGGTTTGCTGCCTCGTCGGCTTCCTCCCCCGACCGCAACACTTCCCGATCTCGGCATTGAAGTCGAAATCAAGACAGTTCGTGGAGATCCTGAAAACGGACGGCGGCCATATGTTGAGATTGATCGAGTTCGTTACACTAGTCCCATTTTGAGCAACGCATTCGCACTTGTTGGGAGAAAACTGCGCGTACATATCCGCGCAACCGATATGTGCACAGTGCGCGCTTTTCACGAGTCGGGAGATGAGTTGGGGATACTCACGGCGCAAGGGGCGTGGGGCCAAACCAGACATACGCGTGAGATGCGAAAAGAGATTAATGCCCTACGCGATTCTGGACAGCTGAACGTCAGATACAACGACAATCCGATTGTTGCGCTATTGCGTCACCTACAATCGGAGACCGTCAAGGACGCCACTAAAAAGCCGCGAAAAATTTCCCGCTCAGCGACCCGTCTGGCGAGGGCAAGTGCGGAGACAGGTATTCCCACTGAGAATGCTGCACCTGCCGAGTCGTTGCCAAAGTTCGAACCCGTCACGCCGCCCGTTGAACCACCACGCCAACCGTTGACAAGTTTGGTACCGACACCTACGTGGAAAACGATCTTGCGCTAACCAGAAGGAGTCTTCATGAATCTCACGACAAAGCCCAATGTGGAATGCGCGCCGACTCCTGAACAACTTGCCAGTCATCCAGTATTGCGCAGCAAAATTCGCCTGCCAACGCCATCGATTCGTACGGCCTATGAGGTGCTTGCCAATACAGCGTTCCAGCGCGCACCAGGCTGTTGTTTTTACGCGCACCCGCGCTTTGGTAAGACAGAAGGGATTACTGTCCTTGCTGACCAATTGACACAGTCGTTTCCCGATATGCCGATATTCTCTGTCAGCGCGGCTTGGCATCCCCGCTTTTCAGAACTCACCTTCATGGGTGAATTGCTGACCGCTTGTACACACGTGATGGCATCGCTTGGGAAAGTGGAGCAGCGCAGAGCGAGGCTGCGAAACTTTATGTGGACGCAAGCAAAGACACGCAATAGCGACCTCATCATGTTGTTTGTCGATGAGGCCCAGAACTGGCATGAGCCAGAATTGACCACATTGCGTGACCTTGCCAACGAACTTGCGATGGAGCATAAAGTGCAACTCATCGCCGTACTCTTTGGGACGCCTGAACTAACTTCGCTGCGGACAGCCTTGATTCAATCGGGGCGCATTGATTTGATTGGGCGCTTCATGATTCAGCAGTATGAATTCCGTGGCGTGCTAACGCCCGAGGATCTTGCCATCATCATGTCGTTCTACGACGACGCGGAGGTATCGGAGTACCCAGCAGGGAGCGGATATAGCTACAGCCAGTTTCTTATGAGGCAAGCATACGCAAGTGGTTGGCGATTACAGAGCGAAATTGAGACGTTATGGGGCCAGTACAAGCTTGCGGCACAAGCCAGCGGCGGCCTGAATCAGGTCGGAATGCTGTGGGTGGCCGACAGCATTCGCCGGTTTTTCATGGCGAGTCTCGAATATGATCATCCAGGATTTCATGGCAGCGTCGATGACTGGAAGACGGCTGTTGCCCAATCGGGATTTAAGGACTCTCTGGGCATCACTTACATAACCTAGCACATGCACAATGTCACCCCAATACACGGCGAGCTGGCAGGGATAGCCTGGCTGCGCGAGTGGCAGCTGCCATACGAGGGCGCTTACACGTTACTGCTGAAGTTTGCAGTTGCCAACGGAATCGGTGCTGGCGAACTGTGCGGGGCGGTTTTTGGCCAGAAACTAAACCAAGCACCAACATACGGTCAACTACATGCCCGCTCATTGCTTGACAGCCATTGGATAGACCAAACCGGAGAAAACGGCATAGCGGCTATCCGACGCCTGACAATTGAATCAACTCTGAGCGCGAGGGCAGGGAGGTGGACGTCATTGATAGCTACGGATAAATCGCTTAGATATTGCCCAGATTGCCTGCGACATGGCTACCAGAGCTTTCTTTACCAGATTGAGGCGATAGCAAGGTGCCCAATTCATGGTGTTCCTATTCTGGCGAACTGCACGGCATGCGGTCTATCTACGCCCCCCTATGCGCTCGCGGAAGCTGGGTTCGGTATCCCATTTCACTGTCCGTCTTGCCTGACGCCGTACGCCGAGCAAAGTGATATCTCGCAATGGGGTAACCATCGGCTGTATGCGGATGCGGCGCGTCTCTTGTCGCCGCTGGTCAAGTGGGTACAGTCGCTGAATGCAAGCACATTGAACTGGCGTGATTGGCATACTTGGCATTTGCCTGTTAGTAGCCTGACCGCTCATGAAACCAAGCGCCGCGCCACACTCCAGGTGCTGACCAGCGCCATTCCACCGAATTTTGATCTCGCCTGTCTGGATCTTGGCACGTTAACATTTAACGTCTACAAAGGTTGCTATGAAAATATTTTTTGCGCTGTTACATTAAAACAGATGAATCAAGAAAGCAGTCCGGAGATGTACTCCGAACGCATTCAGTTGTACAAGGCCGTGAGGCGGCGGCTGGCGCGCGTCACCCAGGGCTATTACTGTGGTGCGCGTGCTTCCATGAACCGGCAGATTAAAGTTCATCCTGGTGACGGCGCAATGGTTTTATCCACCGAGAGTTGCCCTCGCATTCAAGTCTTTATGCTTTGGCGCTATCACTTCGAGGAGATGTTGGCCAACCGGCCCGTTCTTGAATTGCGAACCTCCTTGCTGCAATGGCCGTTGGATAAAGTGCTGGATGCAAAGGCATGGGTCGGCTATCTACTGGCAAGCTTTCACGCTGCGGAGCATGCGTTCAGCTCGTGGCATGAGGCAGCGACCAAGCTGACAGATGCCAGCGTCACAGGCGATGACCGCGTTCGGGCACGCGAGCTTCATGCCACATTCGCTTCTATCGTGACGCCCTTACGGCAGCCAAACTTTCCGGCAGTATCATTTCTCACTTACGTCAGCGAAAAAGGTGCACCAGTTATCCTGCTCGCAAGCCCAAGAACACTTGGTCGGCTGGCATGCGCTGATGCACGCGGGCTTATCTCTACCTACCAGGACTCTGATCAACAACATCGAAAACTATCACCGCAGGAGCCAGCTAGCTTATCAATAGAGGTAATTGGCACTAAGAAAATGCCGGAGCGCCCACTTGTGCGCAAAGAGTATTTCCAGCCACTTGACATGATCCGGTTATCGCCGAGCCTTGATGGCTCTGATTTGCAGGCCAAACTGCGTGCTTTGAGTCCGACTGTAATCAATGCAAAAAACGATCTTGAGGCGATTCAATTGTGGCTTGAGTACTATACCTCTGAGAAGACACGAAAAAACTATATTATTCAAATACAGAAAGTTTTGCTATGGTGCGTGGCCCAGCGAAACATCGCACTATCGGCGATGACCACTGTAGATGTCGATGCTTTCACAGAATTCTTGGCAGACCCGAAGCCGAGAGACATTTGGCTGCCAACCAAGCTTTACGGCAAGGCGCGACCTTGGAGTCCAATGCGAGCAGTGCATTCAGCCGTGACGCAAGAACATGTGCTTACGGTAATTTCGGTGTTGTTTAAACGTTGGAGCGCCTGGGGCTATATCAGAGGTAACCCTTTCGATCACAGCAAATTTTCACAGCGCCAGGCGCAGAAACTATTACTGGAGGGTGCAGGCGTTTGGCAACCGACAGAAAGATTTCTCTCCGCCGCAGAATGGCGCTATCTCGCCACTGCCGTTCCAGAACATTCTGTCATTCCTCTGCCTGCTGTGAGATTCATCCTTTTCATGGCTTATTATGGTGCCCTCAAACCATCCGAAATTGGCTGCATCAAGCTAGGTGACCTTCATCTGTATAAGGGCGGCGGCAGCGCTCACGATATTTGGAGTGTCAGGATCAACTCCCGGAAACCAGCTCAGCAAGAGGTATTTTTGCTTGAACCGGTAGCCCATATGATCTCGAGTGCCATTCCTGTGACGCGTTCGCTGTTGGACAGGTATCTCGTAACGAATCGAGACAATTGGCTGCGTCATTTGTTCGGCATAGAGTATGCCGGGATCTCTGCAGATGATCCGGCGATTATGGCGAATCGTCTTGGCGTTGCACTCAAACCGGTTTTCCAAGCTGCCGCTGAACTAGCTACGGCAAATGGCGACCAAAAGGCAGCTCAGCGGTTGCGCCAGGCTACGTTGATATGGGTCACATCTTCCCTTTGGCATCACGTTCCGGATAGTTTTGTCACGGGCCCTGTTTTATGGAAGGTACTAGGTACAAAGACACACATGCGTCCCGAAAATCGGGCCTATGTGCTGTCAAGGACTCCGTTCCATCACACGCTGGTGCACGAGCAAATGGCTACTCTCCAGAAGGCCATAGGCTATTGAATAGTGCTAGATTGGCCTGCACAAGGTAAAACGCAGGGCGAATCCTAAGGCATCTAAACGTCTGGAAGCGTCTGCACAGCAGTAATTTCGCGGTCTAGGCCAGTCATCGCTGGGCTCTACCTGACTCGATTCACGCCCACTATACACATTCTAAAACCAATTGATCGTCCTGACGAGTGCCGTCTAAGCGTCAGGTGAAGGTCTTGTTTGATACTCCTAGTGAGAGACATGCACCCTGACAACATCCAATTTCTAATTAGCGGTGCGACACTAGATTGGTAATATGACCAGTTGACATGCTTCCAGGAAGTGCAGTTTGTGCATTTCCAGTAAATGCACTTTCTCACTTTCTGAGATTCAATTTCGGGACTCATTATCATCTAAACCCTGACGACAGGCTGCTGTCGAGCTTCGGAACGAAATACTTCGATCCAGTCGAGATCCAGAAACGTATGCGAATTAAATACAGTTGCTATTGCCGAAAGCACTGCAAACGCATCCAAATGCCAGAAAGATGTGTATCTCACATATTTCAATGGCGCAACAAAGGAAAGACGATCAAACCCAGGACCGCAGCCGCTGCCACAACGACGGGCTCCGGCAACTTTTTGAACTTCCACAACAGCACCATGGCGGCCACGGCGATCAAGCTCGTCGGGATGTCAATGATCGAGCGCTTGGCGATGACGATCACCGAGCCGGTGATGGAGCTGATGGCTGCGGCAGTGATGCCGTCCACGAAGGCCAGCACGCCCGGCAGCTTGCCGTATTTTTTAAAGTAGGGTGCCGGAATCACGGTAAACAGGTAGCAGGGAATGAAGGTGGCCAGGGCCGCCACGGCAGCGCCCGGGAAACCGGCGATCAGGTAGGCTATAAAGCCGACTGTGATGACGACGGGCCCCGGGGTGATCATGGCCACGGCGACGGCGTCCACAAATTGCCTGTCGGTCAGCCAATGGTGCTCGGTGACGACGCCGCCATACAGGAACGGCACAATGGCCAGGCCTGAACCGAACACAAAGGCGCCCGCTTTGGCAAAGAAGATGCCGATTTGCGTAAACTGCGACACGTCCACCACGCCCCAAATGCTAGGCACCGCTGGCAGCTGCGCCATGCCGATCGCCTGCAAGCCACCGCCTTTCACGAGCCCCTTTGGCGGGGCGCGCACCAGCCACACGAGTACGCCGGCCTCGATAAACAGCCAGGCCACCTCGGATTCAGTGACGATGGTCACGCCGACGAGCAGCAGGTAGATGGCCGCCGGCACCCGAGCCCAGGCTAGCATCACCTTCGCGGACAAGAACACGGTCAAGGCCGAGCTGGTCGCCAAGTAAGCCACCATGCGGCCCTTCACCGGGCCGCAATGAGGGAGGCGCTGCCAGCGTGTGCCGGATCGTGCATACTGGCAGCCAGGGTAAAAAAACACACCACGAAAGCATTGCATGGCATCTTCATCATCTTCACCCGAGCAGGGTGCGCATCAGGGCGTCGTGTACGCCTTGCTGGCGGCAGCCCTATTTGGCGCCAGCACGCCCTTTGCCAAAACGTTGGTAGGGCAGGTCGCCCCGGTGACCCTGGCCGGTATCCTGTACCTGGGCAGCGGGCTGGGCCTGCTGGCCTGCTTCCTGGTGCGTGCGGTGCTCACCCGCAACAATCAGGACAAACCCGCCACACTCACGGGCGCGGATTTGCCCTGGCTCGCGGGGGCGATCGCCTTTGGCGGGATTGCGGGGCCGGTCTTGCTGATGTTCGGCCTGACGCTCACGCCCGCCTCATCGGCATCGCTGCTGCTCAATATCGAGGGCGTGCTCACGGCGATGTTGGCCTGGTTCGTCTTCAAGGAAAATTTCGACCATCGTATTTTCATCGGCATGCTGCTGATCGTCGCCGCCGGTATCCTGCTGTCGTGGGAACAAGTACCCAAGCTTGGCGTGCCCTGGGGTGCGATCGCCATCGTCGGCGCCTGCCTGTGCTGGGGTATCGACAACAACCTGACGCGCAAGGTGTCTGCCAGCGATGCCTTGCAAATTGCCGCCTTGAAGGGCCTGGTGGCCGGTTCAGTCAACCTGGCTATTGCCCTGGCCCTCGGTTATTCCCTACCCAGCGTCAGCATTTCCCTGAGCGCCGGACTGGTCGGTTTTTGCGGCTATGGCTTGAGCCTAGTGATGTTCGTGCTGGCGTTGCGCCACCTGGGAACTGCCCGTACGGGCGCTTATTTTTCGGCGGCACCGTTTGTCGGGGCCGTCATCTCGCTGTTCATGCTGGGCGAGATACCCGGACTGCTGTTCTGGCTAGCCGCGGCGCTGATGGCCGCGGGCATCTGGCTGCATTTGACGGAAAAACATGAGCACGATCACGAACACGAGCCGTTGTTCCATACACACGCGCACAGCCATGACGCCCACCACCAGCACGCACACGAGGACGGCTGGGACGGCAAGGAGCCACATGTGCACGCGCATCAGCATGTGCCGCTGCGCCATGCGCACCCTCATTATCCTGACATTCATCATCGGCATGATCATTCATGAAACCATCAACAGTGCCCCTAACAAGCAAGGGCCGCGGACCTTACCAAGGGGCAAAGCAATGATACGAAGTGTATTCGCATCAGGTATACATTTACTTGGTAGTACGGGATTACTACTTTTCGAGTATCGGGGAAGAACAATGTCCCAGGCATATGCAAAATGGGCTCGTTTATTTTTAGAACGAGGCCTCATTCCTGGCTGAAATCTAACAGTGCATTTGATACTGAAAACCAAATCGGTTCAGAATGCTCAGTCAATCGCAGCCGCTGCCCAGAGCTCCCGAGCCGCAGCCTCCTTCATTGCCTTGAAACGGGCATGCTCGTAGTAGAAGTTCAAGGTGCCCATATGGATTCCGCGGGTACTGCGCAGAGTCTCCCAAAACGACTGGGCGTCGCTGGTTTCGTCCAACAGGATCAAGAGCTGCGGCACGCTAAGGAACCAGCAGTGATGGAAGGGTGCGATCGACTCAGGCTGCATCGCGTATAGCTGGCTTTCCACCTCTTTGAATTTGACCAGGAGCTTCGCGAATTTCTTGAACTCGTCCTCGTATTGGGAGGCGCTGACTGAATATTCCGCCTCCATTTGGCTGTGCAAAAAACCCATCAGGACTTGGCGGTCTTGGAAGCTTCCGAAGTCGGGGAGGCTGACCGCCACCCGCTCCACATCCCGTCCCGCCAAGCTCAGCTCGTGCGTTGTCCCGTCCGCCTCCGTCAACTTCAATATCTCGCCTCGTCTTAGCCGAAGTTCGTGCTGCGCCGCTTGGGTTTGGGCTCGCAAGACGCTTTTGGCCAAGTCGAGTATGACCGACACGTCGAAACCTGCGCGCGCAGTCGCAGTCAGGGCCTTTGTCTTGACCTCGAAGAGAATGACCTTTTCGGCGGTCTCCACGATCAGATCGCAGTCAAAGGTTTCTCTTCCAACGAAGTATTTTCCAGCCTTCGTTGTGACTCCACGCGCCTCGAAGCTGCGCCTCAACATCTTTTCGACGCCGACTCCGGCATGCTTGCTACGGAAATCCGCGATCAAACTCTCCGCGGGAGCCAGCAGGGCATTGATGAAAGCGGGGCCGCACATTGAGCGGTCGAGCAGTTCAAAGCGGCTTCCTCCAAGGTTTAAAAGCGGACGGTCAAAGAAGTCGATACCGGGACCACTTAGCTCATCGGCTAGCTCCGCAGAAGTGGGATTGAGCAAGCCTTGGTTGGCTCCGGCCTCGGAATGACTGAGAGCATCGCACAGCGTCTGGAAGATGGTTTCTTGGGACATTCCTGGACAGCGGCGCGCGATGTCGGCCAAATCGATCGATTGCGGCCCCCTCGTGCCAGTCGAGCTCTCGACAATGGCGCGCGCGACCGTGAAAGCGTCGGCCATCGTCCAACCAGAGCCCAAAGGGACAGGTACGTGGACGCCATCCAAAATACCTTCGGCGATCATTAACGCATCTCGCGGGCGCAACTGCGGTAGGCAAAAGAGCGTGTCGTAGACAGCGATTTCCCTAAGTGCTTGAAACATGGCGATGGCGTCACGGCCGATGAAATGCTCCATCCAGTACGGCTGAACCTCCATGACTGCGGCGTAGTCTGTGGCGAGCTCCACGATGCGTTCCAGGTGTTGAGGCGATTTGCGCAAAGGCCTGCGTCCCAAGGGATGTTTGGCAGCAAGCTGGAGTAGATATCCAAAAGGCATCTGCGGTTTCCCATCTCCCGAATTGGTGAGGCGCCGCGTGACATGGTGGCGTTCTTGGGCGGGATCGTATGAGCCTGTGATGGCACCAAATATACGGCGCGCGAGTGCCAAGCCGCCGAACGATTCGATTCGGCGATCTATTTCCGCCAAGATACGGTGCTCGGATTCCGACTCAAAGTGCAGAACTCCATCGCGCCGTTCGAATGAGAATCCCCATGCCATAAGCCGCTTGGCGGCGCGGGCTCCCTCTTCGCAAGTCTTATACCCAATTGACAAGACGCTATCGTGCTCTTGGTATCCGCGCATCTCCTTAATTCTTCTGCCCGCGACGGCGCATTTGATCGCCAGGCTCCAATCGCCCTCGATTCCCCGTGAAGGAGAGGTCTCGCCGCGGTTTTGGTCGCGCGTCCATGTGGCGATATGGATATACGGAGAGAGGGGTTCCCCTTCGATGACATTGCGCTGAATCAGTTCATGGCAAAGGCCACGGCAACGTTCCCATGCGCCTGTCTTTCCTGCGGAAAAGACTCCCTGCGCAACAAGATCAATGGCATCTGATGCCTCCGCAAGCCCCATTGCACCTTCGCGCTCGAGCCCTATGTGCGCCAAGATGGCATTGACGTCGTCGCCCAACCGCTCAACTTCCGCAATTTGTTGGTCAACCGATTGTTTGAATTCGCCCAAATTCATGCCGACTCCAATCTCTCCCGCCACTATTGGCTAGCGATTCGATTTTACACTCCGTCCACGTCAGAACACGACCGAAACCGGGACTGACACCGCGGTCGACGTCAACGTACCACTGGGAGGTGGTGCGAAGGGTGCGCTGTTTGGGATACTGGCTGGTCTTGCATGGGCAAGGCTCACAATAGGAACGATACTTGGCATCTCGTACGTATAAAAACAGGTTTACATCAATTCCATTATTCGACTATTATAGAATTATTGAATAGAGGAGGGCGCATGGAAACCAAGAATGTCATCGTCGCGCTGGCGGCACTGGCACAGGAGTCGCGCTTGTCGATCTTTCGTTTACTTGTACAGACCGGACCGCAAGGGATGGCTGCTACGAAGATTGCAGAGCAACTGAGCATTCCACCATCTTCGCTGTCATTTCATTTGAAGGAATTGGTACACGCGGACCTGATCGTGTCGCGTCAGGATGGACGCTTTGTCATCTATGCCGCGCATATCGAAAGCATGAATGCCCTGATCGGCTTTTTGACCGAGAACTGCTGCGGCGGTGCACCTTGCACCACCGAGCAAGGTGCAGCCTGCTACGTCGCTTGAGCCAGACAACTCATTATTTCGAACCCCACCCCCACTGCAGTGATTGAAGGAGTCGTCATGACCGAAAAAGTGTACAACGTGTTGTTCCTCTGTACCGGCAACTCAGCCCGTAGCGTGATGGCAGAAGCGCTTGTCTCTACCATGGGAAAAGGCCGCTTCTGCGGATTTTCGGCTGGCAGCCACCCGGGCGGTAGCGTCAACCCATTCGCCATTGAGCAAATTGAAGCGACCGGCTATCCGCTCGACAAACTGCGCAGCAAGAGTTGGGATGAATTCGGTACCGCAGACGCACCGCACATGGATTTCATCATTACTGTGTGCGACAACGCCGCCGGCGAGGTCTGCCCATATTGGCCAGGTCATCCGCTCTCGGCGCATTGGGGTTTCGAAGACCCGGCTGCAGCTACTGGCACTGACGCAGAAAAGCGCGAGGTATTCCATAAGGTGTTCCGGCAGATCATGACCCGGATGAACGTTTTCGTCAGTTTGCCGCTGCACATGCTCGAAAAAAACGCGATCCAGCATGAGATCAAGGCAATCGGCCAAAGCTCCGTCTAGCGGACGTGCGCCCCGGCATGCCCGTAGATGACGGGCAAGCCTTACTTTTCACTATTTTTCGATAACATCATGAACGTTCTTTTTTTGTGTACCGGCAACTCATGCCGCTCTATCCTGGCTGAAGCCACATTTAATCACCTGGCGCCGGCTGGATGGCATGCGCTGAGCGCCGGCAGCCATCCAGCCGGGGCACTACATCCAGGAGCACTGGCCTTGTTGGCGAAGGAGCATATCTCCACCGATGGGTATTACAGCAAGTCCTGGGACGCTTTACCTTCCGTGCCCGATATCGTCATCACCGTGTGTGCCAGCGCCGCTGGCGAGACGTGCCCGGCCTACCTGGGCCCAGTGCTTCGTAGCCACTGGGGTGTAGACGATCCCGGCCATGTCACGGGGACGGACGCAGAAAAGGACGCTGCTTTCCGGGTGACGTATGGCATTCTGCGCGCGCGCATCGAAGCTTTCTTCGCCTTGCCGCTAGAGCAGCTGCGGCATGACCCGGTACGCCTGAAAGCTGAACTCGACAACATTTCCAGTGTCTTTGCCCCGGCTGCCCCCAAGGATGTACTCGTATGTTGACTGCTTTCCTGATTTTCTTGGCGACTCTGGTACTGGTTATCTGGCAGCCGCGTGGCCTGGGTATTGGCTGGAGCGCGGCCATCGGCGCTGGCGTCGCGCTGCTGGCTGGCGTCATCCAGCTGTCGGACATTCCCGTCGTCTGGCACATCGTCTGGAATGCCACCGGCACGTTTATCGCCGTCATCATCATCAGCCTGCTGCTCGACAAGGCCGGCTTCTTCGAGTGGGCCGCGCTGCACGTGGCACGTTGGGGCGGTGGCAGCGGCCGCAAGTTGTTCGTCTTGCTGGTCCTGCTGGGTGCCGCTGTCGCTGCGTTGTTTGCCAACGATGGTGCCGCGCTGATACTGACACCTATCGTGATCGCCATGCTGCTGGAACTGAAGTTTTCAGCCAAGGCGACCTTGGCGTTCGTGATGGCGGCCGGCTTTATCGCAGACACGGCCAGCCTGCCGCTGGTGGTGTCGAACCTGGTCAATATCGTTTCGGCCGACTATTTCAAGATCGGCTTTGCCGAGTATGCGGCGGTGATGGTGCCGGTCAACGCGGTGGCAGTGATAGCGACCCTGCTTGCACTGATGTGGTTTTTCCGCAAGGACATCCCGCAAGACTATGACGTCTCCCAGCTCAAACGCCCCGGCGCCGCGATCCGCGACATGGCGACCTTCAAGGCTGGCTGGCTGGTCCTGGCGCTGCTGCTGATCGGCTTTTTCTGGCTGGAGAGCCTGGGCGTGCCGATCAGTGCCGTGGCCGCCGTCGGCGCCGCACTGCTGCTGGCCGTCGCCGCCAAAGGCCATGTGATACCCACGCGCGAAGTTATCCGCAATGCCCCATGGCAGATCGTCGTTTTTTCACTGGGCATGTACCTGGTCGTCTACGGCTTGCGCAATGCGGGCCTGACCGGCTACCTCACTGGCGTGCTGAATCACTTTGCTCAATATGGCGTGTGGGGCGCGGCCATGGGCACCGGCGTGCTGACGGCTGTTCTGTCCTCGATCATGAACAATATGCCAACGGTGCTGATCGGCGCCTTGTCGATCGATCCGACCACGGCGCAGGGCGCCGTACGCGAGGCGATGATTTATGCCAATGTCATTGGCAGCGACCTAGGCCCGAAGATTACACCAATCGGCAGCCTAGCGACCCTGCTATGGCTGCATGTCCTCGACAGTAAAAAGATTCACATCTCCTGGGGCTATTACTTCCGCGTTGGCATCATCCTTACCTTGCCGGTATTGCTGGTGACCCTGGCGGCACTGGCACTGCGCCTAAGCTAATCAAGAAAGGATTCATCATGCATAACTTGCCCAACGTCAGCGCGGCCCACCTCGATACGCCGACCCTGGATAAACTTGCGCCACCGACGGTGGCCAGGCATCCGCCGCGTATTCTGTTGCTCTACGGCTCGCTGCGTGAACGCTCGTTTAGTCGCTTGCTGACCCTGGAAGCGGAGCGCTTGCTGCAGCATTTCGGCGCTGAAACGCGGGTTTTCGACCCGCATGGCTTACCCATGGTCGACAGCGTCAGCCCCGACCATCCCAAGGTGCAGGAATTGCGCGAGCTGTCGCTGTGGTCGGAAGGGCAGGTCTGGTGCAGCCCGGAACGCCATGGCGCCGTGACGGGCGTGTTCAAGTCGCAGATCGACTGGCTGCCACTGGAAATTGGCAGCGTGCGTCCCACGCAGGGGCGTACCTTAGCGGTGATGCAAGTGTCGGGCGGCTCGCAATCGTTCAACGCCGTCAATGGCCTGCGCGTGCTGGGCCGCTGGATGCGCATGGTGACAATCCCGAACCAGTCGTCCGTTGCCAAGGCATACCAAGAGTTCGACGAGAATGACCGCATGAAGCCGTCGCCATACTACGACCGCCTGGTCGACGTCATGGAAGAACTGTATAAATTCACCCTAGTGGTGCGCGACCGCTCGGATTACCTGACCAGCCGCTATAGCGAGCGCAAGGAATCCATGCCGGCCGACGTGCGCGCCCTTGCTATGGCAGCTATGGATCACGAAACGCCAGTCAAATAAGCTGTTTTCATCGCGGCCCGCATGCCGGGCCGCCACTGTACGATGATTCAGTCGAATTCCTGGTTTGAAAGGACAGCATGAAAATCTTGGTGTTTCTCGGGTCGATACGCACCAGCACGCCGCCGCAGCCAGCGCGTCTGGGCGAGCGTGTCGCCAAAGCCTGCGCGGCGCAGTGCGGTCAAGATGGCCACGACGTGGTGCTCATCGATCCATTCGATTACGACCTGGGTGATGTGTTCAAACCGCACTTTTCCTATGCGAAAGGACGCGCGCCCTTGCCGTTGGAGCACCTGGCCAGTGAGATTGCCAGCGCCGATGGGTATGTGATGGTCAGCCCTGAATACAATCATTCAATGAGTCCGGCGCTGGCGCATCTACTGAACCATTTTGGCAGTTCCCTGTTTGCGTTCAAGCCCAGTGCCATCGTGACTTATTCGGCAGGGCAGTGGGGTGGCGTGCGCGCGGCTGTGGGCATGCGCGCTTTTCTGTCCGAGCTGGGCTGTTTGCCCGTCTCGGCCATGGTTCACATTCCGGCCGCACACACTGTTTTCGCCGCCGACGGCAGCTTTGCGCCCGAAGTCGACAGCATGCGCTGGGTTTCCTATATCGAGCGCACCTTTTCGCAGTTGCTCTGGTGGGCGGCCGCGGCAAAACGTGAACGCATCCTGTCCGGTCAAAATGGGCCAACAATGGCATTTATGTTGAATCCGGCACAAAGAGATGCGCCGTAAGGTTACCGTCCAGCAACGGCTGCTGGCCATGCGGTTCCAACACGATGCCGAATCAACAGATACACTTGAATTTACTGGCATGCCCAGCAAATATAGCGACGTACAGAAAAAGCTTGACCTTCCCTCCATTGGAACGATTACAGTCTGACTAACAAAAAGGTCTCATAATTGTTGACCTGTACCCAACTAGGCTAGCAGCATCCCTTACAGAGCGTTGATGAAGACTTCTCGCCCCATGCGCTTATTGACGACATTCGTCGCGATACTCAGTATGCTGTTCATGCAGCATGCTGCCGCGGCGTACCTGTGTCCGGGCGCGCCTCTATCAGGGAATAATCAGGCTGCATCAATGCATGCGGTGATGACAGCCATGCCGGACATGCCAGGCTGCACCGGTATGGATACGGATCAATCGACTTTGTGCCATGTGTATACGCATGGCGATGCCGCCAGACAAACACTGGACAAGGTACACGGCGCGGACCTGCCACCTTTCATTGCCATCGTCGTGCCGCTGCTGTGGATGCTCGTTGACGCACCCATCCTGCAGGAAAGCCGGCCACCCTCGGACGTGGCCCTGGCGCGCTCAACCGCACCGCCCATCGCCATCCGCCATTGCTGTTTCCGCATTTGACACTGCAGATTGCCTAGAACGTTGCCGTCTCGCCATCTTTGGCGTGACGCTATTGTCCATTGCATTCTGGAGATCCCATGTCACTCTCGTACTGCGTGCAGACGCACGCACGCGCAGCGCGTCTTCGCCCTTGGCGCAAGACGGCGCTTGCATTCGCCCTGACATTGCCCTTGCTGGCAGCGGCCGCGCCGCATCCACTGACTTTCAACGAGGCGCTGCGGCAGGCAGTCGCCCGCTCGCGGCAGCTGCCTGCGCAAGACCAGGCGGTGACCGCCGCGCAGCAAATGGCCATCGCGGTTGGGCAGCGGCCCGATCCCGTCCTCAAGGCTGGCATCGACAACCTTCCCCTGAGCGGCCACGACCGCTTTAATTTGAATAGCGATGCCATGACCATGCGGCGCATCGGCATCGCGCAGGAACTGACCAGCACCGATAAATTGCACTGGCGCGCTGTTCGCCAGGAACGCGAAGCGGGCAAGGCACAGGCACAGAAGCAGGTGGCCCTGGCCGCCATCGAGCGCGAGACAGCCATCGCCTGGCTGAACGTGTATTACAATCGGAAGGTGGCCACCGTGCTGGCCAAGCAGCTGGAGCTGTCGCGCCAGGAAATCGATGCTGCCGAGGCCGCTTATCGCGGCGGGCGCGGCAGCCAGGCCGATCTGCTGGCCGCGCGCGCCGCCCTGTTTGCGCTGGAAGACCGCGGCAGTCAGTCCCGGCGTGACCTCGACGTGGCTGCCAATGCGCTGGCCCGCTGGACGGGATCCGAAAGTGAATTGGCAGAATCCGACTTGCCGGACCTGGACAACATCGGCCTCGATCCGGCCATGATCGACGCGCAAAGCACGCGCCGCCCGCAGATCGCCGTGCTGGCGCGGCAGGAAGAGGCAGCGCAAGCTGATGTGCAACTGGCGCAGGCGAACCGTCATGCGGACTGGAGCGTCGAGGTAGCCTTCCAGCAACGCGGCAGCGCCTACGGCAACATGCTTTCCGTGGGCCTGTCGCTCCCCCTGCAGTGGGACCGGCCGCAACGCCAGGACCGCGACCTGGCGGCGAAACTGGCCTTGGCCGAGCAGGCGAAGGATGAGCGCGAAGAAGCCATGCGCGACGATGCCGCCACCACCCATGCCTTACTCATAGCCTGGAAGAATGGGCGCGAACGTACCGAGCGCTACACGCGGCAACTGCTGCCCGTGCTGGAACAGCGCAGCGAAGCTGCCCTGGCAGCCTACCGGGGTGGAAAAGGCACGCTGGCCGACGTGCTGGCCGCCCGGCGCGGCACGATGGATGCACGTATTGAATTGGTACGACTGCAGATGGACACTGCCCAGCGCTGGGCGCAACTACGTTTCCTCTTTCCTGACACCCAGCAAGACCTGGAGCACCCGCAATGAGCAATAAAAAAACACTCGCCATTGTCACCGTGCTGGCAGCCAGCTTTGCCGCCATCGGCTACTCCGCCTATCAGTTCGGCGCTGCCAACGGCACCCACGCTGCACCGGCAGTTGCCAGCAGCAGGACGCCGCTGTACTGGCACGACCCCATGGTGCCGGGCCAGAAGTTCGACAAACCAGGCAAATCACCGTTCATGGACATGCAGCTGGTTCCTGTCTATGCAGACAGCGATGCCGCCAACGATGACAGCCGCAGCATCCGCATCGATCCCCGCGTGCAGCAAAATTTGGGCGTGCGCACGGCACTCGTCACTTCGGGCGCACTGTCCGTACCGCTGGCGGCCGTCGGCAACGTGGCCTACAACGAGCGTGACGTGGCCGTCGTGCAGGCGCGCAGCGGCGGCTTCCTTGAGCGCCTGGCCGTGCGCGCGCCGTTCGACCCCGTGCGCAAAGGCCAGGCTTTGGCTGAACTGTATGTACCGGACTGGATCGCCGCGCAAGAAGAATTCCTCGCCGCCCGCCGCATGCGGGGCGATGGTGCGGCTGGCCTGGCTGATGCAGCCCGCCAGCGCATGCGCCTGGCAGGCATGGACGAGGCGCAGATCCGCCTGGTGGAAACGAGCGGCACCGTACACGCGCGGCTGACGGTGACGGCACCCATCGGCGGCGTCATTGCCGAGCTGGCGGCCCGCGAAGGCATGACGGTCACCGCCGGCGCACCGTTGTTCCGCATCAACGGCCTGGCCAACGTGTGGGTCAACGCCGAACTGCCCGAGAGCACTGCGGCCACGGTGCGTCCAGGCACGCCGGTCGAAGCGCGCGCGCAGGCGCTGCCCGGCAAGGTTTTCCATGGCAAGGTCAGCGTGATCTTGCCTGAAGTGAACGCAGCTACCCGCACCGTGACGGCCCGCATCGAGTTGGCCAATCCTGGCAGCCAGTTGTTGCCCGGCATGTTTACAACGCTCAATTTCGCGCCTGGGGCGGCTACCGACGTTCTGCTGCTGCCCTCGGAAGCTGTAATTCAGACGGGTACGCGCAAGGTCGTCATGCTGGCCGGGGAGGGCGGCCGCTTTACTCCGATCGAGGTGCAAACCGGTGCCGAGGGCAATGGCATGACGGAAATCCGTACAGGGCTGGCTGCCGGGCAGAAAGTGGTGGTATCGGGCCAATTCCTCGTCGATTCCGAAGCCAGCCTGAAGGGTACCATCACGCGCATGGGCGGCATGCCTGCGGCCGACGCGACGCCCGCCGTGGCGCAACATCACGCGGCGGGCACGGTGGAGCAGGTCGGCCCGCAAGACATCACCATTTCGCACGGCCCTGTCGCGTCGCTGCAATGGGGACCAATGACGATGGCGTTCAAGCTGCCGTCGGGCGGTTTGCCGGCACAGCTCCGCGTGGGCGATAAGGTGGACTTTGATTTCAGCAAGGGCGCGCAGGGCGGCTTCGTCATCACGGCCATCCGGCCAGCCTCCGCCTCTGCTGGCAGTATGGTGATGCCGGCGATGCAAGGAGGCAAGCCATGATTGCCAAGCTGATACGCTGGTCCATAGGCAACCGATTCCTCGTCCTGCTGGCGACTATTTTCCTGGCGGCCTGGGGCGTCTGGTCGTTGGCGCACACGCCGCTAGACGCGATCCCCGACCTGTCCGACACGCAAGTCATTGTGCGCACCAGTTATCCGGGACAGGCGCCGCAGATCGTCGAAAACCAGGTCACGTATCCGTTGACGACCACCATGCTATCGGTGCCGGGCGCAAAAAGCGTGCGCGGCTATTCCTTTTTCGGCGATTCCTTCGTCTACATCCTGTTCGAGGATGGCACAGATCCGTACTGGGCAAGGTCGCGCGTCCTGGAATATCTGAGTCAAGTGCAGTCGCGTCTGCCGGCGCAGGCGAAGACGGCGCTGGGGCCGGATGCCACGGGCGTGGGCTGGATCTACGAGTATGCGCTGGTCGACCGCAGCGGCAAGCAGGACCTGGCGCAACTGCGCGCTCTGCAGGACTGGTTCCTCAAGTTCGAGCTCAAGGCGCTACCGAACGTGTCGGAAGTGGCCAGCATTGGCGGCATGGTGCGCCAGTACCAGATCGTGCTGGATCCAGACAAGCTGCGCGCCTACGGCATTCCACACGGGAAAGTGATTGCCGCCTTGCAGCGCGCCAACCAGGAAACGGGTGGCGCCGTGCTGGAACTGGGCGAGGCGGAATACATGGTGCGCGCCTCGGGCTATCTGCAGTCGCTCGATGATTTCCGCAAGATTCCCCTGACAACGACGGACGCGGGCGTGTCAGTACGCCTAGGCGACGTGGCCACGGTGCAGCTGGGGCCGGAAATGCGGCGCGGCATTGTGGAACTGAACGGCGAGGGCGAAGTGGCGGGTGGCGTGATCATCATGCGCTCGGGCAAGAATGCGCTGGAAACCATTGCCGCCGTGAAAGCCAAGCTGGACGTACTGAAAGCGGGCTTGCCGCCCGGCGTGGAGATTGTGTCCGTGTATGACCGATCCAGCCTGATCCAGCGCGCCGTGGGCAATTTGCAGCAAAAGCTGATCGAGGAATTCATCGTCGTGGCCCTTGTCTGCGCCGTGTTCCTGTTTCACTTGCGCTCGGCGCTGGTGGCCATCGTCTCGCTGCCGCTGGGTATCCTGATCGCCTACATCGTCATGCATTACCAGGGCGTTAACGCCAACATCATGTCACTGGGCGGCATCGCTATCGCGATCGGCGCCATGGTTGACGCTGCCGTTGTCATGATTGAAAACGCACATAAGCATATCGAAGCCTGGCACGACGCGCACCCAGGACAGCAGTTGCAGGGTGAAACGCACTGGAACGTGATCGGCGACGCTGCCGCCGAGGTGGGCCCCGCCTTGTTCTTCTCCTTGCTGATTATCGTGCTGTCGTTCATTCCTGTGTTCAGCCTGGAAGCGCAGGAAGGCAGACTGTTCGCCCCGCTGGCGTTCACCAAGACCTATGCCATGGCGGCCGCCGCCGCCCTAGCCGTCACCCTGATCCCGGTACTCATGGGTTATCTGATCCGCGGCCGCATCCCTGCTGAGCACGGCAATCCGCTCAACCGCTGGCTGATCGCGTTGTACCGCCCTTTGCTGGACAGGGTATTACGGCGTCCCAAAACTACCTTGCTGCTGGCGGGCCTGACTGTGCTGCTGACGGCGTGGCCGATGTCGCGCCTGGGCGGTGAATTCATGCCGCCGCTCGACGAAGGCGACCTCTTGTACATGCCATCGGCCTTGCCCGGCTTGGCCGCGGGAAAGGTGGCCGAACTGCTGCAGCAGACGGACCGCCTGATCAAGACTGTGCCGGAAGTGCTGACGGTGTTCGGCAAGGCGGGCCGTGCCGAGACGGCCACGGACCCGGCGCCGATGGAAATGTTCGAAACGACGATACAGTTCAAACCGCGCGCGCAGTGGCGGGCCGGCATGACGCCCGACAAGCTGGTCGAGGAGCTGGACCGCGCCGTGCACGTGCCGGGCCTGACGAATATCTGGGTGCCGCCCATCCGCAACCGCATCGACATGCTGGCCACGGGCATCAAGAGCCCCGTCGGCATCAAGGTGGCGGGCGCCAGCTTGCAGGAAATCGACCGCATCACGGCCAGCATCGAGCATGTCGTCAAACAGGTACCCGGCGTGTCCTCGGCGCTGGCCGAGCGCCTGAACGGCGGGCGCTATGTCGACATCAAGATAGACCGCGACGCGGCGGCCCGCTATGGCTTGAATATTGCTGATGTGCAAAGTATCGTCGCCAGCGCCATCGGCGGTGAGAACGTCGGCGAAACGGTGGAAGGCTTGCAGCGCTTTCCCATCAGCGTGCGCTACCCGCGCGAGCTGCGCGATTCCGTCGAGAAACTGCGCGAGCTGCCCGTGCTGACGGAGCGGGGCGCGCAGATACGCCTGGGCGACGTGGCCTCCATTCGCATCGACGATGGTCCGCCCATGCTGAAAAGCGAGAACGCGCGCTTGTCCGGCTGGGTGTACGTGGATATCCACGGGCGCGACCTGAGTTCGGCCGTGCAGGAGATGCAGCGCGCGGTCACTGCGCAGGTCAAGTTGCCGCCCGGCTATTCGGTGACGTGGTCGGGGCAGTTCGAATACCTGGAACGGGCCACGGCGAAGTTGAAAATCGTCGTGCCCGCCACCTTGCTGATCATTTTCGTGCTGCTGTACCTGACCTTCGGCCGCGTCGACGAAGCCGCACTGATCATGGCGACCTTGCCGTTTGCGCTGGCGGGCGGCATCTGGCTGCTGTGGCTGCTGGGCTACCACCTTTCGGTGGCCAGCGGCGTGGGCTTCATCGCACTTGCGGGAGTGTCGGCAGAATTTGGCGTGATCATGCTGCTGTACCTGAAACAGGCATGGGAGGCGAAACAGGCGCAGGGCGCGCACGGCGAGGCGGCCTTGCTGGACGCCATCCGCGAAGGCGCTGTGTTGCGCGTGCGGCCGAAAGCCATGACGGTGGCCGTCATCATTGCCGGGTTGGTGCCGGTGATGCTTGGGACGGGAACAGGATCGGAAGTGATGCAGCGCATCGCCGCACCGATGGTGGGCGGCATGATCACGGCGCCGCTGCTGTCGATGTTTGTCGTGCCAGCGGTCTACCTGTTGATTCGTCGTAAGACAATGCGAGCGGCAATGGGCAAGCGGTTGTCTACAGATGTTGCGCACTAGGCAGGCGCAAGGTGCCCGCAGCTTGAGAGAGCTTGTGGGAGGAAATCTATTTTTTAGCTACTCAAAGGAACCATCATGAAAAACACTTTACAACTCCCTTTGCTACTGGCCATGTGTATTGCCGGTCCGGTGTTTGCACAAGCGCCAATGGCAGTGAAAGACGGAAAAATGGAACGGCCAGGTTGCCAGGCTATGAAGGGTATGGCGACCAAGGATTGCGCAGAAAAGACAGGCGCTCCGGACGCTAGCCAGCGTCCTACAATCACCCACAGCGCCGTCGCCACGGTCAAGGAAGTTGATGCGGCCAAGGGCAAGGTGATCTTGGCGCATGAAGCGATTCAAAGTCTGAACTGGCCACCAATGACGATGGGTTTCACAGTAATAGACAAGACTCTGTTTGGCAAACTAGTGGTCGGAAAGCAAGTACATGTCGACATCAAGAAAGAAGGTGCTGAATATGTTGTTATTGGAGTAAGATAAGATGCCGTAAGAGGTGCCTTCGATGCGAGGTGGCACCTCATTTCCCAACAGCTAAATATCGATTGCGACAAGATGATCCGAAGCGCAACTATTTCCGACGCTGCCATGATTGCCGCGATTTATAACCATTACGTTGGTAGCACTACCATCACATTTGAAGAACAAGCGGTCGATGTGGATGAAATGGCACAGCGCATTAGCTCGGTCGGCGCGCAACTGCCGTGGTTTGCCTTCGAACGGGATGGGCAGGTATTGGGGTATGCCTATGCTACACCCTGGCGAGTTCGCAGCGCATATCGGTTTTCGGTCGAATCCACGGTGTATGTGGCACGCGATTGTGTCGGACAAGGCATCGGCCGCCAGCTTTATGCTGCCTTAATCGACGAATTGCGTCGGCGTCAGCTGCAGGTGGTGATTGGCGGTATCGCACAGCCCAACGACGCCAGCGTCGCTTTGCATGAGCTTCTGGGATTCGAGAAGGTGGCCATGTTTAAGCGCGTTGGCCGCAAGTTCGACCAGTGGATTGATGTGGGGTACTGGGAGTTGCAGATTGGGTAAAACGAGCAAGCCACAAAAAAAACATCACTATCTGCCTCGCTTTTATCTGCGCGGTTTTTCGCCGAACCAATGCGCGATCTTTCAGATATACAAAGAGGAGTCGAAGGTGATTCCTGGTACGGTAGATAGTGTGGGATATCTTAAAAATTTTCACACGAATGACACTGAGGGCGTAGCGGACCCACAGTTTCTTGAAAAGTCTCTGGCCAGCTTGGAAGGGCTGCAGAGTGCTACGCTCAAGGTAGTGCATCTCAATGGTATACGAGCTGAAGAAACGCGGCGTGATCTGGTCGATTTATTGGCATTCATGCGAATGCGAATTCCTGCCGTGAAAGATCATGTTGGGAACTCGAAGCAAGAAGCGCTACGGCTACAGTTGCAGGAACTTGAACGGAAAGGTCAGCTCCCTACACGTCCTACCGGCTATGAAAAAGTATTAGCTGTAGAAAACATCACCATTGAAGTATCCAACGCCGAACGCCTACGCGTCATGTTTAAAACGGCAACCAATAAAGAGATTTTGAAGATACTCTATCAAATGCGCATGACATTGTATGAGGCGCCTTTCGGTGACTCCTTTGCGACTTCAGATCAACCTGTTGCGCTGTACCACCCGGATCCCCAATTGCATCAGCAGGGCGTCGGCCCCGCCACGATCGGAGTTCAAGTGTCGTTTCCGCTGAGCAGCCGATTGTTATTGCAATTGGACCACCTGCCAGGGCCGCATTCAGAGCTGCTGGCTACAAGCGATGAAGTGCGCGAATTTAATCGTCGCACGGTGGTGATGGCCAAAAAATATATTTTTACCGGCGATGACCCTGTACGAATTGACGCATTGACAGAGCAGTACGCGACATCTTCAGCTGGCTTTATGCATCAGACCAGTACTCAAGCTGGTGGCCTTTACCAAACACATCACTTCATTCCGGTAAGTCCCGCCTAGTCGAGTGCATTCCAGCCATGAACAGCCATGTCTCAGGTCAAAGCAAGAATCGGCAGCCGCTTGTGGTCTGGCCGAAGAAGGCCGGTTACTTGACTTCAAGACGAGGTAGGTTCTGCTCGATGCGGAGCCGATTAAACGAATCCCCCCGGTCAATGTAGCGCAAGGCGGACTGGGCATTCTTCCAGCCTACGTGCTCCATCAGCGTTTTGAGATCCCATCCATTGGCTGTTGCCCAACTGGCAAAACCGCGCCGCAACGAGTGCGCGCTATACAGAGCAGGCGCGTCCACGCCGGCGTCGTGCAGGATAGTGCGTAGGAGCGGCACCAGGCTGTCGATATTGAGGCCGGTAGGGCGGATATTGCCCCAGCGATCAATTGCGCGGAACGCAGGACCGGCCGGCAATGCCGCTGCAGTAACCCACTCCTCGTAAGCGGTGACCGGGCACAGGCGCGATAGAAGTGGCACCTTGAAGCTGCCGCCTTTAAACTGGCGATCCCCTTTTGTCCGCGGCAGGAAGCAGGTCATCCCTTCGCCTGGAGTAGTGTGAACGTGCTCGATTTGCAGGCGGGTTAGCTCGTCGCCGCGAAACCCACGCCAGAATCCGAGCAGAAACAACGCCTTGTTGCGACGGTACCGCAATTCGGCTCCCAGTGCTCCCTGCGCTTGTGCCGCGTCAGCGCTGGCCGTCAACCAGCGATCGACTAGCATGAGTTGATCAATCTGAAAGGGTTTTGCCCGCTTTTCCTGGGCCGGGTACAAGGTCTGGATGCCACGCAAAACCTGGCGTACCACGGGTGCCTTGGTCGGATCTGGAAAGCCTTGATCGAGATGCCACTTGGCCAATGCAGCTAAACGCTGACGCAGGGTGTTGACGGCATGTTTGTCGGCGCGATGGGCCAGGTAGCGCGCAATGCTGTCAGGCGTGGCGGGTAAAAACCCGCCCCATTCCACCTCGAAGTCGCGGAGCGCGCTTTGATAGCTCTGCCGGGTATTTTCGCGAGTAGCGGCCTGCAGGAAGCGATCGATATCAGACATGGCAAGCAAAGCTGAAGGAATCCGGGCAAGGGCAGTAATGAGGTCGTTGGCAAAAGGAGCGGTGCCGCGTTTGTCTGGCGTTCAGGCTAAATGTACAGGTGCACTGGTCAAAACTGCACAAAACATGGCCTAGCACAGGATAAGAATACATTATCCGGCCTCAATTTCAAGAAGAATCTCACCTTGATTTTCGCCGAAAATGGTATGTAATTACATGGTATGTAATGCATTATCTTATTTCGTGGAGGCGCTATGGCACGTGCTGGACTCTATTATTCCGATGTTAAAAAAGCACGTGATGCGTTACTTGCGCAAGGGCGGCACCCTTCGGTCGATGCAGTGCGCGTTGCTCTGGGCAACACTGGCTCCAAAACCACTATCCATAAATATCTAAAAGAACTGGAAGCGGAGGAGGGGGGGCGCGACGGCCACAAGGCGCCGATCAGCGACGCGTTACAAGACCTCGTGGCGCGCCTGGCGGCGCGATTGCAGGAGGAGGCGAGTGAACGTATTGCCTTGATTGAGGTAGACTTTGCTAAGCGGGAGCGGGAACATTCCGGGATCGTAACTGGCTTGCAACAGGAATTGGCTTCGGTGCTAGATCAACTGCGCCAAGCCAAGGTTTACAGCGAGGAAGTAGGGCGGGCGCACGAAGACACAAATATGCGCTTGCAAGAAGAATCCATTTCGCGTCACACTGCGCAACAGCAGGTGGCTGATCTCCAGGAACGCCTGGCCGAAAACGAGGCATACCGACAATCGCTGGAAGAAAAACATGCCCATGCACGTAACTCCTTGGAACACTACAGGCAATCCGTCAAAGAACAGCGTGAGCAGGAGGCGCGCCGCCACGAGCAACAGCTACAACAACTGCAGGCGGAGTTCCGGCAGCAACAGCAAGCTGTAGTGAAAAAACAGGAAGAATCGACTCGTTTAAACCAGGAAGGTGCTCGGCTCGTTGCTGCGCTCGCGCACGCTGAGAAGTCCCTCTATGACGAGCAGTCCAGAGGGCGCCAACTCAACGATCGGCTTGCAACCAGCCAAAGCACGGCGCGACAGGTCGAAGTGATGCTTGCACAGGTTGCCGGCAACGAGCGTTTGATCGAGGCACTCAGGGAACAGTTGCTGCAGTCATCTGCAAATACAGAGGTGTTGTCGATCCAGGCAAGAACCCTGGAAACAGCATTAATTGCAGCGCAAATAACGCTCGCCTCACAACACGAAATCATTAGTGATTTGCGTGGCCGTAGGCCTAAACTCAATTGAACTGAAGGCAGAGGCAGCAACGACTTAACCTCATGTGCCTACTTGTCTAGAGTCGTGCAATTATGTAAACGCTCTACCTTTCCCACTTAGGGATTGAGGTGATGCACTCGAAACGGTGGTTGAAACTTGAGCTTGATTGGCCCGTGGAATACAGTGACAGCTATATTGCCATTTGTGGCATGATGTTATTTATGGCAGATAATAGACAGCTCTATGTTTTGTGCGATACCAATGCGGCAGTTCGTGATGCACACCTTTTCCGTAAAAAAGGAGGGCCCTTTCTTGTCGCCGCGCTACGCGCTAAGAAGGCCAAGCTGTTGGTGCCTGAAGTTCTCCGGATGGAATATATTACCCAGTTCATTCAAGCTGGAGAGGACGCGCTCCAAAAGGCAACGAAAGAGCTGGATAAACTGAAGACTTTCTGTGGATATGGTATGGGAGGATTTCTCCCTAAGTCTCTATTCGGCGAAGCTCAGGCGCTGGACATCTTGGCTCAGCTCGAAGACATCATCCATACCATCCCAACCACCCAGGAACTCAAAGTTGCGGCGGCTGACCGTTCGATCAATGGGATTCGACCTACCTCCAAGACGGACCACGGTTATAAGGATTGCCTGATCTGGGAGAGTCTACTCACGTTACCTAAAGGATCCGAGGTAATGTTGCTCTCACGTGACGAAGCCGCATTCTTCAATGACGGAGTCCTTGCAACCGAGCTGGAAAGGGAGGCTAAAGAGAGGGGGCTATTTTTGACTGCATATAGCACCACAAAGAATCCTACATTGATGCCATTGGTTAACGCGCTGAAAGATCGATTTGCTGACATCGCTGCCATGACTGGAGCCGATCTACCCGTTGATGATCATCCAATCATTCAAGCATACATGCATTCTGAGCAGCTTGCCCCAGTGCTCCCAAAGGACGCTATTGACGACGTTCCTCAGCCGGTAGACGTCGCAGCCGGCGAACTCGAAGGACTCTTCGCGGCACAAACAAAATCGTTCTCCCTCATCGACATAAAAGCATTGGGGTTCGTTAGCTATTTGAAAAGCACGGACAAACGGACTGTGATTGACTTACTCTTGCAATCGAATATTGCAGCTGAGGCGGCTAGGAATGCACTGGATCGATTGGCCATGGCAGGATTGATTCATGATACCGGTCACAATTACCTCGCTGTCGATGGGCGCCTAATGGAAGTAGCAGCAATGCTGGTTGAGCCAGAGATGATCAAGCTGACCGGACTGGGGGACTGACGAAATGGATTTTGCGACCCGCATCAAAATCTTAGCTCGCTTGGCCCAGTCAAGCACCCCGGCCGCTGAAGAGGCCGTCGGTCGAGCTGTCGAACAAGCATGCGCGACTCTGATGAAAGGAAATGAATACGAATCTCTGGCATTTGGCATTGAGGTATTAGCTACGGTGGGATTTCGTAGGAGCAAGGAAACTGTGTCTGTCATAGACGGCTTCATTCGCTCGGTCGAAGCCCGACACTTGGTGCACCCGAAAGAGTATGACGCTCTAGTTCACACATTGTTTAAATACCGGAATGCCTACACTTTGATATCCAAAGGAATTGAAGTGCTCTCTGCGCTACGTTACCTAGAGACGCCTGCTGTCGTCGAAACTTTGCTCTGGGCCTCGACGCACACCGACAAGTCTGTCCTCAAAGACGCTTTGACTGCATTGAGCAGCTTGGCAAAGTACAACCTGTCGGTCTACTACGGAAACGAGGACGGCGGCGGGGGCGGGATCGGAGCTTCACCACAACTGTCGGTCGTTAATAGCCTCGAGCAGAAGAGTGATATGGAACTGCAGTTCCTCCTCCAAGGAGTACTCACTCTTTTAGAAGGAGTGCTGTCGACATCAATGGAGTCTGCAAGGTGGTCATCGACGGCAATGACCTTATCTCGTGCCGCGACGCCGGCTGATGCAAGTGTCTTAGCCGTCCGACAACGAAGCATTAAACTCCTCATAAAGCTATATGGCCTATGCGAAACTAAGTCGCAGAAACTTGCTGTCATCAGGGCATTAGAGATTGCCACGCGCGCTCAGAGCAAGATAGCTGTGGACAAGGAGTATGCTGCCATGATCTCTGAAAATGCGCAGGAAGTGCTGGCCTTTTTTGCTTACATAGTCAAAGATGAAGATCTTCAAATAGTCCAGAAGGTGGAGCACGATAGCTATTGGATTCACTATCGCAACCCATCCGAGGATGTTAGAGCAGCTGCGCTTAATGTGAAGGCCTCCATTGACGCAAATGAAGAGTACATAATTTATAAGACACTCGTAGGCTTTGAGGGGGTTTTCGGTGATTGGTCGACAGCCAAGAGGGACGAGTCCTTTGCTCTTGGGACCCAAGATTTCAGACTGAAGCAAGCGCGTGTCATTGCGTCTAGAGTCGCGGAAGAGGGGTTCGAGGAATGGCGACGAAGGATCCTTTCTTTCGCCAAGACTGAGTCTAATGATCTGGCGACTTTTCCAATCTTCTACGAGTTCCTCGCGGATGTATCAAGTTCATACCCGGAATTCGCGCTGAACTTGCTTATTAAAGATTCAGACGCGCTATCAAAATTCCTGATTCCGATTCTTCGCGGCCTTTGGGATAGTGCGAAGCGTGATGAGGTCAGACCGCTCATAGAGGGATGGGTACGTCAGGCACATTTAGAGGACACAACCTTGTTGTATGCGTGCGCCAAGATTTTCTTGTCAACTAAGGATGTCGATATTCAGCTTCTCGAGCAATTGCTGAAAAAAGCGACGGAACTCAAGGACACATACGTGTTGCGCCAGATCGCTTCTGTAGCCATTGCTAGATTTGAAACGGAGGAGCTTCGCGGCGAACTGAAGGCACTTTTCTTACGTGTCATATCTCAGTTCACTGAGCTTGGAGATGCGAACTGGGTTAGGGAGACATGGTTCCGGAAGGAGGCAAAGGAAATGGTCGCGAGCCTATCACCAATCGAGCGCCATGACGTCCTGAAAAACCTGCATTTTCTTCTGCAAATCGACTATCAAGCTGAGGGCTTGCTAGCAGAAATTGCTGAGCATGAGCCGCACGAGGTCGTGGATTTCCTCTGCACACGGTTGTATGAGTCAGATGAACACGCCAAAACAGTCGCGGAGAAGGAAGGTGAAGAATATGAGGAGTTACCGTTCCAATTCCACAGACTTCAAGATCTTCTCGCAATTCATCCTAAAATGGTGACCCACAAAGTTTTGGCTTGTTATCGCAAAGACTCTTCACTCTTTGCATTCAGGGGCGCAAAGCTCCTTCAGGTCATTTTCCCACAGTTCCCAGAACCTTTTCAGAGAGCGCTTGTGCAATTAGTTCGCGAGGGCGGTGATACAGAGCTGGAGTTTGTGGCCGGTGTCCTGCGCGCATATAGTGGAGAGACCTTCATCTATCCAGTCGCTAGGGAACTCATCAAACGGTTACCTCCAGGTAATCCACTTGTCGATGCTGTCGAGATAGCTCTTCAGAGCACCGGCGTAGTCTCTGGACAGTATGGAATGGCTGAGGCATATGAAAGGAAACGCCTTGAGGTGCTGGACTGGCTCCAAGATCCAAATGACCATATTCGGGCCTTTGCCATTAAGTACATATCGGAGCTTGAAGTTATGCGAGACAGCGAAAGGGCGCAGGCTGAAGAGTCAATCGCACTGCGAAGGTTCCATCATGGAGAGAAGTAGCTCTGGCGGTTAAGCTGCCGCATGTACTGATCGTTTATAGCCAGAGATTGCTGCGCACACTACCTACTTGTCGGGTCAATTGGGCAACGCGCGCCCAAATGTGCGCCGGTGGAACCGCTTCCAGATGCGCGGTTTCCTCGATCGCCATCACCACCACCTGCAGGGGAGTTTCGTCCAGGAAGTGCAGTAACTGCGATTGATGGTTGGTCGGCACCTGTCCGGTAGCCAGGGCCTGCCGCAGTTGCTCGCTGGTCAGCTCGCCCTTGTAGCTGACACTCGCGTTTTTTGCCGCCATCCATAAACCGCGTTTTTTCTCCCTGGCCTGGATCGTTGGCGGGGTAAAACTGAGTCCGAGTACCCCCAGCAGTTTCACCACGCGTCCAAAACTTAAGTCGGCAATGGTTCCAGCCTCCAGTTGCTGCACCGTCTGGCGCGACAGACCAGCCAACCGCGCCAGGCGTAGCTGCGTCAACCCAAGAGCTAAGCGACGGACGCGGACTGCTTTGCCGACTTCGTAGAGGTTCATGAGTTGCCGTTTTTGTGGTGTACAAAATATTTTACATCCATTTTGCTGGCAAGCGGAATGCGTTTTAGGCCGATGTGATCTGTATGGGCTGGCAGACCATCGACAGGTGCCTGTCTCCGGCAGATAGGCAAAAAGAGACTCGGCACAGGTCGAGTCTCTTTATAGATGTGGGTTAATACTGCTCTCTGTTAAGCAAAGGAGGGCGCCTCAGGTACGTCTTAATTGTCATGGCTTAGTCCTCCTCTGACTCGAGATCCTCGAAGAAGTTAGGCTCGACGTTAAAGGTTAGAGTACCGTGCTTCGCCTGGATCAGTTGCACGACCGACTCTGGGTCGGCATTGGCGAAGTCGATGACGTAACCATAAAAGCCCTCGCCACTATTGCCCGTGTCGTTCCAAGTTTCGTAGTTGCTGAGATGCACCAGCAGTGCAGGGTCTATCTTGAGCAACTCGCCAAACGCTTCAGCGCGCGAACGCAGCGGGCCACGTGGCTGATCGTCTGCCCAGCTGTCATCAGGTTCCGCAGACAGAATCCTTACCGTGACATCAGAAATCATCCGGCGGCCGATACGGTCCATGCTCAGTTCCGCAACGACGTCTACCTTGTTGCCGTAGTACGGGCGCTCCTCATCCGGAATCATGGACAGATGGCCAGCGATCTCGACTTCAAACCTTTCGCCGATCTCAGGCAATACGTTGAACGAGAAATCAAATGGCATGTAAATCTCCGACACGCCATTGGTATTCATATCAGATGTATGATTCGACACATTGTCGTCGTTGAGCACCACCTGCTGAACCGTGTCGTGAATCTCATTGAAAAAAGCATCATCTGAATCGTATACGCGGGCGCCACGTGGTTGGGTGGCAAACGCTACCGCTATCAAGTCGACAAGGGCTGCATCATCGAAGTCCAGCTCCAGCTCGTCGCTACGCATTCGTAGGAACGTCACGTCCAAAATTAGATGGCAGTTTGATGCAATCTGCTCAGGCTCGCGTCGTGCTGTCAAATTGTGCTGGTATCCTGCCAGGCTACCGTAGCCGAAGGCAGCAGCAAGAAGTTGTTGAGCGTGGCCCAGTTTGATGGCTTTGCCTCGGATTTGCGAGGCGACACGAATGGAATAGGCTAAAGCGCCAAAATTGGTAGTCATGTGTGTTCTCCAGAATATCTGACATGGAACAACCAGCGCTTCGTTTTGCCCCATGCCGCGAAGACGCACATGGATCAAAAGATGTATGTAGTACGGTGACTGAAATTCCGTCTTTTTTGAGCCGCTGGACTCAGGCGGACGCCTTAATCAATATTATTCCAGATGCTGCCCTGATAGCAAGCGGTTCGCAAAATATCGTAGAAGACCGTTTTGCTCCATGTGCGTCTTCGCGGCATGGGGCAAAACGAAGCGCTGGTTATTCCATTACGGGTGAAGTGGATCAGATTTCAGTGCAAATCAACACTGGTGCTTACGTAATCATTCGGACAAGACGTAAAGATCGCAAAAATGTCGATTCGTCGAGACACCGTGCGACAGCAAGTTGATCTTTTTCATCCTTAGATATTCACGACAGCAAGTTGATCTTTTTCTGCCTGAAACCCCAAAGTACCTAGAATGCTGTCGCGGGAGTACTCATAATGCTGTCGGCGTACTATGCTAGACTTTTTCGAGGAACTACATGTACTGCTTTGATTCTGCACTCTTTTAGCCATTTGACATAATATAAATTATGCGAAGTTATGGATGGATTTGTCAAATCCCCCGTTTTGCAGCTTAGACAATCGCAAATGCGATTTTGGCCCTTTGCGCGCCGCTGTCGCCGGTGGCTCACCAGCTACATGAAATACGGCTTATCCCCGTCCGTATTCGGTTTGTTCACGCCCAGGTTGGCGTGCCGGTGCAGGTCTGGCGTTTCGATGATGCTGGCGATCAGGTCTGCTACGCTCCTGCGCGACACCACGGTGCCTTTGAATGGCGCGTGGCGCGTGGTCAGTTCGTAGTCGACCTCGTCTTCGTTCGTCATCCAGGCTGGGCGCACGATGGTGTATGCCAGGCCCGATGCTTCGATGGCGTCGGCGGCGCGGCGGAATGGTTTCAGGTCTTCGGCCAGCATGGCGTTGTTCCACTCGCCGAATTTGCCGGGAACTTCATCGTAGATGCCCATCGACAGGACGAAAATCAGGCGTTCGACACCTGAGGCCCGCATGGCGGCAATGATGCTGTTGGCCTGGTGTTCCATGTCGTCGCCCACCAGATTGGCGTAGACCACGTCATGACCGGGCATCGTTTTCCGCAGCAAAGCCTGGTCCAGCACGTCACCGGCCAGCACGCTGCCGTTGGCCGGGATTGGCGTTGGCAGCTTGCCGGGATTGCGCAGCAACAGCGTCAAGGCGAAGTCTTTACGGCCCGCGAAGGCGCGGATGACCCACTGCGCTACCTGGCCGCCTGCGCCCAGTATCAATATCTTTTTCATCGTTATCGCTTTCGTCATGGCACGCTGCCATGCAGGAAGTTACAGGCTTTCTTCGACGAAAGGAACACGGCGCGCTTGAAAAAAAGACAAAAACGCTCCATGAGCGCCAGCCCATCGCCTTGTCCAGCGGTAGATTGCTGCCCATGTAATTTCAATGAAATCAGGCGCTTGCCGATTATGTTGAATGAGAAGTCTCAATATCGGAGAAGCAATCAGGAGACCCGCATGACCCATTCGCATCCACGCCCGGCGCTTCTTTTAGCGCATTGCCGCCGCTTTCTGTCGCTGCTGGACCTGTCGCGCGTGCCGTATGCCGATTTGCGCAAGGAAACCGCGCCGTAACCGCTGTTGGGTTCCTCCTCCCTTCCCCGCCCTGCTCCCGACGCTCTTGCGTACACCATACCAGCGCACCGGAAAACCGGCACTGGTATGGCCGGCATCGCTCATCTCAAGGGGAAAGTCCGCAACTGGTATTGTGATCTTGCGCAAAGAATAAAACCAGTTGACTACCACCTGCAATGCTTGCACTCTGAAAAATCGGACGGTGATCAACCGGCTCGGCCATGAAAAAAATACACAAGGAGATGCAATGAACCGGACAGTCATGAATACCCTCATCATTACCCTTTTCGGCGGGACGTTGGCCGCTTGCGGCGGGGGCGACGGCTCCAGCGCCGGCGCAAGCCAGCTGCTGGCCGGTGCCACCGAAGCGGTCGCCTGCTACACGCCATGGAACAGCGGCACCGCCTACAATGGCGGCGGCAAGGCCAGTTACAACAACGTCAATTACACGGCCAACTGGTGGACGCAAGGCAATAACCCGTCGACCAGCAGCGGCGGCGCCGGCAGCGGCCAGCCATGGACGGTGGTGGGAGACTGCGGTACGCCGACGCCGACACCGACTCCTACCCCAACGCCAACACCCACCCCAACACCTACGCCGACTCCTACCCCAACCCCAACCCCAACGCCTACGCCGACAGGCCTGGCGAAGCACGCGCTGATCGGCTACTGGCACAACTTCACCAACCCCAGCGGCGCCACGTATCCGATCAGCCAGGTCAGCGACGAGTGGGACGTGATCGTCGTCTCGTTCGGCGACAACGCGGGCGGCGGCAATGTCAGCCTGACCATCGATCCGGGTGCGGGCACGGAAGCGCAATTCATCGCCGACGTGGCCGCCAAGCGGGCGAAAGGCAAGAAAGTCATCCTGTCGCTGGGCGGGCAAAACGGTTCCGTTTCCGTCGGCAACACGGCCGAAGCGACGAATTTCACCAACAGCCTGTACTCCATCATCACCAAATATGGCTTCGATGGCATCGACCTGGATCTGGAAAACGGCGTGGCGCAGGGCGCGGCCATCCAGACCTACCTGCCGATCGCCGTGAAAAACCTGAAAGCCAAGGTCGGCAGCAGCTTTTACCTGTCGATGGCGCCGGAATGGGTGTACGTGGAAGGGGGCTACACGAGCTACGGCAGCATCTGGGGCGCCTACATTCCCATCATCAATGCCTTGCGCAGCGAGCTGACGGTGCTGCACCCGCAGTACTACAACAATGGCGACATCTACACGCCGTACGCCACGGGCGCCATCAAGGCCGGCTCGGCCGACCAGCTGGTGGCCACGGCGCGCATGCTGATCGAGGGTTTTAACTATGGCGGCAACACTTTCGCCGGCCTGCGTCCGGACCAGGTAGGCTTCGGCGTGCCGTCGGGCCGCAGCTCGGCCGGGTCCGGTTTCACGACGAATGCCGACGTCAGCAACGCCCTGAATTGCCTGACGCGCCTGCTCAACTGCGGCACCATCAAGCCGCTGCAGGCGTATCCGGACTTCCGCGGCGTGATGACATGGTCGATCAACTGGGACCGCCACGACGGCTATAACTTCTCCGTGCCGACGAAGAATGTGCTGAAGACCTTGCCGTAAGGCGCCAGGCAGGCCGGAGGAGGACTGCCCTCCTCCGGCCTGCCGCTTCTACACACTATATATATTAGTGGCGTGTTCAAGCCCCCGGCTGGAACACCAGCCGCTCCGGGTCGCTCATCCGCCAGTCCAGCACGCGGTCGCGCCAGCTTGGCTTGCCGTCATGGGCCAGCACGTGGCGCGCATAGGCGCAAAACCGGGCCGCGTCGATGTGTTCGGCGCGGGGAATGCCGCGAAAACGCCGGTCCAGCACAAAGAAGCGCAGCCGCCACATGATGTTTGTCCCTCCAGGCACAGCGGTTGGTGGCAGTTCTTCCCGCGTGACGCGTATAAAAATCACCTCCGCATGGCGCTTGCTTAACTGGCTGAGCTGGCAAAACAGGTTCCAGGCCTGCATGTCGACCCGGTAATGGCAGGTCGACACGCCGCTGACCAGCGGATACCGCCCCGTCTGGCGCGCAATGCGGTCGCAGGCAAACCGGGCCAGCACCGTGCGGTGACTCCCGCCGCCATCCGTGTACCAGTTTTGGCCATCGATGGTGCTGAGCATGATGCCGTTGTCCACGTCGCCATTGAAATAGTAGTCGGGATGGCGTTCATACTGCTCAAAGACGCCGCGCATCTTGCCAGGCTTGTACTGCGGCGCCAGCGCCGCCTCGCGCCAGGATTGCCCCGCGTAATGTCCCGACTGGCCGACGACCGTACGCATGTCGACGCGCACATCGCGCCGCCGGCATTCGCGCACGACGAAGTCTTCGAGGTTGGCGCCGTGCTGCGATGGAAATATATCGCACCATTCGGCAATCACTTGTTGCGACCAGGGCTGTGGCGTGGTCAATACGTCATCAAAAAGGGTGGGCATGCTGTACTCCAGTGACACCAGCACATGCTGGTCTGTTGTATAGGCAGCAAATGAGCGTGCCGAGCCGCCTCATCCCGATTTCTTGCAAATATAATGAATTTTAAAGTATCAATAGCTTTAATCTATTAATTCAGTTGAAATATTTTACTTCCTTTTGTAAATGAGAATCGTTACTATCTAAATCAAGGATAAGCGAATTCAACAGAAAAGGAGCCTCCCTTGTTCACCGCCATCAAAACATTCAGCCAGGTTTGCACGCACATGTCGATCGCCTTCGGCCTTGCCTATTTGCTGACGGGCTCGCTGGCACTCGGTGGCTTGGCCGCAATCATCGAACCGGTCATCAACGTGGCCCTGCTGCCGTGGCACGAGAAAGCCTGGCACGCGATCCGCCGCCGTTATGCGGCCAGCCGCCTGGGCTTTGCCGCCCTGGCTGGCGAAAAACTGAGCCAGACGGCCATGCACATGGGCGTGGCTTTCAGCGTCATGTACTGGGCCACGGGTTCCATGGCCTTCGGCGGCTTGCTGGCCGTGGTCGAGCCGATCTGCAACGTGATCGTGCTGCCCTTCCACGACCGGCTGTGGGAACGATTTCGTTTTCGCATGGAAAACCGGGGCGCGGCGCGGCTGGCTACGATGCCCACCTGATACTTTTCACCCAAGAACAAGGACTGGGGGCAAACCGTGAAGTGACTTGCATCATTTGCCGGACCCGCCCATAGTCCTTGCTACACCTTGCCCGCCCACACAGGCGGACGCCGCTGCCCCCACGGCGCCGCCCGCTCCAGTTGCCCGGCCAGGCGCAGCAAGGTTCCGTCCTGACCGTAGCCGGCCATGAACTGCATGCCGATCGGCAACCCTTCATTCGACATGGCCAGCGGCACGGACATGGCTGGCAAACCGGCCACGTTGGCCAGCGGCGTGTACGGTGAATGCTCGAACAGGCGCGCCGTCCAGCCCAGCCCATCGAGCTGTTCCTCGTTCTCCCCGTAGCGCCCCAGCGGCCACGGCACATCGGGCATGGTCGGCGTGAGCAGCACATCGTACTGGCCGAACAGGGCGCCGGCGTGGCGCGTGACGGTGTTGCGCACGTCGAGGGCGGCGACGAAATCGACGGCCGACACCGTCTGCCCGTACCGGTAGCAGGCCAGTGTCGCCGGTTCCAGCGTATCGAGCGACACGGCCCGCCCGCTTTCCTGCGCCAGGCCATCGATCCACGGCACCAGGTTGGCGCACCAGATGCTGGCGTTCGCCTGCACGAAGGCTGGCCACGATACGCCCAGCGCGGGCGACACTTCCTCCACGTGGTGGCCCAGGTTTTCCAGCAGGCGCACGGTGCCTTGCAGCGCGGCATCGACGGCCGGCACTGGATGGGCGCCATTGCTGGCGATGCGCTGCACGCCGATGCGCAGCTTGCCCGGCGCCATGCTCACCTGCGACAGCCAGCTGTGGCCAGGCGGATTCGTCACATACGGTTCGCCCGGCATGATTGCCTGCACGCAGTCGAGCAAGGCGGCGCTGTCGCGCACGGTGCGGCTCACGCCCAGCTGCACGCCCAGGCCGCTGAAGATTTCATCCATGGCGGGGCCGTTCGACACCCGTCCCCGGCTGGGCTTGAAGCCGAACAGGCCCGTCGACGCGGCCGGCACGCGGATGGAACCGGCCGCGTCCGTCGCATGGGCCAGCGGCACGATGCCTGCCGCCACGGCCGCCGCCGCGCCGCCGCTGGAGCCGCCCGCGCTCAAGCTGACGTTCCAGGGATTGCGCGTGGCGCCATAGAGCACCGGTTCCGTGGTGGTGGCAAAGGCCATTTCGGGCGTGCTCGTGCGGCCGAAGGTCGCCAATCCCGCCTTGCGGAACTGCGTCATCAGGTGGGAATCAAAGGACGCGACATGGCCGGCGCCCAGGCGGCTGCCGTACTCGCTGCGTTGGCCTGCCATGGTGACGGCCACGTCCTTGATCAGGAATGGCACGCCCGCGAACGGTGCAACGCCGTCGATTGGCGTCGCATCGGCCGGCCACAGCTCGACGACGGCATTGAGTTGCGGATTGACGGCGGCACAGGCGCGCCGGGCGGCGTCGTGCAATTCGGCGGCGGAAACGTCGCCCTGGCGCAGCAGCTGGGCCAGTCCCAGGCCATCAAAGCTTGTATATTCATGGAGTTGCATCAGTTAGTTCCTGTAAAAGGTGAAGAGTGAAAGTCACAGGAACAACTGTAGGGCTTGCGCTATCATAGTGGAAATGAATAGTTACTATACTAGGTATAGCCATGGACAATTTGCGTAAGCTGGATTTGAATTTGCTGTTGACCCTCAACGCACTCTTGATCGAACGCAACGTCACGCGGGCGGCCGCGCGGCTGCACCTGAGCCAGCCTTCCGTCAGCGTGCAGCTGGGCAAGCTGCGCGCGGCCTTCGACGATCCGCTGCTGCTGCCTGGTCCGCGTGGCATGCTGCCCACGGCGCGGGCGCTGGCCCTGCTGGCACCGTTGCAAGCCGTGCTGGCCCAGCTGGAACAGGTCTTGCAGCCGGAATCGGCCTTCGATCCGGGCACGGCCGAGGTGCGCTGGAATTTGGCGGCGGCCGACGCCACCGAATATGCGATCCTGCTGCCCATGTTGCCCGCCCTGCGCGTACAGGCGCCCCTGTCGCGCATCGCCGTGTTTGAAGCCGTGCCGGCGCGCATGGCGCACGACCTGGAAAGCGGCCAGGTCGACCTCGGTTTCCTGGCACAGGAAGAGGCGCCGCCGGGCTTGCGCCACCGCACCCTGTTCACCGAGCATTACGTGCTGGCGGGCCGGCGCGGCCATCCGCTGCTGCAATCGCCGCCCGGCCTCGATCAATTCTGCGCGCTGGAATTCATCGTCGTCTCGCCCAATGGCGGCGGTTTCCGCAGCAACGTCGATACGGCGCTGGAGCTGCTGGGCCGGACGCGCAAGGTGGTGCTGTCCGTGCCGCACTTTCTGATCGTCCCGCCCCTGCTGGCAGAGTCCGACATGGTGGCCCTGCTGCCGTCGCGCCTGCTGAAAAACGCGCTGGGCGCCCTGCGCACGTGGGAGCCGCCCGTGACCCTGCCCGATTACGAGATGGCCATGGTCTGGCACGAGCGCATGCACCTGGACCCGGGCCACCGCTGGCTGCGCGAGCGCATCCTGGCCAGCTTGCAGGCGCCCCTACACGATTTTCCAGTGTAAAACACTAGGGAAGATTACCTAGTTGTTCGAAAGAAATTCCCAATGTTCGCCGTGGTGACGAATGCGTAAGCTGGCCCGTAATAATAAAGGGTCACCCATGAACGCCATTTCCATCCTGCACTGCGGTTCGCGCCGTCCTCCCGCATTTTCCTTTTCGATAACGACCTGGCTGGCGGCAATGCTCCTGGGCATGCTGGCCTTCTGCACAGGCGCCAGTGCCGCGCCCGCCAACATGCCCACGGCGTCGGCCGAGCTGATCAAGCGCGGCGAATATGTCGCCCGCCTGGGCGACTGCGTGGCTTGCCACACCAGCCCGAACGGCGCCGCCATGGCCGGTGGCCTGGAACTGAAAACGCCGTTCGGCACCATCTACAGCACGAATATCACGCCCGACGCCAAGACGGGCCTGGGTGCCTACACGTTTGCCCAGTTCGACCGCGCCATGCGCAAGGGCGTGGCGGCGGACGGCCACAATCTGTACCCGGCCATGCCCTACCCTTCCTACGCGAAGATCACGCCCGGCGACATGCAGGCGCTGTACGCCTACCTGCAGCGGGGCGTGGCGCCCGTGGCGCAGCAAAACCGCGAAACGGACATGAAATGGCCGTTCAGCATGCGCTGGGGCCTGTCCTTGTGGAATGCCGTCTTCCTCGACGACGCGCCGTTCAAGCCCGACAGTGCCAAGTCGGCCCAGTGGAACCGGGGCAGCTACCTGGCCCAAGGGCTGGGCCATTGCGGCTCCTGCCATACGCCGCGCGGCGTGGCTTTCCAGGAAAAAACCATGGGCCAGGACGGCGGCAGCGGCAAGCACTACCTGTCCGGTTTTACCTTCGACGGCTGGCATGCGGTGAACCTGCGCAATCTGTGGACGCCGGGCGACATCGTGCAATTGCTGAAAACGGGCCGCAACAGTTTCGGCACGGCGGCCGGCAGCATGACGGAAGTCATCACGCACAGCACGCAATACTTCACGGATGCCGACCTCAACGCGCTGGCGCACTACCTGCACGGCTTGCCCGCCAAGGATGGCGCGGCCGCGCCGCCGAAGAAAACGGCGCCCCTCGTAGCGGCCAGCAACGATGCGCTGTACAACACGCGCGGCGGCCTGGGCTACCTGCAGTTCTGCGCCACCTGCCACCGCCGCGACGGTCGTGGCGTGGACAACATTTTCCCGCCGCTGGCGCAAAACGACTCGGTGCAGTCGAAGGACGCCACCACCGTCATCCATATCGCGCTGACGGGCTGGCAGTCGGCCGTCACGCAGCACTCGCCCCGCTCGTTCGGCATGCCCGCGTATGACCGCCTGTCGGACACGGAACTGGCGGAAATCCTCACCTTTGTGCGCGGCAAGTGGGGCAACCAGGGCGCGCCCGTCACGCCTGCGCAGATCGCCACAGTGCGCAAGGAGCTCAAGCTCAAGGCGCCGGACGCGGGCGGCTTCGTCACGCCCCGCTTCGCCGCCCTGACGGCCGATCCGAATGCCGGCCAGTTGATCCACGGCATGCAGCTGATGACGGAAACGCGCGCCCGCCTGCCGCAAAACGTGGGCAACGACCTCAATTGCAGCAGCTGCCACCTGAATGGCGGCACCGTGGCCGGCGGTTCGCCCTTCCTCGGCATTTCCGCCTTCTTCCCGTCGGAAGCACCGCGCGCCGGCAAGGTCATCAGCCTGGGCGAGCGCATCAACGGCTGCTTCCGCCGCTCCATGCATGGCAAGCCGCTGCCCGTGGACGGCCCCGACCTGCAAGCGATGGTCGCCTACATCGACTGGATGAAGGGCGCCACGCAGGCGGGCGACAAGGTGGCGGGACGCGGCGTGGCGAAGATAGACCGTGCTCTGCTGCCCGATCCCGTGCATGGCAAAAAAGTGTATGCCGAGCAATGCGCCGTTTGCCATGGCGCGAATGGCGAAGGCATCAAGGGCGCCAATGGCGTCGTCGCCTTCCCGCCGCTGTGGGGCGACCGTTCGTTCAATATCGGCGCCGGCATGGCCCGCACCTACACGGCGGCCGGCTTCGTCAAGGCGAATATGGTAATGGGCCACGGCCAGAAATTCCCGCTGGGCCAGGGCAACCTGTCCGACCAGGACGCCGTCGACGTCGCCGAGTATTTCACCCACATGCCGCGCCCGGACTTCCCCGACAAGGTCAAGGATTGGCCCAAGGGCGGCAAGCCCAAGGATGCGCGCTACTGAGGCGCGCGTTTCCAGGGGGCGGCCCTTCTTGGCGACGCCCGCCTGTGATACGCTGCTCGCTCCACCACACAGGAGCGATGCATGCAGACCGACAGCGGCCACGCGGACCCGTCCGACACCTGGCTGGGCAAGCTGGGGCCCGGCCTGATCACGGGCGCGGCCGATGACGACCCCAGCGGCATCGCCACGTATTCGCAGGCGGGCGCCCAGTTCGGTTTCGGCATGCTGTGGACCGTGTGCCTGACGTTTCCCCTGATGCTAGGTATCCAGGTCATCAGCGCCAAGATCGGCCGGGTCAGCGGCCATGGGCTGGCGACGAATATCCGCCGCCACTATCCGAAATCCTTGCTGTACGCCATCGTCGGCTTGCTGCTGCTGGCCAATGTCATCAATATCGCCGCCGACGTGGCCGCCATGGGCGACGCCCTGACCCTGATCATCGGCGGCCCCACCCATTTGTACGCCGTGGGCTTCGGCCTGCTGTCGCTGCTGCTGCAAGTCTTTATTCCCTATCAACAGTACGTGCGCATCCTGAAATGGCTGACCCTGGGCTTGCTGGCCTACGTGGCCACCGTGCTGACCGTGCATATTCCCTGGGGCGAAGTGGCGCTGCGCACGGTCTGGCCGCAGTTCGCCTGGTCGGCCGCCTCGGTGACCATGATCGTGGCCGTGTTCGGCACCACGATCAGCCCCTATTTATTCTTTTGGCAAGCCTCGCAGGAAGTGGAAGACATGCAGGCCGATGCCAGCGCGCAAGCCTTGCGCCGTGCGCCGGAACAGGCGCCACGACAATTCCAGCGCATCAAGATGGACACGGCCATCGGCATGGGCTTTTCCAACCTGGTGGCCTTCTTCATCATGCTGACGACGGCCGCGACCTTGGGCGCGCAAGGCATCACGCACATCGATACGTCCGCCCAGGCCGCTTCCGCCCTGCGCCCCATCGCGGGCGACTTCGCCTTCGCGCTGTTCAGCCTGGGCATCATCGGCACGGGCTTGCTGGCCATTCCCGTGCTGGCCGGCTCGGCCGCCTACGCCATGGCCGGCGCCTTTCACTGGAAAAACAGCCTGGAACTGGCGCCCCGGGCCGCCAAGAAGTTCTATGGCATCATCGTCACGGCCACCGTGATCGGCGCCGCCCTGTGCTTCACGCCGCTCGACCCCATCAAGGCCCTGTACTGGAGCGCTGTCATCAACGGCGTCATTTCCGTACCGATCATGGCCCTGATGATGGTGATGGCCTCGCGCCCCGCCATCATGGGCACCTTGACCATTTCGCGCCGCCTGCGGGCGCTGGGCTGGCTGTCGACCATCGTCATGGCGACGGCCGTGCTGGCCATGTTCGCCACCATGATCTTTTGATGCCTAGGCCGCCTTCGGCTTGAGCATGCCTTCCACGATGCCCAGCACGGTCTGGCGCGGCAGCAGGCGCGGCAACCAGGCCAGCAGCCGGTTGGGCCGGCCCGCCACGTGGCTGCTGCGGCCACGGTCCAGCGCACGCAGCGCTTCATCGACCACCGCTTGCGGCGCCATGCGCTTGCCCACGGCCGCTTCGGGCGCGGCCACGACGTCGAAGAAAGCCGTGTCCGTGGCGCCCGGGCACAGGCCCAGCACGCGCACGCCGCGGCTGCGGTTTTCCGCCCACAGCGCTTCCGAGAACGACAGCACGAAAGCCTTGCTGGCGCCGTAGACCGCCATGTAGGGATCGGGCTGCAAGGCCGCCGTGGACGCCACGTTGATGATGGCGCCCCGCCCCTGCGCCAGCATGTGCGGCAAGGCGCAGTGCGTCAGTTCCATCAGGGCCGTGCAATTGACGGTGACTTCGCCAACTTGCCGTGCAAGATCGATGCTTTCAAAGCGGCCATGCGTGGCGAAACCCGCATTATTGATCAGCACGTCGGGCGGCATGCCCAGCGCGCAAGCCCGTGCATAAGCTTCCTTGGCGGCGCCAGGCAGGCCCAGGTCGGCCACCAGCGCATGGGCGCGGATACCGTGGCGCTGGGAAAGTTCCTTGGCCAGGCTGTCGAGCACGGCGCCGGAACGGGCCAGCAGCAGCAAATGGGCGCCGCGCGCAGCCAGGGTTTCCGCAAAGACGCGGCCGATGCCGGACGAGGCGCCCGTGATCAGCACGGTCTGGTTGGTGTAGTTGAAGGCGGTCATGGCAAAAGTGTCGTAGTTGAAAGTGTTTCTACTGTAAACTGCGGTCTTTAGTCCACGGTCAAGGGGAATCGATGCGTATCGGAGAAATCACCCGCCTGACGGGCGTCAGCAAGGACACGGTGCGCTTTTACGAGCGCCAAGGGCTGCTGGACGAAGCGCCGCAGCCGGGTTTGACGAATAACTACAAGGAATATTCGGCGCAGGCCTTGCGCCGGATCGAGCTGATCGGCCACGCCAAGGCGCTGGGTTTTACCCTGAAGGAAATCGCCGAGGTCATTGCCGTCTGGCAGGAAAATGCGCTCGATGCGCAAACCAAGCGGGCCATGCTGGAAACGAAAATCGCGCAGATCGACGACAAGGCCCGCTCGATGGCCGTGCTGCGCGCCGGACTCGTCGATGCGCTGGCCAAGGTGGAGACGGGTTGCGAGGACGGCGTGGCGGTCGCAAGAAACTACAAGGATAATCAATGACTTATTACACGCAATACCGCCACCTGGCGCTCGAGGGTGCCAAGCCTGCCCCCACGGCGCAGCAGATCGCCGCCATCGAAGCCTTGCTGGAAGCGCCGCTGCCGCCCGCTTTCCTGGCTTTCCTGCAAGTGGCCAACGGCGCCTGGTTCGACTACACCACCGATGTGCCGGACGGCAATGGCGGCGTGGAAAAAATGGGCTTCAATACCTTCTTCAGCGCCGACGAAGGCGATTTCTGCGATGAAACTTTGGTGGGCGAAATCCGCGCCGCGCGCGAGCATGCGGGCATGCCCGTGAAAATCCTGCCCTTCGCCCGCGATGGTGGCAATTCCATGCTCTACCTGGACTTGACGGACGAAGGCGGCGGCCGCGTGCTGGCCTATGTGCAGGAGTTGCCGGACTGGACGGGCAAGCGCGCCCACGGCCTGATGGAACTGGCGCCCTCGTTCGACGCCTGGCTGGACAGCCTGTATATCGACCGCGATTCGGTGCTCGACGAACTCGAACACTGCGTGTCGGAGCCATCGCACCTGGACGCGATGGCGGAATGGCTCGATATTGGCATGCCCGCCTGGCGCCGCGATGCGGGCATCAGCGCCCTATTTGCCCTGAAACAAGTCGAATTGTGCGCTAGCGAACAGGACTAGTCCTACTAACAGCTTCGAAAATGTCCTATGGGTGTGCGTGGGTTGACGGCTTAACATTGTCATCAGCTTGCAGAAAAAACCACAACCGAAAGGAGTCCCCATGCCTATCCCGACCACCAGCTCCCGTACCCCGTCCTTCAAAAGCGTGGCCATCGGCGCCGCCGTTGCCTTATTGAGCGGTATCGCCATCAACAGCATCGCCGCTGCGGCGCCGGGCGCGTACGACAAGCAATTCCTCAGCAAGGCCGCCGACGCGGGCAGCACGGAAATTGCCGCTAGCAAAGTCGCGCAAAGCAAGAGCAGCAATGCGGAAGTGAAGAAATTCGCCGATGCCATGGTCACCGATCATACGAAAGTGGCCGATGAACTGAAACAGCTGGCCAGCAGCAAGCACATCGAGGTCAGCGACCAGCCCGGCAAGAAGCACCAGGCGCAGATCGACAAGCTGAGCCGCCTGGAAGGCAAGCAATTCGATGCGGAATACGCGGCCAGCATCGGCGTGGCGGCACACAAGGATGCGGTGAAACTGTTCACGGACGCCAGCCAGAAGGCGAGCGATCCCGACATCAAGGCTTTTGCCGCGAAGACCTTGCCAGCGCTGCAACATCACCTGGAGATGGCCAACACCCTGCAGGCGGCATTGCCGAAATAGACAGCTACGCGGGGAATACTTGCCGCACGTGCCGTACAGCAAGTATTTCCGCTCTTGACATACAATGCGGCAACTCCGTTTTTGGCCATGCCATGACCTCATGCAGCTACTCAAGAAAACCGGCCTGATCGCCGCCGCCCTCCTGTTCGCCCTCCTGCTGGCAGCCTGGCTGTTCATCAAAGTCAGCGCGGCGCGCAATGCCAGCGTATATGCCCAGCAGTGGAACGACCAGCGCACGTGCGTGATCAAGACCTATGTGCCCCACTACGGCGACGGCGTGCCGCAGAACATCGTGCGCGCCCTCAGCACGTCCAGCTTCTTCCGCGTCTACCACAAGGATGGCACCTTGCTGGAAAGCACGGAATGGGTGCTGGACATGCATGAAGACGGCATTCTCGACCATGCGCGCTGGGGCCAGAACCAGACCCGCGCCATCTACCCGACGGACATGGGCGACGAAGGCTGGACTCTGCCAGAATGCGCGTGAACGGGGAGCAATTGTGCAAAAACAAAATGGACTGCGCGGCCCCTGGGGCGACCTGCCGTATGAACCGACGCTGTACCACTTCCTCGGCCCCTTCGACGTATATGACCGTGAAGAAACCCTGGGCGTGGAACTGGACACCTGGGACATGAACGACCCGCTCCAGCGCGCGGCGCTGATACGGCGCGACATCACCTCGCAATACAAGGAACTGAGCTACCGCCACCGCCATGCGCTGGTGGCCGTGCTGGCGCAGGCGCTGCAAGACCCCGCCTACGATTTCCAGGCCATCCTCGAGCATGACCCCGACAGCACCTACGCCCTGCCCGCCCTGTGGGATGACATGGCCGACCCGCGCGCCTTCTTTGCCGATATCTACCGCCTGGCCCGGCAGGATTGGGCCGACGACCTGGCCAGGGCGGCGGCGGAAGACCCGTCCGACTGGTAGCGCGGCGCGGATTTCAGGGGGAGTCGAAGCCTTCCGCCCGGGTGGCCCGCCGCTGTTGCCGCCTTAGTGCGGCGGCTGCATGGCCGCTGCCGCGCAGTCGAGCATACGCTTGCCTGCCGCCACCAGTGCCGGATCGTCCTCGTCCTGCAGCAGCGTCCCGACGACGCTCTGGTCGGCAACGCTGCCCTGCATGGCGGCCAGGCGCGCCACGCGGTCTTGCGTGGCACCATCGCCAAGGGTACGGGCACTGAAAAAGCTGTACAGGCCGGCGATTTCGTGTTGCTGCAGCCATTGCATCAATTGCACCAGGCGCGCCTGCTCCACATAGCTCAGTTCGCTCACCTTGCGCTCCGCCAGCGCCTCATACACTTCCAGGCGCGCCATCCAGTTGCCCTGGGCGGCAGCCGCAAGCAGCTGGTCCCAGACGGCACCGGCGTGCGGCACGGGCCGCGGCTGCAGCTGATAGGCCAGCACGGCTTGCTGCTGCGGCAATGCGCCGTAGGCCGTGGGCGCCTTGCAGACGAACTGGCGCGCATCGGGGCCGCCTTGCCGCAAGCCGCTGGCGATATGCCGCTCGATCTTGTCGCCGATGGCCAGCAGGCGCCTGGCGTGTTCCTGCATGGACCACTGCGGCGGCAATTTGCCCAGCCAGGCCAGTGCATCGTCGTTGGCCCGCACCGCCAGCTCGTAGGCTACCGCCTTGGCCTGTTGATCTTTCTCTCTGGCCAGTTTTTCCGCATCCTGTCTGATATCGTATTGGCTGCCGCTTTGCTTGAGTTTCAGGCATGACTGGAAGGCGGCAGGCGCTTCCTGCCAGCAGCGAGCCGGCACCGTGAACGTCCAGCGCATGCTGACCGTTTCCAGGACATACGTCTCTTCGCCCTCTTCTGCCTTGAGATAGGCGCGGCCGTCCGTCTTGGTCACGCCTTTTGTCAGCTGCTTGCCGTCCGCCGTGCTCCAGGTATACGGGTCATCGTCTTGCGGCACGCCGGGCACGGCGTACAGGGTCAGGTAGTGGCCGGCGGTGGCAGGAACATCTGCCGCATGGCTCAGCGGCGACAGCAGGGACAAGGTGAATAAAGTTCTTACCGGTAACAGTTTCAGCATGAATCAATGGGATTGTGGGAGTTCTGTGTGGCAGGCGCAGTCGTGGCCGCTGGCAGCCTCGGACAGGTTTTGCAGGATGGCGCAGTCTTGCGACGGCTGCGGCTGGTCGCACTGGTGGCGCAGGGTCACCAGCTGCTGCTGCAGGGTTTGCAAATTCGCCATCTGCTCGGCGATGCGCAGGATATGGTGGTCGAGCAATTCATTGACGCTCTGGCAGCCTTCGGCCGGATTGTTCTTAAATTCCAGCAAGGCGCGGATATCGGTCAAGCCGATCTGCAAGGAACGGCAATGGCGGATGAATTGCAGCCGTTCCTGATGTTCTTCGCGGTATTCGCGGTAGCCGGCGCTGTTGCGGCCCGGCTCCTGCAGCAAGCCCGCCTTTTCATAGTAACGCACGGTTTCCACGTCACAATCTGTCCGTTTGGCCAGTTCTCCGATACGCATGGCATCCCCTTTTCATTCTTTCGTGCAAATTCCGCTTGACCCTGTAGCGGCTACAGGGTTTCTAATGCAAGCATACACGAAACCGGAAGGACGAATGCGATGCCGCACGATAGCCATAATCACACGCACGACCACGAGCACAAGCATGACCATGAGCATGCCCCCAAGGTCGCCAGCTGCTGCGCCAGCCAGCATGCGTGCTCGTCCACGCCAGCAGCCCCGTCCGCGCCAGCCCTGCCCAGCGCCCCCATCGCTGGCGCGAGCACGGCCAAGTACCGCATCGCCAACATGGATTGCCCCACGGAAGAACGGCTGATCCGCAACAAGCTGGCCAATATGGCGGGCGTCGTGGGCCTCGATTTCAACCTGATGAACCGCGTGCTCGACGTGCACCATATCCTGCCTACACTGGCGACGGTGGAAGCGGCCCTGCACGGCATCGGCATGCAGGCGATCCCCATGGAAGCGGACGCTGCCGTCGCGCGCGACCCGGACGAAGGCAATCTGTCCGGCCTGCAAAAGGGTTTGCTGGTCGTTTCCGGCCTGGCCGCAGCGGGCGCCGAAGCGCTGGCGTGGACCACGCACGCAGACAGTTCGCCCCTCGTCATCGCCCTGGCCCTGCTGTCGATCGCCACGGGCGGCTGGCCGACCCTGAAAAAGGGCTGGATTGCCCTGAAGACGTTCACCTTGAACATCAATTTCCTGATGAGCCTGGCAGTGTTTGGCGCCATCGCCATCGGCCAGTGGCCGGAAGCGGCCATGGTCATCTTCCTGTTCGCCATCGCCGAGCTGATCGAGGGCTTGTCGCTGAACCGCGCGCGCAATGCCGTGCACAGCCTGATGCAGCTGGCGCCCGACACGGCGACCGTTGCCGACGCCAGCGGCGCCTGGAACCAGGTCAGCGTGGCCACGGTGGCCATCGGCACGGTGATGCGCGTGAAACCGGGCGAGCGCATCGCCCTCGACGGCGTGGTGGCCAGTGGCGAGTCGTCCGTCAACCAGGCACCGATCACCGGTGAAAGCATGCCGGTGGACAAGACCGTGGGCGACGTCGTGTATGCGGGCACCATCAATGAACGGGGCTTGCTCGACGTCGCCGTGACGGCCAACAGCGGCAACAGCACGCTGGCCAAGATCGTCAAGGTGATCGAGGAAACCCAGGGAAAACAGGCACCCACGCAGCGCTTTGTCGACAATTTTGCCCGCTACTACACGCCGGCCGTCGTCGTCTTCGCCATCCTCGTGGCCGTGCTGCCGCCCTTGCTGCTGGGCCAGCCCTTCATGGCCTGGGTGTATAAAGCGCTGGTCATGCTGGTGATCGCCTGTCCGTGCGCGCTCGTCATTTCCACGCCGGTGACGGTCGTCAGCGGCCTGACGGCGGCCGCGCGGCGCGGTATTTTAGTGAAAGGCGGGCAATTCCTGGAAACGGGCTATCGCATCAAGGCTATCGCCGTCGACAAGACGGGCACCTTGACCATGGGCAAACCGGCCGTCACGGACGTGGTGGCCCTGGAAGGCAGCGACCGCGACGCCATCCTGCTGCTGGCCGCCAGCCTGGATGCCAATTCCGCCCACCCGCTGGCCGCCGCCATCGTCAAGGCGGGACCGCCCGCCGGCAGTCACTTGCCCGTCAGCCAGTTTGCCGCGCTGCATGGACGCGGCGTACGCGGCAGCATCGACGGCCAGACCTATTATCTGGGCAATGCGCGCCTGATGACGGAGTTGAACGTGCTGACGCCGGCACTGCAAGCCATCCTGGCGCGGCTGGAACAGCAAGCCTACACGGCCATGGTGCTGGCCACCCCGGCCGGTGCGCTGGGCGTGATCGCCGTGGCCGACGTGCTGCGCCCGACGGCGGCCTCCGCCATTGCCCGCCTGAATGCGCTGGGCGTGACCACCGTGATGCTGACGGGCGACAATCTGCTGACGGCGCAGCGCATCGCGGCCGAGGTGGGCGTGAGCCTGGTCAAGGCGGAATTGCTGCCGGAAAATAAGCTCGATGAAATCAAGGCCTTGCAGCAGCAGTTTGGCGTGGTGGCCATGCTGGGCGACGGCGTCAACGACGCACCCGCCCTGGCGCAAGCCGACATCGGCTTTGCCATGGGCGCGGCCGGCAGCGACACGGCCATCGAAACGGCGGACGTGGCCCTGATGGACGATGAACTGGGGAAATTGCCCGAATTCATCAGCCTGAGCCAGCGCACGCGCAGCATCCTCGTGCAAAACATCAGCTTTGCCATCGGCATCAAGGCCGTCTTCTTTGGCCTGGCCCTGGCCGGCATGGCGACTTTGTGGATGGCCGTGTTCGCCGATGTGGGCGCCAGCCTGCTGGTGGTGGCGAACGGCTTGCGCTTGCTGCGCAATAACAAGCAAGCATAGTCCTCCGCAGAAATATTTCCATCTGGACAATTGCTGTAAAAAACGCTACTTTGGCGGCTGATCTCCACCTTCGCCAAAGTAGCCGATGACCTTGCTGCCCCGTTTGACCCTGCTGGCCGCTCTGCTGGCTGGCACCTCCCTGCACGCCGAACCGATGTTTTTCACGCCCTGCTCCGATACGGCCGCCCCCGGCAGCCTGTGCTCGGGCTTGAACGTGCCCGGCAACTACGATGCCCAGGGACGCGCCGTCGGCGACGCGGATGCCATGCACGTCTTCGTGCGCAAGTTTGCCGCCGATGTGCCTGCCGGCAAGTCCGCCAAGGGCACGCTGTGGCTGGTGGCGGGCGGCCCCGGCGAATCGGGCGCTTCGTTCTACAGCCTGCTGCCTGCCTTGCGCCGCAGCTTTCCCGGCTTTGAATTCCTGATCCCCGACCATCGGGGCACGGGGCATTCCTCGCGCCTGTGCAAGGTGGAAGAGTCCGAACAAAGCCCCGGCGGCCGCGCCCTGGCCGGCGCGGAATGGGCCAGCTGCTTCAAGGGCATCAACTTGATGCCGGAATACGCGGACCAGTTTTCCATCACCACGGCCGCGCGCGACTTGAAGGCGCTGATCGAGGGCGAACGGGGCAAGAGCAAGCGCAAGCAGCCGCCCGTGTATGTATACAGTGTGTCGTACGGCACGCAGCTGGTCTTGCGCACCTTGCAGCTGGGGCCGCTGCCCGTCAAGGGCGTGATTTTCGACTCCTTGGTGCCGCCGCAAACGGATGCACGCTGGGACTTGAGCCAGCGCTCGCACGTGGTCAACCAGGTCGGCATGCAGGTGCTGGCCCGCTGCGACGCGGATGCGGCTTGCCATGCGGCATTGGGCGAGCCGGCTGCCAGCTTGTACCGGCGCGTGCTGGACAAGGCGCAAGCCGATCCTGCCCTGCTGGCGAAGATTCCCGGCAAGAACCTGAAGCACTTCCTGGGCGGCATGCTCGACGTGCCGGCCGCCCGGGCCCGCATCCCGTATCTGCTTCACGACCTGGACCGGGGCGGCGAGGCGGAACTGGCTGCCGTGCGCGCCACGTTGGCGGAGGCGGCGGCCAGCCTGGGCAGCTATCCCCAGTCGCCGCTGTCGATTCCGCTGGTCAGCATCATCAGCAATTCGGAAAACAATCTGCAGCCTTCCTTGCGCCCCGGCTGGACGGCCGCCGACCTCGACCGCGAAGAGGCGGACTTGCTGTTGACCAGTCCCCTGCCCCGCATCCTGCTGGGCGGCGGCTTGCCCACCTACCCGCGCGACGCCTATTTCGGCGCCTTGCCGGCAAAAGTACCGCCGACCCTGGTGCTGCAGGGAACCCTGGACCCGAAGACGCCGTACGCTGGCGCGCAGGCGCAAGTGCAGGCTTTGGTGCAGAGCAAGGCGGGCAAGGTGGCCCTGTCCACCGTGCAGAATGCCCCGCATTTCATCCTGTGGACGGCACCTGCCTGCTTTGAACAGGCCAGCACCCGCTTTATTACCGGCAAGCCGGCGCAGGATTGCACGCTGTAGTTTCCACGCACAATAGAGAAGAGGACGATATGCGCACCACAGGCCTGGCATTGCTGCTGTTAACTTGTTGCGGCACGGCGCAGGCGGCGGCGCCCGCCTCGCCGTCCATCTGCGCCTCGCCCGCGCAAGCCGTGCGCGAACAGGGCTACGTGTCCATCAATGGCATCGAGCAATGGATCACCGTCACGGGCGCCGCCTGCGGCAATCCCGTGATCCTGTTTATCCATGGCGGTCCCGGCAATGCCTTGAGTCCGTTTGCCGATGCCATCTATGCCGGCTGGCAACAGAATTACACCCTGGTGCAGTGGGACCAGCGCGGCGCGGGCATGACGTATGCAAAACAGCGCTCGACGGAAGATATCGCCTTGACGGTGGAACAGATGCGCGATGACGGCATTGCCGTGGCGGCCTATCTGCGGCAGCACCTGGGTAAGGACAAAGTCATTTTAATGGGCAGTTCCTGGGGTTCGATCCTGGGCGTGCACATGGCCAAGGCGCGCCCCGACCTGTTCCACGCGTATATCGGCACGGCGCAGGTGGTCAATGCGCGCGACAACGAGGCCGGCATGTACCGGCAAGTGCTTGCGCTGGCGCAAGCGGCGAACGATGCACCCACGGTGGACAAGCTGGCGGCGCTGGGTCCGCCGCCCTGGCGCGATCCCCGCAACTTCGGCATCCTGCGCCGCTTCGACCGTAAATATGAAGCATTGGCAACGGATGCGCCGCCAAAACACTGGTGGCAGCCGGCGCCGTTCTACGCCACGCCACAAGCGCTGGCCGATGCCGAGGCGGCCGATGACTACTCGTACATCCAGTTCATCGGCATGCGCGGCGACGGCATGTTCTCAGGCGTGAACCTGCCGGCGCTGGGCACGCGTTTCGATTTGCCCGTGTTCCTTATCATGGGCGAAGCGGACTTGCTGACCTCGCCCGCCATCGCGCGCACGTATTTCGACAGCATCACGGCGCCCGTCAAGAGTTTTACCCTGGTGAAACGGGCCGGGCACGACCCCAACCAGGCCGTGCTGGACGCCCAATGGACGGTCTTGCGCGACAAGGTGGCGCCGCTGCTCAAGTAACACGCGCAGCACGACGCTTTACGGCAGCGCTTCCTTGTCGATCTGCGCCGCGAGCCGGCGCTCGAAGTCCATCAGTTCAGGTACATTGAGGTCGGAGATGAGCCGGTATTCCATGCCGGAGCGGCTCCAGCGTATCAAGTGATAGCCCTGCCTGACGGTCAGGCGCGGCGGCGCATCGCGCTGCGCCTGGTCGGGCCAGACATACAGGTTCAGCACATGCTGATGCCGGCGATACGCGAGCGCGGCGACGGGACGCTGCCTGATGTAGTCGAGGCGCCCGCCGACCAAGGGAAAGCCAGCTTGCGCCAGGTCAACCACGGGCGGTGAAAAATCGAGCTTGCCGCTGAACCATGGCTTGACCGTGTGCTGGTCGGACGAGGCCACGTCGGCCAGGTGATCGGGCATCAGCGAACGGAAATGGCTGGCCACGATCTCCTGGTCCAGCCGTTCAGCGTCCGATGGCACGGACAGATACAGTGCCAGCGTGACGGCGAACGCGGCCGTGCTGACGCCGGCCACGCCAAGATTGATCCATGTCCACGGCAGTTGCGCCCATTTCCAGCCCCGGGGCTTCTCCTTGGCCGTCTTTCCCTCTTCCTGCAGCGCCTGGCGCAAGCGTTGCTGCAGGGCAGCTGGCGCCGCATGGCGCACGCCATGCTGGCTCACCGCCGCGCGCAAGGCCAGCAGCTGTTCGTACGCCCTCGCGCAGTCCGGGCAATGGGCCAGATGCTGCGTCAATTGCCGCGCCGCCAATGCGTCGAGTTCGCCATCGGCAAAGGCGGACATCTTGCTCTGTGATTCGGTGCACTCCATTTCATTTCTCATCGGTATGTTGTTTCAGGTATATCAACAGCAGCTTGCGCCCTCGCGCCAGGCGCGACATCACCGTGCCGATCGGGATGCCGACGATGTCCGCGATCTCCTTGTAGGACAAATCGTCGATCTCCTTCAGCACCAGCACTTCCCGGTAAGGCCGCGGCAGTGCTTCCAGGGCATGGTTGATCGCCTGCTTCACGTCGGCCCTGGCCAATATGTCTTCCGGGTTGCCGCCGGCAGCATCCGGCACCATGCCGCAGCCATCCCCATCGCGCCCGTGAATTTCCTCGTCGAAGCCGATGTCATCGTGTTGCGGGCGGCTGTCGCGCAGCGACGTGTAATAGGTATTGCGCACGATCGTCAGCAGCCAGGCGCGCGCGCCGCCGCCATCACCATGGTAGCCGTCCATGAAGCGGCAGGCGCGCAGGAATGCCGTCTGCACCAGGTCCTGGGCATCCTGATCATTGCGCGTGAGCCATCGCGCCAGGTTGTAGGCGGAATCCAGATGAGGCATGGCAATTTTTTCAAACAACCTGGTTTTATCGATGTCATTCAAATCAACACCCATCCGCCTGTCGACCGTCTCATTGCATAAGACTCGCTTTGCCTGCCGTTTATTCCCGCTGCAGGGACAAAAATAAACGGGCATGGACGGGAATATTTTCACCGCCTTCGGAGTTATAGCATCTGCAGGCCCCGATTGCATCGGGTGCATGCCAGATATCTGCAAATGGAAGGGACTTCGCCATGACATACGCATACTTCATCGCTGGCCTGGCCGCAGCCATGCTGATGGCAGCCGGCGGCGCGGCCAACGCCGGCGACGCCATGCGCGGCCAGGTGCTCTACAAAACCATGTGCATGTCCTGCCACTCGATCGACTACAACGGCGTCGGTCCCGCGCACAAAGGCGTGTTTGGCAGGAAAGCCGGTAGCGCCGCCGGCTACAGCTATTCGCCGGCCGTGAAGGCGTCCGGCGTCGTGTGGGGCGAGAAAACGCTGGATCAATGGCTGACGAATCCGGAAAAGCTGATTCCCGGCCAGAAGATGGGCTATATGGTGCCGTCTGCGCAGGACCGCGCCGACCTGATCGCGTATTTGCAGCAGGAAGCCGGGCGGGCCAGCCCGGCCACGGCCGCCAGATAGCGCTTGTTTTGCCAACCGGCATCCACTGAAACGAGGAGAGATATCATGATGGACCGCAGAAGTTTCATGAAACTGACCGCCATCGGCGGCGGCGCCGTATTCATGTCCGGACTGTATGGACATGCGCAGGCGGCAGCGGCCGGCAAGACGGCCGCCCCCTACGACGATTTCTATTTCGTCCAGCTGTCCGACGTGCACTGGGGTTTCAGCGGCGCCGCCAATCCCGACGCCCTCAATACCTTCCGCAAGGCCGTCGCCACCGTGAATGCGCTGGAGGTGCAACCCGACTTCATCATCTTCACGGGCGACCTGACCCACACGACGGACGACCCGAAGGAGCGCCGCCAGCGCATGGGCGAATTCAAGGACATCGCGGCGGGGTTGAAGGTGAAAAACGTGCGTTTCATCCCCGGCGAGCACGACGCCTCGCTCGACAACGGCGCCGCCTTCAAGGAGAATTTCGGGCCGTCCAATTACACGTTCGAGCACAAGGGCGTGCATTTCATCGCCCTCGACAACGTCTCCGACCCCGGCGCGCGCATCGGCGACGCCCAGCTGGAGTGGCTCAAAAACGACCTGGACAGGCAGGCCAAGGATGCGCGCATCGTCGTCTTCACCCACCGCCCCCTGTTCGACCTCGTGCCCAAGTGGGACTGGGCCACGCGCGACGGCGACAAGGCGATCGCCCTGTTAATGCCGTACAGCAATGTGACTGTGTTCTACGGCCATATTCACCAGGAACATCACCACATGACGGGGCAAATCGCGCACCATGCCGCCAAGTCGCTGATTTTCCCCTTGCCGGCGCCCGGTTCGCAGGAAAAGCGCACGCCCCTGCCTTGGGACCCGGCCATGCCGTACAAGGGCCTCGGCTTTCGCGAGGTGGAAGCGCAGGCGGGGAATGACTACCAGCTCACGGAATTTCCCGTCACGAGGACGTAAGCCATGGACCGCGCCAGAAGACAGCTATGTGCAAGGCTGGCCTGCGGCTTCGGTGCGCTGCTGACGTTGGCCGCCATCGATGCCCGGGGAGTCAAGGAAATTGCCGCAAAGGAAAGGATCATCGCCATCGAGGCCAGGAAATTCGTCTACACGCCGAATGAACTCACCGTAAAAAAGGATGAAACCGTCGTGCTGGCGTTCACCGCCGTCGATTTCATTCATGGTTTTTTCATCCCGGACATGAACATCCGCGCCGACCTGAAGCCGGGCCAGGTCACCGAAGTGCGGCTGACGCCCGGCAAGGCCGGCGAATACGCCTTCTTGTGCGACAATTTTTGCGGCAGCGGCCACGAGGAGATGAACGGGAAGATCATTGTCACGGAGTAAGGTGGACGAACCATAAAGTTCGACGCAAGCCCGCCATGAGGCAAGCGAATTCGACGCGCCGCGCGTGCAAGAATGTTAGACACTATTGCGCGTCGAAGCTTGCCGAGGCCATGGTTGCAGCATTTGACGCAGGCTGCTGTTTCCTGAGCTTATACGAGCGGCTGCTTTCGCCCTATTGTGTTGAAGAAGTCGAGTGGCAACAATTTCGGGAGGTCTCAGACCTCCAAGCAGTCGGTGATCGTTCAACAGTGGCGGTTCTGGCCAGTCTAGGCTGGCAGAATTTCTATCTAAATGTCAACGTACCTGCATTTTTCAACACAATAGGCCAGAAGCAGACCTTGTGGCAGCTATGCTTTTATGGACCCAAAACCGAGGACGACATGGCGTACCTAGCACTAACCCCACGAGGTTTGCGAGAAATTTTGGACTACTCAGAGGCGACCAAGACTCCTGTATGGTGCAGCGCGGATGCATTGTCAGAAGCAGAATTTGAGAAGCTTGAGCGCGGCAATGTCACTCGTTTCACTTACTCCCTCACGGATGCCGACCAGACGACGATTCACGGGGCACTTGCGACTATCGAGGACCATCACCCCGGCGTGCGGGTTTGGATTGAAAGCACTGTGTTCGGGGTCTGAACACGCCTTCGACAGTCTGCTTTGGGGCGCAATCTGCCAACGACGGCAACCGGCCAAGAGCGGACATTTAACCAACCCGGAGATCAGATGCGCATCGTTGGCTGGCCAGAGGAACCCGACGCAGATGGCTGTATTCTTCCTGTGACGATTGTTGATGTGGATTTTCACGGAACGCCGAAAGAGCTGCGCGCGATTGGCGAGTTTTTGTTGACGGCAGCGGAAGAACTCGACCTTGCCAAATCCAGCAACTCGGCATTGCATGTAGGCGTCGAGCTAGGGAACTCCAATCCGTGTGCTGGAGTTGGCCTATCTGTCAATGTCGTGCGACATAGGGATGAGTAGTTTCCGTAGTACGCAGGGCCATCCACTTCCGGGCGGAACCTGCCAACGACAGCAGCCGGCCAGAAGCGGTCTTTCAACGTTCGAAGATTAAGAGCCACATGAAGAACATCATCCTTGAAAAAACGAGTCAAGTTCGCTGGTACACGAACATGCGCGACGTGTTCGAGGCCGCCAACATTGCGCCGCAAGACTATGACTGGTACGTCAGCGACATCGAAACGAACTGGAGACCACCAGGTTTCTCGCCGGATGATCAATGGTTCACTGGTGACGAGCTTGCAGTCTTCCTGCATGCCTATGAGGTCCAGTTTATCTGGGCAGTATTCAGCGCGGTACCTAAGGGTCTTCGTCCGATACCTGCTCCCGCGCCATACGTCGAGGACAATCCGCAGTATTGGGACGGTACGGAACCGGAGCCGCAACTAGAGGGCGCGTTGTTCGAGATCGCGTGTTGGGACAGCAGTGGAACGATTCTGATCAACCTGCCTGAACAAGCCATCCATTCGTTCTTGATACGATACCCAGACGCAAAGCCGTTGGCGACCGCGCGTTCCTGATGAGTGCTGAAACGTCTGCTTTGGGACGCAACCTGCCAACGACGGCAATCGGCCAGAAGCGGACCTACCCGTCCAAACTACAATTCTGATGAACATAGACGAACTTACTCGATGCCGCGTTGAAACCGCTCTTCTGGACTGTGATGGTTCGTGTAGAGATATCAACTTCGCCGAGTGCATTTCGACATCTGGAGCCATCGACGTCCTAAGGGTCCTAGCATCATCTTGGACTTTGGTTGAGGCGATGACGGGTGAAGGCGAAGATATTGCAAAAGCCGAGTTGCAAGGCAATCTTCGACAGGCATCTGGCTCGCTATCCACTGTTTGGAATGGCGGCAGCAACCCTGAGCATATCCAAGCGTACTTCCACTGGGATGAACCAGACAGCGTATTCTGTGAGATCACGTTTTTCCCCCAGGACTTTGACGGCGAAACCTTCAAACTCATAGATTTCCTGTCGATGTTAAGCAAGTTGGCCTTGGCTGCGCGCAGTGCTGAGTATTATGTGCGCTACGAAGATGCATCTTGGCGTCACGGGCAGCACGAAAAGGATAGCGTGATTCTTTCTGATAGAGTGCTATCGCTTTCACCGACCTGACGGGTGTCGGCCAGGAGCGGACTGTTGAGCACCCTGTGAAGTGCATGAGCTAATATGACTCCGGGAGGGCTGTAGCGTACTTCACCCGGAGTATTAAAACGGAGAGAGCATGGTAGGTCCTGATCCAAACACCACATACCCGATGCCTGGGTTCCCGCAAATCTGTTTTCTAAAGAATATTATCACCCGTCCCAACATTGAAATCGGCGATTACACCTATTACGACGATCCCGACGGCGTAAGCCAGTTCGAAGACAATGTCCTGTACCATTTCCCGTTCATCGGCGATCGCCTAAGAATCGGAAAATTCTGCGCGCTCGCGCGTGGGGTGAAGTTCATCATGAACGGCGCCAACCATCAAATGAACGGGATTTCAAGCTATCCCTTCTTCATTTTTGGCAATGGCTGGGAAACTGCACGCCCTATCGAGGGCGAATTGCCATATAAGGGCGATACGATTATCGGCAACGACGTTTGGATTGGCTACGACACGCTCATCATGCCTGGGGTACGGATCGGCGATGGCGCTATCATCGCCGCGCGCTCGGTTGTCACCGCCGACATTCCCCCCTACGCCATCGTAGGTGGCAATCCGGGACGTGTCGTCCGGGAGCGCTTCGATTCCGCTTCTGTGCAACGGCTATTGGAAATCGCCTGGTGGGATCGCCCAGCAGAATGGATTGGCCGGCACCTCGACCTGATCCGAGGCGGGGACGTTGACGCGCTCTATGCCGCCGCCCGGTGAGGTCCTGCACATGGCCGATGCTGGGCCGACCGTGGCCAGCAGCACACCTACCTCATTCGTTCTATCTAAACGTCAACGTACCTGCGTTTTTCAACGCAATAGGCCAATAGCGGCCAGCCAACTCGCTCCAAAAAATCCTACAATTTATATGACGACCCTTTTAATCATTGACATGCAAGTTGGAATGACTTGGCCTAAAGCTGAGGTTCGGAATAATCACCAAGCAGAGGACACGATTGCTAGGCTTCTGAGGGATTGGCGGCTTCGAAAAGCGCCAGTGGTTCACGTTCGCCACATCTCTAGAACGCCCAGTTCGCCGTTTTGGCCCGGCCAACCTGGTGTAGAGTTTCAACCGAAGTTGTCGCCATTGGCGCATGAGCATGTGGTCGAGAAGAATGTGCCGGATGCCTTCATCAACACCGGTCTTGACCGCTGGCTTCATGCGCGCGGAGAATCAAGTATCGTCATCGTCGGAGTAAGCACCAATAATTCCGTGGAGAGTACAGCGCGGACCGCAGGCAATCTAGGCTTCAAAACCTTCGTTGTATCAGATGGTACGTATGCATATGCGAAAACCGACTTCAACGGGGTAGCGCGTTGTGCCGACGAGGTTCACGCGATGGCGCTTGCTAATCTAGATGGTGAGTATGCGACAATTATTCGCTCGGGCGATGCACTGAATGTGGCGCATTCTCCGGTATAAAAAACTGAGGTGCGGCCGTCAATCGGCCACTTCCGGTCATTCATGAAATGGAGATAGCGATGTCCTGCGTGTTGAGCGTGTCCGGTGAGCATCTTGATATCGATGCTCTGCTTCAAAGGCAAAATTTAATCCCCATCGTTACTTGGCGAAAGGGAGACGAGCGATTTTTGAAGGGCCGATTCCATACTGATTCAGGTGCTAATTTCGATGTTAGTGATGCCGGAATTGAAGATTTTGCACGTCAAATCATCGATGCTGACTTGTATCTGGCGACGAATTACAACGCAATTTCCATACTTGTGTCGGCTGCAGGTGTCGCGAACGCAACATTGGATTTTGCAGTGTCGACACGGCCAGGATTTGTAACTCAAACCAGCTATTTTTCGTCTACGTTCGTGCAGCATGTTGCTGAACTAGGACTGGGGCTAGCAGTCTCGCATTACCCGACGCAAGACGATATCGAGGAAAATATCTAGAAATTATGAGTGTCGGCTTTGGGGCGCAACCTGCCAACGACGGCAACCGGCCAGAAGCGGACCTTCGCTAAACCTATCGACAAGGTGAATATTATGCGTTCTCCGTCAAGACTTGTTCCACATCGAAGCGAGAAAGGCTTCTCGTGGGTATGGCTGCTGGGAGCTTTGTTGATGGGATTTGGGTATTTTGTCTATTCCTTGTCGAACGTCGCGCGGTGCATCACAGCGTTTCTGCTCCTTGCGCTTTGTGCTTATCTGACCGTCATCAACAAACAGGAAAAGCGCAGATTCGAAGCGATGTGCAGCATCCGTGACGAGGAATCCATATGTACGTTTGCACGGAGTTTCTCTACTAGGCATGTGGATACTTGGGTCATTCGTGCAGCACATCAGGAGATCCAGCGACTGATGAAGTCATACATCCCGGCCTTCCCAGTGCGCGCGTCAGACATACTCCTAGACGACTTGCACATGGATTCTGACGACATCGAGGACTTGTTGGCGGACATTGCCGCGCGGTCGGGATACTCGCTCGATGAGACCGAAAACAACCCTTTCTACGGGAGGGTAAATACGGTTCGTGATCTGGTTCTATTCATCAATGCGCAACCACGATTGGCCACAGTTCGACCGTCCGCTTAGGGGCGCAACCTGCCAACGACGGCAACCGGCCAGAAGCAGTCGCTCAGCAAGTATGTACGATTAACGCATTACATTTTATGTTAGGTTTGTATGCATCGAGTTCGCTACTTTATAACTATAGTCCTTTGCATTACAGCCACGCTAATTTTGGCATTCCCACTTGGCCTGTATTGGCTTGGTCTCAGCGGAATAGACGGCCTTCCTGAAAAGCCATTGCACCTTGTATCCAAAGAACAGCAAGCACTTATATGGAAAAGTGCCCGTGGAGACGGTGTGCCGCGCATTAAAGCAATGAGCCCATATTCGCTTGCAATTACGCTACTAGTCAAAAAAGCCCCAAGCGCATCTCCTGACCAGCTAATCGTCTGGCGGCTTGCCTCCAACTATCTTTTGAGCCATCAGCGACATAAGGGCATGAGCTGGTGGCATTTGTCGGGTGCGGCACTCACAATTTGGTTATCGCGCAATTGGACGGACGAGGAAATTCTATCTGCCGCAGCCCTTTCTCGATAGTCTGCTTTGGGGGCAGATAGCGACCGTTCCCATGGCCGCCAGGCTCACTCGTGTCAATTCTATTAGTTTGTGTCTGATCCTACTGTTTTGCGTCTGACCGTTCGTCTAAAACCGAATCGTGCCGGCGCCGCCGCTCATGGCGGCGCCAGCATTTTCCCTGGCCCCAAGGGGGCAATCAGGCGGCGCGGCGCGCCCGCAGATGCAGGTGGCGGATGGCGGCGGCGGCCACCATCAGGATAGCGGAAGCCGTTGCCAACACGACAATAAATGCCTTGTCGAAGGCCGAACGGGCCAGTTCCGACACTTGCAAGCCCAGTTCGGCCGGCAATTGCTCGGCGGCCAGCAGCGCCGCATCCAAGGTGTCATGGGCGTTCGGCAGCAGGCCCGCGCTTTCCGGGATCACCAGGGTGGCGCTGTAGACGGCAGACATGATGGTGCCCAGCACCGTCACGCCGATCACGGCGCCCAGCTCGTACGACACTTCCTCGATCGAGGCGGCCATGCCGGCCTGTTGCGGCGCCACGTTGAGCATCACGGCGCTCGAGGCGGCCGTCATGACGGCGCCCAGGCCCAGGCCCAGGATCACCAGGCTGGCCACTTGCGCCGAGACGGCGGCGTCATGCAGGACCAGATACGAGGCCATGCCGATGCCGGACAGCAGCAGCGAACCCCACAGGACCTTGGCCTTGTCGGCACGCGGCAGCATGAAACCCGTCAACGGGCCGGCAAACACGGACGCCAGCGGCAGCGGCAACAGCAACAAGCCCGCTTCCAGCGGCGACAATTCCCGCACCAGCTGCATGTGCTGGCTCAGCGCCAGTTCCATGCCGATCAGGGCGGCGGACGCCACCATGGCGGCGGCCACTGCGCTGGAGAACGGCAGTTCGCGGAACAGGGCGAAGTCGATCAGCGGCTTGGCCTGGCGCTTCTGGCGACGCACGAACTTCAGCATGAAGAAGGCGCCCACGGCGAACGAGGCGGCAGCCAGCGCATACGACGGCTGCGACTTGCCCAGTTCCTTGATCGCATACACGCCACCAAGCAGACCCATCATGACTTGCAGCGAGCCCTTCAAGTCCCACGGCTTGTCGCGGTTACCGGCCCGCTTCGGCAGCACGATGGTGGCCAGCACCAGGGTCAGCAGGACGATGGGCACGTTAATCAGGAAGACGGAACCCCACCAGTAATGTTCCATCAGGAAACCACCAAGCACGGGGCCGAACGCGGCGCCGCCGGAGGCGATCGCCGCCCACACGCCGATGGCGAACGAGCGCTCGCGGTTGTCCGTAAACGTCAGGCGGATGATGGACAAGGTGGCCGGCATCATCAGTGCGGCGCCGATGGCCAGCAGCACGCGGGCAAAGATCAGCCATTCTGCGGCCGGCGAAAACGCGGCGCACAGCGAGGCGATGCCGAACACGGCCAGGCCGGCGAGGAAAACGGGTTTGTGGCTCAGACGGTCACCGAGGGTGCCGAGGCCGGGCAGCAGACCGGAGACGACCAGCGCGTAGACGTTGATGATCCACAATTTTTGCGAGGAAGTGGCCTGCAAGTCGCGCGTCAGCGCGGGCAAGGCGGTGTAGAGCACGGTCATGTCGACCACGATCAGGAACAGGGCGCTGGAGACGATGGCCAGCGTCAGCCATTTTTTCATTGGATGCATAAACAACTCATGTATTATTTAACAACTATCGGTTTGGATAAATCTGGTGCTGCGCAAATATTTACGTTCCAGGCTGCCACGGGCCTGGCCTTGTCGGGGGCGGCGGGCGTCAGCCACGGTCGCCATCCTTGTCATCCACGGCGGCACTCGTTGTGGTTGCGTCGAGTTCGCGCAGCATGACGACGGACACTTGCTTGAAGCCGCGGCCCTGGAAGAATTGTTGCGCCGTCAGGTTGTGCGCGCCGCATTCGAGGAACAAGCGGGCGATGCCGTGGCTGCGCAATTCGCTTGCCACCCACTCCACCAGCAAACTGCCGATGCCGCTGCCGCGTACGGAAGGCAGCAAGACCAGGTCGTCCAGCGCGGCGAACGATTTCGAGGCGCGCTGGCGCGTGTCGATGGAAACGAGAGCCATGCCGACGATGGCGTCACCGGCGGTGGCGACGGCCAACAGGGTCGAATCGCCATGCGCCCAGTCGTGCGACAGGGCGGCGCGGATTTCGCCGCGTATGACTTCAGGCAAGTCCGCACGCCAGTTGCCGGGGGCGTCGGCCCGCTCGCCCTGCAGCTCCGAATGGGAGATATAGTCGGCGCTGACGTTGTCAAGATATAACTTGCACAGCGCATCTTCGGCGCTGGCGTCGTGACACCAGGCAAAGTTGATGGCGGGGGTATGGGCTTGGGCGTTTTTCATGGCGGATCTCGTGTTATTGAATTAGTAAAAGCATTTTATGTCGCCCCTGAATGGCATTCAAGTTAAAATCCATCTGTAAAACAGATGGGTTGATGCCATGCAATGGACTTTAGAACAAATGCGCTACTTCGAAGCGGCTGTCGCGGCCGGTTCTTTCTCGGGCGCGGCGCGCCGGCTGGGCCGCGCGCAATCGGTGGTCAGCACCTCGATCGGGCTGCTGGAAGCGGAATTCGGCGTGGAACTGTTCGACCGTTCGCGCCGCAGCGCCGTGCTGACGGAGGCGGGCAAGGTCATGCATCTGGAAGCGTGCGAACTGCTGCGCCAGGCCGAGCGCTTGCAGCTGCGCGCCCAGCTGCTGAGCGAAGCGCCCGAAGCGCAGCTGACCCTGGCCCTGGACGAAGCCCTGCCCTACCTGGCCATCGGCACCCTGGTCAAGGAACTGGCGGCGCGCTATCCGGCGCTGGAACTGGTGATGCTCAACGCCACGGCGTCCGAGGTGGCGCAATACGTGGAGCAGCAGCAAGCGGACGTGGCCTTCCACTTCGACCGCGGCCCGATTTCTCCCGTGCTGGAACAGCAGCACATCGGCAGCGTGGCGCAAGGCGTGTTCGTGGCCAAGGGCCACCCGATGGCGCACGGCCAGGAAGTGAGCCGCAACGAACTGACCCGCTACCGCCAGCTGATCATGGATTCCGAACTGAACCGCGAACACGCGTTCAGCCCCGCCGTCTGGTTTTCCGACAGCTTCTACAGCATCGCGGAAATGGTCGCGGACGAACTGGGCTGGGCGATTTTGCCCTTGAATATCGCCAATTACGACAACTACAAGGGCTACTTGCAGGAAGTACCCTGCCCTGCACTGGCCTTGTCGCGCCTGCCGGTGCGGCGGCTATCGATTCACGGAAAGAAGCTGAGCGAGACGAGTTTGTGGCTGACGCACAGGCTGGCGGAGTTGTTGGCGGATGGGCCGAGGGGGTGAGACAGCAGGACAGTCGCCGAACTGTTGCCCATGATCTAGAATGGCACGCTCTGGCCATTCAAGGGAATACAGCATGGAATTCGATTGGCACGGCGGCACTATTTCCCGCCACACTGTCGTTGATGCGCACTACAGGAATACGCAGAACGTCAGGCGCTTCCTGCTTGCCCAATGCGGACCGCAATTTACGTTCCAGCGCGATTTCATGGCCTGGATACGCGACGGCGCCGTGAAAACCATGGGCGATGTTGCCGATGAGTGGCTACGCCGCCACCGCATGGCTGGCGAGCCGCTTGCACGCACGAAAATAGAAAGATTGACATGACGCTATCAACGGTGCTCAGCAACTGGCTCGCCATGGCAAAAGACGATGCCGTGGAGATCGATCCCGACGACATCAATCACGAAGCCAGGACCAATATGTGGAGCTTTTCGCCCAAGGACGAGGAAACGCCGCAGATTCATGCGGCCGATATCGTCGAGTTCATCGGTGAGGTGATTGCGGCGCGCCGTAGCGCCCTCGCTGGCGAGGATATGCTGTTGTATTGCTGGCACGACGCGCAATGCCGCCAGTTGCGGTTCAGCCTGGTGTCGCGCTCGCATGGGCGGCTGCCGTTTCGCTGCGCGCTGCGCGAAACGCAGGATCTGGCGCTGATCGCCGAGCGCGTGGTGAACGGGGACTGGCGCAACGAGGATTTCATGCAGGCCCCTTCGGAGGAAGGCGATGAGCTGGAGCCGGCGCCATTCGTCCTGCCCGTGTTCGTGGCCCGGGTGCCTTAAGAATCAGCACGCCAGGAAACGTGCGGGCCGGCAAGCCTCCAGGGCCGGCGCTGGCTCGCCAGTGACGATTTCCCCGCTGGCCAGCTGGCCCACGATGGCCGCCAGCACCACGCCCGGATGCATGGCGCATACGTACCCCCCTTTGATATTTGGCAGATAGCCGATGACGGGTACGCCGTCAAGCGGCATGGGCCGCAGGCCGATGCAGGCGAATTCCGGCGCGATGGCCTCCGCCCCCTCCAGTTCTTCCCGTATCGCGCTGGCCGTGTGTAGCGCCATGGCGGCGGGCTGGTTATCCGGCGCGTCGTCCACGTAATCTTCCGCTGCCAGCATGGTCCCGTCCTCGGCTTGCCGCACTTCCATTGCATGACTGGAAATAATCGCGCGCACGAGGCCGGGCGGCGCCTGGTAGCGCAGGAAGATGGCGGGCGAGGCGATAATCGGCAAGTCAACTCCCAGCTGCGCGGCCAGTTTGGCCGTGCCCGTGCCTGCCGCCAGCACGACCATATCAGCCTCGATGAGGCCCGCAGCCGTTTCCACGCCCGTCACCTGCGCGTCCTCGGTTGCAAAGCCCAGCACGGGCGTATGCGTGCGGACCGTCGCACCGAGCGCGTCGGCCGCCGCCAGCAAGGCGTGCGTCGCGGCAACGGCATCGAGGGCGCCCTGCTCCGGCTCGTACAGCGCTTGTTCCGGCGGCTGCCGCAGTTGCGGTTCAAGCAGGGCGATGCGCGAGCGGTCTATCAATACGGACTCGGGCGACACGCGCCCATCCTGCGTGCCATACGACAAGGCGCCATGCCAGCGTACCGTCAAGCCCGGCACCTGCGTTTCCAGCTGGCGCCAGGCGGCGATGGCGTCGCCGCGCAGGGCCGCAATGGAATCAATCCCCGCGCAGGACGTGTTAATCCACGCAAACGAGGTGCCCGTCACGCCGGACGCGATGCCGCCCGCCTCGAGCACGGTGACTTGTGCGCCCTTGCTGGCCAGGTGGTAGGCGAGCGACGCACCGACGATGCCGGCGCCGATGACGACGATGCGTTTTGGGTCTTCATGATTCATCTCTGCCAACTTTGCTTATTTATCACAAGTCAGAGTCTACCCCAGCCGCCGCAAATCCAGCGCATAAGCATGGCCATCGACGGCCTTCCCTGCCACCAGGGCAATATCGGGCACGGCCAATCCCTGCACGAAACCGCAGCGCTCGAGCACGCGGATCGATGCCGCATTGCCGTCGATGGCGTAGGCGCACAGGCTGGCCAGCTGCCATTCGTCTTGCGCCAAGTCAATCAGGTGGCGCAGCGCGGCCGTGGCCAGGCCCTTGCCCGCCTGCTGCTGCCCGATGCGGTAGCCCACTTCGGCCGTTTGCGTCTGCCCGTCGATATCCTTGAGGTTGGCGCGGCCGATCAGCTCGCCGTGCTCGTCGACGATGACGCAGGGGTGCATGCGGCCTTGTGCGTGCTCGTCCAGGAATTGCGCGACGTGCGCCTGCACGCCATCGATGCTGTAAAAATCGTCGGGGCGCCGGTCGATATGGCGCTCGAACCAGGCCCGGTTGGCTTGCTCGAAGGCCAGCAGCGGCGCGGCATCGTCGGGGCGCAGGGTGCGAATGGTAAATATGCTCATGGAGACTCCTGGAAAGGCATGAGTCTAGTGACACGCCGCCCGGCCCGTCAATCTTGATTCCATCAATCAATATAAAGATACAATCGCCGCCATGAACAACGATCTCTCCGCTCCTGACGCGGCGCGCCTCTTGAACGTCAGCCTGCCCACCCTGTATTCCTATGTGAGCCGGGGCTTGCTGGCCTCCGTCAGCAATGGTGCATCGCGCCGCAAGCGCTATCCGCGGGAAGACGTGCTGCGCCTGGCGGCGCGCAAGAACGACGCCAAACGGGGCGGCCAGACGGCCGTGGCCGCCATGCACTGGGGCTTGCCCGTACTCGAAACGCGGATTTCCCACATTCTCGATGGACGCTTGCTGTACCGGGGGTGCGATGCGACGGCATTGGCCGAGTCCGCGACGCTGGAAGCGACCGCCGGCCTGTTGTGGGACGATGGCCTGAACGACTATTTTCAGCAAGACATCCCTGTCCTGCCGCACGGGCTGGCCTGCGCACCTGAAGCGCCGCCGCTGGCGCGCGCCATGCTGGCCATGGCCATGCTGTCATCCATGCCCGTGTCAGCGGACATGCTGCAATCCGGCCCGGCCCTGATGCGCCTGCTGGCCGCCGCCCTGATGCATACGACGCCGTCCGCACTGCCGCTGCACCGGCAGCTGGCCCGGGCGTGGCAAGCCGATGCGGAGCAAACGGAACTGCTGCGCGCGGCCCTCGTGCTGCTGGCCGACCACGAATTGAATGCGTCGACTTTTGCCGTGCGCTGCGTCGCCTCGACGGGCGCCAGCCTGCCCGCCGCGCTGATGGCCGGGCTGGCGGCCTTGTCCGGCGACAAGCACGGCGGCGGCAGCGCGTCTGCCCGGCGCATGTTGGCGCAGGCGCTGGCCGCACCGGATGCGGGGGCCGCCATCGTCGCCTATTACCAGACCGTCGCGCCGGAATTCGCCGGTTTTGGCCACCCGCTGTATCCAGACGGCGACCCGCGCGCCGCGTATCTGCTGGGAAGCATGTCGGCGCTGTCGCCCGGGTATCCGCCACTGGCCGCCATCCTGGCCGTTTGCGCGTCGGCGGGCCAGCTGCTCGATGCCCGTCCGAATGCCGACCTGGCGCTGGCCGCGATGGAACTGGCGTTCGGCTGGCCCGAGGGCGCCGGAATGAGCGTGTTTGCGCTGGCCCGCTCGGCCGGCTGGATCGCGCATGCCGCCGAGCAAGCCGCCAGCGCGGCACTGATACGGCCACGCGCCCGCTACGTGGGGCGGCACCAGCGCGACTAGCAATAGTCGCTTGATTTATTACGCATACGTAGTAGTATACTTCGCATGCGTACCAATATCCCTCCCCAGTCCGACCTTCCCGATGCCGCCGCCTGCCCGCTGGGCGAGCGTTCGCCGCGCCTGTTCAATCTGCTCAACCTGGCGCGCCAGAACCTGTTCCGCTCGGCCGATGCCGTCTTCACCAGCGAACTGGGGTTTTCCGGCACGCAAGTGGTCGCCCTGTTCGCCCTGAAGGGAGAAGAAGGCTGCCAATTGAAGGATCTGGGACGGGCGCTGCAGCTGAAAAACTCGGCCGTGACAGGCCTGGTGGCGCGCATGGAAGAAAACGGCCTGATCGTGCGCGGCCAGTCGGCGCTCGATGCGCGCGCCGGCACCCTGCACATGTCGGCCAAGGGCGGCGAGGTGCTGGCGGCCGCCCTCCCCCTGCTCGACAGCCTGAACGAACAACTGAAAGCCGGTTTCAGCGAGGAAGAGCTGGCCATCGTCGCCCGCTTCCTGCTGCACGCCTCGCGCCTGCGTTTTGCGCAGGACGTCTGACTCATCCCCACATCACCACCACAGGAGTTACCCATGCACCCGAAAGACATGACCGGCTTGCAACTGATGCAAGCTTTCGCGCAAGGCCTGTTCCCCCGGCCCGGCATTTCCAAGACCATGCCCATGGATGCGCACACGATCGAGCACGGCAGAGTCATCTTCACGGCCACGGCGAATGAAAACCACACGAATCCCATGGGCGGCGTGCACGGCGGTTTCGCCGCCACCGTGCTCGACACGGTCACGGGCTGCGCCACGCATACGGTCTTGCCGGCCGGCGAAAGCTACGGCACGACGGACCTGAACATCAAGATGTGCCGTCCCCTGCCCTTCAACGTGACGGTCTACGCCGAAGGCAAAGTCATCAATGCGGGACGCAACCTGGTCATTTCCGAAGGCACGATCCGCGACGAAGCCGGCAAGGTGTACGCGCACGCGACGGCCACCTGCATGATCATCCGTCCGCGGGAGCAAGCGGCCGCGTGATCCATATTGGCAACATCGAAGAAGCCTGGCAAGTGCTCGATACCCGAATTCGACCAGCGGCGCAGTTCAATCACGGATTGGCCAGGCATACGTTCCTCATTTGCTGACACGTTGAGACAACTCGGTTCGAGATGTCAGCTTACCCAATAATGGAAAGTCAGCTATCGTTTAAAGGCTTTCCATCTTCTTCGCCATACAAGCATCCTGAAGTGACCAAAAAAGTCAAATGTGCAGCACTGGGGCACCCGTCGCGCCGTCCTGTGGCAATTCGACTTGAACTTTCAAAGCGATGAGGAGAGCAGCAAACAGCATCACAACGCCAGCAATAATGAAAACGCCTGTGACGCCACCAAACCCGAACATCATGCCACCCAATGCAGCGCCGGCAGCGATGGAAGATTGCACCGCAGCGACGACCATGCCGCCAGCCGTCTCCGCCTGATCCGGGACAGCACGAGCCACCCAATTGGACCAGGCGACAGGTACGCCGCCGAACGCCAGCCCCCACAGAGCCACCAAAAACATCAGGCTGGTTCCCTGGACTGGCAGCAAGATCATGCCGAATGCCGCGAGGCCCACCAGCGCAGGCATGAGCACTAAAGTGGCACGCAGGCTACGCTCCATGAGCCAGCCGGCCAGCAGCGTGCCAATGAAGTTGGCGACACCAAAACCCAGGAGCATCAGAGACAGACTGTTTACATCAATATGGGCAACACTTTCAAGAGCGGGGCGAATATAGGTGAACAATGCGTATTGCCCCGTATGGGCAAGGACACAGCCCAACATCCCGATCCCAATCCCCGGGCGACGCAGCAATCCCAGTACCGACGTGGTGCGCGTCATCGTGCGCGGCGCCATACGGGGCAGTGTGAACAATTGAAACAAAAGTGTTAGCCCTCCGACAGCTGCGGCGGCTATAAATGCACTGCGCCAGCCATATATCCCCCCCAAGTAGCTGCCCAGCGGTACGGAGACAACCGTCCCGATGGCGATACCGCTGAATATGATGGATAGCGCTCGCGGCACTGACCTTGCTGGCACCAGTCGCATAGCCACGGCTGCCGCCATGCTCCAAAAGCCTCCCAACGCGACGCCCAGCAGTATGCGCATCACCAACAGAACTGTCAGGCTTGACGATAACGCCACCAGCAAGTTCGACGCGATCATCAGCACTGTGAAAGCCAACAGGACGACACGTCGGTCAAAATGACGCGTCAGGCGCGGCACCGAAAGTCCGGCGAACATGGCCACGACGGCCGTCACCGTCACTGCCTGACCAGCTAGCGCCTCCGACACACCAAGATCGAAGGCCATCGGGGTCAATAGGCTGGCTGGCAGATACTCCGCCGTCAGGAGGCCGAAAACTCCCATGGCCAGTGAAAACACTGCCATCCATGCCGCCGCCGCTGGCTCTACAACAGAGGCATCGCTCGCGTCGGGCGTTTGCCGGTTACTTAAAACATCATTGTTCATCTCTAAAATTCCTAAAACGATCAGAGTCGAAAGTCTAGAGCTAAAGTCCAGGATGATCTATGATGACAAGTCTTGATGTTTTGATCGAAACTCCTGAAATGACCAAGAAGAAAGCAGTTTTCCTGTCCTCTAGTCTCGTCAGTGAACTGTTGACGGGTATGCGCCTGCGTGGCGTCCAGTACCGGCGCATTCAGACCGGTCCCACTTTCGGCATGGGCTTTGAAGACAAGCCAGGCCACGCCTACTTCCACTTCGTGGCTGTTGGCACAGCCTACATATGCACGGATGATGGCGAGTTGCATAAGCTGTCCGCCGGTAGCGCCGCGTTCATGCCGCACGGCAGGAGGCACCAGCTGCTGTCGGATGCGGGCATTGCATTTCAGGACATCGAAAAATTCGATGCCGCGCCCCTGGGTGAAGCCGTTAGCGGAGTAGACACATGTCCCAGTACGGCCTCCGTGCCCAGTGCCGTTATTTTTTACGGCTGCATGGAATTCGATCTCGGCGGGATGCAGGGGGTCGGTAAGTTGATGCCAACCGTCATGGTGGCCGACACGCAAGCGCAAGGCTATCCTGGCTTACTGCCTGTGCTTGATTCAATGAAGCGTGAAATCTGCGCCGGTCGTATTGGCTTTGCGGGCATTCTGGCTCGACTGGCAGAGGTTGCGGCAGCAATGATCGTGCGCGGCTGGATTGAATGCGGTTGTGAAAACGCCTCCGGCCTCCTTGCCGCATTGCGTGATCCGCGCCTCGCTCTTGCCATATTGGCGCTGCACCGCCAGCCAGGACGGGAATGGACAGTTGCACAGTTGGCTGCGGAGTCCCATGTCTCTCGCTCTGTCTTCGCACGACGCTTTCAAACCACCATCGGAATGCCGCCCCTACGGTATGCCACGGAACTGCGGATGCGTCTTGCCAGACAATTGCTCACTCACGAAAGAGTGTCCATCGACGTCGTTGCCCGACGCCTTGGCTATACATCTCAAGCGGCGTTCAGTCGTGCCTTTAAGCGCGTCATCGGCAGGCCGCCGGGTGGCGCTCGGGAAGTGCCGTGACGAGAATAGCGTTCGGGGATCAAATAATGATCTGACGCGCCACTTTTCAAACCTCGCCACTATCGAAGAGGCCCCGATGTGGGCATCGAACCATCACTGAAACTTAATGCAAATGTTGAAGAAGAGACTATTTGATGCTATTGCATCTGCGGTGGACCTGGATGACCCTGCAGAACAATTGTTAGCGCAGCGATTCATGATTGAGGCGATAGAAAGGGTGACCTCACAATTGCCTGAGGCTGCTAAGTCAGTCGCCGCTGTGGCGAATCGGTACATCACCGGTGCGGCGACGGCTGAGGAAGTCATTGCTGAGCGTGTACGCCTCTGGCGGGCAATCGAAGGACGCGATCAATCGGACGAGCCAGATGTTTTAAAAATAAGAACTGCCATCTGCGTCTTGCATCCCATGGATATTGGCGCCCCTGCCGAAACACTGGAGTATTTTTTTGAATTTTGGCGGCGAGGAGGCTTGCCGCAGGCTGAGCTTAAATCCGCTGTTCACAACAAGTATGGAGTTTGAAATGGCTTCTGTCGCCCAGGTCTCGCCTTCGGAGTTCGAAATGAATCCTTTTCTTTGAGGTCAAATGCTGGCCAAAAAGATCGTCTTTATTGTCCTCGGGTTCCTGGTTGGTATCGCCTTCGATATGGTGCCTCATGCGGTTGAGGTCGCTGCAAAGACCAACGTGTGTCGCGAATCATGCTCCAAACTGCTAAAAATCGTGTCAGTCGTCATCTATGCGATCTTGCCAATCGCATGGGCTGGACTCTTGGGGATCGTGATTGGACAGCCCCGCGCACAACGAATACTGTTCATCAGCGCCCTATTCTCTCTGCTGATCATGGCAGTATTCACCTGGCTTCTCTACAAGCAGCAGCACCCATGATTATCATCAGGCCTTCCATTACCTGCTGAAGGCGCGCCGCAAGGTCTTGCCGGACACCCTCACCCCACCGGCTTCTTCTTCCCCTTCAACAAACTCCCGGCCGCATTTTCCTCGAAGCGGCCCGCCTCTTCTATATAGCCATGCACGGTGCCGTCGTGGCGCCAGCCGCCCTGGAAATCGGCACCTGTCATGCTGCGCTTTCTGATTCGCAATGCCTATTGGATACACGCCGTGGCGTACTTTGGCAATCAGGCCAGGGAGCGCATCTACTTCATCAAGCCTTTGTCCTGGAACGCTGCGTAAAGCCGCTTGTTTGTCCATTACTTGCAAAATAAGCAATGTCGCTATACACTGAGCCATTCCGGCCCTCGACATCGCATTTTTGATGAGATGCGATCTGGCATTGCAATTAATGCAATGCATTAGACTTCATCCTCTCCAGAAAGCACGACATGCCAGAGATAATCAGACAGGGCGACACCACATCCCATGGCGGCACCGTATTGGAAGGATCCCCGCTCGACCTGTGCATGGGCAAGCCGATCTCCTACTTGGGTCACAAGGTGCACTGTCCAAAGTGCAAAGGTGTATTTCCGATCGCCGAAGGTGTGACGACAACGTCGCTCTATGGCCGAGGTGTAGCGGTCGCTGGAATGAAAACCTCGTGTGGCGCCGTTCTTATCGCCTCCCAATTCTCCGACACAGTGGAATGGAGCACCGGCGCCGGGCGTGTAGCAGAGTGCTCTTCTAGCGTCGCGATTGCAGGAGCCGCAGCGCAATTAGCGCCCGGTGCTTTGCCTGAAAACGCGCGCGCTACAACCTTGGATGCATCCGAGAGCTATGACGAACAGCCGCAGCTTAACGCCGACGGAATCGATGGCGTTCCGTATTTTGTCGAAATAAAGGACGGACGTCACCTTTCTGGCCGCGCGACGATGGAAGGTATACTGCCGCGCGTGGAAACGTATAACGAAGAGGAATACACCGTCTACTGGGGCGACGTTGCCTTGGCTAAAATGGAAGAGATCGGCTGATGGCGGCGGCGCTCAAGCAACACGCGAAGATCAGGACCAACACCACGAAGGAGTCTGTGTGCAAGATTGACGTGCCCGTCGTCAAATTCGCCGACCTTTGGGAAAACTATGTTACTGGCGCTCCATACAAGCCAGGGGAAGGAGACAGGGGGGACTATAGTAATCAGTGCGCCTTACGCATGAGCGCGACTTTTCACAAGACAGGAATCAAAATGCTTTCCTTCTCGCAAAAAACCGTCAAGCCGATGCCAGGCACACAGGTATTGGGACGCGTCATGTTGAACGGTTCTCCTGCTGCCGCACGGGCCTACGAACTGGGCGAATGGCTCAAGCTCCAGCCGTTTTGCGGCTTGCCAAAGAAGCCCGAGGACATCACTGGCAAGGATTGGGAATCGAAGGTCAAGGAGCGTACCGGCATCATCATGTTTCATGCATACTGGACGCGCGGCGGGGAAGCGCCTGCTAGCGCAAGCGGAGGCCATATTGACCTTTGGAATGGCAAGCGAATGACGGTTTCCGGCGCTGAAGGTTTCATCGCGGTGGTGGGCCGAAGAATTGGCGTATCAAGTGTCCATATTCCCGGCACCTCGATTGGTTACTCGGACTTGAGCAACGCGAGACTCATCCTGTTTTGGGAGGTCAAGTGAAACGTATTTGCCTGTCGGTGGGGTTTCTCATTATTGGGCTGCTAACAACCTGGGCTGCGATGTTCGCCGGCAGTCACATGTCGTTCAGGTTTCATATCAAGCTGTTACACCACGACTCCAGAGCTTGCTATGAAATAGGACCGTGTTCGGTGTCTTGGTGGGTCACTGCCGCGCTTGTAGCCTATATTCTTGGCCCATCGTTAATTTTTACGGTGACGGGATGGGTTAGCGCACGACCCGGCGTTACTACATCTAAAAAACTGAGCAGACTCTTGATACTGACAGTCCTTACCGTCCTCCTGTATTTACTAGGGTATGTCATCAGTTGAATGTGAAATGAACATGTACGCTGCAAGGTCTTGCCGGGCACCCTCACCCCACCGGCTTCCTCTTCCCCTTCAACAAACTCCCGGCCGCATTTTCCTCGAAGCGCCCCGCCTCTTCTATATAGCCATGCACGGTGCCGTCGTGGCGCCAGCCGCCCTGGCGCTTGATGGCCTGGAAATCGGCGCCGGCCCGGTGGGCGCTGGTGGCCATGCCGCGGCGCAGGCTGTGGCTCGATAGTTCCGGCACGTAATCGAGCCCGGCCAGCCGGGCGCAGCCTTCCAATATCGTGTTGATGCTGCTCGCGTGCAATCCCTTTCCTCCCACATGGCCCCACTGGTTGACGGTGCGCAAGAGCGGACCGCTGGCGATGCCCGCCACGCCCAGCCAGGCGCGCAGGGCCGTGGCCGGGCAGCAGACGCCGTCGCCGAACGGGATCGCCTTGACGATGCCCTCCCCCAGTTGATCCGTTTTCGAGCGGGGCAAGGTGATCACCAGGCCTTGCGGCTCCCAGCGCACGTCTTCCAGCTTTAAACCCACCAGTTCGCTGCGGCGGAATCCGCCAAAAAAGCCCAGTTGCAGCAAGGCGCTGTCGCGCAAGGCCTTGTTGGTGCCCAGGGCGGCCAGCCTGGCGACGATCAGTTCCATGTCTTCCAGGGGCAGCGCCCTCGCCTTCTTTTTCGGCTTGCCGTGCAGGCGCGCGATACCCGCCAGGGTCTTGCGCACGGTGGGCGTGGACGCGGGGTCGGCAAAGCCCTGATACACATGCCATTGTGACAGGGCCGTCAGGCGCAGGGCCAGGGTGCGCGCGTTCAGGCTGTCCGCATACGCCATCAGGTAGCGGATGATGGTGGACTCGTCGGCAGGCAGCGCCCCGCCCCAGGCCTGGAAGTGGCGAATGGCGGAACGGTAGGTGCGGCGCGTGTTGTCGGACGTGGCGGCGGCGAGAAACGCCTGGTGGCGCGCGGCCAGCTCGGCATCGACGAGGGCGCCGCGTAACGGCACGGGAGCCAAGGCGGCGCTTTTGGGCACGCCAACACGGCGTTTCGGGAGGGGCAAATCGGGCATGGCGGCGGCGAAATCACGGTTTTGTACTGGGAGACACACAGAATAGCATGCCAAACACCCCTATAACACGCGATAAGCGATCTTATCGTGCTTTATATTTTTCAAGAACTATCAAAATTTATATCGTAATATTATTTGATATTACGTATCATGTAATACGTTACTAAATTTCGCTCATAGGTGATTTCATGGCCCGCACCGGCATTCTGTACTCTGATGTTATGAAAGCAGCCCAAATCGTCGCTGCCGATGGGCGTAATCCCACGGTCGACAATGTGCGCGAAGCGCTGGGCAGCACGGGCAGCAAGAGCACCATCGCGCCCCTGCTCAAGCGCTGGAAGGAAGAGTTCCAGGGCGCGGGCGCCGTGAAAACGGAGTCAGGCTTGCCGGCCGAATTGATGGAAGCGATGCGCGGTGTCTATGACAAGCAGCAGCGCGATGTGGCGCAGCAGCTGGAAACGGGCATGCGGGAACACCGCGCGGAACGCGATGCGGCGCTGGAAACACTGAAGAAAACGGAAAGCGAACGCTTGAAACTGACCGAGGCGCGCGCCGCCCTCACCCAGGAATTGCGCGCCACGCAGCAGGCGCTGGCGCAGCTGAAGGAAGAACACCATTTCCGCGCCGTCACCCTGGCCACCTTGCACAGCGACAACGCGGGCCTGACGCAGCGCCTGGCCGACCGGGGCGAGGAAATCGCCGCCCTGAACCGCCAGCTGGCGCAGGTTCGCTCGCAGTTCGACCATTACCAGGAAGCGGCCGCCGCCCAGCGCAGCGAGGAGCGGGCCCAGGCACAGCAACGGATCAGCCGTCTCGAGCAGGACAATGCGCAGCTGCAGCAGCGGCTACAAGGCCAGCAAGCGACCCTGGTGCAGCAGGACATGCGCCTGGCGCAGCTGCAGGTCGAGCACACGCGTCTGGCTGATGAAGCGGCCGCCGACCGCGAGGCACTGGCCACCGTGCGTCCCGAGCGCGACCAGTTTGAATTTCAATATTTGCAGGCGGCCGCCTCGGCAGACGCCCTGCTGGCCAAGCTGGACACGGCCTTGCTGGCGCTGAACGACGCCAGGGTGGCGCTGGCCGCGCAGGACAGGCAGCTTGACATGCTGGCGGAAAATACCGAGGCGGCGCAGCAGCGCGCCGAAGCGCTGGCGCTGGAACGCGATGCCTTGCTGCGCGACAATGCCGGGATGGCCGCGCGCCTGGCGCTGCAAAACAAGGAAAAACGCGATGCTTGAACCCGTCTGCATGGTAACAAGGGCATCCTGACAGGCATCGCCGCCCGTCTGCGAACAGGTCTTTGCCTATGCACCCGGTATCAGCATCTGCCCTGGCTGAACGGAACAGGACGAGCGCCAGGCCGGCGCCGAAATAATCGAGGAAATCGAGGCCGGCAAGGAACACGGCGGTATCGGCCGGGTCGCTCGGCCGGTAATGCCCCCGGATGCGGGCGCCTGGCGCCATGCGGGCCGGGTCCATCGCGCCGGGACTTTCATTGCACGGGCGCCCCGGCCTGGTAACGCACGCGTATCCACGCGCCCTTGGCGTCCACCCCGCCGTCGCCATCGTCCTCGACCCAGCCTGCGCGCGCATACAAGCGCCGCGCACCCGTATTGGCCAGCTGCGTCTTCAGGCTCAGATGGGGGCCGAAACGCGCCACCACGGCGGCCAGCAGCTGCGTGCCGATGCCCCGTCCGCTGTGCGCCGGGTGCACGTACAGGTGGTGCAGGAAGTACTCGGGTGCGTCGCCCGTATGCACGGCGGCAAAGCCGGTGACGATGCCATCGCGTTCGGCAACGAGGATGGCTTCGCCCTGCGTCGCGGCCGTGAATGCGGCGCTACCGGCGACAGGGCCGAAGGCGCCGCGCCCGGCCAAGGCCAGGATGGCGGTGCAGGACTGCGTATCCGCGCTGGTGAAGGGACGAATCAGGCACATGGCTGGCGCGTTGTTCATTCGTTACAAGCGGCGGTTCAGCACGCTGTCGATATCGTGGGTTTTCAGCTCGGCCTGGACCGCGCCGTCCTGCAGCCAGTAGGCATCGCTTCCCCGCTGCAGCGCGTCCACGTCGAGCGCGCCCAGCGCTGGCGGGATGGCGCTGGCGAGAAGCTGCGCCACATCGTTCCATGCCGCATACAGCAGTTTCAGGTACCAGCCGTCGTCGTGGGCAAAGGCGAGAAAGCGGCTGCGCAAGGCGGCAGGCGGCCCGAGTGCGCCACGGTGGCCGAGTATCGCGGCCACGTCCGCATCGCCGGGGGCCGGCGGCGCGCCATGGTAATCGGCCCAGGCGTGGCTGCCGCAGGCATGCAGGTCTTCCCGGGCCAGGGCTGGCAGCTGCTGCCGCGCCAAGGCCTGCCAGGCGGCGGGTTTCCCGGCCGTCCCGGCGCTGCCCCTGCGCAGCACGATGCCGTCCGCGTCCAGGAGCGCGGGGATGACATCGTTGAATTCGATGCCGGAAGCGACCAGCATGCGCGCGGCCGGGTCGTGCCAGATATACAGATAATGTCTCAAGTATTCGTTCGCTTTGGTTTGGGCGCCGTATTTGCGGCCAAGGCGGCGCGTATCAGCGCCTTGAACGCCGCGGCATCGAGATGCTCGCCTTCGTGGATGTCGATGGCCCGGCGCGTGTTGCCGTCCAGGCTGGAATTGAACAGGCCGGCCGGATCCGGCAAAGCGGCGCCCTTGGCGAAGGTGAGTTTCACGGCCAGTTTATAGGTTTCGCCCGTGCAAATCATGCCCGCATGCGACCAGACGGGCACGCCGCGCCATTTGACTTCCTCGACCACGTCCGGGTCCGCCTGGTGGATCAGTGCGCGCACGGCGGCCAGGGTCTTGCCGCGCCAGTCCGCCAGCGAGGCGATTTTCGCATCGATCAGGCTGGCGGCCGATTCGGTGCCTGCCGCTTCCTCGGCGGGCGGCGTACTTGTTGCGGCTTTTTTCATGGTTCACGTCTCCTTCCTGTGCGCTTGTCTTACTGCGCAGGATCGGCCAGGCAGTTGGCAAGCGAAGCAATGAATTGGTCGCGCAAGGCCTGGTATTGGGCGTCCGTGGCAAAGTCGCGCGGGTCGGCCGGCTGGTTCAGCACGTAGGCGCTGGCGACCGTGCCGCTGGCGGCATGCAGCAGCGTATAAAAACTGATAATGCCCGGTGTCTCCGCGATGCCGGCGTTATTCAATCCTAGCACTTCCACGCCCTGGCGCGCGTCCGTTTCCAGCGGCACCTGATGTGGCGGCCTGCTGCCGGCCGACATCTCCTGCATTTGCGCCACGATGGTCTCGCGGTCGGCGGCAAACTGGCCTGCGGCGCTGCGTTCGATCTTCAGATTCGCGAAGGGCTGGCTGCTCTTGCGGAACAGCATCAGCCGGTAGCCGTCGGCCGTCGAGACCCGGCGCTCCCCCGCCGCCATCTTGACAACGCGCGTGGTCGCGCTGGCCGGCAAGCGGTCCTGCGTTTTGAACTGGAACTGGCTGCGGTTGATGCATTGCGCCAGCGGCGCCAGAGGATCGGCCGTGCGGTCTTGCGCGTGGGCGCCCTGCGCGGCGAGCAGCATGGGGATGGCAAGCAGGAGGCGGAGTTTCATGGGGTGCAATCATTTCATCGGGTCACAGTGACGCGAGCATAACCGGCCACGTTGCCAAAAGGCAAATGTTTAGTTGCCATCCTCTACATCCCCGTGGGAATAGCTTCTTAATATGAAATTCACCTGGCCCGCGTAGCATTCAAATTGGCAAGGCTCTCATTGTGCAGCGCCTGCCATTTTCCGGCAGAACCATGAATGACATCGCTTTGACCTTGCTCCACAGTGCCGCCGTGCCGCCCGCCGTGCCACGATATTCCGCCCGCGGCCACCGCCTGAAAGCGGCGCTGGGCGCCCTCTTCTTTCCCCGCCAGCGCACGCGCTGGCAAGCTTTCCTGGGCAGCATGCCAGGCTTGAACTCGCTGGCGCAGTTGCATCCCTGCCTGCGCTTCAAGATCTACCGCCCGTACGCCTCGCGCCAGCTCGGTTGCGCGGATCGCCTGGCCTTGTTGGAGGGACATTACCGCTTTCTGTGGCAAGCGGGTGCGCGTGCGCTGGTCGAGCGGGCCGCGCGCGAAGCCGTGGTGCTGGCCGCGTTCGACGGCAAGGATGGAGCACAATACCGTCTGCAGATGACGGCCATCCACGACAGCTACCGCGAAGGCGAACTGTGCCTGCGCCTGACGCGCGACGGCCTGCCCCTGTACCTGGCCAGCTTTCTGTTCCTGCCGCGCGCCGACGGCGTCTCCTTGCAGCTGGGCGCGCTGCAAGGCTTGCGCTCGGAAGCGGGCAAGCTGGCCGTCAAGGACGCCACGCGGGCGCTGCACGGTTGCCGTCCGAAAAACCTGATGGTGACGGCCTTGCGCGATTTCGGCGATTTCTTTGCCTGCACCAACCTGTTCTTGATCAGCAATGACAACCGCATCGCCCTGAATGCGCGCCGGCGGCGCCATATCGCCGCCGATTACGACCTGGCGTGGCAGGAATTGCATGCCTTGCGCATGCGTGACGGCAATTATCACTTGCCCTGCGCCCCCTACCGGGTGCCCGATCTGGCCGAGGTGCCGTCGAAGAAACGGGCCGATGCGCGCCGGCGAGGCGAATTGCTGCTCGGCATGGCCGCCGACATGCGCGCGCAACTGGCGGCCATGATCGCCACACCATCTTGCCAAAACGGCCATCTTGCCAGTGATGCTGTTATGCTGTATTCCCACCAATCACTTTCCTGACGGAATCGACGATGCCTCCACGCTTACGCACCCTGCTGCTGCCCGTCCTGTCCCTGTCCGGCGCCGCCGCGCTGGCCGCACCCACCCTCGATACCGCCGTGCGGGAGCGGGCGGAAGCATTGGTGCGCGACGGCAAGCATGCGAGCCTGGTCATCGCCGTGATCGACGGCAAGGACAGCGCCGTGTACGGCTTCGGCCGCGCGCGTCCGGGCGACCAGGGCGTGCCCGATGCCGACACCGTGTATGAAATCGGCTCCGTGACGAAAACCATGACGGGCCTGCTGCTGGCGGACGCCGTCGTGGCGGGCAAGGCGCAACTGGAGCAGCCGGTGGCCGAGCTGCTGCCCGCCTACGCCATCCCGGCCTTTGCCGATCAGAAAATCACGCTGGGCCAGCTGGCCACGCACTTTTCCGGCTTGCCGCGCCTGCCCGCCAACCCGGCGCCGGCGGACAGGCGCAATCCCTACGCCGACTATGGCGAGGCGCAGCTGCGCACCTTCCTGGCCGGCCATACCCTGGCGCGCGCGCCCGGCGCCGTGTACGAATACTCGAACCTGGCCTATGGCTTGCTGGGCACGGCCCTGGCCGCGCAGGCAAACATGTCGTATGAGGAACTGCTGCAAGCCCGCCTGTTCCGTCCGCTGGGCATGGCTTCCAGCACCACGCTGACCACGCCCGCTCTGCGCGCGCGCCTGGCGCCGGGCCACCTGGCCGACGGCAAGCCGGCCGCGAACTGGGACTTCCAGGCCATCGCGGGGGCCGGCGCCGTGCGCTCCAGCGCGCGCGACATGATTGCCTACGTGCAATCGTACATGCAGAGCGCCAGCCCGGCGCAGCAGCTGGCCGTGCAGCCGCGCCTGGCGCTGGCCGGCGAAGGCGATGGCGACGGCGTGAAAAAGATCGGCCTGGCGTGGATGCTCGACCGGGTCAAGGGCCAGCCTCTCGCCTGGCATAACGGGCAGACGGGCGGCTATGCCAGCTTTGCCGGCTACACCCTGGACGGCAAGCGGGGCGTGGTGGTACTGAGCAGCACGGGGCGCGAAGTGGACGCCCTGGGCATGGGCACCTTGCGGCCCGGCAGCCTGCCGCCGACAAATGGACCGGCGACCAAGGAAATCGCCATCGCCCCTGCGGAACTGGCGCAATATGCGGGCCAGTATGTGCTGCTGCCTACCTTTGTCCTCAGCGTGCGCCAGGGTCCGGACGGCTTGCTGGTGGGTGCCACGGGCCAGCCTGAAGCGCCCGTGTACGCCAGCGCGAAGGACACCTTCTTTTACAAGGTGGTAGAGGCGCAACTGGTGTTCGAGCGCGATGCCCAGGGCGCCATCACCGGACTCGTCCTGCACCAGAATGGCCAGGCCATGCCGGCCAGGCGCAAGCCTTGATTTTTCATTAATAATGGCATAAAACTCAGGCAAGCTTCATGTTGGGGCCGTATGCTTTCCAGGGCATGCCAGCCATCTTATCCAGGTGCCGGCGTGCATACAGCCCACCCTGGACAAGGTTACCCATGACACCCACTTTCGCCCTTCTCCCCCTTTGCCTGCTCGGCGGCGCCGCGCTGGCCGCGCCCGTCCTCGATGACGCCGTGCGCCAGCGCGCCGAGGAACTCACGCGCACGGGCATGCACCCGAGCATCGTCATTGCCGTGATCGACGGCAAGACCAGCGCCGTCTACGGCTTTGGCAGCGTGCAGGCAGGCAAGAATGCCAAGCCTGGCGCCGACACCGTCTACCAGATCGGTTCCGTCACCAAGACCATGACGGCCTTGCTGCTGGCCGACGCCGTCGTCGAAGGCAAGGTCAAACTCGACGAGCCGGTGGCGGCAGTATTGCCTGGGTACACCATGCCGGCCTTCGACGGCAAGCAGATCAGCCTGCTCGACCTGGCCACGCATTATTCTGCGCTGCCGCGCCTGCCCGACAATTTCGCGCCCAAGGACCCCGCCAATCCGTATGCGGACTACACGGAAGCGAAGCAGCGGCAATTTCTCGCCGCCTACCATCTGCCCCACGCACCGGGCACGGCATTTGACTACTCGAACATCGGCTACGCCGTGCTGGGCACGGCCCTGGCCGCACAGGCCGGCAGCAGCTATGAAGCGCTGCTGCAAAAGCGCCTCGCCGTGCCACTGGGCATGCGCTCGACGTCGAACACGCCCACGCACGGCATGCTGGCGCGCCTGGCGCCCGGCCATTTGCTGTCGGGGGAGCCGACACCCGCCTGGGATTTGAACGTGGTGGCGCCGGCCGGCGGCGTGTATTCGAGCGCGCGCGACATGGTTGCCTATCTGCAAGCGTACATGTTCAAGCCGCTGCGCCCGTATGCGCTGACAATCAAACCGCAGCGGGCGCTGGCGCCCGGCGGCGAGACGAAAATCGGCCTGGCCTGGCTGCTGGAGCAGCGGCAGGGTCGAAGCTACGCCTGGCACAGCGGCCAGACGGGCGGCTACACCAGCTATGCGGCGTTCACGACGGATGGCAAGCGGGGCGTGGTGGTGTTGACGAACACGGCGCGCGATATCGATGCGCTGGGCCTGTCCGCCTTGCTGCCCGGCACGCCCTTGCCGCCGCTGAAAAAGCCGCCGGTCGCCATCGAACTGCCGCGCGCCGCGCTGGCCGAATACGTGGGCGAGTATCCAATGGGCACCGATTTCACCCTGACGGTGACCTTGGGCAAGCATGGCCTGGAAGCGGCCGGCACGGGCGTCGGCTCGGCCCCCTTGTTTGCCAGCGCGAAAGACCAATTCTTCTTCCGCGCCATCGAGGCGGACCTGGCCTTTACACGCGATGCCGCGGGCAAGATCATCAGCGCCGTGCTCACGCAAGGCGGGCAGGACGTGGTCTTGCCGCGCAAGCCGTAGCGCTCAGGCTGCCGGGTCCTGCATGAATTGCTCGACCCGGGCGATAAACGCCGCCTTGCTGCGCGTGCGAAATTCACCGAGGAAGGCGTCGCTGCCCTGGACGATCTTGCCGTGGCGGTCGTATGCCACCTTGCCCATTTCCAGCACGAACTCACCCTGCGGATCGTCTTCCGGCTCGAAGTGCGAGTTGAAGCAGTAACCGCTGTCGCGGCAGCTGCCCCACAGCAGCAGCGCGCTGCTGAACCATTGCATGGTATCCGGGCCCGGCTCGACCTCGAACAGGGTGTTGACGGTGATGTGCCAGCCGCCCGGCACGCGTAGCGGTTGCAAGGGATAGGGAAAGCGTGGCTGTTTCATATGGACGATGGCAAGCGGCGGCTTGCGTAAAAGGCGAGGAAGTCCAAGGCGGGCAGCGCTTTGGCAAACAGCCAGCCCTGGCCGAATTCGACCTTGCGTTCCAGCAAATAGTCGGCTTGCTGCTGCGTTTCGATGCCTTCGGCCACGATCAGCATGTTCAGGGTGCGCGCCATGGCGATGATGTGCGGCGTGACGCTGCTGGTGGCCGCGTCCGTGCCGATGGTGTCGACGAAGGACTTGTCGATTTTCAAGGCGTCGAGCGGCAGGTTTTGCAGGCTCGACAGGCTGGAATAACCGGTGCCGAAATCGTCGATGGCCACGGCATGGCCCCGTGCCCTGGCCTTTTCGATGGTGGCGCGGGCCGCTTCCACGTTGATGAAGCCCCGCTCCGTCGCTTCCAGCCAGATCTGCTGCGCCTCGATGCCCGTGCCGGCCAGCGCCCGCTCGAGCACGTCGAGCACTCTGCCCGTCTCGATGTCGCTGGCGCACAGGTTGATGGCGATGTGCAGCTCGCGGTCGGCCAGCAGCGCGGCGCGCATGTCGGCGATCACGCAAGCGATCACCTGGTCCGTGATGGGCAGAATCAGGTCGCTTTCCTCGGCCACGGGGATGAACAGGTCGGGCCGTATCATGCTGCCGTCGGGACGGCGCCAGCGTATCAGTGCCTCGGCACCCACGCACACGCCCGTGTCGAGCGCGATGATCGGCTGATAATGAACAAAGAATTCGCGCCGCTCGACCGCCGTTTCCAGTTCGCCGCGCAGCGACAGCCGGCGGCGCGACAGCCACACGACGATGCCGAAGATAAAGGCGGCCATCAGCAGTCCCAGCGGCAGGAGCAGCAGCTGTTCGCGGCGCAGCCTGTCGTTGAGCTTGCTGCGCGGCTCGATCATAACGGCCGTCAAGCCATCGCGGTACAGCGTCGCATGGATGCTGCCGTCGTGCGCGGCGTCTCCCGTCGCCGGCAAGCCGGCGAGCAAGCTTTGCACCAGCGCGGGGTCGGGATGGTGCAAGGTGTCGAGCACGCCTTCCCTGCCGATGGCCACGGCCATCTGGATATCGCTGTCGACGATGACGTCGGAAAAGCGCACGGGATCGATCAGTACCTTGTAGGCGCGGTAGGACAGTCCCACCATGCGCTTGCCGCCGCTGACGACGGGGCGCAGGTTGAAATCGATACCCATGCCGTTGGCCAAGGTGAAATCGGCGGGCGTGACGGCGATGCGCGCCTCTTCGAGGCCCGTGGACGTGCATTTGAGAAGGCCATTTTCCACGTAGCCGATATCGTCGATGCTGCGCGTGGTGATGGTGATGCGGCGCAACTGCTGGATATGCGCCTCCGAACACGGCGCCAGGTCCAGCGCATCGGCGCTGCGCAAGGCGACGCCGGCCGATGCGATGGAACGGTGGGCGCGCTCGAGCGCATAGCCGGCCAGCAGGCGCAGGCGTTCCTGCTCGCCCTGCTCGGCGCGCACGGACGACAAATAGAAGGCCAGGCTCAGGGGAGCGGCCACGCCGATGACTGCCACCAGCACGCTGGTGATGATAATGCGTTTTCTGCGCATGCACTTCCCTGCGGTAGTTATATGATTGCCATGTATTTCTCGATGGCATCATATTACAAGTGTGGGCGGCGCACGCGCATATTACTGAAGAGTTACACTTTTTCCAGCGGCCTGGCCAGCACGAACACCAGCGCCGCCGCCACGGCCGCCAAGCCGCCAGCCAGGTAGAGCACGCTGGCAAAACCGTCGATGAAGGCATGCCGCGCCGCTTCCTGCGCCACGGCTTGCAGCGCGGGCGGCAGCTGGCCGAAAGCGTCGGCCGCGTTGCCGGCGACGATGCGCCCTATCATCTCGGGCGACGCCTTCAAGCCGTGCAGCCACGCCAGCTTCTCGAACGAGGCGGCCGTGCGCATGGCCAGCACGGCCCCCAGTGCGCCGACGGCCAGAACGATGCCGACGAAGCGCGTGGTGGTGCTGATGCCGGAACCCATGCCCGTGCGCTCGCGGGGGATGCAGGCGAGGATGGCCTTCTGCGTCGTGCCGTTGAGCAATCCCGCCCCCGCGCCGGTGACGACCATGCCGGCCGCCACCCATCCGTACTGCAAGCTGGCGGCGGCCAGGGCCGTGGCGACGTTGCCCACGGCGACGATCAGCAAGCCCGTCACGAGAATGCCGCGGTCGTCCAGCACCCGCATGGCGCGCGGCGCCAGCCTTGACAACACCACCATGGCGACGGCGAACGGCAGCATGGCGCAGCCGGCCAGCACGGCGGAAAAGCCGAAGCCGTTCTGCAGGTACAGCGGTAAAAACGTCATCATCACTTGCGCGGCGATGGCGTAGCCGAACATGCCCAGCACGGCGCCGACGAACACGCGCCGGCCAAACAGGGATAAATCGACCATGGGCGCGCGCTGGCGCCGTTCCACCAGCACGAAGACCAGCAGCAGCGCGGCACCGGCCGCAAAGCGCAGCATGGTGGCATGGCTGGACCAGCCCGCCACGCTGGCGTCGATCAAGCCCCAGATGATGCAGAACAGGCCGGCGGAAAACAGCAGCGCCCCCACCGGGTCGAAGCTGGCGTTCGAGGCGTCCTTCGATTCATCCACGTGCTTGCGCACCAGCCACATCAGAATGGCGACGACGGGCAGGTTCAGGTAGAAAATCCAGCGCCAGTTGACGGCGCTCGTGACGAGGCCGCCCAGCAGCGGCGCCACCGTCATGGCCACGCCCATGGCGGCGCCCCACACGGACCAGGCCCGTGCCCTCTCCTTTTCCGCGTGAAACGTGTGGCCGATGACGGCCAGCGCGGACGTCAGCAGCAGCGCGGCACCGAGTCCCTTGACGGCGCGCGCCACGTTGAGCACGAACGGCGTCCACGCCAGGCCGCACAGCAAGGAGGCCAGCGCGAATACGGAGAGGCCGAACAGCATGACCTTGCGCCGTCCCAGGCGGTCGGCGATGCTGCCGGCCGGCAACAGGAACGAGGCGAACGCCAGCATGTAGGCGCTGACCACCCATTCCACGTCGACGAAGCTGGCGTTGAGCGAGCGGGCGATCGACGGCAGCGAGACGGCCACGACGTTGGTGTCGAGCATGATCAGCGCGCACACGCCCGAGCACGTATATAAAGTCCAGTTGGTATTCTTCATGCCTGTATTTTAAGCAGGCTGGTGTTATTTCCTGTTATAAGACAAGCGCCTTATAATTCACCTATGGTGAATACAGAAAAAGACATGGAATTGCGGCATTTCCGCTGCGTGCTGGCCGTGGCGCACAGCCTGCATTTCGCGCGGGCGGCGGCCGAGCTCGGTATTTCGCCGCCCGCGCTGACCAAGCAGGTGCAGGAAACGGAGCAACTGCTGGGCACGCGGCTGTTCCAGCGCAGCAAGCGCGCCGTGTCCCTGACGGCGGCCGGAGAATTGTTCGTGCTGGAAGCGGCGCGCGCGCTCGAGCAGCTGGCGCAGGCGCAGGACGTGGCGCGCCGGGCGGGACGGGGCGAACTGGGACGCCTGGAAATCGGCTACGTGGCTTCGGCCGCATACTCAGGCGTGCTGCAGGGCCAGTTCGCGCGCTTTCGCGCCAGCCACCCGGGCATCCACATCGGCGCGCGCGAATACGCGATGGACGCCCTGCCCGGCTTGCTGGACCAGGGCCGCGTCGACCTGGCCTTCGTGCGCCCGCCCCTGCACTTGCCGGAAGGACTCGACAGCGTGGTGTTGCTGCGCGACCGCTTCGTGCTGGCCGTGCAGGCCGACAGCCCGCTCGCCGGGATCGACGTGGCAGCACCGGCCGCGCTGGCGCAGCAGGCGTTCATCGTGCCGGAACAGGAATTGGGAACATTGGAGGTGAGCCGGCGCGGCGGCTTTGCGGCGCAGGTGGTGTCGCGCCCGGGCAGCCTGGTGGCCGTGCTGACGGAAGTGTCGCTGGGCGTGGGCTGCGCCATCGTGCCCCACTCCGTGATGGCCAGCGTCCGATTGCCCGGCGTGGTCTTCCGCGAACTGGCAGCACCGCAGATCAGCTCGGAAATCGCCGTGGCGTTTCGCCGCCACGAACAGGCGCCCGCCGCGCGCGCCTTCATCGCCCAGCTGCGCGCTGTAGCGCTGGCTTAGCCTCGGTTCTTCAGGACGGCCACGGCATAGGTGCAAGCGGATGCCGTTTCATTGCGGAATACGCAGTCGGCCGGCGGGCCCAGCTCCAGGCAATCGCCCTCGTCCAGCACGTGGCGGGTCTCCCCTTCGATGAAGACGAGGCTGCCGCTGAGTGACCAGATCAGCTGGCGCCGCGCCACATAGGCGGCGGCCGGCATGGCCACCACGGCGCCCGGCGGCAAGGTAATGTGCACGAGGTCGAGCGGCATGTCGGACGCGGGCGACACGTGGCGCCGCACATAGCCGCTCTGCGGGTCAACCCACACGGGCTGCTCAAGCTTGCGCAGCAAGCGCCCCTCGCGCATTTCCGCGCGGGCGATCAGTTCGGACATGCTCAGGCCGAAGGCGCCCGACAGGCGCGCCAGCAAGGTGGCCGTGGGGCTGCAATCGCCGCGCTCCACCTTGTGCACCATCGCGCGCGACACGCCCGAACGGGCCGCCAGGTCCGTCAGCGACCAGCCCAGGCTTTCCCGCTCGAGGTGCACCCGGGCCCCGATGCGCTGGTTCAATTCGTCTGGTTTAGTGGACATGTATCGCGTTCCATTCGGATTTTATTGGACAAGGCGTGGGCGCCGCTCTATGATTTGTCCATTATAGTAGACGCTTAGCTAGGAGATCAACATGCACATACGCGATGCCCACGCGGGCGATATCGAGGCCATCACGGCCATCTACAACGATGCCGTCAGCAACACCCTGGCCATCTGGAATGAACGGACGGTCGATGCGGCCAACCGCGCCGCATGGCTGGCCGACCGCGAGCGGGCCGGCTATCCCGTGCTCGTCGCCATCGATGCGGATCAAAACGTGGCCGGCTACGCCTCGTTCGGCGACTGGCGCCCGTTCGAGGGTTTCCGTCATACGGTCGAGCATTCCGTGTACGTGCGCGCCGACAGTCGCGGTGCCGGCGTCGGCAAGGCCTTGATGGGGGAATTGATTGTACGGGCGCGCGGCCTGGGCAAACACGTGATGGTGGCGGGCATCGAGGCGGGCAATGCCGGCTCGATCGCCCTGCACAAGCAACTGGGCTTCGAGGAAGTGGGCTTGATGCGCCAGGTGGGCACCAAGTTCGGCGCCTGGCTGGACCTGGCATTCTTGCAGCTGCAACTCGATGCGCGCAGCGATCCGGACGGCATTGCGCCGCCCGGCTAAGGTCACGCAGGCGTCAAGGATCGATCTCCGGTGGCGGGCGGCGCAGCGCCATGTGTTCCCACACGGCCACCAGTACCAGCACGCAGCTGGTGATGCAGGCCAGGGTCAGCGGCGAATACAGGCGGCCGTAGGCCATCGGAATCAGCGCCAGGATGATCAAAATGCCCAGCAGGTGCGACAGCGGCGGCGTGGAGCGGTCGCTGCTGACCCATTTGAATAGCGCATTGCCCAGCAGATACAGGATCGGGCCGCCCAGCAAGGCGCTGATGCCGGCGAAGCTCGCCTCGTCCGGATGCACGAGCGCCAGTTCATCGGCCACGGCGGAAACAATCACGCCACCCACGATCAGCAAGTGGATATACGTGTAAGCCTTGCGGGCGATGCGGCCCGGGTCCTTCGAGTGGGCGATGCGGTGGTGGCCCGCCTCGGCGCCCGTATCGAAATAAATCCACCACATGGCGATGCTGCCGACCAGGGCCGACAAAAAGCCCAGCCAGTTGCCGGCCGTCCATTCCAGTCCCGCGAACGTGGCGCCCGTCACCAGCAAGGACTCGCCGAGGGCGATGATGACGAACAGGCCGCAGCGCTCGGCCATGTGGCCGCCATCGACATCCCAGTCGGCCGTCGAGGAACGCCCCAGGCCCGGCATGCCGAACTGCATCCACGGACCGGCAAAGTCGATCAGCAAGGCCAGAGCCCACCAGAAGAGGCGCTGTTCGGGCGCGGCCAGGCCGCCGGCGATCCAGAAGAGGCCGGACAACGCGGCCCACAGGGCGATGCGCTGGAAATTGCGGCGGCGCGCCAGCGCTTCGTGGCGCACGGCCCACCAGGCAAACAGGGGCCGGCCCACCTGCATGGCGACATAGGCAGCCGCGAACGCCAGGCCCCGCGTGCCGAACGCTTCGGGAATCGAGGCTGACATGATGAGTCCGCCCAGCATCAGCGCAAACAGGCTGATACGTACGGGAATGCGCTCGGGATCGAGCCAGTTGGTGATCCACGACGTGTAAATCCACACCCACCAGACGGCCATCAGCAGCAAGCCTGTCTGCAGCCAGCCCATGGCGCTCAGGTGCGCCAGCAAGCCGTGCGACAGTTGCGTTACAGCAAACACGAACACGAGATCGAAGAACAGCTCGATCATGCCCACCTTGCCGCTGTCCAGCCCGCCCCGCGTGCGCAACAGCGATTTACTTAATTCCATAGCGACTCTTTCATTCATGCTTGATTAAAACGGTACGTCCCGGGTGGGTATTTATAGCTTTACTGGCGTCAACAAGGGCAAGCCGGCGAAGTGCGCGGCCAGGTTATCGACAACCAGTTGCCCCATCGCATGGCGCGTTTCCACGGTCAGGCTGCCCACGTGCGGCGTGAGCACCACGTTGGGCAAGGCGCGCAGGGCGTCCGGCACGCGCGGTTCGTCCGCAAACACGTCGAGGCCGGCCGCGCCCAGGTGGCCATCCTGCAAGGCAGCGATCAGGGCGTCTTCGTCGATCAGGGCGCCACGGGCGATATTGATCAGGGTGCCTTGCGGACCGAGCGCGTCGAGCACGGTGCGGTCGACGATCTTGCGCGTGGCCGGCGTGCCCGGCGCGCAGACGATCAAATAATCGCTTTCCTGCGCCAGGGCCAGCAAGGATTCCGCGCGCGGCACGCTGGTGCCGGCAATGGCGCGCGGCTGGAAATAGCGCACGTGGATACCGAAGGCGGCCAGACGCAGCGCGATGGCTTGCCCGATCTGGCCGAAACCGAAGATACCGGCCGTCTTGCCGCGCAAGCTCGATGCGGGGGCGATGGCCTCGCGGCGTTCCCAGCCGCCATCGCGTACGAAACGGTCGAGTGCCATGACATGCCGCGCGCTGGCCAGCAGTAGGGCCAGCGCCATGTCGGCCACATCGTCCGTCAGCACGTTCGGCGTGGTCGTAACGGCAATGCCGCGTTCGCGCGCCAGGTCGAGCGCCACGCCGTCGAGGCCCACGCCATTGACGGCGACGATTTCCAGCTTCGGCAGCATGGCCATGTCCGTGGCGTTCAAGCCCAGCGCGCCCGTCGTGACGACGGCGCGGATGCCCGGTGCGCGCTCGGCCAGCCAGGCGTGGCGTTCGTCCGCCGGCACTTGCCAGGCGTGATGACAGTTGTATTGCTGCTCCAGCTGCGCGTTGACGGCAGCCGAGGGACTGGGGGCGAGGATGAGGAGTTCGGGTGGCATGGGCGTCCTGGGTCATGTCGACAAGATTTGCAGACGCAACTTAGCATATTTGAGACCCAGCCGGGGATGGCATCGCCTACTACCACCCCTAAAACCCTGCACGACGCGCGGTCTTTGCCTGCCCGATTCCGCCGTAGGTCGGCTTAGCCCACCGGGCGTAAGCCGACAAGCGCCGCCACGCAACCTGTCAGATTACGCTGCGCTAATCTGACCTACACAGCCTTCAATCCGGCTCAACCAGGGCAAGGCACGCGTTTGACCTTGCCACCTGTCTTGAACGGGTCGGCGCCCGCGCCCGGGTTCGCATCCATGCCAAAACACGTGGCGCCGCCGGCGCTGACGACGCGCGTGACGGGCCGCCCATCGGCCGTCAGGTATTCCTCCACGCGGATGACGGGGCCGCCGCGCCAAGCGGAGGCGACCTGTTTCTGGAAGGCGCTTTCGCTTTTGAGGTCGGCCGCGGCCAGCCACGGCTTGTCTTGCTTGAGTTCGCCGCGCAAGGCCTTGTCGGCGGCGCCCGCCGCCAGGCGTGCGCGCGTGCGCAAGTCTGTAGTGGACGGCGCGATGGCGGGCGCGGCGGGTGATTCCTCGGCAGGTACGGTGATGGTTTCCGCCGCCACGGCGGGCGGCGCGAAGAGAGCGGGCGGCACGGTGGCCCGCGCGCGCGGCATGGGGGCCGGCATCGGCAGCGGCAAGGCCATCGGCGGCGTTTGCGGCGGCGGCCGGGGCGGCAGCAGGGTCATGAAGGCCACTTCCGTGTATTGCTTGAGTTGCCGCGCCGGCAGCAGGAGGAAATACAGGCCCAGCGCGTGCATGGCCAGGATCAGCGCGACAGCCGCGCCTTTCAGGCTCAAGCCCCGCCGCATGCGCAGGGAGGCGGACTGTAGATGGCTGTGCAGTGACATGCGGTTTCCTGTGGGCGCCGGGCGCGATGGTTTATTTTAGCGAAACTTGACCAAAGGCATTAATAAATCCACAAGGTATCGCCTGGCGCGCCTTTTTCCGCCAGATTCCAGTGCCTGGACCGCCGGGTGATGTACAAATGACGACTTTTTCATCGCTTGCTCACGCATTCCCACGCGCGGCGCCGCGCTGGATTATAATGATAATCATTCTCATTGATATCAAGATAATTCCATGCGCACCTTCCGCCCCGTCCCTACTCCGTTCGCCCTGGCCGCCTTCCTGCTGGCCAGCGCCGCCGCCCACGCCCAAACCAGCACCGCAGCAGCGGCCGGCGACGCGCCAACCATGCCGACCGTGGTCGTGAATGCCTCGGCCGACGCCTCGGCGCAAGGTTTGTCGAAGGCGTATGCGGGCGGCCAGGTGGCGCGCGGCGGGCGCATGGGCATCCTTGGGTCCGTGGACATGATGGACTCGCCATTCGGCAGCACCAGTTATACGCAGCAGTTCATTGCCGACCAGCAAGCGCGCAGCGTGGGCGACTTGCTGCAAAGCGATGCCGCCGTGCGCATGTCTCGCGGTTACGGCAACTTCCAGGAAGTGTATGTGATCCGCGGCTTCGCCCTCGATTCGGACGACGTGGCCTACAACGGCCTGTACGGCGTCCTGCCCCGTCAATATGTTTCGCCGGAACTCTTGGAGAGAGTGGAAGTGTTCCGCGGCGCCAGCGCCTTCCTCAACGGCGCGGCGCCTGGCGGCAGCGGCATCGGCGGCGCCATCAACCTGATGCCCAAGCGCGCCGGCAACACGCCGCTGACGGAACTGACGGTGGGCGTGGAATCGGGCGGCCACGCCTATGCGGCCGTCGACGTGGCCCGCCGCTTCGGCGAGCACCAGGAATTCGGCGTGCGCGTAAACGCCGCCAAGCGCCAGGGCGAGACCGGCATCAAGCGCGAAGACCACGACGTGGGCATGTTCTCGGTGGGCCTCGATTACCGGGGCCGCAACTACCGCCTGTCGGCCGACGCGGGCTACCAGAATTTTGACCTGACGGCGCCCCGCCCTTCCGTCAACACGGGCAGCCTGACGGCCTTGCCGGGCGCACCCGATGCGTCGAAGAATTTTGCCCAGCCATGGAGCTATTCGAAGGAGCATGACGTGTTCGGCACGGCGCGCGCCGAAGTCGACCTCGCCACGGATGTGGTGGCCTGGGCCGCGTTCGGCAGCCGCTCGACGAAGGAAGCCAACAGCCTGGCCCAGCCGACGTTGAACGCGCTCAATGGCGATGCCAGCGTGTACCGCTTCGACAACGCCCGCAAGCAGGCAATCCGCACGGGCGAACTGGGCGTGCGCGGCAAGCTCCATACCGGCGCCGTCCGGCACACCCTGGTGGCCAGCTGGTCCGGGCACTGGAACGAGGCGAAAAATGCGTATGCGATCAGCGATTACGCTGGCTTGCCGACGAATATCTACCATCCGGTGGACGTGGCCATGCCGCCCACCCTGCCCGCGAACTCGGGCGGCGTGATGAGCGACCCACGGCTGACGCAAAAGACTATCCTCAACAGCTACGCCGTGGCCGATACCATGGCCTTCCTCGACGACCGGCTGCTGCTGACCGTGGGCCTGCGCCGCCAGCAGATCCGCGATGCGGCATATGCCTACGGCACGGCCGTGCAATATTCCAGCTATGACAAGAGCGCCACCACGCCTGTCGCCGGCATCGTCTACAAGGCCGGCAAGAACGTGTCGCTGTATGCCAACTACATCGAGGCGCTGGTCAAGGGTCCCGTGGCCAACGGCACCTACTTCGATGGCAAGGAGAACCAGCTGGTCAGCAACCATGGCGAAGTCTTCGCGCCGTACAAGTCGAAGCAGAAAGAAATCGGCATCAAGTATGACGGCGGCAGACTGGGCATGAGCGCCGCCCTGTTCTCGACGGCCAAGCCCTTGCCGGCCATCGTCGGTACGCGCGCCACCTTGTCGGGCGAGCAGCGCAACCAGGGCCTGGAACTGTCCGTCTTCGGCTCGCCGATGGCGGACGTGCGCCTGCTGGGCGGCCTGACCTGGCTCGATACGCAACAGCGCAAGACGGACAAGCCGGCCAACAATGGCAAGAACGCCATCGGCGCGCCGAAGATGCAGGCTAGCGTGGGCGGCGAATGGGACGTGCCCGGCGCGCCTGGCTTGAGCCTGAATGCCCGCACCGTCTACACCTCGACCCAGTATGCGGATCTGGCCAACACCAAACAGTTGCCATCCTGGACCCGCGTCGACATCGGCGCGCGCTATCTGACGCAACTGGCGGGCCACGAGGTGACCTTGCGCGCGCGCATCGACAACGTGGCCGACCGCAGCTACTGGGCCTCGGCCGTCTCCTCGTTCGACGCGGGCAGCCTGGTGCTGGCCGCGCCGCGCACCTTCGTCGTGTCGGGCAGCGTGGCGTTTTAACCCGGTCTGCGCGAAGCTGCTTCCCCGGGCAGCTTCGCGTGCGCGCCTGTGCCAACGGCCGGATTTGGGCGACAATGCCCGCATGAAACTCCCTTCCCTCCTGTTATTGCTCTGCCTATCCCTGCCCGCCGCTGCCCAAAAGCAGGCCGGATGCCCGTATGCCGCCTGGAAAAGCGGTTTCAAGGGCGATGCGCGGGCGCAAGCCACGTGCCTGCTGCGCCCTGTGAAACTGTATGCGCGCCTGGGCGACAGCGCGCCGCTGCCGGCCTTTCTTGCCGCCCACGTCGGCCAGCGCACGGGCATCTCCCCCGTCGCCCTGCGCGCCTGGCTGGCGCAGCAAGACATCGCCGAGGCGGACGCGGGCGGCGCCGTCGATGCACCGCTGTCGCGCGCCGTGGGCCGGCTGGCCGCGCCGATGGCCCGCTATTTCGTCATCCACGACACCAGCTACCCGAATTTCTTGTTAGAAACCATTCCTGCTCACATCAACGACGCCAGCTGGGATTTCAACGATTTCACTATACGTAACCCCGCGCTGGGCGACGGTCCGAAAGGCCATGTCTACGTGAACCGCCTCGGCGATTCCCTGGCCGTGCGCGACTTCGGCACGGCCGGCTACGCCAGCAAGCTGGAAAAGGACAAGCCGTCGCTGACGGGCCTGTTCCTGCACGTGGAACTGGTGCAGCCGCGCCGCTCCGTGCCCGGCGGCGGCAAGGGCAACGACGGGCTGGCGCCCGATCCTGGCTTTACGCCCGCGCAATACGAGCGGCTGGCCCTGCTGTACATCGCCGCCAGCGTGCGCAAGGGCACGTGGCTGATCCCCGCCTTCCACGCCGTGCTCGATACGGGCTTTGCCAACGGCCATGACGATCCGCAAAACTTTTCGCTGGAGCAATGGGATGCGGCCCTCAGCCATTTGAGCGCCGTCATTGCGGGCGCCCACGCGCCACATTGAACACCACCTAAGCGCCGATTTGGAGGATACTGTAGCTCCCGCTTTGCATCGCGCGGATGCCGGGATGTCGATGGGGAGCCGCGATGACCTATGCCTCTGACCAGAAAATGCATGCGCTGGACATGCCCGCCCGCACGCGGCGCATCTTCAGCATGCGCGATGCCGTGCTGACGCAGTGGGAACACGAGGTGCGCGCCAAGGTCCGCGGCGCCGACGCCTTGCTGACGCCCATCCTCATCAACACCTTGCCCGCCTTCTTCGACAACCTGGCCGAAGCGCTCACGCCCGGCTACCCGCGCGACGACGCCACCAGCAACACCAACGCTCCTGCCGTGCATGGCAACGAACGGGCGCGCATGACCAGCTATGGCCCGGAACAGGTGATCCAGGAATACCAGATTTTCCGCGACTGCTTCGCCGCCGCCGCGCTGGAGGCGGGCGTGCCGCTGCGGCGCCGCGACTGGAAGGTGATCAACGCCTCGATCGATACGGGCATCCGCGAAGCCATCCTGGAATTTACCGCCATGCACGCAAGCTTTCAGCGCCGCATCGCCGCCGGCCTGTCGCACGACATGCGCAACCCCCTGTCCGTCATGCTCAACAGTGCGCAGCTGCTGCAGCGGCGCGCGCAACAGCCGGACGTGGCGGCGCTGGCGCTGAAAATTCTCGAGCACGGCAAGCGCCTCGACGACATGATCCAGGAATTGCTCGATACGCTCAGCTATCACCGGGGACAAAAGCTGCCCCTCGTCCTGCAGCGCTTCGACATACTGCCGCTGGCGCGGCAAGTGGCCGACAGCGTCAATATCGGCCATCCGGGCAAGTGCGTGGTCAGCGGCATATCCGTGACGGGCTGGTGGTGCGAAAATTCGCTGCGCCGGGCCCTGGATAACCTCGTGGGCAATGCCGTCAAGTATGGCGACGACGGTCCCATCCATATTCATATCGACAGTTTGCGCGAACGCATGATCTTGAGCGTGCACAACACGGGCAGCAACATCGCACAAGACCAGACGCAGCGCATCTTCGAATACCTGCGCCGCGAGCACGAAGGCAGCGCGCCCGGCTGGGGCATCGGCCTGCCCTTCGTGCAAAACGTGGCGGAAAGCCATGGCGGCAGCGCGCTGGTCGACAGTGCGCCGGAAACGGGCACCACGTTTACCATCGACCTGCCCGTCGACTGCCGGCCCTTCGTCACGCCGGACGCCTGATCTCGGCTGCCCTGCGCCCCATCTGCCTGCAAAATCGATGCCGTAGCGCACCAAAGCGGTGCGAATGACGGTTTTACGCCACAAAAGTGATCATTTTTTACATACTTTCGGGCGTGCGGCATTGGCACGCTTCCTGCTGAGCTATAGTCAGACACGGCTCAAGGGAAATCACAACATGGCAAATTTTTTCAATGAAATGACTGCAGATGACGTGGGTACGGACAGCAAGGTACGTGAACACTATCGTGAATTCAACAACTGGCTGGAACAGCAATCGCCCGAGACCATCGCCCGCAAGCGGGCCGAAGCCGACCTGACGTTCCGCCGCGTCGGCATCACGTTTGCCGTCTACGGCGACGATGCCGGCACGGAACGCCTGATTCCGTTCGACACCATCCCCCGCATCATCCCCGCCGCGGAATGGGCGCAGATGCAGACGGGCCTGGTGCAGCGCGTGCAAGCCTTGAACATGTTTATCCATGATATTTATCATGAGCAAAACATTATCAAGGCGGGCATCATTCCCGCCGAGCAAATCTACAAGAATGCCCAGTACCGCCCGGAAATGCAGGGCATTGCCGTCGCCTCCGACATTTACGCGCACATCGCCGGCGTCGACATCGTGCGCGCGGGCCAGGGCGAATTCTATGTGCTGGAAGACAATTTAAGGGTGCCGTCCGGCGTGTCCTACATGCTGGAAGACCGCAAGATGATGATGCGGCTGTTTCCGGAACTGTTCGCCCGCAACCGCATCGCCCCCGTCGACCATTATCCGGACATGCTGCTCGACAATCTGCGCTCCGTCGCGCCGATGGGCGTCGATGACCCGACGGTCGTCGTCATGACGCCGGGCATGTACAACTCCGCCTATTTCGAGCATGCGTTCCTGGCCCAGCAGATGGGCGTGGAACTGGTCGAAGGCAAGGATTTGTTTGTCAACGACAATTCCGTCTACATGCGCACCACGCGCGGGCCCAAGCGCGTCGACGTCATTTATCGCCGCGTCGACGACGATTTCCTCGATCCGCTGGCCTTCCGCTCCGATTCCTCGCTGGGCGTGCCGGGCCTGCTGTCCGTCTACCGCGCGGGACGGGTCACCCTGGCGAACGCCATCGGCACGGGCGTGGCCGACGACAAGTCGATCTACCCTTTCGTGCCCGACATGATCAAGTTCTACCTGTCACAGGAGCCGATCCTCAACAACGTGCCGACGTACCAGTGCCGCAAGGCGGCCGACCTGTCCTACGTGCTGGCGAATTTGCCGAAACTGGTGGTCAAGGAAGTGCATGGCGCGGGCGGCTACGGCATGCTGGTGGGCCCGGCGTCGAGCCTGGCGCAGATCGAGGACTTCCGCCAGCGCCTGCTGGCCAATCCGGACGGTTACATCGCCCAGCCGACCTTGGCCCTGTCCGCCTGCCCCACGTATGTCGAAGCCGGCATCGCGCCGCGCCACATCGATTTGCGTCCGTTCGTGCTTTCCGGCAAGACGATTTCCATGGTACCGGGCGGCCTGACCCGCGTGGCGCTCGGCGAAGGCTCGCTGGTGGTCAATTCCTCGCAGGGAGGCGGCACCAAGGATACCTGGGTACTGGAAGCCACATCCGCTTTTGCAGGAGAGAAAACATGCTGAGCCGCACTGCCGATCATTTGTTCTGGATGGCCCGCTACACGGAACGGGCGGAAAACACGGCGCGCATGCTCGACGTCAACATGCAGACGTCGATGCTGCCCCAATCCGAGCAGGACGCGGAGCAAGGCTGGCGCGCCACCCTGGGCATTTCCGAGCTGCAAAACGCGTACGACCACAAATATGGCCGCTTCCACACGCGCGACGTGCTCGACTTCATGGTGCGCGACCCGAACAACCCCTCGTCCATCCTCGCCTGCCTGACGGGCGCGCGCGAAAACGCCCGCGCCGTGCGGGGAACGTTGACGACGGAAGTGTGGGAAATCCAGAACGCCACCTGGCTCGACATGCAGAAGCGCCTGAAAAGCAATCTGCTGGAAACGGACCCCAGCGCCTTCTTCGAATGGGTCAAGTACCGCTCGCATTTGTCGCGCGGCGTGACCCTGGGCACCATGCTCAAGGACGAAGCGATTTATTTCATTCGCCTCGGCACTTTTCTCGAGCGGGCCGACAACACGGCGCGCATCCTCGACGTGAAGTTCCATGGCGCGCGCGACACCTCCAAGGACATCACGCAGCGCGACTTTTACTACTGGGCGGCTTTGCTGCGCTCCGTTTCCGGCTTCGAGATCTACCGCAAGGTGTACCGCGACGTCATCACCCCGGAACGGGTGGCGCAATTGCTGATGCTGCGCGGCGACATGCCCAGGTCCTTACTTGCCTGCATGGATGACGTGGTGGAAAATCTGAAACATATCCGCAACGACGTGTCGGCCGATACGGAACGGTTCGCCGGCAAGCTGCATGCGGAGTTGAAATTCGGCCATATCGACGACATCATGAAGGCGGGATTGCACCATACCCTGACGGAGTTTCTGGAAAACATCTATGAGCTGGGCAACCGGGTCAGCCGCGATTTCCTCGTTCCCCTGGCGGCCTGATGCAGCTCACCATCCGCCACGCTACCCACTACGCCTACAGTGCACCGCTGGCCTATACCATCCAGCAGCTGCACCTGACGCCGCGTATCGAGCCGCAGCAGCGGGCACTCTCCTGGCAAATCACGACGCCGGGCCAGTGCCACGCCTATACGGATGCCTACGGCAATCTGTCGCACATGCTGACGATCAACGGCAGCCATCAATCGCTGAGCCTGGTCGCCCAGGGCGTGGTGGAAACCATCTACCCGCACAAGGGGCGGCTGAACCTGGTCGACACCTTGTCGCCGCTGCTGTTTACCATGCCGACGCCGCTGACGGAAGCGAACCCCGCCATTGTGGAACTGACGGCCGCCAGCCTGCCGGACCGCCGCGTCACGGCCGGCACGGGCCATTTGCTGCGCCTGGCCGAGCACATCGTCGGCAAGGTGGCGTATGAAAGCGGCGCCACCATGGTCACCACCACGGCCGGCGACGCCCTGGCCCTGGGACGCGGCGTGTGCCAGGACCACGCGCATCTGTTCCTCGCCTGCTGCCACGCCTGGGGCATCCCGGCCCGCTATGTATCCGGCTACATCGATCCGGGCACGACGGGCCATGCGGCCAGCCACGCCTGGGTCGACGCCTGGACGGAAGACACGGATTTCGCGGGCTGGGTCAGCATCGACGTCACGCATGCGCGCTTGATGACGGATGCGTATTGCCGCCTGGCCATCGGGCGCGACTACGATTCGGCGGCGCCCGTGCGCGGCGTGCGCCAGGGCGGCGGCACGGAAACCCTGCACGTGGACGTACAGATCGAGCCTGTGTAAATGGGCAGGAATGAGGCTGGCCGGGGCTTGCGGCGGATAGTCTAGCCCCGGCTGGTGTAGAATGCCCCCCTTTAGATTTGATTTACGACGATGACTTATTGCATAGGCATGCGCCTGAACGAAGGCCTGGTCTTCCTGTCCGACTCCCGCACCAACGCCGGCGTGGACCAGGTGGGCACCTTCCGCAAGATGAGCGTGTTCGAGAACCCGGGCGACCGCATGCTGGTCCTGATGACGGCCGGCAACTTATCGATCTCGCAAGCGATCCGCCAGATCGTCTCCGAACACGTCGATGCGGACGGACGCAGCATCTGGAACGTGTCCAGCATGTACGATGCGGCGCGCATCGTGGGCGAAGCCGTGCGCACCGTGCACCTGCGCGAAGCGAAGGCCCTGGCCGACTGCGGCATCGATTTCAATGTCAGCATCATCCTGGGCGGCCAGATAGGCGCCGAGCGCTGCCGATTGTTCCAGGTGTATTCGGCCGGCAATTTCATCGAATCGCACGATGAAAACACGTATTTCCAGATCGGCGAAGCCAAATATGGCAAGCCCATCATCGACCGCGTCGTCAACCCGTTCACGCGCCTCGATGAAGCGGCCAAGTGCGCGCTGATCTCCATGGACTCCACCCTGCGCTCGAACATTTCCGTCGGCTTGCCGCTCGATCTGCTCGTCTACGAGACGGGCAGCCTGGCCGTCACGCGCTTCGTCACCATCGATGAAAAGAACCAGTATTTCCGCATGATCCGCGACACCTGGGGCGAGCAATTGAAACATGTGTTCGAAGGCATCGTCGATCCCGTGTGGAACGCGGCGCCGGAAACCACGACGAACGTGCTGTCGTCCGCCAACATGCACAGCAAGCCCGTGCGCGTGGCCATCCCCGAGCACGTGAGCCGCGGCGGCCTGACGGTGGCGCCCCTGCAATCCTTGGCGCAGCAGTTCAGCGACGACAAGCAACATTGATCTGCCGCGCGCCGCCTGCGCGCGATGCTGGACAAGTCGCTTTCCGCGTGCTTTTATGGCAATATGAATTGATATTTAATTCATATTGATCAGAGAGGCAGGTGGCGCATGGACTTGATTACTTCCGCCGTCGTCGCGGCCATCGAACATGGCGCGCCCGGCCACGCGCCCGAGGCAGTCGCCAGCCACTATCAGCGCCTGAAGCTGGCCATCGCCAAGTTCGACGGCGCCGCCGCCATCCTGGCCGCCATCGCCGCGCTGGAGAACGAACCAGCCCATACCCAGCTGCAACTGGCCCTGGCGGCGGCCCTGTCCACGGCAAAAGTGCCCGATGACATGGAAACCCTGTTTGCCGCGCAAGGCTTGCTCGATGCGCTGCAGCGCCCGCCTTCACCGTTGCCGGAGGTGGAAACCGCGCCCTCCCCGGCCGATAAAAGCGCCGTCGTGTCGAACTATGCCGTGGTGAAAGTGTATTTCGCCACGGACCGCCAGCGCGACGTGGGCAAGCCGCCGGCCCAGCGCTTCAGTGGCGAACGCAACATCATGGGAGGCAATGGCCCGCTCAGCTATGGCAGCTGCGACATCAGCATCCCCCGCGACCACCGCATGGGACAGCTGGAATCGCCGTCGCTGTGGCGCCTGGAATTTCGCGACGACCCGGCCAAGCACGTGGTGCTGCTGTCCGCCGACGTGCAAGACCGCGACAACTACTTTGCAGCATTAAAAACGCAAATCCGCGCCTCGGCCGGCAAGAGCGCCTTTATCTTTATCCACGGCTATAACGTGACTTTCGAGGATGCGGCGCGGCGCACGGGACAGATGGCCTACGACCTCGGTTTCGATGGCGCGCCCGTGTTCTACAGCTGGCCGTCGCGCGGCGACATCGCCGCCTACACCATCGATGAAAACAATATCGAGTGGAGCACGCCCCACATCACGGCCTTCCTGGCCGACTTTCTCGCCAGCACGGAAGCGGCGCAAGTGTATCTGGTGGGCCACAGCATGGGCAACCGGGGCCTGGCGCGGGCCGTGGCCGACTTGCTGGCGGCGCAGCCGCAACTGGCGCAAAGGATTACGGAAATCATCCTCTCCGCGCCCGATATCGACGCGGCCATCTTCAAGCACGATATCGCGCCGCAACTGGCCCACGCGCGCAACCCCGTCACTTTGTATGCCTCCTCGCAAGACCTGGCCCTGGCCGCCTCGAAAGCCGTGCACGGCTACCCGCGCGCGGGCGACAGCGGCGCCGGCATGCTGATCGTTGCCGGCGTGGAAACCATCGACGCCACGGGCGTGGACACGAGCTTCATGAAGCACTCGTACTTTGCGGAAAAACGCTCGGCCCTGTCCGACATGTTTTACTTGATACGCAACCAGGCGCGCGCGGACCAGCGCTTTCTCGACCCCGTCGATACGCCGGCGGGCCGCTATTGGACGTTCAAACCATGACGCGGCTTCATGCTGTGCGGCACGCATGCTAAGATACGGCCCATAGGGTGGCACAGGCACGGCGATGACGCCGCCAGCCGATCCACCGCAAGCAGGCCTATCATGTTGACATCTTCTTCTACACCGCACGCCGAATCGCTGATCCGCAACACCAACGCCCGCGTCACCAAGACGCGCGTGAAGGTGCTCGACTTTTTAATGGCGCAAAGCCGTTCGCTGACCCACCATGAAATCCAGCAAGCGCTGTCGCAGGACAGCGATATCGATTCCGTCACCCTGTACCGGGTGCTGGAATGGCTGACGGAAAATGAACTGGTGCACCGCATCGCGGGCGCCGACCAGGTGTGGCGTTTCAGCGCCGGCGCCGGCCACCAGGCGCACGAGCACGCGCACTTCCAGTGCACCAAATGCGCGAACGTCACCTGCTTCAATGAAGTCAAGCTGCCGCCGCCCGTGCTTTTGCCGGAAGGCTTCAGCGGCGGCGAAGTCGATTACCTGATCAAGGGCCTGTGCCCGCGCTGCAAGTAAGCCCCTTCTGACGTCACTTGAGCAGCAAGGCCAGGTGATGCTCGTCATAAAACAGCTCGCCCACGCGCATCGAGCGCGGCTCCGTGCCATACGCGATAAATCCCAGCGATTCATACAGGCGCAGGGCGGCGTTGTTTTCCGCATTCACGCTCAGGTGCACTTGCATGATGGCAGGGTCCGTCTCGGCCTGTTCGATGCAGGCGTTCACCAGACGCCGCGCCACGCCCTTGCCGCGCTGCGTCACGTCGACGAACACGCCCCATAACACGGCCTTGTGCGACAGCTGGCGCAGCGGTTCACGCCGCAAACCGGCAAAACCCACGAGACGCTCGCCATCGAAGGCGCCAAAGCCGCGCTGCATGACACCGCCGGCGATGCGCTGCACGTGTTCCTCGGGCGTGCGCGCCAGCTCATCCTCGCGCGACGCCGAAAACGAGCTAGGCGAATCCAGGATGGCGCGCAGGCGCAGCGCGCAAAAGGCGGCGGTGTCGGCTGGCGTCAGCAGGCGGATGACGATATCGGAAGCGGGCATGGGAGGACTCGGCGGTTTTTTCCCCATTATACCCACGCCCTTCCCTCAGGCACGCACGCGGCGCAAGCCCAGCAAGGTCCAGCCGTACAGGGCCGCCATCAGCAGCACCATGGCCGCGCCCAGCGCCGCCATCCAGCTTTCCGGCAGCGACCAGGCCGGTTCCAGCTTGCCGGCAGCCATGTAAGCGGCCATCGCCACGCAGATGGCGACGATGGGCCAGCCCAGGCGTCGCCGGAAGGCGCGCACGATGTCATTCTTGCCGGTGCGCATGACCTTTGCCGTGACCCAGCCATCGAAGGCATCCGTCACGCCCATGCCCACGGCAAACACCGTACCCGTCAGCAAAGCCGGCGCCATGCCGCCCAGCGCGACGGCCGCATAGCCCCAGGCGGCCGCCTGCAAGGCCGTGTCGAACACGAGTGCGAACAGCATGCCGACGAGGATGGCGGCAAAGGGCCCGGACGCGCGCCGCAGCCAGCCCGGCAGCAGCCGGCCGCGCACCTCGGCCAGCTGCGCGCCAGCCAGCAAGCTGCGCGCATTCAGGGCGGCAATGACCAGCAGCAAGGCGATGGGCAGCCATTCCAGCCAGCCGAACACGGTTTCCGACAGGGAGAAGTGCCTGGATGCCAGCGCGGCGACGGCCACGATGGCCAGCACGCAGACGCCATGGCCCAGCGCAAACAGCGCGCCCATCCACGGCGTCCAGCGCGGATGGGCCGCCTGGCTGCGCAAGGTGAGACCGTCGACGGCGGCCAGGTGATCGGGTTCCAGGCCATGGCGCATGCCAAGAAGAAAGATCAGCGCCAGGGCGGGCAAGCCCGCTTCCACGCTCATTCGGCCCCCTCGACGGGACTATTCGCCTTGACCACGCAGCGGTCCAGGCCCCGGATCAGCATATCCTGCGGCAAGTCGCGGCCGATAAAAATGATCTTGCTGGCGCGCGGCTCATCGTCGCGCCACGGCGCGCCCAGTTCCGAGCCCATCAGCATGTGCACGCCCTGGAACACGGCGCGGCACGGCAAGTCGGCAACATGCAAAATGCCCTTGTAGCGCATCAGCTGGCTGCCGAACAGCTGCACCACGGCATCGAGAAAGTTTTCCACCTGCGGCAGATCGAGGGGCTGGGACTGGTGATACACGAACGATTGCACGCCGTCGCCATGGCGGTGCCCCAGTTCTCCGAGGAAATCCGGCTCCAGCTCGACGATGGCGTTCAGATTGAAACCGCGGATGTTCAGGATATCGCGCAGCGGCACATTGCCAAAGCGCACTTTCTGTATGCTGGCGCGGCCATTGATGGCGACCAGGCGCTGGCGCAGCGCGGCCAGCGCTTCCTTGCTGACCAGGTCCGTCTTCGACAGCAGGATGCGGTCGGCAAAGCCCACCTGCTCCTGCGCTTCCTTGTGCTCCGTCAATTGCTGCTGCGCATGGCGCGCATCGACCACCGTCAGGATGGCGTCGAGCATGTAGCACTCGCTGACGGACGGTTCCGCAAAGAAGGTTTGCGCCACGGGGCCCGGTGCGGCCAGGCCCGTCGTTTCGATGATCACCTGGTCGAAAGCGATGCTGCCCGCCGCGCGTTTGGCGTGCAGCTCGCCCAGGATGCGGATCAGGTCGCCCCGCACGCTGCAGCAGATGCAGCCATTGTTCATTTCCACGATCTGCTCGTCGCTGTCCTGCACCAGCAAGCCATGGTCGATGCTTTCGGCGGCGAACTCGTTTTCGATCACGGCAATGCGCACGCCGTGATCGCCCTGCAATATGCGCTTGAGCAAGGTGGTTTTCCCGCTGCCAAGAAAACCCGTGATGATGGTGACGGGGATCAGTTCTGTCATGGTGTATTCCTGTTCAAGTTAGTCTTCGAGTTCTTCCATGCGTTGCCATTGGGGAAACGGATCGGGCAGCTGGCGCCAGGCGGCCATGCCCTGGCGCGTTTCCGTGGTGTTAAGTTGACACTTCTTCAAGTCCGCCTCGATGGCAGCCTGGTCCATGTCCTGGCCGATGAAGACGAGCTCCTGGTAGCGGTCGCCGTACGTTTCGCTCCAGCCCGCCTTGACCTCCGCCAGCGAGGCGGCATCCGTGGGCCAGCGCTCCTGCGGCACGGCCGCCCACCACAGGCCCACGGGCTCGATATTCATCAGCTTGCCCGCGCCGGACAGGCTGGCCACCCATTCGGGGCGGCTGGCCAGCCAAAAGTATCCCTTGCTGCGCACCACGCCCGGTATCGGTTGCGAAATGTAGTCGTGCAGGCGCTGCGCGTGAAACGGTTCCTTCGCCCGGTAGACGAAGCTGCCGATGCCGTAGGTTTCCGTCTCCGGCGTGTGGGTGCCCGCCAGGGCCAAAGCCCAGCCCGGCATGGCGGCTGCCTGCTCCAGGTCGAACAAGTGCGTGCCCAGGATGGCATCGAGCGGCACGACGGAATGGTTGGTTTCGATGATGCTCGCGCCGGGATTGAGGGCTTTTAAAATGGCCAGCACGCGCCGGCGCTCATCGGCCCCCACCATGTCGACCTTGTTGAGGACGATGACATTGGCAAACTCGATCTGTTCCGTGAGCAAGTTGGCCAGTTGGCGGTCGTCGCCCTCGCCTGCCGTTTCTCCCCGCTGCTCCAGGCTGTCTTCGCTATGAAAATCCGCCAGCAGGTTGGCGCAGTCGACGACGGTGACCATGCAGTCGATGCGGGCCACGTCGGTCAGGCTGTCGCCGTGCTCGTCCTCGAAGTCGAAGGTGGCGGCCACGGGCATCGGCTCGCCCACGCCCGTCGATTCGATCAGCAGGTAATCGAAGCGGTCCTCGGCAGCCAGGCGCCGTACTTCCAGCAACAGATCGTCGCGCAGGGTGCAGCAGATGCAGCCGTTCGACATTTCCACGAGCTTTTCTTCCGTGCGCGACAGCGCCGTGCCGGCCGCCTCGGCACTATCCTTGACCAACGAAGCGTCGATATTGACTTCGCTCATGTCGTTGACGATGACGGCCACGCGCTTGCCTTCGCGGTTGCGCAGTATGTGGTTGAGCAAGGTGGTCTTGCCGGCGCCAAGAAAGCCGGACAGGACGGTAACGGGGAGTTTGCGCTGGAGCATGGGGAATCCTTCGGATTGGTGAGTGCGTGATGGTCGATGCAAATGCAGTTCACTTGCATTTGCGAATTATAATGCAACTTACTTGCACTGGCTCGACAATCGTCACCTGCCATCCTGAACACGCCGCGCAGTCCAGCCCACGCTCCTCAAGGTGCTATAGTGGAATCGCGCCGGCCAGGCTATCGAAGCAAGCGCCTGGCGGCTGAACAGATAAATGCTTAGCGTTTCCAAGGAATCGATGATCTTACGCAGCTATACAACGTTTTTTGCAGTGGCTTTTTTGATGATGGGCAGTGCGATTGCCGCGGAAATAAAACACCCGATCAAGCACTATATTTACTTCAATCACCGTGAACCGCACGGGGAAAACATACGTGCGGATAAGGCATTAAACGATCCGCGCTTCAGCGGTGCTCAAATCGTGTACACCTGGCGCAGCCTGGAGCCGGAACAAGACCGTTACGATTTTGCGGCGATCCGCCACGACATCGCCTATCTCGACTCGATCGGAAAAAAGCTGTGGATACAACTGCAGGAAAAATCCTTCACGCCGCGCCATAATGTGCCGGCCTACTTGCTCAGCGATCCTCGCTACCGGGGCGGCATCATCAAGCAGAGCATGCTTTCCGCACCGGAACGCGACCCGCATAAAGCGGTGACGGATGATGAACATGGCTGGTCGCCAAAAATGTGGGAAGCGCCGGTACGCGAGCGTTATCAACGCTTGATCCAGGCGCTGGGCAAGGAATTTGACGGGAAAATCGAGGGCATCAATTTCAGCGAAAGCTCGATCGACATTGGCGTGGAGGACAGCAAGGGAAATACGACGTTCCCCGATGATTTCAAGCCACAACAATATGTCGATGCCATCAAGGAAAACATGCAGGTACTGGCCGCGGCTTTTCCCCACACCACCGCCATGGTGTATCTGAATTTTCTGCCCGGCGAATGGCTGCCATGGACCGACAAGGGCTATATGCGCAGCCTGTTTGCACAGGCGCAAACGCTGCGGATGGGCGTGGGCGGTCCTGACCTGATGCCATACCGGAAAAGCCATATGGGCCAGAGTTACGGCTTTATCAAGGCCTATCCGGCGAACCTGGTCAAGGGCATGGCCGTACAGGACGGCAACCTGCGCCAAATCAATCCCCGTACCAGGAAAAAGAATTCAGTGGAAGATTTGCTCGATTTTGCCCGTAATTACCTGGACCTCGACTATATTTTCTGGGTAGAAGACGAGCCTTACTTTAGCAATGAAGTGCTGAAAAAACTGCCGGGGCATTGACAGGCAGCCGCGCCATCGCGCGCAGCCCTGCATCCATGCGCCTTGCACGGCTGTCATCGCCGCGTCATATGGCGGCGTTACAGTCGCGTCCTTTGAATCTTTCCGAGGGCGGTAATGAAAACAAATTGGGTCATGCTGGCGGCGCTGGCAAGTGCGGGTCTCGTCGGTTGCAACGGCAGTTCGAATACGGCGCCAGCCATTCCCGAAGGCACGACGGTCACCGTGGCATTGCTGGAAACCACCGATATCCACTCGAACGTTTTGAGCTACAACTATTATGCGCTGGCGGAAGACACGAGCCTGGGCCTGGAGCGTACATCCACCCTGATCCAGGCGGCGCGCGCTGAAAATCCGAACAATGTGCTGCTCGATGATGGCGACGTCATCCAGGGCACCTTGCTGGCCGACCTGCAGGCCGTGGCCGCACCCGTGCCCTGTTCCGGCACCCTGGCCGTGCACAAGGCCATGAATGCGCTGAAATACGATGCGGGCGGCATGGGCAACCATGAATTCAACTATGGCTTGCCCTACCTGAGCCAGATCACCAACACGGATTTCGGCATCCCCGGCGTGGCCAAGCCGACGGGCACTTGCGGCGCGCCCGCCTTCCCTTCCGTGCTGAGCAATGTCGTCGGCGTGAGCAGCGGCAAGCCCATCTTCCAGCCCTACGCCCTGCTGCCCCGCGATTTCGCCGCCACGGCGCCCGACGGCAGCAAGCTGACCGTGAAAATCAATGTGGGCGTGCTGAGCTTTGTACCGCCGCAAATCCTCGAATGGGACCAGAAAGTGCTCGCCGGCAAGGTCAGCGTGACGGGCGTGCAGGAAGCGGCGAAACAGTATGTGCCGGAATTGCGCAACAAGGGCGCCGACCTCGTCGTGGCCCTGTCCCATGGCGGCCTGGACACCAGCGCCTACAGCCCGAAGATGGAAAACGGCAGCTATCACCTGACCAGCACGGGCATCGACGCCCTGATGATCGGTCACTCGCATTTGATCTTCCCGAAAGGCAAGGAAGTGGGCGCGGCCGCGCTGGACGCCTCGTTTGTCGCCTTCCCCGCCAGCGCGAAGATCGACGCCGTCAACGGCTTTGTGAACGGCGTGCCCACCGTCATGGCGCAAAGCTGGGGCCGCCGCCTGGGCATCATCAAGCTGACGATGGTGTACCAGGCTGGAAAATGGGTGGTGCAGCCGGCCAAGACGACGGTGGAATCGCGCGGCTTCAAGTACACGGACGGCACGACCCTCGTGAAAGCCGACCCGGCCATCGCGCCGCTGGTAGCCACCGAACACGCGGCCACCATCGCCTACGCCAAGCAGCCGCTGGGCATCAGCACGGATTTCGAGATGTCCGCCTACTTCGCGCTGGTGGGCGACGTCAGCGCCATCCAGCTGGTGAACCAGGCCCAGCTCGATTACGTGAAAAACTTCATTGCCACCAGCACGGATGCGACCTTGTCCAGCTACAAGAATATCCCCGTCATCTCGTGCAGCGCGCCGTTCAAGGCGGGCCGCAACGGACCATCGGACTTCACGGACGTGGCTGCGGGCGCGACGCCGGCCGCGCCAATCGGCTTGCAAGTGCGCAATCCGGGCGACCTGTATTTATATAGCAATAACAACCTGCAAGCCGTGAAAATCAAGGGCGCGGACTTGAAGGCGTGGCTGGAAACGTCGGCCAAGCAATTCGCCCAGATCGATCCGAGCGCCACGGCCGAGCAGGATCTGGTGCCGTCGTATGGCACGATCTATAACTATGACGTGTTCTATGCGGAAAACAATGCGCTCACCTACCAGATCGATGTGACGAAAAAGCCGGGCAGCCGCATCGTCAACCTCACGTACAAGGGCGCGCCGGTCGCCGATGGCGATGACTTCATCGTTGCCACCAATGATTACCGCGCCGGTGGCGGCGGCGCCGTGCCGGGCATCGATGGCAGCAAGACCATCATCAAGTCGCCCGATGCCAACCAGGCCGTAGTCAGCAACTACCTGGCGTCGCTCAGCACCAAGGGCGGCAAGGTGACCCTGGCGGCCAATGGCAGCGCGCGCAGCTGGAGCTTCGTCAAGACGGCCACGGCCGGCCCCGTGATCCTGCGTTCGGCGCCGGGCCACCTGGCGCTGGCGCAAGGCAGCGGCATCGCCAACGTGGCGGCCGAAGGCGGGCTCGACGCCAGCGGTTTCGCCAAGTACCGCATCGACCTGAGCAAATAAGGTCCATGGGCCGGAGCTGCGGCAGTTCCGGCCTGTTTTGATGAAAGGTATCCAGATGAAACAGGCACTCTCCCTCCCCGCCGTCGTGCTGGCTAGCGTCCTGGCCGCCTGCCAGGCGTCACCGCCGCCCACGGCGGCCGAAATCGAAGCCGTCGCCATGCACGCGCGCCAGGCGGGCGACCACCAGGCCGAACGCAAGATACGCGGCTGGGCCGGCAAGGACATGCCCGTCGCCGAGCGCGAACTGGCGCTGATTTACCAGTCCCGTCCAGAACGCCGCGCCGATGCCTTGAACCTGTTCGAACAGGCGGCCCGCGCCGGCGATACGGAAGCGGCGTTCGAGCTGGGCCAGATGCTGCGCGCGGCCACGCCGACCCAGGCCTGGCTGTGGTACCGCCAGGCGGCGCAGCAAGGCCATGCGAAGGCAGCCCTCATGCTGGGCTTGCTGGCGGCGAATGGCGAAGGCGTGCCGCAAGATTCCGTCATAGCGGCCCGCTGGCTGGCAAAATCAAGCGAACTGGGTAATCCACACGCCATGTTCCTGCTGTACAACGCCTACCGCGAAGGCCGCGGCGTGCCGCGCGACTTGGCCAAAGGCCGTGAGTTGCTGGAAGAAGCGGCCCACCACGACTACCCGCCCGCCATCCAGGAGCTGGCCATGACGCTGCAGGCCGACGACGCCCTGCGCGCGGGCCACCTGATGAAGGAAGCGACGGAGCACCGGCATAACAATTGGAACAAGTTTTAAAAACTGGGCAAAAGGCCAGTGGCGTGAGCGAGGCCGGCCTTTATATACTTGCAACTTGCAAGCGTGTGAGGCCGGCAGTGACTCAGCGGTTATGATGCAAGTGCACCGCCTGAGCTTGCCCCGGCGGCGTGGCATGCTGTCCTGTACGAAAAGGTTTACACTGATTTGCATTTTAGAAATTTTACTCTGGACCAGCCCCGGTGAGTGTGCATTCAACCCAGCCAGTGTTTGAGTAGCGCCGGTGCGTCCATTGCTCTGCCTAGCCATGAAAGAATGAGTCCAATGAAAAAGCTGACCACCGCCTTTGGCGCGCCTGTTGTCGACAACCAGAACATCCAGACGGCCGGCCCCCGCGGCCCCGCCCTGCTGCAAGATGTCTGGTTCCTGGAAAAGCTGGCCCACTTCGACCGCGAAGTCATTCCCGAGCGCCGCATGCATGCCAAGGGATCGGGCGCGCATGGCACGTTTACCGTCACGCACGACATCACGCGCTACACGCGCGCGAAGATTTTTGGCGAAGTGGGCAAGAAAACGCCGATGTTCGCGCGTTTTTCCACGGTGGCCGGCGAACGGGGCGCGGCCGATGCGGAACGCGATATCCGCGGCTTCGCCCTGAAATTTTATACGGAAGAAGGCAACTGGGATCTGGTCGGCAACAATACCCCCGTGTTTTTCATGCGCGACCCGCTGAAATTCCCCGATCTGAATCACGCCATCAAGCGCGACCCGCGCACCGGCTTGCGCAGCGCCAACAGCAACTGGGACTTCTGGACCTCGCTGCCTGAAGCGCTGCACCAGGTGACGGTGGTGATGAGCGACCGTGGCTTGCCGCGCAGCTTCCGTCACATGCATGGCTTCGGCAGCCATACCTTCAGCTTCCTGAATGCGCAAAACGAGCGTTTTTGGGTCAAGTTCACCTTTAAAACCCAGCAAGGCATTCAAAACCTGACGGACGCGGAAGCCGAGGCGCTGGTGGGCAAGGACCGCGAAAGCTCGCACCGCGACCTGTATGAAAGCATCGAAAACAAGGATTTCCCCCGCTGGACCCTGTACGTGCAGATCATGCCGGAAAAAGAGGCAGGCACGTATCACCTCAACCCCTTCGACCTGTCGAAAGTGTGGCCGCACGGCGACTACCCGCTGATCGAAGTGGGCGTGCTGGAACTGAACCGCAATGCGGACAACCATTTCGCGGAAGTGGAACAGGCGGCCTTCAACCCGGCCAACGTGGTACCCGGCATCAGCTTTTCGCCGGACAAGATGCTGCAAGGCCGGCTGTTTTCGTATGGCGACGCGCAGCGCTACCGCCTCGGCGTCAACCACAGTCATATTCCCGTCAATGCGCCGAAATGCCCGTTCCACAGCTACCACCGCGACGGCCAGATGCGCGTCGACGGCAATCAGGGGGGAACGTTGGGCTATGAGCCGAACAGCGAGCAGGAATGGGCCGAGCAGCCCGACTTCCGCGAGCCGCCGCTGAGCATCGAGGGCGCGGCCGACCACTGGAACCACAGGGTCGACGAGGATTACTATTCGCAGCCGCGCGCCCTGTTCCGCCTGATGACGGCGCAGCAGCAGCAAGCCTTGTTCGACAACACGGCGCGCGCCATCTCGGGCGCCTCGGAGCAAGTCAAGCAACGCCACATCGGCAACTGCACCCTGTGCGACCCCGCCTATGGCGCGGGCGTGGCCGAAGCGATAGGCCGCCTGAGCAAATAAGGCAGGCTGAAAGGAACCCGGAAGGCTTGGCAACAGGCCTTCCGCCGCAACGATCCGCGGCAAGTCGGCCAGGCCTGCCTACCAGCGCTGGATCTCGATCTGGCCCGTGATGCTCGTTTCCACCGGATAGCCCTCGATCTGCAACGGCACGCGCCGCTTGACGGACGAGTCGCGCAGATACACGACCAGCGCTTCCTTGCCCACGGCCGTCTGCCCCAGGCTGACGCCTTCCACGCCATCGATGGCCATCAGCGCCCGCTCGTTGCGCCGCTTTGCCGCTTCCAGACGGCCCTGGGGCGCGGCCGGGGTGTACTGCCCCATGCCCTGTCCAGGAATCTCATCCGGTAAGTACGGCATGGCAGCGTCTTCGAAGACGGCATATGGCGATGGTACGAATTTACTGTTTGACATGACAACCCTCCTGAGGCATTCCATGATACACCCGGCCATCCGGCGCTGCAGCGCCGTTCGCCGGGCACAACCATGCATGGCTGCGGCCTCTGATACAATCATCATCGTGCAAAAAGCAGCGTTATGCAAGGCCGCACCTGGCAGCGTGCTCAGGTGTACAAATTGATGTCGAGCGCCACCACGACGCGCCGCATCTGGTTGGCAAACGTGATGTTGTTACCGCCCGCAAACAGCAGGCCGACGGGATTGCGCTGCTGGTTCCAGGTCCAGATGGAGGAGCCGGAATCGCCGCCCGCGCTGAAGGCGCCGCTCACGCCCGTGATGGCGATCTGGTCCTGGAACAGCGCGATCCTGCCGCCGCCGTAATTGACGTTGATGGTGGCGCCCAGGCCCGTGATGCGCCCCTGCGTCAATTGCGTCGTGCGGCCGGACTTGCCGACCATCATGCCCAGCGCCGGCGCCACCAGCGCATTGCTGATGCGGAAGTACGCAGGCACGCCGCCGCTCAGGTAGACCAGTTCGGGCCGCACGCGGTCGGGCCAGGCCCAGCCGGTGGCGCAATCGACGTAATTGACGCCGCCGCTGAAATTGATGGGCACGAAACGCTCGAGCACGGCCACCTGGTCTTGCGGGCAGCGGCCGCCGTCAATGGGGCCAGGCTGCACGATGCAATCGTTGAACACGCCGCCGTTGGAATTGGCGAGCACGTGATTATTGCTCAGGATCATCAAGCGGCCGCTGCGCGGCGCGCTGCGTCCCACGGCCAGGCAGCCGATGGTGCCGGCCGTGATGCGGAAATGCCCGACCGACACGCCGCCCGGCGCCGGGCGCAAGCGGAAACGGTGCGGTTGCGCATCGATCACGCCCGTGACGACGATGTTGACGGGGACATTGTCGCTGGCCACGGCGCGCACGCCCATGGCCCCCACGATGGCGGCCTTGGCGCGGTCGACGGAGGTGGGTTCGGCTACATACAAGGTCAGGGCCGGCAAGCCCGGCTCGCCGGACGAGCTGTCGCTGGCGCCCTCGCCCAGGCCGATGGACACGCCCTGGATATTGCCGCCGTCGCTGAAGGCATCGGCCGCGCGCACGCCGCCCGCCTGCGAAATGCTTTGACGCATGCCGTCTTCGATGCTGCGCTTGATTTCGAGCAATTCCATGCTGATGCCGCTCAAGGCATCGGGCACGTCCGCGACGGACGCGCTCTCGATCGTATTGTCGTCTGCGCCAGGGACGGCAAATTGGCCGACGGCCTCTTCATCGTCCGCGCTTTGTCCCCTGCCGCTGCCGCCAGGCGGGGCGCTGAAACCATTCTCGTTGCCTATCATCGTGTTCTCCTCGTGGGTCGCCGCAAACCACCAGTGTGGACGGCCCCCGCAGGCCGGTATTGATCTGGATTGAACCGCGCGGACATGTGGCCACCCTGCGCCGCAAGGGGCAGCGAAGGAAAAAATAGTTCCCTCGTCAACGTTGAGCAAGATCAGGCGTGCGGCCAGAGGCGCCGCCGTATACTTGACTGACAGGCGGGAACTGGGCCTGCTCCACGGCAGCAAGGTGAGCAGCGGCAGCAATGCCAGCAACGGTATGGATGGGGAAACAATGACGAGCCCTGGTACAAGCGACGACGACGCGCCTGCGGGCGGACAGGCAGGCCACAGCGCCGCGGATGCCGGCGGTTCCAGCACAGGCCAGCACGCCGGTTTTGTGCACGGCATGGCGGCCTGGGCGGAAAAACACCGCATCAGTCCTTGGCGCGGCAGTTTTGCCGACTTCATCGAACAGATCCTGCCCGGCCGCGCCGCCCTGCTGACGCGCAGCGCGCACCAGTACCTGTGGGACATGATGCGCTGGAATGGACAGACCGACGCCGCCGGGCGCTTCCGCTGCCGCCTGTTCGACGACGAGCTGTTCGGCATCGACGAGGCGATCGACCGGGTCGCCGCCTACTTCAAGGCGGCCGCCGCCGGCTCCGAAGTGGGCCGGCGCATGCTGTTGCTGCTGGGCCCGCCATCGGGCGGCAAGTCGACCATGGTGATCCTGCTCAAGCGGGGGCTGGAAGAGTACAGCCACAGCAGCGAAGGCGCGCTGTACGGCATCGCCGGCTGTCCCGTGCACGAATCGCCACTGCATCTGGTGCCGCACAGCATGCGCGCCGACTTTCGCGCCAGCTATGATGCCGAGCTGCATGGCGAACTGTGTCCCCATTGCCGCGCCCGCCTGGAAGAGCAGTACGGGGGCGACTTCCTGCGCATGCCCGTCGAACGCATCCACCTGTCCGAGGCGGGCCGCTGCGGCATCGGCACGTATGCGCCGCACGATCCCACGACGGCCGACCTGGCCGACCTCGTGGGTTCCGTCGACCTGTCGAAAGTGGCGCAATACGGCGACGAAGGCGATCCGCGCGCCTGGTCCTGGTCCGGCGCCGTGTATGCGGCCAGCCGCGGCATGCTGGAAATGATCGAAATCCTCAAGGTCAAGCGGGAATTCCTCTACACCCTGGAACACTTCCCGAACCACCACCGGGCGCTGGCCTCGATGGCGAAACTGGGCCTGCGCCTGAAAAGCGCGCAGCCGCCCGGCGCCCGCTACACGGTCAGCTGCTTTTTCGAGCGCGCCATCGCCTTCGCGCCGCACGACGTGACGGCGCGCATGGTGTTTGGCAGCTACCTGCTGGCCACGGGCCAGGATGCGGCAGCGCTGGAACAACTGGACTCTGCCAGCCGCCTGGCGCCCGACCAGGCCACCATCCAGTACAACCTGGGCCTGATGTACGTGAAAAAGAAGGAATACGAAAAGGCCAGCGCGCACGCGCAAAAAGCCTATGCGCTGGGCTTTCCCCTGCCGGGACTGAAGAACAAGCTGAAGGCGGCGGGCAAGTGGAAAGAACCGCCGCCGGCGCCGGCCGTCGTCGAAGCGAAGGAAGCACGGAAAACCGAGGAACCGGCCGTGCCGCCGGTCGAAGAACCTAGCGGGGAATGACGGCCGGCCGCCGGGCTACGCTCAGGTGCCCCGTCGGCGAGGCGCCCAGCGCGGCGGCCAGATCGCGCCGCGATTGCGCCTTGTCGGCGACCTCGCTGATGAACGCCAGTTCGGCCGGCTGCAGCGCGGTGACGGTGAGCAGCAGCACCTCGCCATATGGCGTATCGAACGATGGCACGATGCTGCTTGCGCCCTGGGCCAGCAGCACGCCCACCTGTTCGTCCTCGTCTTCGAGGCCTGCCGGCGCATCCCGCACGTCCAGCACCATCGACACGCTGCCGTGGCGCTGCACCAGCAAGTCGATGGAGCCATGGTCGGCCACGTTCTGGCTGACCTGATAAATGAGGTCGAACAGCCAGGAATGCGCCACGTCCTTGCCGTCGAAGGCGGCCAGCGGCGCCTCGATGCACACTTCCAGCAGGTGGCCGCGCGGCACAAACACGTCGTCGTCATCCTCGAACGGATCGCTCAAGCCGTCGCTGGCGATGATGATGGAATCGGCACGGCGGATCACCCTCCAGGCCTGGCGCAGCGACGGCCAGCGGGGGCCGCCCATGAAGGCGGGATTGACCAGCGGCGCCAGCACGTCGGCGTCTACGGTGCCCAGCGTGGCATAAAAGGCGTCGCGCGCGGCGCAAGCCGTTGCCAGCATCTGCGCACCCGCTTCCTTGCCGACGACGGCGTCGTCCGGCTGCGGCACTTGTGGCATATCGTTTTCAGGCATGAGATTGGTCTTTGTATTAGTCGGCGGGAGGGAAGTCGTGATAATTGCGGGGCAGATAGCCCCAGAGGCGCGCCACCTGGTCCCGCACCTCGAAATCGAAGCCGATGCGCTGGAGCTCCGGCACGATCCACACGCCATGGTCGATGATTTTCTTCGGCAGCAGCATGGCCACGTGTTCTTCCGAGTACAGGCTGATGTCGAACCACTCCACGCCCAGGAACGGGAACGGCGGGTGGTAGTCCCATTCCGTATCCCAGCGCGAGACGTAGCCGGTGACGGAGCCGTAGCGGTACGACGGCACCCAGTCGGTCTGCCCGCGCATGAAGGCCAGCAGCTCGTTCCACTTGCAGTCGTTGGCGGCGCCGGCCAGATTGCGCCGCGCGATGTGGCCGCGCAGCTTGCGCTTGATGTCATCGCCGCCGGCATCGGCCTGCGGCAGGCTGGGGTCCGCCACCAGGGCCATCAGCGCGCCACCGGCTTGACTTTGGACGCGGCCAGCACGGCGCGCTGGCGGGCCGTGTCGATATCGTCCGCCGCGGCCAGCGCCACGCCCATGCGGCGGCGGGCGAACGATTCCGGCTTGCCGAACAGGCGCAAGTCGGCGCCCGGCACCTTCAAGGCCTCGGCCACGCCTTCGAAGGCGATGCCTTTCGCTTCCAGCTGGCCGTAGATGACGGCCGAGGCGCCGGGCGAACGCAGCGCCACGTTGACGGGCAAGCCGAGGATGGCTTTCGCGTGCAGTTCGAATTCGCTCTGCACCTGGCTGGCCATGGTGACCATGCCCGTGTCGTGCGGACGGGGGCTCACTTCCGAGAACCACACCATGTCGTCCTTGACGAACAGCTCCACGCCGAACAGGCCCAGGCCGCCCAGGTTGTCCGTCACCTTGCGGGCGATCTCGCGCGAGCGCTCGAGGGCCAGCGGCGCCATGCGAGCCGGCTGCCACGATTCCACGTAGTCGCCGTGCACCTGCAAGTGGCCGATCGGCTCGCAGAACTGCGTTTCGATCTGTCCTGAAGCACCGACGGCGCGCACCGTCAGCAGGGTGATTTCGTAATCGAAGTCGATGAAACCCTCGACGATGACGCGGCCCGTGTCGACCCGGCTGCCGCTGGCCGCGTACGCCCACGCCGCGTCCACGTCAGCGGCGCTATCGAGCTTGGACTGGCCCTTGCCAGACGAGGACATCACGGGTTTGACCACGCACGGGAAGCCGATCTCCTGGCAAGCGGCCTGCAACTCCTGCAGGCTGCTGGCGAAGCGGTAGGGAGAAGTCGCCACGCCCAGGGTTTCGGCCGCCAGGGTGCGGATGCCTTCGCGGTTCATCGTCAGCACGGCCGCGCGCGCGTTCGGGATGCAGGTGATCTGCCCCGCCGCTTCCAGCGCCGCCAGGGTGTCGGTAGCGATGGCCTCGATTTCCGGTACGATCAAATCCGGCTTTTCCAGGTCGATCAGGGCGGCCAGCGCCACGCCATCGCTCATGTCGATCACGTGCGAGCGGTGCGCCACGGGGTGGCCCGGCGCGTTCGGATAGCGGTCGACGGCGATCACTTCCACGCCCAGGCGCTGCAGCGCAATGATCACTTCCTTGCCCAGTTCGCCGGAACCCAGCAGCATGACTTTGATGGCGGTGGAAGACAGGGGCGTGCCGAAGGTGCGGGGCGCGATGGTGCTGCTGGTGCTAGTGGTCATGGCAGGGTCTGTAGGCGAATGAAAAGATGGCTGGGACTATAACAAATGCCAGCCATCTTGGACAGGGCGCGCCGCTGGCGTGCGCCTGGCGGCAAGACGCCTATCCCGCATACGCGCGCTTGATCTCGTCGATGTCGATTTTCTTCATGCCCATCATGGCCTTCATCACGCGCTGGGCCTTGACGGGATCGGGGTCGCCCAGCAGCTTGACCATGATGGTGGGCACGATCTGCCACGATACCCCGAACCGGTCCTTGAGCCAGCTGCATTGCTGCGCTTCCGGCGGCCCGCCTTTGGACAGCAGGTTCCAGTAGTGGTCGACCTCGTCCTGGGTTTCGCAATTGACCTGGAACGAGATCGCTTCGGAAAACTGGAACAAGGGGCCGCCATTCAAACCCGTGAACGTCTGGCCATCGAGCTCGAAGGCCACCGTCAGCACGCTGCCAGGCTCCTGGCCGTGGATTTCCTTGCCTTCCTCACCATAACGCAGGATCTGGCCGATCTTCGAATTGGGAAATATTTCCGTATAAAACCGGGCTGCCGCCTCGGCGTTGCCGTTGAACCATAAACATGGGGTAATCTTTTGTACGCTGTGCATGATGTCTCCCTAGTCCGAAACAGGAACGCCTTCCCTGTGCGGGAAGGACCGCCACCAATATAGTCATTATTGGGCCGCCGGGGCGCGCAATTTGCCTGTCCCTTGCGCGACATCGTCGCGTGCCAGCATGCCGGCGCTGGCCAGCAGCCGCAGCCGGGCCGATCGCCATTCCGCCTGGCAACGGATGCGCTCCTGCTGCGCCTCGAGCAGCGCCGACTGCGTATTGAGCATTTCCAGGATATCGGCCGCGCCCAGGCCGAACTTGCGCCGCACGCTGGCCAGCGCGTCCTGCGCCGCATCCAGCCACGCTTGCGACGCGGCCAGGTTGGCCAGCGCCGTGCTGGCCTCCGCATGGGTTTTCACCAGTTCCATCAGGGTCTGCTGCTGCACTTCTTCAGCCTCGGCTTCCCTTTGCCCCGCCTGCGCCTGCGCGCCGCGCACCTTGTAGTGGCGCGCAAAGCCGTCGAACAGGGGAATGTTGAGCGAGATGCCCACCAGGGTTTCGCGCGTGGAAGCCGGCGACAAGCCCTGGTTGGGCCGGCCGTTCTGGTAGATATTGGCCGTCAGGTCGATGCTGGGGCGGCCCTCCGAGCGGGCAATCTCCACCCGGTCGCGCGCCGCCGCCAGCTGCGCCTGCGCCGCCAGGATGGCCGGATGGCGCTCCCTGGCCCTTGCCAGCCAGGCATGCAACTCATCTTGCAAGCCCTCGCGCAGGCCCGCCGCCGCGCCGTCCCCGTCGTCGTCCAGGATCACGCCCGCATCGGCCGGCAAGCCCAGGGTGTAGACCAGCACGGCACGGGCTTTCTGGAACTCGCCGTCGGCGCGGCTGGCGCCCAGGGCCGCCTTGGCCAGGGCGCTGGCCGCCTGCAGGGTGTCGCTGTGCGAACCGAGCCCCCGCTGCGCGCGGCGCTGCGTCGCCAGCACCGTTTCATTGGCCAGCGCCTGGTATTCCTGGCGCATGCGCACGCTGGCGCGCGCCGTCTGCGCCTCGAAATACGCGCTGACCGTCGCCGCCAGGGTCTTTTGCAGCACGGCGTCGCGGTTGGCCAGGGCCGCGTCCAGCATGGCTTGCGCCGAACGCCGGCCCGCCGCGCGCCCGCCGAAGTCGAACAGGCGCCAGGAAAAGCTCAGCGAGCCCGTATTGCTGGCCAGGCTGCCGGACGGCGTGCCGGCGCCCGGATAGGCCGTGCGGTCGTGCACCCGGCTCAGCCCCGCATTCAGGGTGGGCAGATAGGCGGCCCTGGCCTCGCCCACGCCGGCCGCCTGCAGCCGGATGCCGGCCCAGGCGCCATGCACCTGCGCGTTGCGGCACAGGGCCAGGTCGACGGCCGCCGGCAGGGTCAACGGCACATCGCCGTCGTGCGTGGACGGGCATGGCGCGGCGTCCAGCATCTGCGCCCGGACCGGCGCGGCGGCCAGGGACAGGAACATGAACAGGCCGGCGGCACGGCATCTAGCGTTCATGCAGCGCCTCCTTCTGGTGCTGCACCAGCGGCGAGAGCACGTATTCGATCACCCTGCGCGTGCCTGTGCGGATTTCCGCGCGCACGGCCATGCCGGCCGACAGCGGCACCACTCTGCCATCGATGACGATGGCCGGCTGGCGCAAGGTGATCCTGACGGCGTAGACGGGCCCCTTCTTTTCATCCTCGATGGCATCGCGCGAGACGCTGCTGACGACGGCGGGCACGGTGCCATACTTGGTGTAGTCGAAGGCGTCGATCTTGACGGCCACCGCCTGCCCTGCCTGCACGAAGCCGACGTCTCGGTTTTCCAGCATGGCGTCGATTTCCAGCCTGCCCTGGCGCGGCACGATCTGCATCAGCGCCTGCGCGGCCGGCACCACGCCGCCCACCGTATGCACCTTCAGTTGCTGCACCGTGCCGTCGACGGGGGCCGTCAGGCGCAGCAGGCTGCCCCGGGCGCCCGCGCGGCGCGCATCCTGGCCGCTGGCCGCCGCCACCCTCGCCCCTTCCGCCAGCGCGTCATACGCGTCTTTCCTCGTCTGCGCCACCAGGGCCGCCCGCTCGCTGCGCGCCGACGCCAGCTGGCCGGCCAGGTCGATGCGCGCCTGTTCCTTGTCCAGCCACGCGTGTTCGGCCACGTCGCGCGTGGCCAGCAGCGCCCGATAGTCGCCCGCCCGCTGCGTGGCCAGCGGCAGCGCCTGGGCGTAGCGGGCGATTTCGCCGTCGAGATGCGCGAGCCGGGCGCGAAAGCTCGCGTACTGGCCATCCACGTGCGCTTGCGCGGCAGCGCGCTCCAGGGCCGGGATCGCGTCCGGCGCCGCCAGCTTCGGCATCGTCAGGGTGTCGACGGCGGCGATCAGCGCGCGCGCGCGGGCCACCTGCAAGGCGGCGGCCACGGCGTCGCCGGCCGCCTTGTCGCGCTCGGCGTCGGGTCCCCGGCTGTCGAGTTCCACCAGCAGCTGGCCCGCCTGCACGGCCTGCCCCTCGCGCACGTTCAGGGCGCGCACGGCGGCCACGTCGACGGAAGCGATGGTCTTGGTGTTACCGGATGGAATGATCTTGCCGGCCGCATGGACGATGATGTCGACCTGGCCGAAGATAGCCCACAGCACCACGCAGCCGACCAGCAGCATCAGCACCCTGGCAGTGAGGCGCAGCGACGGCGACACTGGCCGCTCCTGCAGGGCCAGCGCGGCCGGCAGGAAGGCCGCCTCGTCTTCGCTGAGCACGGGACCGCCCAGGGTGGCCCGGCTTTGCCAGCTGTGCCGCAGCACCTGGCCATAGCGTTTCAATAACTCGCCATACGCGGCGAGACGGTGGCCGGCGTTCATGTTGCGTCCCCTGTTGCGCTCCCGGCGCCGCCCTGCTGCAGGCTATACAGATGGGCATAGATGCCGCCCGGCCGTTTCAGCAGCGCGTCGTGGCTGCCCAGTTCCGCCACCTGCCCCCGCTCCATGACGACGATGCGGTGTGCTTCGCGCACGGCCGACAGGCGGTGGGCGATGATCAGCACGGTGCGCCCCGCGCAAATGCCGCGCATATTGTCCTGGATGATCTTTTCCGACTCGTAGTCGAGCGCGCTCGTCGCTTCGTCAAAAATCAGGATGCGGGGGTCGCCGATCAGGGCGCGGGCGATGGCGATGCGCTGGCGCTGGCCGCCCGACAAGCCCGTGCCATGCTCGCCCACCATGGTGTCGTAGCCTTCCGGCAACTCGCAGATAAAGTCGTGGGCACCGGCCAGTTTCGCCACGGCAATGACCGCATCGATGGGCAGCGCCGGGTCGCTGAGGGCGATATTGTCGCGCACGGAGCGGTTGAACAGGATGTTTTCCTGCAGCACCACGCCGATCTGGCGCCGCAGCGAGGCCGTGTCGATGACGGCGATATCCTGCCCGTCGATCAGCACCTTGCCCCGCTCGGGGATGTACAGGCGCTGCGCCAGCCGCGTCAGGGTGCTCTTGCCGGAGCCGGAGCGCCCGACGATGCCGATCACCTCGCCGGGCGCGATGGCGATCGATACCTCGCGCAGCACCTCGGCCGCGTCCGGCCGGTAGCGGAAGCCCACCTGCTGGAAATCGATGGCGCCAGCGATGCGCGGCAGGCGCGCCTTCTGGCTGCCCGCTTCCGTACGGGCATTGAGGATATCGCCCAGCCGGCTCATGGAGATGCCCACTTGCTGGAAATCGTTCCACAGCTGCGCCAGGCGCAGGATGGGCGAGGCCACCTGCCCCGCCAGCATATTGAAGGCCACCAGTTCGCCCACCGTCATCCTGCCGTCGATGACGAGGGTGGCGCCCCACCACATGATGGCCGCCGTCACTAATTTACTCACCAGGGTGACGCCGCCGCTGGCCAGCATGCCGATGTTGTTCGCCGACAAACCCGCCGAGACATAGCCGGCCAGCTGCTTTTCCCACTGCTGCTGCCAGCGCGGTTCCACGGCCATGGCCTTGAGCGTGTCGACGCCGCTGATGGTTTCAACCAGAAAAGACTGGTTTTCCGCGCTGCGGTTGAATTTGTCATTCAGGCGCCCCCGCAGCACGGGCGTGAGCAGCATCGACAGGGCCGCGTAGACGGGAATCGACGCGAGCACGACCACGCTGAGCGCGGCACTGTACCACAGCATGGCGGCGATGAAGATGAAGGAAAACAGCACATCGAGCACCAGGGTCATCGCATTGCCGGTGAGAAAGGACCGGATGTTTTCCAGTTCATGGATGCGGGCCACGGAATCGCCCACGCGGCGCGCCTGGAAATACGCGATCGGCAGGGCCAGCAAATGGCGGAACAGGCGCGCGCCCAGTTCCACGTCGATCTTGCTGCTGGTGCGCGCGAATACATAGGTGCGGATGAGGCCCAGCACGGCTTCGAAGACGATGGCGCAGACCAGGCCGATGGCCACCACGTTCAGGGTCTGCATGGCGTGGTTGACCAGCACCTTGTCCATCACCACCTGGAAAAACAGGGGCGTGGCCAGGCCGATCAGCTGCAGCACGAAGGAAATGAGCAGCACTTCGCCCAGCAGCCTGCGGTATTTGACGATGGCGGGGATGAACCAGCTGAAATCGAAGCGGGCCGTCTCGCCCGCATAGCTGGCCTTGCTGGTAAAAAAGATCAGTTCGCCCGACCAGACGGCGAGGAAAGCGTCGCGGCCGAGGACCTGGGGCGGCTGGCCCGGATGCTGGATCAGCACCTTGCTCACGGCGCCGTCGCTGCTGTCGACCTTGCCGAGAATAAAGAAACACCCATCGTGAGCGATGGCGATGGCAGGCAGCGGCGCTTGCGCCAGCCGTTCGGGCGGCTGGCGCACCAGCTTGGCCGTCAAGCCCAGCCCTTTCGCGGCCAACAGGACGGTTTGGCGCGTGAACAGGGCCTGGCCGAAAGCGTGCTTGAGCTGGGCGCCGTCGGCGGCGATGCCGTGCAGGCTGGCCATCAGCAGCAGCGACAGCAAGCCCGTGTCGGGCGCGGGTTCGGTGGACGAGGTAGCGTGGCGATATGGAAGTGCGGTCATCGTATCATGTCGGAAATTCAATGGCACAGCCGGGCCGGGACGTGCAAAGCCGGCCCGGCTGCGCGGCGGTGGAACTACGTACTCAAGCGATCAACGTAAGCGATCATTGCGCTGCCGCCAGCTGGATCTGCGTCGACGGGTTGCCGTGGCCGGACCAGGGCGCCGATGCGGCTGCCGGCACGGCAAAACCGGCCATCGCTTGCACCAGCTGCGCCGGATCGGCTTGCCAGGCAGCGGAACCGCCCTGGCTGGCGGCGCCGAATTGCTGCGCAGCACGCCAGTTCTGCGCCAGCACCGGCGCCAGGATGGCGGCCGTGCCTGCAGGCAAGGTCAGCTGGCCGGCCGGCGGCGGCGTCAGGCCCGCCATCGCCTGCACGAGGTTTTGCACCTGGCTGCCCAGCAAGACGCGGCCATCGGCCGTGCGGAATTCCTCGATGCGCCGCAGGGTGCCTTCGTACCAGCCGGTGACGGTGACCTTGTCGCCCGTGCCGATGGTGCTCACTTCCAGGGCCGTGCCCACCTGGCGGAACCACAGCTGCTCGGCGCTGACGCCGGCCAGAAAGGACACCACGTCGCGGCTGCCCGCCTCGTCCGCCTCGGAAATCGTGTCGGCGCCGTCGCCGCGGGCGAAGATATAGGTATCGTTGCCCAGCGCGCCGGACAGCCCATCGTCGCCCTTGCCCCCTTGCAGGGTATCGTTGCCCAGGCCGCCGATGAGGATATTCCTGATGTCGTTGCCGATCAGCACGTCATCGAAGGTGCTGCCGATGACGGCGTTGAAGTTGGCCAGCACGTCGACGCCGGCACGCGCGGCCAGGGGCCCGCCGACGGGCGCGAAGGCGGCCGTCACGCCCGCACTGGCGCCGTTGTAGTTGAGGAAGTTGCCCGCCCCGCCGCCGTCGAGCACGTTGCCACCCGGGGTAGAAACGAAAAAGCTGTTGCTGGTGTAGGCGCTGCCCGTCACGGTCAGGCCGGCGCCGGTCAGGCGCACGATCTCGACGTTGTCGGCTACCGTGTAATTGACGTTGGTGTAGACGGTATCGTTGCCGCCGTTGCCCCGCTCGACGATGAAATCGCCCGCATGGTTGACGTAATACGTGTCGTCGCCCCCCAGGCCTTCCAGCAGGTCGGCGCCGGCCGTGCCGTACATGACATCGGCATTGGCCGTGCCGGTAAAGGTCTGCCCCGTCGGCTGCGTGGGGCCGTTGAAATGCCAGGCCTGGGCCAGCGCGGGCGCCAGGGCGCTGGCCGTAGCGGCCGGCAGGGTCAGCTGGCCCAGCGGCGGCGGCGCCAGGTTCGCCATCGCCTGCACCAGCAGCTGCACGTCCGCGCCGCGCAGGACGTGGCCGGCAGCCGTGCGGAATTCCTCGATGTTCGGCGTGGCCGCGTTCCAGGCGCGGATGGTGATCTTGTCCGTCGTGCCGATGGTGCTCACTTCCAGGTCCGCGCCCACCTGGCGGAACCACAGCTGGTCGATGTTCACGCCGGCCAGGAAGGCGATGCTGTCGTAGCCGGCATCGGCGGACAGCTCGGTGACGATATCGGCGCCGTCGCCGCGGCCGAAGACATAGGTATCGTCGCCCAGGCCGCCCGCGAGCTGGTCGTTGCCTTTGCCGCCTTGCAAGGTATCGTTGCCGAGGCCGCCGGACAGGGTATTGGCCAGCTCGTTGCCGGTCAGCACGTCGTCATAGGCGCTGCCTGTCACGCTGGAAATATTGACCAGCACGTCGCTGCCCGCACCCGCCGCAGTGGCGGCGCCGGCCGGCGCCATGGTCGCCGTGGCACCCGTCCTGGCGCCCGCATAGGTGGCGGAGTTGTTCGTCCCGCTGCCGCGCAGCAGGTTGCCGCCCGCGACATCGACGTGGAAGACATTATCGCCGCCATTGCCCGTCACCGTCAGGCCGGCGGCGCTCAGGTGCACCTCTTCCACATTCGCCGCCAGGGTATAGTCGACCGTGGCAAACACGGTATCGCGCCCGCCGCCCGCCTGCTCCAGCACCACGTCGCCCGCATGGTTGACGTAATAAATGTCGTCGCCGGCCAGGCCCGCCATCACGTCGGCGCCCGCCGTGCCCTTGATGATGTCCGGGTTCGCCGTGCCGGTGTAGACGCCATTGCCGGGCTGGTTCGGTCCCTCCGTGCGCCAGTTCTGCGCCAGCGCCGGCGCCAAAATGGCGGCCGTGCCGGCCGGCAGCGTCAGCTGGCCAAGCGGCGGCACCGCCAGGCCCGCCATCGCCTGCACCAGGTTTTGCACGTCGCTGCCCAGCAGCACGCGGCCATCGGCCGTGCGGAATTCCTGGATGCGGGGCACCGTGCCGGAAAACCAGCCGTTGATGGTGATCTTGTCAGCCGTGCCGATGGTGCTGACCTCCAGGTTCACGCCCACCTGGCGGAACCACAGCTGGTCGGCGCCGACGCCGGCCAGGAAGGAAACCACGTTGCGGCTGCCCACCTCTTCCATCTCGACGATGAGATCGGCGCCATCGCCGCGGGCAAAAACATACGTATCGTCGCCCTGAAGGCCGGACAGCGTGTCATCGCCCTTGCCGCCGCGCAGGGTATCATTGCCCACGCCGCCGATGAGAATATTCCTGAGTTCGTTACCGGCCAGGACATCGTCGAATTTGCTGCCGATGAGGTTGGCGAAATTAAGCAGCACATCGCTGCCGACAGGCGCCGTCACGGCGGCATTCGCACCCAGCAACGTCGCCGTCACACCCGTGCCGGAACCGATGTAGGTGATCGCGTTGCCCGTGCCGCCGCCATCGAGCCTGTTGCCACCCGCCGTATCGACGTGAAACACATTATTGGTATTGGCGCTGCCCGTCACGGTCAGTCCGCTGGCCGTCAGGTGCACGTTCTCGACGTTGTCGGCCACCGTGTAATTGACGCTGGTGTACACCGTATCGTTGCCGCCGTTGGCCAGTTCGACGATCACGTCGCCGCTGTCGTTGACGTAATACGTGTCGTCGCCGGCCAGTCCCTCGAGCACGTCGGCGCCCGTGGTGCCGCTGAGCACATCGGCGCCCGCCGTGCCGGTGAAGCGCTGCGGGGCGGCCGCGACAGCGTTCAGGTATGCCTCGATGGCGGTCATGCCGTCGGCAGAGGCGGCGGTGGAAGTTTGCGATGCAAATTTTTCAGTCATGTTGCAGTTTCCTGTCATTAAACGTCAAAACCAAGAGTGAATATGTCGGCGCAAGCTGACATGCAAGGCAAAAGTCCGGGCCGCCTGCACTTGCCGTTCAGCGTGCACTTGCAACGGTCCGGCACTTTCGGCGCATGGACGGCGCGCCGTTGAGCGTCGCCTCACATGCACGCCTTAATGACGCGCAAGCGGGATAGGCACTGTTATTTGTCATGCAAATGTCACACTGCACGGGGGGAGGAAAGAAGGGGACAGGCGGGAGGAAGCGAGCCTGCGCGCCCGGTGGCGCGGGCCCATGCAACTAGCGTCAGGAAAAAATCCGCCGTCATGGCTGGGTTCAAAAAGTGTGATCCTGTAGCTGCTGCACCAGGAAATCGATGAACACGCGCAGGCGCGGCGGCAGGTGGCGGCTGGCAGGCCACAGCAGCCAGAATGCCGTGCGCGCCTGCGTGTGCTCGTCCAGCAGCGAGACCAGCTGCCCCGCCGCCAGCTCGCGCTGCACGGCGAATGCGGGCAGGTAGGCGATGCCCTGCCCCTGCACGGCCAGGAAGACGCGCATTTCCACGCTGTTGCAGACCATGCCGGGCGCCGGCTGGGCAGCCTCGTCCATCAGCGGCCACTGTTCCAGACGGCCCGTGGCGGGGAAACGGTAGTGCAGGCGCTGGTGCCGCAACAGCGCGGCGCCATCGGCGGGCCGGCCATGAAGGGTCACGTAGCCGGGCGACGCCACCAGCAGGCGGCGGAACGTGCACAGTTTGCGCCGCATCAGGCCGGAGTCAAGCAGCTCGCCCGTGCGCACGACAGCATCGAAGCCGTCGCTGACGATGTTGACCATGGCGTCGGAGAAATCGAGGTCGAGTTCGATGGCGGGATACGCCTGCATGAACGCGGCGATGGCCGGCTCGAACAGGCCGCTGTAGCGTGGCAGGCTGATGCGCAGGCGGCCGCTCGGGGCGCCGCCCGCTTCAGCCAGCTCGCGCTCGGCCGCCGCCACTTCGGCCAGGATGCGCTTGCAGCGCCGCAGGAATTTTTCCCCTTCGTCCGTCAGCGCCAGGTGCCGCGTGCTGCGCTGGAACAGGCGCGCGCCCAGCCGCGCCTCCATGCGCGCCACGCTCTTGCCCACGGCCGACGACGACAGGCCCAGCAGCCGGCCCGTGGCCGAAAAGCTGCCGCTGTCGGCCACCTGCACGAACATGGCGATGCCGCCCAGGCTATCCATACGATTTTCCATTGAAGACATTCTTGTCCGATATGTTCGGCAGTTTAGGCCATTTTTCTTCAATGACGGGCGCGCCATAATCGCCCCTCTTTCTTTCATATCCGACACCGATGCCCTTTTCCTCTCGCCTTTCACTCCCGCTGCAAGTGCTGGCCGCCTGCCTGACGGGCTTGCTCATTCCCCTGTGCTTCACGGGCCCGGCCCTGGCCTTGCCCGCCCTCGGCGCCGAACTGCACGGCAGCGCCGCCGCCCTGAACTGGATCATCAATGCGTATATCCTCAGCTATGGCAGCGCCATGATGGTGGCCGGCAGCCTGACGGACGTGCTGGGACGGCGCCGCGTCTGGCTGGCGGGACTGGCGCTGTTTTGCGCGGCGACCCTGGCCATCGCCTGGGCGCCCTCGGCGGCGTGGATCGCCGCGCTGCGCTTCGTGCAGGGCCTCGGTGGCGCGGCCGCGTTCGCCGCCGCCATGTCGTCGCTGGCGCCCCTGTTCCACGGTGCGGCGCGCAGCCGCGTGATGAGCGTGCTGGGCACGACCTTCGGCCTGGGCCTGGCCTTCGGTCCGCTGGCGGCCGGCGCCATGCTGGCGCTGGCCCGCTGGCCCGCCATTTTTTATGCCACGGCCGCGCTGGGCGCCATCGGCATGCTGCTGGTCTGGGGCAGCGTGCCGGCCGATCCGCCGCGCGGCAAGGGCCGGCTGGACTGGCCGGGCGCCATCAGCTTCAGCGCCGCGCTGGGCTTGCTGACCCTGGGCATGCTGCTGGCGCCCGAACACGGCTGGCGCAGCGGCGCCGTGCTGCTGTCTGTTGCCGCGTCCGTGCTGCTGTTTTTCTCCTTTGGCGCCATCGAGCGCAGGACGGCGCAGCCCCTGCTGGACCTGTCGCTGTTCCGCCAGCGCCGCTTCGTCGCCGTGCAAGTGCTGGCCGCCTCGCCCGCCTTCCTGTTCATCGTGCTCATCGTCATGCTGCCAGGGCGTTTCATCGGCATCGACGGCATGTCCGCGCTGGCGGCGGGCCGTTTGATGGTGGCCCTGGCCGCGCCGCTGCTGCTCGTGCCCGTGCTGGCCGCGCTGTTGTCGCGCTGGATCAAGACCGGCGTCCTGTGCGCGGCGGGGCTGCTGCTGGCCGCGGCGGGCCTGGCCTGGCTGGCGCAGGTGCTGGGCCATGGCGGCACTGCGGCGCTGGCCGGCCCCTTGCTGCTGATCGGCGCGGGGATCGGCTTGCCGTGGGGCTTGATGGATAGCATGGCCTTGAGCGTGGTGGGAACGGAGCGGGCAGGCATGGCCACGGGCATCTTCAATACCGTGCGCATCAGCGCCGATGGGGTGGCGCTGGCCTTGGCGGGCGCGGTGCTGGCCGGCCTGATCGGCGCGAACCTGGCGCGGCAGCTGCCCGCTGGCCTGCCCGTGCTGGCCGCAGCCAGCCGCGCCGCGCTTGGTGATATGCAACAGGCAACACAGCTGCTGGGGGGCCAGGAAGCGCTGCTGCGCGCCAGCTATGACGCCGCCTTCCGCCAGTTGCTGAACGGCTTGGCCGTGCTGGCCGTGGCGCTGGCCGCGCTGCTGCCGTATTTGCTCAGGAAGGAAGAAAAGCGCCTAACAAAACCGTAGCGAGCGGAAGGTAGCGGTGGTCGAGAAGCGCAACCGTACTAAGTACGGGGGCGCCGAGCCGGTGAGCATCGCAGGCCGCCTATACCGACGCGCACCAGGTTTTGGAAGGTGCTTTAGGCGTCGAGGCCGTAAAACACGGCAACGAGGATGGCGATGTTGTTGCAGGCGCGGGCAAAGGTTGTTGTCGCATAAGCCACGGCCACGCCGGGGGCGCGGTAGCGCAGGTAGACAAAGCTGAACATGGCGCCCGAGCCCAGCGCGACGATGGCGTGCAGCAAGCCGCCGCTGATGAAATGCACGATGGCCCACAGGATGGCGCCGATAAAAATGCTCAGCTGGCGGCTGGCGCCCAGGCGCTTGAGGATTTCCAGCGGCAGCAGTTGGCCGAGAAACGTTTCCAGGATGGGAGAGTAGATGACGACCCAGAACACCAGCAGCGGCAGCGACATTTCGCGCTTGAACTTGGACAAGCCCGTGTGCGCGCCCCAGTATGCGGGCGGCAGCAGCCATTTCGTGAGGAACAGGATGGCAAAGCACAGCATGCAGGTGAGCAAGCCCCAGCCGAGACCGGCAAGGGCCAGCTGCAGCACGGGCGGCGCCGGTTTGTCGTCGTCCGGGCTGGATAGATCGTGGCTGCTGCGCACTTGCATGAGTCGTCCTGGCGGTGATCCAGCGCTCATTGTAGCGCGGAATAGGACTATTGGCGCATGGCTGGCGGCGCGCCGCGCTGCCGCGCCATCGGCGTCAGGCCGCCAGGCGCAAAGGGCCGTTCGTCGGCGGGGCCAATTTAAAAATGCCCACTTCCTGCTCCAGTTGCGCCGCCTGCTGCTGCAATTCGTGCGCGGCGGCCGCCGCCTGCTCGACCAAGGCCGCGTTTTGCTGGGTCACACGGTCCATGTCGACGATGGCGCGGTTGACTTGCTCGATGCCGGCGCCCTGCTCCTGCGTGGCGTGGCTGATCTCGGCCATGATGCCCGTCACCCTGCCAATGCCGGCCACCACGTCATGCATGGTGGCACCGGCCTGTTCGACGAGCACCGTGCCCGTGCCCACCTTGCTGACGGAATCGTCGATCAGGGCCTTGATTTCGCGCGCGGCGGCGCTCGAGCGCTGCGCCAGGTTGCGCACCTCGGTGGCGACCACGGCGAAACCGCGTCCCTGCTCGCCCGCGCGCGCCGCTTCCACGGCCGCATTCAAGGCGAGGATATTCGTCTGGAAGGCGATGCTGTCGATCACGCCGATGATGTCGACGATCTTGTTCGACGAGGCATTGATCAGGCCCATGGTGTGCACCACTTCGGCCACGGCCTTGCCGCCCTGCTCCGACACCTTCGACGCTTCGCGCGCCAGGCGGTTCGCCTGCTGGGCGTTGTCCGCATTCTGGCGCACGGTGGAAATCAGTTCTTCCATCGATGAGGCCACCTCTTCCAGCGAACCGGCCTGCTGCTCCGTGCGCTGCGACAGGTCGCGGTTGCCCGAGGCGATCTCGGTCGAGGCCGTGGCGATGCTTTCCGTACCATGGCGCACCTTGCCGACGATGGCGGCCAGGTTGTCGCGCATGGTCTTGATGGCGAACAATAAACTGCTGTCGTCGCCATGGCGCGTGTGCACGTCGATGGCCAGTTCACCGAGCGCGATGCGCCCGGCGATCGAGGCCGCATACGCCGGTTCGCCGCCCAGCTGGCGCAGCAGGCCCCGCGTGATGACGGTGGCGACCGCAATACAAATGAGCACGCTGAGCGCGGCCAGCACGCCGATCCAGCGCAGCGACTGGCCATAGATGGCGCGCGCGGCCACGCTGGCCTGTTCCGATTCGCGCTGCACGTTTTTCAGGACGGCATCGATGTCGGCGACGATCTGGCGCCGCAGGGGGCTGCATTCCTCGACGAGGAAGGTGCCGTACTGCTCCATCTGCCCCGTGGCGCGGAACTGGCGCGGACGCTGCAATTCCTGCGCCATGGCTTTCAGGCCCGTGCTGACTTTCTCGAATTGCGCATCGCCGGCGAACTGCGGCGCCAGCTTCGCCAGCGCGTCCAGGTACAGCGCTTTCTGGGTATCGAGGATGGCCAACTCTTTTTCGGCGGCGGCCTGGTCATGGAAGATATACGCATTGCGGGCTGCCAGGCCCGTCTGGTCGAGCGCTTCGCGCGCCACGTACAGCGGTTCGAGTTTTTCCAGCTGTACTTTTTCTTGCGCGTCCATGGCGCCGGAAATGGCGCCGATGCGCAGCAGCGCGAAGGCGGCCAGCAGCAGCATAAGCAAGACCAGCAGCCCGAAGCCTGCGCTCAGGCGCGCGCCTATCGTCAAACGATTGAATGACATCATTGTTGTTATTGCCCTGTATATAAAGTTGATTGTTGCCGGCTCCGCTAGAGCCGGCGATCTGCTCGCCGTCGTGTTGCCTTTCCCGCATGGCGCAGGATGGGTCTCTAACTGGCGTTTTTTGGGCAGTCAGCTTCTAATTTCGGGCAATGTAGCTGCGCGGGGAAAAACCTCGCGCAATACAACAGCACACTGAATTATAAGCGAACAGCGTTATGGATGATTCCACGCGCTCGCTTTTAATGCCTTGATGCAAGTCAAGGGGTACCGTGTCGGCCCGCGCCAGGGGCGTCGATGACGGCCATGGTGATGCGCGAGATGCAGCACAGTTTGCCGTCATCATCCGTGATGCGGATTTCCCAGACCTGGCTGGTGCGGCCACGGTGGATGGGCGTGGCGCGCCCCGTCACGTGGCCGCCGCGCACGCCGCGCACGTGGTTGGCATTGATTTCCTGGCCCACGCTGACCTGCTTGCTGCTGTCCAGGCAGGCATTCGCGGCCATGCTGCCCAGGGTTTCGGCCAGCAGGACGGACGCGCCGCCATGCAGCAGCTTGAAAGGCTGCATGGTGCGGTGGTCGACGGGCATGGTCGCCTCGATCCAGTCTGGGCCGAAGGCCGAGAATGCGATGCCCAGGTGGCGCATGGCCGTGCCCTCGCTGGCGGCGTTGAGGGTGGCCAGGTCGAGCGGTGCGTGCCAGATTTCCATTGTTACCCCTTCAGTGATGAAATAAAGCCATTGTAGGACAGAGCGCCCAGGCGCGCCGCTTCATCTTTCCTTCACCGTGGCACGCGGTGGCGGGGGCATTAACTGGTTATAATTGCCCCATTCTTTCAAAACGAGGTTGTGTATGAAGTGGGCCTTGCTGGGCATTTTTGTGTTTTCTGTTTTACATATTCATTTTCGGGGCAAGGTGCGCCTGCCGTTTCGCCGCCAGATCTTCGATCACTCCTCGTTCATGGCGCCGCTGAACCTGTTCATGCACACCTTTTCCAAGGTGCCGGCCACGCCCTATCTGTCCGTCGATCAATTCCCGGAACTGGCGCCGCTGCAGCAGAACTGGCAGATCATCCGCGATGAAGCGCTGCGCATGCAGGAAATGAAAAAGATCAAGGCGGCCGAAAAGAACAATGACGTGGGCTTCAATTCCTTCTTCAAGTATGGCTGGAAGCGTTTCTACCTGAAATGGTATGACGCGAACCACCCGTCGGCGCAGCAGATGTGCCCGCAAACCTATGCGCTGCTGCAATCGATTCCCTCGATCAAGGCGGCCATGTTCGCGGAACTGCCGCAAGGTGGCAAGCTCAACCCGCACCGCGACCCGTTCGCCGGCTCGCTGCGCTACCACCTGGGCTTGCAGACGCCGAACGACGACCGCTGCTTCATTGACGTCGATGGCGAACGCCACAGCTGGCGCGACGGCCAGGCCGTGATGTTCGATGAAACATATATCCACTGGGCACGCAACGATGCCGACAGCGACCGCATCATCCTGTTCTGCGACATCGAACGCCCGATGCGCTACCGCTGGGCGCAAGGCTTGAACCGCTGGCTGGGCCGCACCCTGATGACGGCTGCCGCCTCGCCCAACGAACTGGGCGACCAGGTGGGCGGCGTGAGCAAGCTGTTCCAGATTTCCTGGACCATGGGCCAGTACCGCCGCCGCTTCAAGGCGTGGAACAAGACGGCATACCAGGTCACCCGCGTGGCGCTGGTGGTCGGCATCATCGCGCTGATCTATTTTATTTAAGCGCTTGCTTGCACCGCATTGGAAAACCGCCTTCGGGCGGTTTTTGCGTTTCTGGCTGCCTGGAAAAATACATAGCCTACTATATTCATCGGAATTATGATAGCATGCTATATTCTTTTCATCGGGGATGTTCATGATCGACTTCCAGAAAGAGCATTCCGCAGGCCACATGACCAGCCGGGCTGCGCGCCTGTTTGCCAAAATCATCGAGCGCAAGCTCAAGCTGATCGGCATGGCGCCGGGCCAGTTGCCCGTGTTTTATGAACTGGCGAATGGCGCGCAGCTGACGCAGAAAGCCCTCACCGTCGCCGCTGCCGTCGAGCAGCCGACCATGGCGGCCACCCTGGCGCGCATGGAACGTGACGGCCTGGTCAGCCGCCAACCCGACCCCAGCGATGGACGCAGCAGCCTGTTCGGCCTTACCCCGGCCGCATTACAGCAGTCGCCCCTGATCAAGAAAGCGATTCATGCCAGCAACCGCGACGCCCTCGCCGGTTTCAGCGCCGAGGAAGAACACGCCTTGCTGGACATGCTCAGCCGCATCATCGCCAATCTCGACAGCAAGTCCACCACGCCAAACTCGGGCTGAGCATCCCGCCAGCGGGCCTGCGCTCACCCCTCGCCCAACAGGGGAACCGAGTCTTGGTTATTCAGCATCAGCGGGCGGCGCCTGGCCGGCCGGTCAACAATAAAAGGAATCATCGTGAACCGTTCCAGTTCATCCACACCTGCAGCGCGGAGTCAGACAGCGTCGCCGTTGCGCTACCTTCCAGCCGCGCTGCTCATCCTGTCCGGCCTCTTCCTCGCCATCGGCGGAGCGTACCTCGTGTACCTGGGCGGCAGCTGGTTTTACCTGCCGATGGGCATCGCCACCTTCGCTTCCGGCGTACTCGTCTGGCGTAGCAAGCCGGCTGGCGCCCTGCTGTTCGGTGCCGCCTTCATCGTCGCCCTGATCTGGGCGCCCTTCGACGCGGGCTGGAACTTCTGGCCTCTCGTGTCGCGCCTGTTCGTCTTCGGCGTACTGGCATTCCTGGTCGCCCTCGCCTATCCGGGCCTGCGCCGCGCCGCCGGCGTGCCGGCCGGCAAAGGCGCCTTCGCGCTGGCGGGCCTGATCGCCGTCTGCCTGGCCATTACGGGCGTCAATTTCTTCCTGCCCAAGTCCGTCATCGAAGCCGATGTCGTGGCGGGCGTGACGCCCGTCGCCCCCGGCGCGCAGCAGAAGAACTGGCTGCACTGGGGCAACACCACGGCCGGCAACCGCTTCGCCGCCCTGGACCAGATCAACAAGGGCAACGTCAGCGAGCTGAAGCTGGCCTGGACGGTGCACACGGGCGACATCCCGCAAAGCAATGGTTCCGGTGCGGAAGACCAGAACACGCCGCTGCAAGTGGGCGACACCCTGTACGTCTGCACGGCCTACGGCAAGGTCGTGGCGCTGGATGCCGACACGGGCGCCGAGCGCTGGAAATACGATCCGAAAGGTTCCGCGCCAAACTGGCAGCGCTGCCGCGGCCTGGGCTACCATGAAGCGCCCGCCGCGCAGCCGCTGCCGGCCAACGCCTCCAGCGACGCCGCCCCGGCCGCCTGCCGCGCGCGCATCTTGCTGCCGACCATCGATGCGCGCCTGATCGCGCTCGACGCGGCCACGGGCGTGCCTTGCGCCGATTTCGGCGAGCATGGCATCGTGGACTTGAAGGTGGGCATGGGCGAGGTCAAGCCCGGCTACTACCAGCAAACGTCGACGCCGCTGATCGCGGGCGACCTGATCGTCGTCGGCGGCCGCGTGGCCGACAATTTCTCCACCGGCGAGCCACCGGGCGTGGTGCGCGCCTTCGACGTGCGCAGCGGCGAACTGGCATGGGCCTGGGATCCGGGCAACCCGGCCATCACGAAACTGCCGCCGCCAGGCCAGACCTACACGCGCGGCACGCCGAACGTCTGGTCGGCCATGTCGTATGACGCCCAGCTGGACACCATCTACCTGCCGACCGGCAATGCGACGCCCGACTTCTTCGGCGGCACGCGCACGGCGCTGGACGACAAGTACAGCTCGTCCATCGTCGCCGTCAACGCGAAAACGGGCCAGGTGCGCTGGACCTTCCAGACCACCCACCACGACCTTTGGGACTTCGACCTGCCGGCTCAGCCTCTGCTGTACGACATTCCTGACGGCAAAGGCGGCACCCTGCCCGCGCTGGCGCAAGTGACGAAACAGGGCGAAATCTTCCTCATCAACCGCGTCACGGGCCAGCCCATCGCCCCCGTGGAAGAGCGCCCTGTACCGCAAGGCAAGGTACCTGGCGAGCGCTATTCGCCCACGCAGCCGTTCTCCGTCGGCATGCCGTCGATCGGCAACGCCACCTTGCACGAGTCCGACATGTGGGGCGGCACCGTGTTCGACCAGCTGCTGTGCCGCATTGAATTCAAGGGCATGCGCCACGAAGGCGTCTACACGCCGCCAGGCCTCGACCGTTCGCTGCAGTTCCCGGGCTCGCTGGGCGGCATGAACTGGGGCAGCGTCTCCGTCGACCCGACCACCAACTACATGTTTGTCAACGACATGCGTTTGGGCCTGGCCAACTACATGATCCCGCGCGCCGCCATTCCGAAGGGTGCCAGCGGCATCGAGATGGGCGTCGTGCCGCAGGAAGGCACGCCGTTCGGCGCCATGCGCGAACGTTTCCTTTCAAAAGCGGGCATTCCCTGCCAGAAGCCGCCATTCGGCACCATGTCGGCCATCGACCTGAAAACGCGCAAGCTCGTGTGGCAGGTACCGGTCGGCACGGTGCAGGATACGGGCCCGATGGGCATCCGCATGAAGATGCCGATTCCCATCGGCATGCCGACCCTGGGCGCGTCGATGTCGACGCAATCGGGCCTGCTGTTCTTTGCCGGCACGCAGGATTTCTACCTGCGCGCCTTTGACAGCGCCACCGGCAAGGAAATCTGGAAACAGCGCCTGCCCGTGGGCAGCCAGTCCGGCCCGATGACATATGTCTCGCCGAAAACGGGCAAGCAATACATCGTCGTCAGCGCCGGCGGCGCGCGCCAGTCGCCGGACCGGGGCGACTACGTGCTCGCATATGCCCTGCCCGACAAGCAGTAAGCGGCAGCGCCATCGCCTGCAGAAAACCGCCTCCGGGCGGTTTTTTTTATAATGCGATACCACCGACCAGGAGAATGTTGAAAAATGACCGAACGCGACCGCCAGTACGATATCCAGATCGGCGACGACGCCTGGATCGAATTCATCGATCTTGACGGCCGCTATGACCAGGCCGTCGATATCGATGCCTTGCTGGGAGAGCTGTGGCAGCTGATCTGCCGGCTGGAAACGCATTGCGTGGCCGGCTGTTGCGGCATGGATGCCTACGATTTTACGCGCGAAGGCATAGCGATGGCGATGCTGGAACTCGATCGCGCGCAGCTGCATGCCGCCTGCGCGCAAGCCAAGGCCGCCGTGGCGGCGGTGGACAGCGATGTCTTGACGAGCGCCACGATGAATCACTTTGCGGATAAACGCGTGTTCTTGCAGTTGCTCGATCATCTCGACGCCTGCATCGTCGCAGGGGCTTGACCTTGCCAAGGCGGGAAGGTCCAAGGTGACGGTATTGCAAGATAACCGAGGAGAATCCCGCATGCCAAAAATCACCGTCCTGCCCCATCCCGAGCTGGCTCCCGACGGCGCCGTGTTCGACGCGCCCGAGCAAATGAGCATCTGCGACGCCTTGCTGCTCAACAAGATAGACATCGAACATGCCTGCGGCCAGGTGGGCGCCTGTTCCACCTGCCACGTGGTCGTGGTGCAGGGTTTCGACTCGCTCAACGCACTGGGCGACAATGAAGAGGATATGCTCGGCCAGGCCTGGGGCTTGCAGCCCCACTCGCGCCTGTCCTGCCAGGCACGCATCAGCCAGCAAGACCTGACGGTGGAACTGCCCCGGTACACGCTCAACCACGCCAAGGAATAGTCCCCGGCGCGGTGCGCGACTGCCCTACGGGTTTACCACATGATCACGCGCTGCTCGGGCGGCAGGTACATCGGGTCGCCCGGCTTGATGCCGAACGCTTCGTAGAAGCCGGGCTGGTTCTTGACCGTACCCTTGGCGCGGAATTCGCCCGGCGAATGGGGGTCGCTCTTGATCTGGGCGATCGCCGCTTCCGGACGCAGTTTCGCGCGCCATTTCTGCGCAAAGCCGATGTACAGGCGCTGTTCGCCCGTCAAGCCGTCGATGACGGGCGACGGCTTGCCGCCCAGCGAGCGCTGGTAGGCCTTGTAGGTGATCGACAGGCCGGAATTGTCGCCGATGTTTTCGCCCAGGGTCAGCTCGCCATTGATGTGGTAGCCCGGCACGGGGCTGTAGGCGCCGTACTGCTTGACGAGCCCGGCGGCCAGCGCCTTGAAAGCCGTGCGGTCTTCCGCCGTCCACCAGTTGCGCAGGCGGCCCTTGGCATCGTATTGGCTGCCCGAATCGTCGAAGGCATGGCTGATCTCATGGCCGAAGGTGATGCCCAGCAAGCCGTAATTGACGGCATCTTCCGCTTTCACATTGAAGAATGGCGGCTGCAAAATGGCGGCCGGGATCGTGATGGCGTTCAGCGCGGGGCTGTAGCTGGCGTTGACGGTTTGCGGCGTCATCGACCATTCGTCGCGGTCGACGGGCTTGCCCAGCTTGGCCAGGTTCTGCTGGCGGCTCCACACGCGCGAGGCGCGCACGTTGGCGATCAGGTCGTTCGGCTGCGTCTGCATGCTGCTGTAGTCGCGCCAGGTATCGGGATACGCGATCTTCGGCTTCAGGGCGGCCAGCTTGAGCTGGGCTTCCTTCTTGGTTTCCGGACCCATCCAGTCGAGCTGCTCGATGCCATCCTTGAATGAGGCGACGAAATTGTCGAACATGGCCATCACGCGGGGCTTCGTCTCCGGCGGCAGATACATTTCCACGTAGCGCTTGCCGACGGCGTCGCTGATGGCGTTATCCGTGAAGCGCAGCGCCAGTTGCCACTGCGGTTCGCTTTGCGGCACGCCGCGCAGCACCGTGCCGTCGAAGGCGAAACGCTCCTTGACGGTGGCGCTGTCCAGGTAGGAAGCATAGCTTTCGATGATGCGCCAGTTCAGGTAGCTCTTCCACGATGCCAGCGGCACGGCGGCCACGGCCTCGGAAAAACCGCTGAGGAAGCTGGGCTGGCGTACCACGGCCGAGGTTTCCTTTTTCGCCAGGCCGGCGGCGGCAAAGTAGGCTTTCCAGTCGAAGGCGGGCGCCAGTGCCGCGAACTTGTCGAAATCGACGCGGTTGTACGATTTGACGGGGTCGCGCATCTGCACGCGCGTCCACTGCACGGCCGCCAGCCGGGTTTCGATGTCGAGGATCTGCGCCGCGTGTTCGGCCGCGGCCTTGTCGCCGCTCATGGCCAGCATGGTCTCGATATGCTTGAGGTATTTGGCGCGCACGGCTTGCAGCTTGGCGTCGTCATCCTTCAGGTAGTAATCGCGGTCAGGCAAGCCCAGGCCGGACTGGCTGATGTTGACCGTGTAGCGCTCGGGGTCTTGTGCGTCGGGCGCCACATAGGCGGAAAACGGCGTCTGGATGCCATTGCCTTGCAAATAAGCAAACAGCGCCGGCAAATCCTTCTTGTCCTTGATGGCGGCGACGCGGGCCAGCTCGGCCTTCAGGGGCTTGAAGCCGGCCGCATCGCGCGCCTTGTCGTTCATAAAACTCGTGTACAGGTCGGCGATCTTGTGCGCCTCGCTGCCGGGCTTGCCCGGGTTCTTGACGGTGGCATCGATCAGGCCGCGCAGCTGGCCCTGCGCGATTTCACGCAATTCGATATACGTGCCCCAGACGGATTTGTCGGCCGGGATTTCCGTATTGCGGGTCCACACGCCGTTGACGTAGCCGTAGAAATCATCCCTGGGGCTGACAGCGGGGTCCAGGGTTTTCAGGTCGATGCCGGAGACGGGCGCGGCAGCATTGGTGGCTTGGGCGTACAGCGATGGCGAAGATAGGGCGAGCAAGGCGCAGCAGGCGGCGCTGATGAGTGAACGTTTCACGAAGATTCCTTTAATTGTTTTAACTTCATGTTGGGGAACATGCTGTGTCCAGGCATGGGAGGCAAGATTATAGTCGGCCTGCTTGCGGGGAAACAATGTCGGTTGAACAAGTCCGGTGAGACGATGGGTGCTGAAGCCCCCAAGCCCCCGCCGATCATCGGCAAATGTTACCATCTGGCAATAGCCATGCCCGCAGCGCGCCATATCGCCTTACCTGGCTCTTTGACTGGAGAAGTGTGATGCAGGAATTCAAGTTCAATATTTTCGGCACGCTGATTGCCGTCCGGGGGAACCAGGGCGCGTGGCGCGCATTCTATCTCGGCGCGGAAGGCAAGCGCCGCCCCGCCGATTTCATTATTCCGGACGATATTGGCGCCGATGCGCTATGCGAATACCTGGCGGACCTGTTCCATGAAGAGGCGACGCCGCGCAATAACACGGCCACGCCTGTCACTGTGCCCGCGTTCCGGCCCTAGCCTACTTCACCGGCTCGAACGTCACCGTCAAGCCATTGCCCGTGGTCCTGAGCTGCGTGGGCACGAATTGCACGCCCGCATAACGCAGTTCATCGGGTCTGAACGTATAGATCGGCGTTTCATGCATGAGCTGGTCGGCCACCAGGCTGGCCACCTTGGCGAACTGGCGCTGCTGCGACTCGTCCATGCCATCGATGCTCACCTTGTCCACGCTCGCTTCGCTCAGATAGACGGCATTGCGCTGGGGGTCGAGCACCAGGCGGCCCGACATGGCCAGGCTGCCGCGCCAGGTCTGGCGGATAAACGGCGGCATCACGCTGGCGTCCACGCTCAATGCGACCCGTTCGCGCTCGGGCTGCAAGGACAGCTGCGGATGCGTCAGCTTGACGTCCAGCACGGACAGCACGCGCTTGTCGATGGGAAAGCGGCGCTCCAGGCCTTGCTGCATCTTGCTGAGCGACACATTCACGTCGCGCGGGCCAATCAGGGTGGAACACGAGGCCAGCACGCTACAGGCAAAGGCGGCGATGGCGGCGGTTTTCAGCAAGGGATGCACGGCGGTCACATTCATGGATAGTCTCGGAGGAAAGATGGCGCCATCTTACACATGCGGCCGCTTTCACGCAAAAACCGGCGCCCACCTTGCAGCGGGCGCCGGTTTTTCTCATGTTGGCCTGCTTAGCGGACGAACAGGGCGATCAGTATGACGATGGGCAATGGAATGCCCAACAGCAGCAAGAGGATGGAACGCATGGCAGACTCCTTGATTTATATGATAGGTAGGGGTTCAGATGGTGACGTGGCGCAGCACGCGCTCATGGTCGCGCTGGCGGCCGCCGAACGTTGCCGCCAGGCTGGCGACGAAGGCACCGAGCAGCAAGGCGACGAACATCCACAAGGCCGTGTGGGCACCGGCCTTACGGGCCGTTTCCGCCGCTTGCTGGGCAGCCGCCTTGGCATCGGCGGCAGCCTTGGCGGCGCGGCCGTAGACGGCGTCGACGCGCGCTTCCGCTTCCGCTTGCGTCAAGCCGGTGCGGCTGGCCACGACCTGGCCCAGGTAGGCGCGGTCATCGGCGGCCAGGCTGCCCGTGGACAGGCTTGTGGCGAAGATCTTGCCGATTTCCACGCGCTGGTCGGCGACGGTCGCGCCGGGGTTCGCTGGCGTGCCGGTGGCGGCAGCGGGCGCGGGTGCGGCGCGCAGCAGCATGTCCGAGAAATAATCGAGCGGATTGGCGCTGCTGCCGCCCTCGCCCGCCTTGGCGCCCGCTGCGGCTGCGCCCGCCCCTACGGCCGGGCCAACGGCAGCCGCCACGCCGCTGCCCGCGTCGATGGCGCCGCTCAGGACGGCGCGCGTGCCGCCGGCCAGCACGGCCACGGTGATCAGGGTGGCCACGGCCCAGGCCAGCAAGCCGTGCGCCGTATCGCGGAAATGCACCTCATCCGTATGAATGGCGCTCCATTTCACGCGCAAACGGCCCGCCATGTAGCCGCCGATACCGGAGGCGGCCAGTTGCATGAAGGCCAGCCAGGCGATGGTCGACACGCCGATGGCCGTGGCATTGAACGACCACGGCGACACGGACGACAGGCCCAGGCCCACGCCGAGGATCAGCAGGATGAAGGACAAGGCGGCTGCCGCGGCGGCGCCCGCCAGCACGGCGCCCCAGGAGACGCCCGGGTTGTTCAGGTCCGATACGGACAATTGTGTAGCTTGCATGGAATACTCCCTTGGTTGTTGATTTTGTATGCCGTTCAGGCGGCGACGCCCGTCAGCTGTTCCTTGCGCGCGGCCATTTCCTTGCCCAGCGCATCGAGGTCGACGTCCGCCTTGCGCACCTTGGGAAACATGTCGCCCTCTTCTTCCTGGACGTGGTGTTCGATCTGCTCGGACAGAACCTTGACCTTGGCGTCGTAGAGGTCGTCGGACGGGTCCATCGCGGTAATTTGCGCGATCAGTTCCTTGGCGCTCGCGTGCTCGACGAGGGCTTCATCCATCAGGTCGCCGTCGTGGATGGGACGGCGCACCGCCGGATAGAAGATTTCTTCTTCCAGTTGCGTGTGCACGGTCAATTCCTGGCAAATCTGGTCGGCCAGCTTTTTCTTGGTGGCAAACGAGCGGTCGCTCAAGCCTTCATATTCGGCAAACAAGGCTTTGACGGCCTTGTGGTCCTGCATTAATAAACTGATCGCGTTCATGGCGCCTCCTCGTTGTTGATGAGGCTAGGATGCGCCACGACGGCGCCCGCGTATGTGCGACGCCTTACACAATATTGATATTTGATACACATCAGTATCCGGACGCTACTTGATGCCGTGATGGCTCATCAGGTCGTACAGCGTGGGCCGGCTCACGCCCAGCAGTTCGGCCGCCTTGGCGATATTGCCGTCGGCCCGCGCCAGCGCCCGCACCATCACCTTGTATTCGGCCCCTTCGCGGGCCTGGCGCAGGTTCAGCGGCTCATCGTGGGGCGCCGCCTGGGCGCTGGCGGGCAAGCCCAGGTCGTCGGCGCCGATCTGCGGGCCGTCGCTCATGATGACGGCCCGCTTGATGCAGTTTTCCACTTCGCGCACATTGCCGGGCCAGCCATAGCTTTCGATCAACTGCAGCGCGTCGGCGCTGAAATGCAGGTTGCCGCGTCCTTCGCCGGCGCAGTACTTGTTCTTGAAATGATGGGCCAGCAAGGCCGCATCGCCGGCCCGCTCGCGCAGGGGCGGAATACGCAGCACGATTTCGCTGAGGCGGTAAAACAGGTCTTCGCGGAAACGCCCCTGTTCCGCCAGCACCTTTACATCCTGGTGCGTGGCGCAGACGATGCGCACGTCGATGGCGATCTCGGCCCGTCCGCCCACCCGTTCGATGATTCGCTCCTGCAGGAAACGCAGCAATTTCGCCTGCAGCGCCATCGGCATGTCGCCGATTTCATCGAGAAAGAAGGTGCCGCCGTGGGCCAGTTCGATCTTGCCCAAGGTTTGCCGCGCCGCGCCCGTAAATGCTCCCCGCTCATAGCCGAACAGCTCGCTTTCGAGCAGGTTCTCGGGAATGGCCGCGCAATTGATGGCGACAAAGCGCTGGGCATGGCGGCTCGACAGCGCATGCAAGCCCCGCGCGATCAGTTCCTTGCCGCTGCCCGAGTCGCCCAGCAGCATCACGCTGGCCGACGAGGGCGCCACTTTTTCCACGCTGCGGCACAGTTTGAGCATGCCGGGATCGCGGCTGACGATGCCCGCCAGGGGCGAGTCGGCCTGCGTCTGCAGCATGCGGCGGTTTTCCTGCTGCATCGCGTGCAAGTAAAACGCGCGGGCGATGACCAGGCCCAGCATGTCGGCCTCGAACGGTTTCTGGTGGAAATCGTAGGCGCCCAGCGCGATGGCTTTCAAGGCATGCGCGCGCTCCTGGTTGCCCGAGAGGATGATGACTTTCGTGTCCGGCGCCAGCGCGAGGATTTGCTGCAGGGTAGCCAGGCCTTCCGTGGCGCCGTCCGGGTCGGGCGGCAAGCCCAGGTCCATCGTCACCACGGCAGGCTGGTGGCGCCGCACCAGCGCCAGCGCCGCCTCGCGCTCGCCTGCCAGCAAGACTTCGTAGCCGTCGAAACTCCAGTGCAGCTGCTTTTGCAGGCCGGGATCGTCTTCGATGACCAGCAGTTTCTGTTTGCCCATGGCACTCCTTTGCTATGCCGCATGCAGCGGCAGGATCACGCGGAACGTCGTGCCCACCTGCGGCTCGCTGCGCACTTCCAGGCTGCCGCCCACCTCGCGCAGGTATTCGCGGCTTTCGAACACGCCGATGCCCATGCCCGCCGTCTTCGTCGTGTCGAACGGTTTGAACAGGCGCTCGCGGATGAACTGTTCGCTCATGCCCTGCCCCGTATCGTCAAGCTCGACCACGGCCATGTGCTGCTCGCGCCGCAGCCGCACATCCACCTTGCCGTCGCTGGCCGTGGCCTCGATGGCGTTCTGGATCAAGTGGCCCAGCACCCGTTCCAGCCGCGCGCGGTTGGCCAGCACCGTCAGCTCGCCATCGACGATTTCCAGCCGGGGCGCAGGCGCCAGGCTGGCCTTGGCGGCCACGGCCTGGCGCAGCAAGCCGTCGAGCAGCAGCGGCGCCGGCGCTTCCGGCGCCTCGCCGCGCGCCAGTTTCTGCAGCAGGGTCTTCATTTTTTGCACGGAATGATCGAGCGTGCCCAGCATGTCTTCCTGGAAGGCGGGATTGGCGCGGTGCTTTTCCGCATTGCTGAGTAAAAGGGATAATTGGAACACCAGGTTTTTCAGGTCGTGCACGATGAACGTGGACATGCGGTTGAACGACTCGAACTGGCGCGCCACCGTCAGCGTGTCGAGCGATTCGCGGTGCGCCAGGTAGCTGGCGGCCTGGCTGCCGGCAATTTTCAGCACGTCGAGGATTTCCCAGTTCAAGCCGATGTGCGTGCGTGGCCGCGCCAGCGCGACAAAGGAGAACAGCTGCCCATGCAGCATCAGGGGCACCAGCAGCCATACGTCGGGCAACGCCAGCAGTGCGGGCGGCAACAGCAAGCCGCCGTACTGGCGCGGGTTGTGCTGGCAGTCCGGCACGTCGATCACCCATTGCCGCGCCTCCAGGAACTGGCACAGGCTGCCGGACGCCGGCTCGCTCCACGTGCTGGGAGGCCAGTTCCAGCTGGCGGCCGGGGCGAACAGCCCGGGCTCGCGCAAGATCCACAGCGCACCGGCGCGGCTTTCCACCAGCTGCGCCATGGCCTGTATCGTGCGTTCGCCCAGGGCCGGGCCGTTTTCGGACAGCGCCCGCGTAAACCTGAGCCATTCCTCGCGGTAATCGAAGATGGCGTTATAAAAATGTTTATTGATAGTGACCTTGAGCTTGGCGCGCAGGCTGCCGGAAAACAGCACGCCGGCCAGCAGCAGGGCCGCGCCGCCCAGGTAAGCCATCTGCATCAATGCCCCCCAGGTGCCGCCGAAATAGCGCAAATAATAGGCGCTGGCCGCCATCGCCAGCAGGTAGATGGCCGAGCCCAGCAAGGCGGCCGAGCGGTACAGCATCTGGCGCGACACGGACAGCCCCAGCGCCCAGCCCGGATTGCGCGCGGCAGACACGGCCAGCAGCGGCGCGCACAGGGCGTCGACGATGCCGCGCGCGGCCCAGATGTCATCGTTGACCGTGCGAAACAGCAAGGCGTCGCTGTACAGATAGAAATCGTAGGCAAACAGCCCGCCCACGCCCAGGCATGCAAACTTGATGCCCCAGCGTTTCAAGGGCGGCGTGTTGCGGTACCACTGTTCCACCAGCAACATGCCCAGCACGGCCAGCAGCAAACGGCTGACGCTGGCGATGATGCGCGCCGGCAAAGGCAGCGCCAACCACGACGAGGCCAGCACGGACAGCCCGGGCGCCAGCGCCGTGAGGACGATGCCCGCCAGCACCAGGCGCAAGCGGGGCCGCGACGGTTCGATCAGCAGCAGCAAAAACACCAGCCAGGCCACGGTGCGCAGCAATTCGAGCGCATCGCCTGCCAGCGCACTGCGTTGCCCCAGCAGCACCAGCACCACCGTGCCTGTGGCCCAGCCGCCCGTCGCCAGGCAAGCGACCAGCAAGGCGCGCACGTTCTGCCGCGCACGCCAGTTGCTGATCAGCAGCAGCGCCAGCACAAAGAAGGCCAGCGACGCCAGGCCGTGGCTGAGCGCGGCCGCATCGGCCGCCGCCAGCCAGGCCGACTGTGCCCGCATCATCGGCTGCCCTTGCCAAACAGCACCACCTGCACCGTGTCGAGCAAGATCAGCAAGTCCAGGAACAGGCTGTTGTTTTTCACATAATACAGATCGTATTGCAGCTTCTTGACGGCATCGTCGACGGAGGCGCCATATTGATAGCGCACCTGCGCCAGGCCCGTGATGCCGGGCTTGATGTTGTGACGAATGTTGTAGTACGGCACCTGCTCCTTCAGTTGCTCGACAAAATACGCGCGCTCGGGACGGGGGCCCACGAAACTCATCTCGCCGCGAAATACATTGAGCATCTGCGGCAATTCGTCGATGCGCAGCTTGCGGATCAGCTTGCCCACGCGCGTGATGCGCGCATCATTGTCCAGCGCCCAGATGGGCTTGCCGTCGCGCTCGGCGTCGCAGCGCATGCTGCGAAATTTCAGCACGTTGAAGGGCAAGCCGTCGCGCCCTACCCGCTCCTGCTGGTAAAACACGGGGCCGCCGTCTTCCAGGCGGATGCACAGGGCCGTCGCCAGCATCACGGGCAGCGCCGCCAGGCAGATGACGCTGCTGGCAGCCAGGTCGAACAAACGCTTCGAGGCGGCGCGGAAAAAACTCTGGTCGAAGCCGCCGCCATAGATCAGATAGCTCGGCTGCAAGGAATCGATGCGGATCTGGCACGCTTCGCGCTCGAAGAACGTGGCCGCGTCGATCACCTTGACGCCGCCCAAGGCGCATTCCAGTAGTTGCTTGGCAGGAAACGCGCCATTGCGCCGGTCGCTGACGGAGACGACGATCTCATGCGCGGCATGGCGCTGGGCCGTGGCCAGCAGCGACGGGCCGGCCGGTAGCAAGGCCGAAGCGGGAACGCAGCATTTCTCCCCAGCAACATCAATGCAGCCGACGACCGTAAACTGGTGGAAACCGATCTTGCTGGCTGCCAAGTCCATGCATTCGCGCGCCAGCGCCCCGCCGCCCACCAGGATCAGCCGGCCTTCCATCAGCGCCGACTGCGAGGATTTGAACACCACCAGGCGCGCCAGCAGCACGCCGATGGCGCCCAGGCCGAAGATCATCGCGCTGCCGCGCCCGAATTGCAGCGCAGGAATGAAGCGTATCAGGACGCTGAGCACGGCAAAACCCAGCGCGAACGACGGCAGGATGCGTAATAAGGTGTTGCGGATGTCTTCGCGCGAGCGGTGCTGGTACATGCCCAGCGCACTCATGCTCAGGACGATGACCAGCGCAAAGATCGCGGACGACAGGTAAATATCGCCCACGCGCAGCACGCGGCTGCCGTCCGCCAGCCACAGCAAGGATGTCAGGGTGGCCGACAGCAGCAGGATCAGGATTTCCAGCAACAGCAAGATAAACGCTGTTTTCGAGACATAATGGCTGAAGATGCGGATCACGGTTCCTCCTGCGGCAAAAAGCATCACGCCGCGCACAGGGCGGCCTGCTGCTGTCTTGCCATGATGGCGAACTGTTCCGCGAAGACATTGATGCGCCACAAGCTACGGCCCCGGCTATCTTTCGCTGGCAGAATTTATCTCAACACATTACCGAATGTGGGGAAATGGCATATAGTATGCTTCCCCTAAAAAAAGATAAATGTCATGAAATTTGATGTAGCGATTGTCGGCAGTGGCCTGGCGGGTTTATCGGTTGCACTGCATTTAGCTGAGACGCGCACCGTCGCGATCATTTCCAAACGCGCGCTGCTCGATGGCGCCAGCAACTGGGCGCAGGGCGGGATCGCGGCCGTGCTGGACTCGGGCGACAGCCACCAGCAGCACATCGAAGACACCCTGATCGCGGGCGGCGGCCTGTGCGACGAGAGCGCCACGCGCTACATCGTCGAGCACGGCCGCGAAGCGATCGAATGGCTGATCGAGCAAGGCGTGCCGTTTACGCGCGACGCCTCGGCCGAGCTGGGTTTTCATTTGACCCGCGAAGGCGGACACAGCCAGCGCCGCATCATCCACGCGGCCGACGCCACGGGGCACGCCGTGCAAGTGACCCTGGAAGAAAAGGTGCGCGCCCATCCGAACATCAGCCTGTTCGAACACCATTGCGCCATCGACCTGATCACCTCCGACAAGCTGGGCATGAAGCCCACGCAGCGCAATGCGCAGCCGCATTGCCACGGCCTGTACGTGCAGGATGAGCAAACGGGCAAGGTGCATACGTTTGCCGCCGAGCACACCGTACTGGCCACGGGCGGCGCCGGCAAAGTGTATTTATATACGACGAATCCCGACACGGCCAGCGGCGACGGCATCGCCATGGCCTGGCGCGCGGGCTGCCGCGTGTCGAACATGGAATTCATCCAGTTCCACCCCACGTGCCTGTACCACCCGTACGCGAAATCGTTTTTGATCACCGAAGCCATCCGTGGCGAAGGCGGCTTGCTGAAACTGCCGCCCGAGGCTGGCGCGGCAGCAGGCACGCGCTTCATGCTGGCCCACGACGAGCGGGCCGAACTGGCGCCGCGCGACGTGGTGGCGCGCGCCATCGACTTCGAGATCAAGAAACGCGGCCTCGACTACGTGCATCTGGACATCAGCCACAAACCGGCCGAGTTCCTCATCGAACACTTCCCGACGATTTACGCGCGCTGCCTGGAACTGGGCATCGACATCACCAAGCAGCCGATTCCCATCGTGCCCGCCGCCCACTACACGTGCGGCGGCGTGGTGACGGATTTGTCCGGCCGCGCCGACTTGCCGGGCCTGTACGCCGTGGGCGAGACGGCCTGCACGGGCTTGCATGGCGCGAACCGCCTGGCGAGCAATTCCTTGCTGGAATGCATCGTCATCGGCCGCGCCTGCGCGCAGGATATCGAAAGCAAGGAAAAGCTGGGCACGCCCTACCTGCCCGACTGGGATGAAAGCCGCGTCACCGATGCGGACGAGGAAGTGGTGATTTCCCACAACTGGGACGAGCTGCGCCGCTTCATGTGGAATTACGTGGGCATCGTGCGCACGACCAAGCGCCTGGAGCGGGCCCAGCACCGCATCGCCCTGCTGAAGGAAGAAATCGACGAGTACTACCGCAACTTCCGCATCACGCACGACTTGCTGGAGCTGCGCAACCTCGTCGACGTGGCATCGATGATCGTCAACAGCGCCCTGTCCCGCCGCGAAAGCCGCGGCCTGCACTTCAGCCGCGATTATCCGGAAACGTTACCGAAGGCCATCGCCAGCGTGCTGACGCCGCCGCATCGCTGACAGCGGCTGGAATGCGCGCCGGGCTTGCACCGGCGCGCATTCTTTATTGCTCTGGTATCTCGACTTCAATGCCATCTTCCGTATAAGAAAACTTGGCCGACTCCCCCGCGCACTCCCCCTGCGGCTCATCCGCCACATAGCGGCATTCGCTCTCCACGCTGCCATCTGCGTGCCAGTGCCGGGTCCAGCCCTGGCGCTCGCCATCGACGTATTCGATCAGCTGCTTCGGCTTGCCATCGGCGTACCAAGAGCGCAATGCGCCCTCCTCGCGGCCGCCCTCGTTCCACTGTTTCTGCACGAGCAACACGCCTTGGGGGCTGAAGCGCTGCTCGCTGCGCAATACGTAGTGGCCGCTGTGCGTGCGCTTGCTGGCGACCTTGCCGTCCGGATAATATTCGACGCTGTCGCCGGCGGGCTTGCCGTCCACATAGCTTACCGTGCTGCGTACCTTGCCATCCGGAAAATAGCCGGTGCTGGGGCCCGTCATGATGCCATTCACATACTGGCTGCGGCTTTCCACGGTGCCGTCGGGATAGAACAGCAGCAGCTCGCCGTCCGTCTCGCCCTTGACCCGCGTCATGCGCGTGCGCAGCTTGCCGTTTTCATCGAACGTTTCCACCACACCGTCGGCGCGGGCGCCGTTGCGGTAGGTGCGCGACTCGATCAGCTTGCCACTCTGGTGATAAGTCTGCTCCTCGCCCTCCTGCACGCCATTGCGCCAGCTGCCGCGCATGGAAATCTGGCCGTCCGGATAATAGCGGGTCTGCATGCCCTCTTGCACGCCGCGCCCGTCCTGCTCCACCTGCATTTCCAGCTGTCCATGCGGGTAATACATGCTGTAATTGCCCACCAGCTTGCCGCGCAGGTAATCGGGGCCGTCGACCTGGCCCGACAGCCGCGTCGGCTCGCCTTCGCGCACGTGGAATACCGCGACTTGCCAAGTGCCCGGTGTCTTGCCTGGCGGCAGCGGCACGACGAGCGCATAGCGCGCATGCTCCTTCACTTCGCCGCGCCGCAGATTGTGGTTCAGGTACAGGCGCGCCTTGCCATCGGCACACGCTTGCGGCTCGCAGCCGCCCAGTTTGCTAACTTCGGGCATGGCCGCCGCTGCGCCCGGCGCCGGACACGACAGGATGCGCATCAGCAAGGGCGTCGCGTCGCGTATCAGCGGCGCCAGCTGCTGCTTCATGGCCGCGTATTGCGCCGCATCCAGCCCGACCGAGCGGGTATCCATGCGCACCTGGCGCCCGCCGCAACCGCTGTCGCTGGCCAGGGTCAGCACGTCGCCGCCGGGTGCCGCCGCGATGGCGCTGACGACCTGCCGCTGCTCGATCTCGGCGCTGGCCAGCGCCGGCAACAGCAGCATGGCGCCAAGCAAGTGTTTCACAATGCGCGCCATGCCTGCTCCTTGCGCTGCAGTTCCGGCGCCGGCGGCGCTTCGCCGCAGTCGCCCTGCGCCTTGCCGGCCACATACCGGCATTCGCTGTGCAAGCTGCCGTCCTGGCGCCAGCGGCGGCTCCAGCCGTCGCGCCTGTCGTTCACGTAGTCGATCGATTGCTCGGGCTTGCCGCTTTCGTACCACGAGCGCGACGTGCCCTGCTCGCGCAATTGCGCATCCCAGCGTCTTTCCAGCACCAGCACGCCCTGCGGGCTGTGGCGCTGGAGGCTCAGCAAGCCGCCATCGTCGGCATACTGCTGGCGGCTTTGCACCTTACCGTCCGGATAGAATTCCAGCGCCTCGCCCGTGGGCAAGTCATTGCGCAAGGTCATGGTGCCGCGCACGGCGCCATCAGGGTAATAGTTTGTCGTCAAACCATTGTATTTCCCCTCCTTCATTGCGGAGCGGCTGGAAATGCTTCCATCAGGGAAATACGTGAGCATCTCGCCTTCGATCTTGCCGCCGCGCAGTACATAACTCGTGCTCGGCTTGCCATTTTCAGCCAAGATCTGCTTGGGGCCGTCCAGCTGCTTGCCATCGCGGTAGCTGCTCGTTTCGCGCAGCTTGCCCGAGGCGTGATAATGCCGGTGCTCGCCCTCGGGCAAGCCGTGGCGCCAGTTGCCGCGCTTTTCCAGGGTGCCGTCCGCAAAATACTGGCTGGTAACACCGTCCTGGCGCCCCTGTCCATCCTGCGCCACCTGTTTCTCGATCTTGCCATTCGGGTAATACGTGACATAGCCCCCCACCAGCTCGCCTGAGGCATAGTCGGCGCGGTTGACCTGGCCGGACAGGCGCAGCTTGTGGCCGGCGATGCTATAAATGTCCACCTTCCACGTGCCCGGCGATTTACCTTTCGGCAAGGGCAACAGCAGCACGTTGGGCGCATTCTCCTGCTCGATGGGGTAGAAACGTTCGTGCAGGTACAGCCGCGCCCGGCCATCGGCGCAGGCGGCTGGCGTGCAGGCGGCGATCTGGCGCACGATGGGCACGCTTGCATCCTCGGGGCATTTTTTCAGGGTGACGAGCATGGGCGTCTTGCTGCGGATGTGCCGGGCCAGTTCGACTTTCAGCGCTTCGTACGGCGCCTCGTCCAGATTGACCGAGCGGGCATCCATGCGTATCTGCTTGCCGCCGCAGGCCGTCGTGCCGGCAATAGTGAACACATCGCCGCCTTCGCTGTCGGGTTCGGCGGCCATGCTGGCCAGCACTTGGCGCTGCACGATGTCGGCCTGCGCCATGCCCGGGGTCAGCAAGCAAGCGCCAAGCAGCGCACATAGGGTCTTGATTTTCATGCTATTCCTTTAATTTTCCGTCGTGGCGGCCACACCGCCCGGCACAAAGCTGACCCGGCCGTTGCGGTAGCGCACCAGCACCACCACCTTGGCATCCCGCAATTGACCGTGCTGCACGGCCGGCAAGTAGGTCCAGCGCTTCACGCTGTCGAGCAGCACCTTGTTGAGCATCGGCTCCATCGGCAACTCGGCCGCCGCATAGCTGAGAGTGCCGTCGGCGGCAATGGTCAGAGTCAGGCGGTTTTCACCCGTTGCATGCTTTTCGTCAAGCACGCCATATTCAACCGTCGTCATCGTCTCGCGCTGCACGCCGCCGACCTGGTCGCGCAAGGGCGGCATGGCCTTCAGCCTGGCCGCCAGCAGCGCGCCATCGGCCAGCGCCTTGTCCCAGCGCTTCTGGTAATCCCATCCCTGAACCAGGCGCAGCATCCTGGCGTTCAGGTCCATGCGCTGCATCGTGCGGGCGACGCCATTGTCGGCCGGTTCGCCCGGTTCCGTCGGCAAGGCGTTCTCCACCGCGTAACGGTAGGCCGTCAGCTGCGCCAGCGCCACCATGTTGACGGCATCGCGCTCGTCGCCGCCGCGCAGCAGCGCCGTCGCCGCGATGCCCAGCCAGCCCACGCCATCGGTCGGTCGGGCCCACACGGCTTGCTCGAAGTACTGGCGCGCCGCCTGCGGTTCATTCAGGCTCAGGTGCATGCGCCCCATGGCGGCGGCCGCCAGATAGTCGCGCGGGTCGGCTTGCAACTGATCAAGATAGGTCTGCGCCAATTCGGGAGAATAGCCGGGCATCGCGCCCAGGCCTTCCATCAAGGTGGTACGCAGGCGCGCACGCGTAGGGTCGCCGCGGTAGCCAGAAGACTTGTCCTCGCCGGCCCGGTACAGCAGCTGCAAGCCGCGCGTCACGGCGTCATCGTCGCCCTTGCTGATCGCTTGCGACAGGCTCTGCACGGCCTTGCGCGCGTCGGATTGCTGGAAACCGGCCGTCTTGCGCGGGCGCCAGCCAAATACCTCCAGGCCGGCCGCCTGGTCGGCTTGCGCCTGCAGGCTGGCCTTGGCCTTGGCTTCATCGGGCGACGAAGTCCAGGCCGTAAAGCCGATCAGGAACAGCACGATCAGCAGCACCACGACGGCCCAGCCCTTGCCCGTGATGCCGCCGCTGCCCGACACGGGGATGAAGACCGGAGCCTGCCCCGGCGCCGTATGGTGCGCGCCGCGCATGCTGCGCTGCTGCGGCAACGATGGCTGTTGCAGTTGCATCTGCTGCGCCTGTACGGACGCTTGCGCGGCCGAGGCTATGACCTTGTCGCGCGCGCAGGCGGCACAGCCCAGCCCGGCAAAATGCTGGTGCTCGGCATTCGCAGCACACACGACGAGCTTGCCGCCGCTGCGTTGCGCATAGCCGCGCAGCAATTGCGCCCAGTCGGCCGCCGACGGCCGCTGCGGTGTGGGCGACGGGGAAAACGCGCGGTCGAACATCGCGCGCAGTTCGGGCGGCATCAGCGCATGGCCGCTGGTGGCGTTCGGCGCCATGTTCTTGTGGCGCTTGACGCCATACGCGTAATAACCGTCGCGGATGCGCCCGGGAATATCGGTCGCCACTTGCGCATTGCCGGGCCGCCCGCTGTACGGGTGGATGCCGAAGTTGAGCAACTGGAAGATGACGACGGCCAGGGCGAAGCGGTCTTGCGCCAGCTCCGTGCCCGCCGGCATGCCCTTGCGCTGGAATTCCGGTGCCAGGTAGTCGGCCGTGAATTGCTCGGCAGGAAAACGCTCCGCATGGCCCTGAATGCTGAAGCCGTCGCAATCGAGCATGGCGATGTACAGCGAATCGCGGTAAAAGCGCAGGTTCACGGGTTTTAAGTCGACCACGTAATGCTGCTGCTGGTGCAGCGCATCGATGACGGCAGCCAGGTTGGCGGCCAGGGTCAGCTTGGGACCGAGTCCCGTGGGCAAGCCGGCCGCGCGCGCTTGCCGCTCCTGCATGATCTGTTCCAGTTCCGCCGTTTGCGCCATGTCCAGCAGGGGCATGACGAAACCGGCGAAGCCGCCCTGGCCGTCGAACACGGCCGCTTGTGGCCACGCGATCTGCACGTAGCGCTTGCCGTTTTCCAGCTGGTCGGGCAATTCGGGCGACAGTTCCAGCATCGCTTCGAGCTTGCGCCGGTTGGCGGCCCGGTCCAGGTGCGGGTGGTACAGCTTGGCCACCTGCGTGGACGCACCGGGCAACAGGTACACGCTGCCCGCGCCGCCGCTCTTGACGAGTTTGCCCAGTACCAGGCTGCGGACCTTATCGAGCCATATCTTGCCGCCCGGACTCAGACCGGGCGTCACTCCCTGCTTCCGGCTCATGCGCGCAAGGCCAGCAACAAGGTCTTGTCGTCGCCCGTGATCTGGTGCGTGCGCGGGTCGGCCAGGGTGGACGCCAGCGCCGCATTGCCCAGTTCCACGCTGTCGACCGTGCGCAGATAGCCTTGCACGGCATCCATGAACGGCGCGTACAGCGCTGCATTGTTCTTGCTCATGGCAAAGGGCATGCAGCCGTCCGACATCAGCACGATGCCACGCACGGCTTGCGGAATCACCAGCAGGCGCAGCTGTTCGCGCCAACGCTCGCCGCTGATGAAATATGTTTCGTTCGCGTATTCGCCGTTGGCCGGCAGCGAGATGAGCTCGTCGCCATCACCCAGTTGCGCCACGCCCAGGCCGTCGCCCAGGTGGAAAAAGAAACCGTTGTCGGCGCCCATCACCACGCCGACGACAGTGGCAGCATAGTCGTCGAGCGTGGCGTTGGCGGCGCGGGCGATGTCGTCCAGCGCGGCGCGGATCTGCGCCAGGGTGCCGGCCAGCGCGCCGTCGTATAAATCCTGCACGGTGGCGCCCTGCTCCAGCCGGCCGGCCAGCGCTTGCACGGTCTGCGCGGCAACAAACTGCGCACCCTGCTCGCTGAGGCGGGCCGAACCGGCGCCATCGCAGACGATGGCCACCAAAACGTCGTTCACGACGCCATGCGCGTGCGCATCCTGGCACGGGATGTCTTTATCCAGGTGCGCCTTGCCCGTGACGGACGCGCCGAACACGCGCCAGGTTTGCTGTGCTGCAGTCATAAATCAGCGGGCTTTCACGTATTCACGACAGACCAGCCGTCCGTCGAGGCCAGCTGCGCCTGCGCGCCGGGGCGCGATTGCGACACCACCTGCATGCTGGCACTGAGCCACAGGAACAGTTCGCGGAACTGCAAGCCTTTCAGCTGCTTCACGCCCCGCTCGCCACGGCTGGAAAATTGCCCCAGCGTATCGATATTCGCGTGATCACCCACGGCGATGGGGAAGATCGCCACTTTATTGGCCTGTTCGGCCGCGCGCGCCTGCTCGGCGCCGAGCTGCCAGCGGTCTGTCGGCTCGCCGTCCGACATCAGGAACAGCCATGGCCGCGTGTACGCCACGCCCGCCGCGCGGAAGCGCTGCTTTTCCTGCTCGATTTCGGCCAGGGCCAGTTCGACGGCCGCACCGGTCGGCGTGGTGCCGTTCGCTTCAAGCCGGGGCGCCGTGAAATCCATGGCGTCGCACCAGTTGCTGGCCACCACGGCTTCATCGTGGGCGCCGTATTGAATCACCAGGATGCGCACGCGCTTGGCGGCGATCACATCGGACTTGAGTTCCTGTTCCAGCAAGGCCAGGCCTTCGTTCAGCAGCGAGACGGGTTCGCCATCCATGCTGCCGGAGCAGTCGAGCACGAGCACCAGCGGCGTGCGTTGTTCGGTATTGTCGACCAGGGCGACGTCGGGAATCATTATTGAACTCATGGGCAATCGGTAAATGTGAAATCGGACATAGTGCGAATCTTACATCATGGCCATGATTTACCCGCGCGAGTTTCCTGCAGAACACTATCCAGAAGGACAGGCACAAACCATTGCAGCACCGATATCTTTGTACTATCTTGATAGTTGCCCAGGACAGAAGGCAGCGAACAGACCTTCCTCACAAAGGTGGGGCGAATCGCTGCGCAACACCGCTTACCCAGTTCCGCACCTGCACGCCTGCGGCACACTGATGTAGTCAGGAAATGGGGGCAAGCATGGACACAGGTACAGTAACGGCGGATGTGGGGAAATTGATCGCCGCCATGTACGACTCGGCCTGCGGCGCGGGCGACTGGCCGCAGCTCGACAGCGCAGACCTGAACGGCCAGCAATGGCAGGAACTTCTGCCCCATCTGCAACGCGCCCTGTGCCTGCAGCAGCGCCTGCGCGAGGCCCAACTGGCCAGCCACTGTGCGCTGGCGGCGCTCGACGCCATGGGCGCCGCCGTGCTGGTGCTCGATGCCAACCTCGGACTGCGTTTCGCCACTCCCGCCGGCCACGCCTTGCATGCGGCGCAACTGGCACACGCTGCGCCGCCCGCCTTGGCGCGCGCCGTGCGCATGGTCATCGCCAGCAGGGGCGGCGCAGCGCAATGCCAGTCGCTGCGCCTGGCGCGCAAGCAGCAATGTCCGCTGGCCCTGACAGTCACCCCGCTCGCCGATTGCCAGCCCCCATGCGCGCTGCTGATCGCGCGCGATCCCACGCAAGCGAGCACGTCTGTCACTGCCTTGCGGCAGCTGTTCGACTTGACGCAAGCCGAAGCGCTGGTGGGCAAGGCGCTGGCGCAAGGCGCCACCATCGAGGAAATCGCCGCGCGCGGCGGCATCAGCGTCAATACCGTCAAGACGCATCTGCACCACACCTATTTGAAGACCGATACGCGGCGCCAGGGCGAGCTGATCGCGCTGATCCACGGCGCGACGGCGCACCTGGCCGTACTCGATGCATGAGGCCGTGTCATCCGATCGGATGATGCGCGCTGCATATTGCCTGCCTACACTGGCAAGACCGGTCGCCCCACCTCGCCAGTGTCGCCACAGCGCGTGCGGACCAGCCGGTTCGATTTTCCTGGCACTACCAATATCGCCGCACCGGCAGCGGACGGCGCCAACGTTCAAGGATGGGTAAAAAAATGAAAACATGGATCCTGGCCGGCACCCTGGGCGTCTGCGCCCTGCTGGCAAATGCGCAATCGCTTCCCGACAGCCAGACCGTCGTCATTCCAGGCGGACGCCTGCAGACGATCGAACTGCCGGCCCACAAACATTTCATGAGTGCCGAAAGATTTGCTCCGTTCCGCGGCGGCTATGAGCTGTCGAACGGCCAGGTACTCTACCTGCGCAATGCGGGCAACATCGGCGCCCTCATGTATGCGCGCATCGACGACCAGGACGAACACCGCATCATCGCCACCAGCAGCAACAGCTTCGTGGCGCTCGACCGGCAACTGGCCATGCGCATCGACTTGCGCGACGATGGCAGCGTGGGCGGCGAAGTGCTGATGCAGATGCCGGCCGACAAACTGGCCAGCGGCGACATCGTGCCCGCCCATGTGCAAAGCATGGCCCTGGCATCGCGTTGATGCGGCAAGCCGCCTTCCGCATGGGTGGCAGCCATGAGCAAACAGTATTCTGTGCAACAGCAAAACGCGCTGACCCAGGCCGCCATCAGACAGACGGCGGCCTGGTGGCGGGCGCGTCCCCTGCCCGACGCCTTGCGCCTGTGCGCGGCCAGCCATGGCGTGGCGCTCGATGCGGCCCTCATGCTCGACCTGCAACTGGCCTGGCCCGGCATGCCCGCCGTGTACGGCAAGCTGCTGAGCGCCGACGGCCACTTCATTCACTTCGAGATGAACCTCGACGAGAACTTGCGGCCCTTGCCCGGCAGCGTGGCGTGGGATGACATCAGCGCACGCTACGACTTGGCCGCACACAAACGGAGCAAGGGCGTGCGGTACGGCGAACTGTGCAAGAAAGTGCTGCAGGAATTGAATCAGGGCGGACGGCAGGCGCCATGCGCCAGCGCTCATCAAGCAACGAGGACAACGACATGAAAACCTTCATCCTGGGCACACTCCTGTGCCTCGCCGCCGCCGGCACAGCAGCCACCGCGCAAACCCTGCCACCGGAGCACACCGTCACCGTGCCCGGCAACGCCCTGCGCATCGACGTGCCCGAACATCCTCGCTACATGATGCGTCAGGATTTCAAGAAATTCGTCGGCACCTATGACCTGTCGAACGGCGACACCCTGGAACTGCGCCTCGCCGGCGCCGTCAAGTATGCGCGTATCGGCAAGCAGGAAGAGCACCGCATCGTCGCCACCGACCGCAACGCCTTCGTCGCGCTGGACCGCCAGCTGAAGGTACGCATCGACCAGCACGATGACGGCAGCCTGGATGGCGAGCTGGTGATGGTGGTGCCGTCGCAGAACGTGTCGGGCGTCGACATCGTGCCGGCCCACGTGCAAAGCATCGGCCTGGCGTCGCGTTGAGGTGCAGCGTAGTTCCAGGGAGGTGCGCGCTGCCATCGCATGCTGTCACCGCCGCCAGATTCCTTAAAGGAAGATAAATATTTGAGAATATTTTTTAATAATAAAATTATCAAATAGGTTTACATTTTTATTATTAATTATCATAATTGCCATTTTCAAAAAGGGAAATGGCATGCAAGTTTTCAGAAAATCAGTACTGCCCCTGCTTGTGGGAATGGCAGCCACATCGGCGTCCGCTGCACCTGTTTCGGCGCCGCAATTCAAGCTGACGCATTTTAACTACTCGGCGCCTGCGCATCTGTACGCTGGAGAAATCAATTCGCGGGGGGAAATTTTTGGAGTCGGACAGTCCGAGGGCCAGAATGTCTGGTTCAGCACCTCGGGAAGCGCCCTGAATGTTTCAGCCCCCCTGCCGGGAAATATCACGATCAGTTCGCTCAATGCCGCAGGCCAGGGCATCGCCTATTCCACCACCGGCTCCAGCGACCGCTCGTATTACTATGTGGAAAATGGTACATTCACCCCCTTCGCGGTCAATGGCCAGAAAGCACAGGCGAACGCCATCAACGATGCCGGTCAGGTTGCCCTCAGCACATACGACGGCAGCGGCAAGGAGCGCGCCTATGTGTACTCCAGCGCCGGCGGCTATCAGGAAATCACCGCGGCGGGCGGCAACGGCACCACTGCCTTCAATATTAACAGTTCCGGGGCCGTCGTCGGCTACACAAAGGACGCCGATGGACAAGCCCAGGCCTCCCTGTATGCCAACGGCGTGATGACCACGCTCGTCAGCGAGTATTATGCTCCGAGTTATGCTGTCGGTATCAACAACGCTGGCCAGGTATCGGGCTGGGCCACGTTAGGTCAAGGCATGACCGGCACGGAAGCGTTCTTCTGGGCCAATGGAAACTATCAAACGATATCGCGGCTCTCCACCTCCGTCGGTATCGATGGCCTCGGCAGGGTATTGGGCTACAACGACTTTGGCACGATGGCCATGCTTTGGGATGGCAATGAAACGTATAGGCTGAGCGACCTCGTTGGCGAGGATGGCTGGTACTTCGGGCTGGTAGGCGGCATCAACGAAGCGGGCCAGATTTCTGCCTATGGCTGCCGCGACAGCATATGCGAAGTCGTGCGGCTCGATCCCCTCTCGCCGGTTCCGGAACCATCGACCTACGCCATGCTGCTCGCCGGCATGGCCCTGCTCACTTGCGCGGCACGCAAGCGTAGCTGATTCGGCCTGCCGGCCACGCAGGTGCCAGCGCACGGTGCCATGTGCAAACCGGCAGCTGTTCCGCTAGAAACATGCTCCGTGGAAAAACGACTGCGTGCTATGATCGGCGCCTTCGCTGCAGTGAAGCCGCAGCCACTCCATGGAGCACCATGTTTCAATCTGAGCATATTCGTAGCCGCTTGCTGACGTGCCTGCGCCACACCATGCGCCTGCTGGCCTGGCCCCTGCTGGCCTTGGTCAGCGTCGCCTGCACCAGCACCACGCGCCATCCGGCCAGCGAGCCCACGCAAGTCGTCCTGCGCTTTACCTATGACGACGGCAAGCCGATGCGGCATGACGATTACCTGGCCAATGCGCGCCAGGAAACGTATATCAAGCGCTGCAGCAAGATAGGCAGCACCACTGTCTGCGATATCGGCTCGGATGCACTGTTCACGGGCGGCGACGCCCCGCTGGACGCCAACGGCGAAGTGCGCGTCACCCTGCACTCGACCGGCCCCATCGGCAACAATCCGACCAGTCTTTGCATCAAGGGCAAAGGCTACGTCTTTGATTCCGGCGACTGGAAACGCGGTCCCTTCAGCCCCGGCCAGGTGATCGAGATCCGCTACAGGATCAGCGAAGTGGAAATGGCGTGCCCCTGGTCGTCGGGCACGCCGCCGTGGTGGGACAAGAGTTAAGCCAGCCAGGGCCGGCTGGCCCGGCTTTACTGCAGCTCGAACTCGCCGGGAGTCAAGCCCAGCTCGCGCGCGATCTTGCCGGCCACGCGCTGCTCGTTGGCGTCGAAATTGCCGTCCGACGAAGCGACGGCGATGATCATGCGCACCAGCAGGCGCGATGCCTCCACATTCGACTTCATCTTGCCCAGCGCCTGATACGCCTTGGCTTCGCCGATATCCTTGTCGAATTCCAGCTGGCCGACATATTCCTGGAAAGCCTTGATCACGTCCGTGGTGGTAAACACGGATAGCGCATCATTGCTTTCAATAAACTTCACCATCTTCTGCTTCTCTTCCGCACTGACGCTGCCGTCGGCCATGGCGATCAGGGCCGACCCTGCCATCGCGGCGTTGAGGAAATCCTTGTTCTTGTACTTCAGTGCCTCGGTTTTCAGCTCGCTTGCCTTGGACTTCAGCTTGGACAAAAAGGAATCGAAACTCATGGTGTACCTCCGGGGTAGTTGATGCATATCGAGCGGCAAGTCTTGCCGCCACCAGGGATAGTTGAGGGTGCAAGCTTGAAATACAAGCAATGAAACCACGCCATACGCTCACTGGCGGCATTTATCTCACCCACAGGCCAAAGCCGGGTCAGTCACTTCGTGATCGTAATGCCCCCCCATTGGGGGACATTACCCCTGTAGGGTCTGACCCCAGTTTCTGCCTTGGGGTGAAATTCAGTCAACTCCACACAAACCAACACAAAACCCCAATCACATAAAATTATCTTCTTTGCAGTTGAAAAATAAGTAACTTCATGGCAGCATGGAATTACATTTTCTTTATTGCAAGGTTGTGATGGACAAGCAATTGCTGTTGATTTGTGCACTGACGTTCATCATCCACATCATCGGCACCCTCGCCTCCCGTGCGCATCGCCGGCATCCGCACGCGGCGCATCGCCGTGTCCCTGGCCCTGTTCAGCATTCTCATGCTGCTGTCGCGCACCTCGAATTCCTTCCTGGGACCATTCCTCGCCAAGCGCGTGGAAACGGGAATCGACCAGCATATCGCCGCCAGCGCCCTGCTGCTGGACTTCCGCTGGCTGAGGAGCGCCTACGCAATTTTTTGAATAATGTGGCACACACCTATAGATAACGCTACAATCTTTCCAAATAAAAATTTAGGTACCTTGCAGCGTAAAGTCAATAATTAAAAACACAATCGATAATTTCAAAAAATCTCAATGACAAACAAAAAGAAAAGTATTAAAAGAGATACATCTTACTGGGATGTCTTATACAGTCCAAACTCTGCAAATGACTATGAGGACAGCAATTGGATTTTCGATGGAATAAGTGGCGTTGAAAAACGGTGTTACACTGCAGAAAAACTCCAAGAAGAATCAAGAAAATATCCGCGATTTACATTGAGAGGAAAAAATTTTCAGTTTTGTGATTTTCGAGGTGATTTTTTCGAAAAAAACTTAGGCTTCTCAAAATGCAATTTTGAAAAATGTGATTTTGGCTATGCGAATTGGAAAAAGGTTAAATTTACCGATTGTAAATTCAAGCAATGCTCCTTTACAATGTGCGCTTTTGAAGATTGCCAGTTCATTGATTGCAAGTGGGAAGAAATCAGCATATCAGGAACCGAAACTAGATTTAACAACACACTAATAACCAATCCTGATAAATTCATAAATTCTGCCTACACAAATATAAAGGATGCTGAACTATTAAAGCAAAAGAATACAAATACAAGTTATCAAAAAATGCGACTAGAAGAATCCAAAGGAAAAATTGCCAGAGCATTAGTAGCGAATCTTGAAAAGGTAGGGAGCGACAAATTTTATTACGATGCTGTCAAATGCCACTCCATTCAAAGAATTAGAGAGAAAATATCAAAGACAAATCATGAGATATTTTCAAGGAAAAACATTCTCATCAATATCTTATTAAAATTTTTTTACCATACCGAGAAAATAATTATGGAATTATCTGGATTGATCAATGACTGGGGCAACAGTCTAACCCGTCCAATAATTTTTGGAATCTCTTTAATCTGTTTATTCTCAATAATTTATAGCTTTCTTGGAATTTCTAGCGATTGGAAATTGGGATTGATGATGGCCTTTGATATCACTTTCTTAATAGGATATACAAAGCATGCAACCACTACAAGTAGCTATTTTAATCAAACCATATTTGCGCTAAATGCCTTACTGGGCCTTTGGTGGTATGCAATAATTGTACCAACGGTTGTTAACCGAATTAGCCGAGTTCGCTTATGAGTATTTTGACACTATTGCTTTATGGTAGCAGAGCGCGCGGCGACGAAACATTAACATCGGATGTGGATCTATTGGCAATAACAGATGAAATTAATTACAGAGCCATAGCTAACGGATCAATTAATACTGTTTGCTATCCTAAGTCACTGGTTATTCAACGTGCCAGAGACGGCGATCTATTTCTTCTACACATAGTAAGTGAGGCGAAAATTCTATACGATGAGCTTAACTTATTTGATGAAATTAAGTTCAACTTTACCTACAAAGAAAATTACAAGAAAGAGTTACTTGACGCTGCAAACTTAGGATGGATGTTGATCAACATTGAAAGTTCGATATTGAATTACACATTACTAAATAGAAGAATAGCATGGTGTGTTAGAACCATATTAATTTCAAAATCAGCTGACATTAGAAATCCAATTTTTTCATTGAAAAAACTGAAGGAATTTTCCAAATTTCAAGCAACAGAAATGTTAATTGAAAACAAAAATAGCAACACAAGATCAGCAACAATAATTGAATTATTTCGAGATTTTCTAGAATCCACAGATCTTAAAGAACCAATTAATTTCAAGACATTCTCTCAAGAAGATTATCAGAAATTTTTCCATATTAAAAAAAATGAAATGGCATTAAAAACATTAAAAATGCTTACAACAACATCGCAAGGCGGTGAATATTAAGCAATCGGAATCGTCGATAAATATTTAAGCACTTAAAATAAAAGCCGCTGTCTCCCGACAGCGGCTTTCTCATTCCTACCCCAGCAGCATCGCCTTGAACTCCAGCGCTGCCCTGCACGCGAGCTAATTACCCCACAAACTTCCGCGCATTCCTGAACATGCGCATCCAAGGCGAGTCCTCGCCCCATGCTTCAGGGTGGTACGACTGTTGCACGCTGCGGAACACGCGCTCCGCGTGCGGCATCAGCACGGTGAAGCGGCCGTCTGGCGTGGTGACGGAGGTGATGCCTTCCGGCGAGCCGTTCGGGTTGTACGGGTAGGCTTCGGTGGCGGCGCCCTTGTTGTCCACAAAGCGCATGGCTTTGGTGACTTGGGTGATGTCGCCCGTTTGCGAGAAGTCGGCGTAGCCTTCGCCGTGGGCGATGGCGATACCGGCCTGGGTGCCGGCCATGCCGTTGAAGAAGATCGATGGGGAATCCATCACTTCGACCATGGCAAAGCGGCCTTCGAATTTCTCCGACTTGTTGCGCGTGAACTTGGGCCAGGCGTGGGCGCCGGGGATGATGGATTTCAGGTTGCTCATCATCTGGCAGCCGTTGCAGATACCGAGGCCGAAGCTGTCCGTGCGGTTGAAGAAGCGCGCGAACTGTTCCGCCAGGCTAGCGTTGAACAGGATGGTTTTCGCCCAGCCCTCGCCCGCGCCCAGCACGTCGCCGTACGAGAAGCCGCCCACGGCGATGACGCCCTGGAAGTCGTCCAGTTTCACGCGGCCCGCGATCAGGTCGCTCATGTGCACGTCGACAGCCGTGAAGCCTGCCTGGTGCATCACGTAGGCCGTCTCGATATGCGAGTTGACGCCCTGCTCGCGCAGGATGGCGACACGGGGACGCACGCCCGTGGCGATGAATGGCGCGGCGATGTTCTCGTTCTGGTCGAAGGTGACGATAGGCGACATGCCCGGGTCCTGCACGTCCAGCAGGCGGTCGTATTCGGCGTCCGCGCAGGCCGGATTGTCGCGCAGGCGGGCGATGCGCCAGCTCGTTTCGCTCCACAGGCGGTGCAGGTCCGCGCGCGGCTGGGTGTAGATCAGCTTGGCGTCGCGCGTGAATTCGATGACGTCGCGGTCGTTCAATTTGCCGATGATATGGCTGCAGGCGCCCAGATTGAACGTGCGCAGCACATCCATGACGAGCGACTTTTCTTCCGCGCGCACCTGGATCACGGCGCCCAGCTCTTCGCTGAACAAGGCGCGCAAGGTCAGTTCGTTGCGGCGTTCCGCTACCTGGCCGGCCCAGTTCTTGGCGTCGCCCCAGTCGCTCGAGTGCTCGCCTTCCATGGTCAGCATGTCGAGGTTGACGGACATGCCCGTGTGGCCGGCGAAGGCCATTTCCGTCAGGGTGGCGTACAGGCCGCCGTCCGAACGGTCATGGTAGGCCAGCAGCTTGTCGTCGCTGTTCAGCTTTTGGATGGCGGCGAAGAAGCCTTTCAAGTCTTCCGCGCTGTCCACGTCCGGCGTTTCATTGCCCAATTGCCCCATGACTTGCGCCAGGGCGGATGCACCCAGGCGGTTCTTGCCGCGACCGAGGTCGATCAGGATCAATGACGTGTCGCCCTGGTCCGTTTTCAGCTGCGGCGTGAGCGACTTGCGCACGTCCGTCACTGGCGCGAACGAGGAAACGATCAACGACACCGGCGAGGTGACGGATTTCGCCGCGCCCGTGTTCTCGTCTTTCCAGGTGGTGCGCATCGACAGCGAATCCTTGCCGACGGGGATGCTGATGCCCAGTGCCGGGCACAGGTCCATGCCGACAGCCTTGACCGTGTCGTACAGGGCCGCGTCCTGGCCAGGCTGGCCGCAGGCGGCCATCCAGTTGGCGGACAATTTGATGTCGGAGATGTCGCCGATGGCTGCTGCGGCGATGTTGGTGACGGCTTCGCCCACGGCCATGCGGCCGGATGCTGCCGCGTCGATGACGGCCAGCGGCGTGCGTTCGCCCATGGCCATCGCTTCGCCCAGGTAGCCTTCAAAGCTCATGGTGGTGACGGCGCAATCGGCCACCGGCACTTGCCATGGTCCCACCATCTGGTCGCGCACGGTCATGCCGCCCACGCTGCGGTCGCCGATGGTGATCAGGAAGGATTTGTCGGCCACGGTCGGCAGCAGCAGCACTTTTTGCGCCACGTCCACCAGGTCCATGCCCGTCAGCTCAATCGCCGGGAAATCGTTGGCCACGTGGACCACGTCGCGCTGCATCTTGGGCGGCTTGCCCAGCAAGACGTCCATCGGCATGTCGACCGGTTCATTGCCCAGTTCCGGGTCGATCAATTTGAGTTGACGCTCTTCGGTGGCCACGCCCACGGCGGCGAACAGGCAGCGTTCGCGTTCGCACATGGCTTTAAATAATGGCAGGCTTTCCGGCGCGATGGCGAGAACATAGCGTTCCTGCGATTCATTGCTCCAGATTTCCTTCGGCGCCATGCCCGATTCTTCCAACGGGATCTTGCGCAGGTCAAAAATCGCGCCGCGCTTGGCGTCGTTGGTGATTTCCGGGAACGCATTCGACAGGCCGCCCGCACCCACGTCGTGGATGGAGATGATCGGATTGTCCGCACCCATTTGCCAGCAGGCGTTGATGACTTCCTGGGCGCGGCGTTCCATTTCCGGATTGCCGCGCTGGACGGAATCGAAGTCCAGGTCGGCCGTGTTGCTGCCGGTCGTCATCGACGAAGCGGCGCTGCCGCCCATGCCGATGCGCATGCCCGGGCCACCGAGCTGCACCAGCAGGCTGCCGACGGGGATGTCGTTCTTGTGGGTGTGCTGCGCCGAGATATTGCCGATGCCGCCCGCGATCATGATCGGCTTGTGGTAGCCGAAGACGGCATCTTTGTCTGCGCCGACGTTCTGTTCATAGGTGCGGAAGTAGCCGCCCAATACCGGACGGCCGAATTCGTTCGAGAACGCGGCGCCGCCCAGCGGACCCTCGATCATGATCTGCAGCGGCGAAGCGATGCGCTCCGGTTTGCCGTATTGCTCGGCGTCCGTGCGCGATGCCAATGGCGCCGTCACGGAGGCGGCCGTTTCCCAGCTGCGCACGGCGTCCGGCAGCGACAGGTTCGAGACGGTGAAACCGGTCAGGCCAGCCTTCGGCTTGGCGCCGCGGCCCGTCGCGCCTTCGTCGCGGATTTCGCCGCCCGCGCCCGTGGAGGCGCCAGGGAATGGGGAGATCGCCGTCGGGTGGTTATGCGTTTCCACCTTCATCAGCGTGTGCGTCAGTTCCGTGGAAGCCGCGTATTCGTGGCTGGCACCGCGCGGGTAGAAGCGCGACACGGTGGCGCCTTCCATGATGGACGAGTTGTCGCTGTAGGCGACGACGGTGCCCTTCGGCTGCAGTTCATGCGTGTTCTTGATCATGCCGAACAGCGATTTTGGCTGCGCGACGCCGTCGATGGTCCAGTCGGCGTTGAAGATCTTGTGGCGGCAATGCTCGCTGTTCGCCTGCGCGAACATCATCAGTTCCACGTCCGTCGGGTTGCGGCCGGCCTTGGTGAAGGCGGCGTCCAGGTAGTCGATTTCGTCTTCCGACATCGCCAGGCCCAGTTCGACGTTCGCCGTTTCCAGCGCGCGCTTGCCCTGCCCCAGCAAGTCGATCGATTCGAGCGGACGCGCTTCCAGCGTGCGGAACAGGTCCTTGGCGTCGTCCGCGCTGCGCAGCACGGATTCCGTCATGCGGTCATGCAGCAGGTCGGCCACCGCCTGTACCTGCTCGTCCGTCAATTTGCCGGCGCCGATGGCGCTGCCCAGGATGCCCGATTTCAGGTTGATGCGGAAAGCGATGCCGCGTTCGACGCGCTTGATGTGCGCCATGCCGCAGTTGTGCGCGATGTCGGTGGCTTTCGAAGCCCACGGCGAAATCGTGCCGAAACGGGGAATGACGAAGAATTCTTCGGCAGCGCCTTCCGTATTGTCAGCCTGGGCCGGCTCGCCGTACGTCAGCAAGGCGCCAAGGCGCGTGCTGTCGTCGTTGGTGAGAGGCGCGCTGGCATCGATGAAATGGACATAGCGTGCTTGCACGGCAACGATCGCAGGCGAAACGGCTTGCAGTTGGCTTAACAGACGGTGGCTACGGAAATGGGACAGGGCATTGGAACCCGGCAGTATCAACATGATTGGAAGGTGGTTGATGCAGCGTGGCTGCGGGTTAAAGGTAGGTATGACAATATCTTTCGTACGGCAAATTTCCTTTGCGCGCATTATACCCGTTTTACCCCTGCTTTATTACCGGAACTTATGGCTTTCGGGCCATTTTGCCCCTGAAACGGGCAGTTTTTGCCAACTTGCAACAACCATCGCGGGCGACCGACCATCAGGCGATCACATAGCGGTTCTTGCCCTGGCGCTTGGCCAGGTACAGCGCTTCGTCGGCCAGCCGGTAGCTGTGGCCCAGCTCCTTGCCCCGGTCCAGCTCGGCCACGCCCACGCTGATCGACACGAACTGCGCGGCCAGGAAAGCCTGGCTGACGGCCTCGACCAGGCCGCCGGCAAAGGTTCCGGCATCCTCGCGGCTGCCCGCGTAGACGATGCCGAATTCCTCGCCGCCCAGGCGTCCGCACAGATGGCCCTGCGCCTTGTCGGCGATGATGGCGGCGGTGCGCACGAGCACCGCGTCGCCCGCATCGTGGCCCTGCTGGTCGTTGATGATCTTGAAATCGTCGATATCGATCATCAGGAAATGCAGCATGCCGCCGTGGGCCGCGCCATGCATCTGCTGGGCGCGCTGCGTGAACATGCGGCGGTTGTTCAGGCCCGTCAGACCGTCCTGGAAGGCCAGCCGCGTCAATTCCAGCTTGGAGTGATAGTTGCGCAAGCGCAATAAACTGAAGCTGACATTCAGCGCCAGCCCGAACAGGATGCTGACGGCGATCATGAGTGGCGCCCACGACTGGTCGGGCAAGCCGACGTTCACGGGATACAGGCCGTGGCCCACGTTCCACCACACGCCGCCCACCACGGCCAGATAGCTGAGACCGCCATTGAAGATGGAGGCGATGGCCAGGGTCATGAAGACGCCCACGGGCAAGACCCAGAAGCTGGCGTGCTGGACGGCGTCGGCCATGGTGCGCAAGCCAAAAGTGAGGGTCAGCACGGCGCAAGCTCCCGTGATGGTCAGCATGGGCAAGGTGGTGCAGCGGTAGCGCACCACCAGGCTCGTCAACATGCCCAGCAGCGCCAGCACGGCATGCGTCAGGTTCGGATGATAGGGCTCCGGCATCAGTAGCCAGGTCAGGCTGAAGGCGATGATGCCCAGCAGCTGCGTGACCATGCCGACCCGGTGCAATTCCGCGAAATACGTGTGCTGCTGTTCGCTGTTGCCGCCGAACGCGAGAGGAACGGCGATGCGCCGCAAGGAAGTAAGGTCAGGAACGCGCATACGGGTATCGACACCAGAAAGAAGAAAGCGCCCGGTACAGCCTTGCGCATGCCTGGCCGCAAGATTGAGCGGCATCCAACATTAGTTGTAATTAGGATACTATCATGCTAGTCAGCTATTTGCCGGAATATGCGTCGCTGGCAGCCCCGCACAACGCGGCGGCCCCACGAAATACAACGCCGCACGCCACCGGACGCACCCGGCGCCCTGCTCCGCACCCAATTGCATGCATTTTGCTGGCAGTGTCGCCCGGCTTTGCAGTATGCTGATAAAAAACAATACTGCCAGGCAGATACATATAAGAAGAGTTCCCGCAAATGACCGAACAGATGAACGAGAGCTGAACCATGCCAGAAACTAGCGACTTATCTGTCCTGATCGTCGACCCGAACCCCAGCATGCGGGGCAATCTGCACAATATGCTGAACCAGGCGGCCATCACCAAGGTCGAGTATGCCGTCAATGCCGGCACGGCCATCCGCTTGCTGACGAAGAAGCCGTTCGACATCATCCTGTGCGAATACGACCTTGGCAGCGGCACGGACGGCCAGGATGGCCAGCAACTGCTGGAAGACTTGCGCCATCATAAGCTGATCGGCCTGTGGACGATCTTCATCATGCTGACCTCCGAAGCCATCCACAGCAAGGTGATCAGCGCGGCCGAGCTGACCCCGTCCGACTACATATTAAAACCGTTCACCGTCGATGTGCTGAGCGGCCGCATCGCGCGCGCCATCGAGCGGCGCGCGATTTTCCTGCCCACGTATCAGCTGATCGACAAGGGCGACTTGCGCGAAGCCGTGAAAAGCTGCCGCGCGGCCGAACTGCAGCACCCGCGCCTGGCGGCCGATTTCGCCCGCTTGCGCGCCGAGCTGCATATCACCCTGGGCGAGTGGCGGGAAGCGGAGCAGATCTACGCCGACATGCTGGCCACGCGGCCCATGGCCTGGGCCCACCTGGGACTGGCGCGCACCCTGTTCGAACAGCAGCGCCACGAGGAGGCGCAGGACGCGCTGCTGGAACTGGTGGAAACCTATCCCCGTTTCATGGCCGCCTACGACTTGCTGGCGCAAAACCATGAAGCCATGGGCCAGCAGTTGCAGGCCAAGAAAATCCTCGAGGACGCCGTGGCCATCTCGCCGCACATGGTGCGCCGCTTGCGCCACCTGGGCGGCATCGCCTTCGACACGGGCGACATCGGCGCGGCCGAACGGGCCTACAAGCAGGTGGTGACGAAAGCGAAGTACTCCGAGTTCCGCGACCCGGAAGACCACGTCAACCTGGTGAAAACGCTGGTGAAAAAGGGCGATGCGCCGCAGGCGAGCGGCGTGCTGCGCGACATGGAGCGCTCGCTGCGGGGCGGCGCCAACGTGGAAGCATGCCGCGCCATCTCGGCCGCCATGCTGCATGAACTGTCGGGCAACGACATCGCCGCCGCCGGCGAGCTGCAGCTGGCCGCCGCCGCCCTGGACACGGCGCGCGGCCTGTCGACGCAGCTGAAGGTAGGCCTCGTGCAAAGCTGCCTGAAGAACAATCTGGAACAGGCCGCCTCCGACGTCATGATGAAGCTCGTCAACGAAGCCGACAGCGACGTGACGATGGAAGCGGCCGTGGACGTGTTTGAAAAGGCGGGACGCCACGACCTGGCGCAAGGCATGGGCCAGCAGATCACGAACCAGGTGCAGGAATTGATGCAGGATGCGGCCAGCAAGTCGGAAAGCGGAGAGCTCAAGGGCGCCGTCTTCGTGCTGCGCCAGGCCCTGCGCAAGACACCGGGCAACCTGCCCGTGCTGTTTGCCTCCGTCGAAGCCATCCTGCGCCAGCTCAACATGCTGGGCTGGGAAGCCCCGCTGGCCGAACAGGCCCAGCACCAGATGCAGGTGATCCGCAAGATCGACCCCAAGCATCCGAAGCTGGAGTCGCTCAAGCAGCAGTATGCGGCCACGCAGCACAAGTATGGTATTGCGACCTGACTGGCGCCTGGCCACTGCCCTGTTTATCTTCCGGGGTCGGACCTTGAGGACCGACCCCAGTCCCTGCTTTCGGGCTCAGCGCGCCTGACAACACCTTGTCATTACTCGAAGAGCAACAATCCCATACGCTGGGTTGTGCCGAGCCTGGGCTGGCCGTTGATGTCGACGCTCCGGTGACGTGCCTGGCGACTAATTTTAAAAGTGGAAAAATGGATTATGCAACCGCGCAACAACTCATGTCGACATATGCACGCATGGGAAAAATCATTAACGAAGCGGACAGTCTTATTCGCACCCTCCCCGACGCCGAGCGGTCTGAGCACTTACGCGCGCTGGCGGGCTTGATCAACCACTTGTGGTTCACGCTCCAGCATCCTATCGTGCGTCAATACAGGGATCTGGACCCGGATGGCGATTACTTCCGCGATCAAGCATCGAAGCGAGGCATGGGCGAATGACCGTTTGGAGGAAATCTTCCTGCGCACGAACGCCGTGAGCACGCTGCACGCCTTTGTCTGTTGCGCTCATTCCAGCCGCCTGGCCGGGCACGGTTAGATCAAGGCTCGCCCCTGAGCGTGTAGACCGGCTTCGCGGACTCCCCTTTCTCTACCATCGCAAGCACGCGCTGCAGTTCCTTGCGCCCGTCGCCGTCCTTTTCGGACGACACCAGCTTGCGCAGGATGTCGGCGTGCGCCGTCTGCAGCGCCTGTGCCGCGGGCACGGCGATGTCCGGTTTCACGCCGACGTGCTCCCAGTTGGTTTTGGTGACGAAATTGGTCGTGCGCGAGGTGGGAATCACGACAACGATGCCCTGCCCCACGCTGAACCTGCCCACGGGATTGGAGCCGCCGCCGGTGGTTTCGCCGACCACCGTGCCGCGCTTCTGTGCCTGGATGCCATAGGAGAAGTCTTCTCCGCCGGAAAACGTGCGGGCCGAGGTCAGCACGTACACGGGCTTGTCGTAACGCTGGGCGACCGTCGCCACGGTAAAGATCTGCCGGGTCGTATCGGTCGGGCGATTGTATATGTCGATCAGGTGACGCTCGTCGCCGAGCGGGAAGAAATGACTCATCAGATAAGCCACGCTGGCCGGGCTGCCGCCGCCGTTGCGGCGCAGGTCGAGGATCAGCGCCTCCGTCCCCGCCATCAGCGACATTGCCGCCGAGTAGGCCGGGCCGACGAATTCCGTGCGCCCGAAGCCGCGCAACTCGATGTAGCCGACGTTGCCGGGTAGGCGTTCGACCTTCTCGATGCCATAGCCCCACCGCTCGGTCTGCTCACGCGCCTCGTCCATCCTGGCGCGCGTGGGCACGTCGCCGGCGTTGCTGCGCTCGCGGAAACCTTCGTCAAGCATGGCGCCGAAATGCAGGTCGCCGCTCAATGCGCGCAAGTCCTGCGCCAGCACCGCACTGAAGGCCTGCGCACTGGCGGCGGCCGCATAGCCTCCTTCGGCATTTTTCCTGGCGATCGCGCTGCCGACCCGTTCGGCCACCGCCGGCTCGATGTAATTCGCGTTCATTTTCTCCGCCAGCGTCTGCACGACCGCAGCGCGATCGGCTGCTTTCAAGGGAGTGTCCTGCGCCGCGAAGGCGGAAAACGACAACACGCTACCCAACACGACGCCTGCAACAAATTTCTTTCTGCCTGACATACCTTCCTCCAAGTTGGACTACGAAACGTTTGATCGTTGTGTAAAAAATGCGCGCGAGGCGCCCCCTGGGCACGTCATCGAAGCGGCGTTCAGCCAGGCGTGTCTGCATCATTCGGGGTTATCGTCAGGTGTTGCCGCAAGCTGGCGTCGCGGATGCGCGCGCCGAAGGAGCGCGTCTCGAGCACGGCGATCGCCTGTTCCAGGCAGGCGGACAAGGGAAACGCCAGCTCCGCATCGAGGCTGTCGGCCGCGGATTTTGTCGCCTGCCAGCACACCCGCAGGCGCGGCAGCAGCGCTTCGCCAGCGGCGCTGAGGCGCACCACGCGCTGCCGGCCGTCTTCGCCGCCGGCGGCCACCGTCAACAGGCCCTTCCTCACCATCACGGCCACTGTCTGGGTCGCGGCGGGCTGCGTGAGGCCGGCAACGGCGGCCAGCTCTCCGATGGTGGCGCTCTGCCGCTCGGCCAGCATGCGCATCACCGGCGTGTAGCGCGGCCGGTAATCGAGTCCCGCTTCCACATAGGCCTGCTCGACCGCGCCGTCCAGCAGTTCGATGAGATGTCGTAATTGCGTGCCCAGTCCAGGTTTCATGAAGCCATGGTAGCACGATTTACATAAGCACTTATATATATTCTTCCATAATTGATAACGCTTGAAACGAGCCGCTGCGCTGTCAAATGCGGTAAAGTCGTGACGGACCGCAGCCGCGGGAATGAGGCGGCGATTGCCCATTCCCCCTATTCCACGCAATCCCACCCTGGCAAGGAGGCGCCATGCACAAACAGATCATCCTCAACCTGCCCGTGAAGGACCTGGACAAATCCAGGGCCTTCTTTTCCGCTCTCGGCTTTACCTTCGATACCCGCTTCAGCGGAGAGAACGCGGCGTTCATCAACATCGTCGGCGACACCATCCAGGCCATGCTGACGACCGAACCCTTCTTCCAGTCGCTGATCGGCAAGCCGGTCGCGAATGCAAAGGAAGCCAATGAAATCGTCATTTGCCTCAGTTGCGAAAGCCGGGAAGAGGTGGATAACCTGATCGCCAGGGCCGTTGCCGCCGGCGGCCGCACGCCGCATCCGCCCGAGGACCATGGCTTCATGTATGACCAGGGTTTCGAGGATATCGATGGCCACCTGTGGAATCTGGTCTGGACGGCGCCGGAGGCCTGAGTCGCCGGGCAAGCTTTCACGGCAGTGGCGTAGGTCGGATTAGCGGAGCCGCCAAGGCGCAGCGTAATCCGACAATTTGCGGACCTCGCCGCGTCGGATTACGGCCCTGCCGGGCCTAATCCGACCTACGCGCCACCCGCGCCACCACCAGCTTGATCAGTTCAGCGATCAGGGGCCGGAACGTGGCGGCATCGCCGCCCTGCCCCAGCATCACGGTGCGCGTGGTCAGGTGCGAGAAGACGGCGTCGAACAAAATCTGCGGCAGGTTGGATAACGAGGTGTCGGGCGCGATGCGGCCCTGGGCGCGCTGCTGTTCCAGCAGGCGCAATATCAATGCGTGCCACACTTGCGGGCCGTGTTCGTACCAGGTCTGGCCTACGGCCGGCACGGCGGCCGCGCCCGTGACGACGAGGCGGTAGAAATCCGCGTGGCGGGGGCTGGTGACGACGGCCACCAGTTCATCGAGGATCAGCTGCAAGCCCTGCTCCAGGCCCGCTTGCGAGGTATCGAGCTGGCGCAGCGCGATGATGAAGTCGGCGCACAGGTACTCGACCACGGCCACCAGCAATTCCTGCTTGCTGCCGAAATAACGGTAAGCAGTGGCTTTGGAGCCGCCCGCTTCGGCCACGATGGCGTCCATGCTGACGCCGTCGTAGCCGGAGGCGAGGAAGAGGTCCGCCGCCGCCACCAGCAGCTTGCGCCGCCGCTCCTCGCTTCGGGTCGTCGGGGAAGCGGGAACGGTACGCAACTGGGGCATGAAGCAAACTCTTACTGTGTCTTGGGAAGCGCGTATGCTATCACGTAATCTCCCCGGTCCGGACTCTGGCGGGCACCGCCCGCGACCACCACGACGTACTGGCGGCCAGAGGCTGGCGACACATACGTCATCGGCGTGCCTTGCGAACCGACGGGCATGCGCGCCTTCCACACTTCGCGGCCCGTGGTGATATCCATGGCGCGCAAATAGTAATCCTGCGTGCCCGCATAAAACACCAGGCCGGACGCCGTGCTGACGCCGCCGCCCAGGGTCGGCATGCCCAGCGGGATGGGCAGGCTTGCGCGCACGCCGTGGATGACGGCATCGCGCACCGTGCCGGCCGGACGCTCCCACGCTTTCGTGCGCGTTTTCAGGTCGATGGCGGCAAACACGCCCCACGGCGGGCTTTGGCACGGTATGCCCAGCGGCGAATTGAAGGCCTTGTGGTCGATGACGAAGGGCGTGCCATCCATGGGATAGGTGCTGCCCACGCCGTGGCCCGACGTCAGCTTGGCCACGTCCACCGTCTCGCGCGGCACCAGCCTGACCACCTGCGGCATGCGGATATCGTTGACGAACATATAGCCATTGCTTTCATCGACGGCCGCGCCGCCCCAGTTGAAGCCGCCGTAGTAGCCCGGATAGATCAGCGTCTCTTTTGTGCTGGGCGCCGTGAACTCGCCCTGGTAATTGAGCTTGCGGAAGCTGATGCGGCAAGCCAGCTGGTCGAAGAAGGTGGCGCCCCACATGTCGCGCTCCGTCAGCGTTTCCGCACCGAGGGCCGGCATCCCGGTGGAGTATGGCTGCGTTTTCGACACCCAGTCGCCGGCCGCGTGCTCCTGCGGCACGGGTTTTTCCACCACGTCCGCGATCGGCTTGCCCGTGCGGCGGTCCAGCATGAAGATCTGGCCCCGCTTGGTCAGCTGCACCAGCGCCGGTATTTTTCCACCCTTGCCGTCCGGGACGTCGTACAGGGCCGGCTGCGCGGCCACGTCGTAATCCCAGATATCGTGGTGGACGGTTTGATAGGTCCAGCGCTCGCGGCCCGTGGCCATGTCGAGGGCGACGATGGCCGACGAATACTTCTCTGTCAGCGGCGGGCGCTTGCCGCCCCAGAAGTCCGGCTGCTCGTTCCCCGTCGGCAGGTAGACCAGGCCCAGCGCATCATCGAACGCGGGCGCCGACCACATGTTCGGCGTGCTGCGCGTGTAGGTCTGCCCTTCCGGCGGCAGCTTGGTGATGGCCGGATTGCCCAGGTCCCAGGCCCACACCAGCTCCCCCGTGTCGGCGCTGTAGGCGCGCACGACGCCCGACGGTTCATCGGTGGAGCGGCCGTCGAAGACCCAGCCGCCAAGGATGATCAGGTTGCGCGCCACCGTGGGCGCGGACGTGTAGGCGTAATACGGCACGTTCATCTTCACCTTGCCCAGGCCGACCGTCAGGTCGACGGAGCCCTTGTCGCCGAAGCCCTCGCACTGCTTGCCCGTCTGCGCGTCGATCTCGATCAGGCGCGCATCCATGGTCACCTGCACGATGCGCTTCGCGCATGCGCCCGCCGCAGATGCGCTGGCCGCCTGCATGCCGTCGAAATGAAATGGTTTTGTCACCTTGGCCGGCTCGTAGTAGCCGACGCCGCGGCAGCGGTTCCACGTCTTCGTGTTGGCCGGCTTCGGGTCGAAGGTCCAGCGCTCCTTGCCCGTGTCCGCGTCGAGCGCGATGACCTTGCTCATCGGCGTGCACGTATAGATGGTGTCGCCGATCTGCAGCGGCGTGTTCTGCGATTCGGATGCCCCTTCGGCCAGCTCGCCCGAGCGGTAGGTCCACGCCACTTGCAGCTTGTCGACATTCTGCCTGTCGATCTGCGTGTACGGCGCGAAGCGCGTGCCTTGCGGTCCATAGCCGTAATGGGCCCAGTTGGCGCTGCCGTCATTGATGGCCGCCACCGCATCCTGCTGCGGCTGCGCGCTCGCCTCCGTCACGCCATGCGGCTTGAACATGGCAGCGAAACCGGCCGCCAGCACGACGGCAAGCAGGGCCGCAAAACCGCGCGACTGGCCACCGTGAGCACGCCCGGCCAGCCACGGATGCAGCAAGGCGGCCACCAGGCCGATGACGAGGAACGGCACCAGGCGCGGCACCATGGGCCAGAAAGCGAAGCCGATTTCCCACACGGCCCAGATCAGTGTCGCGACGACCAGCGCAGCGACGACGGCACTGGCCAGCGGTTTTCGGCGCAGATATAGCACACCTGCGAGGATGAGGCCCAGGCCGGCCGGCAGGTAATACCAGGAACCGCCAAGGGTGATGAGTTCGATGCCGCCCGCCGCCAGAGCCAGGCCGGAAAATCCAAGAAAGATGCCGAAAACCGTCAGGACAAGCCGCTTGCCCCTGAAGACCGCCAGGATCGCCGGCGCTCCTTTATTTACTGAAGTGTCCATTTTTTATCCATGACGCCTCCCCTGCCCAGGCAAGCACGCCGGGGATGGCTGGTTTTTTAAAATCTACGTAGTGAAACTGTACTGTACGGTTTCATTTTATGCCGATTTTTGATGCAAGGAAAGAAAAATTGACGCGGGAGCTTGATTTTTGGCGGGGATGGGGAAAGTCTGGCGAACCGAATCCGGTTCCGGCTTTTCGGGTAGCGTTCATGGAACGCTCGAAAAATGCCCAGGGCTAGGCGCCGCGTCGAAGACAGTACGAATGTACGGCGAGACGCGGCAACAACGCCCTGGGCGTTTTCTCGGGCGTTACAAAGAGGCCATGTCGATCACGAAGCGGTATCGCACATCGCTCTTGACCACGCGCTCGAACGCCTCATTGATATCCTGGATGCGGATGATCTCGATGTCGGACACGATATTGTGCTTGCCGCAGAAGTCCAGCATTTCCTGGGTTTCCTTGATCGAACCGATCATCGAACCGGACAGGCTGCGGCGCGCGCCCACCAGGCCGAAAGCGTTCACAGGCGGCACGGCACCGTCCGGGATGCCGACGATGACCATGTTGCCATCGACTTTCAGCAGGTTGATGTACTGGTTCCAGTCGATGGCCGCGCCCACGGTGCAGATGATCAAATCAAACGTGCCGGCCAATTTGCTGAACGTTTCCGCGTCGTTGGTGGCGTAATAATGGTCGGCGCCCAGGCGCAGGCCGTCTTCGCGCTTCGACAGGGTCTGGCTCAGCACCGTCACTTCGGCGCCCATGGCGTGGGCGATCTTCACGCCCATGTGGCCCAGGCCACCCATGCCCAGGATGGCGACCTGCTTGCCGGGGCCGGCCTTCCAGTGGTTCAGCGGCGAGTACAGCGTGATGCCGGCGCACAGCAGCGGCGCGGCCGCGTCCAGCGGCAGGTTGTCTGGAATCGACAGCACATAGCCTTCCTTGACGACGATGCTGTCCGAGTAGCCGCCCTGCGTGGCCGTCTTGCCGTCCGCTTCCAGGCCGTTGTAGGTCTGGATCAGGCCTGGCATGTACTGTTCCAGATCCACGTTGCGCGTCGTGCAGGTGGTGCAGGAATCGACGAAGCAACCCACGCCCACGTGGTCGCCCACCTTGAACTTGCTCACATTGGCGCCGACGGCCGTGACGACGCCGGCGATTTCATGGCCGGGCACCATGGGGAAGGCAGCGCCGCCCCATTCGTCGCGCGCCTGGTGGATGTCGGAATGGCACACGCCGCAGTATTTGATCGAGATGGCCACGTCGTCTTCGCGCGGGGCGCGGCGCTCGAACGTGAACGGTTGCAGTGCGGAAGTCGGGCCCAGTGCGGCGTAGCCTTTGGCGATGGTGGTCATGAAAACTCCTGTATCTATAGGTGTGTGACGAGGGGAGACGCGTGCCGTGCATGCGATTGCCCAAGTGTGCCCCAGATGCCGCGCCGCCGTTACCGCGATCCTGCAAGACCTTTGCACGATCCTCCAAATCTGCGTAAGATCAGCCCCTGCCCTTCCTCGCCTCAGGCATACTGCCACCCATGCCTACCCTGCTCCCGCCCCAAGACGAAATCGCCGCCCTGATCAGCCGCCACGCGCCGCGCACGGGCGACTTCACGACGGCCATCGGCAACCTGACCTTTCACCGCCAGTCCTCCGTCACCGAATCGCTGTTCCATGCGGCGCGCCCCAGCGTGGCCATCATCGCGCAAGGGGCGAAGGACGTCACATTGGGCACAGAAACCTTCCATTACAGCCGCATGCAGTACCTGCTGACGTCCGTCGACCTGCCGGTGCAGGTGCGCGTGGTGGAAGCGAGCGAGGATAAACCGCACTTGTGCGTGGTGCTGGGCATCGACATCGCCGACGTGGCCGCGCTGCTCGACAGCGAAAGCGCCAGCGGCGCAGCTGGCGCGGCGCAGCAGAAAATCCTGCCCGCCACGCGCGGCATTTCCGTCAGCGATGTCTCGCCAGACCTGCTCGACGCCATGCTGCGCCTCGTGCGCCTGCTGGACAAACCAGGGGACATCGCCACGCTGGCGCCCTTGATCCGCCGCGAGCTGACCTACCGCCTGCTCAATGGCCCCGTCGGCGCGCGTTTGCGCCACATGGCGCTGGCCAGCAGCCAGTCGCACCAGGTGGCGCAAGCCATCGACTGGATCAAGCACCATTACGCGCAGCCGCTGCGCATCGAGCACCTGGCCGGCATGGCGAACATGAGCATGTCCTCGCTGCATCACCACTTCAAGGCGATTACCGCCATGACGCCGATGCAGTACCAGAAGCTGCTGCGCCTGCAGGAAGCGCGGCGCCTCATGCTGGTCGAGCAGATCGACGCGGGCACGGCCGGCTACCGCGTCGGCTATGCCAGCGAATCGCAGTTCAGCCGCGAATACAGCCGCCAGTTCGGCCGCGCGCCCATGCGCGACGTGGGCCAGGTGCGCGCGCAGCTGAGCGGCACCACCGCCTACGGGACGCCATCGGCCGCCTGAATCCCGCCAGTTCAGGAGATGGGGATTTCCATCGCCAGCAGGGCCGCACCCAGGCATTTGCCGTGCGCGTCCAGCGCCAGCGAGCGCGTCACGCCGCCGCCCAGCGCCTGCTGCATGACAAAGTTCAGCGCGCCCAGCTGCGGCAAGTCGTAACGCGTGACGCTGCCCTGGACGACGCCCGCAAAATGCTGGCGCACGCGCTCGGGCGTCACCTGCCGGCGCAGCAGCTCGTAGTCCTTCCGTTCATACGCGATCAGCGACAGGTTCGAGATATCGCCCTTGTCGCCCGCGCGCGCGTGCGCCAGTTCGCGCAGCGCGATGGTCTTGATGGTGCTCATGTCAGTTCTCCCCGAAGTGAATGGCGCCAGGCGCTAGTGCCGCGTCGACCAGCGTGGCCCGCACGGCCACGACCTCGCGCGCCGATTTGGTGGCGCCGCCGCCGCCCGAAGGGCCGCAGGTGTACAGGGTCTCGACTTCATTGCCGATGCGCGCCGCTTCCTTCAGGCTGGCAGCGCGGCCGGCCACGCGCAAGCGCACTTCATACGGCTCGCCATGGGCGGCGGACAGCGTGGCGCCATGGATGGCATTGACGCCGATCAAGTCGAAACGCAGCTCCTCGGCCTGCACGCCGCACAGCTGCAGGCGTTCGGCCACGATGGCTTGCGCCAGTTGCGCCCGCGCCAGCGCTCCCGGCCCCGCATACGATATCTGCCCTTCGCCGATATAGCTGTCCAGATAGCCCAGCGTCACTTTCAGCAGCCCGCTTTTAGGGTGGCCCGTGGCGCCCGTGATGGCTACCCTGTCGGTGCCGGCCTGTTCCATCCTCACCCGGGAGAAATCGGCCACCACGTCCGGCGTCAGGTAAGCGGCCGGGTCGTGGATTTCGTACAGCAGCTGTTCGGTGCAGGTGGCCACCGTGACGCAGCCGCCCGAACCATCGACCTTGGTGATGACGACGCTGCCGTCTTCGCTCACTTCGCCGATGGGAAAGCCCAGGCGCGCCAGGTTCGCCACGTCCTTGTAGCCGGGATCGGCAAAATAGCCGCCGCTGACCTGGCCCGCGCATTCGAGCAGGTGGCCGACCAGGGTGCCTTGCCCCAGGCGATGCCAGTCATCCATGGCCCAGCCGAACGCGTGGATCAGCGGCGCCAGCACCAGCGCCGGATCGGCCACCCTGCCCGTGACGATGACGTGGGCGCCTTGCGCCAGCGCGTCCACCAGCGGCTGCGCGCCTAGGTAGGCATTCGCCGACAGCAGCCGGTCTCCCAGCTGCGCCACGGGCGCGCCCGTGTCGTCCAGGTAATCGCCGCCCGTGACCAGCGCCAGCACGTCGTCGCCCGTGACGGCCGCCACTTTGATGTGCGGCAGGCCCAGTTCGTCCGCAATGGCGCGGATGGCGGCGGCGGCCGCCAGCGGATTGGCCGCGCCCATGTTGGTGAGGATGCGCACGCCGTTCTCGCTGCACGGCCGCAGCACGGCACGCATGCGCTCGGCCAGCAGCGGGTCGTAGCCCTGCCGCAGGTCTTGCATTTTTGCCTGCTGCGCCAGCGCGATGGTGCGCTCGGCCAGGCATTCGAAGATCAGGAAATCGAGTTCGCCGCGCTCGGCCAGTTCCACGGCCGGTTCGATGCGGTCGCCCGAATAACCGGCGCCGGCGCCGATACGGATGGTTTTCATGCTGTGCTCCTGTGAAAAGTGCCTGCGCCTACAGGGGGAAGATGCCCAGCACGATGCAGCTGATGGTCATCACGATCGATGCGGCAAACAGGTATTTGAACGTGTATTTCTGGTGGTCGGCCAGGTCGATGCCGGCCAGGCCCGCGACGAGGAAGGTGGCCGGCGTCAGCGGGCTGACGGGAAAGCCCGTCGTCATCTGTCCCAGCAAGGCCGCCTGCGCCACCTGGACCGGTTCCACGCCCAGCATCTTGCTCACTTCCGCCACCACGGGCAGCACGCCGAAGTAGAACGAGTCGGGATCGAACAGCATCGACAGGGGCATGGACAGCACGCCCAGCACGGCCGGGATATGCGAGGCCATCTCGGGCGGCACGAAGCCGACGGCCGTCTTGGCCATGGCCGACAGCATGCCGGACTTGTTCATGATGCCCGTGAAAACGCCGGCGGCAAACAGGATGCTGGCCATCAGCAGCGCCGCCTTGGCATGCGCATCGATGCGGGCGCGCTGCATGTCGGCGTTCGGATAGTTGATCATCAATGCCAGCACCACGCCGATCATGAACATCACGACCGGGTCGACCTTCCCGCTGATCATCACGCCCAGCACGATCACCGTCAGCACGATATTGATCCAGAAGTTCTTCGGCCGGCGGACGGCCTGTTCGGCCTGCGTCAGCTCGTGCACCTGCACGAAGCCGGCCGGCGCGCCGGCCGTCAGACCGAGGCGGATTTCTTCCTTGCGGCCCAGGTAATAGGCCACGCCGAAGACGAAGACCAGGCCGATCAGCTGCACGGGAATCAGGGGCATGAAGATCTCGCTGACGGGAATATGCAGCGCCGCCGAGGCGCGTATCATCGGCCCCGTCCACGGCAGGAAGTTGACGCCGGCCGCCAGCGACGCCACGCAGGCGAGAATGCGGCGGTCGATGCCCAGGCGCGTGTACAGCGGCAGCATGGCGGGGATGGTGACGAGGAAGGTGACGGCGCCCGAGCCGTCGAGGTGAATCAGCAGGGCCAGCAAGGCCGTCCCCGGCACGATGCGGGTCGGGCGGCTGCCCACCACGCGCAGGATGCCTTTGACGACGGGATCGAGCATGCCGGCGTCGGTGACGATGCCGAAGAACAGGATGGCGAACACGAACATGCCGGCGACCGGCGCGATGTTGGTGATGCCGGCAACGATGAATTTCGAGGTGTCCATGCCGAAGCCGCCGATCAGGGCCGCGACGATGGGAATGGTGATGAGCGCCACGAGGGGCGACATTTTCTTGGTGAGGATGGCCGCCAGTAAAATGGCGATCGTGCACAGTCCGAGCAGGGCCAGCATGGTGTTTGTCTCCGTAAGTTGTGTGTCCCTCGTCTGTGCGGGGTTTGGAAGCATTCTGCTGCCAGCGCTTTATATTGTAAAATCGATTTTTCAGGATGATTATCCTGTTTTATGGATCAAACGTTGGATGGGTCAAACTATGCTGCCGAATATCTCCAGCAAGCTGCTGCAAGCGTTTGTCGCCCTGGCCGACTGCCGCCACTTCACGCGCGCGGCCGAGCGCTGCCATTTATCGCAATCGGCCTTCAGCGCCGTGATCCAGAAGCTGGAAACGGCCTTGAACGCCAAACTGGTCGAGCGCGATACGCGCAACGTGATGCTGACGGTGGAAGGCGAGATGTTTGTCGGGGTGGCGCGCACGCTGCTGGCGGACATGGAAGCAGCCTTCGGCAACCTGGGCGACTATGTGGCGCGGCGCAAGGGGCGCGTGGCCATCGCCGCCCTGCCCTCGCTGGCCGCGCATGGCTTGCCGGCCGTGATCGCCGAATACCGCGCCAGCTATCCGGGCGTCCAGGTGCAGCTGCACGACGCGCTGTCCGACCAGTGCCTGAACCTGCTCAGGCAGGGCAAGGTCGACCTGGCCATCACGGCGCCCAGCGCCCGGCTGGCCGAATTCGACACGCGCACCCTGTGCAGCGACCCGTTCTACCTCGTGTGCCGGCGCGACCATGCACTGGCCGCCAAACGCCGCCTGCGGCTGGCGGACCTGGCCGGTTGCGAACTGATCCACCTGGCCAAGTCGACCAGCGTGCGCCAGCACGTGGAGCTGCTCACGCAAGGCATCGCCGTGCGCGACAGCGGCCTGGAAGTGGAGCACCTGGCCACCGTGGCCGGCCTGATCGAGCATGGACTGGGCGTGGCGCTGGTGCCGGCGCTGACCCTGTTCCAGTTCCGCAAACTGAACCTGGTGGCCGTGCCGCTGGCGCGCGGCCAGCCGGAGCGCCCTATTTTGCTGGCCACGCAGCGCACCCTGTCCATCGCCGCGCAAGGCATGCTGGAACTGATCGAACTGCGCCTGGGCGGCGGCGCCCTGAACTGACCTTCCCCGTCAGGGCGTGCCGTAACCGCCGCCGCCCGGCGTCTCGATGACGAACACGTCGCCAGGCTGCATGGCGGTCTTGCCGATATGCGCCAGCTGCTCCACCGTGCCATCCGCGCGCTCGACGTAGTTGCGCCCCAGCGCACCCGCCTCGCCGCCATCCATGCCAAACGGCGGAACAATGCGGTTGTTCGACAGGATGGCCGCCGTCATGGGTTCCAAAAAGCGCATCCGGCGCACGCCGCCATTGCCGCCATGCCAGCGCCCCGCGCCGCCGGAACCGGCACGGATGCTGTAGCTGTCGAGCCGCACGGGGAAGCGCCACTCGAGGATTTCCGGGTCCGTCAGGCGCGAATTGGTCATGTTCGTCTGCACCACGTCCGTGCCGTCGAAACCGGGGCCGGCGCCCGAGCCGCCCGCTATCGTCTCGTAGTACTGGTATTGCTCGCTGCCGAACGTGAAATTGTTCATCGTGCCTTGCGAGGCTGCCATCGCACCCAGCGCGCCGTACAGGGCGTTGGTGATGCAGGTCGAGGTTTCCACGTTGCCCGAGACGACGGAGGCCGGGTACTGCGGGTTGAGCATGGAGCCGGTCGGGATGATCACGGTCAAAGGCTTCAGGCAGCCCGCATTGAGCGGAATGTCGTCGTCGACCAGGGTGCGGAACACGTACAGCACGGCCGCCATGCAGACGGCGGACGGCGCATTGAAATTGTTCGGCAGCTGGGCGGATGTGCCCGTGAAGTCGATGACGGCGCTGCGCTGCGCGACGTCTACCGTGATCGCCACCTGGATGCGCGCGCCGTTGTCCAGGTCCAGCGCATAGCTGCCATCCTTCAAGGTCGTGATGACCCTACGCACGGCTTCCTCGGCGTTGTCCTGCACATGGCCCATGTAGGCTTGCACGACAGGCAAACCGAAATGCGCGACCATGTTATGCAGTTCCTCGGCCCCCTTCTGGTTGGCCGCCACCTGGGCGCGCAGGTCGGCCAAATTCTGCTGCGGGTTGCGGGCGGGCCAGCTGGCGCTCGCCAGCAGGGCCAGGGTGTCATCTTCGCGCAGCAAACCGGTGGCGCCGTCGACCAGCTTGAAATTGTCGATCAGGACGCCCTCTTCCTCGATGCGCGTGGAATCGGGCGGCATCGAGCCTGGTGTCGTGCCGCCGATATCGGCATGGTGGCCGCGCGAACCGACATAGAACAGGATGGCGTCGCCCGCTTCGTCAAACACGGGGGAAATGACCGTCACGTCGGGCAAATGCGTGCCGCCGTGATACGGGTCGTTCAGCATGAAGACGTCGCCGGGCCGCATGGCACCGGCATTGCGCGTCATGACGGTGCGGATGCTCTCGCCCATGGAACCGAGGTGCACGGGCATGTGCGGCGCGTTGGCGATCAGGTGGCCTTGGGCGTCGAAGATGGCGCAGCTGAAATCGAGCCGCTCCTTGATGTTGACGGAATGGGCCGTGTTCTGCAGGCGCAGGCCCATCTGCTCCGCGATCGACATGAATAGCTTGTTGAAAATTTCCAGCATCACGGGATCGGCATTCGTCCCGATGGCGACACGCTCCGGCACGGCGACGACTCTGCGCAAGATCAAATGGCCGTGCGCCGTCACGTCCGCGCGCCAGCCCGGCTCGATCACGGTGGTGGCATTGGCGTCGCTGACGATGGCCGGGCCTTCGATAGTGTCGCCGGGACGCAGGCTGTCCGCCGCATACAGGCCGCTGTCGCGCCACGCGCCGGCGCAGTATATGGCCACCGTCTGCACGGGCGCCAGAGCGCCTTCACGGGGCGCATACGCGGGCGCGGCCGGTTCCGGCGCATCGGACGCGCCGATGGCTTCCACGGAAATGGCTTCGACGATCAGGGCGCGCGCCGGCATCAAAAAGGAAAAGCGTTTTTTGTACGCCGCTTCGAACTGCGCCTGCATGCCGGCCACCGTGTCGAACAGCACGACGAGGGTCGAATCCGTGCCTTCGTAGCGCAGGTGCACGCGTTGCACGAGCGCGATGCGATCAAGCTCCACGCCCTGGCGCAGCAAGTCGCCCCGCGCCTGCGCGCCCAAGGTCTCGAATTGGCGCGCCAGGTCGCTGCCCAGCCTGGCCTCGATGGCCTGTTCGCGCATGGCGCTCTGGTCGGCCAGGCCCATGCCGTAGGCCGACATCACGCCCGCAAGACTGTGGATGAAGACCGTGCGCATGCCCAGCGCATCGGCCACGAGGCAGGCGTGCTGGCCGCCCGCGCCGCCAAAGCTGGTCAAGGTATAGTCGGTGACGTCGTGACCGCGCTGCACGGAAATCTGCTTGATGGCGTTGGCCATATTGCCCACGGCGATGGCGATATAACCTTCGGCCACCTGCTCCGGCGTCGAGTTCACCGTGCGCGCCAGCGCCTCGAACTGGGCGCGCACCGTGGCCGCATCCAGCGCTTCATCGGCGTCGGGGCCGAAGACGCGGGGGAAGAAGGCGGGCTGCAGCTTGCCCAGCATGACGTTGCAGTCGGTGACGGCCAGCGGGCCGCCGCGCCGGTAGCTGGCGGGACCGGGATTGGCGCCCGCGCTGTCCGGCCCCACCTTGTAGCGGGCGCCGTCGAAATGCAGGATGGAGCCGCCGCCGGCGGCCACCGTGTGGATGCTCATCATCGGAGCGCGCATGCGCACGCCGGCGATCTGCGTCTCGAACACGCGCTCGAACTCGCCCGCGTAATGCGACACGTCCGTCGAGGTGCCGCCCATGTCGAAGCCGATGACCTTGTCGAAACCGGCCAGCGCGCTGGCGCGCACCATGCCGACGATGCCGCCGGCGGGGCCGGACAAAATGCTGTCCTTGCCCTGGAAGGCGCGCGCATCCGTCAAGCCGCCGTTCGACTGCATGAATTGCAGGCGCACGCCGGGCAGCTCCATCGCCAGCTGGTCGACGTAGCGGCGCAGGATCGGTGACAGGTAGGCGTCGACGACGGTGGTGTCGCCGCGCGCCACCAGTTTCATCATGGGGCTGACCTCGTGCGACACGGACACCTGCGTAAAGCCCACCTCGCGCGCCAGCTGCGCCAGCCGCGCCTCGTGCGCGTGGTAGCGGTAGCCGTGCATCAGCACGATGGCGATGGCGCGCACGCCGCGCGCATAAGCCTGTTCCAGCGCGGCGCGGGCAGCCGCCTCGTCGAGCGGCGTCACCACGTCGCCATGGGCGCCCAGGCGTTCATCGATCTCGATCACGTCGCCGTACAGCAGTTCCGGCAGGATGATCTGGCGCGCGAACAGCTGCGGGCGGTTCTGGTAGGCGATGCGCAAGGCGTCGCGAAAACCGCGCGTGATGGCCAGCACGGTGGGCTCGCCCTTGCGTTCGAGCAGCGCGTTGGTCGCCACCGTCGTGCCCATCTTGATGGCGCCCACCTGCTCCACGGGCAGCGGCGCGCCGGGCGCAAGGCCCATCAGCTGGCGCATGCCGGCCAGCGCTGCGTCGCGGTACTGGCCCGGGTTCTCCGACAGCAGCTTGTGCGTGGCCAGGCTGCCGTCAGGACGGCGCGCCACGATGTCGGTAAAAGTGCCGCCCCGGTCGATCCAGAATTGCCAGTCCATCGTCCTGCCCCCGTGCCTGAGTGTGATCCTAATGAGATGGCTATTGTAGCCGCCAAACAGGGACGCGTTTCAGGCGTGCGCGCCTTGCCTTTCGCCCGCTTCGGCCTTATGTTGAAGACATGCTGACTAACGGAATGTGCTCCATGACCCTGATCGACTCTGCAACACCGCTGTATGCCATCGCCGAACTGCGCGCCATCGAACAAGCGGCCATGCGCGACCTGCCGCAAGGGCTGCTGATGCAGCGCGCTGGCCAGGCCGCCGCCAGCGCCGCCCTGAAGCTGCTGCACGCACAGGAAGACGGCGACGCGGGCCACCGGCGCGTACTGGTGCTGGCCGGCCCCGGCGACAATGGCGGCGATGCGCTGGAAGCGGCCGCGCACCTGGCCGGCAGCGGCCTCGAAGTGCTCGTCTGGCTGGCGCCCGAAGCACCGGCCACGTCGCCCGAACGCGAACAGGCCCTGAGCCGCGCCCGCAACAGCGCGGCGCGCTGCATGGAAGCGACGACCAGCATGGCCTCGGCCGCCGTGGGCGCCGCGCCGTGGGACCTCGTGATCGATGGCCTGTTCGGTATCGGCGCGTCGCGCCCGCTGGACGGCGAATGCCGCGACATGGCGCAGCTGGTCAACAAGCTCGATTGTCCCGTGCTGGCGCTCGATGTGCCCAGCGGCCTGCACGCGGACACGGGCGCCGTCGACGGCATCGCCATCCGCGCCACGCATACGCTCACCTTCATCGGCGACAAGCCCGGCCTGCACACGGCAAACGGCCGCGACTACGCGGGCGAAGTGGAAGTAGCAAGCCTGGCCATCGACCCTTCCCTGCTGCCGCCCGCCAGGGCCCAGCTGGGCGGCCTGCACCTGTTCGCGCGCCAGTTGCAGCCGCGCCGGCAGAATACGCACAAGGGCAGCTATGGCAGCGTGGCCATCATCGGCGGCGCGCAAGGCATGGCCGGCGCACCCATCCTGGCGGCCCGCACGGCCCTGCATGCGGGCGCGGGAAGAGTGTATATCGCCTTTCCCGACGCACCGCCCGCCTTCGACAGCGGCCAGCCTGAACTGATGTGCCGCCGCGCGCAGGACGTGGATTTCTCCGGCCTGCACTTTGCCGCGCTGGTGGCCGGGCCGGGCCTGGGCGACGACGCCGATACGGTGGAACTGCTGCAGCGGGCCATTGACAGCGACAGCCCGCTGCTGCTGGACGCGGACGCGCTGAACCTGATGGCGGCCGAACCGGAGCTGCAATCGGCGCTGGCCGTGCGCACGGGCGCAGGGGCGACGATATTGACGCCGCATCCGCTGGAAGCGGCGCGGCTGCTCGACATGACGGTGGCCGAGGTGCAGGCCGACCGCCTGGGCGCGGCACGCCAGCTGGCCACGCAGCTGGGCGTGATCGTCGTATTGAAAGGGTCGGGCACGGTGATCGCCGCGCCCGATGGCCAGGTGGTCGTCAACAACACGGGCGGCCCCGCCTTGGCGACGGCCGGCACGGGCGACGTGTTGTCCGGCCTGTGCGGCAGCCTGCTGGCGCAGGGCTGGCCGGAATGGGAAGCGGCGCTTGGCGCTGTCTGGCTGCACGGCGCGGCGGCCGATGCGCTGGTGGCGGCAGGCAGCGGCCCGATCGGCTTGACGGCGGGGGAATTGATCCCGGCGATACGCAGGTTGATCAATGCCTTGTCGGCATAAGCGTATGGCGTGGGTGTGTTGGATTACGCTGCGCTAATCCAACCTACGGCTGCGATGATGGCAGGCAAATAGGTCGGATTAGCGGAACGCGTACTCCGACAAACACGCGCCGCAATCACACCAGCCTGCCCGCCGCAATGGTAATCGTGCGGCCGCAACGGGCCGCGATCAAGCTGTCGTGCGTGACAAGCACCAGGGTCGAACCCCGTTCGCGGTTCAGCTCGAACATCAGCTGGATCACGGCCTCGCCCGTGGCGGCGTCCAGGCTGCCCGTCGGTTCATCGGCAAACAACAGCGGCGGCTCCGTGACGAACGCGCGCGCCAGGGCCACGCGCTGCTGCTCGCCGCCGGACAGGTATTTCGGATAGTGTTTCAGGCGGCTGCCCAGGTTGACTCTGCCCAGCATGGCTTGCGCCTTTTCCTTCGCATCGGGGTCGCCCCGCAATTCCAGCGGCAGCATGACGTTTTCCAGCGCCGTCAGGTGGGCCAGCAGCTGGAACGACTGGAACACGAAACCGAGCTTTTCCTTGCGGAAACCGGCGCGGCCGTCTTCGTCCAGCGCGAAGATATCGGTACCGTCGAGCATGACCTTGCCGTCGCTGGGCGTGTCCAGTCCCGCCAGCAAGCCCAGCAAGGTGGACTTGCCGGAACCGGAGGCGCCGACGATGGCCAGCGTCTCCGCCGTTTGCACGGTAAAATCGACTTGATGCAGGATGGTCAGCTCACCATCGGCATCGGGTACGCGCTTGGCCAGCTGGACCACTTCGATGGCCGGCCGGGCATTTTGGCTGTTTTGACTGTTGAGTGCGGCAGGCCGCCGGGCTGCCGCTTCTGACGGGAGAAAACTGGTGGAAGTCGCTTTAGGGAATTCGGGCATGCTGATCTATCTTAAAAAATTTCGTGAACAAATAAGTGTCAAGGGCGACAACCGCCTGCGGCGGCGCACCCTGTCCTTGCTTCCTGCGGCAGCCCTGCTCCTGGTGTCAGGCATGACGAACGCCTATTCTGCACCAAAAACGCTGCTGGTGCTCGGCGACAGCCTCTCGGCCGAATATGGACTGGCGCGCGGTACTGGCTGGGTGGCGCTGCTGGAACAGCGGCTGCAAGCGCAAAAGAACGACACGCGCATCGTCAACGCCAGCATCAGCGGCGAGACCACCAGCGGCGGCCGCGCCCGCCTGCCCGCCCTGCTGGCCAAGCACCAGCCCGACGTCGTGCTGATCGAACTGGGCGCCAACGACGGCTTGCGCGGCTTGCCCGTGGCGGCTGCCGAAGCGAATCTGCGCGCCATGGGCGAGGCGGCAAAAAAATCGGGCGCGCAGGTGGTGCTGGTGGGCATGCGCATGCCGCCCAACTATGGCCGCGCATACGGTGAACAATTTTATAGCGTGTACGGCAAGCTGGCCAAGGAATGGAAGGCGCCGCTCGTGCCCTTCATGTTCGAAGGCATCGCCGACCAGCCGCAGCTGTTCCAGGCCGACCGCATGCACCCGAATGCCAAGGCGCATCCGACCATTTTGAAAAATATCTGGCCGCAACTGGCGCCGTTGCTGAAAGCCAAGTAAGTCCACAAATTCTGCAGACAAAAAAATAGCCGCTCGAAAGCGGCTATTTTTATGCGTGGAAACTAAATCTTACGGCGCTGGCGCTGGGGCCGCTGGCGCGGTGACCGGCTTGACGATCTTCACCTTGGCCTTGGCTTTCAGGTATTCGACGTAATCGAACATTTCCTGTTGTGCCAGGATGCCGCCGATCTGATCTTTTTCTTGCTGGCGGCGCGCCGCATCGACTTGCGCCGGCTGCTGCACCTTGGCGATGCGGTAGATGCCGTAGCCCAGGGCTGGCAAGTCCGCGCCCACGTAGGCTGGCAGCTTGCTCGTGTCCGCCTTCATGACTTGCGCGATGGCGGCACGGTTGATGCCGTCCAGCTTGCTGCGCGACACCCATTGCGCCGCGCCGAAGCCCGTCGCATCACCCGACGCCTTCAAGGCGGCCAGCTTGGTCTCGCCCGCTTTCTTGGCCAGCTTTTCCGCTTCTTCCAGCGTCACGCGCTGACGGATCATCGCTTCGACTTCGGCCAGCGGACGCTTCGAAGCGGGCTTGAATTCCACCACGCGGCCGGCGATCAGCACGTTCGGTGCGACGGTGACGGCTTCCGTGTTGCGCTTGTCCTTCAGCGAGTCGTTCGAGAAGATGGCGGTGAGGAACTTGGCGTTGTTGAACGGCGCCTTGCCCAGTGCCGGCGACGGCGTGCGCGACAGGTTGGCGGCGGTTTCCACTTTCAGCTTCAGCTTGTCGGCCACCGGCTTCAGGCTGTCCGATTGCTCGTAGACCGTATTGGTGAACGTTTCCGCCATTTCCGAGTATTTCTTGGCAGCAAACTGCTTGCGCAGGTCGGCCGTGATTTCGCCGCGCACTTCGTCCAGCGCACGCACGTGCTGCGGCTTGAGCGAGGTGACGGTCAGGATGTGGTAGCCGAAATCGGAAGCGACGACATCGCTGATGTCGCCTTGCTTGAGTTTCGCGACAGCGCTCAGCAGCGGTGCCGGCAAACCATCCTTGCCGATCACGCCCAGGTCGCCGCCCTGCTCTGCGGAAGCCGGGTCTTCCGACTTGGCTTTCGCCACGGCGGCGAAGCTGGCAGGCGCCTTGCGTACTTCCGCCAGGATCGCTTCGGCCTTGGCCTTGGCGGCTGCCTTGTCGGCGGCCGATGCATCTTTCTTGACGGCGACCAGGATGTGGCTGGCCTGGCGCGCTTCTGGCGTCGTGTAGGCTTTCTGGTTCTTCGCGTAGTAGGCAGTCACGTCGGCGTCGCTGACGTCGACTTGCTCACCCGCAGCGCTGTCGTCGAGCACGACGTATTCGATCTTGGCTTGTTCCGGGATTTCGAAGAACTTGCTGTTCTTGTCATAGAAAGCCTTGATCATGGCGTCCGTGACCTTGACTTCCGGCACGTACTGGGCGATCGGCAACAGCAGTTCCTGCACTTCACGCTCTTCCGACGTGATGTCGGACAGGCGCTTGGAGACGGTGCTTGGCGCGAAGGCGGTGCCTTGCACGGCGCCGGCCAGTTGCTGCAGGGCCAGGTCGCTGCGGCGGCGCGCATCGTACATCTGCGGCGTCATGCCTTGGGCGGCCAGCATGGCCTTGTAGCGTTCCAGGTCGAATTTACCGTCCGGCAAGGTCAAGCCGGGGATATCCAGCACTTCTTTTTGCAGCACGGCATCGCTGATGACCAGGTGGCTACGGCCCACTTCGGCGGCCACGGCGCGCTCGGCGATCAGGTTGTCGAGGATGCTCTGGCGCGCTTCCGGCGTGTCGAACATTTTCTGGTCGAACTGCTCGCCCATCATCTGGCGGTAGCGGTCGATCTGCTGGCGTTGCGCTTCTTCATATTGCTGCTGCGTAACGACCTGGTCGCCGACCTTGGCGATGGTGTTCGCGCCGTCGCCGAAGCTTTGGTAGCCGCTGATACCGACCAGTGCAAAAGACGGGACGATGACCAGCATCAAGAGAAACTGCATCAAGCGTCGATGGGTACGAATAAATTCAAACATGGTCAGCCAATTCGGGATGAGTGGATCACTATAAAAAAAGGCGAACATGCGTTCGCCTTGATTTCTTCGGCGGAATGGACGGGACAGATGTCCACTTCCCCTTTAGATTCAACAACTTGGCGCTGGAACTAAAGCAGGATTCTGACGCCCAAGCCATTATCTCCTGATTCTACAATGCCCATAGCGCTATAGCAAGAGTAAATCAGGGCGCGCGCCCTGCCCTGGCGCCGCATGGACGGCAAGGCGCCGGACTCGTGCATTAAACCGGGCGCAGCTTAAAGCGCATTTAAACGCAGGCTTTTTTATTCAAACGGCGGGACGGGATTTTAAAAGCAGGCGCGCCGAGATAATCTGGCGCTGCAAAAGAAAAACCCGCGCTACTTATTCAGCAGTGCGGGCTTCTATATTCTGGCGGAGCGGACGGGACTCGAACCCGCGACCCCCGACGTGACAGGCCGGTATTCTAACCAACTGAACTACCACTCCTTAAGAGCGTATTTTTTTGGCGGAGCGGACGGGACTCGAACCCGCGACCTCCGACGTGACAGGCCGGCATTCTAACCAACTGAACTACCACTCCGAAAAATACACAGTACTACTTGCATTTGCATTCAAGGTTGCGATTCGTAGAACTTCAACCTTGAAATCGCGGCACCCGGGGGCGCCGCCAAATGTTTCCGGTGATTGTCACCTCACCGAAGTCCGTTAGTTTACAGCATCCTTCAAAGCTTTACCAGCTTTAAATTTTGGAACTTTTGCTGCTTCGATCGTGATCGCTTCTTTGGTACGCGGATTGCGGCCGGTACGCTCAGCGCGTTCGCTGACCGAGAAAGTGCCAAAACCAACCAGCGTTACGCTGTCGTTGTTTTTCAAAGTTTCCGTCACGCCGCCGATAACAGCGTCGAGTGCGCGCGCAGCGGCGGCTTTGGAAATGTCAGCTTTTTCAGCAATGTGGTCGATCAATTCAGTCTTGTTCACTAGCATCCCCAATTACAAAGGTATAAAACGTTTACCGTATCGTTGCGGCACTTTTGGCACCACAGCTGTCCGGCGAAAAAAATGTGCAGGCGTATTAAACAAGCCACACTGTATATGTGTCAAGCGCTTTGGGGGCGCAATTCACGTTTCAATATAAAACAAGCGCTCTAAAAGCGCTTGTTTGGGGAAAACAGGGGTAAAACGTTAGTGTTTTACTACCTCGCCGGCCGCATCAGGCTTGGCCGCGGCGGCCGTGACAGCCTCCACCGCAGCGACGTCCGCCAACGCTTCAGGCATGCGTTCGAGGGCGATTTCCAGCACTTTGTCGATCCAGCGCACGGGTACGATCTCCAGTTTGTTCTTGACGTTGTCCGGAATGTCGGCCAGGTCTTTCACATTCTGCTCAGGAATCAGGACCGTCTTGATGCCGCCGCGATGGGCCGCCAGCAGCTTTTCCTTCAGGCCGCCGATCGGCAACACTTCGCCGCGCAAGGTGATCTCGCCCGTCATCGCCACGTCGGCACGCACGGGAATGCCCGTGAAGACCGAGACCATCGCCACCGTCATGGCCGCGCCAGCCGAAGGACCGTCCTTCGGTGTCGCGCCTTCCGGCACGTGGATATGGATGTCGCTCTTCTCGAACACGTCCGCCTTGATGCCCAGGCGCTGTGCCCGGCTGCGCACCACCGTACGGGCTGCCTCGATCGACTCTTTCATGACGTCGCCCAGGGTACCCGTGCGGATGATGCCGCCCTTGCCCGGCATCGACACGGCTTCGATGGTCAGCAGATCGCCGCCCACTTCCGTCCATGCCAGACCGACCACCTGCCCCACCTGGTTTTCTTTCTCTGCGACACCGAAATCGTAGCGGCGCACGCCGAGGAACTTGTCCAGGTTCTTCGAGTTGACGATGACCTTCTTGTCGGATTTCTTCAGCAGCAGCATCTTGACCACCTTGCGGCAGATCTTCGACACTTCACGCTCGAGCGAACGCACACCGGCTTCCCGCGTGTAGTAGCGGATGATGTCGCGCAAGGCCGACTCGGCCACCGAGATTTCCTCTTCCTTCAAGCCATTGTTCTTGATCTGCTTCGGCAGCAGGTAACGCTGCGCGATGCTGGTTTTTTCGTCTTCCGTGTAACCGGACAGACGGATCACTTCCATGCGGTCGAGCAAGGCTGGCGGAATGTTGTACGAGTTCGACGTGGCCACGAACATCACATCCGACAAGTCGAAATCGACTTCGATGTAATGGTCGGAGAACGTGTGGTTCTGTTCCGGATCGAGCACTTCCAGCAGGGCCGACGAAGGATCGCCGCGGAAATCGGCGCCCATCTTGTCGACTTCATCGAGCAGGAACAAGGGATTGCGCACGCCGACTTTCGACAGCGATTGCAGGATCTTGCCCGGCATCGAGCCGATGTAGGTGCGGCGGTGGCCGCGGATCTCGGCTTCGTCGCGCACGCCGCCCAGGGCCATGCGCACGAACTTGCGGTTCGTCGCGCGGGCGATGGACTGGCCCAGCGAGGTCTTGCCGACGCCCGGAGGACCGACGAAGCACAGGATAGGCGCTTTGAGCTTGTCGACGCGCTGTTGCACCGCGAGGTACTCCAGGATGCGTTCCTTGACCTTGTCGAGACCGTAGTGGTCGCCTTCAAGCACTTTTTCCGCATTCGACAGGTCGTTATTGACCTTGGATTTCTTTTTCCAAGGCAAGTTGACGAGGGTGTCGATATAGTTGCGCACGACGGTGGCTTCGGCCGACATCGGCGACATCAGCTTGAGTTTTTTCAGCTCGTTGGTGGCCTTGTCGAGCGCTTCCTTCGGCATCTTGGCCGAAGCGACTTTTTTCTCCAGCTCGTCGAGGTCGGCGCCATCTTCGCCCTCGCCCAGTTCTTTCTGGATCGCCTTGACTTGCTCGTTCAGGTAGTACTCGCGCTGCGACTTTTCCATCTGGCGCTTGACGCGGCCACGGATGCGCTTTTCCACCTGCAGGATGTCGAGCTCGCCTTCGAGCTGGCCCAGCAGGTGCTCGAGGCGCTTGGCCACGCTGAAAATTTCCAGGATGACTTGCTTTTGCTCAAGTTTCAAAGGCAGATGCGCGGCTACCGTGTCGGCCAGGCGGCCGGCATCGTCGATGCCCGACAAGGATGCCAGGATTTCCGGCGGGATCTTTTTGTTCAGTTTGACGTACTGGTCGAACTGCTGCACGATCGCGCGGCGCATGGCTTCGACTTCCGACTCGTCGCCCGGCTCGGACTCGAGCGGCGTCAGGTCGGCGATGAAGTGCGTCGGCGCATCGCTGATGTGGTTGATACGGGCACGCTGTGCGCCTTCGACCAGCACCTTGACGGTGCCATCGGGCAGCTTCAGCATTTGCAGAATATTGGCGACGCAGCCAATTTCATAGATATCCGAAGGAGACGGCTCGTCCTTCGCGGCTGCTTTTTGAGCGGCAAGCATGATGCTCTTGCCCTGCTCCATCGCAGCTTCCAGCGCCTTGATCGACTTTGGACGGCCAACGAACAGCGGTATCACCATATGCGGGAAAACGACGACATCCCGCAACGGCAATAACGGCAGTTGAGTTTGCTCAGTTAATTTGGAAGTTGTCATGGCGTACCTTATAGAAAGCGTGTTTACGATGTTGGCGCTCGCTGCCAAAACACAAGACCGGCGAGAATAAATAATTCTGTGAAACAAACATTTTTCTGTCTATTTCGCAAAACACACCCGCATGACGGTAATAAATGCAGTTTTCACAGTAAAAAAAGCCACGCGCAGCTAAGCGCCGCGAGTGGCTTTCCGATTGAAGCCTGCACTCATTGATTTAAATTGTACTGCCATGCATTAAGGAATCAAAACCCTTTTTATGCATTTGTCTCGGCAGTAATCAATTTTCTCCGGAGGCCTTGGCAGTCTCTTGATAAATCAACAAAGGTTTGGCGCCACTGGTGATGGTATTTTCGTCGATGACGACCTTCACCACATTTTGTTCGCTCGGCAGTTCGTACATGACGTCCAGCAAAGCATGTTCCAGGATGGAACGCAGGCCACGGGCGCCGGTCTTGCGCGCCAGCGCCTTCTTGGCGATCGCATGCAGGGCGGCCGGACGAATCTCCAGTTCCGCGCCTTCCATCTCGAGCAGCTTCGAATACTGCTTGATCAGCGCATTCTTCGGCTCGACGAGGATCTGGATCAGCGCCTCTTCCGTCAATTCCGCCAGGGTGGCGATGACGGGCAGACGGCCGACCAGTTCCGGGATCAGGCCGAACTTGACCAGATCTTCCGGTTCCGCTTGCAACATCAGTTCGCTGGCCGAGCTTTGCGACTTGCTGCGCACGGTGGCCGAGAAACCGATGCCGCTCTTTTCGGAACGGTTGGCGATCACTTTCGACAGGCCGTCGAAGGCGCCGCCGCAGATGAACATGATGTTGGTCGTGTCGATCTGCACGAAATCCTGGTTCGGATGCTTGCGGCCGCCTTGTGGCGGCACGGAAGCCATCGTGCCTTCGATGAGTTTCAACAAGGCTTGCTGCACGCCCTCGCCCGACACGTCGCGCGTGATGGACGGATTGTCGGACTTGCGCGAAATCTTGTCGATTTCATCGATGTAGACGATGCCGCGCTGGGCTTTCTCGACGTCATAGTTGCAGCTTTGCAGCAGCTTCTGGATGATGTTTTCCACGTCCTCGCCCACGTAACCGGCTTCGGTCAGGGTGGTGGCGTCGGCGATCACGAACGGCACGTTGAGCATGCGCGCCAGGGTCTGTGCCAGCAGGGTCTTGCCCGAGCCGGTAGGACCGACCAGCAAGATGTTGCTCTTGGCCAGTTCGATGTCGTCTTTCTTGCCCAGGTGCTTGAGGCGCTTGTAATGGTTGTACACCGCCACCGACAGGATGCGCTTGGCAGTCTGCTGGCCGATCACGTACTGATCGAGCAAGGCGGCAATTTCTTGCGGCGTCGGCAGGTCGGATTTGGTACCGGTCACCGTCTCGATGCTCGACGTTTCATCACGGATGATGTCGTTGCACAGGTCGATGCACTCGTCGCAAATGAACACGGACGGGCCGGCGATGAGTTTCTTCACCTCGTGCTGGCTTTTGCCGCAGAACGAGCAATACAGTAATTTTTCGCCGCTAGAGGATTTTTTGTCTGACATAAGGCATTTTGGTTGGAACTGCATTAACAATATTGCAAAATCGCAAGCCGGAGTGCGGTAGTTGCCGGAAAGGCAGCTATCCATGGCGCAAGTCAACAACGTGCACAAGCTCCATGCTACCCGAAATAAAAGCGAAACGCCCGAACGTTTGATCGCCCGGGCGTTTACTTACTTGCTTAGCAATACCGGTAGGGGCTCATCAAGCGCGGCTGGTCAACACTTTGTCGATCAAACCATACTCAACGGCCTCGTCGGCGGACATGAAACGGTCGCGGTCGGTGTCCTTGGCGATCTGTTCGATCGTCTGGCCCGTGCGCTCGGCCATGATGCCGTTCAAGCGGGTGCGCAGGTAAAGGATTTCCTTCGCCTGGATCTCGATGTCGGACGCCATGCCTTGCGAACCACCGGACGGCTGGTGAATCATGATGCGCGAGTTCGGCAGCGAGAAACGCTTGCCCTTGGCGCCAGCGGCCAGCAGGAAAGCGCCCATCGAAGCAGCCATGCCCGTGCACAGGGTCGAGACGTCCGGCTTGATGAACTGCATGGTGTCGTAGATGGCCATGCCGGCCGAAACCGAACCACCTGGCGAGTTGATGTAGAGCGAGATTTCCTTTTCCGGATTTTCGCTTTCCAGGAACAGCAGCTGGGCGACAACCAGGTTGGCCATCTGGTCATTGACCGGGCCGACCATGAAAATCAAGCGTTCCTTCAGCAGGCGCGAGTAAATATCATACGAGCGCTCGCCGCGACCGCTTTGTTCCACCACCATCGGCACCAGGCCGAGCATCTCTGTGTCCAGCGCCGGATTACGGTTCATACCTGTCATTTCATTTCCTTGTGAAGCAGTTAGGGGATACCGCCCTTACCTTGCGGCAAGAGCAAGCATCCGGATACCAACTGGTTTACGCTTGTGCGTTGCTTCCCATCAGTTCGTCGAAAGCAACTGCTTTCGTCGTGACTTTCGACAGGCCCAACACGTAAGTGACGACGTTTTCTTCCAATACAAGGGCTTCGATCTCACCCAGACGACGACGGTCGCTGTAGTAGTACTTCAGCACTTCGCGTGGATCTTCGTAGCTTTGGGCGAAATCTTCGATCTGCGCCTTGACTTGCTCAGGCGTTGCCTGCAGGTTGTTGTCGCCCACCAGTTGCGACAGGATCAGGCCCAGGCGTACGCGACGCTCGGCTTTTTCCGCGAACAGTTCTGCTGGGAAAGGCACGTCCTTGACGTTCATGCCGCGCTGCGCCATGTCCTGGCGGGTCATTTCAGCCAGGCGCTCGGAATCCTGAGCGATCAGGGTTTTTGGCACTTCCAGCTCAGCAACTTTGATCAGCGCGTCCATGACGGCTTCCTTGTTGCGTGCTTTCACGCGGCCAGCGACTTCGCGTTGCAGGTTGACTTTGATGTCTTCGCGCATTTTGGCCAGGTCGCCATCGGCAACGCCCAGCGATTTGGCGAATTCGGCATCGACTTCCGGCAGGTGCGCCCATTCCAGCTTCTGCAGCGTGATGGTAAACGAGGCGGTTTTGCCGGCCACGTCTTTACCGTGGTAGTCCTCTGGGAACGACAGCGGGAAAGTCTTGGACTCGCCTACTTTCAGACCCAGGGTCGCTGCTTCGAATTCCGGCAGCATGCGGCCTTCGCCCAGCACGAAAGCGTAGCCTTCAGCTTTGCCGCCTGGGAATTCAACGCCGTCGATCGAGCCGACGAAGTCGACGGTCACGCGGTCGCCGTTGGCAGCGATAGCCTCACCGCCGTCGCCGTGTTCGCCAGCTTCGCCCTTGGTGTGGAAGTGCACGCGCTGCTTGCGCAGGATATCGATGGTCTTGTCGATTTCGGCTTCCGACACGTCGGCTTGCACGGTTTCGATTTCAACGGCCGTCAGGTCGCCGATGGCGACTTCCGGATACACTTCGAACGTGGCGTCGAAAGCCAGCTGGCCTTCGGCTGCTTCTTCTTTCGGCACGATGTTCGGGAAACCGGCCACGCGCAGATTGTTTTCGTTGGCGGCGTCGTTGAACGCGCGGCCGACTTTGTCATTCAGCACTTCGGATTCAATTTGGTAGCCGTATTGTGCTGCGACCATTTTCAACGGCACTTTGCCCGGACGGAAGCCCGGTGCCTTAGCCGTACGGGCTTGCACTTTCAGGCGCTTCTCAACTTCCGTGCGGACGTCCGTCAGCGGGAAGGAGATCGTGATACGACGTTCGAGTTTGCCCAAGGTTTCGACTGCAGTTGCCATGTAAAAAATCGTCCAAAAAATAAACACTGTTGGTGCGAGAAAAGAAGACCCGACCCCTTGCGCCATCACTGGCGGCAAGACATGGGTCCAGCTTCACTCGCTCGCATATTCATCTGTAAAAGCACTGAAAGCAGGACGATGGACCTGGTCTACCCGGCTGAGGGAAAACCCGCACCAGGCACCAAACAATCCGCCGCTTCCAGTACTGCGACAGGGCTCCGAGCGTCCAGCCTTGCTTCTAAGTCAATGCAGGGCCGGCCATCATTCGGTAAAGCGTGGCATTATAACAAAGGACTTCGGGAAAGTGGCTGGCTTTGCAGCCCGGCCACAGAGGATACCAGCGGCAGCGAACGAATCGCTACAGCCTCGGTGGCCCTGTCTTTACTCTTGCCCCGGCATTCTTTATTTCGCCAGAGACAGGCTTTCCAGCCTGCTTCGTTCATTAGTATATGCGAACTGGCGCCCCGTCCGAAACAAAGAAATGCGCTCACGGCGAAGATTTCGGCCAAAAAACCTTTGATTTACCTCAATTTGGCCATTTTTCAGGCAAACCTAAGCCGCGCGCGCCGTCTCCAAGTGAATTTAATGGAGAAAACATCATGAGCGATAGCGCACCCGACAGTTCCAGCAACGCCAAAGCCAAGCTGCAAATGGTCCTCAGCCGCCTGCTCGATGGCGTCACGGATGACGACCTGCAAAAAATCCAGACGGAAGTCGATGAAATGGAATTGCGCATGAAGGGAGACGGCCACCACGACCACGACCACCCCACCGTCGCCTGACCCGGCCCCGCTCATGCAGCCCGTGCAGACCTTGCGCGCCGCACCACCGGATGCGGACGTGCTGACCACCGTGGAAACGGCGCTGGTAACACACCGCGCCTTTGGCGACAGCGGCTACATCCGCGACCAGCTGGCCGTCGCCTACCGGCGGCGGCTGCACAAGCTGGGCAGCGCCCTGCCCGAGGCCGAACGGCTGGCCAGCGCGCTCGATACGGCGCCGCCCGCGCGACAGCGCCAGCTGCTGGGCGACACGGTGCTGCGCTGCGCCGTCCAGCACGCCATGCGCCAGCTGCACCTCGGCGACGAGTACGGCTTGCCGCTGCCCCAGTGCGCAGCGCTGTTCCAGGGCGCCCGCGAGCACTTGCGCGCAGGCTTGGCCGGCGGGCCGCTGGTGGCCCATTTGCCGGCGATGGCGCGCTTGCACGGCGAAGGCAGCCCACAGGATGAGGACACCTATATCTGGCATGCGTGGCAGGAAGGCACGCCGTCTGCACGCGCCTTCCTTGGCGTGATGGAAGATAACTACGGCGCACCGCTGGCTACACCAACGCCGCAGGAACGGGCCCTGCTGCGCCGCGGGCTGCGCCTGCTGGAAACCCTGCTGCCCCGCCTGACGGCCAGCGCGCTGTCTCACGTGCAATTGATCGCCCTGTTCCCCAAGCTGGGCACCTGGCGCGGCAAGGCGTCCAGTTCGCAATTTCGCGTCAATGGCAGCGTGTTCCTGAACCAGGAACTGATCGGCAACCCGTGGTGGCTGGCCGAGCACTTGCTGCACGAGTCGCTGCACCAGAAACTGTACGACTTCCGCCACGGCCACAGCCTGCTGGCGCCCGACTATGCGCGCGACGACGGCGCCAAGGTCTGCTCGCTGTGGAATGCGCCCGATGATGACGGCAATCACTACTGGGATGCCCATCGCGCGCTGGCCGCCTTCCACGTGTATGTCCACCTGGCGCTGCTCTGTTTGCTGGCCGAGCGGCAGGAAGCGGCGCTGGCGCCCCAATATGGCCCCATCGGCCAGCACATGAGCGGCAGCCGGCGCGCCATCGACCGCGCCCGCTACCTGGGAGAGCAATTGCTCGGCACCACCTGGCCGGAGCTGGGATTGGCCGGGCGCCAGATGACACACTGGCTGCCGGACGTGCTCGACGCGCTCGATACGCAGCGGCGGCCCAGCGGCGCCACCTTGCACCTGCTGCTCGACCTGTACGAGCGCCAGAGCCGCAAGCTCGACAGCTATCTTGCGCAACAGCCGCCGCCCCAGAGCGACACGCTGGACTTGCAGGCGGAACAAGAGGTGGCGATGACGCGGCAAGCGCTACACATGCTGGACAGGGAGCTGCCCCCATCAACACATAAACAGGAGCAACACTGGCCGCAGGCGCGGCAACGCGTCCTGCAGGCACTTTGGCCACTGACTGAAGATGATAAATTAATGGAAAGAAGCGGCTACCCGCAGGCGCAGGCACTGATTGTGCAGATGGTGCAGCAGTCGAGCCGGCAACTGGCCGCATTGGGCGCATTGGGCTGAGAAATACGAATTCAGGGAAAACTTGATGGTGCTGCACTTCCGGGCTGGAACAACCCGGATTGGTGCGGATGGGGAGACTCGAACTCCCAAGCCGAAGCACTGGCTTCTAAGACCAGCGTGTCTACCAATTCCACCACATCCGCATCTTTTGTACGCAGCTTGTACATACCACTTTGCTGCCACCCCTGATTTTAACAACTCGTGGGCGATCTGGCTACCGTGGACTGATAGAGCAAGCCCTCGGTAAAGCAAAGGCGGCATTCTACTGGATTTCCCAGAGGAATGCCGCCTTTTTTATGGCTGCACCTTGGCGCTGCCTACTAGCCCTCTTTTGCGGTCGCCGGCTCGGGCTTCCTGACACGGAACCAGGCCGCATACAGGGCCGGCAGGAACAGCAGGGTCAGGGCCGTTGCCAGGATCAGTCCGCCCATGATGGCGACCGCCATCGGTCCCCAGAAGACCGAACGCGACAGCGGAATCATGGCCAGCGCGGCGGCGGCGGCCGTCAGCACGATGGGGCGGCAGCGGCGCACGGCCGAGTCGATGATGGCATCCCACGGGGCCGAACCATCGTTGATGTCTTGTTCGATCTGGTCGACGAGGATCACGGAGTTGCGGATGATCATGCCGAACAGCGCGATGACGCCCAGGTTGGCCACGAAGCCCAGCGGACGGTGCAGCAGCAGCAAGGCAAACGCGGCACCCGCCACGCCCAGCGGCCCCGTCAGGAAGACCAGCAGGGAACGCGAGAAACTGTGCAGCTGCAGCATCAGCAAGGTGAAGATGATGAAGATGGCCAGCGGCAAGTTGGCCGCGATCGACGCTTCCGCCTCGCCGCTGTCGGCCGCCACGCCTTTCACCGTGATGCGGTAGCCGGCCGGCATTTTGGCCCGCAAGGCGTCGAGCTGCGGCGCCAGTTGCGTCGAGACCGTCGCGCCCTGGATGCCGTCGATCACGTCCGACTGCACGGTAATGGCCCATTCGCGCTTGTCGCGCCAGACGACACCCGGTTCCCACACGAAATGCGCGCGGGCCAGCTGCGAGATGGGCACGGACTTGCCCGTTGCCGTCGGGATATTCGTGTCATTCAGCACGGAAATCGTCGCCCGCTCTTCCAGGGGCTGGCGCACCTGGATATCGATCAATTTGTTGTCTTCGCGGAACTGGCCGATGACGGTGCCCGACAGGATGGTATTGGCCGCCTGCATCACCGTTTTCGAGGTGACGCCCAGCGCGCGCATCTTGTCCTGGTCCAGGTCCAGGCGCAGCACTTTCACCGATTCATTCCAGTTGTCATTGACGCCCAGGGTGTTCGGATTGGCGCGCATGATGTCCTTGACCTGGTCGGCAATGGTGCGCACACCCGCCACTTCCGGTCCCGTGACACGGAATTGCACGGGATACGGCACGGGCGGTCCGTTCGGCAGCAATTTGACCCTGCCCCGTACTTCCGGGAAATCTTTCTTGAAGACATCGACGATTTGCTGGCGCAAGCGTTCGCGGTCGGCCAGGCTCTTCGGCAAGACCACCACTTGCGACACATTGGTCTGCGGGAAGATCTGGTCGAGCGGCAGGTAGAAACGGGGACTACCCGTGCCCACATAGCTGGTGACGCTTTCCACGCCGTCGAGCTTGCCAACGAAGGCCTCGAACTTCTTGACCTGTTTCTCGTTGGCAGCAAACGTCGTGCCTTCGGGCGACCACAGTTCCACCATCAGCTCGGGGCGGCTGGAATCGGGGAAAAATTGCTTTTCGATAAAGTTAAAGCCGTAAATACCCAGCGCAAAGATGGCCAGGGTGGCGGCAATCGTCGTCTTGCGCCATTCCACGCACCAGGTGACGGCGCGGCGGAAGCGGCGGAAGTTCGGCGTATCGAACAATTCATGGTCGTTATGCGCGTGTGGTTTCACTTTCAGCAAGATGTAGCCGATGTAGGGCGTGAAGACGACGGCCACCACCCAGGAAATGATCAGGGCCAGCGCATTGACGGAGAACAAGGAAAACGTGTATTCGCCGGCGGCCGACTTGGCCAGGCCGATGGGCAAAAAGCCCGCCACCGTGATCAGGGTGCCCGTCAGCATGGGCATGGCCGTCGACGTGTAGGCGAACGTGGCCGCGTCGAAGCGGGACATGCCCTCTTCCATCTTGCGCACCATCATCTCGACGGCAATGATGGCATCATCGACCAGCAAGCCCAGCGCGATGATCAGGGCGCCCAGCGAGATCTTGTGCAAGTCGATGTCGAGCAGGCGCATGAACAGGAAGGTGACGGCCAGCACCAGCGGAATGGTCAGCGCCACCACCAGGCCCGGGCGCACGTCGATGCGCAGCGGCTTCGTGTGCAAGCCCAGCGCAACGAAGCTGACGGCCAGCACGATCAAAATGGCTTCGATCAGGGTGTGCACGAATTCGCCCACGGAAGCGGACACGGCTTCCGGCTGGTTCGACACGCGCTGCAACTCTATGCCCACCGGCAATTCGCTCTTCATGCGCGTGACCGTCGCCTGCAAGGCCTTGCCCATATCGATGATGTTGCCGCCCTTTTCCATCGAGACGCCCAGGCCGATCACTTCCTTGCCATTGAAGCGCATCTTGTCCTTGGGCGGATCGACGAATTCACGTTTCACCGTGGCAAAGTCGCCGAGGCGGAAGGTGGTGCCGTTGGCGCGCAATTCCAGGTTTTCCAGGTCCTTGACGGTGACCATGGCGCCCGTCACGCGCACTTGCAGGTTATCCGTCGGCGTCACCAGCACGCCCGTGGCGTTGATGCTGTTTTGCTCGGACAATTGCTGCACGATGGCATCGAAAGGAATGCCCAGCTGGGCAAATTTCTTGTGCGAAAAGATGATATTGATCTTTTCATCCTGCACGCCGAACAGTTCCACTTTCGAGACCTGTCCCACGGCCAGCAGTTCCTGGCGCACCTTGTCCGCGTAATCCTTCATTTCCGCGTAGGTAAAACCATCGCCGGACAGGGCGAAGATGGAGCCATACGTGTCGCCGAACTCGTCGTTGAAGAACGGACCCACGACACCGGACGGCAAGGTGCCCTTGATGTCGCCGATCTTCTTGCGCACCTGGTACCAGGCGGCGGCCGTTTCCTTGGGCGGCGCCGATTCGCGCAGCTCCAGCAGGATCAGGGTTTCGCCCGGCTTCGAGTAGCTGGTGATTTCATTGATGTAGGGCGTTTCCTGCAGCTTCTTTTCCAGCTTGTCCGTGACCTGCTCGGCCATCTGCAGCGCCGTGGCGCCGGGCCAGTACGCCTGCAAGACCATGGCGCGGAAGGTAAACGGGGGATCTTCATCCTGGCCCAGGCTGGCGTAGCTGAGCATGCCGCCGATCAGCAGCACGGCCATCAGGTAGCGCGTCAGCGGGATATGTTCGAGGGCCCAGCGCGACAGATTGAAGCCGCCCTTCATTTGGCCGCCCCCACGCTGACGGCGGCAGCGGCGACCTCAGGCTTGCTGGCCAGTTCGGCGCCGAGGATGGTCACTTTCTGACCAGGCTTGAGCAGGTTGACGCCGGCCGTGACCACCGTCTGCCCCGCTTTCACGCCCGAGGTCAGCAGCAATTCATTGCCCGCCACGCCGCCCACCGTCACCGGGACCAGCTTCACGGCGCCGTTTTCCACCACCCACACGGAGCTTTGCGATTTTTCATTGAACAGGGCCGTCAGCGGCACCTTGATCTGCGGCGTGGCCGTTTGCGAAGCAAACTGCACCACGGCCGTCATGCCCAGGCGCACTTGCGGCGCGTCCGGGATGCTGACCTTGGCCAGATAGGTGCGCGTGGCCGCGTCGGCCACGGGCGACACTTCGCGTATCTTGCCAGGCAAGCCCTGCTGCGGGTCGGCCCACAGGCGCACGGTGACATCCTTGACCTTGCGCAAGGTCTCCACCTTGTCTTCAGGAATGCCGATCACGACTTCCTTCTCGCCGCTCTTGGCCACCTGCACCACGGGCGCGCCGGGTGCCACCACCTGCCCCACTTCGGCCTCGATGCGCGTGACGACGCCGTCCGCATCGGCCAGCAGGCTGGCATAGCCGGACTGGTTCGCCTGGCCCCGGTACAGGGCTTGCGCCGCTTCCACGTTCGCCTGCGCCGCCTTGTAGGTGGCGTCCTTGCCATCGAGCACAGCCTGGCTGACGAAATTTTTCTCGCGCAAGTCCTGGTAGCGCTTCAATTCCGCGCGCGCCAGGTCGCGGTTCGTTTCCGCGCTCACCAGCGAGGCCTTGGCCTGCGCCTGCGACAGCTGCAAGTCGGCGGGGTCGAGCTGCATCAGCACTTGCCCCTTCTTCACGCTGGCGCCCACATCGACCTTGCGCGCGACGATCTTGCCGCCCACGCGGAAACCCAGCTGCGACACGACGCGGGGCACGACCTCGCCCGACAGCTCGGCACTCACGTCAACATTACTGCTAGACAACACGATAGCACGCACGGGGCGCACGTCTTCCACCTTGACGGCAGGCTTGGAACAGGCCGCCAGGGTCAGCGCCAGGGCGGCGGCGGCAATCAGCCGCAGGGCGGGAAGTGCGGGTGCGCCGGTCTCGCGGCGCAGGGTTTTCAGGGCAAACAAGGTATTTTCCTTTACTATGCGGGCTGCAATATTTTTATGCGGAGAAACTTTTTGCTTGCCCTTTGGGCCAAGCCAAACTTTTTCGCACGCGATATCCTTAAATTTGTGACAATATCAGCTTGGTCATGGCGGGAAGCGATTTTTCCCTAATGACTTTCTGGTTATTAATTATAATCGTGCGTAAAAGTTTTTAGTGACTTTTGCGTCATTAATCTTGAGACGTACAACGTCCGGCCACATTCCAGCGTTTGCGGACGTGCCGGACAAACGCAAGACTAGAGAAGCTGTTCAATGCCTGTAGACCATTACGAAAATTTTCCTGTTGCATCATTTTTACTGCCGCGCCGCCTGGTGCCCGCCGTCGAAGCCATCTATGCCTTCGCCCGCAGCGCCGACGACCTGGCCGATGAAGGCGACGCCACGCCGGCCGAACGCCTGGCCTTTCTACACGCCTACGAAGAGGCGCTGGGCCGCATCGCCCGCGAGGAAGGCCATGCCGGCGAGAACGCCGCCATGTTCGAACGCCTGGCCGCCGTCATCGCCAAACATCAGTTGCCGCTCAAGCCGTTCTACGATCTGTTGTCCGCCTTCAAGCAAGACGTGGAAACGACGCGCTATGCCAGCTACGACGACGTGCTCGATTACTGCGCCCGCTCCGCCAACCCCGTGGGGTTGCTGATGCTGCACCTGTACGGTGCGGCCGATGAACAGAATGTACGCGATTCCGATGCGATATGTTCAGCTTTGCAACTAATTAATTTCTTGCAAGACGTCGCCATCGACCAGCAAAAGGAGCGCATCTACCTGCCGATGGAAGACCTGAGCCGCTTTGCCGTCTCCGCCGCCGCCTTCGAGCGGCCCGAGGCGCACGGCAAGTGGAGCGCCCTGATGCGTTTCGAAGTGGCCCGCACGCGCGCCCTGATGCTGTCGGGCGCGCCGCTGGCCCTGCGTTTGCGCGGACGCATCGGCTGGGAACTGCGCCTGGTGGTGCAAGGGGGCTTGCGCATTCTGGAATGCATCGAAGCCGTCAACTACGACGTGTTCCGGCGCCGTCCCAAGCTGGAGAAACGGGACTGGCTGATCATTTTCTGGCGCGCCCTGCGCATGTCGCGCAAAAGCCTGCATCAAGAGACACAAGTAAAAACGGCTTTTCCCCCGTCGCCTACTCTGTAAGACGATAGAATAGCGGCTTCGATCTGCAACCCTTGCTCTTTTGACTATGTCTCCCGACGAATACTGCCAACAAAAGGCCGCCCAGAGCGGCTCCAGCTTCTACTACAGCTTCCTGTTCCTGCCGGCCGAACGCCGCAAGGCCATCACGGCCCTGTACGCGTTCTGCCGCGAAGTCGATGATACGGTCGACGAGTGCACGGACGAAGCCGTGGCACGCACCAAGCTGGTGTGGTGGCGCAAGGAAGTCAAGGCCATGTACGAGGGCAATCCCACGCATCCCGTGATGCGCGCGCTGCAGCCGCACCTGGACATGTATCAACTGGAAGAAAAGCATTTGCAGGCCATCATCGACGGCATGGAAATGGACTTGAACCAGACCCGCTACCTCGATTACCAGGCCATGAGCCGCTATTGCTGGCACGTGGCCAGCGTGGTCGGCATCTTGTCGGCCAGCATCTTTGGCGCGACCCGCCCGGAAACCCTGCTGTACGCGGAAAAGCTGGGCCATGCCTTCCAGCTGACCAACATCATCCGCGACGTGGGCGAGGATGCGCGCAAGGGGCGCATCTACCTGCCGATCAGCGAGTTGCAGCAATTCAATGTGACGGCGGCCGACCTGCTGAATGCGCGCCACAGCGAAAACTTCGAAAACCTCATGCGCTTCCAGGTGGCGCGCGCGCAACAATCCTACGACGAAGCCTTCGCCCTGCTGCCGGCCGAAGACCGCCGCGCCCAGCGCCCAGGCCTGATCATGGCCGCCATCTACCGCACCCTGCTCAATGAAGTCGAGCGCGACGGATACCACGTGCTGAAACAGCGCATCTCGCTCACGCCGATCCGCAAACTGTGGCTGGCCTGGAAGACCTGGGTTCGTGGCTGAGAGTAGCGTGAAGCAGCGCTACGCCGTCATCGGCGCCGGCTGGGCCGGCTGCGCGGCAGCCATGGAACTGGCGCGCGCCGGCCACACGGTGACCGTCTACGAGGCCGCGCGCATCCTGGGCGGGCGCGCGCGCCGGGTCGAACGGGAAAAGACGGTGCTCGACAACGGCCAGCACATCCTGCTGGGCGCGTACACGGAAACCTTGCGCCTGATCAAGCTCGCGGGACAGGACCCTGCCGAACTGATCCTCACCCAGCCCCTGCAGATGCGCTATCCGCCCGGCACCAAAGGCATGGATTTCATCGCGCCGCGCCTGCCCGCACCGCTGCACCTGGCGTGGGCCCTGCTGCGCGCCAAAGGACTGTTGCGTGCCGACAAGCTGTCCCTGATGCGTTTTTCCACCGCCATGCGGTGGATGGGCTGGCAGTTGTACAACGATTGCACCGTCAGCGAATTGCTGCAGCGCTTCGACCAGACGGACACCTTGAACCGCCTGATGTGGCACCCGCTGTGCCTGGCAGCCTTGAATACCCCGCCCGAGCGGGCCTCGGCGCGCGTCTTCATCAACGTGCTGCGCGACAGCCTGGGCGCGAGCCGGCGCCGCGCCTCCGACATGCTGATCCCGAAGGCGGACCTCTCCGCCCTGTTGCCTGACGCGGCCGCCCGCTACGTGGAACAGCATGGCGGCGCAGTGCGCACGGGCACCAAGGTGGCCGCCTTGCACGCCTTGCCCGATGGCCGCTGGCAGCTCGATGAGACCGACACCTACGACGGCGTCATCGTGGCCACCTCGTCCGTGCAAGCGGCCGGCCTGCTGCAAGCCGTGCAGGACGCGCGCCTGGCCGATGCGATTGACCGCATGCAGGCGTTCACGCCGGAAGCCATCAGTACCTGCTACCTGCAATACGACGCCTCGGTGCGCCTGGACTTGCCGTTCTACGCCCTCGTCGATGCGCCAGAGCGCCAGCACTGGGGCCAGTTCGTCTTCGACCGGGGCCAGCTTGACGCGAATCAGGCAGGCTTGCTGGCCGTCGTCATCAGCGCCTCCGGCCCTGCCGCCGAGCAAGGCCATGGGCCGCTGGCGCAGGCGATCGCCGCGCAGTTGGCGCAGGTGCTGCAGCGCCCGGAACTGGCGCAGCCCGCCTGGACCCAGCTGATCACGGAAAAGCGCGCCACCTTTGCCTGCACGCCGGAACTGCGGCGTCCCGGCAACGCCAGCGGCATGCCGGGCTTGCTGCTGGCCGGCGACTACACGGCCAATGATGACCGGACGCAAGACTATCCGGCCACCATCGAGGCGGCCGTGCGCAGCGGCGTGGCGGCGGCCAGGATGGCGAACACGGGCAAGGCGGCAAAACAGACTTGACGGTGCATCCTTCCCTGGCGTCGCTCGCCCCCGCGAAATTGCATTCTGTCGCACCGTGCTGGTGCACCCGCGTGCGCTTGGGTACAGTCCGATCATCGACAACGGCCATGCCACGGGGAATACCATGCACACCACCTTGCACTTGAAAAACAGCTTGAAAGCCGTGGCGCTGCTCGCTTGCGTGGCGCTGGCCACCCTGATCGTCATCCACGGACAGCAGGCGCCACATGCGCCATTACTGCTGAGCCAGGCAAGCATGCTGCTGCCGACAGTGGGATGAAGCGGCGAAGCGGACGGACAGGAAGAATATGATGAACAAGCAAGATTATCTCGAGGCGCTGCGGCGCGCGCTGGCAGGCTTGCCGCCGGACCTGGTGGCCAAGACCATGGACTATTACGAACAGACCTTCATCGAAGGGGCGGCGGCCGGCCGCAGCGAACACGAGATCGCCGACGAACTGGGCGACCCGAAAAAGATCGCCCTCACCTTGCGCAGCAGCACCCACCGCCAGGCCTTCGAACAAAAGAAAACCCCCGTCAACCTGCTGCGCCTGCTCGTCTCGCTGGTGGGCCTGGCCATCTTCAACCTGTTCATGGTCGTGCCTGCCGCCGTGTACGCGGCCTTGCTGGCCGCCCTGTATGCCGTCGGTCTGAGCTTTTACCTGGCCGGCATCGCCATCACGGCCAGCGGCCTGTCCGGTGCCAACGAACTGGTGCTCGACGGCCCGCTGCGCCACGTCTTCATCCATGACGATGATGGCGGCGAAGGCGGCGAGCGGCGCGAAACGCGCATCACCATCGGCGACGCGGGCATCGAAATCGACCACCTGCCCGGTCCCGTCAAAGCCGAGCCCGAGGCGCCGGGCGCGTCGTCGCGCATGATGGAGCGGGCCGAAGCGCTGGCCGGCGGCGGCATACGCATCTCCACCGATATGGACCGCGATGCGCGCACCACGCAAACCATCTTCGGCATGGGTATGCTGCTCGGCGGCATCGCCATCTTCCTGCTCAGTCTGGTCGTCACGCGCTATACCTTGATCGGCATCAAGCGCTATGTCGCGATGAATGTTTCCCTCCTCAAAGGTCACTAGAAAGGCTGCCATGAAACGCTTATTCAAAGTCGGCCTGTCCATGTTCCTGCTGGCCCTGGTCCTGATCGCCATGTCGTATGCGGCGCTGCGCGCCAAGGGAATCAGCAACCCCAGCAGCGCTGCCGGGCGCGCCGTACGCAGCGAAACGCGCCCGATTGCCGCCAATATCACCAGCATCGACCTGGCCGGCCCCATCGACCTCGTGCTGCGCCGCGGCGCCACGCCATCGATGAAGGTGAGCGGCGAGCAGCGGCTGCTGTCGAACGTCGACACGACGGCCGATGGCACGACCCTGCATATCGGCCCGAAAGGCATGCTGTTCCACCATCGCCAGCCGCTGCAGGTGGAACTGGTGCTGCCGGCCCTCGTGCGTGTCGAAGTGCATGGCAATGGCGACACCAAGATCACGGGCTTTTCCGGCGACAGTTTTATCCTGGAAGTCATGGGCTCGGGCGACGTCAGCTTCACGGGCCGCTACAAGCAGGTGCAAGCGACCGTCAACGGCAGCGGCGACCTGGACATCAACGGCGGCAACAGCGACAGCGTGGTGCTGGAAATGGTGGGTTCCGGGCGCATCGCCGCCAGCGGCAACACGAAATTCCTGCGTGCCGACCTGAGCGGCTCAGGCGATATCGATGCCGAGCACCTGGCCGCCGACAAGGCCAGCGTCAGCCTGCAAGGCTCAGGCCAGAGCACCGTCTTCGTGCGCGACGCCGCCAACCTGACCCTGCGCGGCAGCGGCGACATCCACGTTCATGGCAACCCGCGCCAGCGCGATGCGCAAAAGAGCGGTTCCGGCGACATCATCTGGCATTGATGATGACGCAGTTCACAATCTACTGCGCGGCGCGATTTGCGGCTGGCGATGCTCGCTGTACTAGAGTACAGCTGCACTTCTCAGCCACAACTCGGGGCCGCTCGCTACGATTGTGAGCAGCGTCGTGGCGCTAACGATCAAATGCTGTTGTAATTTCAAAAATTCCCTTCCAGCCACGCCACTGCCTGCTCGCCAGCCGCCTTGCCTTGCGCCAGGCAGGCCGTCAGCAGGTAGCCGCCCGTCGGCGCTTCCCAGTCCAGCATTTCCCCCGCCACGAACACGCCCGGCATGGCGCGCAGCATGCTGCCGTCGATGCAGTCGAAGTCCACGCCACCGGCGCTGCTGATGGCTTCATCGATGGGGCGCGCACGCTTGAGCGTGACGGGCAGCAGCTTGATGGCGGCCGCCAGCCTGGCCTCGTCGGTAAAGTCGGCCGCGCTCAGGCATTCGCGCAGCAAGCCCGATTTCACGCCCTTGATGCCCAGACGGCTGTTCAGGTGGCTGGACATGGAGCGGGAACCGCGCGGGCGCGTCACTTCCTCGAACACGCGTTCATGCGTGTGGTCGGGCGCCAGGTCCAGCCAGATGGTGGTGCTGCCGTCGCGCGCGATCTGCTCGCGCAGCGCGGCCGACAAGGCATAGATCAGGCTGCCCTCGACGCCGCCCGCGGTGATGACGAACTGGCCCTGGCGCTTGATCATGCAGTCCTCGATGTCGCGCGCCGAGATGGCCACCGTCGCCAGCGGTTCGCCAGCATGGCGGCTGCTGAAATGCTCGCTCCAGTCCACGTCGAAGCCGCAATTGGCCGGCACCAGAGGCGCCACGGCCACGCCCTGCCCTTGCAGCAGCGGTACCCAGGCGCCGTCGGAACCGAGCCGCGCCCAGCTGCCGCCACCGAGCGCCAGGATCACGGCGTCGAAGGAGCACAGGCGTTCGCCGTCCGGCGTGGCAAAGGCCAGCTGGCCGTCGCGCCAGCCCGTCCAGCGGTGGCGCATGTGAAATTGCACGCCCGCTTCGCGCAGGCGGTGCAGCCAGGCGCGCAGCAAGGGCGCCGCCTTCATGTCGGTAGGGAAGACGCGGTTCGAGGAGCCTACAAAGGTGTCGACGCCCAGGCTGTGTACCCAGTCGCGCACCTTTTGCGGGCCGAACTGGTCCAGCGCCGGCTTGATCCAGCGCGCCGGCCTGCCGTAGCGCGAGACGAAGGACTGGTAGTCTTCCGCATGCGTGATATTCATGCCGCCGCGCCCCGCCAGCAGGAATTTGCGGCCGACGGACGGCATGGCGTCGAACAGTTCCACCCTGGCTCCCTGGTCGGTGGCCGCCTGGGCGGCCATCAGGCCGGCGGGACCGCCGCCAATGACGGCGATGTGGAAGGGAGGAAGGCTGGAATGGGTCATGGCAAGCGGGGAAGACGGTGAAAACCCCGGCATTTTAGTCGAGATAAGGCCGGCCGATGGCAAGAATGCCGAAAAATGATGCATACTGCGCGCAGATGCTGCACGATCAGCGCTTCGACTTCACGAGACAACGCGACGACAAGAGGAGAAACACATGGGCGCAGGATTCTGGATTTCCCGCTATTTGCTGGCCAGTTCGATCTTATTCACCATCCTGACGGTGGTCGATTACAGCAAGGGCAACACCAGCATGACCACCTTGCTGGGTGCACTTGCCTGGTCGCTGGTGGCGTCGGCCATCTTCATCGGCTCGAAGTACTGGCGCTACCGAAAGGCCGTCGCCTGCGCCGCGTGCAGCGGTGACAAGCCAAAAACCAGGTCGTCATGAAAAAACGGCCACTTCGATGAAGTGGCCGTCTTGTTTGAAAAGCGGGATCAGCCGCCCGTCACGGGCGGGAAGAACGCCACTTCGTCGCCTTCGCCGATCACGGTATCGGCATCGCACATCACCTGATTATGCGCCGTGCGCAGGGCGCGGCCCTGCGCCAGCGCGTATTCCCAGTTGCCGCCGCGGCCGATCAGCAGGGTTCTCACCTCGCCCACCGTCAGCGGCCCGGCTACTTCCAGTACTTCCTGGCCCGTGCCCACCAGCTCGCGCACGCTGGCAAAAAATCGCAGATTGATCTTCATCGATACTTCCTTAGTACAGCAATTCGTTAAACGGGATAAAACGCAGCATGTCGCCGCGCGCAATCGACAGCCCCGGCGGGCAATCGATCAAGCCGTCGCCCCACACGGTGGACGTCAGCACGCCCGAACTCTGGTTGGCGAACAGTTCCAGCTCGCCGTCATCATTGACTTTGGCGCGCAGGAACTCGTTGCGCTTGTCCGCCTTCAGGCGCTCGAACGCTGCCGGCAGCCTGTAGCTGCGCGGCGCCAGACTGCCCGCCACGCCCTGCAGGCGCAAAATAAAGGGACGCACGAACAGTAAAAATGTGACGAAGCTGGAGACGGGATTGCCGGGCAAGCCGACAAAGAACGCATCCCGCACTTCGCCAAACGCCAGCGGCTTGCCTGGCTTGACGGCGATCTGCCACATGTTCAGCCGCCCTTCCGCTTCCACGGCCGGCTTGATATGGTCTTCCTCGCCCACGGACACGCCGCCCGAGGTGATGATCAGGTCATTGCCCTGCGCCGCTTGGCGCAGCACGGCGCGCGTCGCCTCCAGGCTGTCGGGCACGATGCCCAGGTCCGTGATCTCGCAGCCGAGGTTTTCCAGCAGGCCGCGCAAGGTAAAACGGTTCGAATTGTAGACGGCGCCCGGCGCCAAAGGCTCGCCCGGCATGGCCAGTTCGTCGCCCGTGAAAAACACGGCCACGCGCAGCTTGCGCAGCACCGGCAACTGCGCCAGGCCCACCGAAGCGGCCAGACCCATTTCCTGGCTGCGCAGGCGGCGGCCCGCGCCGAGGATTTCGCCGCCGGCGCGGATATCCTCGCCCTGGCGGCGCACCCATTCGCCCGCGTGCGGCACGTGGTTGACCGTCACCACGCCGTCAAGCACCGTGCACTGCTCCTGCATCACCACGCAATCGGCGCCGTCCGGGAGCAAGGCGCCCGTGAAGATGCGCGCCGCCGTCCCCTGCTGCAAGGGCTGGCCCACGTGACCGGCCGCGATGCGCTGCGACACGGGCAAGCTGGCCGCGCCGCTGGCGCAGTCGCTGGCGCGTACGGCGTAGCCATCCATCTGCGTGTTGTCGCGTTCGGGCACGTTCAGGGTCGACGTCTGCGCCGTGGCCAGCACGCGGCCGTTGGCGCGCATGGTGTCGACCAGTTCCACCTCGGTCACCGGGCGCGCCGCGCCCAGCATGAAGGCTTGCGCCTCGGCCACCGACAGCATCGGTTTGCGTACAGTGCTGGCGTCTGTCATCACAAGCCCGTATTGGCGGCGATGTACGCCTTCATTTTTTCCACGTCCGTGCCCATCACAACGAACTTCTGCGGCAAATCCTCGATGTTTTCGAAGCCGTTTGGCCGTTCCGCGTCCACGCCCAGCGCTTCGAGGATGGTTTCGTTGAACTTGGCCGCCAGCGCGGTTTCCAGCACGATCATCGGCACGTTCGGCTCCAAGTGCTCGCGCGCCACCTTGATGCCATCGGCCGTGTGCGTGTCGATGGTGATGCCGTAGTCGTCGGCCACGTCGCGGATGGTGTCGAGGCGGTCCTGGTGCGTGGACTTGCCTGACTTGAAGCCGTATTTGGCCACCAGCTTGAATTCGTCGCCATCGCTGCCAGGCTTGCCGGACAAATCGAAGCCGCCATGCGTTTCCACTTTCGTGAACAGGGCGCGCACGCGGTCGCTGTCGCGGCCCACCAGGTCGTAGACGAAGCGCTCGAAGTTCGACGCTTTCGAGATATCCATCGACGGGCTGCTCGTGTGGTACGTTTCGGCCGACTTGCGCACGCGGTAGACGCCCGTGCGGAAGAATTCGTCGAGCACGTCGTTTTCATTCGTCGCGGCCACCAGTTTCGAGATGGGCAGCCCCATCATGCGGGCGATATGGCCGGCGCAGATATTGCCGAAGTTGCCAGACGGCACCGTGAACGACACTTTTTGCTCATTGCTGGTGGTGGCCGCCAGGTAGCCGCGGAAGTAGTACACGACCTGCGCCACGACGCGCGCCCAGTTGATGGAGTTGACGGTGCCGATCTTCTGCCTGGCCTTGAACGGCAGGTCGTTCGACACGGCTTTCACCATGTCCTGGCAATCGTCGAACACGCCTTCGACAGCGATGTTGTAGATGTTCGGGTCTTGCAGGCTGAACATCTGCGCCGTCTGGAAGGCGCTCATTTTCTTGTGCGGCGACAGCATGAAGACGCGGATGCCCTTCTTGCCGCGCATCGCGTATTCGGCCGCGCTGCCCGTGTCGCCCGAGGTGGCGCCGAAGATATTGAGTTCGGCGTCGTGCTTGGCCAGGGTGTATTCGAACAGGTTGCCAAGCAGCTGCATGGCCATGTCCTTGAAGGCCAGGGTCGGGCCGTTCGACAGCGCCTGCAGCATCAGCGTGGTCGATCCGCCCTTGACGACATTTTCTTCGAGCACGCGCAGCGGCGTGATGTCGGCCGCGTTTTCGCCGGCGCGGGCGTTCTTGTAGACTGCCTTGGTATAGGTTTTCGCCGTCAATGCCTTCAGGTCCGCGGCCGGGATATCGGTGGCGAACTTCTTCAGGATTTCGTAGGCCAGGTCGGCATACGACAATGTGCGCCAGGCATTGAGCTCGGCACCAGTGACTTGCGGGTAGTGTTCAGGGAGATACAGTCCGCCATCGGGGGCCAGGCCGCCCAGGAGGATGTCGGAGAATTGCTGCGGATTCAGTGGCGCTTTGTCAGCGCGGGTAGACACGTAATGCATAGATTTGAAGAGTCCAGTTGAGCTGAGTGCGGTTTATCATGAATGGCAGCGGATATTATAGTGCCAGCCGCCCCCCAAGGCGAATCGCATGCGCACGCAGCCGTCCTGGCCCCCGTCCCTGTTGTCAAACAGCAGCGCCAGGCACAGGAAAAAACATTGCATTTTGGAAATTTCTTATGGCGAGATCAACGCCCCGCATAAAGATGGGCACGCGTACTGGCGCATGCGCCTGATTTGCGCCACACTCGTATTTGTCGGCCGCATTGCGGCCATTCATGGAAGCGGTCATGTCGCTGAGTAAAAAACCGTATCTGCAAAGCGCCGCGCTGCGCCACGACGCCATCGTCGACCTTGATCACTATCCGTTCACCATCCCCGCCATCCGCGACTTCGTGCACATGGACTTCCACCCCGACGTGACGTTCTTCGTGGGCGAAAATGGCAGCGGCAAGTCGACCATGCTCGAGGCGCTGGCCGTGGGGCTGGGCTTCGGCAAGGATGGCGGCACGCGCAACGTGCGCATCGCCCTGCCCTCGGACGAGGAATCGGGCTTGCACGCACACTTGCGCCTGAGCAAGAGCTACAAGAAACCGGACGACAGTTATTTTTTGCGCGCCGAAAGTTTTTTCAACGTCGCCACCTATATGGACGAGATGCCCGAATACCTGGGCAGCTACGGCGGCACGTCGCTGCACGCGCAATCGCACGGCGAAGCGTTCATGGCGACCCTGATCAACAAGCTGCGGGGCAAGGGACTGTATCTGCTGGACGAACCCGAGGCGGCCCTCTCGCCCAGCCGCCAGATGGCGGCATTATCGGTGATCCACCAGCTGGTGCAGGACGACTCGCAGCTGATCATCGCCACCCACTCGCCGATTCTGCTTGCCTACCCGAATGCGAAAATCCTGATGTTTACGGGCGGCGGCATCCATGAAGTGGCGTATGAAGACACGGAACACTATGCCGTGACGCGCGATTTCTTGAATCACTACCCGCGGAGGCTGGAGCAGTTGTTTGAGGAGGAGTGAGCTTATTGGCTGTGGGGAGGATGTCGGCTTACGCCCTGCGGGCTAAGCCGACCTACGCCGACGACACGATTTTAAGGAATCGCACGGGACGTCGCGGCGGCGCGAGAAACCGTAGCGAGCAAGCCCGATATCGCGTTAAGTAGCGCAGCTGTACCAGGGTACAGCGAGCAACGCCGACGCGAGAGTGGGCTGCGCAGTAGGTTTATCGCGTCGTCCTCAACAAGCCGCGTGATTGACGGTAATCACGTGAACGGCCAGGCCGCCCAAGGACGTTTCCTTGTACTTGTCCTGCATGTCCGCGCCCGTCTGGCGCATGGTTTCGATGACTTCGTCGAGGCTGACGAAGTGCGTGCCGTCGCCCTTCAGCGCCAGCGAGGCGGCCGTGATCGCTTTCACGGCGCCCATGCCGTTGCGTTCGATGCACGGGATCTGCACCAGGCCGCCGATGGGGTCGCACGTCATGCCCAGGTGGTGTTCGATGCCGATTTCGGCCGCGTTTTCGATCTGCTCATTCGTGCCGCCCAAAGCCGCCACCAGGCCGGCCGCCGCCATGGCGCAGGCCACGCCCACTTCGCCCTGGCAACCCACTTCGGCGCCCGAGATCGAGGCATTGCGTTTGCACAGCATGCCGATGGCCGCTGCCGTCAGCATGAAGCGGCGCACGCCGCCGACGGGATCGCTGGGGCGGCAATCCTGCGCATAGTAGCGCAGCACGGCCGGGATGATGCCGGCGGCGCCATTGGTCGGCGCCGTCACCACGCGCCCGCCGGCCGCGTTTTCCTCGTTGACGGCCATCGCGTACAGGCTGACCAGGTGCACGGCGTCGTGCGGCAAGTCGTTGGCGCGGTTGTCCGACGCCTTCGCCTCCTGCGCCAATCGCCATAGTTTGGCGGCGCGGCGCTTGACGTTCAAGCCGCCCGGCAGGTTGCCCGTCGTTTCCAGCCCGTGCGCGATGCAGTCGCGCATGACGTGCCAGATGCGGTCCAGGCCCGCGTTCAATTCCTCGTCGCTGCGCTTGACGCACTCGTTCGCGCGCAGCATTTCAGGGATCGACAGGCCGCTTTCCACGCCATGCGCCAGCAACTGCTCCATGGTATCGAAGGGGAAGACGACGCGGGCAGCAGCGGCCGATCCCACGGCGGCTTCGGCCTGGGCCGAGGTTTGAGCTTCTCCGGCCTCGCGGATAAAGCCGCCGCCGATCGAGTAATACACCTTGTCGACGCGGCTGCCGTCCGCCAGCTTCAACGTAAAGCGCATGCCGTTCGGGTGCTCGGGCAGCGATTCGCTCTTGTGCCAGACCAGACCCGTGGCGGCGGTGAACGGCACCACGTGCGTGCCCAGCAGCGCGATTTCTCCGGCCGCCTCGATGGCGGCCAGCTTGCTGTCGACTTCGTCGGGTGCCACATCCTGCGGCGTTTCGCCCATCAAGCCAAGAATGACGGCCTTGTCCGTGGCATGGCCCACGCCCGTCAGCGCCAGCGAGCCATACAGGGCCGCCTCGACACCCACCACCTGGTCCAGCGGACCGTATTCGACCAGAAAACGCCGCGCCGCCACCATCGGCCCCACCGTGTGGGAACTCGACGGCCCGATGCCGATCTTGAACAGGTCAAATACGCTCATATCCATGTAGTGTCTCTTTATATAGTATGTTTTTATAAATGCCGGTGCTGAATTCAGGCCGCCTTGGCCGCCTGCCCCGCATCGACATTGGCCAGCATATCCGTGACCATCTGCTCGACGCCGATCTGCGCCTTCCAGCCCCAGTCCGCGCTGGCCTTGCTGTCGTCCAGGCTTTGCGGCCAGCTGTCGGCGATGGCCTGGCGGCTGTCCGGCTTGTAGCTGATCTTGAAATCGGGGACCATGCGCACGATGGCTTTCGCCAGCTGCTCGGGGTTGAATGACACGCCCGCCACATTGTAGGACGAACGGATCTTGATCGATGCCGCCGGCGCGTCCATCAGTTCGATGGTGGCGCGGATGGCGTCGGGCATGTAGATCATCGGCAGCGTGGTGTTCGCATCGAGGAAGCAGTCATAGCGCTCGCCGCGCAAGGCCGCATGGAAGATGGCGATCGCGTAATCGGTGGTGCCGCCGCCCGGAGGCGACTTGTAGCTGATGATGCCAGGGTAGCGGATGCTGCGCACGTCCACGCCATACTTGTTGAAGTAGTACTCGCACAGGCGCTCGCCGGCCAGCTTGCTGATGCCGTACATCGAGGTCGGGTCCATCACCGTCATTTGCGGGGTGTTCACCTGCGGCGTGTTCGGGCCGAAGGCGGCGATCGACGATGGCCAGAAGATGCGCAGCGGCTTGCCCGCTTCGCCCCGCTCGCGCGCCAGTTCCAGGATATTGAGCAAGCCATCCATGTTCAGGCTCCACGCCTTCAACGGGGCCGCTTCGCCCGTGGCCGACAGCATGGCCGCCAACTGGTACACCTGGGTGATGTTCTCGTCGGCGATGATTTTCGCCAGGCCGTCCTTGTCCAGCACATTCAGCTGCGCGTAGCGCTTGGCCTGGTACAGATTGTTCGTGCCGATGTCGCTGGCGATGACGTTGTCCGGGCCGTGCTGCTGCGCCAGCGCGCCAACCAGTTCACTACCGATTTGGCCGTTTGCGCCAATGACTAAGATGCGTTCCATGCTATTTTCCTGAATTCTTGTTAATTGGTCGTGGTAGTGGTGGTCAGCAGACCCAGTTCCTTGCCGGCCTGTTCGAAGGCGGCCAGCACCTGCACCAGCTGCTCGCGGGTATGCGCGGCGGACAGCTGCACGCGCACCCTGGCCTGGCCCATCGGCACGACCGGGTAGAAGAAGCCCGTCACCAGCACGCCCAGTTCATACAGGCGGGCGGCGAATTTCTGTGCCACGGGCGCGTCGAACAGCATCACGGGAACCACCGGATGGGTGCCCGGCTTGATGGTAAAGCCGATGCGTTCGATCTCGCTGCGGAAGAACGCCGTGTTGTCATGCAGGCGGTCGCGCAGTTCCGTCGACTTGGCCAGGCGCTCCAGCACCGACAGCGAAGCGCCGGCGATCGAAGGCGCCAGGGTGTTCGAGAACAGGTAGGGGCGCGATTTCTGGCGCAGGGTGTCGATGACTTCCTTGCGCGCCGAGGTAAAGCCGCCCATGGCGCCGCCCAGGGCCTTGCCCAGGGTGCCCGTGATGATGTCGATGCGGCCCATCACATTGTGGTGCTCGTGCGTGCCACGGCCCGTCGCGCCCATGAAGCCGGAAGCGTGGCATTCGTCGATCATCACCAGCGCGCCATACTTGTCGGCCAGGTCGCAGATCTTGTCGAGTTGCGCAATCGTGCCATCCATCGAGAAGACGCCGTCCGTGACGATGACTTTATGGCGCTTGCCGGCGGCAATCGCCGCTTGCAGCTGCACTTCCAGGTCGGCCATGTCGTTGTGCGCATACCGGTAGCGGCCGGCCTTGCACAGGCGGATGCCGTCGATGATGGAAGCGTGGTTCAGCGCATCCGAGATAATGGCGTCGTTTTCATCGAACAGGGGCTCGAACACGCCGCCGTTGGCGTCGAAGGCGGCCGCGTACAAAATCGTGTCCTCGGTGCCCAGGAAGGCCGAAATCGCCTGTTCCAGTTCTTTATGTACGGTTTGCGTGCCGCAGATAAAGCGCACGGACGAAAGGCCGTAGCCGTATTTTTGCGTGGCGGCAATAGACGCTTCCTGCGTCTGCAGGTCGCCGGACAGGCCCAGGTAGTTATTCGCACACATATTGATCAGGGTACGGCCATCGTCGCACACCACTTCAGCGCCCTGGCGCGAGGCGATCACGCGCTCGGGCTTGTACAAGCCCTGCTGGCGCAGTTGATCGAGATTCTGTTGCAGACCGCTGAAAAAGGTGTTCTTCGCTTGCTCGCTCATGATGATCCTTGTGTGTCCCTGTTGTATGCGTGTTGTATTGGCCGCCATAGGGGAAAAGCCGTCGCTTGACCGGTGCGCGCGGTATGCTGTACCGTGAAGCGCTGTTTGAAGTCTACACGTTTCCGTGATTTCCTTCAAAATCCACTATTTCGAACCAAAATTCAATATAGTGGATATTACCCAAGCCTTTTGAACTTTGCAAGCCACCTGCCGATGAAAACCAGCGTTTCGACCAATTCTCCCCCTGAAGTGGGTGCCACCCTGCAACGGCTGCGCCTGGCGCGCGGCCTGACACTCGAGGATTTGTCGCGCATCGCGGGCGTCTCGAAGTCCATGCTGTCTCAGATCGAGCGCGAAAAAGCCAATCCCACCATCGCCATCACGTGGCGCCTGGCCAACGCCCTGGGCGTGCAGATCGGCGAATTGCTGTCGAGCGCGGAAAAAGCCGTCGAAACCATCCGCATCACGGATGCCCACGAAACCCCCACCCTGCCCGGCGACCACGCTGGCTACGTGCTGCGCATCCTGGGGCCGATGGAACTGGCTGGCAAATACGAATGGTATGAAGTGACCCTGGCGCCCGGTGGCGAACTGGCCTCGCAGCCGCACGACCCGGGCACCACCGAGCATTTGACGGTGATCCACGGCAACCTGGAGCTGGAAGTGGGTACGGCGAAGAAAAAGGTCAAGAATGGCGGCACGGCGCGCTATCCGGCGGATCAGCCGCATACGATACGCAACCTGGGCAAGACCGAGGGCAAGGCCCTGCTCGTAGTCATCCACAGGTAGGCGCCGCCAGCAGTGCGCAATATGTCCATATGGCTATGCTAAGATTTTAGTATAGACAAGATTTCCAGGCCTGGATGTCTTCGCAGAGCGTCGCGGCACATCCCGGCTCGTCCCTCCGCCACACTGCGCGCGGCATCCAGGCCTCCACCGCCTACACGGAGCCACAGCGATGACCATTTCCGACAGCACCACCACCTTCCACGACAAGAAAGTCGTCCAGTACGACCCGGACCTGCCGTTCGACGCCTCGCCCGGCATCGTCTACCGCCTGTCGCTCGAATACGACGACGAGCGCAAGATGGATGAACTGATCGCGGGCTTCCTCGACAAGGCCGACAAGGGCGCGCTCGAAGCGTTGATCATCGGCATGTGGGGCGACCCGTACGAATCGGGCGCCGACGAGGTGATGGCCGCGCTGATCGCCCACGCGCCGCAGTTGCCGAAGCTGCGCGCCCTGTTCATCGGCGACATGACCTACGAGGAATGCGAAATCTCGTGGATCGTGCAAGGCAGCTACAAGCCCCTGCTCGATGCCTTCCCGCTGCTGGAAGAGCTGCGCATCCGCGGCGGCAATGAACTCGTCATCGAGCCGTTCGCGCACCAGCACCTGCGCCGCTTCACCATCGAAGCGGGCGGCCTCGATCAAAAGATCGCCGAAGCGCTGGCGCAATCGAGCATGCCGCAGCTGGAACACCTGGAACTGTGGCTGGGCACGGACGACTATGGCTTCTCGGGCGACGTGGACCTGTACCGCAAGGTGCTGGCGCAGCTGACCGTGCCGACGCTGAAATACCTGGGCTTGCGCGACGCGGAAATCGCCGACGACCTGGCCGTCTGGCTGGCCGAGGAACCGCTGGTGGCGCAGCTCGACACGCTGGACCTGTCGCTGGGCACCATCGGCGACCTGGGCGCCGTGGCCGTGCTCAATCACACGCAGCTGGGCAACCTGAAGCGCCTGGACCTGTCGCACCATTACATCTCGGAAGAAAACCAGGCGAAACTGAAGGCGCTGCCCTTCGAAGTGGTGCTGGACGACCCGCAGGAAGCGGACGAGGACGACGGCGAAAGCTACCGTTACGTGGCCGTCGGAGAATAAGCGAATTCACTCTTTGCACACGCATCTCACCCTGCTGGCGACACAGGGCAGCAAACGCGTGCGCCTGATGCAGGCGGCGCGCGCGCAACTGCGCCTGCCGCCCGCGCAGGTGCTGGAATGGCGCGACTGGCTGGCGCAGCCCGCGCTGCTGGAGCACGCATTACGCCAGCCTGGCCTGCTGAAGATCGAACCGCCCGGCGACGATACCGCCGCCCATTTGCTGTTGCTGCAGGCGGGCTGCAGGCTGCTGGAGCGTCCGCCGGTCGCCGCGCCCGAACACGGCGAACTGCTGGCCATGGATGCCTGGTTTGCCGGTTTTACTTCCGCCATGACTGCCCTCGCGGCGCAATTGCTTGAGCTGCCGCAAACGCGCGTCTTCAATGCGCCGGGCGAAATCAGCCGCATGACGGACAAGCTGGCGTGCCAGCGCCACCTGGCCGCGCACGGCGTGCCGATTCCTGCCTTGCTGGGGCCCGTGCACGGCTACGAGCATCTGCAGTCGCTGCTGCACCAGCACGACCTGGACCGCCTCTATTTAAAACCGCGCTACGGCTCGTCCGCATCGGGCGTCGTCGCCTACCGTCGGAACAGCGCCGGACGCCAGCAAGCCACCACGTCGGCCGCCTTGTCGCGGGCGGAAGGCCGGACGCGCCTGTTCAACGTCAAGCGCATGGCGCGCTACGAGACCACCGGCGACATCGCGGCCCTCGTCGACGCGCTGGCCGCACAGGAACTGTACGCGGAGGCGTGGCTGAACAAACCGCGCTGCGGCGACAGCCATTACGACCTCAGAGTCGTGACCGTGGCGGGCCAGCCCGCGCACCGCGTGGCGCGCATCGGCGACCGCATGATGACGAATCTGCACCTCGACAACCGGCGCGGCGACGCGTCCGGCCTCTTGAACGCAGCCGATCTGGCCGCGCTGGAAGACACCGCAGCCCTGGCCGCCCGCGCCTTCCCGGCCAGCCACGTGACGGGCTACGACCTCGTGGTGCGCCACGGCCAGGCCCACGTGCTCGAGGCGAACGCCTTCGGCGACCTGCTGCCCGGCCTTCTGTGGCAAGGCATCGATACATACACGGCGCAACTGGCCCATGCTTAAAGAAACACCGACCATCCCCGACATGCACGCCGTCGTCGGCAGCCACGACATCGTCTTCATCACGCTCGACACCCTGCGCTACGACGTCGCGCAAGCGCTGTACGAGGCGGGCGAACTGCCCGTGCTGGGGCGCTTTTTACCGCCAGGCGGCTGGGAACGGCGCCACTCGCCCGCCACGTTTACCTATGCGGCACACCAAGCCTTCTTCGCGGGCTTTCTGCCCACGCCGGCCGCGCCGGGCCGCCATCCGCGCCTGTTCGCTTCCGCCTTTGCGGGCAGCGAAACGACGTCGCCGCATACCTTTGCGTTTGAAGAGGCCGACCTTCCCGCCGCGCTGGCCGCGCGCGGCTACCGCACCATCTGCGTCGGCGGCGTGGGCTTCTTTAACAAACAGACGGCGCTGGGCTCCGTGCTGCCCTCGCTGTTCCAGGAAAGCCACTGGAGCGCGGGCATGGGCGTGGCCGGCCGCCATTCGACCGAAAAACAGGTGGCGCTGGCCACCCGCCTGCTGGCCGACAACGCACAGCGCACCTTCCTGTTCATCAATGTCAGCGCGCTGCATACGCCGAACCGCGCCTACCTGCCCGGCTGCCGCGCCGACAACCTCGACAGCCACGCTGCCGCCCTGCGCTATGTCGATGGCGCGCTGGCGCCGCTGTTCGCCGCCTGCGCCGCGCGCGCGCCCACGTTTGCCATCGTCTGCTCGGATCACGGCAGCGCGTATGGCGAAGACGGCTACCGGGGCCACAGGGTCGCCCACGACAGCGTGTGGAACGTACCTTACGCGCACTTTTTCATTGATTCTTTACCACCGCATTCCAAGGGAGCCGCACCGTGAATCCATCCGAACAGCCGGGCACCCTGGCGCAGCGCATGCGCCACACGCCCTACCAGGCATATTCCTATTCGTATCCGCACAAGGCCGCCTACCGCGCCTTGCCGCAGGCGGCGCCGCTGGCGCCACTGTGGGCGCAGCAGGACCGCTCCGCCCTCTTCGCCTACATCCACATCCCGTTCTGCGAGATGCGCTGCGGCTTTTGCAACCTGTTCGCCATGGCCCGCCCCAGCGCGGACATGGTCGAGCGCTACGTGCAGCAAGTGCTGGTGCAGATGCGCGCACTCAACGGCGCGCTGGGCGAACGGCGCTTTGCCCGCTTCGCGCTGGGCGGCGGCACGCCCACCTATCTGTCGCCCGCGCAGCTCGACACCCTGCTGTGCGGCGCGCGCGACATCCTCGGCATCGACCTGCAGCACACGCCGGCCGGCATCGAGGCCTCGCCCGAAACCATCACGGCGGAACGGCTGGCCGTGTGCCGCGCGCATGGCATCGACCGCGTCAGCCTGGGCATCCAGAGCTTTGCCGCCGGCGAAATGCGCGCACTGGCCCGCCCCCAGCAAAACGCCACCGTCCATCACGCCATCGGCCTGATACGCGCGGCCGGCTTTCCCACCCTGAACCTGGACCTGATCTACGGTATCGCGGGACAGACCGTCGCCAGCCTGCACGCGTCCATCGACAGCGCGCTGGCCTTCCGGCCCGAGGAGCTCTATCTGTACCCGCTGTACGTGCGCGAACAGACGGGTCTTGGAAAAGTGGCGCGCCGCCAGGGCGCGGAGTCGCTCCACCCCATCATGCTGGCGCGCGATGGCGACAGCCGTCTGGCCCTGTACGCGGCGGCGCGCGACCATTTGCGCGCGCAGGGCTACGAGCAGGTCTCGATGCGCATGTTCCGCGCCCCCCATGCGCCGGAACAGAATGGTCCTTCGTACTGCTGCCAGAACGATGGCATGGTGGGCCTGGGCGCGGGCGCCCGCTCCTACACGTCGCGCCTGCATTATTCGAGCGAGTACGCGGTGGCGCGGCTTGATACCATCAACATCATCGACAACTACCTGGCACTCGATGAAGCGCGTTTTGCGCAGGCCGAACACGGTTATCAGCTTGATGACGAAGAACAGCGCCGGCGCTACGTGATCCAGTCGCTGCTGACCGAACCGGGCCTCGACCGCGACGCCTACGCGGCGCGCTTCGGCTCCCGCTGCGAAGCAGATTTGCCGCAGCTGGCCGAGCTGCACGCGCTGGAGTTGGTGGAAGAAGACGGCCCGCTGCTGCGCCTGAATGACCGGGGCTACAGCTACGCCGACACCATCGGCCCCTGGCTGGCATCCGATACGGTGCGCGCGCTGATGGCCGAAGGCGGCCAGGCGTGCTGACAGCGCCGCCGGGTTTCGCGCAAGCGGGCGCGCTGTCCCTGCTGTACCGGGGCACGCTGGCCAGCTGCAACTACGCCTGCGGCTACTGCCCGTTCGCCAAGAAGCGCGACAGCCGCGCCGCGCTGGCCCGCGACGCGCGCGAAGTGGCGCGCTTTACCAGCTGGGTGGCGGCGCAAGACCGGAACATCAGCGTGCTGTTCACGCCGTGGGGCGAAGCGCTGGTGCGGCGTCACTACCGGAGCGCGATGCAGACACTGGCGGCGCTGCCCCACGTGCGCCAGGTGGCGCTGCAAACGAATCTGTCCGGCCCCCTGGACTGGCTGGAGAACATGGACGGGCTGGAGAAAATCGGCCTGTGGTGCACCTACCACCCGGACCAGACGACCCTGGCCCGCTTTCTCGCCCGCTGCGCGCGGCTCGATGCCATGGGCGTGCGCTATTCGGTCGGCGTGGTCGCCATGAACGAGCACCTGGACGCCATCCGCGCCCTGCGCGCAGCGCTGCCTGCCCATGTCTATCTGTGGCTGAACGCCTATGACCGCCGCGGCCCCGGCTACTACAGCGAACAAGACCTGGCCGAACTGGACGCCATCGATCCGTGGTTCGCGCAAAACCGGCGCCCGTCTCCCTCGCGCGGCAAACCGTGCCTGGCGGGCGAGGCGTCGCTGTCCGTCGATGGCGACGGCGAACTGGCGCGCTGCCATTTCGTGCCCGAGCGGCTGGGGAATCTGTACGTGGATGCGCTGGAAGACATGCTGCAGGAACGCAGCTGCCCGCGCTTCAAGTGCGATTGCTACATCGGCTACGCGCAGCGCAAGGATTTGCCGTTTCAGGCGGTGTTCGGGGAGGGACTGCTGGCGAGGATGACGGAAGCAGGCCAGCGTAGGTCGGATTAGCGGCGGCACGCCGCGTAATCCGACATCGTGCTGACATGACAGGTGGTGTCGGATTACGCACGGCGATGCCGCGCTAATCCGACCTACCTGGTTTTACTGCGCCGCCACCTTGGCCGGCTCCGCCACTGCCGGCGTCATCTTCAGCGAACGGCTGAGGAAGCCCCAGCGATCGGCCACTTCTTCGATCTGCTTGGTCGTCGGCTTGCCGGCGCCATGGCCCGCCTTGCTGTCGATGCGGATCAGCACGGGTGCCGGGCCGCCTTGCGCTGCCTGGGCAGCGGCGGCAAACTTGAAGCTGTGGGCCGGCACGACGCGGTCGTCATGGTCGGCCGTCGTGATCATGGTGGCCGGATAGCAGCCGCCCGCCTTCAGGTTGTGCAGCGGCGAGTATTTCACCAGCGCCTTGAATTGCTCGGCATCGTCCGACGAACCGTAGTCAGGCACCCAGCCCCAGCCCACGGTGAACTTGTGGAAACGCAGCATGTCGAGCACGCCCACCTGCGGAATCGCTGCGGCGAACAGGTCCGGACGCTGCGTCATGGCCGCACCGACCAGCAGGCCGCCATTGCTGCCGCCGCCGATCGCCAGCTTCGATGGCGAGGTGACCTTGTTGTCCACCAGCCATTGCGCCGCGCCGATGAAATCGTCGAACACGTTTTGCTTGTTCAGCTTGGTGCCAGCCTGGTGCCACGCTTCGCCGTATTCTCCGCCGCCGCGCAGGTTGGCCATCACGTAGACGCCGCCCATTTCCACCCAGGCAAGATTCGCCACGGAGAAGCTAGGCGTGAGCGAAATATTGAAGCCGCCATAGCCGTACAGATAGGTCGGGTTCGTGCCATCGAGCTTCATGCCTTTTTTCGAGACGATGAACATCGGCACCTTGGTGCCGTCGCGGCTGGTGAAGAATTGCTGGCGCGTTTCAAAGGCGTTCGGGTCGAAATCGACCTTTGGCTGGCGATACACCGTGCTCTTGCCCGATTTCATGTCGTAGCGGTAGATGGTCGCCGGCGTGGTGAAGCTGGTGAACGAATAAAACGTTTCCGTGTCGCCACGCTTGCCCGCGAAACCGCCGGCCGAACCGATGCCCGGCAAGGCCACTTCGCGCACCAGCTTGCCGTTCAGATCGACGATCTTGATTTGCGTTTGCGCATCTTTCAAGTAGTCGAGCACCAGCTGGTTGTTGATCAGGTTGACGGCGACCAGGGTTTCCGCGCTTTGCGGCACGATCTCTTTCCAGTCGGCGGGCGCAGGTTTGCGCGTATCGATGGCGATCACGCGCGATTTTGGCGCCTTGTTGTCCGTCTTGAAGAAGAAGACGGGACCGTCATTGTCGATGAACGAGTACGATGCGTCGAACTCTTCCAGCAAGCCCACGACCTTGGCGTTCTTCTGGCGCAAGTCCTTATAAAAAACGCGATTCTTGCGTTCCGTGCCCTGCGTGGCCGTGATGATCAAATAATTGCCGTCGTCGCTGACGGTGCTGCCGCCGAACGCCCATTCCTTCTGGTCGGGACGGTCGAAGACGAGCACATCGTCGCTTTGCGGCGTGCCGATCTTGTGGAAATACAGTTTCTGGAAGTAATTGATATCGGCCAGCTTGGTTGCCTCATTCGGCGCGTCATAGCGGCTGTAGAAGAAACCGGTGTTGTCCTTGGTCCACGAAGCGCCCGAGAATTTGGCCCACTTGATGTGGTCCGTCAAATCCTTGCCCGATTCGATGTCGCGCACTTTCCACTCGTTCCAGTCGGAACCGGAGGCGGACGTGGCGTAGGCCAGGTACTTGCCGTTCGGGCTGATCGAGGTGCCGGCCAGCGCCACCGTGCCGTCCGTCGACAGGGTGTTCGGGTCCAGCAGCAGGCGCGGTTCGTCCGTCAGCTTTTTCACCGTGTACAGCACGGCCTGGTTCTGCAAGCCGTCGTTGCGGCTGTAGAAGTAGCGGCCGCCCTGCTTGGTTGGCGTAGTGAAACGCTCATAATTCCACAGCTTGGTCAGGCGCTGCTTGATCGCGGCGCGCTCGGGGATGGTGCCCAGGTACGATTGCGTCAGCTTGTTTTGCGCCGCGACCCATGCGCCCGTTTCCGCGCTGTTGGCATCTTCCAGCCAGCGGTAAGGGTCGGCGATGGTGGTGCCGAAATAGCTGTCTTGCTGGTCGACTTTTTTGCTGACCGGATACGTCACGGGGGCGCCATCGCCGGCCGGGCAGGATTGTGCCAGGGCATTGCCACCGAAAGCGGCCAGCAAGCTGCATATGAGGGTTGCACTACGTAATTGCATGGGTTGTTTGTCTCATTGTTGGATGTCGAGGAAAGCAGGCCGCACACACACGGCGGCTGCCCATGTTGACTTTCGCCAAGAGAAATCATAGCGCGGATTGCCACTTTTAAAGCACAGTTATCCGATGGATTTGCCATCTTTTGTTTGGCAAATTTAGCTGGATTGCCATGATAAATCTCGCTTTCGATAGAATCGGCAAACTGACGTTCATACAAGAAACATTATCAAAAGAAAAGTCGTTTCATCAAGCTGTCATAAATCTTCTTTACTATCGGCAACATGTTCATGGCCCGTCCAGAGGCCCTGCCGCCACATCCGCCTATGTACACTCTCGCCCTCCCTTCCGCCACCGCCGCGCCGGTCCCCGCGATGCCATCGAACGTGGCTTATCTGAAGCCGCCATCGGCCAGCATGACCATCGAAGGGACGGATGCCTTGCACGAGATATTGGCGGGCCGCAAGCTCAGCGCGCTGTTCCAGCCCATCATCCACATGCACAGCGGCGACATCATCGGCTACGAAGGCTTGATACGGGGGCCGTCCGACAGCCCGCTGCACGCGCCGATGAATCTGTTCAAGGTGGCGCGCGCGCATGACCTGACCCTGGAAGTGGAACACCTGTGCCGGCAAGTGGTGCTCGAGCGCTTTGCCGAACTGCAGCTGCCAGGAAAACTGTTTCTCAACGTCAGCCCGGAATGCCTGCTGCTGCGCAATGCGCGCCATGGCGAAACCTTGGAATACATCGAGCACATCGGCATCAATCCGGACCGGGTCATCATCGAACTGACGGAAAACCAGCCCACCTATGACTACGAGCTGATGCGCGAAGCGGTGCTGCATTACCGCAACATGGGTTTCCAGATCGCCATCGACGACCTGGGCGAAGGCTTTTCCAGCCTGCGCCTGTGGTCGGAACTGCGGCCGGAATACGTGAAGATCGACATGCATTTCATCCAGGGCATCAACAACGACCCCGTGAAACTGCAGTTCGTGCGCTCGATCCAGGAAATCGCGGAAAAATCGGGCACCCTGGTGATCGCCGAAGGCATCGAGGCGCAGACGGAATTGCTGGTCTTGCGCGACCTGGGCGTGGCGTTCGGCCAGGGTTATCACCTGGGCCGGCCCAACGCGGTGCCGGCGCGCGCCCTGCCCGCCGAAGTGGTGCAGGCGCTGGGACGCAACGGCGTGGCCGTGTATCCGCAGCGCAGCAGCCTGGAAAAGAACGGCGCCACCATCCGCAAGCTGCTGCACCGGGTGGCGGCCGTCTCGCCGCAACTCAATAATAACGAGGTGTACGACATCTTCCTGAAGGAACCGAAGCTGATGATCATCCCCGTCGTCGACGACGGCGTGCCGCTGGGCCTGATCAGCCGCTTCGAAATGATCGACCACTTCGCCCGCCCCTACCAGCGCGAACTGTATGGCAAGAAATCGTGCAGCCTGTTCATGGATGCCACGCCGTTGATCGCCGACCACGAGACGAGCTTGCAGGAACTCAGCTACACCATGGTGCAGTCCGATGCCCACCACCTGTTCAACGGCTTCATCATCACCGAACACGGCTGCTACCTGGGCATGGGCACGGGCCACGACTTGATGCGCGAAATCACGCAGATGCAGATCAACGCGGCCCGCTACGCCAACCCGCTCACGCAACTGCCCGGCAACGTGCCCATCAACGAACATATCGACCGCTTATTGCACAGCGGCAGCCGTTTCTGGGTCTGCTATTGCGACCTCGACCACTTCAAGCCCTTCAACGATGTGTACGGCTACCGCAAGGGCGACGACGTGATCCAGCTGACCGGAGAAATCCTCAGCGGCCATTGCGACCCGAACCGCGACTTCATCGGCCACATCGGCGGCGACGATTTCATGATTTTGTTCCAGAGCGAAGACTGGGAAAGGCGCTGCCAGGCCATGCTGGACGACTTCGCGGCCGCCATCCCCGCCTACTACAGCAGCAGCGACTGCGAACGGGGCGGTTACCTTAGCGAAGACCGGCAAGGCAAGAAAGTGTTTTATTCCTTGATCAGCCTGTCGCTGGGCGCGATCAAGGTCGAGGCGCACCAGTACTACACGCACCACCAGATCGCCACGCAGGCGGCGGAAGCGAAGAAACAGGCGAAGAAAATCCACGGCAACAGCCTGTTCCTGGACCGGCGGCAAGGCGCGGCCGTGGCGCACATGGATGCCTAGCCAAGGTTCAACGGCGCATCAAATACGCACGAGGTCGGCAAACCCATTGCTGCTGCGCGCATCAGGCACGAATGCCAGGCTGACGTGTGCGCCATCGCGGCGCGCCTGCACGCGGTAGCTGCCCGCCGGCACGTCCACGAACAGGCCGCCGTATGCCGTGTCCGGCTCCAGGCCGCCGCCCGTGACATCTTCCCCTGCGCCGATGAAGACGCGGCCCGAGACCACGGCCAGGTGCACGCTCGCATGCGGCTCGGCAAGTTCCCCGTGCAAAACCACGTCATACGCGCCGTCGCCGCCCACGTTGAAAAACGCCGCCTGGCCCGCATTCACGGCCGCCAGTTCCGCGCTGGGAATGCTCCACCAGTCGCAGTCATCGTCGAGCTTGTGGCGCAGGAGGGCCGGATCGAACACGCACAGGGTGGCCGTGCCGGTCATAATGCAGACGGAGGTGCCTGCCGTCATGCGGCAGGCGGCGCCGGTCCCAGCAGGGGCTGGCTCTCCACATACTGCACGCTCGCTTGCGCCTGCCACGGGAAATGGCCATCGCGCGACGGCCAGACGATCTGGTACACGGTAAAATCATCGCCCTGGTAATACCAGCGCGCATAGCCGACATAGTTGCGGTATTGCTCGACGGGCACGCGCACGAAGGCACACGGATGGCAGTCCAGCAAGGCGTCCGTGGTGACCGTAAAATCCGTGATGGCACCGCTGCGCACGGCATCGAACGCCACGTCGAGTATCTGGTGGGCCATGGAACGCGGCAAGCCCATGATGAGGAATTCAGGCTGGCCGAAGCTGTGGCCGGCGCCTATGGTAAAAGCATAGCCGGGACCTTCTTCGTCAGCACCGATGTGCACGCCATGCCAGCCATGCGTGGCGATGTCGTCGATGACTTTTTGCTCGGATGCATCCTCGCCTGCCTGCCTTACCATGCTCCACCTTTCACTGTGCCGAAAACCGCGCCGCCTTCGCGACATGCTCTTCGGCAATTATCGCATGCAGCGCGCCTCCCTGCGCGCACGGTGCAGGTGCTTCAGTCGGGCGGCGGCAGCGGCGGCGAGCGCACCTGGTGCCATTGCCGCATGCGCCGCTGCGCCTCTTCCAGCTGTGCCGGCTCCAGCCTGGCGGCCGCCGCTTCCCGCGCCCTGGCCGCTCCGCTGTCGCCGCCCTCGGCCGCCAGCGCCAGCCACATGTAGCCGCAGACGGGATCCTTTTCCACGCCGCGCCCGCTGTTATACATGCCGCCCAGGTTGTACTGCGCCAGCGCATGGCCCTGGCCGGCCGCGCGCGCATACCATTGCACGGCCAGGCCATCGTCTTGCGGCACGCCGTGGCCGTTCGCATACATGACGCCCAGGTTGTTTTGCGCGCTGGCATCGCCCTGCTCGGCCGCCGTGCGGTACCAGCGCACGGCGCACACCTCGTCGCGCTCCACGCCCTGGCCATTGGCATACATCACGCCCAGATTGAACTGCGCATTCGACGCGCCCTGGGCCGCCGCCTTCGCATACCAGTCCAGCGCCTGGCGCAAGTCGCGGGCGACGCCGCGCCCGCCCGCAAACATGCCGCCCAGATTGTATTGCGCCATGCAATGGCCTTGCATCGCGGCACGCCGGTACCAGACGACGGCGCGCGCCTCGTCCCGGTCAACGCCCTGGCCGCGCGCCAGCATCAGGCCCAGGTTGAACTGGGCGTCGGCGTCATCCTGCTCGGCCGCCCGCTGCAGCCAGGCGTAGGCGCGCAACTGGTCGGGCACTACGCCCAGGCCTTCCGCATACGCCACGCCGAGTTGCCGCTGCGCCACGGCCAGGCCCTGGGCGGCGGCCTGGCGGAACCAGGCCAGCGCCTGCGCGTCGCTTTGCGCCACGCCCTGGCCCCGCTTGTAGACGAGCCCCAGGTTCAGCTGCGCCTGCGCGTCGCCCTGCAAGGCGGCCTTGCGGAACCAGGCCAGGGCCAGCGCATCGTTCTTCTTCGCGCCCATCCCTTGCGCATAGGCTTCTCCCAGCAGGGATTGCGCACTGGCCACGCCCTGTTCGGAGGCGCGGTAAAACCACGCCAGGGCCAGCTCGTCGCTCTGCAGCACGCCCCGCCCCTTGCGGTACATCTGCCCCAGGTTTTGCTGGGCCGAGGCATCGCCCTGGGCAGCCGCGCGGCGGAACCACAGCACGGCGTCTTCGTCGCTCTGCGCCACGCCGCGGCCGTGGTAATACAGGGCGCCCAGGTGGTTCTGCGCGAAAGCCAGGCCTTGCAGCGCGGCCAGGCGTAGCCAGACAAAGGCGCGCGCATCGTCCTGCGCCACGCCCTCGCCCTTCTTGTACATTAATCCCAGGTTGAACTGGGCGTAGGCATTGCCCTGCTCGGCAGCCGTGCGGAACCAGATATACGCTTCGTGACTATCTCTGGCAGTATGGTGCTTGTCCATGTGCGCCCCCATCCACATTGCGCTTGCCGGCAGCACGCGCAAAACGGCGGCCCAGGGCGGCGAAATCGTGTGTTGCTTAAATTTTAAATTCGATGCGGGAAAAGGACTTGAGCAGGCTCAAATAAAATAACAAAATTATATCGTTTTGATGAGCCCGCTTGAATGCGGCACGCCGATCAGCGGCGTGATGGGTGCTTCTGCAGGAATTGCGGCACCTTGGCGGCAGCCAGCTTGTTCAGCGACACCAGCAGGTCGGCGTCGACATCGGCGATGCCGTAGCTGCTGCGCAAATGCCGGCCGATATGGATCAGCACTTGCGCCGCCACTTCCGCATCGGACTCGGCCCTGTGGGCGGCGCTCTTGAAGGCGATGCCCAGCTGGCTCGACAGCAAGCCCAGCTTGTAGCTGGCCATGCCGGGAAACACGCGGCGCGACAGTTTCAAGGAACACACGAGCGACTGGTGCGCCGGCGTCAGGTTCAGCCTGGCGCTTTCCGCGCGCAGGAATTTCTCATCGAAGCTGGCATTGTGCGCCGACAAGGCATCGCTGCCGATGAAATCCAGCAACCGCGGCACGACCTCGGCCACGGGCGGCGCCTTGTCCACCATGGCCTGCGTGATGCCTGTCAAGCCCGTGATGAACGAGGGAATGCGCGCATTGCAGTTGATCAGGGTCACATAGCGGTCCGTGATCTGCCCGCCCTCGATACGCAAGGCCGCCACTTCCGTGATGCGGTCACCCATGTCGGGAGACAAGCCGGTCGTCTCGAAGTCGATCATGACGATCGGTTTGTCAAACACATTCATGGAGCGCTCTTTCGTGGGTGCGACAGTGGGTGTATCGATAAAATGCGCAGGGCAAGGCGCCGCGTCGCAGACAGTACACTAGTACGTCAAGGCGCGGCAACGCCGCCATGCACATTTTATCAGCCGAACTTGCGCACGGCGTCCAGCGCGAGGCCCGCACCGATGCTGCCGAACAAATCGCCTTCGACCTTGCGCGCGGCCGGCACCAGGGCGGCGATCTTTTCGCGCAGCAAGCGCACGCCGGACGAGCCGCCCGTGAAGAACACGGTGTCGACGGCTTCCGGCGCCACGCCCGCGTCGCGCAGCAGCCGCAGCACGGTTTCTTCCACGGAACCGCACAGGTGGCCGATGGCGTCGTCGAATTGCGTGCGTTTGAGCAACAGGCTTTGCGCGGGCGACAAACGGTCCAGCTCCAGCTGCACTTCGGCCGCGTCGGACAGGGCAATCTTGCCCTCTTCCACTTTCATGGCCAGCCAGTGGCCGGCACGCTCGTCGATCAGCGTTTGCAGCCGTTTCACTTTGTCTTGCTCACGCGCATCGCGGCACACGTCGGCCAGCTGCACCCAGATTTTCTTGGTGTAGGCCAGGTTGATCGTGTGCCAGGTCGCCAGGTTGAAATAATAGCTGGACGGCACTTCGCTATTGTTGTGCAGGCGGCTGCCATAGCCGAGCAGGGGCATGACGGAAGACAGGCTCAGGTACTTATCGAAGTCCGTGCCGCCGATGTGCACGCCGCCCGTGGCGAGGATGTCGTCGCGGCGCTCGGCCTTTTTCGCCCGCTCGGGCGACAGGCGCACCAGCGAAAAGTCGGAAGTACCGCCGCCGATGTCGGCGATCAGCACCAGCTCTTCCTTGGCGATCTGCGACTCGTAATCGAAGGCGGCGGCGATCGGCTCGAACTGGAAGGCGACGTCCTTGAAGCCGACGGAGCGGGCCACTTCGGCCAGGGTGTCCTGCGCCAGCTGGTCGGCCTGCGCATTGTCGTCGATAAAGAAGACGGGACGGCCGAACACGGCGGACGAGAATTCGCGGCCGGCGGACTGCTCGGCACGGCGTTTCACTTCACCAATGAATTGCGCCAGCAACATACGGAACGGCAAGGCGCGGCCGCCCACTTCCGTCTGCCCATCGATGAGGCTGGTGCCCAGCAAGCTCTTCAGCGAGCGCATCAGACGCCCCTCGTAACCGGCCAGATAGCCGGCCAGCGCCGCGCGGCCAAAGCTGACTTCCTCGTCTTCCGCATTGAAGAAGACGACGGACGGTAAGGTCGTCTTGCCATCTTCCAGGCCGAGCATGGTGCTCTGCCCGGGACGTGCCCAGCCTACCGTGGAATTTGACGTGCCGAAATCGACGCCGCAAGCATTGGCCATGTCGACCCTTCCCTGAATAAAGGGGCGTTATGTTATCAGAACGCACGCCATTGCACCAGCAAAACCCGTTCGGCTCGGTCAACAGCATAAGCTTGCTTTGCATCAAGTACCCGCCGCACGCAAAAGCTACTCTTGGGAAATTGATGCCGAGCAACTCGGCAAGCTCCCGGAGACCATCATGCCCCTCGCCCCCTTGCGCCACCTGCCCGCCGCCAGCTTGGCCACCTTCCTCGTTTGCCTGGCCGGCTGCGGCGGCGGGGGCGGCACCGATACGCAGGCGTCCGGCGGCTGCTCGCTGCACAGCACGGCAGGCTGCGGCGGCAGCCCGCCACCGCCCATCAATCCGCCCGTCACGCCGCCTGTCACCCCGCCCGTGACGCCCCCTGTGATTCCGCCCGTCACGCCGCCCGAGCCGGCCAGCCTGGCCAGTGCCGTCAGCCTGGTGTTTTCCAGCACGGAACTGGCCTCGGCGGGCCTGGCCGGCGGCGAAGTGGCCGTCACAGCCCTCGTCAAGGATGGCGCCAACCTGGCCTTGCCAAACGCAAAGATTTCCTTTGCCGCCGATTCCGGCATCCTCGGCAGCGTCGATGCCGTGACGGACAAGAACGGCCAGGCGCGCGCCCTGCTGGGTACCGGAGGCGCCAACAGCAACCGCAGCATCACCGTGACGGCGAATGTCGGCACGCGCAGCGGCAAGGGCACGGTGGCCGTCACGGGCAGCACCGTGGAATTGCTGGGGCCATCCGCCTTGATGCTGGGCCAGGGCGCCGATCTCACCGTCACCGTGCGCGACTCGGCGCACAAGCCCGTGGCTGGCGCCGCCATCGCCTACAGCACGGGCGCCGGCAACAGTGTGCGTGTCAAGGATGGCGGCGCGGCGCTCAGCAATGCGCAAGGCCAGCTGGTGCTGCGCCTGACGGCAGGCAGCCTGGGCAAGGATGCCGTGTCCGTCAGCGCGCTGGGCGCCGCCGCCACGCAAGCGTATGCCGTGGCCGGCAGCGACCTGCGCCTGAGTCCGGCCGTGAACCAGGACGCCAGCGGCGCGGACGTGCTGCCGGAAGTGGCGACCCTGGCGTGCCAGCCCATCGATGCGCGCTACGACAAGGCGGGCGTGGCGCAACCGGGCAGCGCCAGCCTGTCGACCACGCGCGGCAGCCTGTTCGCGGACAGTGCCTGCAGCCAGGCCTTGCCTGCCAGCTTGAGTTTCAGCAATGGCAACTTGCCGCGCAGCTATGTGCAGTCGGCCAACGCGGGCGTGGCCACCATCACGGCGGCCGTGGCCGGTGGGCCCTCGGCGCAGACGCGGCTGGAATTCGTCGCGCCATTGAGCCCTGCCAGCAAGCTGGCCGTGCAGGCGGAGCCGGCCGTGCTGCGCGCCAATACGAGCACTTCGGCCGCCTCGGCCGACAACGCCAGCACCAGTATCAGCACAATCAGCGCCGTGGTGCGCGATGGCGCGGCGAACAACCTGGTCAAGAATGCGCCCATCGTGTTTACCATCTTGAGCGACCCCAGCGGCGGCTACCTGCGGCAGGCGGGCCGGGTGCCGACGGGCAGCGACGGCCTGGCGCGCGCCGTGTATGTGGCGGGACCGGCCGACAGCGGCCGCGATGGCGTGCTGATCCAGGCCCGCATCGAAGGCGCTCCGCAAGCGGCCGCCACGGCCCTCGTGCGCCTGACGGTGGCGCGGCAAGCACTGTCGGTCAAGCTGGGCACGGGCAGCGCGCTGCGCGAATATTCGGCCAGCGTGCTGCAAAAGGACTTTGCCGTATTCGTCTCGGACAGCGCCGGCAATGCCGTGTCCGGCGTCGCCATCACGGCCGCCGCCTGGCCCAGCCGCTATGCCAAGGGGTCGTACGTGTGGCAAGCGGACAAGCCCGAATTCCCCGACACGGGCGTCTGGCGCCTGGCCCTGCCCCACTACAGCTGCGCCAACGAAGACGTCTTGCGCAACGGCATTTTTGACGCTGCCTACGACCGCAACGGCAATGGCGTGCTCGACCCGGGCATCCCCCTGACCGTCAGCGCGAGCGGCTTGAGCGACGCGCTGGGCATGGCCACCGTCACCATCAGTTATCCGCGCAACTTTGGTTCCTGGGTGGACGTCGCCCTGACTGTGCGGGGCACCGTCAGCGGCACGGAGGCGAGCGCCACGGCGGATTTTCCGTTACCCACCCTGGCCAGCGATTTCAGCGCCCGCCGCGTGGACCCGCCGGGACGCCTCAGCCCGTATGGCAGCGGCCCCTGCGACAGTCCCGATTGAGGGGCATGCATACCACTTGCCATTCAGTCATATTTTTTGCAACATGATTAAGAAAACAGTCTTGCTATGCGGCAATCTTTTACGCTATGCTCATTCTGCCCGCCCAGGCCGCCACAAGCGGCCGGGCCTGCAGGAATACTTTGAGACAGGTTGCTTGCCAGACCAATATGCGAAAAAAGAATACTGTAGACCGGACACCCATCAGCGCCACCCGCGCCCTGCCCGGCGCCGGACGGCGCGTGACTTCGTATGACGTGGCCCTGCTGGCCGGCGTGTCGCAATCGGCCGTATCGCGCTGCTTCAAGCCGGGCGCGAGCGTCTCGCCCGCCACGCACGCCAAGGTCATGCAGGCGGCCATCCGCCTCGACTACATCCCCAACGCGGCCGCGCGCAGCCTGATCACGCGGCGCTCGAACCTGGTGGCCGTCATCATTTCCAAGCTGGCCAATCTGTACTATCCGCAAGTGTTGTCCGACCTGAGTCAGCAAATCGCCCGCCAGGGCAAGCGTTTATTGTTGTTTACCCTGGAGCGCGAAGCGGACGTCGGCAGGGTCTTGAGCGATGTGTGGCAATACCAGGTCGATGGCGCTGTGGTGGCCGCCTGCCTGTCGGACGAGCAGATGGCCGAGTTCGCCCGGCGCGACGTGCCGCTGGTGCTGTTCAACCGCAGCCCCCGCGAACACGCCGTGCATGCCGTGCTGTGCGACCAGGCGGAAGCGGCGCGCCTGCTCGTCTCGCGCCTGGCCGAAGCGGGCCACCGCCAGTTCGCCGTCATCGACGGCCCCGGCGACTCGGCCGTGGCGCAGGAACGCAAGACCGGCGTGCTGGACCGGCTGTTCACGCTGGGCTTGCCCGCGCCCATCGTCGTCAGCGGCAACTACGATTACGCCAGCGGCGGCCATGGCTTGCGCAAGGTCATCGACCGCCTGGGCCGCGTGCCGGACGCCGTCATTTGCGGCAACGACATCATGGCCATCGGCTGCCTGGACACGGCGCGCCACCAGATGGGCATCCAGGTGCCGCTGCAAATGTCCGTGGCCGGTTTCGACGCGCTGGAAGCATCGGGCTGGCTCAGCTACGACATCACCACCCTGCGCCAGCCCGTGCAAAAGATGGCCGCCGATGCCGTCGCCATGCTGGGCGAGCTGATGGAGCGGCGCGGCGGCATCGCCGAACGCCGTCGCTATTGTTCCTATCTGGTGGAGGGGAGTACGGCCAGGCTGACCGGCGCGCCTCCCCACTTCGGCATGATGGCCGCAGCCTGAAAACAAAAAACCTCGCATCGCTGCGAGGTTTTTGAGTTCTGCGGCAATGAATATCAACCGAAGATCTTGCCCTTGAGCATATTCAAGCCCTGGCTGACCAGGTCATTGCCTTCAGGCACTTGACCGTTTGGCGTCAGCTTGTCGATCAACTGGGGCAGCAAGGCGGCCAGGCCGCCAGAGGCCGCGTCGGGCGCGACGCCCGCTTTTTCAGCGATCTGGGTGATCGTGTCGGCGCCCAGCGCATCCTTGATCTGCTCGCCGGAAACGGGCGCATTGGCGCCGGTGCCGATCCAGCTGGCCACCTGGTCGCCCAGGCCGCTTTCCTGGAATTTCTGCAGCAGGCCGGGCAAGCCGCCATGCTGGTTGACCAGGTCCATCACGCTGGCCATCAGTCCCGACGGGGCTTCCCCCTCCGCACCCTTGTTGCCCAAAGCGCTCATCGCCTGTCCTGCAAGTTGATCTAGCAAACTCATCGTATTCTCCTGAACGCTGTCAATTAGTGCCGCGTACCGCGGCGTCCGGTAAGGTCGGCGCATAGTCGCCGACACACACAACAATTATACTATATATAATTCAAATGCTATAATTGCAATTTAACGGGTGGAACAAAACCAGGCTCGGCCGTAGCCTTACCCACCTCCATCATATTTAGTTCGGCACAACATGCAAGCGTAAATTGATGGTTTGCAAAAACGTGTAGAATTAATTTTCCTATTTACTGAGGAGTATCAACACATGAACATCAATAAAGCGGTAGACAAAGCCTACGAAAAAAAGACGTTCAAGGAAATCGCCGATGCGCCCGTCGATGCGCTGCAAGGCGTGAGCGAGAAAGATGCGGAACTGCTCAAGCAGGCGTTCAATATCAAGACCGTGCGCGATCTGGCGAACCTGAAATACTCGAAGTGGGCGCGCGCCATCGTCACCCTGGCCGATACGGAAGAATAAACCGGGCCATGCCGCAGGCATTCCCGTCAGCACAGCCCGCCCCAGTCGGCGGGCTTTTTCATGCCGGCCCGCTATCGGCTCGCAAGCCGCTAGCCGCGCGGAGGCGCCATTGCCCACGCCGCTGACCCTGCCCGGCATCTGCTGGCCCCTGCAGGCGAGCACGGGCCGCCTTGCCGCCACCACGCAGCACATCACGGGCCACTTTCGCGCCGGCGCGGGCGAAGACGCCATCATCGTGTGCGATCTGCTGCCAGCCGGAAAGTTTCGCAACGGCGCGGCGCGCCACTGGTGCCGCACGCACCAGTGCTACTGGGGCACGCAGGCCGACCTGGCCGACTGGCAGGCGACGCGGCGGATGCGCTGCCGCCAGCACGCCAGCCCCATGGGCTATGTGCTGTATCCGGAACTGTTCGACCCCAGCCGCTTTCACGCCACCACCTTGCGCCTGGGCTCCGATGGCCTGCTGCAACTGCGCGCGCTGGCCGATGACGGCGGCACCCTGCTGGCGCGCGACGCGGCCGCACTGGCCATCGATTGCCGCGCCCTGCCCGGCCTGTTTCCTGCCGACGTCGTGCAGCTCAATATCACGCCGCCCGCCGCGCAAGCATTCGCCGCCGCCTTGCAGGCGGGCACGCCGCTGGACTGCAGCGACTGCGCCCGCTGCGGCCATCCGCATCTGGACCTGGGCAGCTTCGCGCTTGCGCCGCACCGGCGCCACAGCTGCGGCCATTGCGGGCACGACGCCTCGCACAGCGCCACCGCCATCGTCTCGTCTCCGCTGTGGCGCTTGCGCCAACGCATCGCGCAATGCTTCTGAAGGTGCGTCCGCCCACAGTCGGCACGGGCGCCTGCGCGTAGACTGGCCTCATCACCACCACGAGGACCACCCCATGCCCCACGCGCGACAGCAGCACGAGGATGACCAGCCAAGCGACGAAGGCGACCTGTCCGACCTGCTCAGCGAATTGCGCATCCTCTTGCCAGGCGCGCAAATGCTGACGGCCTTCCTCATCATCCTGCCCTTCAACGGCGGCTTCGCGAAGATCGTGCAGACGGAAAAGATCGTCTTCCTGCTGACGTTTTTCCTGTCCATGACCAGCCTGGTGCTGCTCAGCGCGCCAGCCATCCAGCACCGCGTCATGCGCCCCCTGCAAGACCGCGAACGCTTCAAGCGCGTGGCTGACCGCATCATGATGTGCGGCGCCTTTTCGCTGGCGCTGGCATTTATCCTCGGCACCAATCTGGTGATGTCGGAAGTGTTCGGCCACGTGGCCGGCATCGTCGCCAGCGTCCTGATGGGCACGCTGATCGTCTGCATGTGGTGGCTGCTGCCCCTGCACTTGAAACATGCCAGGAAAATCTAGGCGGCGACGCCCGCCTGCTCCAGCAAGGTTGCACGGAAGATCCCCACCAACGGGCGCAGATTCACCTTGTGCCAGGCCAGCCACAAGGGCGTGCGGTAGCTGAACCACGGCAGCTCGCGCACGACGACGCCTGCCGGCGCGTGCTGGCGCAGGCTGTGCTGGATCATGGCCATGCCCAACCCGGCCGCCACCAGGCCCAGCGCCGTCAGCGGTTCCGTCGCTTCCATGCGGATATCGGGCGTAAAACCGGCGCGCGCGCAGGCGGCGATGAAGTTATCGTGTTTCAACGCGCTTTCCTTGTGCAGCACGGCAATCCACTCCTGGCCCGCCAGGTCGGCCGGGGTCAGCTCGGCCTTGGCTGCCAGCGGGTGCGTCTGCGGCAAGGCCAGCAGCATGGGGTCGCTCAGCACTTGCGCGCAATCGAGGTCCGGGTCGTTCGGCAGCGGCGGTTCGCACAGCAAGGCGATGTCGAGGCTGCGCTGGCGCAAACCCTCGATCTGCTCGGCCGAATGCAGGTTGTACAGGGCAACGTGGACTTGCGGCCGCGTGGCGCGCAAGGTGCGCAAGCCGTCGGGCAAGACGCCCGCATGCATGGCGTTTTCGATGTAGCCGATGCACAAGCCGCCCTCGTCGCCCCGTCCCAGGCGCTTGGCCAGCGCTTCCAGGCGATTGCCGTGGGTGATGAAGGCGCGCGCTTCGGCCAGGAAAGTATGGCCATCGCGCGTCAGGCGGATGCGCTGCGCGCTGCGTTCGAACAGCGTCAGGCCCAGCTTCTCTTCGAGCTGGGCGATCTGCCGGCTCAGCGGCGATTGGGAAATATGCAGGCGCTCGGCGGCCCGTCCCACGTGTTCTTCCTCGGCGACGGCGATGAAGTATTGCAATTGGCGCATGTCCAGCATATCAGACCTATAAGGACTCAAGTTGCGCCAATTATGTCTTGGACAGGCTTAACTTGTCCAGCTATTCTGTCTCCATTCACTCACTCATTGAAGGCAAAACACCATGACGATCAAACACTTACTGACAGGCAAACTCGGTTTCGGCACAGCGCCACTGGGCAATATGTTCCGCAACATTCCCGAAGAAGAAGCGCTGGCCACCGTCGACGCGGCTTGGGAATCGGGCATCCGTTATTTCGATACGGCCCCGTTCTACGGCGCCGGCCTGGCCGAGCTGCGCCTGGGCGCGGCCCTGAAACAGCGCCGCCGCGACGATTACGTGCTCAGCACCAAGGTCGGCCGCCTCATCCTCGACGATCTGGAAGACCCGGCGGCCCGTGAACTGGGCGAAAAAGGAGGCTTGTTCGAATTCGGCCGCAAGAACAAAATCGTCGACGACTATTCGGCCGACGCCACCTTGCGCTCGATCGAAGACAGCCTGAAACGCCTGGACACGGACCGCCTCGACATCGTCTGGGTCCATGACATCGCGCAAGACTTCCATGGCGACAACTGGCTGGCGCAATTCGAGATTGCCCGCACTGGCGCCTTCCGCGTGCTGACCCGCCTGCGCGAAGAAGGCGTCATCAAGGCCTGGGGCGTGGGCGTCAACAAGGTGGAACCGCTGGAACTGACCCTGGACCTGGCCGAAGCGCAACCCGACGCCTTCCTGCTGGCTGGCCGCTACACCCTGCTCGACCATGAGCGGGCGCTGCAACGGCTGATGCCAGCCGCGGCAAGCCAGAACGTCGATATCGTCGTCGGCGGCCCCTACAGTTCGGGCATCCTGGCCGGCGGCGCGCACTTCGAATACCAGAAAGCCTCGCCCGCCATCATCGCCAAAGTGGAACGTATCAAGGCCATTGCCGCGCGCCATGGCGTCAGCGTGAAGGCGGCCGCCCTGCAATTTTCATTGGCCAATCCGGCCGTGGCCGCCGTGATCCCCGGCGCCAGCCGTCCCGAACGCCTGGCCGAAGACCTGGCAGCCTTGAACAGCGTCATCCCCGCCGCCTTCTGGCAAGACATGCGCGCCGAACAACTGGTATCGCCGTTCGCCCCGCTGCCAACTGACGCCAACTAATAGATAAGGAATACAGATGGCACACACCACCACCTCGATCGACATCGCCGCCACGCCGGCGCAAGTGTGGCAGCTGATCGGCGGCTTCAACTCGCTGCCCGACTGGCTGCCCTACATTCCCAGCAGCACCTTGAGCGACGGGGGCCGCATCCGCCACCTGGCCAATCCGGCCGGCGAAGTCATCGTCGAGCAGCTGGAAGCATATGACAACACGGCGCGCAGCTACAGCTATTCGATCCTGCAGGCGCCGTTTCCCGCCACGGACTACCTGTCGACCCTGCAAGTCGAACCTCTGGCGGGCGGCGCTGGCGCCCGCGTCACCTGGTCCGGCCGCTTCACGCCCATGGGCGTGAGCGAGCAGGAAGTAACCGACTTGTTCCACGGCATCTATGTGGCGGGCCTGGAAGCGCTGCAGCAAACGTTGGCGAACTAAGACCATTTCCGCCACAGCCGGGTTTTCTTCGCCCGCCCTGTGGCGGAATCGCAGGCATTCCGTGTTATCGTTAACAACAAGAGCAAGCACTGTTATGTGCAGTGCAGCATATTTTGGCCGCCGCCCAGCAGAGCTTGCCCGAATCTTTTACAATGTTGTCTTTGGGCAGTTCTCATCGCCCGAAAATACCGGCCAGCCGTCGACTCTGGTGGCGCATTGCCACTTCCGGCCGGGCCATCGCGCGCCTCTCCACCCTGTCATTCTTTACCCAAACAACAAGAACATGCACGCCTCCGTAGACCCATTGATTCCGCGCGTCACCGCGCCTTTTGGCGCTGGCTATGCCGACCTGGCCCTGGCCATCGGCGGCCTCGCCATCGGCACGGGCGAATTCGCCTCCATGAGCATCCTGCCCGTCGTGGCCGACGACCTGGGCACGACCTTGCCCCAGATGAGCCACATGATCAGCGCCTACGCGCTGGGCGTGGTCATCGGCGCGCCCCTGATCACCATCTTCCTGGCGCGCATGCCGCGCCGCCTGATGCTGATCTGTCTGATGCTGATGTTCGCTGGCGGCAACCTGCTCAGCGCCATCGCCCCCAACTACGGTTTACTGGTGGTGGCCCGCTTCGTGGCCGGCATCCCCCATGGCGCGTATTTCGGCGTGGCAGCCCTGGTGGCGGCCGCCCTGGCCGAACCGGACCGGCGCGGCCAGGCCGTCGCCCGCGTGCTGATGGGCCTCACTGTCGCAAATATCTTCGGCGTGCCGCTGGCCACCTACATCGGCCAGACCCTGGGCTGGCGCTCGGCCTTTTTGCTGGTCGCTGCGCTGGGTTTGCTGACCATGCTGATGGTGCGCATCTTCGTGCCCATGGTCGCCGCCGGCGATTCGAGCCCGCGCCGCGAACTGGGCGTGTTCCGCCGCCTGCAAGTGTGGCTGACCCTGCTGATGGTGGCGATCGGCTTCGGCGGCATGTTCGCCGTCTACACATTTATTACGCCAACCTTGCTGGAAATCACGAAAGTCTCGCCCCTCGTCATCTCGATCTTGCTGGCCATCATCGGCGTGGGCATGACGGTGGGTAATTTGATCGGCGGCTGGCTGGCCGACCGCTCGCGCCTGTGGACCATCTTCGGCGTGCTGCTGTGGAACGTCGCCGCCCTGGCCGCGTTTACCTATACCAGCAGCAACGTCTGGCTGACGGCGATCAACCTGTTCGCCATCGGCGCCGGCATCGCCGTCGCCCCGGCCGTGCAGACGCGCCTGATGGACGTGGCCGGCGACGCGCAAACCGTGGCCGCCGCCCTCAACCATTCCGCCTTCAACATCGCCAACGCCCTGGGCGCCTGGGCCGGCGGCATCGCCATCGCCATGGGCATGGGCTTGCGCTCGACGGGCTGGGTCGGCGCCATGCTGGCCTGCGGCGGCATCGTCGTGCTCGGTATTTCCGTGCTGGTGGAAAACCGCAGCCGCAATGTGGGCGGTGCGCAGCCGGCTTGATGGTGTGAAATGAGCGCCCCCCTGCGGGCGCCGCTGCGGGGGCAGGCTTATGCAACATCAAGACTCTCGCCCTGGAGCGCGCGCGGGCCATAACGCACGGCGGAGGCATCGTCGGACTTCTTGACAGACTGTGCTCCGGACGCCAGATTATCCCGTTCAAACTGGCGCAATTGCTGCAGCAGCGCGTCCAGCTCCGTTTCACGGCAACGCCGCACCAGCCCTTCCTTGGAATACAGGCCATAGGTATCGACCAGCCGGTAAAAACCATCGGTCATTGCCAGCAGGTACGATTGCCTGTCCATGTCAAACGCGTACTGCCTGGCCCGGAGTTCCCCTTGCGGATACATGCACAGTATGCCCGGCGCCGCGCGCAAGTTCTGAAATGCGCGCCGCTCCCGCAGCATCGGCAGCAAGGCCGCGAATACCTGCGCCTTGTCCTCGATCCCTTGCGCTTTCAACTGCGCAATGGCCGCCTTTAGCACGTCCTCCTGCGCATTCTCATAGGGATCTATATCGTGCACGTCCCCGGCTGCGCTGGAGACAAACAGCTTGCAATCGCCGAGGGCATATACCTGGACTGCGGCGCTGGCGTCACCTTCGATAATACGTGCCCACGTCACGGCGGCAATAGGATAGGCATACGCAGGAATGTGCGCCAGATCAAAACGCGCCTGCACATCGCGCTGAAAATGTGCCAATGCCAGCTTGATGCTGTCATGCTGGCTTAATCCGGGCGCGACCACTTCTTTCAGCCGGGCTGCAAAAGCGGACACGAACCAGGCGGCGTCGCCTGCGAGCGTATCGAAATAATTCTTTTCGGACACTGAGCTTGCGCCATCAAAAATCAGGATATCCACGATGCCCGCATTGTGCAGATAAATCGCCACCAGATCTTCATTACTCTTTGCGCCGGCGGAATCGGATACGTGGCTAATTTTCATCAGTTTTATCGATTCTGTTCTTAAAAGTGTTGGCAAGGCCAGCGTAGCCATTCCCTAGCCCAGCATGACATCATGCCGGTCCGACGTCGCGCGGCTGTAGGTGCTCTCGAACACGGCCAGACTCTCCGCCTGCGCCCACAGGCTGGCGATATAGTGGAATTCATCCTCGAACGGCTGCTCAAAGTCGGGCACGTCCGTCGCATACTCGCAATTGCGGCTCAGCATGACCAGCCAGTCCGGATAAGCGAGCGCCGGATACAGGCGGGTAAAGATGGCATCGAGCGACGCCACGCTTTCCCGGCCCGCCAGGTAGGCGGCGCGCAATTCGACGATGTATTTGCCCGCCAGAAACTGGTCACTGAGCCGCTGCGCGCCCCGGTAGCGCTCGATGATGACCTCGGCCAGCGGCAGCACCTCCCCAATACCCCGGGCGCTGGCCAGCAGCACGACTTCCAGATCGTCGCCTTCCTGGTCCAGGCGCAAGCGTTCCACCGCCCAGTCCACGCAACGGTCGGCATGGCCAAATCCCATGCGCAGCTGGAAAACGGCGATGTCAAGTTCTGTCAGTTGTTCCATGTCTTTCCATCATGAGGGGTGGAACGGCCATGCCGTCCTCGCCCCTGTTTCAGTGTGCGTTCCGCGCCCATGGTCGCGCCAGCAGCACGCCCGCGATCAGGCCCAGGCATGGCCCGCCCAACCAGACGAGCGCCACCATTGCAGACATGGGCTGAGGAAATTGCTCGAAGCAAGCCGATAACAGGCTCAGCACGACGAGCGCCGAGGCCACTGCGAGCGGCCTGCCGGGCGCCAGCCTGGCGGCCAGCCCACCGGCAATGGCAGAGCCCATGAAAATAGCGGCCTGGGACGCATACCAGTGCGAAGCGCCAGCGGCCTGGAGGACCAGGGGGAGCAGCGCCTTGAGCGCAAGCTGGAGCAGCCAGCCCGCCATCACGGCGAGCCAGACAGGCCGCCTGGCACCGGCTGGCGCAGCATTCAATTTCGTCATATTTTTCCCTTCATCTATGATCGTTTCCTGCTCACCCCGCCTGCAGCATCTTTTGCAGCACCGCATCGAGCTCATAAAAATCCACGGGCTTGGTCAGATGTAAATCAAAGCCAGCATCGGACGCCATCTGGCGGTCCTTGTCCTGGCCCCAGCCCGTGACGGCCACGAGGATGGTGTCCTGGCCGCAGGACTGGCTGCGCAACAGCCGCGCCACGTCGTAGCCATTCATGTCCGGCAAGCCGATGTCGAGCAGGATGACTTGCGGCATAAAAACTTGCGCTGCCGTCATGCCGGCCGGACCGTCGTAAGCCGTGCGCACTTCATAGCCGAGGATATCGAGCGCCAGCGCCAGGCTTTCGGCCGCGTCGGCACTGTCGTCGATGACCAGCACCTTGCCCTCGCGCGTGCCGGCCAGCAGGCGGCGGTTGGGTTCGGGCGGCGCTTGCAGGGGCACGGCGGGCAGCGGCAGGCGCAGCTCGAACGTGCTGCCCTGCCCCACGCCATCGCTGCGCGCGCTGATGCTGCCGCCATGCAATTCGGCCAGGCCCCGCACCAGCGACAGGCCGATGCCCAGGCCGCCCTGGGCCCGCGTCAGGGCCGGTTCCAGCTGGGAAAACATGTCGAAGACGGTGTCCAGGTGTTCGGGCGCGATGCCGATGCCCGAATCGCGCACGGTAACGTACACTTCGTTTTCCGTGCAGGTCACTTCCAGCCCGATGACGCCGTTGGCGGGCGTGTACTTGACGGCGTTGGTCAGCAGGTTGGCGATCATCTGCCCCAGGCGCGTGGCGTCGGCGTCGAGCCAGATCGGCTGCGGCCATTGCTCCACGTGCACGCTGTGGCCCGACTGCGCCGCCAGCTCCGCCACGCTGTGCAGGGCCGCTTCCACCACGGGCGCCAGCTCCACGCTGGCGCGGCGCAATTCCAGGCGCCCCCGCGTGATGCGCGACACTTCCATCAAATCGTCGACCAGGTGCGTCATGTGCCCCACCTGCCGGCCCAGCACGTCGCGGGCCCAGCGCAGCTGCGGATCGTCCAGCTGCGCCAGGCGCAGCACTTCCAGCACATTGCGCATGGGCGCCAGCGGGTTGCGCAGTTCGTGCGCCAGGGTGGCCAGGAACTCGTCCTTGCGCCGGTCGGCGACCGCCAGCTGTTCGTTGAGCGCGCCAGCTTCCTTGCGCGCCAGCTGCAGTTGCTGCTCGTATTTGCGCCGGTCGCTGGCGACAAAGACGGCGATCTCGTCATAGCGCACGCCCTCGTGCACGCGGCGCACGGCGTTGAACAGCATGGGGATGGAAGAACCCTGGCGCTGGCGCATGTCGAGCAGGATTTCCGACACGCTGCCCTGCACCTGCATCAGGGGCAGCCAGTGCGTCTGGTGGAACACGCGCCCGCCGATGGTCAGCAAGTCCTGCAGTTTCTTTTTCCCGAGCAATTCCCCGGCGCCATAACCGAGCCAGCCGCAAAAGGTGGCGTTCGCCTGCACGATGGTGCCGTCAGCCGTGCACAGCAGCAAGCCGCAGGCCGCATGCTGGAACAAGGTATGGGCGTCAGGCAAGGAAGGCATCGCGTCCCGCATTACAGATGCAGGCCGTCGAGAAAGTGGCGGATGGCGCGGTAGCTGGCATCGGGCACGCTCATGTGCGGGCAATGCCCCGCATTCTCGACCACGTGCAGGCTGCTGTGCGGCAGCATCTCGCGCAAGTATTCGCCCACAGGCAGCGGCGCGATGAAGTCGTCGCTGCATTGCACGATCAGGGCCGGCGTCCTGTTGTGCGGCAAGATGGCGCGGTGGTCGGACAGAAAAGTGGCCTGCGCGAAATGCCGGGCGATGGCGGGGTCGGTACGGCAAAAGCTGCTTGCCAGGTCCTCGCCCAGCGCCGGCTGGCCGGGCGCGCCCATGATGGCCGGGGCCATGCTGGCGGACCAGCCCAGGTAATTGCTGTCCATGGCATCGAGCAAGTCGTCGATATCGGCACGGCTGAAGCCGCCCCGGTAGCCCGCCGCCGCATCGTCGACATAGCACGGCGACGGCGCCAGCATGACTTGCGCGGCGAACAGGTCCGGCTCGGCGATGCTGGCCAGCAAGGTGCTCATGGCGCTGACGGAATGCCCGACGCAGATCACGGGGCCGCCGCCGACCGCATGGATGACCCGGCGCAAGTCGGCGCCGTGCGCGTCGAGCCGCGCATAGCTATCGAAATCATAGGCGCCCAGGTCCGAAGCGCCGCTGCCGACGAGGTCGAACAGCACCGTGCGGTAGCGGGGGCGAAACAGCGGCTCCAGGTAGCGCCACATGGTCTGGTCGCAGCCAAAGCCATGCATGAACACCATGGTGGCTGCTGCGTCCGCCTGCGGCTCACCGCTGGGTTCGCTCACGCGGACATTGTTCCGATCTTCTATACGCATGCCGCCTCAACCCTGAATATTTCCATATGGAATGTAAATTAACTTCTTGCTAGCATCTTAGCATGCGCGATTTACTCCTGGGCAATACCATTGGCACTGGACAAACGCCTGGCCACGGCGGATAATGAGAACGATTCCCATTATCAAAATACCAGGCGATGCCTGGCTCCCCTGTGCGCCCCGGTGGCGTGCGCTGGCGGCAACAAGCCGGTTTTATGTTGAAGGTTTGTACCGCATGCGCGCTTTCTGGACTGTCATACACCGCTGGGCCGGCCTCACCATCGCCCTGTTCCTCATCGTAGCGGGCCTCACGGGCGCCGTCACCTCATGGGATCATGAACTGGACGAATGGCTCAATGCCGACATCATGGACACGCCAGGCCGCGGCCCCCTGCAGGCGCCGTTCGCGCTGGCGCACAAGGTGGCGGCCGCCGACCCGCGCGTGGAAGTCAATTACATGACCCTGGGCCTGGAGGAAGGCCATGCGGCCGCCTTCATGGTGCGCCCGCTGACCGACCCGGCCACGGGCAAACCGTTCGCGCTCGGCTACAACACCGTCTACATCGACCCCGTCACGGCGCACATCACGGGCACGCGCGATTCGACGGCCATTTCCCTGTCGCGCCGCAGCCTGATGCCGTTCCTGCGCCACCTGCACTACAGCCTGCACGTGCCCGCCTTCTGGGGCACGGACCGCTGGGGCTACTGGCTGATGGGGACGGTGGCCCTTGTGTGGCTGCTCGACAGCATGGTGGCGTTGTATCTGACCACGCCGCGCCGTTTGCGCCAGCGCGCCCCGGACGAGGCGCCGCGCCACCGCGACGCCTCCAGCTGGTGGCAACGCTGGAAACCGTCGTGGGTGGTGCGCTGGGCGGCCGGCGGCTACAAGCTCAATTTCGACCTGCACCGCGCGGGCGGCCTGTGGGTGTGGGGCATCATCATCGTCGTCGCGTTCACGTCGTTCTCGCTGAACCTGTACCGCGAAGTGTTTTACCCCGTCATGTCGCTCGTCTCGACCACCACGCCGGGACCGTACGAGACGCAGACGCCGGCGCCATACGGCAGCTACATCACTCCCGCCATCGGTTTCGAGCAGGCGGTGGACATCGCGAAAAAGCAAGCCATGCAGCGCGGCATCACGGCGCCCATCGGCGGCATTTATTACGGCGGCAATTATTCGTTCTACAACGTCTCGTTCTTCGACCCGGCCGACGAATTCGGCGCAGCCGGCATGGGCTTGTCGAACCTGTACGTCGACGGCATGGACGGCAGCATCATCGGCCAGCACAAACCCTGGGAAGGCACTGCGGCCGACGTTTTCGTGCAGCTGCAATTCCCCCTCCACTCGGGCCGCATCCTGGGTTTGCCGGGACGCATTTTGATGTCCTGCATGGGCGTGATGGTGGCCATGCTGTCGGTGACGGGCATCGTCATATGGGAAAGAAAACGGCGCGCGCGCCGGCTGCAGGCGAAAAAGCCAGCGAACTTCACCTGAAGCAGCGACTCCATCACGGCGCAGGCGGACCAATGCAGTCTGCGCCGCACACCTTGCCAGCGGCCTGACCACGCGCAACGCGCAAGAGCAGCACACCTCCCCACTTTCCAACCCAGTAGCCGGCACATGCCGGCTGCCTGCGCTGCGCGAGTTCCGTGCGCCAGTCCGCCGTCGCCATCAAATGCAGTTCACTTGCAATAGCATCAGGCGCAAGCTATTATTGCAACTCAATTGCATTTACGCCTTCACGCCGGGCCTGCGCCCAGCACCACCTTCCGCCTTTTTAGAAAGTCCTATGCGCCATCACGTATTCGCAGCTGCCATGCTGTCCACTGCCCCGCTCGCTTACGCGGCGGACGACGTCACCCTGCAAACCATCAAGGTCCGGGCTGACCGGCCTTCCAGCATCGACAGCGTCGTTCTCGTCGACAATACGCAAGCCCAGAACCGGACCCTGGGCGGCATGCTCGAACATGTCTCGGGCGTGCAAAGCAGCGCCTTCGGGCCGAATGCGGGCGCGCCGGTGATACGCAGCCTGAGCGGCAGCCGCGTGCAGATCCTCGAAGATGGCCAGTCCATCCTCGGCATGAATGCGCTCAGCGGCGACATCAACATCCCCTTCGATCCGCTTTTCGTGCGCAGCGTGAGCGTCAACAAATCGTCCGATAGCGTGCGTTTCGGCGGCAATGCCATCGGCGGCAGCGTCGACGTCGATTCCGGCATCGTTTCCAGGACGATGGAGAGCAAACCGAGGGACGTGGAACTGGTCTTGCGCAAGGGTTTCAACGATGCCGACGCGCAAGGCTTGCGCGTGAACTTCAACGATGGCAAGCGCTTCTCGACGAATCTGCAACTGTCCTTCCAGAAGATCGGGCATTACGATATTCCCGGCAACAGCAAGGCCGGCGTGTGCAACAGCCGGCTGTTCCCTGCAAACGGTGGAGTCAACACCTTCCTGGCAGACAGTTGCCAGAAGGAAGCGCGTATCCAGCAGATCTACAACAAGGCTTCGCAGCCGTTTATCGACCAGTTCATGAAGGAAAATCCGGACTGGGCGGACGGTGATTTTTCCTTCTATACCAATAACCCGACCTCCGTCTGGCAGCGCAAGACCTACGTCAATCCCGCCAATCCCGCCTACGTGCCGGGCACGCCCTCGATGACGCAGAACAAGATCAACAAGGACGTGACGCCCGACTACCACGGCACCCTGGGCAACAGCCATGCCAGCAATGCACACTTTGCCGTCGGCACCACCTACTTTTTCGATCGTGGCTACGTGGCCGTCAGCGTCGATACCAAGAATAGCGAATACGGTGTCCCGGGTTTTTCCATGGAAAACAAGTCGTTCGGAGCGAACTATGACGAGGGGCTGCCCGTCGGCGTGGTGATACAGCAGGATAAATATGCGCTGGAAGCCCATCTGCTTGCCCCCGTCGCGTACCTTGAAAGCATGCAACTGCGCGTGTCCCGCTTGAACAATGCATCGGGAGAGCGCCTGGGTGCCGCCAGGGCGAACGACTACCAGTTCGACACCAATCAGGCCGAGCTTCTGCTGGCGCACCGGCGCGCCGGGCCATTGAGCGGCGTGCTTGGCCTGAGCCATAAATCCAGGGATATCGCCGGCAGCGGGCCGCAGCTCTACCTTCCCGATACGAACACGGTCAGCCGCGCGCTGTTCGTCAAGGAAAGCCTCGACGTCGACTGGGCCACCTTCGATGCGGGCTTTCGCCATGAAACAGTGGACCACGAGATCCGCAAGAGCGGCTTCAAGACGTCGCGAAATGCGAGCAATGCCGCACTCGAGGACAAGTCGTTCAGCCTGAACAGCTATAGCCTGGGCGTCTCGGCCAAGCTGGGCCAGCTGTTCGGCGCGAAGCTGCGCTATGCATCGTCGGAAAGAGCGCCCGACGTCAATGAATTGTATGCGAGCAACCGCCACTACTCGATCATGACCCAGGAAGAGGGAAACCAGAAGCTGAAGGCCGAGCGCGCGAAGAATACGGAACTCACCGGCCTGTTCGCCAACCGCGGCTTCAAGCTGTCCGCAACGGGCTACGTCATGAAGTACGACAACTACCTCTACCTTGGCCACTCGGGCGCCCAGATGGCCAATCGCCTGCCTTTGAAATACTGGAAACAGACCGATACGACGGTCAGGGGATTCGAGGTCGACGCCGCCCAGGTCGTGCAGCTTGGCGGCTACGGCAGGCTGGATATCTCGGCATTCGCCGACCTGGTCAAGAACAAGGCGGACAATCCCGACAAGCTGCGCGCGCACAACGACGGCGCATACCTGCCCAATATGCCCACCAACCGCTATGGCGCCAATGTGCAGTGGGAAAACAAGGGGTGGAAGGCCAGGCTGTCCGGCACCCGCTATGACAAGCAGAAGTACCTGGGCAAGAGCGTCAGCGAGGAAGTGCCGCTCGACGGCTACACCATGGTGAACTTCCAGGTCAGCCGCGCCCTGCAGGTAGCCAATTCGCCGTTTGCAGGCATCGAGGTGTTCATCAGCGGCAGCAACCTGCTCGATGCGGATGCCAGGCCGCACAATTCCCCACTGAAATACATCGCGCCCTTGCCGGGCCGTGGCTTTCAAGTTGGCCTGAGCGCCAGGCTGTAAGGCGCCATGCGCTCAAGCCCGCTCCGTCAAACCCTGCGCTCCCGCCGCACCAGCGCCAGCAGGCTGTCGCCCCGGTTGCCATCGCAGCAGACGGCCACGCCCTCGGTGAAGTCGGGCGCCGTCAGGCGCGTCAGGACGCTGCCCGGCGGCATTTCCAGCGCCAGCCGCGCGCCCCGCTCCCACGCCAGGCGCGCGGTAGCGGCCCATTGCACGCGCTGCGCCATGTTGGCGGCCAGGCTGTCGCGGATGCGCGCCGGGTCGAACAGCGCGCGCGCCGCGCTGCTGCTCAGGTAGACGAGCGACGGCCGGCGCATGGCCACGCCGTCGAAAGCCGCGCGCAAGTCCAGCGCGGCGCCTTCCAGCAGCGGGCAGTGCGACGGCACGTTGACGGCCAGGCGCTTGGCCTTGCCGGCGCCGTGCGCCAGGGCCAGCGCCATCACGGCGTGCAAGCCGCTCTCGCTGCCGGCGATGGCGAACTGGCGCGGCGCATTCAGATTGGCGATATACACGGGCGTGGCGGCGCCATGCACCCGGGCCAGCAAGGGTTCGAGTTGTGCCAGTTCAAGGCCGATGATGGCCGCCATGCCGTAACCGGTGGGATACGCCTGCTCCATCAACTCGCCGCGCCGCGCCACCAGGCGCACGGCATCGCCGTAATCGAGCGCGCCGGCGACGACGGCCGCCGCATATTCGCCAATGGAAAAGCCGGCCACCATGTCGGGCAGCGCCCCGCGCGCGGCCAGGGAGCGCGCCATGGCCACGCCCGCGATCAGCAAGCACAGTTGCACGGCCCGCGTGGACGCCAGCGCGCAAGCCGTGTCCAGCGTCAAGGGATCGCTGCCCAGCACGGCCGCCGCCTCGGCCAGGGTATCCGCCACGGCCGCATCGTCCGGCAGCGCGTGCAGCATGCCCGGAGACTGGGCGCCCTGGCCGGGAAAGGTAAACAATACGCTCATGCCGACTCCCATGGCGTGGCCGTCAGCACGGGCCCCTGGTCCGTTTTCAGCAGGACCCGGCCCCGCCCCGCCGCCCACTCGGCATACGCAAAGCCGCCATGGCCCGTGTCGATCTGCAAGTCCAGCCGGCACGCCGTGACCTTGGCGGCGATGGCGCGCAGGGCGTCGGCTTGCGCGGCGTCCGGCGGCGCGGCCATGCGCAGCACGAGATCGAGGTCGCTGTCGGCGCGCAGCACGGGCAAGCCGCTGGCCAGGGCGAATCCGACGCCGCCCGTCGGGCCCCAGGCCCAGCCCGTGGCGTCGAGCAGGGGCGCGACCTGCCGCAGCGCGTCCAGTGCGGCAGAGGAAAAATCAGGCAGCGGCATCCTCGCCAGCACTTCCGGCGTCACGCGGCGCACGACGGCGGCAGCCTCCACTTCGCACGCCTGCCGTTCGCTGCGCAGCAGGCCGCGCACGCCCACGGGAATCCGCCCGGGCGGGCAGCTGGCGCGCCGCACCACCAGCGGTGCGGCGGCCAGCCACGCGGCATCGGCCCAGACAGGCATGGATGCGCCGTCCGGCAAGCCGGACACCCACAGCAAATCATGGGCGCGCCAGGCTTCCATCAGGCCACCACCGCCTTGACGGCAAAGAACAGCAGCGAGGGTCCCAGCAAGCAGCCCAGGCCCGTGTGAAACGTGGCCACCAGCGCGCCATACGGCACCAGCTTGCGGTCGGTGGCGGCCAGTCCCGCCGATACGCCGCTGACGGTGCCGGCCAGGCCGCCGAAGACCATCGCCGAACGGGGCGTCTTCAGGCGCAGGAAGCGCGCCGCGACGGGCGTGCCCACCATCACGAGGATGGCCTTGATGAGGCCGGCCGCGATGCTCAGGGCCATGACGTCCGAGCTGGCGCCAATGGCCGCGCCCGTGACGGGGCCGACGATGTACGTGACGGCGCCGGCGCCGATGGTGGTCATGCTGACGGCGTCCGAGTAGCCAAAGGCATAAGCGACGCCGGCGCCGACGAGAAACGGCAGCACCACGCCCAGCACCAGGGCCACGAGGCCGATCAGGCCCGCCTTGCGCGCCTCGGTCGCCTGCACTTCGAAGGCGGTGGCGACGATGGCGAAGTCGCGCAGCATGGCGCCGCCCATCAGGCCGATGCCCCCGAACAGCGACAAATCGGCCAGGCCCTTGTGGCCGCCGCTATGCACGCCGCCCCAGTAAGCGAGGCCCAGGCCGATCACGATGGCAATGGCCGAACCGTGCACGCGGCCGAAGGTCAGGTATTTTGACAGCGCCATCGACACCAGCATGATCAGGCCGACAAAGGCGAACGCCGTCACCAGGCCATTGTGGACGGCCGCTTTTTCAAAGAGTTCAAGCATGACGGTGCTCCTTCATCTGCATCGGGTCGGCTTCGGCGGCGGCGATGGCGGCCGGGCTTTCCATCCGGTTAATGAGCGAAATGACGGCGCCGCAGACCAGCACGGAACCGATGGCGGCCAGCACGGCCACCGGCCCGCCGCGCAGCGCCGCGACCACGTCCTGCTGCGCCGCCATGGCCACCACCACGGGAATATACATGGCGCCCCAGTATTCGACGCCCCGCTCCGTCATCTGCGGCAGCCAGGATCGGCGCTGCATGTAGAGCCGGGCGCAGATCAGCAGCAGCATGGCGATGCCCACCCCGCCCACGTTGGTCTTGACGCCCATCAGCTGCCCGAGCAGGTCGCCCAGGAAGATGCCGAGCAAATGGCACAGGGCCAGCAGTGCGGTTCCGTAAATGATCATGATTGTCTCCGTTATTGGAATAGGAATGACTTGATGTCTTCTCTGTTGTTGCACCTACCACTGCTGCCCCAGCACCTCCCTGACTTTTGCCGACGCCTGGCGGTGCGGCGCGCCCAGGCGGCTGGAAAGATCCCTTTCCGGATCGGCGCGGATGTCGGCCAGCGCCGCCTGCACGCTGCCCTGCACCTGCGCCAGATCAAGCTCCGACGGCGCGTCCGGCTGCGCCACCTGCAAGGTTTGCCACAGCAGGCCCAGGGTCGCGTAGTTCTTGACGTCATAAGCCATCGGTGGAATCGTCGCGGCCAGCGCTTCGAGCGCTGCCACCGTGCGCAGGGTGATGCGCGCGGCCGACGCCTTGCCCATCGCATGCACCATCACTTGCGGATCGTCGAGCGCGATCAGGCGGTTGGCCTGGTAGCCGTGCGCCAGGAACGCGCCCGACATGGCCTTGCCGACGATCAGGCCGATCACGGGATGGCCAGCCAGGCGCGCCTCGGCGTAGGCCCCCGCCGCGCCGGCCAGCGCCTGGTGGATGCCATATGCCTCTTCGCGCCGGCCATACACCTGGCTGGCCACGTCGATGACGGCGACGATGGGGCGCTTGACGGCCAGCGCGCGGTCCTCGACAACCACTTGCTGCACGGCGCGCGCCAGCTGCCACGCCTCGACCAGGCCGATTTCACCCGTGCGGGCGCGCGTAAAACGGTTGTCCGGGTCGGGCAGCACGGCCAGGTAGCGCGCCGGCGCGCCGGCCAGCGGCGCGTCGACCACGCGCACGGAAGGCGGATAGCCGTCCAGCGGCGCAGTGTTATTCGTGAGTGCCGCCAGCCAGACGGCGCCGCGGCTGGAATTGGTGATGGCGTTCATGCTGCGACTCCTTTGCTGTAGATCAAACGCACGGCTTCCGGCGTGGCTTGCACGGCCGCGTCGACCTCAGCCAGGCGGGCCAGGTAGCCTTCCGCCTGGTCGCTGCGGTGCCGGGCCGGCACACCGCGTGCGAACAGTTCGGCCACGGTGGCGCGCATCTGCGCCGTGTCGTCCGCCACATAGGCGTCGGCCAGGCCGCTGTGAAAGCGCTGTTCGCCGCCCGTCAGGCTCCATATAAATGGCTTGTTGCGCGAGTCGAATTCGTCCACGCCCGCTTCCTGCTCGATCACGGCGGGGCCGTTCAAGCCCAATCGTGCCTCGCGCGTAACGACAAGGTAGCTGCACAGGCCCGCCGCGATCGACATGCCGCCGTAGCAGCCCACCGTGCCGGCCGTGATGCCGATCACGGGCTGGTAGCGGCGCAGGTCGACGATGGCGGCATGGATGTCGGCAATGGCCGCCAGGCCCAGGTTGGCTTCCTGCAGCCGCACGCCGCCCGTTTCGAACAGGATCACGGCGCGCGTCGGCACGCCCTGGCGGTTGTCGCGCGCCGCCAGTTCCAGCGCGCCGGCGATCTTCGCGCCGCCCACCTCGCCCATGCTGCCGCCCTGGTAGGCGCCCTCGATGGCCAGCACCACGGCCGGCTGGCCGTCGAACAGGCCCTTGGCCACCACCACGCCGTCGTCCGCCTGGGCCGTCACGCCCTGCCGCGGCAGCCAGGGCGACGCGATGCCGCAGAACGGATCGAGCAGTTCGCGCATGCTGCCCGCATCCAGCAAGGCGCGTGCCCGGCTGCGCGCACCGCGTTCGATGAAGCTGTCGCGCTCGAGTAACTCCTTCAAGGTGCTCATGCCGTCCTCCCCGCTTGCAATTCTTCGTAGGCTTGCTCGATGCGCATGCGCACCACGCCCGGCGTTGCGCCGCAGTCGTTGATGACGATGCGCGCCGCCGGCAGCGGCTCGCCGCCGAACACGCGCAGCAAGAGCGCATCCCAGACGGCACCCTTGCCGTCGACGGAGGTGTTGACGACGATGCGGGTCACGCCATCGTCGGCGGGCTGCAGCAGCACTTCCAGGTCGCCCGAACCGACGACGCCGGCCAGCGCGCGCCCCGATGCCGGCGGCCCGGCGGGGAACGTGTAGTTACGCGTCTCCATGCGCTTCTCCTTCTGTCAATCGGTCGAGGAACAGGGTGGCCGCCAGCAGATCGGCCGCCCCGCCCGGCGACACGCCGCGCGCCAGCGCCACCGCTTCAAGCGCCAGCAGCGCCTGCGTGCCGGCGGCCGTGGCCGCGCCGCCCGCCGCCAGCACCCGCGCCGCTCCCGCCTGCAGTGCCAGCAAGGCCGCCTCGCCGCCGCGCGACAGCACGCAGGTATCGTCCAGCTGGCTGATAATCGCCAGCAGCGCATTCAGGCGCGCCGTCGTCTCGTTGTCGCCGCGCGCCCGCGAGGCGTGCAGCTGCGCCAGCCCGGCCCCTGTCACGAGGGGAAAACCGGCCCTGGCCTGGCCTCGCGCGCCATCAACGTGATACTGGCGGCACGCCAGCTCGCCCTTGTTGCCGGTGGCGACAGGCGCGCCACGGTCGTGCAAACGGGCCAGCGCACCGGCCCGCGCCGCCACGGCTTGCGGCGCCAGCGACGCGCCGCGCGCGCCCTGCTGCGCCGCCGCCGTCACCAGCAATCCCAGCGCCCAGATGGCGCCCCGGTGCGTGTTCACGCCGCCCGTGGCCGCCAGCATCAGCGCCTCGCCATCGCGGCCGATGGCGCCGATGCGCTGGCGCAGCAGGTCGTCGTCTTCACTCTGCGCGCCAGCATCGGCCATGGCGGCAAACACCGGTTGCAGCACGCAAGCCGAATGGCACATCAAGGCCCAGTTCAAGTCCGCGTGGGCGCCCCGGCTGCGCAAATCGACCAGGCCCGGTTTCGGCGTCAGGGTCACTTCGTCGAGCAGCGCCTGCAGCACCTGCCGCGCCAGCGCCGCAGGGCGTACCCGCACCGGCACTGTCGTCATCATTGTGGTCATCATTGTCATCATTACCAGCTCCTGAATTTGGCGGGGGGTTGATACAGGCCGTCGGACCATTCGACTAGGTCGGCGATGCTTTTCGCGGCCAGCAGCGAGCGGTTCGCCGCGCCGCGCTGCACGCCGATATCCTCGGGCAGCGCGATCAGGCCGTCGGCGCGCAATTTGGCCGTCGTCTTCGGGTCGTGGCGCAGGCCGATGGGCGTCACGCCGGCCACCGCCGCCAGCATGGCCTTGCGCTCCTCAAGCGAACGGGCCTTGTACAGGTAGGCGATGCCTTCTTCCGTCAGCACGTGGGTGACGTCGTCGCCATAGATCATCACGGGCGCCAGCGGCATGCCGCTGGCCTGGCCCACGGCCACGGCGTCGAGCGATTCGACGATCGTCGGCTGGCCGCCGTCCTGGAACGTCTCGACCATCTGCACCACCAGCTTCTTGCCGCGCGCCAGCGGGTCGTCCGTCTCGATCAGGTCCAGCCAGGCCGGCGTCGGATGACGCCTGCCGTGCGGGTCGTGACCCATATTGGGCGCGCCGCCGAAGCCGGCCAGGCGGCCGTTGGTCACGGTGGACGAATTGCCCAGGCCATCCATCTGCAGGGTGGCGCCGATGAACAGGTCGACCGCGTACTGGCCCGCCAGCTGGCACAGGGCGCGGTTCGAGCGCATGGAACCGTCGCGGCCCGTGAAGAACACGTCGGGCCGCGCGGCCGCATAGCCTTCCATGCCCAGCTCCGCGCCGAAGCAGTGCACGCTCTCGACCCAGCCCGTCTCGATGGCGGGTATCAGCGTCGGATGGGGGTTGAGCACCCAGTTGCGGCAAATCTTGCCCTTCAAGCCCAGCTGCTCGCCATAGGTGGGCAAAATCAGTTCGATGGCGGCCGTATTGAAGCCGATGCCGTGGTTCAGCGACTGCACCTGGTGTTTTTCATACACGCCGCGGATCGCCATCATGGCCATCAGCACGTGCACGGGCTTGATCACGCGCGGATCGCGGGTAAACAACGGTTCGATGAAGAACGGTTTGTCGGACTGCACGACGAAATCGATCCACGAGCCGGGCACGTCGACGCGCGGCAAGTCGCTGACGTCGTCGACGATCTGATTGACCTGGGCGATGACGATGCCGTCGCGGAAGGCGGTCGATTCCACCAGCGTGGGCGTGTCCTCGGTACTGGGGCCCGTGTACAGATTGCCCTGGCGGTCGGCCATGTAGCCGGCCACCATGACGACGTTGGGCGTGAGGTCGACGAACAGGCGCGCATACAGCTCGATATACGTGTGGATGGCGCCCACTTCCAGCAAGCCATCCTGCAGGAACTGCGCGATGCGCAGGCTCTGCGTGCCGGCAAAGGAAAAATCGAGCTTGCGGGCGATGCCCCGCTCGAACAAGTCCAGGTGTTCGGGCAGGCTGACGCTGGGCATGATCAGGTGCAGATGGTGGATCTTGTCGGGATTGACCTGGGTCAACATGCGGGCGAGGAAGTCGGCCTGTTTCTGATTATTGCCTTCAAGAACGACGCGGTCGCCCGGCGCGAGCAAGGCTTCGAGCACGGCGACCATGTCGCCCTGTTGCAGCACGGGCCCGTTCGCGTACTGACGCACGGCATCGAGGCGGCGGCGCTTCTCGGTGCGCCGCGTGTCCCATTGTTTTTGCCGCTGCGCTGGCGCTGCTGTGGCGGTTGACATCATGCCTCCGGAATGAGCTATCGAGTCCAGACGATAGAACGAAAGCGCCAGCGCGACAATCAACCTGCTACCATGTTCATTACCCTGAAGTTAATGAACTGCCATAAAAGAGGCTAGCCATGGCCATCAATGAAGAAATTACCCTGAAAAAGCTGGAAGTTTTTCTCAGCTTTATGGAATTGAACAACCTGGCGCGGGTGGCCGATGCGCTGGGCCAGAGCACGGTCAGCGTGCACCGCGCCCTGCACTCGCTGGAAGACGGCTTGCGCTGTCCCCTGTTCAAGCGCGAGGGTCGCAGCCTGATCCCGCTGCATGCGGCCTACACCTTTTCCGAATCGGCGCGGCGCGCGCTGGCCGAATGCGAGGAAGGCGTGCGCAAGGTGCGCGAAATGTCGGGCATCAACCCCGTGCGCCTGAAGATCGGTTCGCTGTATTCATTGACCTTGCACTGCATCCCGCAGCTGGTGATCGCCCTGAAACTGCGCCGGCCAGGCCTCGACATCGACCTGACCCTGGGGTCGAACCGCGACCTGCTGCAAAGCCTGGCCGACGGCCGCCTGGACGCCATCATCATCGGCGTGCAGGAAGACGAACAGCATGCGGGCATGGTGGCCGTGCCCCTGTTCCAGGACGACGTCTACCTGGCCGCGCCGCTAGCCTCGCCCTATGCGGGGGCCGCATCGGTGGACTTGCAACAGTTGCGCAACGAAAAATTCGTCACCCTCAGCGAGGGATTCGTCACATCGCAAAGCTTCAACCACGCATTTGAACTGGCCGGTTTCGTACCCGACACGGCCATGCGGGTGGGCGACATCTTCTCACTGATCAACCTGGTGAGCGGCGGCATCGGCTACAGCCTGTTGCCCGGCAGAGTGCGCGCCTTCAGCTCGCGCATCGAACTGCTGCCCCTGGACGCCCGCTACGGTTCGCACCAACAGATCACCCTGCTGATGCTGAGCAGCCGCGAGCGCGACCCGAATTTGCTGGCGCTGGCGGCGGAGTGCAGGTTGTATGGGCGCCGGGAGCCTGCTGGCGAATGATTACCCCGAGCATCGAAAAGGCTGGGGTCGGCCCCTGAGGGTCCGGCCCCGGAACTTGCCTTAGGGCTGAGCTTAAATGGCGCTATCCCACGGCGCCGACAACCGCACCGCGCAGTTGATGAGACCCACCATCGAATACGTCTGCGGGAAATTGCCCCACATTTCGCCTGTCACGGGGTGCGTGTCTTCCGACAGCAAGCCCAGGTGGTTGCGTGCCAGCAGCATGGTTTCGAAGATTTTTCGCGCTTCGTCCTTCCTGCCGATGCGGGCCAGGGCGTCGATGCGCCAGAAGGTGCAGATGTTGAAGGCCGTTTCCGGTTTGCCGAAGTCGTCGGGCGCTTCGTAGCGGCGCATGTAGGGGCCGTCGCACAGCGATGCTTCCAGCGCGTCGACGGTGGCGATGAAACGGGGGTCCATGGGGTCGATGAAGTTGACTTCCGCCATCAGCAGGACGGAGGCGTCGAGGTCGCGCCCGCCCAGGCTTTCCGCAAATGCCTGGCGCTCCTCGCTCCACGCTTCGCGCAGCAGCCGCTCGCGGATCAAGACGGCGCGGCTGTTCCAGTGGTCGGCGCGGTCCGGCAAGCCCAGTTTATGCGCCACTTTCGCCAGGCGGTCGCAGGCGGCCCAGCTCATCAGCATGGACGAGGTGTGGACGCGCGCCCGCGTGCGCAGCTCCCACATGCCCGCGTCCGGTTCCGCATGCAATCGGAAGGCCTGGTCGCCCACGGCTTCCAGCGCGGCAAACTCGGCTTTTCCCGCCCGGTGGAACAATCGGTGGTCAAGAAACGCCTGCGCCGCGCCCAAGACAATGTTGCCGTAGACGTCGTGCTGGAAGTGTTCCTGCGCCTGGTTGCCCACGCGCACGGGACCATTGCCCCGGTAGCCGGGCAAGTGGTCGAGTATCGATTCGGGCAGCTGCTCTTCCAGGCCGATGCCGTACAGGGGCTGGATATGGCCGCCTTTCGAGCGGGCGACGATATTCGTCAGCCAGCGCAAATACTCTTCCATCGTGCCCACCTCGGACAGGCTGTTCAATGCCCGCACGACGAAGAAGGCGTCGCGCAGCCAGCAATAGCGGTAATCCCAGTTGCGGCTGCTGCCCGGCGCTTCGGGGATGCTGGTGGTCATGGCGGCGATGATGGCGCCCGTGTCCTCATACAGCGACAGTTTTAATGTGATGGCGGCGCGGATGACCACGTCCTGCCACTCCAGCGGCACGGCCAGGCGGCGCGTGTAGGTGCGCCAATAATTAATCGTTTCTTTTTCGAAGATGCGCGCCGTCTCGTCGATGCCGCCGGCCAGGGTTTCATCGGGGCCCAGCAGGAAGTTGGCCGTGCCGCCCAGCACGAAATACGTTTCACTCAGCACATAATTGAGCGACACATCGGTGTTCAGGCGCAAGGTCTGTTCCGGCCCCACGTAGCGGATGTGGTGGCTGCCCTGCGTGATCTGCGGCGCCAGCCTGCCCCAGTCGTAGCGGGGCCGCAGCCGTACGCGGATGCGCACGGCGTGGTCGAGCGGACGCACCCGGCGGATCAGCATCAGCGGGCGGAACATGCGGTCGCGGCTGAGAAAACGGGGCGCGAAATCCGTGATTTCCACGCCGCGCCCCTGCGTGTCGTACAAACGCGTGCGCAGCACGGCCGTGTTCGGTTCGTAGAATTGCTCGCTGCGCGCGAAGTTTTCAATGTCGATGGCCCATACGCTGCCGTTTTCCGTGTCGTCCAGCAAGCGGTTGAAGACGGGATCGCCGTCGAAACGGGGCAGGCAGGACCAGACGACCTGCCCGGCCTGGTCGATCAAGGCGTTGAAGGCGCAATTGCCCACCACGCCGCAGTTCAGCGATGCTGGCGCGGACGGTTGGCTGGCGCGGGTGTCATGGGATGTCGTCATGGGCTACTCCTTCGATGTCGGGGATACGGAAGCGGCCAGCAGCGCGGCGCGCAAGGCGCCGGGGCTGGCCAGGCGCAGGTTGGCGGCGCTGGGGCCGCTGCCCACTTTGACGCCCTGCCCGCCTGCTTGTTGTACAAAGGCAAAGCCTGCCTCGTCGGTGGTGTCGTCGCCCGCGAACACGGGCCGGCGGCCGGCGAAGGGGCTTTCCTGCATAAAGGCGGCGATGGCGCCGCCCTTGTCGGTGGCGGCCGGCTTGGCTTCCAGGACCATTTTGCCATGCAACAGCAACACCCCCGGGCACGCTTGCACGGCGGCCGTCATTTCCTGCAGGCCCAATTGCTCGAGGTGGGGCGCCAGCCGGTAATGCAGGGCGACGGCGCCACGCTTCTGCTCCACCAGCAAGCCGGGGTGAATCGCCGCCAGCGCCTGCGCGCGCGCCAGCACGGGCGCCACATCGGGCGTGGCCGCCACGTGCAGCGCGCCATCGGCGCCGCGCCGCTCCACGCCATGCACGCCGGCAACAGGCAAGACCAGGGGGGCCAGCATGGCGTCGATCTGCGCCACGGGACGGCCGGAAATGAGGGCCAGCGCGCCGCCATGACGCTCGGCCAGCAGCGCCAGCGCTTCGATGACACCGGGCGCCATGTGCACGCCGTCGGGCGTGGGTGCCAGGTCGACCAGGGTGCCGTCGAAGTCGAGGAAGACGGCTGTTCCGGGCGCACTCAGCAGCTGCAACAGGGCTGCGCTATCGTCAGGGATATCGGCCATCACATCCCCTTGCGCCGCTTGATGCGGCTGTGGGCGTCGATCTTGGTCATGACCTTGTCGCGCTGGCGCAAGCGGGCCGCGTCCAGCAGCATGCGCCCGGCCCAGCGGTAGACATTGAAATGTTTGACGCGCGCGCGCATGCTTTTCATGCGCTCGCGCTGTTCCACGGGCGGCATCACGAGGGCGCGGTACAGCGCGTCGGCGCCCTGCTCGATGTGATACGGATTGATGATCAGCGCTTCATGCAGCTCGCGCGCCGCGCCCGTGAATTGCGACAGCACCAGCACGCCCAGTTCGTCGTCGCGCGCGGCGATGAATTCCTTGGCCACCAGATTCATGCCGTCATGCAAGCTCGTCACCATGCACACTTCCGAGGCGCGGAAGTAGCGCTGCAAATCGTCCTGGCCGTGGTGTTCGGCCTTCAGCAGGATAGGCACGTAATCTCCGCTGCCGAAGCGGCGGTTGATGCGCTCGACCATCTTGCGCACCCGCGCGTCAAAACTTTGATATTCGTCGAGCGAAGCGCGGCTGGGGGCGGCGATCTGCACGAACGTGAAATTGCCGACCATGCCGGGCTGCTGTTCCAGCATGCGCTCGACGGCCTGGAAGCGCTCGACGATGCCTTTCGTGTAATCGAGGCGGTCGACGCCGATGCCCAGCAAGTGGTCAGGCGCCACGCCCAGTTCGGCACGGATTTGCGCGCGGCACGCGGCCACGTCGGGCTGCGCCGGGTCATCCTCGGGCCAGGCGATCGAGATCGGGTAATCCTCGACCTGCGTCATCTCGCCGCCGTAGGAAATGGTCGACGCTTCCGGCTCGATGCGGGTTTCCAGGTAGCGGTCCACCGTTTCGAGGAAATTCTTGCGGTGGAACGGCGTGTGGAAACCCAGGATCGTGCTGCCCAGCAAGCCATCGAGGATTTCCTCGCGCCATGGGCAAATGCCGAACGATTCCGAATTCGGCCAAGGGATATGCCAGAACGTAATAATCGTCGCCTTCGGCAAGGCTTCGCGCACCATGCGCGGCAGCAAGGCGAAGTGGTAATCCTGCACCAGCACGACGGGGTTGTCCGTCTTCGCCTCGGCGATCACGGCGTCGGCGAAGCGGCGGTTGACCTTCATGTACTGCTCCCAGTCGGACGAGCGGAACACGGGGCGCACGTGGGCGATATGGCACAGCGGCCACATGCCCTCATTGGCGAAACCATAATAGTAACCCTGCTCTTCCTCTTCCGTCAGCCACACGCGGCGCAAGGTATAGCTGGGGTTATCGGGCGGCACGGGCACGTGGTCGAGCTTGTCGACCGTCTCGCGGTCGGCGGAACCGGCGCCATGCGCGATCCACGTGCCGGAGCACGCCCGCATCACGGCTTCCACGGCCGTCACCAGGCCGCTGGCCGGACGCTGCACGCGGATATTGCCGCTGCCGTCATCGGCTTTCGTGTGGATATACGGTTCGCGGTTCGACACGACCAGCACCTGGTCGCCCTGCAAGTCCGCTTCCAGCAGCGCGCGCAGCTTGTCCGGCGTCCAGTCGGACGACCAGCCGTTATCGCCCTGGCGTTCCAAATGGTATTCCTGCAGCAATTCGCGCAAGTCGCCGATCAGCGGCTGCATTTCCGGCGGCGGCGCGGGCGCGGCGGCGGGCGCCGTGGTGGCGGCCACTGCGCCATTGCTTTTCGGCAGCAACTCGCCCCGCAAGATATCCTTCACGGCCGACAGCCAGCCGCGCCAGCTCAGATGGGCAACGAACACGGTCATCAGGGAAATGAGCACGGCCAGCACGGCCAGGAAGGCAAAGATGAAGCGCTTGGTATCGGTGTTGCGGCGCTCGACAAAGCTCATGTCCTGCACCAGCACCAGGCGGCCCAGCTGCGAGGCGTCCTGCATCACGGGCGTTTCGCTCAGGTGGACTTGCCCTTGCGGCAATTGCGCCAGGGATTTATACAAACCGCCCGTCGATGGCGTGCTCCAGCAGCCAATCGAGGCCGGGTATTGCGCGGACTGGTACAGCAAGTGGCCCCCGTTGTCGCAAAAGCCGATGGCGATCAGGCGTTCGTCGCGCGTGGCGCCCTGGAACAGTTCTTTGACGCGCGCGGCATCTTGCGCAGGCAGGTATTCGGTGAGCGAGGGGCGGAGGGTTCCAGCGAGCAATTCGGCCCGGCTGTCGAGGTCGCGCACATACCAGCGCAGGGTAATGTTATCGAGCAGCGGTACCACGATATAGGCAAACAGTCCCAGCACGAGGGCAAGTGGCAGGATGAAGCGCAAGGACATTCGGAGTGATCGTACTATCATCGGTTTCCTTTGCAAAAACAAAAAGCATGGCAAGTATGGCTATGTTTCCAATGCGGCGACGCCCGCTTGCTTTCCGTATTGAAACGTCAACGTGGCATGGCGCAGCGCAGCAATTTCGTCCAGTATCCCCCTTGCCCGAAGTCTTATCCGTACGGCAACGCACGCCCCCGCGACGTCATCTGCCCGTAAAATACCCGCTTCCGACATCCATTTCACTTATCAATAAGGAGTTTTCGCCTATGGATCTCAGCACGTTTCACTCGCTGATGGGAGGCCCGCTGCGCTCGGCGCTGACCGTGCTCGTTTCCGCCCTGCTCGTCACCTTGGTCGCCATCGGCGTGCACCGGGCCGGCATCGGCTTGCTGAAAAGACTGGCCCAGGGCCACGCGCTGGCCAGCAACGTCGCGCGCGTAGCCTTCCGCGCCAGCCAACTGTGCCTGATCGTCTTCGGCCTGCGCATGGTGCTGGCCAGCGCGCCTGACGACACGCCGGGTCTCGTCGCCATGTCGCACCTGGCCAGCGTGGCGCTGATCATCGCGCTGACCTGGCTGGCCATGCAATGCATCGAGTCGCTCAGCATCACGATTTCCCAGATCAATCCCGTCGACGCGGCCGACAACCTGCGCGCGCGGCGCCGGATCACCCAGGCCCGCGTGCTGACGCGCAGCGCGCATGCCATCGTCGTCCTGCTGGGCGTGTCCTTCGTGCTGCTGACCTTGCCCGGCGCGCGGCAGATCGGCGCCAGCCTGCTGGCCTCGGCCGGCGTGGCGGGCCTGGTGGCCGGTATCGCCGCCCGCCCCGTGCTCGGCAATTTCATTGCAGGGCTGCAAATTGCATTCTCTCAACCGATCCGCATCGATGACGTGCTGATCGTCAATGGCGAATGGGGCACGGTCGAGGAAATCAAGGGCACTTACGTGGTCGTGCGCGTGTGGGATGAACGCCGGCTGATCGTGCCGTTGCAATGGTTCATCGAAAATCCGTTCGAGAACTGGACGCATACCTCCTCGGACATCCTGGGCACGGTGTTCCTGTGGCTCGATTTCAGCATCCCGATCGAGCCCCTGCGGGCGGAACTGACGCGCATCTGCGCATCCGCCAAGCAATGGGACGGCCGGGTCTGCACCGTGCAGGCGACGGATTCGAACGAGCGGGCCGTGCGCGTGCGCTTCCTGATCAGCGCGAAAGATTCGGGCACGGCGTTTGAATTGCGCTGCATCGTGCGCGAACAGATGCTGGCCTTCATCACCACCAATTATCCGCACGGCCTGCCCCGCTTGCGCTCCACGCACGACCCCATCGAACTGCATGCCATGCAGGCGCAGAACGATACGGTACAGTTGTACAAGGCGTAAAAATAGCCTGCGGCGCGCTGCCCTGGCCCATGCACCGCTACAATGGTTGGCATGAGCACCACCGCCTGGTTCATCCTGATCGGCTGCCTGATGCTGGCGCGTGGCCTGGGCGCCGACGGCATCGCGCGCCTGCCATTGACTTCGGCCATGGCTTATCTGGGTGTGGGCCTGCTGCTGGGCCCCATGTTTCTCGGCCTGTTTGCGTTCGACCTGCTGCAGCAGGCGCCCCTGCTGGAAACCCTGACGGAAATCGCCGTCCTCATCTCCCTGTTTTCCGCCGGCGTCAAGATGCCCGTACCGTTCAGCCTGGCGCGCTGGCTGCCTTCGCTGCGCCTGGCGTGGCTGTCGATGGCCATCTCCGTGGCCCTGGTGGCGGCCTTTTCCTGCCTGGTGCTGGGCCTGCCATTGGGCGCGGGCATCCTGCTGGGCGCCATCCTCGCGCCCACCGACCCCGTGCTGGCCACCGACGTGCAGCTGCGCCATGCGGGCGACAGCGAGCAATTGCGCTTCATGCTGACCAGCGAGGCGGGCATGAACGATGGCAGCGGCTTTCCTTTCGTCATGCTGGGCCTGGGCTTGCTGGGACTGCATGAGCTGGGGCCGCATGGCGCCACCTGGCTGTGGCGCGATTTATACTGGGCCAGCGCGGGCGCCATCGCCCTGGGCGCGGCCGGCGGCGCGCTGCTGGCCTGGCTGGGCTGGCAGGTACGCGCCAAGGAACCGAAACACGCGATGCTGGACGACCTGGCGGCCCTGGGCCTGATCGCCCTCGTCTACGGCGTGTCCACCTGGCTGCACGCGTGGGGCTTCCTGGCCGTGTTCTTTGCCGGCGTGGCCTTGCGCCAGACGGAACTGCGGCTGGCCGGCGCGCCGAAAGACCGGCAAGGCTTGCTGCAGGCAGAGCAAACCCATGCCGTGTCCGCCGCCAAGCCGCACGACAGCGAGGTGACGCTGACCGTCAGCGGCGAATCCCTCGTCTTCAAGGAACACCTGGAACGCCTGTCCGAACTGACCCTGGTGCTGCTGCTCGGCGGCGCCGTCACGGCCGCCGCCTGGAGCTGGCAGGCGTGGAGCGTGGCGCTGTTCCTGCTGCTGGTGGCGCGTCCGGCCAGCGTGATGCTCGGTTTGCTGGCCTCGGGCACCAGCGTGCGCCTGCGCGGGCTGGCCGCCTGGTTCGGCGTGCGCGGCATCGGCTCGCTGTACTACCTCAGCTATGCCATCGCGCATGGCTTGCCGCGCGGCCTGGCGCGCGAACTGGCCGACATCACCCTCGTCGTCGTCATCCTCTCCATCGTCGCGCACGGCCTGACGGTCAAGCCTTTGCTGGAACGCTACTGGCGTAAATAAGCGCCAACTGATCCCTTTTGTCATTGCTGCGGAGCAATGATTTGTCAATCGCCCCTATGGCGGGCGGAAATATTGTTAAGATAATTAAAAATGGCAAAAGAGAGAATCAATGAAACGAAGAAGCGTGCTGGGACTGGGCGTCTCACTGGCCCTGCTGCAAACGGGCTGCGCCACCGATCCGGCCAGGCTGGCGTGGGAAACGGAATTTGACGGCTTCATGCGCGATGGCCTGGCCCGCACGGAAACGCCGGGCATGAGCGTGGCCGTGGTGCGCGGCGAACAGACCATCTTCGCGCGCGGCTATGGCTGGGCCGACATCCAGGCCGGCAAGAAGGCCGATGCGAACACGGTGTTCCATGTCGCCTCCGTCAGCAAGCTCGTCACGGCCACGGCCGTCATGATGCTGCTGGAACAGGGCGCCTTCCAGCTCGACGACAAGGTGGCGGCCTACCTGGACTTTCCGCTCATGCATCCGAAGTTTCCCGACGTGCCCATCACCTTCCGTCATTTGCTCAGCCACACCTCGGGCATTTCCGACGCCGTGTACGACAAGACGACGGCGTTTGCCGTCCAGGGCGACCCGCGATTACCGCTGCGCGACTTCGTCAAGGGCTATCTGTCGCGCGGCGGCGCCTGGTACGACGCGGATGTGTCGTTTGCCGCCCGGCCCGGCACGGAATGGCGCTACAGCAATGTCGGCATCGCCCTGCTCGGCTATCTGGTGGGCCGTTTGAATCCCGATGGCCTCGACGCCTACACGCGCGAGCACCTGTTCGAACCGCTGGGCATGGACAGCACGGCCTGGAACCTGGCCGGCTTGCCGCGGCGCACCGTCGTCGCCCAGCCGTACGCGCACAAGGAGCCGGGCCTGCAAGCGCTGCCGCCCGTCGGCTATCCGGACTGGCCGGCCGGCCTGCTGCGCAGCTCGGCGCAGGACTTCGCCCGTTTCCTGGCCATCTTCAGCAATGGCGGCCGGGTCGATGGCCACCGCTACCTGCAAGACGCGACGCTGCAACTGTTTTTCGCCCCGCAAGCGGCCCCCGTCGTGCCCGCCGATTCATCCGTGCGCCAAGCCCTGGTATGGCTGCTGCGCGACGTCGACGGCCGGGCGCTGGCCACGCACAGCGGCGGCGACCCGGGCGCCGCGTCCGTCGTCTGCGTCGACCGGGCCAGCAAGACGGCCGTGCTGGCCTTCGCCAACGTCAGCGCCGACAAGGAGTTTCGTTCATTCCAGAAAGAAGTCGTGCTGCGCCTGCTCGCGCACGGGGCCGGCGGCGCGCCAGCGAGGTAGGCATGGCGCTTGTGTGAGCGGGCGCACGGTAGCGCCCGGGCAAGAACGTATGCTGTGCTGGTCAAACTTGACCATCAACGAGGAGACCAGCATGACGAACCGCATCGGCAACAAGGACGTGGCGCAGCAGCGCAGCAAGAGTGAAAAAGCCCGCATCAAGGCGCAGAACATCGCCGCCGAGGCGGTGAAGAAGGCCGAGGCCAGGGCGAAGTACCGCAATGCCGTCAAGGGCCAGCCGGGCCAGCCCGCTGCCGGCGGCTAGGCTCCGAACCAGCCGCGCAATTTCTCGGCGGCCCGTTCCTTGACCTCGGCCGTGATGTAGGTGGCGACGGTGGCGACGGCCGCCGCCAGCACGGCCAGGTCATCCGCATAGCCGATCACGGGCGTGATGTCGGGAATCGCATCGATGGGCGAAATGAAATAGCCGAGCGCGCCATAGATCGCCGTCTTGGCCCACAGCGGGGTGTTCGGCTGCTGGGCCGCGTAGTACAGCCACAGGGCTTTTTCGATGACTTCGCGTCCCGCCGTCTTGGCGAACTTGACGACCTTGTCCCAGAAACTGTCATCCGTGTACTTCTTTTCATACTGCTTGTCGGCCTGGGGGGTGTGGTCTTCTTCCAGATTCTTTTTTCTGCCAAACATCTGCTGCTCCTGTCTGCCGCGCACGGCGTTACGAATGCGCACCTTAGCATAATGGCGCGGCGGGTGGGCGGCCTGCAAGGTAAGCTATCACCATGGAACTATCTGCCACTACCACGGCTCGCGCCGCCGGCCTGCGCTATACGGGCGACCATCAGAAAGGCATCGCCCGCCTGGGCAAGCCCGGCAAGTTCCGCTACCGCGACGGGGACGGCGAGTTCCTGCGCGATAGCGCCGCCTTGACGCGCATCAAGGCGCTGGCCATTCCACCGGCCTGGACGGATGTGTGGATCTGCCCGCACGCCAACGGCCACCTGCAGGCGACGGGCCGCGATGCGCGGGGCCGCAAGCAGTACCGCTACCATGCGCGCTGGCGCCAGGTGCGCGATGAAGCGAAATATGAGCGCATGCTCAGCTTTGGCCGCGCCCTGCCCGCCATCCGCGCGGCCGTCGCGCGCGGCATGCAGCTGCCCGGTTTGCCGCGTGAAAAAGTGCTGGCCACCATCGTGCACCTGCTGGAATTGACGATGATGCGCATCGGCAACGAGGAATACGCGCGCACGAACCAATCGTTCGGCCTGACCACCCTGCGCACGCGCCACGTGCGGGTCGACGGCAGCGCCGTGGCCTTCCACTTCAAGGGCAAGAGCGGCGTGCGCCACGATATCCGCCTGAGCGACCGCAAACTGGCCACGGTGCTTGCGCGCATGCGCGAGTTGCCGGGCCAGGAACTGTTTCAATATGTCGATGAAAACGGCGAACGCCATGCTGTCGATTCAGGCGACGTCAACGATTACCTGCGCGCCGTGACGGGCGAAGACTACACGGCCAAGGATTTCCGCACGTGGTCCGGCACCCTGCTGGCCGCGCTGGCCCTGCAGGCGTTCGAGCAGGTCGATTCCGATGCGCAAGCCAAGAAAAACATCGTGCAGGCGATCGAATCCGTGGCGAAAAAACTGGGCAATACGCCGACGATCTGCCGCAAATGCTATGTGCACCCGGCCGTGCTGGAATCGTATCTGGATGGCAGTTTATTGGCAGGCATGCGCGCGCGGGCGCAGGAGCAGTTACGGGAAGAGCTGCCGGCGCTGGCGCCGGAGGAAGCGGCCGTACTGGCCTTGCTGCAGCAGCGGCTGCAAGACACAACTCCGGTCAGACCTGGCGTCCCGGCTGGGGCTGGCAATGGGCGGACAACTTGAGGGCGTCCGTGCTGCAGATGGGCAAGGCGCCATGCCCCGCATCGCGCGCCACGGCGGCCGGCGCCGCCTCGCCCGTCTGCGCATCGCCCGTATTCATCAGCGTGGCTGCCAGGGTCGAAAAAGTAAACAGGCAGATCAGCAGGAATGGCTTGTTCAGGCGGCTGGGCGTGGCTGGCTTGTGCATCGCATACTCCGTGGGTGGGTTGTTGCAGCGTTGACATTATCATCGCGTGTTTCCACCAGGCATACAATCGGACAGCTCCCGCAAAACAAGTAGGACAGCGCTGACAGACTCAACCATGCTTCAGCCAGCCTCCATTTTCAATACTTTAAAATAATCAAGTGCATGGCGTGAATATAAAATCAGCGCCCACGGTTATTCCATTCGATATAAAACATCGGCAACATTCAAATAAAATGAAAAGCATCTTTATTTTAAATTCTCCGTAAAAATATAAACAGCCGAAGCACGATTCAATAATATAAATCGAATGGCGCAATTCAATCAGGCGTCCGCCTCACGTCATACGGCAGGCGGCCAGCGCCAGCGGCGCGAAACAGCGGCGCTGGCGCGAGGGCTACGCGACCGCGCGGATGCTTACGCCGCTTCCAGCATGGCCTTCAGGGCCGGCACGGCCAGGCAGCTCCACTTCTGGTTCTGGCCGCCGTTATAGGGCCACACGAGGATGGGATTGCCAGGACTGGCGTTGTTGTTGGCGTTGTCCAGCACCATTTGCGGGTATTGCACGTTCGAGATGTTCGGCGCGCGGCCCACCCAATTCCACAATTGGCTGGTACGGCCCAGTGTCATCGTGGCGACGATCACCTGGCCCTGCTGGCCATCGTAACCTTGCACGTCGAGGCACAGGCTGGGATTGGCCGCCAGCGTGATGTAGCCGGTATTCGGGTCCATATTCCATTGCGAAGTCGTGCCGCCGACGCCGGAAAGCACTTGCAGGGTAACGAGGGAACCTGCCGCGGTGCTGGTGACGCCGATGCACAGATTCGTATTTTGCAAGCTTTGGATTACATATGCAGTCATGCTATATCTCCAATGGGGTTATCGACGTTAATATATCGGGCTGGCAGCAAAATATATTAACGGAGCTGTTTTGCAGCAAAGTCAGTATGTACCCTATTTTTTAATTTATTGTCACGCTTTGTCACTTTAAAACATATATATTGAAGAGCTAAAACTAATTAAATCCCTTAATTGAGAAAACAAATCGCCGGCCGCGCCGACGGCATGAGCCCGGCCTCGGGCAGGACTGTCAGCGTATTTGACAGTGCGCCTGGCCGCGGCCGCCATGCCATGCCCAAGTCCTTGTTTTACAAACGATAAATTTCCAGGAACGCTTCCTGCTTGAGCTCTTGCCCGGGCACGCTTGGCGCCAGTCTATGGGGGAACGATCATGAGCTTTATCAAACAGGTGCTGCTGGCGCTGCTGCTGTGCGCAGTGTCGGCCGCGCACGCCACCAGCATCGGCTACACGGCCACAGCGCTGGGCGGCACGCAGTGGCGCTACGACTATACGGTCAGCAATACCACGCTGGCCGTACCCATCGAAGAATTCACCGTGTTCTTCAGCGTGGGCCAGTACGCCAACCTGCACAACGTTTCCACGGCGCCGGGCTGGGACGTGCTGCTGGTGCAGCCCGATCCCGCCATTCCCGCCAGCGGCTACCTCGACGCGCTGGCGCTGGCCGGCGGCATCCATCCCGGCGCCACGGCCACGGGCTTTTCCGTCACCTTCGATTACCTGGGCGCGGGCAGTCCCGGCGCCCAGCCGTTTTCCATCCTCGACCCCGTCTCCTTCATCGAACTCGAGACGGGCATCACGCAGCCGGCCGCCATCGCCCTGCCGTCCACGCCATGGCTGCTGCTGGCCGGCGTGCTGGCCATGACCTGCCTGCGGCGGCGCCAGCTGGCCGCCGCAGCGCTGGCCGCCGCGCTGGCGCCGGCCCTGTGCGCCTGCGGCGGGTCCAACGATCCCACGCAGCCGCCCACGCCAAAAATCATGCTGGCCGCCGCGGCCACCAGCGTCCAGGCCGCAGGGGACTTCGAAGTGACCTTGCTGGAAAAAGTGGCCGAACAGCGCGTCAGCCGCACGGCCTGGGACTACACCTACCGCGTACACATCCGCAACAACAGCAACGAGGCGGCCAGCAATGTACGAGCCGCGCTGGCCAGCGTACCCGAAGGCAGCACCATCATCGATGGCGATGTGCTCGCCGGCAACATCGACGCGGGCGCCACCGTCACGCCCGACGACACCATCACCGTGCGCATCGAACGCGACATCGCCTTCCAGAGCGCAGGCCTGGCGTGGACCTTCAGCGCCAACGGCAGCATCGAACTCGATCCCGTACAGCCCGCGCAGGTGGTCGTGCTGTCGCTGGCCGAGCTGGGCTTTACGGACGGCGCCGACAGCGTCAAGGTCAGCGGCGCCGTCACGGACGTGCTGCTGCAGGAAGGCAGCCTGCGCTTTTCCACGCCCGGCGACACGGGCGCGGACCAGCACGCGCAGTTTTTGATCAGCAAGGGCAACAGCGTCACCACCCTGAATGTGCTGATCCAGACGGAACTGCCGACGGCCGTGGAAACCTATGTGGAGCCGGACGACGACGGCAACGTGCCCGCCACGGCGCCCGTGCTGGCCGTCACGGGACTGGGGCCGAACAACCGCCTGCAGCCGGCCGCCCTGGAATTTCGCCTGATGGGCGCCGCCCCCACGACCCTGCAGGACGACAGCGACGGCCTGCTGTCGATGCCGGGCGGCGCGTCCGTCAGCCTCAAGCAGTATTGGGTCTTCGATGCGGCCAGCAACAGTTTCCGCATCAGCGCCGCCGCCATGCAGCAGATGCTGGTGCTCCTGCCCAACGGCGTCTACGACATAAACCTCAATTTCGTTTCGCGGGACGGCGAATTTACGGCCAGCTATGCCTTGATCGCCATCAAGTCCGGTGCCGTGCTGCAAGGCCAGCTGCGCACGCCCGCAGGCGGCAACGCCACGGGGCTGGCTGGCAAGAAAATGCTGTTGACCGGTTATAACAGCCACCAGCGCCAGGTGGCCGTGGTCGATGCCACGGGCGCTTTCCATTTCGATGGCGTGCTGCCCGATACCTACCAGCTGACCTTGAACGACCTCGTCCACCCGGGCGTGGTCAGCGTCAGCGCCGCCGTCTTCGACAACAGCACCACCATCAACGTGGCCATCGTTTATCCGTACGGCCCCGGCCTGGCCCAGCGCGCCGCACCGCAAGGCTATGTGGCCGCCACGGTCACGCAGGATGGCGCCGGTCCGCCCGCGCGCGCCGAGGCAGCCGCGCCCCGTGCCGTGCCGGACGTGACGCCGCAGGATGACGAAGGCAGCAAGGAATTCACGGCCACGGCGGCCGCGCAAAACCAGACCGTCAGCGTGCCCGTCAACTACACAGTGCCGAAAGGCACGAAAAACGTGGGCGTGAAAATCACCGTCAGGACGGCCGAGTACCCCGTCTTCACGACGGCGCAAAGCCAGTACAACGATACCTGGTCCTACTCCGTCACCGGGCTGCCCGGGATCAACCTGGCCGCCGCGGGCGCCGTCAACCAGAGCCACTTCACGCAGGGCACGATCGTCAAGACGGATTGCGTCGACGTCAGCAAGCAAACAAAGGATGGGGCCTTGACCCTGGGCGGCAATGTCAGCGCGACGAATATCGGCGACAGCTTCCTGCCCACCGTGACGACGGTGGAACTGAGCCTCGTGTGCAAGGGTTTGAAGGTGACGCAGGCGAAATTCCTCTCGCCGAACAAGGCCGGCCACCCCGTGCTGCAGCCCATCAAGCTGACGGGCAATTTACCGGGACCGTATGTCTCCGTGTCGCAAGGCGCGACCACGGCCACCCATACCTTGCCGCTGGAACTGCACTACACGCCGACGGCGGCGACAATCACGGAAGTCAACATCGGCATATCGGCCGGCGGCGGCAATCCCGCCTTCAGCACGGTGAATTTACTGTCTCAGGTCAATACCAAGAGTCCCGGCAAGGTCAAATTTCCCAGCCTGGTGCTGCCCGTCTTCGCCGGCGACAAGCTCGACAAGAAGGCCGTCATCACGGTGCGCCTGAAGGGCCGCATCGACAATACCGATGCCAGCTCCGACCCGGCCGAAGGGGGCCAAGTGGAATTGAAGGGCGACACGGCCTACATTCCCCTGTACCTGGCCAACAATGAAGCGGCGCTGGCGGCGCGGCGCTACGGCACGCGCGATGCGGGCGGCGATTCCTGGGCCACGCGCCTGGCCATCGCCTGGCTGGCTGGCAATGCCTACCGCTTCGACGACATCAGCGGCCAGCACGTGACGCAGACGGCGGCGGGCCGCTCCATCCTCGGCCACAGCGGCCACAGCGACGGCCAGCAGATCGACTTGCGCTACGCGGACGGCACGGGCGGCTACACGGATGCGCTGGGTGGCCAGGGCAATGGCGCCGCCATCAAGAAGCTGATCGCCGACGCGAAGGCGGAAGTGGTGGCCAACCCGGCGCAAAAGCCCAGGCTGGCGGCCTTGGTGGCATGGATCGCGGCCAACCGGGCCATGCTGGCCCAGGAAGCGTTGCCGGCCAGGACGCGCGTCGTCTACATCGGTCCCAGCTTCGTCAAGCTGGCCCTCGTCGACGGGCGTTTTTCCGCCAATGCCGCCGACAAGATCCCCGGCGCAGGCGCCTGGCTCAAGCCGATGAAAGTCCATATCGAGAAGGGACATTTGAGCCACTGGCACATCAGCCTGACGGCCCATCCGTGAAGCGATGCCGCGATGGCGTCAGGCGGGCAAGTCGGACAGTTCCAGCTCCGAAAACCCGGCCCGGCGCCGCGCTTCCAGGTTGAACGGGCCGCGCAGGGTGGGCGCTTCGTAGCGCAGCGCCAGTTCCGCATACGTGGCGCGCAATTCCAGGCCCCTTTGATCGCACAGGTAGCCATACCAGCGGTTGCCGATCTCCACGTGCCCCACTTCATCGCGCAGGATGATGTCGAGGATGGCGGCGGCGGCCATGTCGCCCGCCTGCGCCAGCTTGGCGCGCAGCGGGGGAATCGCATCGAGCCCCCGCGCTTCCAGCGTGCGCGGCACCAGCGCCATGCGCGCCAGCACGTCGCCGCGCGTCTTGTCGACCATTTCCCACAGGCTGTCGTGGCCGGGAAAATCGCCATACGTATGGCCCAGCACCTGCAAATGCGCCTGCAGCATGGCGAAATGCGTGGCCTCTTCCTTGGCTACGCGCAGCCAGTCCGTGTAGTAGTCAAAGGGCAAGTCCGGGAAGCGCCACAGGGCGTCGAGCGCCAGATTCATGGCGTTGAACTCGATGTGGGCAAGCGCGTGCACCAGCATGGCGCGGCCTTCCGGCGTGATCATCGAACGCCGTCCCACCAGGCGCGGCGGCACCAGTTCCGGACGCTCGGGCCGGCCCGGCACGGCGCCGGTCGGGGCCAGAAACGCCTTGGTGTCCAGCGCCAGTTCGGCCTCGGCCATGGCCGCCACCATCGCCACCTTGGTCGCCGGGTCCGGTTCCAGCAGGCAGGCGAGCGCAGTGGTGCGTAACTCGCGCAATTGCGCTGGCGCGGCGGAGGTCGGTGGGAATGACGGCATGGCGGTTCTTTCAGGCAGGTTCTTCAACAAGGGGCGCAGTGTATCAAATTGCCTGCCCCAGCAGCCAGTCCAGCAGCGCCTGCACGCGCGCCGGCAGCGGCCGCGCGGCATGCACGAGGTAGTACGCCTGCGGGCTGCGCAAGGCAAATGGGCCGAACGGCAGCAACAGCTGGCCGCTGGCCAGCCACGGCTGCACCAGCTGGCGCCGCCCCATGGCCACGCCCGCGTGGTGGATGGCCGCTTGCGCGCACAGGTCGGCGCGGTCGAAACGCAGGCTGCGCGCGGGCAAGGTCACCTCGGGCGCCTGCGCGTCCAGCCACAGCCGCCACTCGGCATCGGGCGCGCAAGCGGGCCAGGCCAGCGTATCGTGCAGCAGCATCGCACTGGCCAGCTGTCGCGGCGCCTCAAACAAGCCGTGTTCGCGCGCATATTCCGGGCTGCACACGGGCGCCAGCCATTCATCCATCAGCTTGCGCGAGGCCAGGCCCGGAAAGTGGCCGTCGCCATAGTGCAAGGCCAGGTCGACCTGGCCGGCGCGAAAGTCCACGCTTTCATTGCCCACGCGCAAGTCGATCGACACGTCCGGATATTGCGCAGCGAAACCTGCCAGGCGCGGCACCAGCCAGCACTGGGCGATGGACGGGCGCGCATGCACAGTGATGCTGCCTGCCAGCGCATCGCCGCCGGCCAGCGCCGCATGCAGACCATCCCAGCCAGCCTGCAGGGCGGCGAAGATGCGTTCGCCGTCGGCCGTCAGTCTGACTTGCCGCGTCAGGCGCTGGAACAGCCGCAAGCCCAGGCTGCTTTCCAGCCGCGCGATGCGGTGGCTGACGGCGCTGGGCGTGAGCGCCAGTTCCTGCGCGGCCAGCGCAAAACTGGCATGGCGCGCCGCCACGAGGAACGTGTGCAGGTTGGCGAACTGGCTGGCCGTCAGCGTGGACATGCGCGGCGCGCCGGCCGGCATCACGCGGCTCCGGCCGCCAGCAAGGCGCGGCCGCGCGCCACGTAGGCGGCCATTTCCTGTGCCGGCACCATGCTGCCGCCCGTGCCCCATACGAGGTGCGTGGCCTTGTCCAGGTGCTGTCGGTATTGCGGCGCCGCCAGCACGGGATTGATGCCCGCGAAACCGGCCACGGCGGACGGCTCCAGGCGCAAGCCTTGCGTTTGCTCCAGCGTCGCCAGCAAGCGGTACAGTTCTTCATCGGTGACGGTGGCGTAGCCGTCGATCAGCCGCTGCATGGCGCGCCCGACGAAGCCGGACGGGCGTCCCACGGCCAGGCCATCGGCGGCCGTGAGGTTGTCGATGCCGATCTCCTGCACGCTGATGCCTTCATGCAAGCCCGTGTGCACGCCCAGCAGCATGCACGGCGAATGGGTCGGCTCGACGAACACGCAGTGAACAAAATCGCCGAACGCCAGCTTCAGACCGAAGGCCACGCCGCCGGGACCGCCGCCCACGCCGCACGGCAAGTACACGAACAGCGGGTGCTCCTCGTCTACCGCGACGCCGGCCGCGGCAAACTGGGCTTTCAGGCGCTGGCCCGCCACCGCGTAGCCGAGAAACAGATCGTGCGAATTTTCATCGTCGACGAAGTGGCAGGTGGGGTCACCCTCCGCCTGCTTGCGCCCCGCTTCCACGGCCACGCTGTAGTCGGTCGCGTACTCGACGACGGTGACGCCATGGCTGCGCAATTTATCCTTTTTCCACTGGCGCGCATCGGCCGACATGTGTACGGTGGCGCGAAAGCCCAGGCGCGCGCTCATGATGCCGATCGACAAGCCCAGATTGCCCGTGGAACCGACGGCGATCGCATACTGGCCAAAAAAGGCGCGCACGGCGTCGCTGGCCAGCAGGCTGTAATCGTCGCCCTCCTTCAGCAAGCCCGCGTCCAGCGCCAGCATTTCCGCATGTTTCAACACTTCATAGATGCCGCCGCGCGCCTTGATCGAGCCGGAAATGGGCAAATGGCTGTCCTGCTTGAGCCACAGCTGACCGCTCGTCATGCCTGAGGCTAAACCCAGCGCCGCCTGCATGGCGGGCAACGGCACGACGGGCGACTCGATGACGCCGCCGCCGGCCTGCGTTTCCGGAAACGCCTTGGCCAGATACGGCGCAAAACGCGCCAGGCGCGCGCTGGCATCGGCCACGTCGTCCGCCGTCAAGCCCACGTCCTTCAAGCCTTCGGCGGCGGGGGCGATGCGGGGATTGAACCAGCTCAAGGGCTGCAAGGCCATCAGTTCTGTGATCAGGGGAAATTTTTCGCGCAGCGCGGCGATGGCGGGAGTGGGCAGCATGGCAAGCTCGTGTAGGAACAAACCATGATTAGACCGCATCCGGGCGCCGCTGGCAAAGGATGGTTGATCAGGCAATGGGTGACGGGAGATCATGTATCCCGCAGTCATCCCCAGGCACGGAGCGCCGCCCATAGCTAAATTTAATTCTTGAATGCACTATCGATTAAAGAAAAATTTCCACAAAGGCACAAAAATAAGTTATCTTAAAGGCAAATAAAAGGAGACATTTTTTCTCTTTTCTACCGAGGCAAAAATGCGCTCCAAGAATGACAAGGCCACTGCTACAAATATGGATACCCTCGACTGCGCAAGGCAGGACGATTTGACGGCCCAAAAGGTCGAGGTCGGTATTATTTTCCAGGAAATGCTCGATACCGCCACGGCCGCCGCCTATCTGGCCAAGAACAAGGTACCGATCGCCACCGCGTTGCGCGTGCTGACGGGGTCACGGCGGAAAAAGAGCGGCGGCGGAAATTGATGGTTCTGTGCGGGATGAGTTGGGGATGGCGTGGCTGAGCAGATCAGGGACTCAAGGGAAGAGCCGCCACTTCATACCACACCCGTAAACCTCGCTCAACCTGGCTGATCGCCATCCAGCCCCTCGCTTCCTTGATGGTTTCGATGCTGACCGGATGGACGCCCGTTTTTAGCAGCCAGTCATTGGCCAATACCAGCGACCGGTCCATGCCATCGGAAAGCGGACTGCCCGGGGTAGTCGAACGAAAATCTTTAAATGCGATCATGGACACCTTTATATTAAGTCAGCTTCATTTGAGCAGATTAAGCCTTCAGCCTCCGCTATCGCACCCCTGTGCGCCAAACGCCTGAAGCAGGCGCCAGAGAGCATAACAAATTACCGTCGAGAAACATGCGCACATTGTCACGACCACATGGCGCTCGCCGATGCGGCGATGCCAGCGTGCGCCTTCTTCCGCCCAGGTAGCAGGAAGGCGCGCGCTGATTAAATAAATCCTTAGAACTTCAGCTGCAGCCCCAGATCAATCGACCGGCCCTCGGCCGGCAAGGCTTGCAGCGCCCCGCCGTTTGCCTTCAGTCCCGACAGATACACGCCGCCCAGCGGGTCCGCATACGCGCGGTTGAACAGGTTGCTCACGCCGGCGCTCAGGCTGGCCATTTTGCTCAATGCCACGCTGCTGCGCAGGTTGACGAGCGCATAGCCGCCTGTTTCCGGTTCGAAGCGCCGGGCATCGACCTTGTCCTTGCGGGCCACGATCTTCGTTTCGATGCGGCTGCTCCAGGCGCCCAGCCTGTGTTCGACGGCGAACAAGGCGTTGAACGGCATCATCCGGTACAGGTCGCCGCCATCGCTGCGCTTGCCCCGCGTGTAAGCGGCATTGCCCGTCGCCATGAAGCGGCCCCAGCGGGTGCTGCTGGCCAGCGGCAGCTGCCAGGCCAGATTGGCGCCGTACAATTTGGCGTCGTGGTTGGCAAAGCGCAGCAAGTTGCCGTTCGCGCCCATTTTCATATACGGGTGGAAAGGCGCCAGCACGTCGACGTCGATGTAATTGTCGACCTTGCTGTAATAGGGATTGACGCGCAGGAACCAGCCGTCCTCGCCGCCGCCATGCCAGTCGGCCGTGAACGCGGCCGTGTACGCCGTCTCGGGTTTCAAGTCGATATTGCCCACATAGCCGTTGCCGTCGCCAAACCAGTTGGTCATGGTCATGGCCATCGAACCGCGGCCCCACGAGTAACGCTCGTACAGATTGGGCGAGCGCACCTTGCGCGCCAGCGCGAATGCATAGCTGCTGGTCGCATCGGGCGTGAACGTCGCTTGCGCCGAGGCATCGATATTCGTGTCGCGCTGGCTACGGCTGCGCGCATTGAAGGCCTTGGCGGCCATCACGTCCGGCATGTTCATCATGTTGGTGCCGTACGATTGCACGTCGCCCGACTCCATGCGCACGGATTCGCCGCGCACGCCCAGCACGCTCGTCCAGCGCGCATCGTGGCGCGTTTCCAGCTCGCCGAACAGCACGGTGCGGTCGCGCTTGCCGTCATTGATGTTCAAATAGGTACGCGGCCCCATCATCATGGAACCGGGCACGGCCGGCCAGACATCGTCGAGGCGGAAGCCGTGCCACTCCTGGCCCAGGCGCAACTCGCCCGCCGCCATCGGCAAGCTGGCCATCAGCGCATAGCCCGTGTTGCGCCCGTGCGTGAGCATCGGCATCGTGCCCGTGCGCTCGGGCGTGAAAAAGCCCATCTCATGGTCCGTCTGCTGCCAATAGGCGCGCGCGTCGAACACGCCCCAGGAAAATGTGCCCTGGTAAGCGAGGTTGGCGAACTGGCCATGGTTGTCCGTCATGTCCATATACTGGTTCGGGAAACCCTGGTACGGGATGTGCTGCACGCCGGCGCGCAGGGTCAGCTGCTGCCCGTCGCCCTTCGCCGCCAGCACGATGGCCTGGTTGATGCTTTCAAACATGCTGGCCAGCACGGTGTTGCCGTGGCCATCTTCATAGCTGTGGCCGCGCGTGGTGGCGCCACTGTAGCCGATACTGAGCACCTCGCTGGCTGCCGAAGCATGCACGCTGGTCGCCACGCTGTTGTTGACGCCGCGTCCCGACACGGCAAAGCTGCCTTGCGTGAGCAGCGGCGCACCGGGCTGGGCGAACACGGGCGCGTTCGACTGCACCTCGATGGTGCCGGCGATGCTGTCGCCGCCCGCGCTGACGGGTGTCACGCCGGCGATCAGGCGAATGCGCTGCACTTGTTGCGGATCGATGTAGGACAGCGGCGCATTCATGTGATTGGCGCAGGCGGACGTCAATTCCATGCCGTCGATGCGAATCTTGATGCGGTCATCCGCAAAGCCATTAACCAATGGCAAGCCGGACACGCCGCCACCGGCCGCCACGCTGTAGCCGGGTGTGCTGCTGAGCATCAGCGCCGTGTCGGCGGCGGGACGGTAGCCTTGCTTGAGGCCCGTGACGATGACTTTCATCTCGGGCAAAACCTCTTCGGTACGCGTTTGCGCCACGGCGGGCAGGGCGACGGCGAGGGAAATCAATAACGATAACTGTTTCATGGTGCGGCTTTCAGATTCTGTATGGATAAGACGAACGCACGCCAGCGCAGCACGGTGCCGCGCGGCGCAAGGCCGTTCAGGGAAAGGGACAGATCAGAAAGCGGCAGGCGGCCCGCGTGGCTGGACGGGCGTCCAGGCGAACAGGGGCGTGGGGGACTGGTAGAACAGCGTGGGCAGCAAGCCCGTGAGGATTTCTCCGGACGCGAGCACCAGGGTCGTTGGGGGAATATCGAGGGTGGCCGCATGCATGCTGCAGCACGGGCAATCTCCCATGCGCATGCCGCCCTTGGAGGTGTCGGGCGCGTCCGGGGAGAGTGTCGCGGGCAGCATGTTCATGCCGCCGGCCACCGAGCAGATTTCCAGGCTGGGCACGGCCATGCCGCTGGCGACCGTCAGCGCGCGCGACGCCGTGGGGGCGAGCGTAGCCAGGAAGATGGCGATGCACGCGATCCACAGGACGATACTGGCCTTGCCTTTGCTGATGAACATGGCAACATTGTATCAGGGCAAGCACACCGTGGACAGCGCGCAAGTCAAGCCGGCCCTTTTCCCGCCTTACAAATCCACCTTCATCGACAGCTTGATGGCGCGTGGCGCGCCGGAAGCCAGGCGCGTGCCGGCGCCAGCCCAGTAGCGCTTGTCGGCAAGGTTCTCCACGTTCAGTTGCCACACGACGGCCTTATTCATTAGCGTGCTGGCATAGCGGGCGCCCGCGCTGAACAAGGTCACGCCTCCGAGAAAGGCCTGGTTCAGGTCGTTCACGGGACGGGCGCTGTAATAATATGCGCCGCCATTGAGGGACAGGCCCGGTACAGCGTCGAAGGCATAGGCGAGGAAGGCGCTGGCCGTGCGTTTCGACGCGTTTTCCGGCGCCTTGCCGTTGTAGTCGGCGTTGATGTGCGCAAACCTCGGGTCGAGCAACTGGGCCGACGTCTGCCACGACAGCTGGCGCGTCAGTTTGCCTTGCGTCGAGATTTCCAGGCCGCGATAGCGCTGTTCGCCATCCGACGTGAAGAGATTGCCGGTATTCGTGTAATAACCGGGACGCGTGATGTCGAACAGCGCGGCGGAGACCAGGGTGCCGCCCGGCGTCAGCCAGCGCGCACCGAGCTCTTTCTGTTTGCTCACGCCGGGCGCCATCTTGACGCCCTGGTTGACGGTGCCCGTCGGGCCCGTTTCACCCTCTTCCAGCCCGCGCGCCGTGGACGCGTACAACGACAGTTCGGGCGTGGCCTTGTAGATCAATGAGGCCATCGGCGTCGTCTTGCTGACGTCGTAATGGCTGGCGCCCTGGTCGCTCTGATAACTGCTGCGGCGTACGCCGATGACGCTTTGCCATTGCGGGCTGAAGACCATGCGGTCGAGCGCGTACAAGCCCGTGTCGCGCGTGTCCAGCGCAGCCGTCGTGGGCGCCGTCGGCCTGGGGCCGAACACGACATTCGTCACGGGTACGGGGCTGTACAGGTTTTGCGACGCGATCGTGTAATTGCTCTGGTAGATAGCATCTTGCGACTTGTCCGTGCGCGAGGCGCCCAGGGTCAATTCATGGGCAATCAAACCCGTATTGAAATTGCCGGCCAGTTCCGCGCGCAACAAGTCCGACGCCGTCACGCTGTGCTGGATATTGCCCGTGATGCGGCCCGCGCCTGTGGCCAGCGCCGCCGCGTTATTCAGGCGGAAGATGGCCAGGCGGCGGTCGCGCGCCGTTTCCGAGTGCCCAGCTTCCACCGTCAAGGCCCAGCCATCGGCGATGGCGTAATCGGCGCGCAATTGCGCGTTTTTCGTCTGCGCCTCGAAATTGGACCAATCCGGGCCGATCAGCTGGCGCGGGTCGACGGCACGCGGCAGGCTGATCACGCCTTTCACGGCGGCCGGCAAGGCCACGCCCGCCTGCTCCGTCACCTTGCGGCGGTCGTATTCCAGGTCCGCCTTGAGCAGCAGTTTATTTGTCACCCGCCAGTCCAGCGCTGTGGAGAGAAAGCTGCGGTTGCCATTGCCGACATGATCGAGGTAGGAACCCAGGGTGCCGCCGGCCGCGTTGATGCGCACGCCGAACTCCTGCTGCGCGCCAAAACGGCGACCCACGTCGACATGCGCCACGGCACTGCCACGGTCGTCGAGACTCAGGCCCATGCTGGTGACGGGTTGGCTGCCAGCCCGCTTGGTAACAAAGTTGACGACGCCGGCCGGCGAGGTAAAACCGTAGTACAGGGCCGAGGCGCCCTTCAGCACTTCCACGCGCTCCTTGTTTTCCATGGGTACTTGCGAAAAGTTCATGATGGGCATGGAACCGTTGAGGCGGTAATTCGTGCGGTTTTCCACGGCAATGCCGCGGATGACCAACTGATCCCACGTTTCGCCGCCGTTTTGCTGGCGCGTCACGCCGGCCGTATTGCGCACGGCATCGTACAGGCCGGACACGGCTTGCTGTTCCAGCAATTCGCGCGTGATCACGTTGACGGTTGACGGCACGTCCATGATGTTGGCGCCACGAAAGCTGCCCGCCTCCGTCGTGACGGGCACCAGGCCTTGCGCACGCGTACCCGTCACTTGCACGGCTTGCATGACTTTCTCATCGCCAGCCGTCAGATCGTCCTGGCCGCTGGCCCCATTGACCGCCAACGCGGCGTGGGAAGCAAAGGCCAGCGACAGGGCTGCGGCGACTGGAAGCAAGCGGGTGCGGGGAGAGACGACAGGCATGACATCGGGCTTTCAATGAGAAAATATGTACGGATGGAAACTTACGGTTAGCGCGCATGATACCGATAATGAGAATCATTATCAAGTAAGAGTGAGTTTGTGTGAGTTTTACAGGAGAAACAAGGCCACCGTGGCGCCTGTTATCACTTGAACACGTTTGAATTTTGCAGATGAGTCAGCAAAAAGGCATACTGACAGTCACGGCGTGCAGGATGTGCCGCCCCAACAAGATCAAAAGGTAAGTTCGTGAACACAATCGACAACAAAAGCGTGCAGACGAAAACATTTCGCTGGAAACGCTGGCAGCGCTGGGCCATCGGCACCGGCTGCGCCCTCGCCGCCTACAGCGCGGCCGGCTTCTGGCTGGTGCCCTACGTTATCAAGCACCAGCTGCCCAAATTTGCCGAGAAAGAACTGGCACGCCAGGCCAGCATCGACGAGGTACGCTTCAACCCGTTTACCCTGCGCCTGGAAGCGGACAAGATCGCTTTCAAGGAAGCGCCCAGCGCGGATGGCAAGAGCGGTGCGCCGCTGCTGTCCATCGGCGCGCTGGCCGTGCAGCTGGAATGGAAATCCATCGTGCGCCGTGCCTGGAGCCTGGCGGAAATCCGCATCATGGCGCCGCAGGCGCAGCTGACGGTCACGCCGGACGGCAAGTTCAACCTGGCCGAAGTGCTGGCCACCTGGCAACGCAAGCACCCGGAAAAGAGCGACGGCGGCATGCCGCGCCTCGTCATCGCCCATTTTGCGCTGGAACAAGGCAAAGTGGACTGGCAAGATCAGAAAGCGGGCTATGCGGATAACTTCACGCCGATCAACTTCAAGCTCGACAATATCTCCACCCTGCCCGACGCCAACGGCAGCTACAGCCTGAGCGCCGACGCGGCACGCGGCGGCAAGCTGCACTGGCGCGGCACGGCTTCGCTCAGCCCGATTCGCGGCGAAGGCGAACTGATATTGAACGACGCTTCCCTGCCCGGCCTGGCAGCGTATTTGAAGGCGTACACGCGGGCGACGGTGAGCAGCGGTACGCTGTCGGCGCGCCTGCCCTACGCCTTTTCCTATGCCGACGGCAAGCTGGAAGCGACCGTCAAGGGTGCGGGCCTGGCCTTGCGCGACCTGGCGCTGGTACGTGACGGAAAAGGAGAAGCATTTACGTCGCTGAACACCTTGGGCATCGCCGGCGTCAACGCGGACCTGGCGCGCCAGAACGTCAGCGTGGATAAAATCAATCTGTACGGCGGCAAGGTGGCTGTGCGGCGCGACAGCAAGGGCGAGATCGACGTGGCGAACCTGATGCTGCCGGGCAATCCCGAACCTGCAGCCGCCGCGCCATCGAAACCTGGCAAATGGAAAGTGGACTTGCATCGGCTGGCCCTGGCCAATATGGACGTGTCCGCCATCGATGAAACCGTCTCGCCGACCCTCCAGCTGAGCGCAAGACAGTTGCAAGCTCAGTTGCAACTGGGCATGCAGCAGGGGCCAGCGGGCATGTCGACCGTCATCGACGGCGCCAATTTCAGCCTGGCCGACCTGGCCATGCAGCGCGGTGCGCAAACGCCATTCAAGCTGGCCCAATTGGGCTTTACGGAAGGCAAGATCGACCTGGCGGCGCATAGCGTGCACCTGGGCGCCGTGACGGCCAGCGGTGCGCAGATCGACCTGGCACGCAACCGCCAGGGAGAATTTGCGATCGCGCAAAAACTGCCCGTGTTTACCTCCAGCAAGGCTGACTCTGCCAAGGACGCGCCTTCCGCGCCGTGGTCCACCATGGTAGACAAGGTGGAACTGAGCAAGTTCGGCGCCCGTTTCGACGACGCGGGCACGGGCATCAAGGGCACGCTGCAGGATGCGCGGCTGTCGCTGCACAAGGTCAGCAACGATATGCAGCAGGCGCTGCCGTTCGAACTGGGCGTGGGCCTGCGCGAAGGCGGCTTGCTCACGGCGAATGGCAAGTTCGTGCCGGGCACGGGCGCCGTCGATGCACAATTGAATTTGAAACAGCTGACCCTGGCCCCCGTACAACCCTTGCTGGCGCAGCATCTGAAACTGAAGCTGGCGGGCGGCACCCTCTCCGGCAGCGGCCGCCTGACGACGGGCGGCGGCGCGCCGAAAGCGCCGAAAGTACGCTATGAGGGCGGCGTGGACATCGCCGGCCTCGTGCTCAATGAAACGGATGGCAAGCGCTTCGCCTCGTGGAAAAGCGTGCGCGCCGACAAGCTGACGGCCAGCGTGGGTCCCGACTTTGTCGACATCCCCGAGCTGCGCGTGGTGGAACCGAACGCCCAGCTGATCATCGAAAATGACCGCAGCCTCAATGCCCAGCGGCTGCTGGTGAAGGCGCCGGAGCCGGCCACGGCACCCGCTCCTGCTACCGCCACCGCGCCAGCGGCCGACGCCGGTTTCCCCGTGCGCGTACGCCGCGTGCGCCTGCAGAATGCCAAGCTGGACTTTGCCGACCTGAGCCTGCGGCCGCAGTTTGCCGCCAAGATCTATGAACTCAACGGCGTCGTCACGGGCCTGTCGACCAAGCGCGATGCGCGCAGCCAGATCGAACTCGATGGCCGCATCGACGAATTCGGCCTGGCGCGCGTGCGCGGACAATTGAATCCCTTCGCCCCCACCGACAACACGGACTTGAACGTGGTCTTCAAGAACGTCGACATGGTGTCCGCCTCGCCGTACACGATGAAGTTTGCCGGCTATAAAGTAGCGGAAGGCAAGATTTCGCTGGACTTGCAATACAAGGTGCGCAACCGCCAGCTCGACGGTACCAACCAGATCGTGCTCGACAAGCTGACCCTGGGCGAGCGCATCGACAGTCCCGATGCCCTGAAACTGCCGCTGGAACTGGCGCTGGCCATCCTCAAGGACAGCGACGGGCGCATCGACCTGGGCCTGCCCGTGTCCGGCGACATGAACGACCCGCAATTCAGCTATGGCGCCCTGGTCTGGAAAGCCGTGGGCAATGTGCTGACGAAAATCGTCACGGCGCCGTTCCGCGCGCTGGGCAACTTGCTGGGCATCAGCGCCGACAAGCTCGAAGCCATCGACTTCGATGCGGGCAGCGCCGTGCTGCTGCCGCCCGAGCGGGAAAAACTCAAGCAGGTGGCGCAAATCCTCGCCAAGCGCGAACAGCTGAAGCTGGCCGTGCCGGGCCAGTACAGCGACACGGACGGGGCAGCCCTGCGCGCCCAGGCCGTGCGCCGCGCCGTCGCCGCCAAGGCCGGCATCAAGCTCGAAGCGGGCGAAGAACCGGGGCCGTTGAACCTGGGCGAACGCAAGGTCCGTGGCGCCCTGCGCGACCTGTACGGCGAACGCTTCGGCAAGGCTGAGCTGGACAAGCAGAAAAAGGCGGCGGAGTCGGCCGCACCTGCCCCAGCGGCCGCCTCCGCCAGCGCCTCCGCGCCGGCAGCGGCCAAGATTCCCGTCTGGCAGCGCCTGGGCAAGCTGATCGAAGGCGAACCGCAAGTGGCCGACACGGGCGCGTTCTATAACGGCTTGCGCGAGCGGCTGGAAGCGAAGCAGCCCCTGCCTGCCGATGCCTTGAGCAAGCTGGGCGCCCAGCGCAGCGCAGCGATTCTGGCGGCATTGCAGCAGGATGGCACTCCAGCGGCCAGGGTCAGCGCGGGCGCGCCGGAAAAAACGGATGCCGCGCCGGGCAAGCTGGTGGGACTGAAGCTGGGATTGGCCACGCAATAAGACACGGAGATATCTGACGCATGAAAAACCTCGACAAGGTAACGCCCTATGCATCGTCTGTTACACAGGGCGACCTGTGCACCATGACAACGCTCGTCGCTGAGACACAGGTATCGGCAAAAGACAGCATTGCATTTGCTGAAAAGACGCTGCTGGCGAACTATGTATACGGGAAAAATGGCACGTATAAGCTGATTTATACGATTGTTGAGATGGATGGCGCGATCGATAACTACGCCGAGGATGACGGAATTTTGCCGACATTGTTCCTGAGTCCGGATCAGGAAAACTATGTGTCCGTCATCCCCTATCATCCTGACAAGGAACTGGAAATCAGCATTCCCATCTTTGATCGTGACGACGTGGAAATACCGAAGGGCAGCCGTCCATTTACAGGAAACTTCATCGGGACAACGGAAACCTGTTCGATATTCCACGATGTGGATTTCTATGACAGCAAACCCGATAAGATCCTGGCCATCGAATTTATCAATGGAAAACTAAAAAAGAAAAACAATATCAAGGTCCCATTGCCCGCAAATAACAGAATCAGCATTGCCAACAAGGCGATTCATTTGCTGGCCAATGAAGACAGCCTGCTCCTGCACCGGGAGCTTGATGAAAAAGGCAATGTGATTCGGCATCGTGAAATCAACTCGGATGGCATCTATGTTTTGCAGATATTAAGCGCTTCCTTCGACGGGAATTCTTATCTGCTGGCACAGGAAAAAGACAAGCTCGTTATCCAGAAAATAGATGGGAATGGTGCAAGTGCCGTCATTGAATTGGTGGACTTTGCTGACCCATTGTTCAATACATGGCAGCCGGTCAACATCGGCGACGACACTTTCATCACCCGTTTCAATAGCGAGTTTGGTAATGGCTGGCTGACCACGAAAAATGATAAGTTATTGGAAATCTTCTATAGCAAAGGTGAGCAAGGCTACAGGAATTTTCTGACCAAGGAGCTTTTGTCCATACCCCGTGACAACTTGATCATTTCCAGCATCAACAAGACGAGCGATCGTGCTTATGCGGTAGTGCTCTACGCGATGGCAGACGATAACGCGGGGAATGCCGAACTGATCGTCTTGAATCGCCGCTTGCAGTAAGGTCGGGCGCCTCAACGGCAGTTCATCCGCGGCATGGCCCGTCCATGCCGCGGATGCGTAGCGCTTATTTCGCTTTCCCAGCTTCCTTCACCGCTTCGTCCGGCAAAGCAAACGCCACCAGGCTGTCCCCCATCTTCGTGCCCAGCGAACCGTGGCCGCCGGCCATGACCACCACGTACTGCTTGCCCGTCTTGTCGGAGACATAACTCATCGGCGTGGCCTGGCCGCCGGCCGGCAGGCGGGCTTTCCATACGGTTTTACCGTTGCGCACGTCGTAGCCGCGGATGTAGTAGTCGAGCGTGCTGCTGAGGAAGGCCACGCCACCGCCCGTCGTGCTCATGCCGCCGAGGCTCGGTACGCCCAGCGGCAAGGCGATGGGCACGGGGGCGCTGTCGCGCGTGGTGCCGTTCTTGTGCATCCACACTTTTTTCATGGTGCGCAGGTCGACGGCGGCGATATATCCCCACGGCGGCGCCTGGCATGGAAAGCCCAGCGGCGACAGGAAAGGCTTGATTTCCACGGCAAACGGCACGCCCGTCTGCGGTTGTAAACCCATTTCCGTGCCCGTGCCGCCCGGCGCATTGGCTTGCGCGCGCGGCACCAGGCGTTCCAGGAAGCCCATGTAGTCGGGGTTCACCAGCAGCAGCTGGCGCACGGGATCGACGGCCGCTCCGCCCCATTCGAAGATACCCAGCGGGCCGGGCGAAATGATGGCGCCCTTGATCTTGCCTTCGGCCACCGTTTGCGGCGTAAACGGCCCTTCATAGCGGTGCTGGCGGAAGATGATGCGGCAAGCGAGCTGGTCGAACGGCGTCGTGCCCCACATATCCGTTTCGCTGATGTGCTTCTCGGGCAGGAATGTCAGGGCCGAGAACGGCTGCGTGGGCGACAGCTTGTCGCCAGGGGCGGCGTTGGCCGTCGGCACGGGTTTTTCCGGCGCCGGCACGACCAGGCTGCCGTCGCGCCGGTCGATCACGTAGATATCGCCCCGCTTGGTGGTCGCCACGACGGACGGCACCTTGCCTTTTGGCGTATCGATGTCGACCAGGGTGGGCTGGCCGCCGATATCCATGTCCCAGATATCGTGGTGCACGGTCTGGTAGACCCAGCGCACCTTGCCCGTCGCCAGGTCCAGCGCGACGATGGCGCTATTGTATTTCTCGCCGTTCGGATTGCGGTTGCCGCCCCACGTGTCGGGCGTTTCATTGCCCATCGGGATATACACCATGCCCAGCTTTTCATCGACGCTGGAGACGCCCCAGGAATTGGGCGAGTTGTTCGTATAGGTTTTGCCGTCGGCGATCGGCGCCGTGTCGTCGGGGTTCGAGGCATCCCAGTTCCACATCAGCTTGCCGGTGACGGGATCGTAGCCGCGGATCACGCCGGACGGTTCTTCCGTGGAAAAATTGTCGGTCACGCTGGCGGCCATCACCACCACGTTTTGCGCCACGGCCGGCGGCGACGTCGGCATCAAGAAGCCCCGCTTCTTCATGCCCATGCCGTGGTACAGGCCGATCACGCCGTTTTCGCCAAAACTTTTACAGGCTGCGCCCGTATCGGCATTGACGGCGATCAGGGTCGCATCCATGGTGGGCGCGAAGATGCGGCGCGGACACTCCATGCCGGCCGCCTCGGGCGCAGGGTCGCCCTTGGCGCGGCCCGCGTTGACGTCCCAATAGGCGACGCCGCGGCAGATCATGTGCTGGTAGCTCGACGCGTCGCGGTTGATCTTCGGATCGTGGCGCCACAGTTCCTTGCCCGTGTCCGGATCGAGCGCGATGACGATGTTATGCGGCGTGCACAGGTACAGCATGCCATTGACCTTCAGGGGCGTGACCTCGTTGGCGATCTCGCCCGGATCGTTCGGCCCCTTGAAGTCGCCCGTGTTGTACACCCACGCCTGTTTCAGCTGCGCGGCGTTGGCCGGCGTGATCTGCGCGGCCGGCGCATAACGGTCGCCATAGCCGGAGCGGCCATACGCTGCCCAGTCGTTGGGCGCCACGCCCGGCGCGACATCGCCTTGCGGCACGGCGGCCATGTTTTCGGCCGGCACTTCGCCATGCAGGGTGGTGTAATCCTGGAACAGCGAGAACACGCCCACGGCGGCCGTCAGCACCACGGCCGCCGTCAGGGCGCTCTTGCCCGCGTCGCGCGGTTTTACGCCGGCCGTCAACGGCGGATCGAGGCGGCGGTCGACGAACGGCAGCAGCAGCCAGACGGCGGCCGCAAACCAGATGTCCAGGCGCGGCAGCAGTTGCCACCAGTCGAACTTCACTTCGATGACGGACCAGATCAGGGTGCCGAACAGCAGCAGGGCCAGGAAAAGCTGGGCGCTGCGCCGCCCTTTCCACACGAGCGCGCCCGCGACGAGCATGCCGATGCCGGCCACCACGTAATACCAGGAACCGCCAAGGCTGACAAGCCAGGCGCCGCCGCCGGCAAGCGCCAGTCCAAGCAGGATGAAGATGACTGCGGTGAATACTAACAAGGGTCCAGGCCGGGCAGAGGCAGTCATGATGCTCCTTTACAAGAGTCAGTCGGCGGCACGCGCCTGCGCACCGTATTTGATGGCAATCAAGCAAATCCCATTTTTTCACTAATCGGCAAAGCGTGGCACACGCCAGCACGCGATATCTGCACAGTGTTGCTTTTCATCACATGCCCCAGCCAGTCTTTCATCCGGCGGCCTCAAAAAAACATGGAATAAATCAAATAAATCACAAATTTCTCGAATAAATCAATTTATTATCGTAAAATGAAAATCGTGAACTCCGGCAAACGATTTTCCTGATTTTCAACTTCATTGGAGCGGCGCCCATCATGACCATCGCTAAACGGCTGTACGCCTTGATCCTTTCCGTCGTCCTGGGACTGGCTGCCCTGGCGGGCTTTGGCATCTACCAGATGGACCACGTGTACACGGCGGCCAGCTATGCCACCATCAACACCGTTCCCAGCCTGCTGAGCCTGAACCAGGCCTTCGTGCCGTTCGCGCAGATGCGCACGGCCGTCTGGCAGCACATGGCCAGCAAGGATGCCGCCACGCGCAGCAAGCTGGAAGCGGGCATCAACGCGGCGCGCGCGGCAGTCGGCAAGGCGCTCGATCAGTACGAGAAGGAAAACATTTCCGATGAGCAAGACAAAGCACTTCTGGCCACCGACCGCGCCATGCTGGCGCGCTACGACACGGTGCGCAACAAGGTGCTGGTCCTGTCGATTGCGGGCGAACTGGACGCGGCACGCGACTTGCTGATGCAAAACCAGTCCATCATCAAGGAACTGGTCGACGCCCTCGCCGCCCACCACCGCTACAACGAAAGCCTGGCCGCCAGGGGCGCGGCCGACGGCGCCGCCGCCGCTGCCAGCGCTCGCTGGATTTCCATCGGCCTGGCCCTGGCCGTGACGGCGCTGGTGGCCGGCATGGGTCTGCTGCTGGCGCGGCGCATCGCCGCCTCGCTGGCCGGCGCCATCGACGTGGCCCGCACCATCGCGGGCGGCGATCTCAGCGTGCAAGTGAATGCCACGTCGAACGACGAGGTGGGCCAGTTGATGAAGGCCATGGCGGACATGAGCGCGAGCCTGGTGCGCATCGTGGCCGAAGTGCGTTCCGGCACGGACAGCATCGGCACGGCCTCGGCCGAGATCGCGGCCGGCAACCTGGACCTGTCGGCGCGCACGGAGCAGCAGGCCGGCTCGCTGGAAGAAACCGCCTCGGCCATGGAAGAGCTGACGGCCACCGTGCGGCAAAACGCGGACAATGCCCGCCAGGCCAAGCAAATGGCCGTCAGCGCCTCGGACAAGGCGCAGCGGGGCGGAGAAGTGATGGGCGACGTGATACGCACCATGGAAGCGATCGACAGCTCGTCCAACAAGATCGCCGACATCATCGGCGTCATCGACGGCATCGCCTTCCAGACGAATATCCTGGCCCTGAATGCGGCCGTGGAAGCGGCGCGTGCCGGGGAACAGGGGCGCGGCTTTGCCGTCGTGGCCACCGAAGTGCGCAACCTGGCGCACCGTTCGGCGGCCGCCGCCAAGGAAATCAAGGCACTCATCAGCGACTCCGTGGAACAGGTCGAACAGGGCGGCAAGCTGGTGCAGCAGGCGGGCGCGGCCATGACGGAAGTGGTCGACACGGTACGCGGCGTGACCGACATCGTCAGCGAAATCTCGGCCGCCAGCGCGGAGCAAAGCACGGGCATCGAGGAAATCAACCGCGCCGTCACGCAGATGGATGAAGTCACGCAGCAGAATGCGGCCCTGGTCGAAGAAGCGGCGGCCGCATCGCAATCGCTGCAGGAGCAGGCGGCCAGGCTGGCCGGCGTGGTGGGCGCCTTCAAGCTGGCGCCAGCCCAGGCCGGCGCGGCGCCGCAAGCGCCTGCCGCACGGCGGCCCGCACAGCACAAGGCGGCGCTCAAGCTGGTCGCCACGCGCCACGCGGGTCATTCCAGAAACGCGACGCCGGCCGCCGCCGATGCGGGCGACTGGGACGTCTTTTAGGTCCGCCATCACGCCGGATCACTTGCCTAGATAGCATTCATTGGAGCACGGTCATGAACACCTTACTCGCCATCCACCCCTTCCTTCGCTGCGAAGACCTGTCGCTGATGCGCCCGGCGCTGGCACTGGCCGGCCTGGCGTTGCTGCTGGCCGCCCTGCTCTGGCGCCGCACCCGCTGGCGCCGGGCCGGCCGCGCGGCACCGGCCGATCTGCATGCGCTGCTGCAGATGCGCAAGGCGGCTCCGCCGGCCAAGGTGGCGGACAGCGCACCGCCGCCAGCAGCCAAGGTGCCGGACGCGCCGCCGTTCGACGCCGCCCGCCTGGACGCCATGTTCGGCTGCGACCGGCGCCTGCAGGGCGAGATCCTGGCCCTGTTCGTGGCCGAGACGCGCGACCGCCTGGCCGGCATCGCCCACGCGCTGCGCTGCGAACGGACGGCCCCGGCGCGCGTGCTGGCGCAGGAAATCCTCGACGGCAGCCAGTCCCTGGGCCTGCTTCCCTTGCAGGCACTGGCGCGCCAGGCCGTGCATGCGGGCTTTTCCAACGATACGGGCGCGCTGCGCCGCCTGCATGCGGAACTGCTGATGGCGCTCGATGCGCTGTCGCAAGCGGTCACGGTCCTGCAGACGGCGGGCGCGGCGCAAGCCGATGACCGCAGCGGCGTCGGGAGCCGGCCATGAGCGCGCACATCGACCTGGCGCGCCTGCTCGGCGGCGCCATCCTGCCTTCGCCCGCCTGGCGCAGCCAGTGGCTGACGGCCTTGTGCCAGCAACAGGTGCCGCTCGACGAACTGGCGGAACAGCTGGGCTGCGATCCCGCCCTGACGGGCAAGGTCATCGGCCTGGCGAATGAGGGCGTGCCGCCGGGCGAGCGCCGGCACGCGGCGGTCAATGCCGCGCTGCTGGCGGCCATCGGCTTGCCCGCCCTGCGCCAGGCGTTCGCCGCACCCGCCGTGCCGGCAGCCACGTGCGCGCCCTTCGACACGCAGCGCTTCTGGTCGCACTCGCTGGCCATGGCGTGCGCCGCCCGCGTGGCCGGCGACGCGCTGCAGCTGGCGCCGGCCAATGAGCTGTACAGCTGCGGCTTGCTGGCCAACTGCGGCCAGCTGGCCTTGGCCACCTTGCATCCGCAGGAATATGCAGAACTGCTGGACCAGTACGGCAAGGGCGCCACGGCACGGCTGCTGTGCGCGCAGTCGCAGCGCTTCGGCTACCACCAGCTGGCGCTGTCGGCCATCCTCATGCGGGGCTGGGGCATGCCGGACATCCTGTGCGACGCCGTGCGCTGCCATGCCGCGCCGCCCGGCTTCGGGCGCGCCGGGCGCATGACGGACCTGGCCTGGCTGCTGAAGCTGGCCAGCGGCTTCGCCGACTTGATCCTGCGCAACGGCGCGGGGCCGCGCGGGCCGGCCCTGGCCGCCGCGCGGGTACTGGGCCTGGACGGGGAACGCATGGAAACCTTGCTACGCCACAGCAACGCCGAGTGGAGCGAATGGCGCGAGATCCTGGAGCCGCAGGCCCATCTCGGCCCCTGCCGCACGCGCACGCGAGTCCGGCCCGCCATACGCCAGGTTTTTAGTGAATTCATCTAAATCGTTGAAATTGATTTTTTGAGCGCGATTGCGTATCATCTAATTCAACTTCCTATGCGACTATAAAGCCCATCATGCATACTGCAGACGTTTGCACTACCCAAAAGGCCGCCGAAATCCTCGGCATCTCGGTGACATCGGTGCAGCAACTGGTCGAGGCCGGCGTGATCGAAGCCTGGAAGACCAAGGGCGGCCACCGGCGCATTCCCCTCGCGGCCGTCGAGGCCTACAAGGGCAATCCCGGCCAGCCGGGCCAGGACCAGCGCGCGGCACGCGCCAACCGCCCCGCCCCATCGGGCCGCCCGCCGTCCATCCTCGTGATCGAGGACAATCCCATCGAACGCGCGCTGTATGAAAAGCAGATCGGTTCATGGGGCTTGCAGGCGGACTTGCGCTTTTGCGAGAACGGCTACCAGGCACTGATGGAAATCGCCCGCGACCAACCCGACATCCTGCTGGCCGACATCGTCATGGAAGGCATCGACGGCTACGAGGTGATCCGCACTATCCTGGCCGACCCGCTGCTGGCGGACATGCACATCGCCATGCTGTCGAGCCTGACGCCGGAGGAACTGGAAGAGCGCGGCGGCGTGCCGCCCGGCGTCGTCTTCTTTGCCAAGCCCGTCAATTACGACGAGCTGCGCGGCTATCTGCGCGCCTGCTGCGCCGGCCACGCGCGACGCAACAGCCTGGCCGCCTAGCGCGCCACCGTCCCCTCGCCACGGAGCCGCCATGCCAGCCTATCGCCACATCGATCCCGCCGTGCTGTTCCACGCCACCGGCCAGGACCTGGAAATGTTCCGCGCCCTGTCCCAGACCTACCTCGACACGTCGCCGGCCATGTTTGCGCGCGTGGAGCAGGCCGTGCGCGGCGGTGCGGCGCAAGCCATCGTGCATAGTTGCCATACCTTGCGCGGCACCGTGGCCCTGCTGGGCGCCAGCGCCCTGGTCGCGCGCCTGGCGGAACTCGAACGGCTGGTACGCCACCAGGGCCTGGCGGCACCGGACTGGCTGGCGGAAACGGCGGCGCTGATCGGCGAAGTGGAGCAGGAGGTACGCCGCAGCATGCGCGAGTACACGGGCGCGCAGGCATGAACGCGCGCCAGGCCGCCCTGCGCCTGGTGCACCGCTATCGGCCGCGCACCGTGACGGCCGTCGTGGGCCTGGTGCTGGTGGGCCTGCTGGCGCTGCGCATCGCCGTTTCCGGCGTGCTGCTGCACCGCGAAGCCGTCGATGACTGGAAACAGGACCTGTCGAACCTGTCGCTGCTGCTGGCGGAAAACACGGCGCAGAGCATGACGGCGGCCCGTCTGGTGCTCGACAGCGTCAGCAACGAGATCGGGGTTCCCGCGGACGCGCAAGCGCTGGCCGCGGCCGTCGGCACCCCGGCCATGCACCAGACGCTGCGGCACAAGATCGGCGGCGTGCCGCAAGTGGACGTCGTGTCCATCGTCGGCAGCGACGCCAGCGTGCTGGCCTTCAGCCGCGCCTTTCCCGCGCCGCCCATCCGGCTCGGCGAGCGCGATTACTTCGAGTATCACCGGCGCCACCCGGACGGCGGCATGCATGTCAGCGCGCCCGTGCAAAACAAGGGCAATGGCGCCTGGACCTTCTATATCAGCCGGCGCATCAGCGGGCCCGACGGCCGCTTCCTGGGCGTGGTGCTGGTCGGCCTGTCGTGCGACTTCTTCAGCAAATTCTTCCAGAACACCAGCATCGGCGAACACACGGCCTTTTCCCTGTACCGCAGCGACTACACGCTGCTGGCCCGCTGGCCGGCCGTGCCCGCCATGATGGGCAAGCGCAACCTGACGGGCAGCACCTACCGCCTGCTGGAACAGGGCAAGACCGATGGCGTGCTGCAGGTGGACACGCCGCGCACGGCAGACCAGGGGCGCACGGTCGACCGCCTGGCCGGCATACGCCTGGTGCGCGACTATCCGCTGGCCATCAACGTGACCGTCACGGACGAGGTCTACCTGGCGGGCTGGCGGCGCATGCTGCGCACCATGGGCGGGGCGGCCGTGGTCAGCCTGCTCGTGCTGGCCGGGGCCATCGCGCTGATCCTGGCCCTGCTGCGGCGCCAGGAGCGCGACGCGGCCATGGCGCTGGCGCTGCAAACGCGCGCGGAAGCGGCGAATGCGGCCAAGTCGCGCTTCCTGGCCGTCATGAGCCACGAAATCCGCACGCCGATGGCCGGCATCGCCGGCATGGCCGAACTGCTGCGGGACAGCGCGCCCGACGCGTCGCAGCGGCAGCATGCGCAGCGCATCGGCGATGGCGTGCAGCAGCTGATGCGCATCCTGAACGACATCCTCGACCTGTCCAAGGTCGAGGCAGGCCAGATGGGCATCGAGCTGCGCGACGTCGATCCGCGCCAGTTGCTCGACGACGTGCTGGCGCTGCACCGCCCGCAAGCGGACGGGAAGCAGCTGCGCCTGGTCAGCGAAATCGGCAACAGCGTGCCGCCGCTGATCTGCTCGGACCGCACGCGCCTCGCGCAAATCCTCGGCAACCTGCTCAGCAATGCCATCAAGTTTACGCCCTCCGGCACGGTGAGCGTGCGCCTGCACCTGGAACCGGCCACGCCGGACGGCGCCAGCGCCTGCCTCGTCGCCATGGTCAGCGACCAGGGCATCGGCATGACGGGGCAGCAGCTGAACCGCATCTTCGAGCCGTTTTGCCAGGCCGACGACAGCATCAGCGGCGCCTACGGCGGCACGGGTCTGGGGCTGACCATCTGCAAGCACCTGGTGGCGCTGCTGGGCGGCGAGATTTTCTGCAGCAGCGTGCCCGGCGCCGGCTCCCGCTTCACCGTGCGCCTGCCCTGCCAGGCAGTCCAGGCACCGGAGCCGGAGCCAGAACTGGCGCCGCCATCCGAACCGGCCGCCCCGCCCGCAACGGCCCCGGAAGGGGGCGCGCGCATCCTGCTGGTCGAGGACACGGCGCTGAACCGCCAACTGGTGTGCCTGCAGCTGGGCGCGCGCGGCTACCGCATCGACACGGCGGAAAACGGCGCGCTGGGCCTGCAGGCGCTGGCCGAACAGCAGTACGACCTGGTCCTGATGGACTGCATGATGCCCGTCATGGACGGCTACCAGGCATGCCAGGCCCTGCGCGCCCGCGATGCGGCCAGCGGCGCGCCGCGCCTGCCCGTCATCGCCCTCACGGCCGGCGTCACCGAGGACGACCGGCAGCGCTGCCTGGCGGCCGGCATGGACGATTATCTGCCCAAGCCCTTCACGGCCGCCCAGCTGCGCGACATGGTCGACCGCTGGCTGACGCGCCAGGCGGCGATACGCTAACCACCCGGGCCAGAACGCAATACAACACTTTCCGCATAAAAATCATTTTATTCGATAAAATCAATTATATTCACTATAATTGACAAATCGACGCACCAGTCACGCCGGGCATCCTCGCCCAACGGCACAACTGGCGGACCTTGCGGAGGCGGCATGCGGCAGCACAGACACTGGAAGGCCATGGCCTGGGAGCGCTGGGAGCGTTGGGATACGCGCACCCTGCTGTCGCTCTTCATGGCCATCCTGCTGGCGGGCTTGTGGGGCATCACCATGCTGCAACTGCGGCACGCCCATGACGCGGCCATCGCCGGCGCCGCGCGCGATGCGCGCAGCATGGCGCGCGTCTTCGACGAGCACGCGATCCGCACGATCGAGGCGGCGGACCAGGCGGTTACGTATTTGCGCAGCCGCTATCAGGCGCTGGGCAGCCGCCTCGACATCGTGGACGATCTGCGGCAAGGCCTCAATCCCGGCCCCCTGTACAACCTGTTTACCATCGTCGACGAACGGGGCGACATGGTGCTGTCGAGCCGCCCTTTCCAGCCCACCAACCTGGCTGACCGAGAGCACATCCGGGTACACATGCAACGCGACAGCGGCGAACTGTATATCAGCAAGCCGGTGCTGGGCCGCGTGTCGAAAAAATGGTCGATCCAGATGACGCGCCGCATCAACCATGCCGATGGCCGCTACAAGGGCGTGGTGGTGGTCTCGATGGACCCGTATTACTTTACCCGCCTGTACGACGAAGTCGACCTGGGCGACAACAGCTCCACCGAACTCGTCGGCAGCGACGGCGTGGTGCGCGCGCGCCGGGTCGGCGCCGTCGACACCATCGGCCAGGATATCGGCGGCAGCAAGGTATTTTCCTTGATGCAAGGTAAAACGCGGGGCAGCTTCACCGAGCGCAGTCCCGTCGATGGCATCCTGCGCCTGTATGCGTTCGAAAAACTGGCCAACTATCCGCTCTACATGCTGGTCGGACTGGACCGCGACGCGGTGTTGGCCGACTACGTCTCGCGCCGCAACCAGGCGCTGCTGATGGCGGCCGTCACGAGCGCGCTGATCGTGCTGTCGTGGGCCGCGCTGGTGCTGCTGATCGGCCGCCTGGTCGACAGCCGCGCCAGGGCCATCGCCGCCAGCGAAGCCAAGTCCCGCTTCCTGTCGAACATGTCGCACGAATTGCGCACGCCCCTAAACGGCATCCTCGGTTTTTCCGAGCTGCTGCAGGAGCAGCTGCGCGAGCCGGAACAGGCCGCCTACGCGCAAACGATACACGACAGCGGCCGCCAGTTGCTGTCCATGGTCGAGGCGGCGATGGAATTGAGCGCGCTCGAACAAGACCAGGTAAGGCTGGAGTCCAGCGCCGCGCCCTTGGACCAGCTGCTGGAACTGGCGCTGGCGCCGCACCGGCCGCGCGCGGCGCACAAGGGCTTGCAGCTGGCCGCGCAGGTCGCGCCCGCCACGCCGCCCAGCATCGATTGCGACCGCGTCCGCCTGGTGCGCGTGCTCGATATCCTGCTCGATAACGCCATCCGCTACACGGCCGCGGGGCGGGTCGACGTGCACGTCATGCGCAGCGGCGCGGAGCTGCGGATCGAGGTGCGCGATACGGGCATCGGCATCGCGCAGGCGCAGCAGGGCGTCATCTTCGACAAATTCTCGCAGGCGGACGACTCGCCGAGCCGCGCCCATGACGGCGCCGGCATGGGCCTGGCCATCGCGCGCCAGCTCATCACCTTGATGGGCGGCAGCATCGGCGTGGCATCCGTGCCGGGCCAGGGCGCCGTCTTCCGCCTGCACCTTCCCTTGGGGGCAAATTGACCACACTATCACATGCATAGTTGTGCACAAGAGTTGTTCTCCATGCCTATCGGGTATAGCATCGCCACATGACTTATCACTCAGATGCGGCGGCGGTGCGCAGACAATGGATCGAATGGCTGTTCCTGCTCCTCGGGCTGCTCATCGTGGCTGCCGCCCTCGCCTACGCGCATCTGGCCGAAGCCGCGCGCCATGACGCGGCCGAACGCGAACGCCTGAGCGTGCTGACGGCGCTGCTGGCAAAAAACATCGAAACCGACCTGGAAGCGACCAACCTGGTGCTCGGCGGCGTGATCCGCGACTATCTTGCCGCCGGCGCCGCACCGGACGCCGGGCAAGACCTGCCCCGGCGCCTTGCCGCGCTGGTCGACGCCATGCCGGGCGTGCGCACCATGCTGGTCATCGACGCGAAAGGCAAGCCGGTCGCCACCAACATCCCCGAGCTGGAGGACCAGGATTTTTCGCGCCGCGGCTACTTCCAGACGGCGCGCGACGCCCCCGATGCGCGCATGCTGTACATCTCGGCGCCGTTCCACTCCTTCAAGGGCGACCTGGTCATCACCGCGTCGCGCATGGTGCAGGACAAACAAGGCCGCTTTGCCGGCGTGGTGGTGGCCACCTTCGCCCCCGAATACTTCACGGCCAAGTTCCGCACCGCCATGTACGCCGCCGACGTCTGGGCCGTGGTGCTGCATGGCGACGGCCGGCAATTCCTGAACTATCCCGCCAGGACTGCCAATGGCGCCAATATGGACATCCCCGGCGGCTTCCTGCGGCGCTTTCGCGACAGCGGCTATCAGGCGGGCGTCCTGAGCGGCGTCGAGATTGCCGGCGCCCCCGCCGCCGCCCGCGTCATGGCCATGGCGACCATCGCCCCGCCGGCCCTGCACATGGACCGCGCCCTCTTCATCGGCCTGAGCCGCGAAGAGGCAGCCATCGCCGCCCCGCTGCGGCGCCAGGCGCTGGGCTACATTCTCTCCTTTGCCATGCTGGCGCTGGCCGCGGCCAGCCTGCTGTTCTGGAGCCAGCGGCGGCGCCGCCAGCAAGCCGCCTGGCATGCGGAACAGGAAAGGGAGCGCCAGGCCATGCAAGCCGTGTCCGACAGCGAAACGCGCTTTCGCACCCTGATCGAAGATGCGCCCGTGGCCATCGCCATCCTGCGCCACGGCCGCTTCATCTACTCGAATCCCCGCTACCGCAGGCTGCACGGCTACACGGCGGACGACAATCTGAATGGCCTGCCCTGGTCCGCCATGATTTCCGCGCCATCGCTGGCGGCGCTGGCCACCAACGAAGCGCTGATCGAGGCGGACTCGCCCAGCGAACAGGTGTTCGAGGCCGTCGGCCTGGGCAAGCAGGGCCTGCCCGTGCCCATGTTCAAGACCACCACGCGCGTGATGCTCAAGGATGGACCGGCCACCCTGATCTTTGCCCAGGATATCTCCACACAAAAGCAGGCCGAGGAAGCCATGCTACTGGCGCGCGACGCGTCCGAAGCGGCCAACCGCAGCAAGGCGGAATTCCTCGCCAACATGAGCCATGAAATCCGCTCGCCGCTCAACGCCATCCTCGGCATGGCCTGGCTGCTGGAACGGGACGGCCTCGATGGCGAAGCGCTGCTCATGGCGCGCAAGATCCGCGCCGCCGGCCAGTCCCTGCTGGGCATCATCAACGACGTGCTCGACGTGTCGAAAATCGAGGCGGGCCACATGACCATCGAACGGGCGCCGTTCCGCCTGGCCGACGTGATCGAAAAAATCGCCGCCAGCATGGGCGTGGCCGCGCATGACAAGCCGATCGAAGTGCACATCGGGCCGCTGCCCGATGGCGTCGACCAGGTGATGGGCGACGCGCTGCGGCTGGAACAGGTGCTGGTCAACCTGACCAGCAATGCCATCAAGTTCACCACGCATGGCACGGTCGAGCTGACGAGCGCACTGGAGAGCCGCGACGGCGACGCCGCGGTACTGTGCTTTTGCGTGCGCGACACGGGCATCGGCATCGCGCCCGAGGTGCAGGAGGCGATCTTTTCCGCCTTCGCCCAGGCCGACAGCTCCACCACGCGCCGCTTCGGCGGCACGGGCCTGGGCCTGACCATCTGCCGCCAGCTGGTGCGCCTGATGGGCGGCTCGCTGCGCCTGACAAGCGTCCTGGGCCAGGGCAGCGCATTCAGTTTCACGGTGCCGCTGCAACTGCTGCCCGCCAGCGCCCCGTCCTCGCCCGACATGCAGGGCTTGCGCGTCCTGCTGGCCGATGGCAAGGCCGACACGCGCGCCGCCGTGGCCGCCGTGGCGCAGGGCCTGGGCTGGCGCGTGCATGCCGTGTCCGGCGGCCAGGCGGCACTCGAACATGCGCTCGCCTGCGCCGAGGACGCGCGGCCCGGCGTCATCCTGCTCGCCGCGCGCATGCCGGAGCTGGACGGGGAAGCCACGGCGCGCGCGCTGCGCGAGCACCTGCCGCCGCAGGACTGCCCCATCGTCATCCTGGCGGCCAGCGGCGCCCCGGCGACGGCGCCCGCGCGCCGCCATACGGACCCGGCCAATCCGGCCGATGCCATCCTCAACGAACCGGTGACGGCTTCCAGCCTGTATAACGCGACGATGGAAGCGCGCCGGCGGCGCGCCGAAGCGGCCGGCCTGGACGCGGGTCACGCGGCGCTGGGCGAACGCGTGCTGGCCGGCGTGCGCGTGCTGGTGGTCGACGACAGCGAGATCAACCGCGACGTGGTCAACCATATCCTGTGCGACCAGGGCGCCCTGCCCTCGTTCGCCTGCGATGGCCAGCAGGCGCTGGACTGGCTGCTGGCCCACCCGTCCGACGTCGACATCGTGCTGATGGATGTGCAGATGCCCGTGATGGATGGCTTGCAGGCGACGCGCGCGCTGCGCCAGCTGCCGCAGTTCCAGGACTTGCCCGTGGTGGCGCTGACGGCCGGGGCGTTCCAGACCCAGCGCGCGGCGGCGCTGGAAGCGGGCGTGAACCATTTCATCAGCAAACCGTTCGACGTGCCGCAGACCATCGCCTTGATCGCCCGCGCGCACCGGCGCCATGCGCAAGGGCTGCCGGCCTTGCCGCCAGTCATGGCCGAAGCGGTGCTGCCCGTGCGGACGGGCGGCGCGGCGCCCGTGATCGACCTGGCGCAAGGGATGGCGCAGTGGCTCGATGAAGCGCCCTACCGCCAGCATCTGTCGCACTTCGGCAACACCTATCGCAACACGGTGGGCGCCATGCGCGCGCTGCTGGCGGCCGATGCACGCGGCGACGCCGCCGCGCTGGCGCACAAGCTGGCCGGCGTGGCGGGCAGCCTGGCCCTGCCCGCCACCCTGCAAGCCGCTCAGCAGGCCGAACAGCTGCTGCACGCGGGCGGCGATGCCTCGGCCGCGCTCGATGCACTGGAACAGGCGCTGGCGCACGCCATCGATGCCGTCGCCGCATTCACGGCACAGACGCCGGCGCCCGGCCAGGCAACCGTGCCAGAAACGCAACATGGCAGTGCATGCCAATGATAGACTTGCCAATATGAAAATTTAGGAGACGCCATGATCTGGTGCAGGGATTTGCTGTTGAGAGCCTTCATGCTGGGCATGCTGCTATTCGTCGTGGGCGAATCGCTGTCCTACTGGACGCCGGAAATCAAGAAGCTGCTGGCCTGGCGCCCGTTCTGACGCTCGTCTAGCCTTCGCGGCCATCCACCCTGGCGCGCCACAGATAAGGCGCATACACGCAGGCATACAGGCCAAAGGCCAGCGACCAGCAAGCGCCGGCGGCCAGCAGCAGCGGCATGGCCAGCGCGGCGGGACCGACGGCGGCCAGCAGGCGTGCCAGCGCGCCCAGCTGGATCAGCCAGTACATCGCCGCTTCCGCCCTGCCTCCCTTGAGCGCACGTCCCGTGTGGCCCAGAGTGGTGCGCGTCATCATGCCGATGATCAGGCCCGCCATCGATCCCACCGTCAGCGCGTGCAAGGCGGCGCTGGCCGGCAGCAGCCCCAGGCTGGCGGCCGCCAGCAGCGCAAAGCCGATGGCTATCCACGCGTACGACAGGTGCAAGATCCACAGCAGCGGCACGCGCAAGGTCCGCTGCGGCTGCCACGCCAGCAGATTGGCCAGCGACACGCCGCTAGCCGCCAGGGCCAGCGGCGCCGTCAGCCAGGCCGGCGCGCTGGCCAGCCACGCGATCGCGGCCGCCGCCATGCAGGCCACGGCAACCAGCGCGCGCTTCGGGCTGGCCACCGGCGTGCTGCCAGGTGCGCCATTGCGGGTAAACATGGGAATGACGCGCGCGCCGATCACCGATTCGATCAGCACGATGATGAAGATGGCCGCCTGCACGGGCACAAACAGCGACAGCGGCAGCCAGCCCAGCACGGCCGCGTGAAACAGGCCGTTGGCCAGCGCCAGCAGGGCCAGCAGCCCGACCAGGAACAGGTTGCGCGTATTGCCCGAGCGGCGCAGCACCAGGTACAGGGGCCAGGCGGCCAGCGGCAGGAACAGCCAGTCGACCAGCGCCGCCACGAGGCCGGGGCTGCACAGCATGGCCACGCGCCCGGCCAGCCACAGACCCGCCAGCGCCATCAGCTGCGCGCCGTGCGGGGTGGGCAAGCCCGTCCAGTTGCGCCCCGCCGTATAGAGGAAACCGACGACGACGGCCAGCGCGAAGCCGAACACCATTTCATGCATGTGCCACCCCAGGCCCACCTGCAGGGCGCCTGTCAGCAATCCCGCATAACTGGCCAGCCACAGGGGAATGGCGATGGCCGCAAACACGGCCGCCAGCAGGTAGAACGGGCGGAAACCCAGTTGCCAGACGGCGTGGCCGGCATGCCAGGGAACGGCGCCTCCTGTCGTAGAAGGTGGGGAAGGTTCGCTGATCGGGGTAATGGCCATGATGGGCTCGCTTTTAAAGATATATGCAATATACTACTTTAAAAGCGCAAGGACAGCCATCGGCAAAAAGGACTAGAGAGAGATAATAGCCATGGGGTCTGACCCGGCGGGTCAGACCCCGACCACTCGGCTACTTGCCTTGGCGGTGCTCGACCGCATACACGGCCGCCTGCACGCGGCTGGTGAGGTTGAGTTTTTTCAGCACGTTCTGCACGTGGATCTTGACCGTGCTTTCGGCCAGGTCCAGGGTGCGGGCGATGCCCTTGTTGCTCTCGCCGCGCGACAGGCAGTCGATGATTTCCTTTTCGCGCGGCGTGAGCTTGTCGAGTTCCGACACGGGTTCCTCGCGCCGCGTGCCCGCCTGCAGCTGCGCCACCAGCTTGCCCGTCATCGCTTCGGCGATGACGACTTCGCCGGCCGCCGCGCGGCGGATGGCGCGCACCAGGTAGTCGGCGTCGATATTCTTGATCAAATAGCCGCAGGCGCCCGCGCGCAGGGCCGTGGCCAGGTCTTCGGCGTCTTCCGACACGGTCAGCATGACGATGGCCGTGTCGGGGCAGTCGTGCTGCATCAGCTGCAGCGCTTCCACGCCGGACATGCCGGCCATGTTCAGGTCCAGCAGCACCACGTCGGGCTGCAGCTGGATGGCGCGCTTGATGCCTTCCACGCCATCGGCGGCCTCGCCCACGACGGAAAACTCCGTATGGCGCTGCAGCAGCGAGCGTATGCCGCTGCGGAACAGCGCGTGGTCGTCCACCAGCATGACGGTGATCGGTTTATCGGGAGTCTCCATTTTTTTATACTTTCAGATAGTGGCTTAGGCGGCGCGGCGCTGCTCGCGCGACAGATGCAGTTCGACGGTCGTACCGCCGCCGGGGCAGGCATGTACGTCGAACGTGGCGTCGATGCGCTGCGCGCGCTCGCGCATGATATGGATGCCGACATGGCTGTCGCCCTTTTCCAGCACGGCCGCAGCGTCGAAGCCGACGCCATTGTCGCTGATCGTCAAGGTAAAGTCCTGGTGGTCGGCCAGGCGCACCTCGACGTGGCTGGCCTGCGCGTGCTTGCGGATGTTCGACAGCGCTTCCTGCACGATGAATAATAACTGCAATTGCTGCTCGCGGGGGAAAGGCGCGCCGTCGACGTCGGCCAGCAGCTCGGCGTCAATGCCCGTCTGGCGGCGGAATTTGTCGAGCGCCGCGCGCAGGGAGCCGATCAGGTCATCTTCCATCAGGCGGCTGCGGAAGTTGGCCAGCAGTTCGCGCACGTCCTCGTAGCTTTCCTTCACGCCCGCGTGCAGGGCCGGCACGATGCCCGCCACCTCGTCGAAACGGGCGTTGCGCACGGAGTCGTCGAGCATCTGCACCTGCAGGTTGAGAAAGTTGAGGCTTTGCGCGATGCTGTCGTGCAGGCCCTGCGCCACCAGGTTGCGCTCTTCGGAAATAGCCATCTCGCGCTCGCGCGCGGCCAGGCGCAGGTTTTCCAGCGCGATGCCCAGCAACTGGCCCAGCGTTTCCAGCAAGGCCAGCTCGCGCGCGGAAAACACGCGCGCATGGCGGAAATGCAGATTGAAGAAGCCCAGGTGCTGTTCGTGCGCGTGGATGTGGAAAACGGAGACGGTGGCAAAACCCTCGCGGTGGCAGCGCAGCTCATGCGCCTTGTCGATGCGGCGCATGTCGTGCACCTTCGCCACCTTCATCTCGACGGCCGTGCCGCACAGGCAGTCGCCCACCTTCAGGCAATGCTCGGACGCCACCAGTTCCTCGGACAGGCCCGTATGCACCACCATGTGCAGGTTGCCCCGCTCGGCGTCGAGCACGCGCACGGTGGAGCCGTCGGCCTCGAAATAATCGACGATGCGCTGCATGAAGCCGCCGCAGATGTCTTCCAGCGGTTGCGGGCGCTGCAAAAAGGCGGCGCTTTCGTACAGCAGCGCCAGCTCGCGGTTGCGGTATTCGAGCGTGGCCGTCTTGCTGCGCACGCCCTCTTCCAGGTTGCCGTACAGCGCCTGCAGGCGGTCGGCCATCTGGTTGAAGCCGCTGGCCAGCTGGCCGAATTCGTCATTGCTTTCGACGGCCAGGCGCACGCTGAAATCGCGCTCCTTCATGCGCTGCATGCCCAGGCGCAGCCGCGTCACCGGTTCGATGATGAGCATGAACATCAGGTAAATCATGCTGACCGTACCGATGACGGCCATGCCGACCAGGATCAGCTGCGAGGCGCGCAGCCAGAAGGTGCGCTGTTCGCTGTCGTGCTCGATCAGGCGCACCAATTGATCGACCTGGCCGACGAAGGTGTCGGCGTCATGCTCGAACTGGCGCGCGCGCGCGGCGGAATCGGCGGCCAGCGCGGATGGACGCAAGGCGCCGCGCCAGGCCGCGCCGATGCGCTCGAATTCGGATTTGATGGCCGTGCTGGGGGGCAGGAACAAGGGGCGTTGCGGGTCGCCGTGGCCGATCTTGGCCAGGGTTTCGTCGATCAGCAGCACTTGCTGGCGCGCCTGTTCGCGCGCGTCGCTGGCAAGCAGCAGGGTCAGGCGGTAGGTCTGCATGCGCAGCCGGCCCGTCTCGTTGATGGCGGCCGAACTGCCTTCGAGCTGCCACGACAAAAACAGGGTGCAGCCGATGGCACTCAAGGCCAGCACCAGCATGAGCAGCAGCGCGCCGACGATCTTGGTCGACAGCTTCTGCCAGGAGGAAAACATCGCTTTAAATTTCATACACCCTTTACTTGGCACCGCCCCGTTCAGCCTCCGGTTTGGGCCATAAAACGGATAATCTTGTCCGGCTGCGTATTGAAATCATGCTGCTGCGGCTTGAGTTCGATGGCGGCGCGGATCGCCGCTTCGATCTGCGCATCCGTGGCCCCGCCACGCAGCATGGGGCCAAACGCGAATTTCTCTTCCTGTCCCAGGCACAAATACAGGGTGCCGTCGACGGACAGGCGCACGCGGTTGCAGGTGGCGCAAAAATGCTGCGACATGGGCGTAATAAAACCGATGCTCGCGCGTCCATCAGGGGTCGCCATGTAGCGCGCCGGCCCGCCACCGAGTTCCATCGCCTGCGGCACCAGGCCGAAGCGGGCCGCCAGGCGTTCGCGCACGGGGCCCAGCGGCATGTAGCTGGCATTGCGGCCCGTGCTGCCCATCGGCATGGCTTCGATCAGGCGCAGGATGAACTGCTGCTCGATGCAGAAGGCCGCCATGGCCTCGATCTGGCCGTCGTTGATGCCGCGCATGGCCACCATATTGATCTTGATCGGGTCGAAACCGGCCGCCTTGCCCGCCATCAGGCCGTCCAGAATAGGCTGCAGGCTGTCGCGCCCCGTGATCTGCTGCATGCAGGCGCGGTCGAGCGAATCGAGGCTGACGTTGATGCGGTCCACGCCCGCCGCGCGCAAAGCCACGGCGTGCTTGCCCAATTGGGTGGCGTTGGTCGACAGCGACAGATCCTGCATGCCGGGCAGCGCGGACAGCCTTTGCGCCAGCTCGGGCAGGTTGCGCCGCAACAGGGGCTCGCCGCCCGTCAGGCGCACGCGGCGCGTGCCGAGGCGCACGAAAATACCCAGCAGGCGCTCGATCTCGTCGAACGTCAGCCAGTCCTTCGGTTCCTCGAAACCGCGAAAGCCCTTGGGCATGCAATAACTGCAGCGCAGATCGCAGCGGTCGGTGACGGACAGCCGCACATAATCGATAGCACGGCCAAAACGGTCCTGCAACTTGACGCTACCCATGACGCTACTCCTGATTCTTCCTTGATTGTAAAGGCTGGGACACGATCTGGCTGTGCCCCAGAAGGCCTAGCGGCCTACGCCTTCCGGACTATTGCACCAACGGACTGGCTGTGCCTTCGAGCTCGATACCGGCGATCTCGGCCCGCCCCACCAGCAGGTGCAGATACTGGTGCACGGCGCGCTGCCACGCCGCCCGCGCCAGGCGGTCGGCGATCTGCGCCTGCACCGCTTCGTACGGTATGGCCTGGCCTTCGACCCGGCGCAGCACCTGCACGATGTGGTAGCCGAAGCGCGTTTCCAGCAAATGGCCGGCCAGCGCGCCCGCCTCCAGGCGGAACACGAGGGCGTCGAATTCCGGCACGCTCTGGCCCGGCGACAGCTGGCCCAGGCTACCGCCCAGGGCGCCGGACGGACAGTTCGAATACTGCGCCGCCAGTTCGCCGAAGCGCTCGGGCGCCAGTTTCAGGGCATCGAGCACGGCTTGCGCCGTCGTGCGCAGCAGCTCCAGGGGCGCCTCCGGCGTCACCTGGAACAGGATGTGGCGCGCCTCGACCAGCGCCCCGCTGCGAAACAGCTGCGGGCGCTGCGCATACAAGGTGCGGCAAGCCGCATCGTCGGCGGGCGGCACGCGCACTTCCTGCGCAAACAGCGCCTCGATGCGGTCGTCATCGCTGCGGCCCTGCACGCCGAGGCGTTCGGCCTCGGCCAGCAGCAGCCGGCGCAGCACCAGTTCATGCACGGCCTGTTTCAGCGGATTGCCGGCACCGTCGTGATGCGGCAGTTCCTGCGCGATGTCGGCATCGTCGATATCGATACCATTGACGGAGATTCCCATGATATTGTTCCTTTCTTAACGACGGCGAACTAACTGGTAAGCGCGGCCCAGGTATCCGATGGCGCCAAAGCCGCTCCATACGTGCACCAGACGGGTGAACGGAAAGATGACGAACAGCGACATGCCCATGAACAGGTGCAGCTTGAACACCAGCGGTGCGTCGACGATGAAGCTGGCCGCGTCACCGCGCAAGGTGACGATGTGCTGCGCCCAGTTCATCAGCAAGACCATCATGTGGCCGTCCATGTGCGAAGCCGAGACGAAGATCGACGACAGACCCAGCAGCAAGGTCAGCAAAATCCACACCATCACCAGCTTGTCGCCGGCCGTGGTGACGGCGCGCAGCCGTGCATTGCCGAAGCGGCGCGCCAGCAGGATCAGCATGCCGGCCAGGCACAGGCCGCCCATCACGCCGCCGGCCGCCATGGCCACGCCCTGTTTCAGGCTATGCGACACACCCAGCGTGTCCCACACCCAGACCGGGGTGAGCAAGCCGGCCGCATGGCCGAACAGCAGGCCGATGATGCCGATGTGGAACAGGATATTGCCCAGGCGCAGGCTGCCACGGTGCAGCAGCTGGCTGGAATCGGACTTCCACGTGTATTGCTCGCGGTCGAAACGGATCAGGCTGCCCAGGAAAAAGATGGCCAGCGCGATGTATGGATAAATGCCATACACAAATTGATGCAAATAATTACTCATGATGTACTCTCCTCATGCGGACGCGATTCAAGCGGCGCGCCGCGGCTGCGGGTGAAAATGCACGGGATGGACGCCGCCGGCGACCTGGCCCGGACCTTGGCGCAGCAGCGGCTCGACGCCGTCCGCACCGGGACCGAAGGTTTCCAGCGCTTCATCCATGTCGCGCACCGGCGGTTCGGCCAGCATTTCGGCCGCCACAGGGCTCAGGCGTTCGAGCACCGTGAAGACGGGCGCATACGGGCTGCCGTTGGCCATCAGCTTGCGGCCGATGTGCGCCAGCACGTGGACTGCGTCGCCCAGCAGCGGCGCCGAGACTTCCTCGTCGAGCTGCGCCAGGAACTCCAGGAACAGGGGCACGAAGTCGGGCAAGTCGTCGCCCACCATCTGCAGGCCGTGGCGCTTGTATTCCTCCATCAGGTCGACCATGGCCTGGCCCCGGTCGCGCGATTCGCCGTGGATATGCTCGAACAGGTGCAGCGAGTGCGACGGATTGCGGTCGAAGGTGGCCACGTACTGCTGCTGCAGGTCGATCAGGCTGCTGCTTTCCAGGTGCGCCAGCAAGGGCCGCAGCAGCGCGTGCTGCTCCGGCACGGCCGCCAGCGCGGCCTCGAGCTGCGGCAGGTGGGCGATCAGCTCCGGCTCCGGGTACAGCAGCAGGCGCGAGAGGATTTGATAGTGATGCATAGCGTTGTTCATATCGGTTCCTTAGGCGCCTGGCGCCGTTTTGCGCGACTTCGGCATCTGCATGAAGATGGCCGAACCGTGTTTTTTCTTGCCGAACAAGGTCGGTTCGCTGCTGCCGTCCGAGCAGCCGTTGCCGAAGCTGAAGCCGCACGAACCCTTCTCGTTGAAGCTGTCCTCGGCCATTTCCTTGTGGCTGCTGGGGATGACGAAACGGTCTTCGTAGTTGGCGATGGCCATGATGTGGTACATGTCCTCCACCTGCGCCTTGGTCAATCCCACTTGCTTGAGGACCGTGAGGTTTTCCACCTTCTCGACCGTCTTGCTGCGCATGTAGGCACGCATGGCCAGCATGCGGTCCAGCGCCGTGACGATGGGCGGCTGGTCGCCGGCCGTCAGCAGATTGGCCAGGTACTGCACGGGAATGCGCAGGCTTTGGGTGTCCGGCAGCATGCCGTTCACGCCCAGCTTGCCCGATTCGGCGGCCGCCTGGATCGGCGACAGCGGCGGCACGTACCACACCATCGGCAAGGTGCGGTATTCCGGATGCAGCGGGAACGCCACCTTCCACTCGACGGCCATCTTGTAGACGGGCGACTTGACGGCAGCATCGAGCCACAGGTCCGGGATGCCCTGGCGGCGCGCCTCGGCGATGATCGCCGGGTCGTGCGGGTCGAGGAACAGGCCCAATTGCGCCTGGTACAGGTCCTGCTCCTGCGGCACGGAGGCTGCAGCCTCGATCTTGTCAGCGTCGTACAGCAGCACGCCCAGGTAGCGGATGCGGCCCACGCACGTTTCCGAGCACACGGTAGGCTGGCCGGCTTCGATGCGGGGGAAGCAGAAGGTGCACTTCTCCGCCTTGCCGGACGACCAATTGTAGTAAATCTTCTTGTATGGGCAACCGGAGATGCACATGCGCCAGCCGCGGCACTTGTCCTGGTCGATCAGCACGATGCCGTCGTCTTCGCGCTTGTACACGGAACCGGACGGGCAAGACGCCACGCACGTCGGATTGAGGCAATGCTCGCACAGGCGCGGCAGATACATCATGAAGGTGTTTTCGAACGTGCCGTACATCTCCTTCTGCATGTTGTCGAACAGCTTGTCCTTGCTGCGCTGGGCAAACTCGCCGCCCAGGTCATCTTCCCAGTTCGGGCCCCACTCGATTTTCTCCATCTTTTTCCCCGTCAGCACGGAGATCGGACGGGCCGTCGGCGGCGTCTGCGACAGGGGCGCGCTTTGCAGGTGCTCGTAGTCGTAGGTGAACGGCTCGTAGTACTCGTCGATGGCGGGCAGGTTCGGGTTGGCGAAGATATTGGCCAGGATCTTCAGACGGCTGCCCTGGCGCGGCTCGATCTTGCCAGAGTCCGTGCGGCGCCAGCCGCCATTCCACTTGTCCTGGTTTTCCCACTGCTTCGGATAGCCGATGCCCGGTTTCGTCTCCACGTTGTTGAACCATGCGTATTCGACGCCGTCGCGGCTGGTCCACACGTTCTTGCAGGTGACGGAACAGGTGTGGCAGCCGATGCACTTGTCCAGGTTCAGCACCATGCCGATTTGCGCTCTGATTTTCATACTATGCTCCTTCTTCCTGCAACGGGCCTTCGAGCCAGTCGACCTTGTTCATCTTGCGCACCAATACGAATTCATCGCGGTTGGAGCCCACCGTGCCGTAATAATTGAAGCCGTAGGCCAGCTGGGCGTAGCCGCCGATCATGTGCGTCGGCTTGGGCACGGCGCGCGTCACCGAGTTATGGATGCCGCCCCGCTTGCCCGTCATCTCCGCGCCAGGCACGTTGATGATCTTTTCCTGGGCGTGGTACATCATCGTCATGCCGGCCGGGATGCGCTGGCTGACGATGGCGCGCGCCGTCAGGCTGCCGTTCACATTGAAGACCTCGATCCAGTCGTTGTCGACGATGCCGGCCGTCTTCGCGTCGGTTTCCGAGAGCCACACGTGCGGTCCGCCGCGCGACAGGGTCAGCATGCGCAGGTTGTCCGAATACGTGGAGTGGATGCCCCACTTCTGGTGCGGCGTCAAAAAGTTCAGCGCCAGTTCCTTGTTGCCGTTCGGCTTGGTGCCCAGCAGCGCTTCCGTCGTCTTCGTGTTGATCGCCGGCTTGTACACGCACAGCCCTTCGCCGAAATCGCGCATCCACAGGTGATCCTGGTAGAACTGCTGGCGGCCCGTCAGGGTGCGCCATGGGATCAGTTCATGCACGTTGGTATAGCCGGCCGTGTAGCTGACTTCCTCGCTTTCCAGGCCCGACCAGGTGGGCGAGGAAATGATCTTGCGCGGCTGCGCCTGCACGTCGCGGAAGCGGATGCTGTCATGCTCGCGCGGCAGCGCCAGGTGCGTATGCTCGCGTCCCGTGATGGCGGACAGCGCGGCCCAGGCCTTGACGGCCACGTGGCCATTCGTTTCCGGCGCCAGCGACAGGATCATCTCGGCCGCATCGATGGCCGTATGGAGGCGCGGCTGGCCCTTCGACACGCCTTCATCGAGCACCGTGCGGTTGATGCCGCGCAGGACCTCGACTTCATGGCCCGTTTTCCAGGAAATGCCCTTGCCGCCATTGCCGATGGTTTCCAGCAGCGGTCCGATCGAGGTGAACTTCTTGTAGACGTCGCGGTAATTGCGCTCGACCACCGTCATGTTCGGCATGGTCTTGCCGGGAATCGCATCGCATTCGCCGGCGCGCCAGTCCTTGGGATCGAAGGGCTGGCCCAGTTCGCCCGGGGTATCGTGCATCAGCGGGGTGAGGATGATGTCTTGCTGGGTGCCCAGCAGCTCGCCGCCGATTTCCGAGAACTTCTCGGCCAGCCCCTTGTAGATTTCCCAGTCCGACTTCGATTGCCACAGCGGCTGCACGGCTTCGGACAGCGGGTGGATGAACGGGTGCATGTCCGACGTATTCAGATCGTCTTTTTCATACCAGGTGGCCGTCGGCAGCACCACGTCGCCATACAGGCAGGTGGTCGACATGCGGAAGTCCAGCACCACCAGCAGATCGAGCTTGCCTTCGGCGGCCGGGCGCACTTTCACCTGTTTCGGCGTGATGCAGTCGTCTTCGTCGCTGAGCAAGCCGTTCTGCGTGCCCAGCAGGTATTTCAGGAAGTACTCGTGGCCCTTGCCCGAGCTGCCCAGGATGTTCGAGCGCCAGACGAACATATTGCGCGGGAAGTTGGCCGGGTTGTCCGGATCGTCGCACGAGAACTGCAGCTGGCCCGCCTTGATCTGGTCGAGCGCATACGCGGCCGGCGCCTGCCCTGCCGCCTTGGCGGCCCTGGCCACCTCGAGCGGATTGGTCTGCAGCTGCGGCGCCGATGGCAGCCAGCCCATGCGCTCGGCCTTGGCGTTGTAATCGAGCAGGGTCAGGTCGCCCGTGCCGCCGGCCGCCGATGGCGAGGCGATGTCGCCCGTCTCCAGCTTTTCGTGGCGCCACTGGCTCGTGTGGGCATAGAAGAACGAGGTGCCGTTCATCTGGCGCATCGGGCGCACCCAGTCCTGGGCGAAGGCCAGCGGCGTCCAGCCCGTTTGCGGACGCAGTTTTTCCTGGCCCACGTAATGGGCCCAGCCGCCGCCCGACTGGCCGATACAGCCGCACATCATCAGCATGTTGATGATGCCCCGATACGTCATGTCCATGTGGTACCAGTGATTCAGGCCGGCGCCCACGATGACCATGCTCTTGCCGCGCGTCTGGTCCGCGTTTTCCGCGAACTGGCGCGCCACAGTGATGACGTCGGCGCGTTTCACGCCCGTGTGCTTTTCCTGCCATGCGGGGGTGTACGGCACGTCGTCGTCATAGCTTTCGGCGACATTGGCGCCGCCGAGGCCACGGTCGATGCCGTAGTTGGCCAGGGTCAGGTCGAACACGGTGGTGACGAGGCCCGTCGTGCCGTCGGCAAGGCGGATGGTTTTCACCGGCACCTTGCGCAGCAGCATGTCGGACGCGTCCTTGCCGCCGAAGTAGGCGAAACCCACTTCCGTGACGGCGTCGCTGTCGTTGATCATGGAAAGCATCGGCACGATGGGCGCGCCGCTGCCGCCGGCCTTCTGTTCCAGGTTCCATTTGCCCGATTCGCCCCAGCGGAAGCCGATGGAGCCGGCCGGCGCGGTAATCGCACCCGTGGTTTCGTCGATGACGAGGGTCTTCCATTCCGGGTTGTTGGTTTCGTCGAGGTTGTTGTCCAGGTGCGAGGCGCGCAGGAAGTAATCGGGCACCAGGGTGCCGTTATGCTCCTTGAGCAGCACCAGCATGGGGAAGTCCGTGTACTGGCGCGCATAGTCGCGGAAGTAGGCGCTCTGGCCTTCCGAGTGGAACTCCTTGAGGATGACGTGGCCCATGGCCAGCGCCAGCGCCGCATCGGTGCCCTGTTTCGGCGCCAGCCAGATGTCGCCGAACTTCACCATTTCGCCGTAGTCGGGCGAGATGGCCACGGTTTTCGTGCCCTTGTAGCGCACTTCCGTGTAGAAGTGGGCGTCGGGCGTGCGCGTCATCGGCACGTTCGAGCCCCACACCATCAGATAGGTCGAGTTGTACCAGTCGGCCGATTCCGGCACGTCCGTCTGCTCGCCCCACACTTGCGGGCTGGCCGGCGGCAAGTCGCAGTACCAGTCGTAGAAGCTCAGGGCCACGCCGCCGATCAGCGACAGGTAGCGCGTGCCGGAGGCATAGCTGACCATGGACATGGCGGGAATCGGCGAGAAGCCGACGATGCGGTCCGGGCCGTATTTCTTGATCGTCAGCGCGTTCGCGGCGGCGATGATTTCATTCGATTCTTCCCACGTGGCGCGCACGAAGCCGCCCAGGCCGCGGATGGATTTGTACTGCTGCGAGCGCACGGGGTCCTGGCTGATCCAGTCCCAGGCCGTGACGGGGTCCATGGTCTTGCGCGCTTCGCGCCACATTTCCATCAGCCGGCCGCGCACCATCGGGTATTTCACGCGCTGGGCCGAATACACGTACCAGGAATAGCTGGCGCCGCGCGGGCAACCGCGCGGTTCGTGGTTGGGCAGGTCGGGCCGCGTGCGCGGGTAGTCGGTTTGCTGGGTTTCCCAGGTGATCAGGCCATTCTTGACGTACACCTTCCAGCTGCACGAGCCGGTACAGTTCACGCCATGCGTGGAGCGCACGATCTTGTCGTGCTGCCAGCGCTGGCGGTAGGCGTTTTCCCAGGTGCGGTCTTCATCGACCACGGTGCCATGGCCGTTCGAGAACGGCTCGGCGGGCTTGCTAAAAAATTTAAGACGGTCCAGAAAGTGACTCATGCTACCTCCACATTGCGCCGCAGGAGCGGCGCCAGGTCATAAAAACGCTGCAAGCCGGATGGCCCACGCGTCGATACAAACAGTCTATCGACGCGCCCTGCGCGGCGGTATTGGCAAGAAGTCGGTTTCCGGCACCAGGAATGCATAGGCGCGTAGTCACCCGGATAGTCACTATTGCCTATGGGCGCCGCGACCGTGCTGCGGTATACCTGTCGGCATCGTTCAACTCAGAGAAAGAGCACCATGCCGATTACCGATTACGCCAGCCTGCTGCGCAGCGCCCGCAACCAGGAGCAGCCGCAGCGCCTGCTGTTCACGTTCACCCAGGCGCAGGCCCAGCCTGGCGGCCAGGGCAGGTCCCTCACGCCCGTGATGTGCGCCGACAAGCTGCCCGAGGAACTGGGCAGCTTCGAGACATTGAAGGAGGAGTCGAAACAGATGCAGACGCACTGGGACGTGGTCTTCGTGGCGGGACTGGCGGGTCGCGAAGGCCAGCCGCCCGCCGCGCAGGAATGCGAGGCGCCCCTGCGCGCCATGGTGACGGCGATCGAGCAAGGCCGCATCGACAGCCTGCTGGCGTTCGACCGCAGCGGGGATTTATTGCGTTTTAGCTGAGGGAAGTTGTCGGATTACGGCCTGCGGCCTCGGCGGCCCCGCCTAATCCGACCTACCAGATGCAGGTCGGATTAGCGTAGCGTAATCCGACACATTGTTGGCGGCACGTTTCGGATTACCTGGCCGCATCCGGCCAAGGGCGCTCATGCAGATGGCGCGCCCGTTCTATCGGGCAGACCAGCGGCAAAAACTGCTGCTGGCGCGCCGAATAGGCCATCAGCGCCCCGCTGTCGATGTCGAAATACCAGCCATGCAGTTTCAATACGCCCTGCTCCACCCGGCGCTTGAGCCACGGGTAGGTCAGCAGGTTGTCCAGCGACTGCAGGATGCTGGCCAGTTCGCACGCATGGTGCTGTTCCTCCGACGAGCGGTGCGCCAGCTCGCGCCGCACCCGCTGCGCCACGGGTTCGGCGATGCGCATCCACTGTCCCACGAAGTCCGTTTCCTGCCCTTCCGCGCGCGGCTGCGGTTCCAGCAGCGCGCGGATGCCGCCGCAGCGCGCATGGCCCAGCACGATGACCCTGGCCACTTCCAGCTTGCAGACGGCGAACTCGATGGCCGAACTGACGCCGGGCGGCGCGTCGGGCGTGCACGGCGGCACCAGGTTGGCGATATTGCGCACGACGAACATGTCGCCCGGGTCGCTGCCCGTCAGCAGCATGGGATCGACCCGCGAATCGCAGCAGCCGATCAGCAAGGTCGAAGGCCGCTGCCCGTCGCGCAGGCTGTCGTACAAGGTTTGCGGCTCGCTGAAATATTGCTGCTGAAACAGGCTGAAGCCGTTGACGAATTTTTCCAGTTCTTCCATTTCTACCTCTCGTACTCATACAGCGCCCGGCAAGCATGACTTGCCAGACGTTCCAGCTTCAGCAAGGCATCGGCGCATTCTTGCGCGCATAGCACCACCAGGTGATGGCGATGCAGCTGACATAAAAGCCGATGAAGCACCACAGGGCCGCGTCGGGACTGCCCGTCAGCGCAATCGAGGTGCCGTAGCTTTTCGGGATGAAGAAGGCGCCGTAGGCCGCCACGGCGGACGTGAAGCCCAGCACGGCGGCACCTTCCTTGTTGGCGTCGACGATCGCTTGTTCCTGCGCCGCCTTGCCCTTGCCGGCGGCCGCGCGCTGGTGCTCCGTCAGGAAGATCACGGGGATCATGCGGAAGGTCGAGGCATTGCCGATGCCCGTGCCGGCGAACAGCAGCATGAACATCCAGAAGAAGCCATTGAAGCTCCCACCCACGCCGGCCTGCGGCATGAAGTACAGCACGCCCAGCACGGCGCCTATCATCAAGAGGAACGACCACAGGGTGACGCGGGCGCCGCCCAGTTTGTCGGAAATCACGCCGCCGGCGACCCTCGCCAGGGCGCCGACCAACGGTCCCAGGAAGGCGTAATCGAGCGGGTTCACGTCGGGGAATTGGATCTTGATCAGCAGCGGGAACGCGGCCGAGTAACCGATGAAGGAGCCGAAGGTACCCGTGTACAGCCAGCACATGAGCCAGTTGTGCTTGCGCCTGAAGATCACGGCCTGTTCGGAAAACGAAGCCTTGGCCGATGCCAGGTCATTCATGCCGAACCAGGCCAGCAAAGTGGACAGCGCGATGAACGGCACCCAGATGAAGCCCGCGTTTTGCAGCCACATCTGCTTGCTCACGCCATTTTTCACCCAGGTGAGCGAATCGCCGCCCCAGGCGCCAAAGACGGCAAACGTGATCACCAGCGGCACGACGAACTGCACCACCGACACGCCCAAGTTGCCCAGGCCCGCGTTCATGCCCAGCGCGAAGCCCTTGCTGGCCTTCGGGTAGAAAAAGCTGATGTTGGCCATCGACGAGGCGAAATTGCCGCCGCCGAAGCCGCACAGCAGCGCCAGGATCAGCATGGTCGGGTAGCCCGTGTTCACGTCCTGCACGGCCAGGCCGATGCCGATGGCGGGAATCAGCAGCGAGCCCGTGGAAATGGCCGTCCAGCGCCGGCCGCCAAAGATCGGCACCATGAACGAGTAAAAGATGCGCAAGGTGGCGCCGGACAGGCCCGGCAAGGCCGTCAGCCAGAACAGCTGGTTGTTACTGTAGGTGAAGCCGATGTTGGGCAGGTTGACCACCACCACGCTCCACACCATCCACACGGCGAACGCCAGCAGCAGCGCGGGAATCGAGATCCACAGATTGCGCGCGGCCGTGGCCTTGCCCGTGTTTTGCCAGAAGCTCGGCGTTTCCGGCTCCCAGGTATTGATCATATAGCGGCTCATTGGTTTGCTCACAGCAGTACTCCTGCGGGTTGATTGATGGGTGCCGCGCGCTGCGGCTTGAACGAGAAATGCATCCAGACGAGGGAAACGCAAACGGTGCCGTACAGGAGCATGAAGGAGCTCGAACGCACACCCGTAAAGTCCACCAGGGCGCCGAACATCACGGGCAGGATGAAGCCGCCCAGGCCGCCGGCCAGACCCACCACGCCCGAGACGGCGCCGATGTTGTCGGAAAAATCATCGCCGATGAACTTGAAGACGGATGCCTTGCCGACAGCCATGGCGATGCCGACGATGAACAGCAGCACGGTGAACCACAGCGGCGACAGGCCGATATGGAAGGCCAGCGGTCCCGTAACGGTTTCCACAACCATCTGCGTTTGCGGATACGACAGCAGGAAGAAGCACACCCAGCACACCCACATCACGGCCCAGGTGACTTTCGCCGCACCGTATTTGTCGGATATCCAGCCGCCCAGCGCGCGCAGCACGCCGCCCGGCAGCGAGAAGCAGGCGGCCAGCAGCGCCGCGTGCTTCAGATCAAAACCGTATTCGGCCACGTAGTACTTCGTCATCCACAGGGCCAGCGCCACGTAGCCGCCGAATACCACCGAGTAGTACTGGCAGTAGCGCCACACACGCGGGTCCTTCAACACCTTCATCTGCGCGGAAAAGCTTTCGCCCGATGGCGCCAGGTGCGATTTGTCCGTGTACGAAAACAGCCAGAAGAGGATGGCCGTGGCCAGCATGGCCACCGCATACACCTTGGGCAGCATCTGCCAGCCGAAGGCGGCGACGATGCCCGGCGCGACGAACTTGGTCAGCGCGGAACCGGAGTTGCCGGCGCCGAAGATGCCCATCGCCAGGCCGCGGCGTTCCTTCTCATACCAGCGCGCCACGTACGGCGTGCCGACGGAAAACGAGCCGCCCGCCAGACCGACGAACATGCCCAGCACGAGGAAATGCCAGTAGGCGGTGGCGTAGGAGATCAGGTAGATCGGCACCACGCTGGCGAGCATCAGCCAGAAGAAGACGCGGCGTCCACCGTATTTGTCCGTCCAGATGCCCAGCGGCACGCGCACGAGGGAGCCCGTCAGCACGGGCATGGCGGCCAGCAGGCCGAATTGCGTTTCAGTCAAGCCCAGGCTGGTCTTGATGGGGATGCCCAGTACGGCAAACATCATCCAGACCGCAAAGCAGATGGTAAATGCGAAGGTACTGCTGATCAATACGGACGCCTGCTTGCGCCGCATGCCCGGTTCGACTGCCTTGTTAATACTGTTGTTCTTAGTGCCATCTAGGGTAGCCACGATGTTTCTCCATGAATGCACTGGCCGTCTGGCCAGCCGTCCCGACCAGCTTACGTGGCAGCGGCGAAAGGCACTATCGGCCACAGGGTGATTCTGGAAAGGCAATCTGGATAGCCGCATCGGCAAAAGTGACTAGATGGCGCGGGGCGGGCCTAGCCTGGATGGCGGGTGTTTTACAAACCGGCGCATTTTTGGCACACTCGGCGCCAGGAGAAAAGGAGCGACATGGAGAACCTGCACGATACAGACCGCGTCATCACCCGCGTGGCGCGCCCTGGCGACGTCGACGCCATGCTCGCCTGCGACACCTATGCGCAGGCGCACCCGGAGCGTGGCGAGGCCGTGCGCGCCGCCGTCGGCCAGGGCCGATGCCAGGTGACCATCCGGGCGGGCCAGGTGGCCGGCTATGTGCTCACGCACGACGACTTCTTTGGCCACGGTTTTGTCTCGCTGGTGGTGGTCTCGCCCGCGCAGCAGCGCTGCGGCGTGGGACGGCGCCTGCTGGCGGCCGCCGCGGACGCGTGCACGACGGCCAAACTGTTCACCTCGACGAACCAGTCGAACCTGGCCGCGCAACGGCTGTTCGCCAGCGCGGGCTTCGTGCGCAGCGGCCAGATCGACCATCTCGATGAGGGCGATCCTGAACTCGTCTACGTGAAATTCCTGCCTTAGGCCCGTCTCATCCCGACGGCGTATGGTGCGGGAGGCCAAAGGCGGCTATGCTGGCGCCACCATCAATCAACGCCACCACATCACGCATGGATTATCTGAGCCTCAAACATTTCCACATGGGCTGCGCCACCGCCAGCGGCAGTCTTTTCCTGTTGCGCGGCGCCTGGATGCTGCGCGCCTCGCCCGCCTTGCAGCAGCGCTGGGTAAAGATCCTGCCGCACCTGATCGACACGGCCCTGCTGGCCAGCGCCATCGCCCTGGCCGTGTGGAGCGGCCAGTCGCCGGGCAGCCAGCCGTGGCTGGCCGCCAAACTGTGCGCGCTGGTGGCCTACATCGTGCTGGGCACCATCGCCCTGAAGCGAGGCAAGACGCCGGCCGTGCGCGGCGCCGCCTTCGCGCTCGCCGTGCTGGTCTTCGCCTACATCGTCGCTGTGGCCGTCACCAAGCAGGCCTGGCCGCTTTGATGCGTCAAAACATGTAGCGCAGGGTCGCGCCGGCAGTACAGAGTGCCGAGCACGCCCTTGGCCACGGTCGTCAGGAAGGCTCGTGACGCGCGCGGCGCGCCCTGCACCTGCTTAGTTGACGCGGTTTCTTTCCAGAAGTTTCTTGCCAGTGGCGTCCTTTAGCCACCATTCACGCACCTCGAGCGCCTTGTTCTCGATGCTGGCATTGGCCAGCAAGGGATTTTTCTTCAGATAGACGATATCTTCCTCGAAATTGTCGTGTATCGAAGCCACTTCCAGGAAACGGTTGGCATCCAGACGTCCCAGGTAGATGACCTTGCCAGCCACGACGTCAAACTCGATCGCCTTCGGCGACGATTCGGAGTACTTGGACCTGCTTCCATAGTCAAGCAGCCAGATGAGGATGCGGTAGCGTCCCGGCGTCAGCTGCAGCGCAAAAGTACTGCCCTTGCCCGTAGGCACTTTTGGCGCGACATTCTGCAAGGAGACCTGGCCGGCGGGAGCATGGCTGGATAACCACAGATCTTTGTCCTTGTTGGTGGCAAGGTCGCTGCTGACAATGCCGAATCTGGCGCCATGCGCCTCGAAGACGGCGCGCTCGAACACGGTGCCGACGACAACGCCCTTGGCAGGGTCGGGGGTCGTGTAGTTAAACGCAGGCGCGCTATTGTGGCCGGTGACGCAGCCGGACAACAGCGCAGGCAGCAAGACGGCGCACGCCAGCGCGCGCAGCATGGTGGTTCGGACAAACATGGATGATCCTGGATGAAATGAAGAAAATGGGTAACGATTAATGGGCAAAGGGCGGCAAGCGCACCTGTGCCTGCCTGGGCATCGAAAAATATTTCCACATGGAAATATTTTTAGTGTATCCGCTTGACAAGAAAATGTCTAGTTGATAAGTAGGCAAAGGGCGCAGTACGATTTCTGCAGAACGCGGCAAGCCGCACGGCGATGATAGTATTAACAACATCATGCACGCGCTGGCCATCCGGGCCATGCCGCCCCATTGAAAGGCAACCATGCTGCTATCTGAACTGCTGACCAAGCTGACCTGCGGTGACCTCGAAGGCGAGGAGCTCGACGAGGCCGTCGCCACCATCACCGCCGCGCCCTCCGCGCCACGCGACGAGTGGATCGACAGCGATGCGCAAGCCTACGCGGTCGCGATCCTCTCGCACCTGGGCGGTTATATGGCGTCGAGCGACAAGCTCGATGAGCTGCACGAACAGATACAGGACATGTTCGACGAATTCCCGGACTTTCCTTACGAACTGCTCAAGGACAGTGACAATAGCGCACTGCCCTATTTCGAGTGGCTCGATACGGAACTGGCGCAGCGCGCCGTGGAAGAAGGCGGCTATGAGCTGATCCAGATCGACGGCAACGGCACCGACGAAATGGATGCGCTGGTGGTGTACCGGCGCGATACAGACGATATCATCCAGGCGGCGGCATTGATGGGCGTGACGATAGACCGGCCGCTCACCTACTATCGCGGCATCGAAGCGATGGTGGGCAAGCGGCCGGGCTAAGAAGCCACGCCTATTGCATCGGCAAGGTGTTCACATCGATGGCGGGCGCCCGGCCTGTCGCGGGGCGCGTGAAGTTCTGGCTGGTCTTCACGTAATCGGCAAAGAAGCCGCCGTTATGCAAGTAGAACTTGCCGTTCTCCACGCCGCCCGCGTAATCCATGCGCTGCGCATTGGTGGCCGTGGCGTCGCCCGTGAAACGCCCCGCCGTCACTTCCGACCAGGTGCCGGCAACGTTCCTCGCCCACTGGTTGCCGAACTGGACGCGGCGCTCCGTGTAGCCCAGGGTATCGATGAAATTCTCGAGGAAGGAATGCACGCGCGTCAAATACGTGGAAATCGCCGGCCGCTTCCAGGTGGCGATGTAGCGCCACTTGCCCGTTTCCGGCGCAAAGAACCAGGCCGAGTAATCGCTGCCGCCATTGCCGTCGGGCCGCGCGCGCGTGATGAAACGGTAGGTCGTGCCGGCCGCCCAGTTATACGACAGATAGGTCTGCCCGCCCGTGCCCTCGCCGCCGAACGCATTGTCGACCACGCCGGCACCCTTGCTGACCAGGGTGGTTTTCGCGCCATTGTCGGCATCCCACACGGAAAACAGTATCCAGCGCTCGCTCGGCGATTTCACCTGGATGCCCATGTAGCCCTGGCCAAAGCCGTTGGCCATGAAGTAGGAGCCGATGGCATCCTGGCCGACGGGGATCGTCATCTCGTTATAAAAATACTCGGTATTGGCCGGCACCGTATAGCCCATGTGCACGGACGGGCCGCGCCGCGACCAGTAGTAATTGGCGGGGTCGTTGGCGTAGGTCAGCGCCGCGTTCGACGTCACCTTCAACGCCGCAACGTCGCCGAACGTTTCCTTGACCCGGGACAGCCCCTGCAAGTCGACCTTCACATAGCCGGCCGCCGCCACGTTCACCGTGCCGACGGCATAGGTCTTGCGTTCCTTGCCGGCCAGCTTGACGTCGAACGGCGTGCCGTTGATCTTCACGCGGATGGTGCTGTTGCCGCCATCGGCCAGGCTGGCGTCGAGCGCCACCTGCACGGGTCCCGCCTCGGCCACGCGGAAATACGTGCTGGCGACGGCATCGGGATTGCTCCAGCCGGCCAGGCCACGCTCGTTGATGACGGCGCCCTCATTCCCGCTCGTGATGAAGGCGTTGCCGGCCAGTTCCACGGTGGCGGAAGTGGCGGGCGCGGCCACGGTGGCGGCCAGCAAGGCGGTGCCGCCCGAGCCGGTGGCGGTGGCGCCGCCGCAGGCCGCCAGCAGCATCGGCATGGCGGGAAGGAATGCAAAGAGCAATGAACTTGTGTGTTTCATCAACGTCTCCTGGTGTGGTACGGCTTGCGGCGGACGAACAAGGGCCTGCGCGCCTGCGCCGCGGTTGAAAAACGGATCGGGAAAGAAAAAACCCGCTACGGCAACTGGTGCGGTAGCGGGTCGTTAAGGCTTAGTACTTGCCGTCGAGGGCGAAGATCGGCTTGCGCGATTTCCACTGCCCGCCCGTGAAGTCCGGGAAGTCCAGGGTCTGGAAGTTGGCGGCGATCGACTGCTCGGACAGCGGCGTGATGGCGCTCCACGTCACGGCATCGTAGATATCGATCGGCATCGGCGCGTTGGCCTTCAAGGCTTCGACAAAGGCGTGGATGACGAAGAAGTCCATGCCGCCGTGGCCCGCGCCTTCGGCTTGCGCCGCATACTTGCGCCATACGGGGTGTTCATACTTGTCCTGGTAAGCCTTGAAGTCGTCCCACTGGTGCGGCTTGCTGACGCCTTCGATATGGATGGAATTGTTCAGGTCCATCCACAGGCCGTCCGTGCCTTGCACGCGGAAGCCCAGCGAATACGGGCGCGGCAGACTCGTATCGTGCTGCAGGATGATGGTTTCGCCGTTCTCGCACGCCAGTGTGGTGGTGACCACGTCGCCCAGCTTGAATTTCACTTTGGCGTTCGCATGCTGCGCGCCGCCCGGCTGCTTGACGATGTAGTCATGCAAGCCGCGCGCCTTGGTGGCGAAGGCGTTGATGCGCGTGAAACGGTTGCCGCGGTTGATGTTCGTGTACATGGCGCAGGGGCCGATGCCATGGCTCGGATACAGTTCGCCGTTGCGCTCGACCGAGTGCTGCGTGCGCCAATGGGCTTCCGACCAGCCCTTCTCTCCGAATTCCACGCCGCCGCCATACGGCTTGGCCGGATTGCCGCTGTTGAATTTCACGGCGCGCAAATCATGCTGGTAGCCGCCCTGCAGGTGCAGCAATTCGCCGAACAGGCCCGCGCGCACCATCTGCAGCGCCGCCATCACGTCGCGGCGGTAGCACACGTTTTCCAGCAACATGTACGGCGTGCCCGTTTTCAGCTGGGTGTTCAGGACATCCCAGTGGTCTTGCAGGGTGATGCCGGCCACCACTTCACAGCCGACGGCGATCTTCGCCTGCATGGCGGCGATCGCCATCGGCGCGTGGAATTCCCACGGCGTGGCGATGATCACGCCATCGAGCCCGCCCGCGTCCAACATGCGCTTGTAGGCTTTCTGGTCGCGGTCTTCGCCATACGTGCGCGGACGCGGCTTGCCGGCCTTTTCTACCTGGCCCAGCGCATGTTTCAGCATGATCGGCTCGATATCGCACAGGGCCACCACTTCCACGTCGTCGCGGCGCACCAGTTCGGCCAGCAGCACCTGGCCGCGCATGCCCGTGCCGATCAGGCCCAGGCGGACCTTGTCGCGGCTGGCGGCAGGTACGGCGTTGGCCTCGCCAGGCAGCAAGGCGCTGCCGGCCAAGGCGCCACCGGCCAGCGCGGCGCTGGCGGACAGGAAATTGCGTCGATTGAATTGTGTCGTCATTGGTCTCTTCTCGCTTCCATTGGTAATGATCGTCGCCGGCCCGCCGCACGGCGGGCCGGTTGCAGTTTAATAGGTGTATTCCGCCGTGAAGCGCACGGAACGCGGCGCCGTGCGGCCAGCCACCTGCAGGTAGTTGCGGGCGATGGCGCCATGGTCTTCGCGCGTTTCGTTATAGCGGGTCACGGTCTGGCTGTTGAACACATTGAACACGTCCACTTTCAGGCTCAGGCCCTTGACGGCGCTGGGAGTATAGGCCAGATTCATGTCCAGCTGGGCTTGCCATGGCAGGCGGCCCTGGCTGCCGCGCGGCGCCGGCTTGCCATTGCAATAGAAGTAGGAATCGCCGTAGTCGTTCTCGAACTTCAGGTTATCGGGCAGCGCGCCGATGCAGTTGCGCGGCGCGCCCGAGGTCAGCGACAGGTTGGCGCCGACCGTCACGTCCGGAATCACCTGCATGAAGCCGTAGGCCTTGAACGCATGGCGGTGGTCGCCCGGCAGGTAGCCATAAGCGTTGTACATCAGTTCCTTGTGGTCGTCGCTGACCGTCAGGCCCACGTCGCCGCCGCCGATGCTGTCCGTCTGGCCTTCCATATTGCCCTTCAGCGCAGACAGGGTGTAGGTCAGCTTGCCGTACCAGCCGTTCGTGTACGGGTGCTCGACGAACAGGTTCAGGGCGCGGTAGGTGCGCGATGGCAGCGGATTGCCCCACTCGGCCGCCGAAATATCCACGCGGCGCAAGCCCTTGCCGTCGTCGAAATCCACCATCAGGCTGTTGTCGCGGCCCGGGTTGATGATGGCGCACTGGAAGCCGCCCCAGTTGCTCGTGTCGACGCTGTTGCGCGTGGCCCAGGCTTGCAGCGGACGCGCGTCGCAGACGTCGTCGTTGGTGTCGTTCAGCTTGCGGTACAGGACGCTGGCGCCCACCACCAGCTTCTTGCTCAGGGCGCGTTCGAAACCGAGCGAGAATTCATCCTGCGACAGCGGCTTCAAGCCGATGGCCGTCACTTCGCGCGCATCGCGGCTCTGGCCATACGCATTGTTGGCCGAATACGGCTTGCTGATCGCGTGCAGGCCCGTCGGCGCGCCCGTGACGGGATCGACGCCCGTGTAGGTGTACATCTCGCTGGTGGCCAGGAAGGGGCTGGCCATGTTGCTCGACAAATTCGACGGCACCGGCAGGTGGTAGCGGCCGCCGTTGGCGAAGAATTTCAGGGTGCCGTCGCCCAGGTAATCCCAGGTGGCGCCCACGCGCGGGGCGATCATGTTGCGCTGCGAAATGAAGGCCACGCCATCGGTGCTGTAGTTGGTGAACTGTTCGCGGCGCAGGCCCAGGTCCAGCAGTACTCGTTCCGTGACCTGGTAGTGATCCTGGATGTATTGCGCCGATTGCACGCTGGTCGGACGCGCCAGGTTGGCGTTCAGGTCCTTGCTGACGTAGTAGCCCTGCGTGCCGTAGCCGCCGCCCTGGGCCGGCGTCTCGAACGCGCCGTTGATCGGGCGGTTCGGATCGGTCGCGCGCTGGTAGCTCCAGCGGTAGCCGCCGGCCAGGCTCAGGCCCACCTTCGATTCCACGTCGATGCGGTCGATGCCGCCGCGCAGCGAATGCTTGCCCAGCTTGTATTCGAGATCGAGTCGCTTGGCTTTCTGGCGGTCTTCCGACGACGGGTCGACCAGGGTGCCCGTCACCGTCTGCGGATTGGCATAGCTCAGTCCCGGCACCTGGGTCGATGCGTTCGACGACGTTTGCGCCAGCAGCGGATTGTAGCCATTCGGCGTGCGCGTGTGCGAGGTGCGCGATTCGCCCATCATGGCCGTCACGGTCAGGTTGTCCGTCAGGTAGCCCGTATATTTGAAGATGTCGATGTTGGCACCGGGCGCGGCCGATGAGCCGCAGCAGTTGACCGTCGTCTCGCCCTTGCCTGCCTGTACGCCGTTGCTCGCATGCGTGGCGTAGCTGTAGCCATACGCCTGGCTGTCCGTCTTCGTGCGGTCATACAGCTTGGTATATTCGAAGTGATGGTCGTCCGTCAGGTTGAAATCGAGCTTGGCCGTCATGCGGTCCACCTTGCTCTGGCTGGTGCTCCAGCCGCGCGCCAGGGCCGTGCCCGAGTCGGCGGTGGCGGCGACGGCCTGGCTGTCGGTGCGCGTCTGTTCCAGCGCCACGAAGGCGAACAGCTTGTTCTTGATCAGCGGACCGCTGCCGTACAGGCCCACCACCTTGCTGGTGCTGCCGTTGTCGCGGTTCCAGTACAGCAGATTGCCGTCCGTCTTGGGATTGGCGCCCGTGTTCGGGTAATACGTGTTTTCCGGCTCGCCTTTCAGCGAACGGGGAATGATGGAGACCTTGCCGCCAAATTCGACCTTGTTGCCGCCGCTCTTGGTGGTGATGTTGATCACGCCGCCCGTGGAGCGGCCAAACTCGGAACCGTAGCCGCCCGACAGCACCTGCAGGTTAGAGATCGCGCCAAACGGCAGTTCCGACGCGCCCACCTGGGTCAGGATGTTGGTGATGGGGAAGCCGTTGACATAGAACGCGTTTTCCGACTGGCCCGAGCCGCCGATCGACGGCGCATTGCCGTACACGCTGTTGGTGCCGCGCGACACGCCCGGCGTCAGCTGCACGATGGAGGCCACGTCATTGCCGACTGGCAGCGCTTTCAATTCCTTGGCCGTGAAGATCACGCCATTGTTGGTGTTCGACACGTCGATCGGATTGCGCGACGCCTTCACGACGACGGTCTGCTCCTGGCCCACGGGGCCGGCCGCGCTGGCCGGGCCGAAGTTCGCTTCGGCGCCCGCGCCGATCAGGGCTTCGACTTCCTGCGACGCTTCCACCGCCCCGGCGCGCAGCACGCGCACCGCGTAGCGGCCCGGCGGCATGGAGTTGGCCACATAGCGGCCCGACGTATCCGGCGTCAGCGTGCGCTGCACGCCCGTCGCCAGGTTTTCCAGCACCACGGTGGCGCCGGCGGGCGCGCTCACTTCGCCGAAAATGGTGCTGGTGGCGTTCGACTGTGCCCAGGCCTGGCCTGGCACGCCGGCCGCCAGGGCGATCACGATCGCGGCGGCGCGGCTGATGTCGCGCAATTTGAGTCGGGTGGTATGCATGTGTCTCTCCGTCTATATCGAGGGTTATACGCGCCCTCCCCGCTCCAGGGCGAAGTCGGGGGGATGCAATTTTTATGGTGAGCGTCGGAAGGGAGAGCCAGGCAGCCGTCCCTTCCGGGAAATCAGTCCGTTTCGGCTGATTTTCGTTTTCTTGGGATTACTTTAAAAAGAAAAATAAGTATCGTCAACAAAAAGAAAGTTAAAGCGACAATTTAATGGGAAATTGATGCAATAAAGCCGTTTTATCTTTCGATTGAATCCACGATGCGGCAAATAACTTTCGTTATCGTGGCGTGACGGATACACACATCGGCAATAAGGGGGCCCGCAGGGGACATTCCGCACGGCAACCCTGATGGAAAAACGCGAAAGAAGCCATGGCAATCACCTTTCACTTACGTTTATCTTTCGTATTGTGCATTTCGGAATGTTTTCTTTTTCTTTTCATGACAATGCCCCGGCCCGCTGGCAGGCCGGGGCGGCGTCACGCCTTAAAAGAACTTGTAGCTGGCCGACAAGGCAAACTGGCGGCCGAACAGGTCCTGGCTATGGTTGTAGCCTTCCCAGCCGTTCGGGTCGTAGTACGGCTGCTTGTTGAACGCGTTCTTCACGTTCAGGCCCACGTCCAGGTTCTTGACCGGCTTCCAGCTGAAGGCCAGGTTCACCGTGGTGTACGACGGCGCGCCCTTGCACTGGCCGGCCGGCAGCGATACCGAGGCGGCGGTGCAGTTTTCCGGCGTATTGTCCTTGTCCCAGGGGCCGTAGGCCCAGCGCGTCTTGCCCGAATAGTTGATGAAGACGCTGCTGACGAAGTTGCGGTAGCTCCAGTCGGCGTTGACGGTGGCGCGGTAGCGCGGCGAATCGTAGTAGCCGACGGTATTGCCCTTGATGTCGCTGCCGTCTTCGCTGTCATGGGTGTCGCGCTTGCGGATGGTGGCGGCGATGCCCGTGCTCAGCTTGCCCCAGTCGCCGAGCGCAAAGCGCGTGCGCGCATCGATATCCACGCCGTCCATCAGGGTGCGGCCGCGGTTCGAATACGAGTTGATCAAGCCGCCCAGGTTGCCCACTGAGTAGCCCGGCACGCCGCCCGCGCACACGCCCGCGTTGGCGGGATTGGCGCACATGGCCGCCACCGCCGCCATATTGCCCCGGTCAGCGTCCGTCAAGTCGTTGCGGATGGCGCTGGACGTACCGGCCAGGGTCGGACCGTACTTGTCCACCAGTTCCGTAAACAGTTCGTTGAAGTCCTGGCGCACGATTTCGTCGCGGCGGTTGATGAACCAGTAATCGATGGAGATGCTCACGTCCTTGGCCGGCTGCAGGACCAGGCCCACGGTGGAAATCTTGGCCTTTTCCGGACGCAGGTTCTGGTTCGGCGGCGTCAGGCCGCCCACCGTCGTCGAGCAGTTCGAATTGAGCAGGCTCTTGCCCAGGTCCGCGTCCGTCGCCACCCTGGACTTCATCAGGGCGCGCGCCATGGCATTCGTTTCATCGCAGCGCACCGTGTCGCGGATGCCGCCCACCTGCGCAAAGACGCCGCCCGAACCCGCTTCCGCCAGGTTGGGCGCGCGGAAGCCCTCCGAATACGTCCCGCGCAGCATCAGGTCGGGCCGCGCGCGCCAGATCACGCCCAGCTTGGGCGCCAGGTTAGCCGAGAAATGCGGATATTTGTCCAGGCGCGCGGCCGCGTTGACCTCCAGCGTGTCGGAAAGCGGCACCACCACTTCGCCAAACACGGCGGCGATGGTGCGCTTGCCATCGAACCAGGAACCGCCCTGCTGCGTGATCAGGCCATTGGCCGCATCCGCGTTGCCGGGCGTGAGGAAGCTCTCGCGCATGATGTTGGTGCCGACGGCGGCGCGCACTTCGCGCTCGCCCAGCTTGAACAAGGTGCCTTCGAGCTTGGCGTCCCAGGTCATCAATTTGGTCCAGGATTCGATGGCGAAGGTCGGATAGGCGGCACGCAGCAGCGCCGCATTGGCTTCGCTGATTTCGCCGAACTTGTAGGCGGGATTGTCGGAGATGTATGTGCGGCCGCTGACGGGATCTTTCGTGAACGGGCCGAACGCCTGCTTGAAGCCATTGATATTCACGTTCGCCGTCTGGAACAGGGTGGAATGGCTGCCCGCCACGCTGAGCGCCGTTTCAAAATCCCAGCCGCCGCCGATGCTGCCGCGCAGGCCGACGAGCGCGCGGTAGTTTTCATCGACATTCTTCTGGCCGAAGTGGCCCGTGGCATCCTGCAGCAGATAATTCAGGCCCGCCGCGCCGCCCATCTTGGCCACCATGTCGGCATCGAGCTTGCCCTTCAGGTAGACGTTGTTCGGACTCAGGAAAGGCGTGGCGAAGGTGTTCAGGGTAGTGCCCGTATTGCGCGCGAACCAGTTGTTCGTGCTGCCGCTGTTGAAGCTGGAGGGGCCATTCTCGCCGCGCATCTTGATGTGGGTGAACGCACCTTCCGCGAACGCTTCCATGTCGCCGCCCAGCTTCAGCCGGCCGCTCAGGTAGGCCGTGGCGCGTTCCGAGGTGGGACCCGTGTCGAGCTGGTTGGGCAGCGCATTCCACACGCAGCGCGTGCCCGACGCCTCGGTGATGCTGTTGTTGCAGCCGGGCGCGGCGCGCTGGGTACGCGCATTGTTGTTGGCCTTGTCGAAGACAAAGAAGGTCCCCGGATTCATCACGCCCGGTTCGCTGCCCACGCCCACGCGCATGTTCGGGATGAAATTGGGATTGTTCACATAAAAATACGAGGGACGCTTCTGCCAGGTGTCGGCCAGCGCGATGCGGTCGCGCTGGTAGACGTTGACGGAACCGTAGACGTTGTAGCCGTCGCTGGCCAGGTCGCCCACGCCATACAGCACGCTGGCCTGGCGTTCGCCGTACGCCTTCACGCTGGGCGAAAACTCGCCGTTGGCGCGCGCCTCCAGCCCTTGATACGACTTCTTGGTGATCACGTTGATGACGCCGGCCACGGCATCGGAGCCATACACGGCCGACGCACCGTCCGTCAGGATTTCCATGCGCTCGATGGCGGCGGCGGGAATGGCGTCGATATTGACGAACATGGTCTGGAAACCGGCCGGCGCGCCGTAGAACGACAGGCGGCGGCCATTCAACAGTACCAGCGTGCCCTGCGCACCGAGGCCGCGCAAGTTCGCCTGCGAGCCGCCGTCCGACCCCGTGAACATCGAGCGGAAGTCCTGCTGCGCCGGACGGGCCGCAGGCAGGTTGTCGAGCACCTGCAGCAAGGTGAGCGCGCCCATGTTTTCGATCTGCTTGGCGTTGATCACCTGCACGGGCGACGCCGTTTCCGCGTTGATGCGCTTCAGGCTGGAACCCGTCACTTCGACGCGCGCCAGTTTTTCCTCCTCCGCTGCCAGCGCCGTCGATGCCAGCCCTACCGCCACCATGGCGGCCATCAGTTTTTTCAAGTGCATTCCCATCTCCCTTTTATAAGTGATTTGTTTTCGTCAGGCTGCAAGAGCCCCTCCCCGGTCCGAAGAGGGGCTCGTTTTGGTGAAATGATTGAAGTAGTTAGCGCGGCTTGACCGTCGCGCCCTCCGTGCCGGTCAGTACGGCGTTGGCCCAGTTGCCGCAGACCTGGGCCGGGTGGGCGCCGCGCGCGCCCAGGGTGCGCAAACTGAGCTGGCTCAGGCCGCGCACGTCGATTTCGGGTTTGACCACCCCGGGAGCCGTGACCAGGCCGCTGTCGTACAGCAGCCGCTCGCCGCTCCAGACCTGGAATTGCAAGCCGCCCGCGCTGCGGCAGCTATCGTCCACGCCCAGGTCGGCGCGCAGCAGATTCCAGTTGCCCGCCAGTTGCAAGTCGATGCGGCTGGCGGGTCCCACGCCGAGGCCCTTGCGGAACCACAGCCCGTTCATGCGCATCTCGGCGGCCTTGCCGGCCGGCCGGTCTTTCGCGACAGTCTTCGGCAGCGCCAGGTCCGACAGATAGCGCTGCACCTCTTCTCCTTCGGCCGCGCGGTGTTCGAGCACGCGGAATTCGGACAAGGTCACGGGCGCCACGTCGGTCGCCAGCGCCGCGTCGAACGCGCGTGCCACCGGCCCGGCCTGCGCCGCCGTCACCATCGGGTCGGTGGACGCGGCGCCATCGCCTTCCGGATTTTGCGTGCTCATGACGCGGAAGCGCAGCAAACGTCCGGCCGTGGCGGGGAAATTGATCGTCTGCACGCCCTGTTCCAGCTTGAGGGTGCCCCGCGCAAGCGGCGCGCCCCACTCGCCGTTGTTGTCGCCGATGTAGATTTCGTAGTCTCGCACCTGGCCATGCTTCCAGTGCTGGTCGTTGCGCGGCGCCAGTTCGATGCCATCGACGAGGCGGCGTTCCGTAAAGCCGATCACCCATTCATGCGGACCGCTTTTCACGGACGGGCTGCGCACGGTGCGGAACCAGGTCTCCGGCTTGCCGTCGAAGGCGTTTTCCAGCGGATAGCCGCTTTCTTCCGCAGGACGCGCCACCACCTGCATGGCGTCGGCCGGCAAGGCGCGGCCCGGCACGGGGGCGACGGGGAAGTCGGCATCGATTCTCGCTACCGCGAGCGCGCCGGCCACCTGCAAGGTCAAGGGCTGGCGGACGTCCTGCGCCGCCACTTTCACATGCAGGGTGCCTTGCCGGTCGGCCGCGTCGAAATACCAGCCTTCGGACGCCTTGTCGTAGGCGGCGCGGTCGGCGGATGCCGCGAGCAGCCGTTCGCCCGCCTTGACGGCTGCAGGTCGCTGGCCCGCCAGCATGCGCAGCGCATAGCCGCGGCGCGCTTCCTGGCCCTGGTACTTGCCATCGACGGCACCGATGTCGACCTGCACGTCGGCGCCCGTCTGGCGCATGCGGATGATTTGCTGGCTGAAGGCGCCGCCCTGGTACTGGCGCGTGTTGCCATCGTCTTCATACAGGGTGTATTCGGAATCGCCGTGCGGGTAGATATCGAGGGTCAGCTGGTCTTTCGGCTTCTGGCCGTCGTACAGCATTTCCGGATACATGGGCAGGATGGCGCCGGCACGCACGAACACGGGCAGCTTGTCCAGCGTGACCTGAAGATCGAGGTCGCGCCCTTTCGCGTCCGCCGTGGCCTGGCGGCCATCCCAGTAGTCGTACCACGTGCCTTGCGGCAGGTGGATGCCCTTGCGCCAGCCGCCGCTGACGGCCTGGCTGCGGTAGACGGGCGCCACCAGCACGTCGCGGCCCAGCAGGAACTGGTATTTGTAGGCTTCCGTGTAGGCGGCCGGGTCTTGCGGATAATCCCACATCAGGCCGCGCACCAGCGGCGCGCCCGATTGCTCCGCTTCGCGCACCAGCGTGTACATGTACGGCGTCAAACGCATCTTGAGCTTCAGATAGCGGCGGTTGATGTCGCGGTACGGTTGCTCGAACCACCACGGATGCTTGCGCTCGGCCGCGGCCCAGCCGGACATGCCCATCAGGACGGGCGTAAAACTCTTCCACTGCAAGTCGCGCAGATAGGTTTCCGGGCTGCCGCCGAAGATGGCATCCACGTCGCCCGAGGCATACGCCTGGCCGGACAGGCCCGAGCCGATCAGGGTCGGGATGTGCCAGCGGATGTAGTCCCAGCTGGCGCTCTGGTCGCCCGTCCACGCCACGGCGTAGCGCTGGATGCCGGCCCAGCCCATCACCGTCCACAAAAACGGGCGGCTGTCGGAGTTGTTCAGGATGCCGTCGTAGGCGGACTTGTTCGCATCCATGGCGAACTGGTAGCCCTTGCCCGTCCACGCCACGTCCAGCTTTTGCACGCGGCTGCCCGCCTGGCCCACTTCCCAGGCGATCTTGTCGACGCCGTTTTCCGTCCACAGGCCCGTGCGGAAGCCATAGCCGGCCAGGCCCTTCACCGTTTCCGGCAAGTTCGTGTAGCCGCAGCCATAGCCGTCGTTGGGCAAGATCCAGCCGCCCGGCATGTCGTGTTCGCGGTACTGGCGCGCCACGGTTTCCACCACGTCCGGCGTCTTGCCCGTGGGGCCGTCGGTCCAGCCTTTGGGCACGGAACCGGGCTTTTTCACGTTGTCGCCATCGTTGTAGCAATCGGCATCGCCGTATTCGAGCGCCCAGCGCGGCAGCATGCGCGCGCGGCCCGTCAAGTCCGTGTAGCGGGCGACGACGTCGCGCAAGTCCCTGCCAACGAAGAAATACGCATCGAAGCGCCCTTCCGCGTGCTGCAGCGAGATCTGTTCCTTGTCGCGCAAATCGTAGTGCCCGTCGGACCAGGTATTGCGCAGCACGCCCCAGCCCCGTGAACTCATCAAAAATGGCGCGGGATTCGGGCGGTCGCCCTCTTCCCAGCCGCCCGAATACGACACGGGCACCTGCTTGCCCTTGAACTCGAAACGCCCATTCTGCTGGCCGCCGCCGAAGTAGCGCTCGCCCGGCAAGCTCGATAGCACCTGCACGCCCTGCTTGTCGTCGAGCGACAGCGGCTGCACCTCGCGCCACAGGGGCACGTCGTCGCCGGCGCGCAGCAGCGTGAAGCGCAGGGGTTTGCGGTCGATGCGCAGGCTCAACGCATCCGTGGTGATCAGGATATGGTCCGGCTGTTCCTTGATCTGGTAGGCCACCTGCGCGGCGGGCTGGCCCACGACGATGGGCGCGGCCTTGTCGCCGGGGCCCGTCAAGCCCCCCTTGCCGCCCGCCTGGATACGCAGCACGTCCGCCTGCGGCAGGCTGATACGCAGCTGCACGCCCGTGTCGCTGCGCAGATCCCAGCCCAGCGCCTCGCCCTTGGCCACGTCGGCCGCCTGCACGGCGGAGAGCGACTGCAGATTGCCGATAGGCGCGGCTTGCAGGCCAGGGGCGGCCAGGGTGGCAAGAGCGGCGAGGACACAGGCGGCAAGGGCGCGGCGGGGAAGCGGGAGAGGTTTCATCTGCTGGCTTTCAGAAAATCGAAGTGATGGAAATACTTTAAGAAGAAAAATAAATATCGTCAATCAAAAGAAAGTTATTCAGCCTATTTATTAATAAAATGCCCAGAATTGGCGCATTTTTCTTACGTTTCACCAAAATGTTACAAAACATACTTTCGTTATCGTGGCATTTCAGCGACAGGCGGCAGCAGGACTGGGTTTCATGCGGCACCGCAACATGACTACGGTCCAGGAAAACGCCAATACGACACCATTATTTCGCAAGTCACACAACTATTTACTTTCGTTTTACTTTCGTATTTGACTTTTCGAAATTTAGTATTTATGCTTTCTCCAACAAACACTTTACTGACCTCTCATGACCACCCTTCTTCAGCGTGACATTCAAACCTGGCGCGACATCGGCGGCCTGCACACGGCCGAGGAAATCGTCCACCAGCCCACCATCTGGCGCGCGCTGGCCGGCATTTTGCGCAAGGAGCAAGCCAGCCTGGCCGCCTTCCTGGGCGACGCGCTGTCCAATCCACAGCAACGCGTGATCCTGACGGGCGCCGGCAGCTCGGCGTATGTGGGCGAAATCGTCGTCGACACCCTGAACACGGCCTGGCCCGCGCAGATCCGCGCCATCGCCACGACCACCCTGCTGACGCACCATGAGCTGTACCTGGAAGCGGATGCGCCCACCCTGCTCGTCTCGTTTGCCCGCAGCGGCGACAGCCCGGAAAGCCTGGCGGCCGTGGAGCTGCTGCGCCAGGTCGTGCCCGGCGCGCGCTTCCTGAACATCACCTGCAACGCCGATGGCAAGCTGGCGCGCCAGGGCGCCAACGACAGCAATACGTATAACCTGCTGATGCCGGAAGGCAGCTGCGACCGCGGCTTCGCCATGACCAGCAGCTTTTCCAGCATGCTGCTGGCAGCCCTGTCGGTACTGGGCAAGGACGTCGACGTGGCGCGCCTGGAGACCCTGGCGCAACTGGGCGAAGACGCCCTGCGCGACTGGTCGGCCCCCGTGGCGGACCTGGGCTCGATACCCGTGCAGCGCGTGGTCTACCTGGGCAGCGGCCCGCTGGAAGCACTGGCCAAGGAAGCGGCCCTGAAAATCCTGGAATTGACGGGCGGCCGCGTGATGGCGATGGCGAATACCCCGCTGGGTTTCCGCCATGGCCCGAAATCGGCCGTCACCACGGAGTCCCTGGTGATCCTGCTGCGCAGCAGCAAGCCACTGGCGCGCCAGTACGAATATGATTTGCTCAAGGAACTGCAGCGCGACAGCGTGGCGCAGACGTGCCTGACGGTCGGCATCGGCGGCGACCTGTCGGCCGACGCGCCGGCCTGGCCCGACGCCTGGCTGGCCCCGCTGTGGCTGCTGATGGCGCAGCAATATGCGCTGCACCAGTCCGCGCTGCTGCAATTGCGCCCCGACAATCCATTCGCCGGCGGCATCGTCAACCGTGTCGTGCAGGGCGTCACCATCTATGGCCATGACCAATTCTAATCACACGGCCGGCTACCACGGCATCGACATCGGCGGCAGCAAGATGGAGCTGGTCGCCTTTGCCGACCGCGACGGCGCGCTGAGCGAGGTATTCCGTGAGCGGGTGGCCACGCCGGGCGACGATTTTAGCGCCTTCGTGCAGGCGATCGTCGACCTGGTGGCGCGCGGCGACGCGGCGCTGGGCACGACGGCGCCTGTCGGTATCGGCTTGCCCGGCGTGATCGACAGCGCCAGCGGCCGGCAACTGAGCTCCAACGTGCCGGCCCTGAACGGCCGCCTGGTGGCGCAAACCCTGCAGCAAGCCTTGCAGCGCCCTGTCGCCATCGGCAACGATTGCCAGTGTTTCGCCCTATCGGAAGCGCAAGGCGGCGCGGCCGACCATGCCGCCAGCATGTTCGGCGCCATCCTCGGCACGGGCGCCGGCGGCGGCTATTGCGTGGGCGGCCAGCTGCTGCGCGGCTTTAACGGCGTGGCCGGCGAATGGGGCCACTGGAGCCTGCCCGCCACCCTGCTGGCGCAGCATGGCCTGATCGATTACGCCTGCCCGTGCGGCAAGGCGGGCTGCCTGGAACGCTACGTCTCCGGCCCCGCCATGAGCAAACTCCATGCGCACTTTGGCGGCGATGGCGCCGAACCGCTGGCCATCGTGGCACGCGCCAACATGGGCGACGCCGTGGCCGAACGCACGGTGGCCGTGCATCTCGACTTGCTGGGCCACGCCCTGGCCGGCCTGGTACTGGCCTACGACCCGCACGTCATCGTGCTCGGCGGCGGCCTGTCCAAATTGCCGCACCTGTACGACAAGCTGCCGGCCGCCGTCAAGCGCCACCTGTTCCCCGGCGTGCACGTGCCACCCATCCTGCCGCCCCGCTTTGGCGACGCAGGCGGCGCGCGCGGCGCGGCCCTTTTGATACGACAACATATAAAGGCGTCAACATGATGAAGCAAGCGGAAAACCCGGGTTTTACCCTGTCACCGATCCAGCAAGTGATCAAGGCGCACCGCCGCGGCGAGCGCGTGGGCCTGTACGCCGTCTGCTGCAGCCACCCGAGCGTGCTGCGCGCCGCCATGCGCGTGGCCAGCGAATACGACACCGTGCTGCTGGTCGAGGCGACGTCGAACCAGGTCGACCAGTTCGGCGGCTACACGGGCATGACACCAAACGTTTTCCGCGACACCATGCTGGCACTGGCCCGGGAACAGGGTTTCCCGACCGAGCGCCTGGTGCTGGGCGGCGACCATCTGGGCCCGAACGCCTGGCAGCACCTCGATGCGGCCACCGCCATGGGCCACGCCGAGACCCTGATCGCCGCGTATGCGGCGGCCGGCTTCCATAAAATCCACCTCGATTGCAGCATGCGCTGTGCCGATGATCCCTTGCAGCTCGACGATGAAACCGTGGCCGCCCGTTCGGCGCGCCTGTGCATCGTCGCCGAAGCGGCTGCCGCCGCGGCCGGCTTCGCGCCGCCCGTCTACGTGATCGGCACGGAAGTGCCGGTTCCCGGCGGCGAAGCATCGCTGGCGCAGGCCGGCGCCGTCACCAGCCCGCAGGCCGCGCGCCGCACCCTCGACGTGCACCGCCGCGCCTTCATGGAGAGCGAGCTGCATGGCGCCTGGCGCCGCGTCATCGCCATGGTGGTGCAGCCGGGCGTCGATTTCGACCAGAGCAGCATCCAGCACTACGATGCGGATGCCGCCGCCGAACTGTCGGCCTTCGTGGCCGAGCAGCCTGGCCTCGTGTTCGAAGCCCACTCGACCGACTACCAGCGCGAATCGGCGCTGCACGCCATGGTGCGTGACCATTTCGCCATCCTGAAAGTGGGCCCGGCCGCCACCTTCGCCCTGCGCGAGGCGCTGTTCGCCCTGTGCCAGATCGAGGAAGAACTGCTGCCGGCGCACGCCACCTCGCAGCTGATGCAGGTGCTCGACGACGTCATGGTGGCCAAGCCGAAGAACTGGATCAAGCATTACCTGGGCACGCCGGAAGAACAGCGATTGATGCGCCGCTACGGCTTGAGCGACCGCTGCCGCTATTACTGGGGCGAGCCGGAAGTGGCGGCTGCCGTCGGCAAGCTGCTGGCCAACCTCGATGCCGTGGCGATTCCGCTGCCGCTGCTGAGCCAGCATTTGCCGGAACAGTATGCGGCCGTGGTGCAGGGCAGCCTGCCGGCGCAGGCGCTGGCCTTGATCGAGCACAAGATCGGCAGCTTGCTGGCGCAATATGCGCGCGCCTGCAACCGCAATGCGGCAGTGGCCGTCATTGCCGAAGCGGCAATCTGTTAAGCTCGGTATTTTCATTTTTTACTGAGCCCGCCACCATGCGAAATACCAGCCAACGCCGTGAATCCATCCTCCAAATGCTTGCCCAGCAGGGCTCGGTGCAGGTGACCGATCTGGTGGAAAAGCTCGGCGTGTCCGCGGTCACCATCCGCAGCGACTTGAATGCGCTGGAAGCGCAAGGCATGGCCACGCGCAGCCACGGCGGCGCGACCCTGACGCGCACGCCGCCGCCCGAGCACACGATACGCCAGAAGGACGCCATCAACCACGAGCAGAAGGAGCGCATCGGCGCCTATGCGGCGCGGCTGGTGGAACCGGGCGACAACATCATCATCGATTCGGGCACCACCACCATCTCGCTGGCGCGCCATCTGCGCGACGCGACCGGCGTGACGGTGGCCACGAATGGCCTGAACATCGCGTGGGAACTGGCCGACGCGCCCGGCGTGGACCTGATCCTCACGGGCGGTCTGCTGCGCAAGCAGTCGCTGTCGATCCAGGGCAGCCAGGCCGAAACCTGCTTGCAGGCCTACAGCTTCGACAAGCTGTTCCTGGGCGTGGACGGCTTCGACCTGCAGTTCGGCGTCACCACCCACCACGAAGCGGAAGCAAGCCTGAACCACAAGATGGTGGAACGGGCCAAGAAAATCATCGTCCTCACGGACGCCTCGAAGTTCGGCCGCGTCAGCCTGCACCGCATCGTGCAGCTGGACCGCGTCGATACCGTCATCACCGATGCCAGCATCAGCCAGGAATACCGCGAAGGGCTGCAAAAGCTGGGCATCGAACTTTTTATAGCGGAATAACACATGCTGAGCGGCAGAATCCTTACCCCATCTGGCTGGATCACGGGCACCATCACTTTTGACCAGCGCATCGTCCAGATACAGGAAGACCCTGCCGCCGACAGCGCGCTGACCATCCTGCCCGGCTTCATCGACCTGCACGTGCATGGCGCGGCCGGCGTCGACATCATGGAAGGCGCAAACGCGGGCGCCACCGTGGCGCAGGTACATGCGCGCCACGGCACCACGGCCCTGCTGGGCACCACGCTGACGGCCAAGGAGCCGTCGATCGTGCGCGCGCTGCAAGGCCTGGCCGGCGTCATCGCCGAACGTCCCGCCAATGGCGCGCGCATGCTGGGCGTGCACCTGGAAGGACCATTTTTGAACCTGCGCCGCCTGGGCGCGCAGCCGCCCGACGTGGTGCAGGCGAGCCTGGCGCTGGTGCAGCGCTTTCACGCCATCGCCCCCATCAAGGTCTTGACCATGGCGCCGGAAATCCCCGGCCATCTGGAGCTGATCCCGCAACTGGCGGCGATGGGCATCCGCGTGCAGATCGGCCACAGCGCCGGCACGTATGACGAAGGCGTGGCGGCGCTCAAGGCCGGCGTCTCGGGCTTCACCCACCTGTACAACGGCATGACGGGCATGACCCATTACGACCCCGGCATGGTGGGCGCGGCGCTGGCGCATGCCGAATACGCGGAAATCATCCCCGACCTGCAGCACGTGGCCAAGGGCGCCCTGCGCGCGGCCCTGCGCGCCATCCCGCGCCTGTACGGCGTGACGGACGCCACCTCGGCCACCGGCATGCCCGATGGCGAATACGGCCTGGGCACGCAGCGCGTCTACAAATGCATGGGCTGCGTGCGCCTGGCCACGGGCTCGCTGGCCGGCAGCGTGCTGACCATGGACCAGGCCCTGCGCAATTTCGTCGACCTGGGCCTGGACCTGGCCGACGCCTCGAACCGCCTGTCGCTGTACCCGGCCGATTACCTGGGCGAATCCGAACGGGGCCGTTTGGCACCGGGCGCCTGGGCCGATATCGTCGTCCTCGATTCCACACTACAGCCAGTGTCCGTCTTCGTCGAAGGCGCGGCCATCGATCTTTCCACCCGCTAGACCACCTCAACCTACCTCAACCCCGTCCCGGAGTTACCATGCACGACACGTCACACAAGGCCCCCGTGTGGGCCATGCGCTACCTGCTATTTATTGCCGGCATGGGGGGATTGCTGTACGGCATAGACATCGGCATCATCGCCGGCGCCCTGCCCTACCTGGAATCGACGGCCTCCGTGGCCTGGAAACTGACGGCCCAGCAGCTGAGCTTTATCGTCGCCGCCGTGCTCCTGGGTTCAGTGCTGTCGTCGCTGTTCGCCGGCGCCCTGGCCGATATCCTGGGCCGGCGCTGGGTGATGTTCCTGGCGGGCGCCCTGTTCAGCGCCAGCATCCCGCTGATCGCCCTGGCCGACGGCTACACGCCGCTGCTGCTGGGCCGCCTGCTGCAAGGCATCAGCGGCGGCTTGATCGGCGTCGTCGTGCCCCTGTACCTGGCCGAATGCCTGCCCGCGCAGCAGCGTGGGCGCGGCGCCGCCCTGTTCCAGCTGCTGCTGACCATCGGCCTGGTGGCCGCCGCCCTGATCGGCCTGTTGCAGGCGCAGACGGTGGAAACGGCCACGCAGGCGGCGCAGGCGTTGCCGGAAGCGGGCCGCATCGCCGCCATCTTCGCGGCCAAGGACCACGCATGGCGCAGCATCTTCTGGGTCTGCCTGGCGCCTGGCCTCGTATTTACCGTCGGCGCCCTGCTGCTGGCCGAGTCGCCGCGCTGGCTGGCGCGCCGCGGCCGCGTCGAACAGGCGCGCCAGTCGCTGCTGCGCACGCGCCTGCCCGCCGCCGCCGACCTGGAACTGCGCGAAATGCTCGATACGCCCGAGAACGCGGCCAAGGCCAGCGGCCATGCCAGGACAAAAGACCCGCTCTTGAGCCGCCGCTACGTGCTGCCCTTCCTGCTGGCCTGCCTGATCCTCGCCTGCACGCAGGCGACGGGCATCAATTCCATCCTCGCCTATGTCGTCAATATCCTGAACCAGGCAGGCCTGTCGGGCGCCTCGGCCAACATGGCGGACGTCCTGTTGAAGGTGCTGAACGCCGTGATGACGGTGGTAGCCGTGCTGCTGGTGGACCGCAAGGGCCGCAAGTTCCTGCTGATGCTGGGCACGGGCGGCATCGTCGTCTCGCTGCTGGCGGCCGGCCTGCTGTTCCGCGGCGCCGAAGCGCACCTGGCCGACGTGCGCCCCGCCATCGCCGCCCAAGTGCAGAACGACGGCCTGGCCGTGCACCTCGATGCGGCCACCTTGACGGCCCTGGGCGCGGCCGCCGACGGCACGCCGCAGCAGCTGACCATCGCCTATGCCTACGGCCCGTTCACCAACGTGAAAAGCCTGCGCAGCGACGACCCCGTGCTGCGCCAGGTGACGATCGCCCGCGAAGACGCCGTGCAGGCCGACAGCGTGATCGGCGTGTTCTTCCGCAAGCTGCACCTCAATCCGTTCGCCGACCCGGCCGCCGGGCGCGAGGCGCCGCTGCGCATCGAGAAAGCCAGCCTGGGCCCCGTGCCTCCGTCCACGCACGGCTGGCTGGTGGCGATCGCCATCTGCGTGTTCGTCTCCAGCTTTGCCGCGGGACCAGGCGTGTGCGTGTGGCTGGCCCTGTCCGAGCTGATGCCGACGCGCATCCGCTCGAACGGCATGAGCATCGCCCTGCTGGTGAACCAGTTCGTCTCGACCGTGATCGCCGCCATCTTCCTGCCGACCGTGGACTTGCACGGTTACTCGACCCTGTTCTTCTTCGGCGCCGGCTGCACCGTGCTGTATTTCCTGGCCGCCGCGTTTTTGCTGCCGGAGACCAAAGGCAAGACCTTGGAAGAGATCGAAGCACACTTTTCCAAGTAACCATTTGTAGCAGTCTCCTTTCCAGCCCCGGCCCACCGTCCGGGGCTGTTTTTTTTGCCTGCCGGACAAGTTTCCGGGGCCGGCGCGCACGGTAGCGTACGGTTTTCCTTCTGGAATCACGGGCGCGTGGGCTAGAATCTGGCTGCGTCGTGCTACTCACGAGGCGGCAATGGCGCCATGACAAAAACCACCAGGAGACACAGTGAGCTTATTTAGAACCAAGAATTTGGATGACATGATCGCCCACAGCAAGAAACCGGGAGGACTGGCCAAGGTGCTGGGGCCCTTCGACCTTGTGCTCATGGGCATAGGCGCCATCGTCGGCACCGGTATTTTCGTGCTTACCGGCACGGGTGCGCTGACGGCCGGCCCCGCCCTGTCGCTGTCGTTCGTCGTGGCGGCCGTCGCCTGCTGCTTCGCCGCCCTCTGCTATGCGGAATTCGCTTCCACCGTGCCCGTGGCCGGCTCCATCTACACCTACAGCTATGCGACTTTGGGCGAGCTGGCCGCCTGGATGATAGGCTGGGACTTGCTGCTCGAGTACGGCCTGGCCGCGGCCGCCGTTTCCGTCGGCTGGTCGGGCTACTTCCAGTCGCTGCTGTCGGGCTTTGGCATCGCCTTGCCCGTGGCCCTGACGGCCGCCCCGGGCGCCCTGCCCGGCGTGACCACCTTCATCAACCTGCCTGCCCTTGTCATCATGCTGCTGCTGACGGCCATGCTGGGCTGGGGCGTGCGCGAATCGGCGCGCCTGAACAACATCATGGTGGCCATCAAGGTGGGCGTGGTGCTGCTGTTCATCATCTTCGGCGCGCGCCACGTGCAGCCGGCCAATTGGCAACCCTACATGCCGTTCGGCTACCACGGCATGCTGAGCGCCGCCGCCCTCGTCTTCTTCGCCTTCATCGGCTTCGACGCCGTCACCTCGGCCGCCGAGGAAGTCAAGAAACCGTCGCGCGACCTGCCCATCGGCATCATCGGCTCGCTGGCCGTGTGCGCCGTGCTGTACGTGGTGGTCTCGGCCATCATGACGGGCATCGTGCCGTACCAGAAATTCCTCGGCGTCGACCATCCCGTCTCGCTGGCCCTGCAGTATGCGGGCGAAAACTGGATCGCCGGCTTCGTCGACCTGGGCGCCATCCTCGGCATGACCACCGTGATCCTCGTGATGGCCTTCGGCCAGACGCGCATCATCTTCGCCATGTCGCGCGACGGCCTGCTGCCCAAGCGCCTGTCGACCGTGCACCCGCGCTTCCACACGCCGTTCTTCGCCACCTGGCTGGTCGGCATCGTCTTCGGCCTGATCGCCGCCACGATCCCGCTCAACATCCTCGCTGAACTGATCAACATTGGCACCCTGGCCGCCTTCACCATGGTCTCCGTCGCCGTGGTGGTGCTGCGCAAGAAGCGCCCGGATCTGCCGCGCGCCTTCCGCTGCCCCGGCGTACCGTTCGTGCCGGCGCTGGCCGTGATCCTGTGCGTGGGCCTGATGACCTTCCTCAGCTGGGTCACCTGGATGGCCTTTTCCATCTGGCTGGTGATCGGCCTGGTCATCTATTTCGGCTACGCGCGCCGCCGTTCGCTGCTGCATCCGCAACAGTAAGCGCGTCACTGCGCCATCGCAGTAAGATGGCGGTCTCGCAACCGTGCAGACCGCCATCCATGCAACCTTCCCCCGACCTCATCGCCCAGCTGGACCGGAGCACGGACCAGCTCAAGCGCGCGCGCCTGCGCAACATGCAGCTGCTGGCCGCCGGCCTGCTGCTGCTCGCCGCGCTGGTCTTCGCCGTGGCCCGCTCGCAACGGGGCGGCCACCCCGCCTGGGGCTATGTGGAGGCATTCGCCGAAGCATCGATGGTGGGCGCGATCGCCGACTGGTTCGCCGTCGTCGCCCTGTTCCGCCACCCGCTGGGCATCCCCCTGTGGCACACGGCCATCATCCCGAACAGCAAGACCGACATCGGGCGCAGCCTGGGCGCCTTCGTGGAAAACCATTTCATTACCGAGCAAGGCATCGCCGAGCGCATCGTGCAAGCCGATCCCGCCGCGCGCCTGGGCACCTGGCTCAGTGACGAGGTCCATGCGCGGCAACTGGGCATGGCCAGCGCCGGCGTGGTGAAACAGCTGCTGGCGATGGCCGACCACGACACGCTGGGCCGCCTGCTGCGCGAGCAGGCCAGCGGCTACCTGGCGCAACTGAATGTATCGGACGTGGCGGCCGACTGCATCGACGCGCTGATCGCCGACGGCAAGCCGCAGCAGCTGCTGGACTTCCTGCTCGACCGCGGCGCCGCCTACCTGGACGACGAGGCGCACCACGCCGCCATCGGCGACTTCGTGCTGGGCGCCTTCCAGATCGAGAACGCGCTCGTGAAAAAGGCCGTGAAGGCATACGAGCCGCGCATGATCGCCTCGCTGCAAAAATTCGCGCTCGCCGTGCGCATCGACCCGGCCCATCCGCTGCGCCAGCGCATCGCCGGCTGGATCGCCGACAGCGCGCTGCACCTGAAGGCCGACCCGCAGTGGCAGGACACGGTGCGCCGCTACCAGCTGCAACTGATCGCCAGCGATACGGTGCAAGCGATGCTGGGCGAGCTGTGGGACGCCATCCGCGCGCGCCTGCTGGCCGACCTGCACGCGGATGCCCCCGTGCTGGCGCAAGCGATCGCCAGCGTGGCGCGCAACACGGGCCAGGTACTGGGCAAGGACGGCCATGCGCGCAGATGGCTGAACGGCGCCATCGTCGCCGGCAGCGGCGCGCTGGTGCGCCGTTACCGGGGCGAAGTGGGCGCCTTCATCGCCGGCCGGCTCGACTTGTGGAGCAAGGAAGAAATGAGCGAACGCATCGAACTGGCCATCGGGCGCGACCTGCAATTCATCCGCATCAACGGCACCATCGTGGGCGGCCTGGCAGGCCTGCTGATCCATGCCGTCAGCCAGGCCTGGTAAGGTTCACTACCAGCCGGGCACGCTGCCAGGCGGCGCCACGCACGACACCACGCCGCACGTGGTGCTGAACAGCACCGGCACACCCGCGTGCCCCGTCGCGATGCAGGCGGCGGCCGGCACCACGGCCAGCAACAGGGCCAGCAACAGGGCCAGGTAGCCGATCGCCTTCAGGCGCCGCACGGACGGATGACGGACCTGCACCTCGTGTGGATAACCGTTGTCCGCCTCTTTGCTGCTGCTTGCCGACATCGTCGTATGCATGTCCATCTCCTCTATCCGCAGTGACTGGTATTGCTTCACTGCATTTTGCTGCATAAATTCACCAAATACAATAAATAAATTCACGAAAAATGATTTTTCCTGCCGAACAGGAGGATGAGACGCGTAAAAAATTTACCAATCCATAGAGAAAACCGAAGTGGCAGGCTTTTTTACGCCGTCCGAGCCTGAGCCTGACTGTGCAAAAATCAACACAAATCATGAAAATCACAATATTCGTTGAAATCATTTTTATTTGGTGTATGATGAGATCAAAGGAGAACGCAAGGCGATGCGGCAAGCCTGATTGCCGCGACCGCCCGGTATCTCCGCCTTCTTTGTAGGGGACAAGCACATGAACAAAACCCTGGCCTTGCGTCTGCTCGACGCAGCCGACGACGCCGCCGTCATCATCGATGCGGGCTCGCGCATCCGCTATGCGAACGACGCCATGTATGCACTGAGCGGTTATGACGCAGGCAGCCTGCCGGGCCAGCGGATCGAGGCGCTGCTGCCCGACGCCGTGCGCGAGCAGCATGGCGCGCGGATCGGCGCCTACCTTGCCGGTCACAAGAAGTCCAGGGTGCTGGGCCACAAGCGCCATTTCGCCATTCGCCACCGCGATGGTTCGATGCTGCCCATCGTGCTCAAGGCCATGGATCTGGGCACGCTGGACGACGAAAACTTCATGGGGGCCTTTTTCATCGACCAGCGCCGCGAACTCGCCCTCGAACAGCAGAATGCGGCCCGCTGGCAGCAGTTGCAGCGCATCGCCCTCAGCGATCCCCTGACCCAGCTGCCCAACCGACGCGCCTTCGAGACCGACGCCGTGCGCTCGGCCGCGCGGGCCAGGCGCTCGGGCCATCCGATGACCATCGGCATCGCCGACATCGATTTCTTCAAGCTGGTCAACGACCAGCATGGCCACGCCGCCGGCGACGCCGTGCTGCAAGCCGTCGCGGCCACGATCCTGGCCCAGGCACGGGCGGCCGATGTCGTCGCCCGCGTGGGCGGCGAGGAATTCGGCTTGCTGTTCCCCCATACGGACCTGGCCAAGGCGCGCCAGGTGGCCGAGCGCATCCGCCTTGCCGTGGCCGCGGCGCACATCGATTTCGAGCACGCGTCCATCACGGCGACGATCAGCATCGGCCTGGCGCCGCTGCCCCACAACGGCGACTGGAAAGCCGGCTTCATGCAGGCCGACGCCGCCCTGTACCTGGCCAAGAAGAATGGCCGCAACCGCGTCGAGCAGACTTGAATCCCGCCCGGCACCCTTCGCAGTCTCAGGCATCACGCAGCACCTGACAGGAGCAAGCACATGGAAACGACCACCACACATGCCGCGGCAGCGGGACAACCGGCGCAAGCGGGTGCCCGCGAATTGCTGGTCTTCGGACTCGGCAAGGAGGAATATGCGATCGACATCGGCCTGGTGCAGGAAATCCGCGGCTACGGCGCCGTCACCCGCATCGCCAATGCGCCCGCCTTCCTCAAGGGTTTCATCCACCTGCGCGGCAGCATCGTGCCGCTGCTCGACCTGCGCATCGCGCTGGGCCAGGCCGAGCCCGCGTACGACGCCTCGACGGTGGTGATCATCCTCGTCTTCGCGCATGGCGCCACCGGCATCGTGGTCGACCGCGTGGCCGACGTGGTGCCGCTGGCGCCGGCGCAGATCAAGCCGCCGCCGCAGCTGCACGGCTCGGCCGTGGCCGGCCACGTGACGGCCATCGGCGCCCTCGACGAGCGCATGCTCATCGTGCTGGACATGGACAGCCTGCTGGCGGGCCTGGGCATGCACGCCACGGGCCAGCTGGCCGCCTGACCCCGTCCTCGCCATCGCGCCCGCCACTGACCGCCATCCGCCGGAGACACCATGAGCATCCTGATCGTCGATGACAACGACACCAACCTGAGCCTGCTGTCGACCCTGGCGCGCAAGGCCAGCGCCATCGAGTCCGTCTGCATGAACGATCCCATCGATGCGCTGACCTGGTGCGAATCGAACGTGCCGGACCTGGTCTTGCTCGACTACCGGATGCCTAGCCTGTCGGGCAACGAATTCCTCGGCATTTTCCGCAAGATGCAGGGCATGGCCGACATCCCCATCATCATGGTCACCACCGAAAACGACCGCGCCGTGCGCAAGCAGGCTTTTTCGCTGGGCGTGACGGAGTTTCTCACCAAGCCCGTCGACACCATCGAGTTCAGCCTGCGCGTGCGCAACCTGCTGGCCCTGCGCACGGCGCAGACCATGCTGGCCGACCGCGCCAAGCTGCTCGAACACGAGGTGGCCGAGGCCATCGCCAGCGTCACGGCAAGGGAAATGGAGCTGGTCGCGCGCCTGGCGCGGGCGGCCGAATTCCGCGACCCCGAAACGGGCGCCCACATCATGCGCATGGCGCGCTACTCGGCGCTGATCGCCAGGGAACTGGGCCTCGACGCGCAATGGCAGGACCTGCTGCTCAAGGCGGCGCCCATGCACGACGTGGGCAAGCTGGCCACGCCCGACCATATCCTGCTCAAGCCGGGACGGCTGGACCCCGATGAAATGGCCATCATGCGCCAGCATGCGAAGATCGGCGGCCATATCCTTGCCGGCAGCGACTCGCCGCTGATCCGCCTGGCCGAGGAAATCGCCTGCGGCCACCACGAAAAATACGACGGCAGCGGCTACCCGGACGGCCTGGCGGGCGAACGGATACCGCTGCCGGCGCGCATCGTCGCCGTGGCCGACGTCTTCGACGCGCTCAGCTCCGAACGTCCGTACAAGCCGGCCTGGCCTTTGGCCCAGGCGCGCCAGTACCTGGAGCAAAACAGGGGCAGCCATTTCTGCCCGCTGTGCCTCGACGCCTTCCTGGGCGCCTGGGACGAGGTGCTCGCCATCCGCAGCAGCCTGCCCGACCCCCTCCCTCAACACACACACCCACTGTAAGCGAGGAGCCTGCCATGCGCGTGCAACAACTGATCCTGAACAGCCATGCGGACTTCGATGCCGCCCTGGCGCCCCTGGCCGCCATGGCGCCCGACCTGGTGCTGGTCTTCGGCGCCTGCCCCTACTTCGCCACGCCCGGCCTGAGCGCGGCGCTGCGCCGCCAGTTGCCGGGCGCCGTCATCGCCGGCTGCTCCACGGCCGGCGAGATCGCCGGCAAGCGCGTCTACGACGACAGCTGCGTCATCACGGCCATCCGCTTCGCGAACACGACGGTGGCGATTGCCGACGCCATCATCTGCGACATGGCGGACTCGCGCGAGGCGGGCGAGCGCCTGGCGCAGGCCTTGCCGCAGGACGGCCTGGCGGCCGTCTTCATGCTGGGCACGGGCGTGGCCATCAACGGCAGCGCCCTCATCGCCGGCCTGCAGGCGAACCTGCCGCCGGGCGTGACGGTGTCGGGCGGGCTGGCGGCGGACGGCGGCGCCTTCCTCCAGACCTGGACCCTGGGTCCGCGCGGCGCGGCCGACAATACCATCGTCGCCGTCGGCCTGTACGGCGAACATATCCGCCTCGGCTACGGCAGCCATGCGGGCTGGGAAGCGTTCGGCCCCGCGCGCAAGGTGACGCGCTGCGTCGACAACGTACTGTATGGCCTGGACGGCGCGCGGGCGCTCGACATCTACAAGCTGTACCTGGGCGACCATGCGCGCGGCCTGCCCGGCTCGGGGCTGCTGTTCCCGTTTGAAATGCTCACGGCCGCGCATGAAAAAAGCAATGTCTTTCGCACCATCCTCGCCGTCGACGAGGAACAGGGTTCGCTGACCCTGGCCGGCGACATCCTCGCCGACGGCTACCTGAAGCTGATGCATTCCAGTACCAACCGGCTGATCGACGGGGCCGAGACGGCCGCGCGCGGCGTCGTGCCCCATGCCGATGCGCAGGGCGACCAGCTGACCCTGCTGGTCAGCTGCGTGGGGCGCAAGCTGGTGATGGGCGACCGCGTCGAGGAAGAGGTCGAAGCGGTGGCCGACCAGCTGGGCGGCGCGGCCTGCATCGCCGGTTTTTACTCCAACGGCGAAATCGGCATCGCCCAGCCGCATGGCGCGTGCCAATTGCACAACCAGACGATGACCGTCACCGTCATGAGCGAAGCATGAACCGCACCCTGGCACGCCAATTGAACCGCGTCTGCGGCATCGACTCGGAAAGCGCCTGCGCCGCCTTGCTGGAACAGGCGCAGGCACTGGGCGGGCAAGCGGACACGCCGCCCGAACTGGCCGGCTTCCTGGCCGGCCTGCCGGCCCTGCTGCTGCGCGTCGACGGCGCCTACGAACAGTTCGAGCGCGACCTGGACCTGCGCTCGCGCAGCCTGGAACTGAGTTCGAATGAGCTGAGCCTGACGAATGACTTGCTGCGCACGGAACTGGCCAGCCGCAACCGCGTGATCCAGTCGCTGCGCGTGGCGGCCGTGCGCCTGCTCGACAACGACGATTCCGGCCTGCGCCTGCCGCAGGAAGGCGATATCGAGGGCCTGTCGGCGCTGCTGGCCGAGCTGGTGTCGCAGCAGGAACTGCGCCGCATCGAATTGCAGAACCAGCGCTTCGCGATGGACCAGCATGCTATCGTCAGCATCACCGACACGGCCGGCGTCATCATCTACGTCAACGACAAGTTCTGCGCCATCAGCGGCTTCGCGCGCGAAGAGCTGGTCGGCCAGACGCACCGCCTGATCAATTCGCGCGCGCATCCGGACGCCTTCTTTGCGCAGATGTGGCAAACCATTACGGCCGGCCAGGTCTGGCACGGCGAAATCTGCAACCACGCCAAGAATGGCCAGCAATACTGGGTGGACGCCACCATCGTGCCTTTCCTCGATGCGGCCGGCAAGCCCTATCAGTACATCGCCATCCGCACGGAAATCAGCGACAGCAAGCGCATGGCCGAGACCATCGCGAAAAGCGAGCGCGAATACCGCAACGTCGTCAACAGCCTGAATGAAGTGGTGTTCCGCACGGATTTGCAGGGCGCCTGGACCTTCCTCAATCCCGCCTGGCACACCATCACCGGCTTCGACGCCGCCGACAGTCTGGGCAAGCGCGTCCTGCAATTCGTCGATGCGCGCGACCGCGAGCGCGCCGCCGACGGCCTGTCACAGCTGCTGGGCGGCCACGTGGACGGCATGCGCCATGAAGCGCGCTATGTCACCAGCGACGGCGACGTGCGCTGGATCGACGTGTGCGCGCGCGCCGAACGCGATGGCCAGGGACGGCTGGCGGGCATCACCGGCAGCCTGACGGACATCACGGAACGGCGCCAGGCGGCGCGCGAGCTGCGGCACAACCTCAACTTCGTCGATGCGCTGATCGAGTCCATCCCCATCCCTCTGTACCTGAAGGACGTGCACGGCCGCTACCTGCGCGCCAACCGCGCCTTTTGCGCCTTCTTTCATCTCGACCAGGCGCGCATCGCGGGCCTGACGGTGGCGGACCTCCTGCCGCAGCAGCAGGCGCAGCAAGCGCGGCAGCACGACGTGGCGCTGCTGCAGGACCGGGGTAACCACACATATGAAGACCGGGTGACCGTCGGCACGCGGCAGGTCGATGTCCTGTGCAGCAAGGCGGCCCTGCTGAAGTCCGACGGCAGCCTGCACGGCCTGGTGGGCACCATCGTCGACATTTCCAGTCAAAAGGCGGCCGAGCGCGCCCTGCTGCTGGCCAAGGAAGTGGCCGAATCGGCCAGCCGCTCGAAGAGCGAATTCCTGGCCAACATGAGCCACGAGATCCGCACGCCGATGAACGGCATCCTGGGCATGACGGACCTGGTGCTCGATTCCGACCTCGACGGCCACCAGCGCAAGTACCTGGAAATCGTCAAGGCCTCGGCCGACGCCCTGCTGTGCATCATCAACGACATCCTCGATTTCTCGAAGATCGAGGCGGGCATGCTGACCCTGGAAAGCATTCCCTTCGACCTGCGCCAGCTGCTGCAGGAAACCATGCGCGCGCACGCCCTGCGGGCGCAGGCCAGCGGCCTGGAACTGGTGCTCGACATCGATCCCGCGCTGCCGCACACCCTGCTCGGCGACCCGGGCCGCCTGCGCCAGGTGCTGACCAACCTGGCCGGCAACGCCATCAAGTTCACGCCGCAGGGCGAGGTGGTCGTCAGCGCCCGGCTGGGCGCCAGCGGCGACGGCGTGGCCCGCCTGCGCCTGTGCGTGCGCGACACCGGCATCGGCATCGCCGCCGACATGCGGGAGGCCGTCTTCGACGCCTTCCAGCAGGAAGACGGCTCGACCACGCGGCGCTTCGGCGGCACGGGACTGGGCCTGTCGATCACGCGCCGCCTGGTGACGATGATGAAGGGCAGCATCGGCCTGTCCAGCGAACTGGGCAAGGGCAGCTGCTTCAGCGTGGACCTGGCCCTGCCCATCGGCCGGCAGCAGCCCTCGCCGCCGCCCGGCGCCACGCTGGCCGGACGCGGCATCCTGCTGGTCGACGACAACCCCAGCAGCCTGAGCATCCTGCGCCGGATCTTCGAGCACAGCGGCGCCGGCGTCACCGCCTGCGGGTCGGGCGAGGCGGCGCTGGAGCACTGCCGCGGCGCCTTGCCGACGGACTGCATCATCGTGGACTGCGCCATGCCCGGCATGAATGGCTTCGACACGGCAGCGGCGCTGGCCGCCCTGCCCCACTGGAGCCAGGTGCCCGTCGTCATGCTGTCGTCGTGCGGCAGCCTGGGCGACGCGGCGCGCTGCCGCGAACTGGGCATCGACGGCTACCTGCTCAAGCCCGCCAGTCCCGAGGAACTGCTGGCCACCGCCACGAGCGTGCTGGGCACCTGCCGCGGCATGCCTGGCGCCGCGCCCGCCGCCATGCGCCACGCCGTGCGCGAAGCCACGCCCGGGCTGGACATCCTGCTGGTCGAGGACAATGCCATGAACCGCGAACTGGCCACCGTGCTGCTGTCGAATGCGGGCCACCGGGTCACGCATGCGGCAAACGGCCGCATCGCCCTCGATTGCCAGGCGGCCCGCCATTTCGATCTGATCCTGATGGACCTGCAAATGCCGGAAATGGGCGGTTTCGACGCCACCGCGCAGATACGCGCGCGCGAAGCGCAGGGCATGCCGAGGAGCGTCATCATCGCCATGACGGCCAGCGCCCTGGAAGGCGACCGCGAACGCTGCATCGCCGGCGGCATGGACGACTACCTGTCCAAGCCGTTCCGCACGGCCGCCTTCCAGAGCCTGATCGAGCGGCATGTGCTGCAAATAGGCCAGCGGATGCCGCCGACGGACAGCCTGCCCGGCTTCGACTACGGCGCCGCGCTGACCGTGGCCGACGCCGACGTGATCGGCATCATCGGCGCATCGTTCCTGGCCGGCTTGCCGGCGCAGCTGGAGGCCCTGCGCGCGGCCCTGCAATCGGGCGACCGTCCCACCGTGAGCCTGCAGGCGCATACCCTGGCCGGCTTGCTGGCCAACTTCCGCGCCGCACCGGCCGTCGCCATCGTCGCCGCCATCGAGCGCGAGGCGGCCAGCGCGCCGCAGGGCGCATTGCTGGCGCGGCTCGACGCGCTGGAAGAACAGTTGCGGCTGTTTGTGCAGGAAACGGACGCGGCCATCCAGGCGGCAAGCCACATGCTGCACGCATCCAGCCAAACTTGATGTAGATCATAATTTTTTAAACAAGCTCTTGCTATCCTGTAAAAAAATGACGGGAGCCCCGGATGAGCAAGACGCAGCCGAGCAAGGCGCAGCACAAAGTGGAACACGAGCGCCAGGGCAGCGCCTGGCAAGGCGTGCCGGCGCCCGACTATCCGGAAAGCGCGCCGGAAGGCGCCACCCTGGACCTGCTGCTGAACGCCTGGCTGGGCAAGTTCACGGGCGGCATTTCGCCGGCCGCGCTGGGCAACGCGTATGCCGACTGGCTCAGCCACCTGGCGCTGGCGCCATCGAAACAGCAGGCGCTGCTGCAGGAAGCGTGGAAAAAGATCGGCCGCTGGCAGCAGTACGCCCTGCAGGCCGCGCTGCCGGGTGCGCCCTTCGAGCCGCCGTGCATCGCGCCGCTGCCGCAGGACCGGCGCTTCGAGGACGCCGCCTGGCAGCGCTGGCCGTACAACCTCGTCTACCAGGGCTTTCTGCTGCAGCAGCAATGGTGGCACCGCGCCACCACGGGCGTGCGCGGCGTCGCGCCGCACCACGAGGATGTCGTCACGTTCACCGTGCGCCAATGGCTCGACATGCTGGCGCCGTCGAACTTCATGCTGACCAATCCCGTGGTGCAGCAAGCCACCCTGGAAAGCGGCGGCGCCAACCTGGCGCGCGGCATGGCCCACGCGGCCGAGGACTGGCAGCGCGCCGCCATGGGCGCGCATGCGCCCGATGCACGCCGCTACAAGGTGGGCGTAAACATGGCCGTCACGCCCGGCAAGGTGGTCTACCGCAACGACTTGATCGAATTGATCCAATACGCCCCCGCGACCGCCACGGTGCATGCGACGCCGCTGCTGTTCGTGCCGGCGTGGATCATGAAGTTCTATATTCTCGACCTGTCGCCGCACAATTCGCTGGTGCGCTACCTGGTGCAGCAAGGCCACACGGTATTCATGATTTCCTGGAAAAACCCGCAGGAAGAAGACCGCGAGCTGTCGCTGGAAGACTACCGCCAGCTGGGCGTGATGGAGGCGCTCGACGCCGTTGTCCGTATCACGGGCGCGCCGCAGGTGCACGCGGCCGGCTACTGCCTGGGCGGCACCCTGCTGGCGATCGCCGCCGCCAGCATGGCGCGCGACGGCGATGCACGGCTGGCCAGCCTGACCATGCTCGCTTCGCAAGTGGACTTCAAGGAGCCGGGCGAACTGTCGCTGTTCATCGACGAGAGCCAGGTCAGCTTCCTGGAAGCGGCTATGTGGAAGCAGGGCTACCTTGATACGAAGCAGATGGCGGGCGCTTTCCAGCTGCTGCGTTCGAACGACCTGATCTGGTCGCGCCGCCTGCGCCACTACCTGCTGGGACTCGATGAGCAGGACAGCGATCTGATGGCCTGGAATGCGGACGCCACGCGCATGCCCTGCCGCATGCATTCGGAATACCTGCGCCGTCTGTTCCTGCACAACGACCTGGCCGAAGGGCGCTACCGCACGGCCGGCCGCCACATCGCCCTGCCCGACATCAAGGCGCCCATCTTCGCCGTCGGCACCCTGACGGACCACGTGGCGCCGTGGCGCTCCGTGTACAAGCTGCAGCTGCTGACCGACACGGACGTCACCTTTTTGCTCACCTCGGGCGGCCACAATGCGGGCGTGGTCTCGCCGCCGGGGCAGCCGCACCGCAGCTACCAACTGGCCACGCACCGCCACGACGCGCCCTACATCGACGCGGACAGCTGGCAGCGCGACGTGCCGCACCACGATGGTTCGTGGTGGCCCGCCTGGCAAGCCTGGCTGGCGCAGCGCCCGGGCGAGCAAGCGGCGCCGCCGGCCATGGGACCCGACCTGGGCGACGCGCCCGGCAGCTACGTGCTGCAGACCTGATCAACGACAACCGAGGAAAACGCCATGCCCTACACCACCCTGCTGGTCCACGTCGACAATTCCCGCCACTGCGCCCAGCGCATCCGCCTGGCCGTGCGCCTGGCCGTCGCCCAGGGCGCGCACCTGATCGGCTCGGCCATGAGCGGCATTTCGCGCTATGCGTATGGCGGCGGCGTCAACGCGCTGCAGTTTGCGCCGGCGCAGATGCAGGCGCTGCGCAGCCAGGCCAGCGAGGCCTTGCACGACTTCGAGCGCATCGCCCTCGAGGAAGGCCTGGGCACCTACGAAACGCGCTTCGCCGACGACGACGCGCAAGGCGCGCTGCTGCTGCAGGCGCGCTATTGCGATTTGCTGATCCTGGGCCAGACGGACGCGCAGGATACGCCCTCGCGCGTGATCGCCGGCACGGCCGAATACCTGATGCTCCATTGCGGCCGGCCCGTGCTGATGGTGCCGCACGCGCCGGCCGCCGCGCCAGCGGGCATCGCGCAGCATCCGCTGCTGGCCTGGAACGGCAGCGCCGAAGCGCTGCGCGCCATCACCGATGCGCTGCCGCTGCTGCAAGGCGCGCGGCAAGTCACCCTGGCCGTCGTCAATTCGCACGCCCAGCCGGCCGCGCACGGCGAGCAGCCGGGCGCCGACCTGGCCCTGTACCTGGCGCGCCATGGCGTCAACGTCGAGGTGCTGCAGCACGACACGCCGCCGGGCCAGGACGTGGGCGCGGCCCTGCTGGCCATGGCAGCGCAACGCCAGTGCGACCTGGTCGTGATGGGCTGCTACGGCCACATGCGCCTGCGCGAAGCGCTGCTGGGCGGCGTCACGCGCACGGTGCTGCAAGAGATGACGTTACCGGTGCTGGTGTCGCACTAGCGCGGCCGGGCGGCCTTCACCTTTCCTTCACCGGCCCCTCATCCGCGCTTCATGCGCGGCACCGATACTGCTCATGCCCCGACCACACAGGAGTACCGCATGAGCAACACACCCGACGCCAGCACGCATTGCCACACCCGACGCCTGCTGTTACTGGGCACAGCCACGTTGGCCGCCCTGGCCGCCTGCGGCGGCGGCAGCGGGCCGCATAGCACCGGCGCGACGGACCGGCAGATCGCCGTCGCCCCCGGCGTCAGCCTGCACGTGCGCGACTGGCCATCGGCAAGGGGCGACAGTGACGACGTGATCGTGCTGCTGGCCGGCCTGGGCGCCAATGCCTACGCCTTCGACAGCCTGGCGCCCGCGCTGGCGCGCCGCCACCGCGTGCTCGCCGTCACGCGGCGCGGCTACGGTTCCTCCGGCAAGCCGCTGCCGGTGAACGACGCCAACGATATGACATATGCGCCCGCCACCCTGGTGGCCGACCTGCTGGCCGTGCTCGACGCCCTGCAGATCGAGCGCATCATCCTGGCCGGCCATTCCATCGCAGGCAACGAGGTGACGCTGTTCGCCGGCAGCCATCCGCGACGCGTGCGCGGACTCGTGTACCTGGACACGACCTTCGATTACCTGGCCAGCGGCGGCGAAGACGAGGAAAGCGAGAGGCTGTCCTTCGAGGCTCCGGAGCCCGGACCGGCCGACCTGGCGTCGATGGCGGCCTCGATCGCCTATGCCAGGCAGATCAACAAGCACTGGTGGCCCGCGCTGGAAGCGAACTGGCGCGATGCCCTGGAAGTGCTGCCCGACGGTTCCGTGCGGCCGAATACGCCGCCCGCCATCGCCAGGGCCATGGGCAAGGCGGCGCACAATTTTTCGCCCGACTACCGCCGCGTGCGCGCCCCGGCCCTGGTCATCACCGTCGACCCCGGCACCGTGGGCAACCTGCTGCCATGGCTGTCGCCGCGGTCCGATCCCCGGATCGTGGCCGACGGATTGACATTTTTCGACGTTTTCCGCCCGCTGCGCCTGGCCGATGGCGAGCGTCTGGCCGCCGCCCTGCCCGGCTGCACCCATCTGCTCATCCGCAACGGCTTCCACAGCGATTTCTTCATCGAATATGAATCCACGGTGGTGGCCGCCATCGATGCCATGCACTGGGAAAAGTAAGGCAACGATGGCGGCGGCGCCCGAAGGTCTACAATGGATGCGCACCTGTCCGCCGCGCCGTTACTCCTTTGCAACTGTGCGGTCTCCGCTGTTTCCTTTGCCATAAGGAGTATCCGCATGAGCCAGCCAGTCACCATCGTCCTCGTCCACGGTTTCTGGGGCGGCGCCGCCCACTGGAGCCGCGTCATCCTCGAATTGCGGCGCCAGGGCCACACGGCCATCCGCGCCGTCGAACTGCCTTTGACGTCGCTGGCCGACGACGCCGAGCGCACGCGCAAGATGGTGGCGCAGGTGGCTGGCCCGGTATTGCTGGTGGGACACTCCTATGGCGGCGCCGTCATCAGCGTGGCCGGCAATGCGCCGAATGTGGCGGGCCTCGTGTACATCGCCGCCTTCGCCCCCGACGCTGGCGAAAGTCCGGGCAGCATCACGCAGGAACACCCGCCCCTGGGCGCGGCCAACCTGGAAGGCGACAGCGACGGCTATCTGTGGGTCAAGCCCGAGCAATACCATGACAGCTTTTGCCAGGACCTCGATGCGGAAGAAGGCGCCGTGCTGGGCGTGGTGCAGAAAGCGCCGCTGGCCAGCACCTTCGGCGACACCGTCGGCGACCCGGCCTGGAAACACAAACCCAGCTGGTACCAGATTTCCAGCGCCGACCGCATGATTTCCCCCGTCAACCAGGAGCGCATGGCCGCGCGCCTGCAAGCGCGCAAAGTCATCACGCTCAACGCCAGCCATGCGTCGCTGGCTTCGCGCCCGGTCGAGGTGGCGGCGCTGATCCTGGAGGCGGCCGGCGCGGTGGCGCAGGCATAAGCGGCACGGGCAAAAAAAGGCTCCTGAAAACCAGGAGCCTTGTGGCGTCGGACAGGCAATGTGGTCCGCACCGGCGGCTCTGGGGTGCAGCGCCGGCCGGACCGCTATCCACGCCAAGGAGGTTCATTCACCTGCCATCGAGCGCATCCACCGGGACAGTTTCATCGTAGCAGCTGATGGCGCGGCAAAACTCTCCAATATTTGCATGGCCGCCGCTACAGCCAGCCTTCGCGCTTCAGGCGCCGGTGCAGCCAGTAGCAGCCGGCGATGATGACGACGATCACGGCCGGATAGCTGCCGCGCCACTTCAGTTCCGGCATGAATTCGAAGTTCATGCCGTACAGGCTGAAGACCATGGTGGGCACGGCCAGGATGGCGGCCCAGGCGGCCAGGCGCTTGACGACCTCGTTCTGGCGGATCGAAATCTGTCCCAGCGCCACCTGCATGGCCGAATTGACCAGCTCGCGCATCTGCCCCGCCGTGTGCGTGACCCGTTTGACGTGGTCGAGGATGTCGCGGTAATAGATGCGGTTTTCCTTGGGCACGATATCGCCATGGAAACGGATCAGCTGGGTGCAGATGTCGTGCAGGGGATTGACGGCCGCATCGAGCTTGAGCAGCTCCGTCTTGAGCTGGTAGAAATCCTGCAGCTTGTCTTCGCTCAAACTGGGCTTGAACAGCTGCAGTTCGTAGTGCTGGAAGCGGGCCTGCAAATGGTCGATGCAGGGCTGGTACTGGTCGACGATGAAATCGATGATGGAATACAGCACGTAGCCGGGGCCGCTGGCCAGCTTCTCGGGCACGCTTTCCTTGCGCTCGCGCAGCTTCGCATAGCCGGCCGAGGGGCCGTGGCGCACCGTGATGATGAAGCGGGGGCCGAGAAAGACATGGGTTTCGCCGTAGACGATGGCGTCGCCATCGAGGGTGGCCGTGTGCATCACCATGAACAGGGTGTCGCCGTACTCTTCCAGCTTGGGCCGCTCATGCGCGCCCTGCGCATCCTCGACGGCCAGTTCGTGCAAGCCGAAGGCCGCTTGCAGCGCCTGCATGGCCGTGGCGTCGGGGCTGGCCATGCCGATCCAGACGAAACAATCGGGGTCGCCGAGAAAGTCGCCCACCTTGTCGATGTCGAAATGGGCGATTTTCCTGCCGTCGCGATACGCTTCGCAATTGACGACGGCGGCGTGGGTACTCAGGTCCATGGTGATCTTCGGATAGTGGCGGCAATATGGGGGGGCCAGTATAGCGGAAAGACCATGATTTCGATGCCGAGCCAGCGTTCCCATTGACATTGAGCCATGTGACAATTCGTGAGTTTCCCCTGTGGAAATATCCGTAGAATCACGGCGCGCCACGGCACGCCTTGCCGGCATCACTGATCCTACTATGAAAAAAATTATTATCACTCTACTTGCAACCACGCTCTCCGCCTGTGGCGGCGGCGGAGGTGGTGGCGATGCCGCACCCGCGCCATCGGTCACCGCGGCCATCAGCAGCGGTACATTGGACGGCAAGTGGAAATGCGCAACTGGCTCGCCAACGCTGGGACAGATCGCCGCCGGCGCCGGCGATACCTTGCAGATATCGGGCCTCGCCTACTACCCTTATCTGGGGGCATCGGCACAAACGCTATCCTTAAACCAGGGCATCATCACCGGCCCCGATACCGCGCATTATGGCGGCGCCGGCAATCTTGCCAGCCGATTGGTCAACGACCGCATCTATCCGGTGATCCACCTTGCCGATAAAATCGGCTATGCCGGCATTTATAGCACGCAAGATGCGCCGATTGGACGGGGCCGGGAATTCCGCCTGAATGCCAGCGGCAACCTGGTGGTGAAAGATTACGCGGTACAATTCCTGTATGACACGGTCTTCTCGGATGCCAGCGGCAAGGCCGCGAACCTGGATATTACCGAAACGACTTGCACGAAAGTATAGTGCCCCCTGCCAGCAAGCCGGCAAGGCGCTGACAGCCTTGCCCTTCCCTCCCCCTACCCCGTCGAAATGACCGCATTCAGGGCACGCCGCAATTCCTTCAGCCGGGGCGGCTTGCCCAGCACGCAGTTGACGTGTTCGGGATAGTCGCTGTCGGCCGCCAGGCGCTGGCCCCAGCCCGTGAGCATGATGATGGGCGTGGCCGGCGAGCACTGGCGCACCGCGCTGGCCACCTTGCGCCCGTCCACGTGGGGCATGCCCAGGTCCGTGATGACCACCGCGAACTCCTCGTGCCTGTCGCGCGCGGCGAGGAAGCAGTCGATGCCGGCCTGGCCCCCATCGGCCGACACCACGTCGTGGCCATCGATTTCCAGGATGTCGCGCAGGGACTTGAGCACCATCGGGTCGTCGTCCACCACCAGGATGCGCAGGCGCGGCGGCACAAGGTGGGCCGTGTCGGGCGCTTCCATCCCCTCGTGCGCGGCGCAGGCGGGGAAATCGAGGCGCACCGCCGTGCCCTGCCCCGGCGCCGTGACGATGTCGATGCTGGCGCCATGGCGCTCCATCATGCCGTACACCATGGCCAGGCCCAGGCCCGTGCCCCGCTCGCCCTTGGTGGTGAAAAACGGCTCCAGGCAGCGGCGGCGCGTATTGTCGTCCATGCCGACGCCCGTGTCGGCCACTTCGATGCGCACCTGCCGCGCCGCCTCTCCCGCCGCGCCAGCGCAGCTGGTGCGCACGCTCAGGGTGCCGCCTTCCGGCATGGCGTCGACGGCGTTGAAGACCAGGTTCGTCAGCGCTTCGCGGATTTCGCCCACGCTGCCCGGCAGCATGGGCAAGCCGTCCGCCAGCTCCGTGCGCAGGGCGATGACGATACCGCGCTGCTGCGGCATGTCGCTCCAGCGCGCGCGCGTCAGGTCCAGCACCTGCTGCACCACCAGGTTGGCGTCGATGGGCGAGAGCGCCAGCTGCGGTTCGCGCTGACGGTAGAATTCGCGCATGCGCGCCACGGTGGCGGCCACGTCGTCGATGGCGCGTTCGATCACTTCCAGGCAATGCCGGCCCTGCGGACTGAGATTGGTTTCCGTCTCCAGCAACGATTCCGTGTACAGGGCCACGGGCGAAATGGCGTTATTGATGTCGTGCGCGATGCCGCTGGCCATCTGCCCCAGCGCGCGCAGGCGTTCCTGCTGCATCACCGACTGCTGCGTCTGGCGCAAATCGTCATACGCGCGCTGCAGCGCGCCGTAGAGCTGCGCCTGGTTGGCGGCCAGCGCCACGTGCTCGCTCAGCTGGCTGAGGAATTCGCATTCGCCGCTGGTAAAGCTGTGCGCGGCGCGGCGCGCCACGATGAGGATGCCGAAGACCGTGTTTTCAGCCAGCAGCGGCGCCATGACGAGGGCCCGCAGCCCCCCTTGCGCCAGCCGCTGCGGAAACGGAAACGCCACTTCGGCGATGTCGGCTTCATACACGAGCTTGCCGCGCACGCAGCTCGACAGGCCATTCTCGTCGATGGGAATGTGCGCGTGTTCGCTCATCATGAACGACAGCGCCAGCGCCTCGCTGCGCACGCCCACGCACGTCACCTGCAGCGCGTGCGCGGACGGTTCGTACAGGCAGATGCAGCTGAAATCGATGGGCAGCTGCTCTTCCAGGCTGCGCACCACCACCTGGAAGATGCTGCGCAAGTCCTGCCGCTCGCCGATCGAGCGCGTGATCTGCTGCAGCAGGTTCAGGCGCTCGAGCTGTTCATGCACCTTGCGCTCGGCCAGCTGGCGCTCGGCGATCTGCGTTTCCAGGGCGGCATTCGCGTGCGCCAGCTCGTCGCGCGAGACGGTGGTGCGCCGCAGCTTGTCCGTCATGCCGTCGAAGGCGCGCGCCAGGTCGCCGATTTCATTTTTCGTATGCACGCCGAGCGCAAAATCGAGCTTGCCGGCGCCGACGATCAGGGTGCCCTGGCGCAGCCTTTCCAGCGGCCCCGTGACGCTGGTCATGGTGAAGTAAATCAGGCCGGCCACCAGCGCGATGATCAGGCCGCCGAACAGTATCACGGCCACGTTGGCCCGCTGCTGCGCATCGAGCACGCCTTGCCGGCTCAATTCGGACAGCCGCATCGCATCGGCGATCATGCCCTGCACCTTGCCCATGATCTGGCCGGACAGGCGCGACTCCAGCTCGCTCAGCACCTCGCGCCGCTGCGGGTCCTGCCCCAGCTCGCGGTGATTTGCGACAAACAGCTGGAACAGGCTGCCAACGCGGACCAGGTCACCCTGCAATTCGCGCAGCAGCGCGCGTTCCTCGCCGCCGTTGAAGGCGGGCGTGGCCAGCAGCCCCGTGGACAGCGACTCGCTGCGCCGCTGCCACTGGGCCTGCGTGCGCGCGCCATGGTGCAGCGCATATTCGATCAACAGGTAGCGCAGCGAGGTGACGGCTTGCAGGATGTCGGCCGCCGCCTTGTTCTTCGCCAGTTCGCGCTGCGTCGCCATGCTGGTGGAAAACAGCACGGCGACGATGATGGCCACGAGCGCCACGCAAAACAGTTCGGCCAGCTTGAAGCGCGTAACGATTTTCACGGTGGCCTTCTCAATGGATGACCGTCACGGCCGACGGCGCCACGGCTTCCAGGCCGTCCAGGTAGACGGCATCGAGGAAGTTCGGCATCTCGCCGTTCCCGGCCAGGCGGTTCCTGATGGCCCAGCGCGCCTCGTCTTCCAGCGCCAGCAGCAGGCCCTGGTCGAGCACGATGCCGAACTGATAACCATGCCAGGCCGCCCGCAGGCGCGCCGCCTCGCTGGCCGACGCGTTGGCAAACAGCGCGCGCGCGGCATCGGGCTCGTCCCGGCAAAAGCGCGCGCCGGCGAGCAGCGCGCGCAGCACCTTGCGCATCGTCGCCGGGTGGCTGCGCACATAGTCGCCCGTGCCGGCCACGTTGAACAGGCCCGCATACACATCCTCGCCATAGAAGATGGCCGCCTTGCCCGCGATGGCATGCGTCATGCCCGTCAGGAACGGTTCCCAGCCGGCCGCCGCGTCGACCTCGCCCCGCGCCAGCGCCCCGGCCAGCTGCTGCGGCGCGTAGTTGCTCACGGTGACTTCGGCGGGCAGCAGCTTCTGGCGGTTCAAGAAGGCATCGAGCGCGAACTGGCCGGACGTGCCCAGGGTCACGCCGATGTGCTTGCCCTTCAGGCTGGCGGGCGTGGACACGCCGCGGTCCAGGCGCCCCACGATGCCGTGGTCGCGCTCGGCCTCGAAGATGCTGGCGATGATGACGACGGACTGCTTCTGCAGGCTGGCCAGCACCACGGGAATATCGGACACGGTGCCCAGCTCGGCCTCGCCCTGCAGCACGGCTTCCAGCGACGCCTTGCCCGATGAATACGGCTGCAGCAGCGCGTCGATGCCCTCGCGCGCGAAATAGCCCTGGCTGCGCGCGGCCAGCACGGGGCAACTGCCCACGTATTCCGCATTCACGGCCAGGCGCAGCACTTCCACGGCGCCGGCCGGCGGCGCGGGACGGGCGGCGAGCCGCCAGAAGGCCGCGGCGGCTAGCGCCACCAGCAGCAGTGCGGTCGCCAGCCAGGCCGCCCGCCGCATTGGCGCCGGGCCGTTCATGCGCTGCACTGCGCCGTGGCCGACTCCAGCGCGCTGTTGATGGCCTCGGAAAACGCCACCACGTCGATCGGCTTGGTCAGATAGCGGTAGAAGCCCGCCGCCAGCCCCTGGCGGATATCGCCCGGCCCGGCCACGGCCGTCAGGGCGATGACGGGGATATGCGCGGTGCGGGCATCGGCACGCAGCAGCTGCATGACTTGCGTGCCGCTGATGTCGGGCAGATCGCTGTCCATCAGGATCAGCTGCGGCAGGTGGCGGCGCGCCATGTCCAGGCCCGCCTGACCGTCGCCGGCCGACAGCAGGTCGAGATCGGGGCGAAAATGGATCAGGCCCGCCACCAGGGTCACGTTCAGGGGATTGTCTTCCACATACAGCAGCGTCTTGCGGTCCGGCAGGGGCATCGTTTCAGCGGGCCGGACGATGGCGGGCAGGCGCGGACTCTCCTGCAGCGGCTGGCGCGCGGGGCAACTGGCGATATCGAGCCAGAAGGTGCTGCCGCGCCCGGGCGTGCTGGCCACGCCCAGCCTGGCCTGCATGGCTTCGGCCAGGCGCTTGCTGACCACCAGCCCCAGGCCCGTTCCCTCCTCGTCGCGCGCATCGCGTCCCAGGCGGTTAAAGGGCTGGAACAGCGCCTCGATCTGCGCGGCGCTCAAGCCGCCGCCCGTGTCGCGCACGGACAGGCGCAGCTGGTGCGCATCGACGGGCTGGCAATCGACGTGGATCTCGCCCTGTTCGCGGTTGTACTTGACGGCGTTCGACAGCAGGTTGAGCAGCACCTGCTTGAGGCGCGTGCGGTCGGCCAGCACGTGCATGCTGCCCGCCTCGACGAACGTCAGAGTGATGCCGCGCTTGCGCGCCAGCGGCTCCATCATTTGCCAGCACTCGTGGTAGATGTCGGCCAGGCCCACGGACTCCATCGACAGCGACAGATTGCCCGACTCGATTTTGGCGATGTCGAGGATATCGTTGATCAGGGTCAGCAAATGCCGGCCGGCGCCGAAAATGTGCGAGGCGAAGGTTTTCTTTTCCTGCGCCGTCGAGGGAATGGAATCGGACGTCAGCATCTGCGAAAAGCCCAGGATGGCGTTGAGCGGCGTGCGCAGCTCGTGGCTCATGCTGGCCAGGAAATTGGTCTTTTCCTGGTTCGCCCGCTCGGCCACTTCGCGCGCCAGCCGCAAATCCCGGTTCATGGCGTCGAGTTCGGCCGTGTGCTGGCGCAGCAACAGCTCCAGGCGCGCATTGGCGATGCGCAGCTGGCGCGTTTCCAGCGCCCGCGCCAGTATCAGCAGGATGCCCGACACCTTGAACGGCTTGACGACATAATCGAGCGCGCCCGCCTTCATCGCTTGCACGGCCGAAGCGATCGTGCCTTCGCCCGTCATGATGATGCAAGCCAGGTCGGGATCGATCTTGCGCGCCGCTTCCACCACGGCGATGCCGTTCATGCCCGGCATCATCAGGTCGACCAGCAGCAAGTCGAACGATTCGACGGCCAGCAGGGCCAGCGCCGCCTCGCCCGACGCGAGCCCCGTCGTGTCGTACGCCTGGCCGCGCAAGGTGTCGCACAGCGCGCGCACGTGCGCCAGCTCGTCATCGACGATGAGTATCCGCGGCGGCATTGATGAGTTGTTCATGCATTCTCCTGGCGGCATGGCCTTGCGGAGAGGGAACTTGCCCCGCAGCATGCGTTCCGAGCATAGCACTTGAAAATTACCAAAAATACACGCTTTGTCACGCGCGCGGCGGCGCGGGCGCTAAGCCATCACGGGCAGCCCCCGCAGCAACTTGTCGAGGGTCAGCGGATAGTCGCGCACCCGTACGCCCGTGGCGTTGTAGACGGCATTGGCGATGGCCGCCGCCACGCCGCAGATGCCCAGCTCGCCCACGCCCTTGGCTTTCATGGGCGAGGACATGGGGTCCGTTTCGTCGAGAAAAATGACATCCTGGTGCGGGATGTCGGCGTGCACGGGCACTTCGTAGCCGGCCAGGTCGTGGTTGACGAAGAAGCCGCGGCGCCGGTCGACCGCCAGTTCCTCCATCAGGGCCGCGCCCACGCCCATGGTCATGGCGCCGATCACCTGGCTGCGCGCCGCTTTGGGGTTCAGGATGCGGCCGGCCGCGCACACGGCCAGCATGCGGCGCACGCGCACTTCGCCCGTGTCGCCGTCCACGCCCACTTCCACGAAATGCGCGCCGAACGTCGATTGCTGGAATTTCTTGTCGAGATCGCCGTATTCCATGTGGTCTTCCGCGACGACGTCGCCATGGTAGGCGGCGGCAGCGAGCGGCACGCTGCGCTCGCCCTGGCTCACCTGTCCATCGGAAAAGCGCGCTTCTTTCTCGTCGAAGCCCAGCTTGCCGGCGATGGCCTGGCGCAGGCGCACGCAAGCCGCGTACACGCCGGCCGTCGAGCTGTTGCCGCCCCACTGCCCGCCCGAACCGGCCGAGACGGGAAAATCCGAGTCGCCCAGGCGCACGACGACCCGGTTCAAGGTCACGCCCAGCATTTCCGCCGCCGTCTGGGCGATGATGGTGTAGCTGCCCGTGCCGATGTCCGTCATGTCCGTTTCCACGGTCACGATGCCGTTGCCGTCCAGGCGCACCCTGGCGGCGGACTGCATGACGAGGTTGTTGCGGAAGGCGGCGGCCACGCCCATGCCCACCAGCCAGCGGCCGTCGCGCCGCGTGCCCGGCTGCGTTGACCTCTCCTTCCAGCCGAATTCCACGGCGCCCGTGCGCAGGCAATCGATCAGCCGGCGCTGGGAAAACGGCCGCCCGGGCTTTTCCGGGTCCACTTTCGTGTCGTTCAGGATGCGCAGGACGATGGGGTCCATTTTCAATTTCTCCGCCAGCTCGTCCATGGCGATTTCCAGCGCCATCAGCCCCGGTGCCTCGCCCGGCGCGCGCATGGCGTTGCCTTCTGGCAAGTCGAGCACGGCCAGGCGCATGGCCGTCATGCGGTTGGCACCCGCGTACAGCAGGCGCGTCTGCATCACGGCCGTTTCCGGCTGGCCGCCCTTCAAGTCGCCGGACCACGATTCATGGCCGATGGCCGTGATCTTGCCGTCGCGCGTGGCGCCGAGGCGCAGGCGCTGGATGGTGGCGGGCCGGTGCGTCGTGTTGTTGAACATCAAGGGCCGCGTCAAGGCGACCTTGACGGGACGCTGCGCGGCGCGCGCGCCCAGCGCTGCCAGCAAGGCTTCCGCGCGCACGAACAGCTTGCCGCCGAAACCGCCGCCGATGTAGGGCGAGACGATGCGCACCTTGTCTTTCGGTATGTCCAAAGTGCGGGCCAGGTCGCCCCGGCCCCAGTCCACCATCTGGTTTGCCGTCCACACCGTCAATTGATCGCCCTCCCAGGCGGCAATCGAGGCGTGCGGCTCCATCATGGCGTGCGACTGGTCAGGCGTCGTGTAGGTCGCATCCAGCCGCACGGGGGCATGGGCATAGGCGCTGGCGAAATTGCCCGTCTTGCTGTCGGGCTTGCCATCCTTCGGCTTGGCCGCGCTGCCCTTGGCCTTGGCCAGGTCGAAGGCGCCCGGCTGCTCGACATACTTGACGTCGAGCAACTGCGCGGCCGAGCGCGCTTGCTCGAACGTTTCCGCCACCACCAGCGCGATGGCCTGGTGGTAATGCTCGATCTCCGGCCCGCCCAGCAAGGTAGCCGTGTTCATCTTGCCTTTGCCCAGCTTGCCCGCCGATTCCGCCGTCACCACGGCCAGCACGCCAGGTGCCCGCCGCGCCGCGCTGGTGTCGATCGAAGCGATGCGCCCCTTGGCAATCGCCGCGCCGACGACGTGGCCGTAGGCGGCATGCGGCGCGGCCTTGTTCTGTTCATACGCGTACGGCGCCGTGCCCGTGGTTTTCATGGGGCCGTCGATGCGGTCCGTGGGGCGGCCCACGACTTTCAGCTGGTCGATGGGATTGGTGGTGGCGGGTGTCGTGAATTTCATGGCTTTAACCTTTCTTCGCTTGCGCTTGCGCCAGTACGGACGCCACGGTGCGCTGCGCCAGGATCAGCTTGAAGCCGTTGTCGGCCGTCGGCCTGGCGCCGGCCAGCAGGCGTTCGCTCACGGCGGCCGCGCCAGCGGGTATCGCCTGCTCGGCGGCGGCAATTCTCCACGGCTGCGGCGCGACGCCGCCCAAGGCCAGCCTGCCGGTGCCATCGGGCAAGATGATGGCCGCCACGGATACCAGCGCGAACGCATACGAGGCGCGGTCGCGCACCTTGCGGTAGACGTGCGTGCCGCCCACGGGCCGGGGCAAGGTGACGCTGGTGATCAGCTCGCCGGGCTGCAGCACCGTTTCCAGCTGCGGCGTGCTGCCCGGCAAGCGGTAGAAGTCGGCGATGGGGATGGTGCGCGTGCTGCCGTCGGCCCGTACCGTGTCGATGCCGGCGTCGAGCACGCGCATGGCCACGGCCATGTCGCTCGGGTGCGTGGCGATGCAAGCCTCGCTGCCGCCCAGGATGGCCAGCGGCCGGCTGAAGCCGGCTATGGCCGAGCAGCCGCTGCCCGGCACGCGCTTGTTGCAGGCCTGGTTCGTGTCATAGAAATACGGGCAGCGCGTGCGCTGCAGCAGGTTGCCGGCCGTCGTCGCCTTGTTGCGCAGTTGCGCCGAGGCGCCGGCCAGCAAGGCGCGCGACAGCACGGCGTAGTCGCGCCGCACCGTGGCGTGCGCGGCCAGGGCCGTGTTGCGCACGAGGGCGCCGATGCGCAAGCCGCCGTCCTTCGTCGTCTCCACCTTGTCCAGCGCCAGGCCATTGACGTCGATCAAATGCGTGGGCGTCTCGATTTCCAGCTTCATCAGATCGAGCAGATTCGTGCCGCCCGCGATGAAACGGGCGCCGGGCGTAGTCAAGGCGGCCGCCGCCGCTTCGGCCGGCGTGGCGGGCTTTTGATAGCTGAACACTCTCATGCCGGCCTCCCCGCCACCTCGGTGATGGCTTCGATGATGTTGGAATACGCGCCGCAGCGGCACAGGTTGCCGCTCATGCGTTCGCGCAATTCTTCGGGCGTCACCGAGGGGGCCGCGTTCAAGTCCGCGCTGACGTGGCTGGGGATACCCTGGCGGATCTCGCCCAGCGCGGCGACGGCCGAACAGATCTGCCCCGGCGTGCAGTAGCCGCATTGATAACCGTCATGCGCGATGAAGGCGGCCTGCATCGGATGCAGTTTCTCCGGCGTGCCCAGCCCCTCGATGGTGGTGACTTTCGCGCCGTCATGCATCACGGCAAGAGTGAGGCAGGCATTGATGCGCTGGCCGTCGAGCATGACGGTGCAGGCGCCGCACTGGCCGTGGTCGCAGCCTTTCTTGGTTCCCGTCAGGTGCAGGTGTTCGCGCAAGGCGTCGAGCAAGGTGGTGCGCGTGTCGAGTTCCAGGCTGTGGCGCTGGCCATTGACGTTCAGGCTGACTTTCATCAGGACGGGCGGCGCCTGTCCGGATTGGGCCGCACTATGGGCCGCTTCGGCTGCCCCCGTCACGCCGGGCACGGCCACCGCCGTGGCCGACAGCGCGCCGGCGATCAGCAAGCCGCGCCTGCCGGCATTGATGTGATTACAATCTGTCATCTCGCGCTTCCTCCTGGCTGTGGACTGGCTGGGTGGGCGCATGCAGGCCCGAAGCAGCAGTCTGGCGGCAGGATGGTTACGCGTCTGTACGCGAACGAACGCAGAACCCCGCTTGGCGCCTATCCTTTGCGCAAGCGCAAACCGCGCCGGGGCGTGCCGACGCCGCCCTGCGCCGCGTAGCCCGTGTGGCGGGCGCAATGGTCGAGCGCCTGGCGCAAGGCCGTATCGACGTTGCGCAGCGACATATCGTGCCGCTCGGCCACTTCCTGGCGGGTCAGCTCGTCCACGCGCAGCGCTTCGAGCACTTGCCGGTGGCGCCGCGGCAGCAAGTCGACGGCTTGCGCCAGCCGGCGCACGTCGGCCTGCAGTTCGGCCAGGCGTTCAGGCCCGGCCGCCGTATCGGCGAGGAAATCGACGAGGCCGCCAGCGCCATCCCCATCGCCCTCGTCCGCATACAGCCAGGCGCGGTTGCGCCGCAGGCTGTCCATGGCCGCGTTGCACGCCACGCGAAACACATAGGCGACGGGGCTGTGCGCCAGCGCCGCGCCTTCCCCGGCCGTCAGCGCGCCCAGGCGCAGCCAGGCGTCGTGCAGGCTGTCGCTGGCCAGCTCGGCGCAGCCCAGGTGGCGCGTCAGGCGCCGGTGCAGGGCCGCGTAATTGTTTTCCAACACAGCCTGCAGCCGGGCGCCCTGCCATGGCGCCGACGTTGGCACGGGCGCCATATCGTTGGCCGCCTGCATGCGGGGCCGGATGGCGGGCCGGTACCAGGCCATGCCTGCCTGCCGCATGGCACCTGCCATGCGCAAGGGCAAGGCGCCAGCCATGCCGGCCATCATGGCGACAACCTGCTGCGCTCTTGCGCCGTCAGCTGGCGCATGGCCGATTCCGGCAACGTCCCCAGTCCCAGCACGCGCACGGCGCTGCGCGGGTTGTAGTCGGCCGCCTCGATGCGCGCGCCGTCCTGCGGCGCCGCTTGCGCGCTGTCGGGCGGCGCCTCGCTGCCAAAGCCCAGCACGCGCACCGTGAACACGGATGGCTGCGCGGAACGGGTGGCGGCGCGCTCGCGCTGCACCACGTCCTGCGCCGCCGCCGTGGCCTGGGAAGCGGCCGCGCTGGCGTTCGTCATGGCCGCCACGTTGACGGACGCCACCGTCGGCATGCCCTTGGATTCGCCCTTGACCTGGATGTTGGCCGCGTTCACCACCGTCAGCGCGGCCAGGTTGACGTTGCCCGAGACGCGGATGCCCGCCTCGCCCGCGTCGATGGTGCCCAGCGGCGCCAGCAGGTCCACGTCGCCGGCCGGCACTTCCGCGATCGGCGCCAGGGTGGCGATGCCGGCGCCCGTGCTGGGCACGTCCGACGACAGGGTCACGTTGCCCCAGTTGTCATACACGCGCTTGGGCGGCGTGTAGACGATGGTCGACTTCGAACCGCGCCCCGCGTTGATGTCGCCTTCCGACGACCAGCCCAGGATGTCGCCGCCAAACGTCGTCATGATGCGGCTCTGGCCCAGCAGGATGCTGCCGTGCGAAAACAGGTCGATATTGCCGCCGCCCTTGGTGATGACGCCCGACGTCGACGGCGGCGCCTCGCCTTCGATGCCCAGCACCTGCTTGCCGCCCGGCGTCAGCAGCTCGATATCGCCGCCGAAATTCGTGTGCACGTAGCCGCTGCGGGGAACGATGCGGTCATAGTTCAGCGAAAGCGGATTGTAGGCGGCATACGTGCCGCGGTACATGACGATATCGCCCGCATACGACATCGCCTTCCCGCTGGCGTCCGTGGCCGGCGCCAGGCCCGCGATGGCGTTGCGGCTGCGCAAGAAGCTGCCATAACGCGAGCTTTCCGCATCGTTGTACTCGCGCCCGCCCGCCTTCAGTTCCGCGAAATACACGGTGCGGGCGAACACGCGCTGCTGCGGCTCGGGCAAGGCCAGGTAGAAAGCCAGCACCTCGGCCGCCGTGCCCTTGAAGCCGTAGCGCTCACCGAGCCAGGTTGCCAATTCGCTGTCGTACGCTTTCACCACCTTGCCCGCCTGGTCCGCCAGCGGCACGCCCTTCTGCGCCACGTTCGCGGGGTCCAGATACGGCTTGACGAAGCGCAGGTAATCGAGGCCGGCCGCTCCCACGCCTGCCTGCATGGCGATGCCGGCGCCCGGACGCTTGTCTCCCGTCACGACGGGACCGAGGCTGACGACGCTGCCCTTGTCCTGCATCAAGATGTTGCGGCCCGCGCTGATGTCCAGCGTGCCGGGACCGGCCACGTTGAAGGAGCTGCCCAGGATATCGCGCCCGGCCGAGACCACCGATACGTCATATGCATTATTGTGCACGAAAAGGTTGCTGAGAATCCTGAAGCGCATCTCGCCGACGGCAGTGCCATCCACGGCTTCCAGCTGCGCCGTGCCGCTGCTGACGATATCGCGTCCCGCCTTCATCCACACGGCTTGCCCCCCCTCGTACCAGGTGATGCCCGCATGCGCGGCATCGGTAAACTCGATGATGCGGCCGCTATTCACGCCCACCAGGTCGCCCGTGGCGGCATAGATGCGGGCGGCCTGCGTACCGCTGTTCGCAGGGCCGGCCGAGGAATTCGGTCCGAAGGCAAACAGCGGGAAGTTCCATTTCGTTGCTGGCGCCCCCTTGCTTGAGATATTGGCAGCCAGGGGATCGGTCACGTAAGTCCTGATATCCCAGCCCGTAAAGCCAGGCTTGAACGGCGTGGCGATGCTGTCGGCGGCAGCACCGGACTGGCTGACGGCATAGCCGCCCGCATAGATGGAATCGCCGGCGAGCCACTGCAGCTGCGCATTGGGCGATGGCGCCAGCACCAGCGGATCCGCATAACTGGTGGCGGCATTCGCGTCGACAATTGCTTTACCGTAATACAAGCTGCCATGCGGCGCCGCGGCCCGCACGATGGACGGGTAGACGATGGCCAGGTCGGTGGCCGTGCCAAGCGACCCGCTCAGCGGAGTCATGTTGCCGCCGGCAGAGAACAGGTCGAGCGCCGTGCGCGGCGTCCACAGGCTGAACCAGCTGTAGCCGTAGCCCTGCTCTCCGGACGGGCCGGTGAACGGCGTGGCATTGGGCAGGGACACGCGGCCGGGGTCGGCCACATCCTGCAGCGCCTGGTCGCCCAGGGTCGCCACGCTGAAGGTGGCGTCGCCGGGTACCAGGATCATGCCGCCCCGCGGCGTGGCGCGCGTGGCCGTGAAGGCATCATAGGCCCGCGTTTCCAGCGGTACGTGCTGCGTAGGCTGCGAACCGTACTGCAGCGCCAGGCTACCCAGCTGTGCGGCCGACGTTTCCGCGTGGCCCCGCAAGTCGACCAGCGCGCCATTCAGATAGCCTCCGCCGGGCATGCTGGCGGGATTGAGCGCACCGCCCACGACCAGGTCGAGGTCGCCGCCGCCCGTCAGCAGCAGGCTGCCGTCGGCCTGCACGCGGCCCGTGCTGCCCACGGCCAGCAGCAAGCCCTGCGAACGGGGATTGATGTTGGCGTTATAGGAACTGCCCGTCAGCAGCGTCTGCACGCCCGCATCACCCGCCACTTCGGCGCGCACATTGCCGCCGCCCAGGGTACCGAAGCCCGTAAAGCCCAGCACGGTGTCGGCCAGGGTATCGCGGCGCATATAGCTGCCGAAGTTGATCCACCACGCCGTCGGCTGGGCCGGGCCGCCCGTGGCCACGCCGCCGCTGCCCTGTCGCCACAGCCAGTTGCCCACCGGCACCGAATCGGCCAGGCCATCCTTGCTGACGGGACGCTCGTTGCTGGCGCTCGAGGCGTTGAGCAACGAGCCGCTCAAGTTACCCGCCACCTTCAGCAGCAGATTGCCGCCCTGGTCCGGATACCATGCCCGGTAGATGCTGTCGGTGCCGCCATCGACCAGGCGTTCATGCGCGCCGTCGGGGTTGCCCAGCACCGTACCGTTCGCATTGCGCGAGCGCGGCAGGTTGTACGGATCGCCGGCCGCCGTCGGCGAAGACGACATGCCCGCCGTGTACACGCCATACAGGCTGTCCATGCGCAGGTCGCCGCCGCTGACGAGGTCCAGGTCGCCCGTGCCCGTGCGCAGCACGCTGTGGCGCAGGCTGCTCGCCTTGTAGTCGAACGTGGGGTTCGGCGTACCGCACCAGGTGGGATTCTCCTCGCAAATGGTGGGCCAGCCCAGCGCCACCGGATCGAGCAGGTCGCCCTCCTTGGTTTTGGGGTCGGCAAACTCTTCCGCGCCTTCTTTGGTCCACACGTAGGACACCCTCAGATCGCACCAGCTGGGGGTGTCGGCGCAGAACGTCGCAATCGTGGTGCCGTTCTGATTGAGAAATTCCTCGGAAATCGGTTCGCCCGCCACGATGCCTTCGATGCCCTGCTCTCCCGCTTCCTTGCTCCAGTACTGCACGCCCTTCGGCGGGACCAAGATGCCGTACATGCCGTAATGGCTGTCGGCCAGGCGCAGGGTGCCGTGCGCGGGATGCGCCTGCACGGCGCGCGTGTCGGCCCCGTCCAGGTCGGCGCCGGCCACCAGGCGCATGCCCCACGCTTGCGAGCCTTCGGCCAGCATGGGCGCGATGGCCCACAGCTTGCCCTGGCTGCCCGCCACTTCCGGACGCAGCTCGATGGCCGCCACGCCGGGCAACAGCTTGACGTCGGTGCCGGACGGGATCAACGAGCCTACGGCCAGCGCCAGCTTGCCATCGAGTACAAAGACCGAACGTTCACCGACCACGCCGGGCAGCGGCACGCCCTTGGGCCAGGTCATGGCGCTCACTTTCACCGCTTGCCTGAGCACACTGCCGGCGTCCAGACGCATGCCGGCGGTGAAGGTCTGCTCCGTGGCCAGCAAGGTGCCGGCCGCGTGGACGATATTGCCGGCGCTGTCGCGCACGGCGGCCGCCAGCACCGTGCCAGCCGGCACGATCATGGCCTGGTCCAGGGTCACGGCCACGGGCAGGCGCGTATTGGCCATCAAATTGAAACCCTTGATGGGCAGGTCATAATTGAGCGCGATTCCGCCCGGGAACAGCGTGCCATCGGCCACGGTCACGCCCTTGCCCGGCACGATAACGTCGCTGCCATTGATGTCGCGCCCCGGCAGCAGGCGCCAGCCGTTCTCGTCCTTGGTGGCGGGCGGCGGCGCGAAGCCGTCGTTGATGCTGCCGTAGATATTCAAATCGCCGCCGGCGCGCAGCAGCAGGCTGCCCACCTCGCCCGAGCCGCGCACGGTCGTGCGCTGGAAGCGGGGATTGAGGCTCGCGTAGCGCATGCCCGACAGGTCCAGGTCGCCCTGCACCACCAGGTCACCGTCCGCCGTCTTGCTGACGATATCGACGCCGGGACGCACATGCAGCGCATCGGCATACGCGGCCGTGGCCAGGCCCGCCAGTTTGCCGTTGCGCAAGTTCGTATTGGCCAGCGCCGCATCGATGAAACCCGTGCTGTCCCCGTGCTTGCTGTCAAGATACGCCTGGTTGATCACCTGGTAGGGGCGGCCGCTGGCCGACAGGTCTTGCACCGGCTGTCCATTGGCGCCCGGCGCCAATGCGTAGGCCGCGTCGTCGTAGCGCTGCATGGCGTTGACGGCGATGGATTTCGCGCCGCGGATGGTCAAGCCGCCGCCGGCTGCAATGGCGATGTCGCCAAAGGTGGCGGCGTCAATATCCGTGCGCGCGCCGCCGCTACCCAGGCGCGGCGCGCTCAATTCCACCGTGCCGCGTGCGGCGCCGTCATATTCGCCCTTGCCCTTGCCGGCCACGGCCGCCGTGCCGTGGCGCACGTCGATCTGCGCGCCGCCGGCCAGGTTCAATACGCCCTCGCCCGCATTCAGTTCCACCATGGCCCGGTTCGGGCTGTCGATGATCTTGCCATAGCTGTCGACGCGCAGGACGGTGCCATGCGCGTCGAGCACGGCGTTGCCGGCCAACGTCAATCCATGCTTGCCGGCCAGGCGGATGCTACCCACGCGCTCGCCGCTGGCGTCGATCACGCCAGCCACCGTCAGGCGGCCATTGTCAAGCGATACCTGCACTTCGCCCGCCTTGACCTCATTGCCTATCGTCAAGTCGCCCCGTTTCAGCTGGAAGCTGCGCGCGCCCGTCACGCCGCCTTCCGTCAGGCGCTGGTTGAGCGACGCGAACTGGCTGTCCAGGGTGCCACCGGCGCCCAGGGTCTGCGCGCGCACGTCCACGCTGCCCTTCTTGTACGGCACCATGGTGCCGCCCGCGTCGTAGCTGCCGCTGGCGCCGCCCAATATCTTGCCCTGCAAGTCCACCATGCCGGCTGCGCCGTCGAGCGCCACGGCCTTCAGGCTGCCGGCGCGGTTGTGCTCGGCCGACAGATCGATCACGGCGCCCGCCCCCTGGCGGATGTCGCCGGCGCGGCTGTCCAGGGTCACGTCGCCGCCCCAGCTGTATTTATCCACGTCGAAGAAGGTGCTCTTGCGGCCCGCCAGGTCGAGGCGGGCGCCGTCCGCCACGCTGATGTCATGCTGCGCGCTGACGGTGAGCTTGCCGCTCGGCAGCACCACGGCCGTGGCCACGCTGACACTGTCACCCTTCAAGCTCAGCTGAGCACCAAGCCCATCGTTGTTCTTGACGGGCGCGGCCGGCGCCACGCCGGCCGGCGCCGCCACCGTCAGCGCGCCGCCCGCCGTGTAGCTGTGCGTGGAACCGGCCTCGCCCGTCAGCAGCGACGTGATGATGTTCAGCTTGCCGCCGCTGTACTGGTAGCCCTTGCCCGTCTCGTAGCCGTCCTGCGCCTGGTAGACGGACAGGCTGCCCTTGTGGTTGGCCGTGACCTGGCCCGACGCTCTCAGGTTGACGTTGCCAAAACCCAGCGCCAGGCGGTCGAACGAGGCGACGCCGGCCGGCTGCGTGAACGGGCCGAAACCGAAATCGATGCGCTCCGCCTCCAGGTTCAGGGTGCCGCTGCCCGTTCCGGCGCCGTGCGTGATCACATTGCCGACCGGCGACAGGGCGCCGCCCCAGATCAGGTTGGCCGTGCGGATGGTGGCCACGGCATCGGCGCCGCCCTGGCCGTACATGGCCGGCGTGGTCAGCACCAGGCGCTCCAGCGTGGATTTCCCCGTGCTCTTGTCGTAAGTGTCGAGCACCACGTCGCCATAGAAATTGACGCTGTCGGCCGCGCTCAGCATCAACGCCTGCAGGGCCGGCGCACCCGTGCTGGTGTCGCCGCGCAGCAGGCGTTCCAGCACGCCCTGGTTCATGGCCAGGCCGCTGGAACGCGTGCCGCTGGCCTGGGCCGCCGCCAGCGCCTCGCTGCTGCCCATGTTGATGGCGCCCACCGCCAGGCTCAGGTTGCGCGTGCCATAGCGGGCCGAGTTATCGAGCTCGAAACTGCCGTTCGTCGACATCAGCAAGGTGCCTTCCGAGTACAGGCTGGCCGTGCCGGCGCAGGCGTCGCCGCACACGCCGATGCTGATGCCGCCCCGCGCCGAACCGCCGACCGGGGCCACATTCATCAAGCCGTTCGAGGCGGCCAGCATGTGGATGCCCTCGTTGCTCTGGTAGATAAAACCGTCGCTGGAGTCGTATGCGGCCTTGCCGCGTCCCACCGTGTTGATACCCGCGCCGGGCGCGACATCGATCAGGCCGGCGGTCCACTGAATATTCCAGGGATCACGCGCCAGCAGCAGCACTTCCGGCGCCGCCAGGATGGCGCCGCGGCGCAGGTAGATATTATGTGCCTGCGCCGTGCCAAAACTGATGTAGTTGCCACCCTGTCCGTAATTGATGATGGGCGTGGAACCGATGACGATGCGCGCCGCGCCGATCGCGTTCAGGCTGCGGGCATGCAGCGTGACGCCGCCAAAACCCGGCGTGGCGGGTGCGCCGTCGGCGATGATTTCAAGATCCTCGGGGCCGCCCGCGATCACCGACACGGTACCGCCGAAGCCGCCCGTGGCCGCGCCGAACTTGCCCGTGCCCTCGAACTGGAAGGAGTCGATGCCGGCGCCGGGCGCCAGCTGCAGCTTGAACGTCTTCGCATCGGCCGGCAGCAGCGGGCGGGGAATGCCCCGCGTTTGCGCGTCGGCCAGGGCAAACGCCGTATAGCCCATTTCGTTGTACTGCGAATACGTGCGCAAGACCTTGGCCGGCGTGAGTATCAACTGGCTGGCCAGCGGCGCGCGGATATCCGTGCCCGCGATCGACAGTGTGCCGGGCGCGGCCCAGGAACCGTTGCGCAGCGGCTGCGCCGGGGCGCCGCCGCTCGCCTGCCCCGCCAGGCCGTTCAATTCCACGCGGAAGGCGCCCGGCAACAGGGCGTAGGTCGATGGCATCAAAGTATAGGTGCCGGCGGGCAAGCCCGGCACGCCGCTGCCTATCGTCACCTGCCGGCCCACGGCCGGGTCGGAAGCGGCCTGGTCGCCGCCCACGGGCGCCTGCGGCGCCTGCACGCCCGGCACGATGGCGTACACGGGATTCGTCGCCAGGCCCGGCAGGACAAACCCGCCGTTCGCCCCCACCTGCACCAGCGGATGGTAGCGCGCATCGGTGGAGCCGCCGCGGCCCGCGACGAAACCGGCACCCGTCAATTCGCCGCCGCCCGACAAGTCCAGCAGCGCGCCCGGCTTGACAGCCACGGCCACACTGGCGATATCGACGCCGATGCGCATGGTGCCGTTGACGCTGCTGCCGCCGACGCCGAGAAACTCCGTCTTCTTGCCGTCGACGTTCCAGTTCTGGCCATCGGCCGTGCCGCCATACGGCATGACCATGCCGGCGGCGCTGACGGAGGTGATACTGCCAGGCAAGAAATTGATACTCAGGCTATTCTCGTCCGCGCGCAGGCTGAGGCCCAGGTTAAGCAGTCCCAGCGGCGCGCGCACGATGCCGCCCTGCTCGATATGGGCGGCGCCCAGCTGCAGCATGCCAAAGGCCGAGTACGGCACGGCGGGAATGCTGTCCGTGCTGCGCGCAATGGTCAGGCTGCGCTCGGGGTCGTAGACGATATTGCCGTTTTTTATATCCATGCCCACGCGCACGGCGGCGCCAGCGCCCGTGGCCGGATACATCTGGGCCACCTTGAGGGTCATGTCGCCCGGCGAAGACAGCACCGTCGACGGCTGGTTGCCATCCCAGCCCAGCGGCGACAGCAGGAAGCGCAGGTCGCCGCGGCTGGTCAGGCGCACGTCGTTGGCCTCGACTTCGACGATGCCGCGCACGTCGATCAGGTCGCCCGCTATGCTGATCTGGCTGGCGACGGGCGACTTCCCTGCGCTGCCGGGCGTCGTATAGAAATCGCGGCCGGCCGGCTTGATGCTGGCCAGGCGCACATACGGCGCCGCCACGCTGACCTTCGCGTCGGGCGAACTGCCGGGCGACAGCACGGGCGCGCCGTACAGCTGGAAGCTTTGCCGCATCGTCAGCGACACGTCGCCATCGAAGCTGGCGGCGCCCAGCAGGGCCAGGTTGCCGAAACCGCCCGCGTCCACCTGCTCCACGGAAAAACGGCCATGGCCGTACTGCAGCGCCTGCGCCCCGTCCCTGGCTGTCACATTGTCAGCCAGATCGCTGGCCGTCTGGCGCTGCGTCAGCCGCAGCTGGCGGCCCTGCAGCACCTTGGGCGTGGCCAGCACTTTCAGGTATTCGGGCGTGCCCGTGGCCACGGACAGGGTGCCGCCCGCAGCGCCCGCGCCGCCTGCCCTGGCCCGCAGCTGGCCATCGAGGTACAGGCCATTGTTCGACGCCAGCGCGATGCTGCCGCCCGCGCTGGCCAAGTCGATCGCGTCGCCATTGACGTCGAGCACGGCGTGCGCGCCGGACGCATCGAGCACGGCGCCGTCGCGCACGACGACGAACAAGCTGGCCGCCGACGTGCTGCCCTGCGCATGGTCGATCTCGCCGCCGACGACGATGCTGCCGCCATCGACCACCTTGCCGTAGCGCCGGCCCTGCGCATCCGTGGCGCTGACGGCGCGCGATGCCACGTCGAGCACGGCGTTCTCGCCGATCCAGATGGAGCGGCCATGGCCGGCCGCCTCCACTGCCTCGGACACGGGCTTGTCGACGCCCACGCCGCCCAGGCTGATCTTGCCGCCCCACGCATTCAGGCGCCCGTCCACCGTCAGCTGGCCCACGCTGGACAGCTTGATGGACTGGCCCGCATCGACGCTGACCACGGCATTCTTGCCCACCAGCAATTCGGCGCTGGCCATGTCGGCCGCGCCGGACTGGAAATCGCCCACCTGCAGGGCCAGGCTGGCGCCCTTGCGCTGCGTCAAGGTGCCCTTCAGCGGATTTTCCGTGACCTGTTCCGGCATCCAAAGGGCCAGTTTCTCGTTGTCCACCACGCGCAGCACGGGCATGCGCACATCCGCCTGCGCGCCGTCCGCCACCATCACGCCCTGCTTGCCGACCAGGCTGTAGCTGGAGAAACCCTGCTCAAAAAAGTCGCCGCCCAAGTGCAGGGTGCCGGTCTCGGTTTTTTCAGTTTTGCCGATCAAAATCTTGTTTGCCTGTAATTCCATCTTGCCGCCGCCTTGCACGCCATGGCCGCGCACGTGCGCGCCTTCGCCCAGCGCCAAGTCGGCCTTGGCCCCATAGCTGGCCAGGGTCACGTTGCCGCCCTTGCCGCCCTGCTGTTTCGCCTGCGACAGGATGGCCGCGCCCGAGCCGGCGTCGATCAGGCTGCCGCTGCCGATGCGCACGTCGCCGTTCGCCCGCAGCGACACATTGCCGCCATTGATATAGGGCAGACCGGCGGCAGCCAGCGGATCGCGCAGCACGTTACTGAGCAGTCCGCTGGTATCGAGGCTCACGCCATCGGCCAGCAGCAGCTTGCCCGCTGGCCCGCCCGGATTGACGACGGTGTCCAACATGCCCAGCGCGCCGACCTGGTTCAGCACATTGCCGGCCAGGATGCTGCCGCCATGGCTGCGCAGGCTGGCGTTGATGGCCACGTCATTGCCGTACAGGGTGATGTTGCCGCCGTCGGCCACCTGCAGCGCGCTGTCGACGGTGATCGCGCCTTTCGCGGCGAGGCGGATGGCGCCCAGATGTTGCTGATTCAGCATGCCCGTGTCGAGCAGCAGCTTGCCCTGGCGCCCGGGCGCCAGCACGCCTGTCACGTCGAGGCCGGCGGCGATGCCGTCCTGCACGCGCGTCAGGCGCACCTCGTCCATGACGGCCGACAGCGCATGCTGCAGCACGCCCGTGCGCTTGTCGAACATCGGCTGGTACTGGCCGACGATCAGCTGCCCCCGCTGCGCGGCGGCGAACTGCGACTGCTGGTAGCCGTCGAGCAGCGCCTGCGGCGCCTGGGTCTGGCGCTCGCCCTGGAAGACATCGCCCGCGATGCCCCCTTCCAGCACGGCCGAACCGGTGGCGACCACCAGCTTGCCGGCGTCGCGGCCCACCGTGTAGCCGTTTTCCAGGCGCTGTTGCGCGGCGATCAATGGATTGGCGTAGAACCCGCTGGCATCCTTGCCCCAGCGCGCATGTTCTTCCTCATAACCCTTGTACACGCCCGCGTACGGCAAGTCGGCCGGCGCGCTGCCCGCCTCATACAGCTTGCCGTCCAAGCCTTTCAGCCAGGTCTGGCGCACCGCGCCCGTCTGCACGTCCAGGGTGCCGCCCGACAGGTTGATGGCGGAGCCAAGCTGCGTGACGACATCCTTGCCGCCGAAGCTGACGGTGCCGCCCTGCGCCATCCACTCGCTGACGGAATGGCCCTGCGTGCCCAGGTAGCCGGCCACTTCCAGCAAGCCGCCTGCCGTGTACCAGCGGTCGCTGTCGTAGCCGTTCGTGCCCTTCGGTACAAACACCAGCTTGCGGCGGTCGACCCAGATACTGCTGTTGAGCAAGGCCTTGCCGTCGCGGTTGACGGGCGCGTCGCGCTGCTCGTTGCCCTGCACGTTGATCTCGACATTGTTCGCCTCCATGGCCACCTTCACGCCCACGGCGCCGGAGACGTCGAGCTGGGCGCCGTCGCGCAGCAGGCTGCGGCTGGCTGCGTTGACGGCGATCTGGCCGCCTGTGGCCAGGGTCAGCGAGTCGCCCATGAATTCCACCGTGCCGGCGCTGCCGATCTCGATGCGCGACTGGTCGCGGCGGTCGTTGACGGCAACGATGTTTTCCGTGGACGTCGCGGCCGGGCCGCGCATGGCGTCGCGCTGGCTGTCGAGCGCCGTCGTCTTGCCGTCATCCTCGATGACGATAGCCGTGGTGGCGCCCCGTCCCACGGTGACGGCCGCGTCGCTGCCCAGGGCGTTGAGGTGTATCGTGCCGCGCGTGGCCGCCGTGGTGGAGGCCAGCACGACGCCTTCCTGGCGCACGTCGCGCCCGGCCAGGGTGACGTCGCCTTCGCGCGCCTGGATCAGCCCCGTGTTGACGACCTTGCCCGCCGTGCTGCCGGCCCCGAACTGCGGCGTGACTTCGCTGCCGCGCGTGGTCGACAGCGGGTTGCCATCCGTGCCCACGCCTTTTTTAATCGTAAAACTGTCGCCGGCGGCCAGCAGGGCCTGGCCCTTGGGCGCGGCGATCTCGCCCCCGTTGTGCACTTCCTTGCCCAGCAGCATCACGTAACCGCCGCCTTCCGTGCTGCCCTTGGGCAGGTTGCTGGCCAGGCGCGCGCCCGCCTGCACCTGCACCTTGCCGCCCGCATCGGTGAACGTCGTGGCGCCGGCCGTGCCGGGGCTGTAGATGCCGTCCTTCTGGAATTGCGCGTCGCCGATGCGGGCTGCGGCCGCCACCAGGCTGCGCGTGTCGACCTGGCTCGTGCCGGTAAACACGATGCCGTTGCGGTTGACCAGCAATACTGTGCCGTCGGCCTTGATCTGGCCCTGGACCTGGCTGGGACGCGCTTGCGGATCGTTGACCCGGTTCAGCACGGCCCAATCCTTTTGCTGCTGGAACGTCAATGTCGTGTCCTTGCCCACGTTAAACGTTTCCCAGTTCAGGATCGCCTTGTCCGCCGTCTGCTGCACCACCACGGCCGTCTTGCCGTTCGCCACCGTCTGCACGGGCGCCTGGGCATTAAGCCAGCCGGCCGTCAGGCTGTTGGTGTCGACCTGCAAGCCGCCCTGCGCCAGGCCGTTCGGCGCGCTGGCGCCGCCGGCGGCACTCTGGCGCGCCTGCGCCTGGGCCGACTGCTGCGCGGCGATGGCGCGCGCGGCCAGGTTCAGGTTGTTGAGCGAGCGTTGCAACTGCTGATTGGCCTGCTGTTGCTGGCCCTCGGGCCGGCTGCCCAACGGCAGCGGCTGGCCATTCGGCAGGCGGCCCGAGGTGGCAGCCGTATTCTGCGCCGCACCCTTGGCCGCGAACCAGCCGCCGCTGAACGCCTGCTGCGCGCGCGCCGGCGTGCTGAAGGCGCCCGCCATCAGCATGGTCGTCAGTGCATAAGCTAGCGGCGTGAGCCGCAGGCGGCTGCCCAGCGTGGAAGTACGCTGCGCGCCCGTGTCAACGGTTGGGACTGGGCGCTGGGCAGTGTGAAGCTTGGTCATGGCAATGGTTTCCTGGCTAGAGAGAAGGGAACGGAGCCTGGCGTTAGCGCAAGCGTCCATGCCTCCATGACGTAGCTGGGCGGCGGAAGGGATAATGTTTTTTGAAAAATATTTTTAAATATTTTCAAATAAGCCCGCCCAAGGAAAACCGGGAATCAGCTGAGCAAGACAATACCGCCTGGCAAGCTGGTCATTTGCGCGCCATACAGGTCGCGTATCATCGCCAGCGCGCCGTCCATCTGGCGGATGGAAAAGCGCATGCGCACGAGGCGGCGACCCAGTTCGGGATTGCGCAGCAGCACGCGGCCGGGCCGGTAGCGGTTGATTTCATCGACCACTTGGGACAGCGGCTGGCCGGCAAACGACAACGCGCCCGTGCGCCAGGCGCTCGCTTCGCCCTTTGGTGCGGCCGTGGCGGCCTGCACGCCCCGCTCGTCGTACACCAGTTGCTGTCCTGCATCAAGGGTCTGGCGCCGCTGTTGCCAGACCACCTCCACGGCGCCCGCCAGGCAAGTCACGCAGACGGCATCGTCCGTGTGGCGCACATTGAAGCGGGCCGACTGCGCCAATAAACGCCCCGCGCCCGCCACCACCGACACGGGCTGGCGCGCGCCGCTGGCAAGGATTTCCGCTTCGCCGCCCAGCAGTTCGATCGCTTCCGGCGCCCGCACATTGATTCGCGTCTGCGTATTCATCTGCACCGTCATCTGTTGCGACAGGGCCACTTGCCGCTGCTCGCCCGTGCCCGTGCGGTAGTCGGCGCTGAGCTCCTGCAGCGATGGCCAGGCGCCCAGCGGCGGGCGCAGGGCCAGCGCAGCCACGCCGGCCGCCAGCGCGCCGCCGAGAAAAGCACGCCGTCCGGGACGAAGGGGAAACGCCAGCACGTTTTCCCGCTGCGGCGCGGCGGCGGCGCGGGTCAAGGCGGGATCGAGCGCCTGCCACACCTGCCGGAGTTCACGCCAGGCGCGCGCATGCGCGGGGCTGCGCGCGCACCAGGCGCGCAAGGCGTCGGCATCGGCCTGCGTGAAATCGTCGGCACGCAGGCGTGCCCACCAGGCAGCGGCTTCCCGGCCGATGGCAGTGTCGTCATGTTCAACAAGGTCGCGTGGTTCGCGGTCGGAAGCGGTCATGGGATTCATCAATATTTACGGCGGCCCGACACATCGCTGCGCTGGGCCGCATCGGCGTCGGCCATGCACGTTTTACAGTGTTGCATGGCGGCCTGCAATTCTTTCTTGACCATCGCCACGGAAATGCCGAAGCGCTCGGCGATCTCCGCATTGAGCATGCCATCGATGCGCGCCGCCGTCAGGATGGCCCGGCGGCGCGGCGACAGGCCCGCCAGCGCCGCGTCGAGCGCCTGCACGTCGAGCCGCGCCGAGACGATGCGCGCCGGGTCGCTGATGTCGTCGCCCGTCTCGTCGGCCATGTGCATCAGCTCCTCGCGCTCACGCTCGGTGACGATGATACGGTCGCGGCGGTAGGCATCGGTGGCGATATTGGCCGCCATGCGCAGCAGGTAGGCGTCGGGATTGTGGACGGGCGCGGCGGCCGGGCCTGGCGCCACCATCGCTTCGAGGCGCAGCCAGGTTTCCTGTAGCGCATCGGCCGCATGGTGCTTGCAGCCGACCACCCTTTCGAGTCGCCAGCGCAGCACGGCGTAGCGGGAGCTGAGGTGGCGTTTCAGCCTGGTGCGCAGGTCGGGCTGGCTCATGGCGCGGCGCTTCCTTGCGCGCCAGCGGCGCAATCGACTTCGCTGCCCGGGCCTTGCGGCAGCAGCAGGATGGAAACGGGCTGCGGCATCGACGGCAGCGGCGCGGCCCCCACGCGCATGCCCAGCACCACGCGCGCAATCGCCGTGTCGCGCGCGCGCAAGCCCGTGCTGTCGAGCAGGTGTACGCGGTCCACGACGCCGGCGCGGTTCAGATACAGCTGCAGCGCCAGGCGGTAGCCGCCGGGGCGCGTCTGCGCGGCGCGGCACAGCAATCTCAGCAGCACGTGCTGCAGCTGGCCCACATAGGCCGCATGGTCGCCGCCGCCCTGCGTGGCGCCGGGGATGTCGGCGGCGGCCAGAATGGCGACCGGCGGCACATCCGCTGCAATTGCCGCGGCACCGGCCGGGGCATACACGATGACGGCTTGCGCGTCGGACAGGCGCGATTGCAGTCCCGTGCCCTCCAGCAAGACTTGCAGGGCCGCTCCCGCCGCATAGGGGCCGCGCACGGCGGCCGACTGGCGCTGCGCGTAACGCTGGTCGATCAGCACGGCGATGCCCGTGCGGCGGCTGTATATATCCAGCGCGTCGCCGAGGTTTTGCGCGGCGATATCGAACTGCAAGACGGCGCCGTCGGCCGGTTGCGCCCGCACGGGCCCCACCGCGGCCAGGAAACCCAGCAGTACCAGGCATCCGGCCAGCGCAAGCACATGGACTGATGCCGGGCTGCCTGTCATATCGCTCTCTTGTCGCTATCGTGTGAGGAGTGAAACAGGACGCAGGATGGTGTTTCAAATTAATAATCCTTGCGTCAACGGCAACAGGCTACACAGCAAACATGACGGCTTCGTGACATGCTTATCACCAATAAATTTCGCCATGCGGGACGTCGGGCGCGGCAATGATTTCGGCTACACTGGCTGCTACTTTCCCTTTCAGACGCCTGATGATCGAAAAGAATCTGCCCGAGCTGGTCATGCTGAAGCGCCTCATCGACGAGGGCGGCAGCCACCTGGAAGTGGCCGCGCCCTGCAGCATCGCCATGGATGGGCGCGAATTTCCCGTGTATTCGATCGCCATGGGCAATCCCGGCCCCGACGTGCCCGTGCTGGGCTTTTTCGGCGGCATCCACGGCCTCGAACGCATCGGCACGCAAGTGCTGCTGTCTTTCCTGGAAAGCCTGATCGCGCGCCTGCGCTGGGATGCCACCCTGCACCAGCAGCTGGAAACCATGCGCCTCGTGTTCATGCCGCTGGTCAATCCGGGCGGCATGTGGCAAGCGACGCGCTGCAACCCGCAGGGCGTGGACCTGATGCGCAATGCGCCGCTGAGCGCACGCGAGAAAGTGCCGTTCATGCTGGGCGGACAGCGCTACAGCCCCCGCCTGCCCTGGTACCGGGGCGCGGCGGACGGGCCGATGGAGCGGGAAAGCGCCGCCGTGTGCGACTTCGTCGAACGCGAATTGCTGTCGCGCCAGTTCAGCATCGCCCTCGATTGCCACTCCGGCTTCGGCTTGCGCGACCGCATCTGGTTTCCCCACGCCCACACCAAGGTGCCTATCGAACACCTGGCCGAGATCGGCGCGCTGGAAGAACTGTTCAGCCAGAGCTACCCCAACCACAACTATGTGTTCGAACCGCAAAGCCGGCAATACCGCACGCATGGCGACCTGTGGGATTATCTGTATTTGAACGGCACCAGCTACACGGGCCGCGTGTTTCTGCCGCTGACGCTGGAAATGGGTTCGTGGCGCTGGGTCAAGAAAAACCCGCGCCAGCTGTTCAACCGGGTCAGCATCTTCAACCCCACGGCCGCGCACCGCCTGCAGCGCGTGCTGCGCCGGCACCTGGTCTGGTTCGATTTCCTCATGCGCGCCGCCAGCAGCCACGGCCGCTGGATGCCGGAAGGCTTGCTGCGCAAGGCGCAGCGCCGGCGCGCCCTGGCGCAATGGTACGAATCATGACGCCGCCCACCTGGATTTTATTGCGCGGCCTGATGCGCGAACAGCGCCACTGGGGCACCTTCCCCGCCACCCTGGCGCGCGCCCTGCCCGGCGCCCGCATCGTCACGCCCGACCTGCCCGGCAACGGCACGCGCCACGCGCAGGACAGCGCCACCCGCGTGGCCGCCATGGTGGAAAGCTGCCGCCAGGACTTGCTGGCGCGCGGCATCCCCGCCCCGTACCATCTGCTGGCCCTGTCGCTGGGCGGCATGGTGGCCGTCGAATGGGCGCACCGCTACCCGCAGGAAATCGCCCGCTGCGTGCTCATCAATACCAGCATGCGGCCGTTCAGTCCGTTTTACCGGCGCCTGCGCTGGCAAAACTACGGCGCCCTGCTGCGCCAGTTGCTGGTCGGCGATGCACGCAGCCAGGAAGCGCTGATCCTGCGCCTGACCAGCCGCAGGCACGCCCATGGCAACCCCGCGCTGCTGGCCGATTGGCTCAGCTACCAGCAGCAATACCCGGTCAGCCGCCGCAATGCGCTGCGCCAGCTGCTGTCGGCCGCCCGTTACCGCGCGCCCGCCAGCCGTCCGGCCATGCCCGTGCTGGTGATGGCCGGCGCGCAAGATCAATTGGTCGACCACCGCTGCTCGCAGCGCCTGGCGCGCGCCTGGCAAGCCGACTGTTTGATCCACGGCGAGGCCGGGCACGACTTGCCGCTCGATGAGGGCGAATGGCTGGCGCAGTCGGTGGCGCGCTGGCTGGGAGTGGCAGCGGCAGACGATAACAAGATAAACACAGCACAATCAATATGCAGATAAGCAACCATACGGAGCAACTGACAGCGCTGGCGGAGGCCGGCGTGCACGAACACATTTTCCCGGGCGCGGCCTGGGCCGTGGGCACCGTCGACGACGGCGTGGCGGGCGCGGCCGGGCGGCTCACGCCCGATTCCGCCAGTGCCGCGATGCAAGTCGACACCCTGTTCGACATCGCGTCGCTGACCAAGATCGTCAGCGTCTGGTCGCTGACGGGCCGGCTGCTGAAGCAGGAACGCCTGGGCCTGGACACGCTGCTGGCCGACGTGCTGCCCGGCACGCACGGCTACGCGCTGGCGCCCGTCACGATTTTCCAGCTGCTCACGCATACGGCCGGCCTGCCGCTGCGCGCCCGCCTGCGCGCCAGCTATGGCGAGGTGTACGACGATATCGTGCGCGGCGTGCTGCGCGAGCCGCTCGAAGGCATACCAGGCCAGGCTGTCGACTACACGGACCGCGCGGCCCTGATCCTCGGCCTGGTCATCGAGCGGCTGCTGGGCATGCCGTTGGACCAGGCCCTGGAACAGCATGTGCTGCGGCCGCTGGGCATGGACGCCACGCGCTTTGGCCCGCTGCCGGCTGCGCATGGCAAGCTGGTCGCGCCGACCGAGTATTGCGAGCAGGCGGGCGCCCATCTTGCCGGCGTGACGCATGATTTTTCGACCCGGCTGCTGGGCGGCGTGTGCGGCATTTCCGGGCTGTTTTCCAACGTGCCGGACCTGCGGCGCTTCCTGCAGGCGATGCTGGCGCCGGACCGGCATGGCGAGGTGTTCGATGCCGGCTGGGTGCGTGATTCGCTGACGGTGCAGACGGGTTCCTTGAACCCGTCGCGCGGCCTGTTCTGGCACCCGGCGGCGGGCACGGAGCCAAACGATGACGTCTGGTGCCACCAGGGTTTCACGGGCACGGCCCTGTGGATCAGCCCCCGGCGCGGCCGCTATGCGGTGCTGCTGACGAACAAGTTGTATTACACGCGCGATTCCGCCCGGGTCAACGCGCTGCGGCACGCTTTCATACGCCGCGCCTTCGATCTCTGAGTGTTACAGGCGCAGGCTCGCAACGATGGCCAGCAGCAGCGCGCCGGCTGCCGCCAATAGCGCGCTATTAAAACTGTGCGACTGCGCATACAGGCTGCCGGCCACCACGGGGCCGACGATCTGGCCCACGCCATACACCAGCGTCATGATGGCCGTCATGTTGGTCCCCGCCTTGACGGCGACCCGCTGCGCGGCCGGCATGGCGATCGTCACCGTGCCGACAAACGTGCCGCCGACGAGGATGGCGCTGAGCAGGTAACCGGCGGCCGAGGGCGCCAGCACGGGCAAAGCCACGCCCAGCGCCTGCAGCAGCAGGTTCAGCCTGAGCGCCTGGCGCGTGCCCAGGCGCTCGTGCAGCCGGTGCCACAGGAAACACGACGGCGCCGCGCCGAGGCCGAAGACGGCCCACACGTGGGCGGAGTTCAGCCCGGGCAAGGCCGCACCGACCAGCACGGGCAAGTAGGTGGCCGTGACGATGTAGCCGAGCCCCGCCAAGCCGTAGATCAGCACCAGCGGCCACGGCGCCACGGACGCCAGCGCGGATACGGCAGGTTTCTCCATCTCATCCAGGCTCGCTTTGCCACTCACGGCAATCGCTGGCGCGGCCGCCAGTCCCGCCAGCACGGCGACCCCGGCCAGCAGCAGCCACATGCCCGCGCTGTGCCAACCCAGCTGCGATGCCAGCACCAGCAATTCGGCCGACACGGCGATGCCGACGCCCACGCCCGCGTACAGCAGCGGCGCGCCGCGCGCCTGCCGGCGCTGTTCCAGCAGCCACAAGGAGGCGGCCACCATGGCCAGCGCGCTGAAGACGCCCGCCGCGCCGCGCACCGCCACGATGGTCCAGACGGGCATGGGCACAGCCAGCACGCCCAGGCACAGCGCCGTGCCGGCCGCCGACCACAGGCACAGCCGGTGCGCGCTGCGGACCCGCGCGCGCATGGCCAGGATGGCGCCCAGCAGATAACCGGCATAGTTGGCCGAGGCGGCCAGGCTGCCTTCGCGCAAGCTCAAGACGCCTTCCTCGACCATGTGCGGGTAGATGGCCGTGAAGGCGAAGCGGCCGAAGCCCATGCCGATGGCAAGGATCGCCGCCGCGGCGATGGCCGCGCGCAGCCTGGCCGCCCCGCTCACGGCGCCGCCTCGCCCAGTTGCGCCAGCAAATGCTGAAAGGCGGGCACGTCGAAGCCCGCGCGCCACACCAGCACCGTGTCGGCTTGCCCAACCGACAGTGTTTTCAGGGTGGCCGGCGCGTCCGACAGCGCCAGCACGCTGGCCGGCAGCACGGTCACGCAGGCGCCGGCCGCCACGCAGGCGATCATGGTGTGATACGAACTCAGCTCCTGCACCCGCCACTGCGTGCTGCCGGCCACGCCCAGCAGCTCTTCGGCGATGCCGCGGTAGGTGCAGCCCTGCGGAAAGGCCGCCAGCGAGCGCGTGCGCACATCCTCGGCGCGGCGCGTCTGCCCTTCGCTGGCCGGCAACAGCAGACACAGTTCCTCGCACCACACGGCCGTCGATGCCAGGCCCAGCTCCGCCAAGGCGGCGGCGCCGCCGAACGCTGGCGGCAAGGCGACAAAAGCGCAGTCAAGCAGACCCGTGCGCACCTGCTCGATCAGAGGGCGCGACGGCCCCGTGCTCAGCGCCAGGCGCGTGTCCGGATGGCGGGCGTGATACGCGGCCAGCAGCGCCGGCAGGCGGCTGGCCGCCGTGCTTTCCATGCTGCCGACGCGCAAGGTGCCGCCGTCGCGCCCGCCCGTGACGACATGCCTGGCCTCTTCCGCCAGCGCCAGCAAACGCTGCGCATACTCGAGAAAGCGTTCGCCCGCCGCCGTCAGGGCCATGCGTTTATTGGTGCGCACGAACAGTTCCGCGCCGATATCGGCTTCCAGCTGCTGGATGCGCGTGGTGACGCTGGACGCCGCGCGGCCCAGCCTGGCTGCGGCCTGGGTGACGCTCAGCTCGCTGGCCACGGCACAGAAAATCGTCAGGGATTCCATGTCCATCATGTTCTCGATTTAAGAATTATTATGCTATTATATTCTTCAAATAAGAATATTGCGCAACATCCTTAATTTCATGAAGGAAACATCATGAGCACCTCCCAGCGCTTCCTCGGCCGTCTCGGCTTGCAGCACCCCATCATCCAGGCGCCGATGGCGGGCGTTTCCACGCCGCGCATGGCCGCCGCCGTCTCGAACGCTGGCGGCCTCGGCTCGCTGGCCATCGGCGCCGGCACCGTGGCGCAGGCGCGCCAGATGATCGAGGAAACCCGCGCGCTGACGGATCGCCCTTTCAACGTGAATGTGTTCTGCCATGCGCCGGCGGTACGCGATGCGCGGCGCGAAGCGGCCTGGCTGGCCCATCTGGCGCCCCTGTTCGCGGAACTGGGCGCGGCCGTGCCTACGGAACTCGACGAGATCTACCAAACGTTTCTCGGCAACGAGGCCGCGTTCGCCCTGCTGCTGGAACTGCGCCCCGCCGTCGTCAGCTTCCATTTCGGCTTGCCGGCGCAGCCGCAGATCGCCGCCCTGCGCCAGGCAGGCGTCTACACGATGGCCACGGCCACCAGTGTGCGCGAGGCGCTGCTGATCGAACAGGCGGGCGTGGACGCCATCGTGGCGCAGGGCGTGGAAGCGGGCGGACACCGGGGCGCGTTCGACCCGCAGGCGCCCGACGAGCGCCACAGCACCAGCGTGCTGCTGCGCCTGCTGGCGGGCCGCACCACCCTGCCGCTGATCGCGGCAGGCGGCATCATGGATGGACAAGGCATCCGCGCCGCGCTGGACCTGGGCGCCGCGGCGGCCCAGCTGGGCACGGCGTTCGTGCTGTGCCCGGAATCGTCGGCCAACGCGGGCTACCGCGCCAACCTGCAAAGCGAACGGGCGGCAAGCACGCGCCTGACCAGCGTCCTCTCGGGCCGCCTGGCGCGCGGCATGGTGAACCGGCTGATCGAACATGGCGAAGCGCCGGGCAGCCCGCCGCCGGCCGACTATCCCGTCGCCTACGATGCCGCCAAGCAATTAAATGCGCTGGCCAGCCGGCACGGCGACAGCGACTTCGCCGCGCAATGGGCGGGCCAAGGGGCGCCGCTGGCGCGGGAAATGGGCGCGGCGCAGCTGATATCGGCGCTGCGCGCGGAAATGGCGGCCTGATTGAGCATGTGCCGCATGCTCAATCAGGCCACCGCAACCGGCGTCAGGCCATGGGCGTCGCGACAAACACCGCTTGCTGTTCCGCCAAAGCCGCAAACCGGGCCACGGCCGGATACTCGCCTGCCGGCAATGCATCGGGCAACATGGACTGTGTAAAACTCCAGGCGACCGCGATGCTGATACCGGCGATGCCCAGGCAGTCCGGCGCGTCGTGCCGCACGGACGCGTCCAGCTGTTGCCAGGCACCATGCAATTGCAGCTGGACGCGGTCCAGCCAGGGCTGATGCTGTTTCTCCGGCGGGCGCAGGCGCCGCTCGTACACGATCTGCACGGCTTTTTCGCAGGCCGCCAGCGCCAGCGCCGTCTGGCACAGCGCGCGCAAGCGGGCCGGGCCCGGTTCCGGCCGGAGGCGGGGCGCGCCCACGGCCAGCTCCTCCAGATAGCCGATGATCAGCGTCGAGTCCATCAGCACTTGTCCGTCATCCGTGACCAGGGTCGGCACTTTGACGGCCGGATTGATTTTCCTGAACGTATCGAAATCGGAAAACACCGACAGGCTCCGGTGTTCATATTCCAGCCGCAATACTTTCATGCAGATGGCGACGCGCCTCACGTAGGGAGAATCGAGCATTCCAATCAATTGCATGGCCTAGCTCCTTTCCAGATTCTGAATGAATGCAATCACTTGCGCGGCGACAGGCTGCGGCACATCTTCCATCAGGAAATGCCCGGCCTGTTCATACAGGTGCACGGCGGCGCCAGGGATGTCGCGCTGCAGGCGCCGCGCATACGCCACCGGCTGCCACGCGTCTTCCACGCCCCACAGAATTTGCACGGGCAGATCCAGCCGCGGCAATTGCTCCGCAAAGTCCATGGTATAGCAAGCGTTGTAATGCGCCACCTGATGCTGGTAGAACGATGGCTGTCCCACCACGCCGCACAGGGGCGCCAGATAGCGCTCCAGGGTGTCATCGCACATGCGCTCCTTGCGGAAGACGGCCATCTTCAGCTGGCGCACCATGGCACTGCGGTGGGCGTCGTGCGCCTGTAGCGCATGGCGCGCATACTCATCGCGCATCGCCTTCCACGTGGGTGACGGCCAGGAATCATAGCTGGGGATATCGGCCAGGGTCAGGCCATGCAGGCGCGGCGCATGCCCGAAGGCCAGCCGCAGCGCAATGGCGCCGCCGATATCGTGGCCGAACAAATGGGTTCTGGGCAACTGCCAATGGTCCAGCAGCGCCAGCAAAATGCCTGCCTGGGCGGCCACGGACGTATCGGCATGGACGGGGCGCTCGGAAGCGCCATACCCCAGCAAGTCATACAGGTGCACCTGGAAACCCGCACGCACGAACAGCGGCACCAGTTCGCGCCAGATGATGGAATGGGCGGGCGTGCCGTGGACCAGCACCAGTGGCGTGCCGGCGCCATGGATGCCCGTCGCAATGCGGCTGCCGTTGATCAGGGCCTGGCCGTTCAGCAATGGCGGAGTCATCTTCATCGTCGTCCTCAAGTGTCAATACTGCAGACTAAGCATTGACTGGGCATGACACAAGTGACATTCTTCGCACCTAACCATCAACTTTTGTCATGATCAACATGAATATGCGCCTTTCCGTCGACGCACTGCGGGTTTTCAGGACCGTGGTGCAAACAGGCAATATGAGCCAGGCCGCCTCCCTGCTGCATCTGAGCCAGTCCGCCATCAGCTGGAAAATCAAGCGGCTCGAGGAGCAGCTGGGATGCCAGTTGCTGCTGCGCGGCGGCAAGACGCTGGACTTGACGGACCAGGGCGCCGCGCTGCTGCAGCATGCGGCCAGGATCGTGGAGGCGCACGATGCGGCCGTCGCCTGCTTTTCGCCTTCGACCATGCGTGGCCAGCTGCGTATCGGCGTGGCGGAACAGGTTTCCCTGCCCGAGGTCTGCACGGTCATCGCGCTGTTCGCGCACCGGTATCCGAAGGTCGAGGCGCAACTGGTGATCGAACAAAGCCAGCACCTGCGGCAACGCTTCGCCAGCGGCGAACTCGACATCATCGTGCACCAGGATTTTGCCGGCACGGCAGCCTCCGACGACAGGCCGCTGTGGACGGAAAACCTGCACTGGTGCGCCCCGCTGGCGGGGCAGCACCTGTCAGGAGATCTTGTCAAACTCATCAGCTATGGACCCGACTGTTTTTATCGCCGCCTGGCCGAAGAAAAGCTGCATGCGGCAAGCATGGCATGGTCCGTGGCGCTGGAATGCCCCTCCATCAGCGGCATGCTGACGGCCATCGCCGCCGGCCTGGGCGTGGGAATCATGAACGAACGCAGCATGGGCGGCACCGTGCGGCGCTTTGCCGAACTCGAACGACTGGCGCCCCTGCCCCAGGTGACCAACCTGCTTCGGGTCAATGCGGTCGTGCCCGACCCGGCACGCGACGCGTTTTGCGCAATGCTGGCAACGGCGCTGCACCGTCAGCCAGGCTAGCGCATCGGCGCCTTGAGCGCGAACTTGAGTTCCGGCGTCAAGTCGCTGGCCGCCTCCAGGACCAGGCCCGTTTCGTCATTGGCCATTGGTGCTGCTGGCCGGATCGTCATTTCGCAGCCGGACGGCCCATCGGCCGTCTGCACCGTGCCGGGCAACAGCACATCCGGCGTCCTGGCGCTGCGGATCGTCCAGCTTTTCTGGCAGATCAGGCGCGGCAAGTCGAAAGCCACCTGGAACGATTGATCCACCTGCACCACGCGCGTGGCATTGGGCGTCGCGTTGACCAGCTGGGCAACGGTCTCGTTAATGGTCTTCAAATCGGCGTCCACCGTAGCAATGTCCTGCGAGTTGACGATATAGGTATCGAACTGGCTGAACGAAATGCTTTTCGAGAACGTCGCATTCCCAGCCGTATTCGCGGAGGCGGAGAGCACGCCGATCCCCGCGCCGGCATTGCCTGACAGCGTAGTCTGGCCCTGGAATGACGATGCCCCCGCGCTGGAAATCCACACGGCGGGAAACATCCTGCCCGACGACACCTTGGTGCTGTCGGGCGCGGCGGGGTCGGCACCCCTGATTTCCCGCGACAGGGAATACATCACGCTGATGCGCTGGCGGCGGGTCAGGTTGCCGCCGATATCGGGCGCCAGCGCCAGCGCGACGGGGGAAAAGACGGAGGCCTTGACCGCCAGCATGGATTTTTTTGTCTCCAGCGCGTTTTTTGCGGCGATGGCGCCGTCATTGCCGGAAATGCCGCCGGCCACGCTGATGGACGAATTGAGAAAGCCCGAGCAATCCATGGCATAGGCAAAATTATTCGCCTGCGTATCCATATTGCGCAGCGGATCGAAGCCCGTATAGGTTTCCGCACCGGTCAATGTCAGCTGCCGGACACGCGATTTCGTATCGATGAAGAAGGCCGTATTCAGCACCCGCAAGACGCTCTGGCCCGAATACTTGTCGACTTCCGCCGCCAGATCGCTGGCCAGTATGCTCTTCAGCTCGCCTGGAATGTAGGCCTTGTCTTTCTTGTCCAGCTTTTTCGTCAGCTCCTTGGGCAAGACACAGCCGCCATTCTTGAAAAAGCTGTTGAGCTCGTTGCCCAGATCAACGGCATTCTTTTCCTTCTGGAAGTTGGCCGTCAGGCTCTTGACGGAGACGACAGCATAGGCGGCACAGCACTGCAGCGACAAGATCAGCGTTGCGGCAAAAAAGCGTGTACGTTGCATGGCCATCCCCTTTTTTGGAATTGAAGAGTCTGCATATTCCTGCCAGCATGCCAAAAAGGCAATCTCCAAATATCACAAGCGGGGGATTTATTTCGCTAGTTGCACTTCCGCAACAATTCTTCAAGGCTGCCGGCAGCCAGCCAAACGATCAGGGCAGCCGGTGCCGGAACGTCGGCTCGATATGGCGCGCATGCAGCCAGCGCACGATGTCTTCCAGGGTAGCGTCCTGCAACAGCAAACCCGGCGCCATGGCGGACGTTTCCGCTGGCAATGGAGCGGCGACGGGAGCAGGCGCGGCCTCAGCCAGCCCCGCATGCCCCTGCAGCTTGGCCAGCGCCTGCGCGAATTGTCCCGGGTTGATGCTGCGCAAGCTTTCCAGGAAACCCAGCTGGGCGGCGGGCGGCGGCGGCATGTCCAGGCCCGGCTCGTCGACGAAGGCGGCGCCCATGCTGGGGTGGATGAAGGCAGCCCATTTGCCCGAGGGCTGCAGGCATGGCGGCAGCGCCGCCTGTTCCACGTAGTCTGGCGGCGCGACGGCGAGGATGTCCGTCGAGGCGGGCAAAAAGGTCGAGCGCAGCAGCTGCACGAACTGGCGCGCCTGGGCGACGGGCACGGGCGTGGCCAGGGACAGCCACAGCTGGAACGCCGTGCCCGAGATGCTGACGGCAGGCGCCGGCAAGTCCAGCTCGTGCTGCACGGCATTGGCGATCGTGCACAGCGCGCTCCAGTGCGCCTCGCCGCCGCCCTTGCCGCCAAACTCCAGCACCAGCGCGCGCGCCAGGCCGTGTCCGCTCACCAGGCGCACCGCCACCGTCTGCTCGCCCGACAGGTGGCGCGCCAGCACGGCCGGCGTCATCGGCTGGACGCCGCCCTGCGCATCGATGTAGTGCTGCTGCTCCTCGAACAGATACAGGCGGGTGAGTTCGGAAATCAGTTTATGCATGGGCAGCCTCGTAATGACGTTGAGCAACACTTGTCAACGTGCCCCGATTATAGCCTTCCCGCCCTTGGCGCACCCACCCTCCCGGCGCCGAACACCAGCCAGCTGGCCGCGGCGAACAGGCAGGCGGCCACGCCGCCGTACAGCATCACGGCGCCAAAGCCCTGTGCCAGCGCAAGCTGGGCCACGCCGGCCGGCAACGCGCCGGCGCCCTTGCCTGCCGACAAATCCTCGGCCATGGCGCGCAAGGCGGCCGCGTCCAGTCCGCCAGGCAGATGGGGCCGCAAGGCGGACTGGATGGCGCCGACGAGGATAAAACCCATCAGCGCGATATTGATGGACAGGCTGACCATGCGCGCGCTGATGTCGATGCTCGACGCCATGCCGGCCCGTTCGCCCGGCACGGCGCCCGTCGTCGTATTCGTGACGGGCGTATTCGTCAGGCCCAGTCCCGTGCCGGCCAGCAGGCAGCCGGGCAGGATGGTCAGCCAGCTGGCGGCGTCCGCATGGCTGCCCCACAGCATCAGCAGGAAACCCGCGCCGATGGCCAGCATGCCGGCGGGAATGACCGCATCGGCGCGGTAGCGCAGCGCCAGCCGCTCGGCCAGCGGCGGCATGAGCAAGGTGGGCAAGGTGTAGGCCAGCAGGGTCAGACCCGTGCCCACGCTGCTGTAGCCGAGGCCATGCCGCACGTACAGGGGCAGATAGATCATGAACGGCCAGAAACTGCAGTTCATGCCGGCCGAGCCGAGCAAGGCGCCCGAGAAGCGGCGGATGCGGAAGACGGCAAAATCGACCATCGGCTCAAGCTGGCGCCGTTCGATGGCGGCAAACAGCATCAGGCTGAGCAGCGCCACGGCCAGGCTGCCCACGGTGCGCGGGTCGGAAAAGCCCAGGGCCGGCCCCTGCGTGATGCACCAGGCCAGACTGAACACGGCCAGCGACAGGGTGGCGATGCCCGCCACGTCCAGCTTGCGCCGCTGCGGGTCGCGCGATTCCGTCACGCCCAGGCCCGCCAGCAGCAGTGCGACGACGGCCAGCGGCCCGTGCACGAGGAATACCCATTGCCAACTGGACAGTGCGACGATGGCCGCGCCGATGATGGGTCCGAAGCCCAGGCCAAGTCCAAACACGATGCCCCAGGCGCCAAATGCCCTGCCCCGCGCGGCGCCGGCCGGGAACTGCCGCGACAGCACGGCCACCTGGCAAATCAGCATGGCGCCGCCGGCCGCGCCCTGCAGTGCACGGCCGGCGATCAGCACGCCCGTGCTGCCGGCCCAGCCGCAGACCAGCGAACTGGCGCCGAACAGGGCCAGGCTGGCCAGCAGCAAACGCTTGCGGCCATAGCGGTCGGCCAGGGTGCCTGTGGCCATCAGCACCGTGGTGCAGGCCAGCGTGTAGGCGTTCATGATCCACTGCAAATCCTTGAAGTCGCCATGCAGCAGCGTTTCCAGGGTGGGCAGGATGACGGGTACGCTGGAAATTTCCAGCCCGAACATGAGCGAGGCCAGGCACACGGCGGCCAGGGTCAGGGTATTGTGTTGCGAAGTAGTTGGTAGCATCGAAGCCTTGATGTCGGTAGTCATGGAGGGGCGCGTGGGACGGCGCACCGCGAGCCGCCATTCTAGAAAGCCTCGACTCATGAGGGAAATGATAAAATTTTGTACAATTCATTCATTTTCATCATGAATCGCGGGAACCCCATGGACTTCGATACCGCCCTGCTGCGCGCCCTGGTTGCCGTAGCGGACACGGGCGGCTTTACGCGCGCCGCCGAACGGCTGCACCTGAGCCAGTCCGCCGTCAGCCACCAGATCCGCCGCCTGGAAGAGCAGGCGGGCACGGCGCTGCTGCAGCGCACGACACGCAGCCTGCGCCTGACGGAAGACGGCGAGGATTTTCTGCGCCACGCGCGCCAGATCCTGGCGGCCCAGGATGCGCTGTCGCGGCGCTTTCAGCGTTCCTCGATCGCGGGCGCCGTGCGCTTTGGCGTGCCGGAAAATTTCATGGGCGCGCGCCTGCCTGCCCTGCTGGCGCAGTTCGCGCACCTGTTTCCCGCCGTGCGCCTCGACGTGACGGTCGGCACTTATCTTGACTTGCAGAACCTCATCGCCGCCGATGCGCTGGACCTGGCCGTCGTCATGGCCCTGGCCGATAACGGCGATGAGACGGCCGTGCTGCGCCGCACGCGCTTCGTCTGGGCGGCGGCGCACGATTTCCGCCATGACGGCGCGCTGCCCCTGCCGCTGGCGTTTTCACCGGCGCCCTGCATGCACCGGCAAGTGGGCGTCGACGCCCTCGATGGCGCCGGAATCGACTGGCGCGTGGCGTTCACCTCGCCCAGCCAGCAAGGCTTGCGCGCGGCCGTGCTGGCGGGCCTGGCCATCACGGCCCTGCCGCAAGGCGACCTGGAGCCGGGCATGGTGGTCATCGATGGCCAGCATGGCTTGCCCGCCCTGCCCGCCGCGCAGTTCCAATTGCTCTGGCGCGCCGCCGGCAGCACGGCGGCCGCCGAAGCGTTCGGGCAATTGCTGCGCGAGTGGTCAGCCGCTGCGGCGACGTGAATTTGCGAAAAAGTGTAGCCTTCGCAGGTGTGCATTTTCAGGCCAAAGGACATCCTCTCCCATGCAACCTCGTACTTTCCTCGTCACCGGCGCGACACGCGGCATCGGTCATGCCATCAGCACCCTGCTGCATCAGCAAGGCCATCGGGTGATCGGCATCGCCCGGCACACTGCAGGCGTGGACTTTCCGGGCACCTTGGTGGCCTGCGATCTGGCCGATCTGGCGCAGACGGCGGAAGTGCTCAAGGCGCTGGAAAAACAGTTTGATATCGATGGCATCGTCAACAATGCGGGCATTGCCTCGCCCCAGCCGCTGGGTCAAATCGACTTTGCCACCTTGCAGAGCGTCTTCGACCTGAACGTGCGCACCGCCATCCAGGTGACACAGCAGTTCGTCGATGCGATGAAGCAGCGCCGCTATGGCCGCATCGTGAATATCTGCAGCCGCGCAGTCTACGGCAGCGTGGACCGCACCGCCTATTCCGCCGCCAAAAGCGCGCTGGTCGGCTGCACGAGAACCTGGGCGCTGGAGTTGGCCCAGCACGGCGTAACGGTCAATGCGATCGCCCCAGGCCCTGTGGAAACAGCACTGTTCCGCAAGACGCGCCCCGTCGGCAGCGAAATGGAACGCCAGGTTCTTGCCACGATACCAATGCGGCGACTGGGACATCCAGATGAGATTGCCGCTGCCGCCGGCTTCCTGCTATCGGAGCAAGCCAGTTACGTGACAGGTCAAGTCTTGGCGGTGGATGGCGGAGGCAGCCTCGGCGGGCGTGCCTGACAAGTCGGCACCAGCAGCAAGGCCGGCGCCGGCGTGGCCACGCCAGTCACTCAACGCCGTTCGCCCCCTTGCGTGCCGGCCAGCCTTTGCTCATGGCGTCGGCTCAGCATGGCTGCCACTATCGCGGCCCCGAAGGCAAAGCATAGCCAGCATGCGAAGAAAATATCGGCTGCATACGGTGCGCGGTCCCAATAGCTGTCACCTTGCTTCAGCTTGAGCAATATGGCGCGCCATATGAACAGACCGCTCCAGGCGATGATGCTTGCAATGACAAAAGCAAGAATGGAGTAAAGAAAAGTTTTCATCATGCGATGGAGAAAAAGCGAATCTTCCCGGCTTTGCGGAGATCCGACCAAATGGCAGGAATGACAATGCCAAAGCGCGTGCGCCAGTTCGGCGGCCGCCAGGCAGTGATCTTCATCAGGATGAATCCAGCACTTGCGCCATCCCCGGGCTTTGAGCCAGCGCAATCGTTTACCAAGGTGACCAGTCACCACGCGAACACGCGTTTACCGTGCGGCAGCACAGGATTATAGTGGCTGCTTTCCCACCTGTTCAAGGATCGCCATGAAACTCTTTTACTCGCCGGGCGCCTGCTCGCAGGCACCGCACATCATCCTGCGCGAAACGGGCACACCGTTCACCCTGGTCAAGGTCGACCTGGGCCAGCACCGCACGCAGGAAGGCGGCAATTACTATGAACTCAACCCGAAAGGCCAGGTGCCGCTGCTGGCGCTCGACGATGGGACGACCTTGAGCGAAGGCCCCGTCATCGCCCAGTACGTCGCCGAACGGGCCGGCAGGCAGGATTTATTGCCGCCGGTAGGCAACTTTGCCCGCTACAAGGTGCTGGAATGGCAGAACTACATCACGTCCGAGCTGCACAAGTCATTCAGTCCCCTGTTCGACCCCCGCTTCGACGCCGCCACCAAGGCCTTGTTCATCGAGCAACTGGGCAAGAAATTCAAGTGGGTGGACAGCCGCCTGGAAGGCCGGTCCTATCTGACGGGCGACACGTTCACGGTGGCCGACGCCTACCTGTTCGTCATCACGGGCTGGGCGCCGAACGTGGGCGTGGACTTGTCCGCGCTGGCAAATCTGCAAGCCTTCCTGGGCCGGGTGTCCCAGCGCGACAGCGTCAAGGCTGCCTGGGAAGCGGAAGGACTGGCAAAAAGCGCCTGAATCCCGCGCCGCGGTGCACGGCTCACGTCTTTTCAGACTTGCCGTGCATCGCCATGATGGTGTGCTGCATCAGCGCGCACGGCGAACACTGCGGCCTTCCACCTCTTTTTGAACGACCTCTTTCGCGCCCGCGTCGCGCATCGGGCGGGGTGGGATGGGCCTGATCGGCCGGGCACGCTGAAGGCTGCGGCCCGATCAGGTATCATCGCGCCATTTCCCACCCCGCTACGCGAAAGATATAGCATGGAAGACGAATACGAAGTGCCCAATCCTTATGAACACGCCGTCGAAGAGGCTGCGGAAAAGGATCGCGATGGCTTGACGCAAAAAATCGCGCTGATGACGGCCATCCTCGCCACGATAGGCGCGATGGTCAATTATCAAAGCGGCAACGCCCAGAACGAGGCGATGTTTCTGAAGAACGAGAGCATCCTGCTGCAGGCGCAGGCGAGCGACCAGTGGGCCTTGTACCAGGCGAAATCGACCAAGGGGCATATCGCCGAGGCAACGGCGGCGTTGGCCACCGCGCCCGAAGTCAAGGCCCGCTTCCTGGCCGAACAAGCGAAGGAAGACAAGGCCAAGCTGCAAGTGCAAGCCAGCGCGCGCAAGCTGGAAGAGCAATCACGCAAGCTGGGCGAGGAATCGGACGCCAAGCTGCGCCCGCACCATCGTCTGGCCCTGGCACTGAGCCTCATCCAGATCGCCGTGGCGCTGGCCGCCATCACCGTGCTGACGCGGCGCCGCTGGCTGCTGTGGGGTTCCGTCGGCGCCGCGGCGGCCGGCATACTGGCGGCCGCCAGCGCCTTCCTGCTGTAGACGCCGTCAAGCGGGCGGCAGGACGCCGCTCCAGCCGGGCAGATAGCGCGCCTGCTGGCTGCGCGCCAGTTTCATCGCTTGCGCCAGTGCTTTGGAAAAACTCTTTTGCAGGATGGCCAGCGCGATACGGCTGCGCAGGAAATCGGCCCACAAAAATTCGCTGAAGGGCGTCACATCCTTGGCGTAGCCGCCGGCGTTGCGCAATTCGCCGGCCAGGCTGCGGTAGGGATCATCGTGCAAGCCGCTCAGGTGCCGGGGGATGGCGGAAAAATCGCGGCGCAAGCCTTCGCTGTCGTAGGGGTGCACCCACTGGTGGTGGTCCATCACGTGCCAGAAGTGCAAGGGTTCCAGCCAGGACAGATCCTTGAGGATCATCAAACTGACGCTTTTCACGCCTTCCTGGTGCAGCGCCAGGCCGAAATGGTGGTGATCGACGATGTAGTGGCGTCCTTCCGGGCCGATGATGCCGGGAAACCAGTGATCTGCCAGCGCCGCCGCCCGCGCCTTCCTGCCCAGGCCGGCCCAGTGCGCGCGCTTGAACGCCACCTCGGCCATGCCGACCGTGATTTGCGTCGGCAGCAGCTTGTTCAGCCTTGCCTTGAGCAGTTGCGGTTTCGCCCTTGTCATGCCGTCTCCCGAGATGCCTCGCCTGGCCGCCAGCGTAGCATAATCGCCGCTACTTTTCAGGCGCGGCTGCGTCCAGCAGGCGCACGGCCTCGGCCACGCTCAATTCGCTGAGCAGCAGCGCCGGCCCCGCCTGGACGGCCAGCATGTCGCCCAGCGCCAGCTGCAGCACCGCGTGCGCCGGCTCCTTCAGACGCGCCAGGGCCAGGGACAGCCCCTGCTGCCGCACGAACGCGGCAAAGTCGCGCAAGGCTTCGACGCTGCTGCCATCGAGGTCGGGCGACTCTTCCAGGCTGAGGATCACCTTGCGCAGCGGACCGGCCCGCTCCTCCAGCATGGCACGCGCCAGGTGCAGGCTGCGCTCGGCATTGACAAAGAACAAGGGTTCATCGAGGCGCAGTATCAGCAGCTCCGGCTGCGCCCGGGCATCGCGATGCAGCGCCAGCTTGACGTAGTCGTGGCTGTCGCCCAGCCGCCCCAGCACGGACATGCCCGGGCGCGACAGGCGGCGCAGCATCAGCAGCAGGCTGATGGCGATGGCCACCAGCAGGCCGTCGAGCACGCCGAACAGCAGCACGCCGGCAATCGCCGCCAGCACCAGCAGGCGGTCGCGGCGCCAGGTAAAGTATCGCTGCAAGGAAACAGGGTTCAGGGTATGGCTGACGGCGTGGATGACCACGGCGGCCAGCACGGGCACGGGCGTAAACGCCACCAGCGGCAGCAGGGTCAGCACGATGACGCCCACCACGGCGGCGGCCACCAGCCCCGCCAGGCGCGAGGTGGCGCCGGCCGCCTCGTTGGCCGACGTGGCCGAATAGCCGGCGCCCACCGGCATGGCTTGCAGCAATCCCGCCAGCACGTTGGCCGCGCCCAGCGCCAGCAAGTCGCGCTCGGGCGCCACGGGGTCGCCATGCTTCAAGGCAAAACTGCGGATGGCGCCATACGATTCCGCATAGAGGATCAGCGCCAGCGCAAACGCCAGCTCGGCCAGGCGCGTCCATTCCTCCTGCGTCAGGCGCGGCAGGACGGGCATGGCCAGGCTGACATCGATGGCGCCCACCAGGGCCACGCCGTGGCCGGGCAGATCCAGCCAGCGGCCAGCGCCGATGCCCAGCGCGATGATGATCAGGCCGGCGGGCCAGCGCTGCGCGCGCCGCAGCAGGAACAGCAACAGCAGCGCCGCCGCGCACAGGGCCGCGCCGCGCCCGTTCCACTGCCCTGCCCGCGCCAGCAAGCCGGGCACGAGATGCAGCACGTCGCCCTGCGGCGGCTGCACGCCCAGCACGCCGGGCAGCTGTTTGACGATGATGACGATGGCAAGACCGAAGGAAAAGCCCCGCAACACGGGCTTGGCGATGAATTGCGTGACGCTGCCCAGCCTGGCTACCCAGGCCAGCAGGAAAAATCCTCCCGTCAGCATCACCAGCCCCGCCATCAGCATGAGCCGGTGCCCCGCCGTGCCGCCCGGCATGGACGCCATGGCCGCGGCCAGCACGGCGGCCGACGACGACGTGGCCGAAACGATGGCAAAGCGGCTCGTGCCCAGCACGCCATAGCACAGCAGGCCCGCGAACAGGGCCAGGATGCCCGCCTGCGGCGCCAGGTTGCCGATGCTGGCATATGCCACCGCTTCCGGCAACAGCAGGCCGGCGATCGACAGGCCGGCGCTGACATCCTGCCAGCGGTTCGTTTGCGTCGCAGCCGATGTGCTCATGGCGAGGCTCCTGGTGGCTGGCACGGGTCCGCGCCATGGTGCGGCAAAACGGCGGCATGCGGGCTCACGGCGCCTTGGAGCGGTCCACTTCCGTCACTTGTCTGCCGGCGCGAAAGATGGAATAGATCGCCCCGCCGATGCGTTCATAGGGCACGTCCGGCTCCGTCCGCAAGGCAACGCTGGCAATGTTCTTCTCGGCCAGGACGGCCAGCATCTCTTGCACCGTGTGGACGCGCTGGCCCGCCACGATGATGTCTTCCTTGCCCACCATGACGACCGGCGGCGGTGGCGGCACGCTGGCGCAAGCGGCCAGGCACAGCAGCAATGCCGCCGCGCTCCCCGCATTGACGATTTTGCACATGTTTCCCCCTTTCCTGCAGCTTACAGGCGCCGGACTGGCGCCGCAACAGGCGCGGACTATCCCCGGCCCGCCGCGCTGTGCGAAAATGCCCGCCTTTGCCATTGCCGGATACCGCCCATGCCGCACGCTGCCATTGCTACCCTTTCCGAGCGCGACGCCCGGCGCATCGCCCGTCACGCCCAGGCGGCCGATACCGCCCGCTTTCTGCATCCGGCCCAGCAAGCCTTGCTGCACCAGCGCGGCTGGCTGACGATGCTGGCGCCGCGCAGCGCAGGCGGCGCGGAACTGCCCTTGCCGCAAGTGGTGCGCCTGGAAGAAGCCGTGGCCGCCGCCGACGGCAGCATGGGCTGGGTGCTGACCCTGTGCGCGGGCGCCGGCTGGTTCGCGGGCTTTCTGGCGCCGGAACTGGCGCGCGCCATCATCGGCACGCCCCGCGTCTGTCTGGGCGGCAGCGGCGCGGCCACCGGTCATGCGGAGGAAGAAGGCGACGGCTACCGCATCACGGGCAGCTGGGACTACGCCAGCGGCGCGCCGATGGCCACGCACTTCACCCTGAACGCCCGGCTGCGGCGCGATGGCCAGCCCCTGCTCGATGCGAACGGCCATCCCCGCATCCGCGCCTTCCTCGTGCCCGCCGCGCTGGTGCAGCTGGTGCCGTCGTGGAACAGCCTCGGCATGCGCGCCAGCGCCTCGCACAGCTACCGCATCGACGGCGCATGGGTCGGCAAGGAACACGGTTTTACCATCAGTCCCGATACCGCGACGGCCGACGGTCCCCTGTACCGCTACCCCTTCTATTCGCTGGCCTACGTGACGCTGGCCGCCAACGTGGCCGGCATGGCCGCACATTTCATGGAATTGGCCGAAGAATGCATGCGCCACCGCCGCCATGCGCGCGCCGGCCTGCCGCTGCTGGAGGTGCCGGGAGTGATTTCCATGCTGCAAGGCAGGAAAGACGCCTTGATCGCCGCCCGTACCCGCTTCTATGCCGTGCTCGACGCCAGCTGGACAACGGTGGCGGGCGGCGCGGCGCTCGACGCCGGCGCCATGCAAGCCGTGCAGGCCAGTTCGCTGGATTTGGTGGCAATCTGCCGCGCGGCCGTCGACGGCCTGTACCCGTATTGCGGCCTGTACGCGGCCCGCGAAGACAGCACCATCAACCGCGTGTGGCGCGATTTCCACACGGCCAGCCAGCATTCACTGCTGCTGCCCTGAAGGCCGCAGCTTGAGCGGTTCGGCAATGGTCAGCACCACCAGGAAGGTCAGGCAGGAAATGGCCGCCATGAAGCCGAACACATAGTCCCAGCCGTAATGATCTAACAGCATGCCGACGATCCACGGCGTGGCCGCGCCGCCCAGCTGGCCGCCCATATTCACGACGGCATTGGCGACGGGAAACTTTTCCTTCGACACGAACTGCATCGGATACACCATGTAGGCGGAAAAACCGATGCTCAGCAGCATGCCCGTGAGGAACAGCAGCGCGCCGTATTGCAGCGGGTCGGCCGGCGCATGGATCAGCAAATACATCATGACGGCCGTCGACAGGGCGGAAATCAGCATGCCCGGTTTGCGGCGCTTGTCGAGCACGCGGTCGGCCAGCAAGCCGCCGAGGATATTGCCGAAGACGGCGCCCACCCACGGCGCGGCCGCCACCATGCCCATGTTCATGATGGAAAATTGTTTTACCGTCAGCAAATACGTGGGAATCCAGGCCAGCAGCACGCTGGAGATGCCCAGCTGGCAGCAGTAGCCGAGCGCGCAGCCGAGGATATTCCACGATGCAAACACGCCACGGCTGGTGCTGACCGTCGGTACCACGCGCACGCGGATCAGCCTGTCGAGCCAGGGCATGGGCCGCGACGTGGCCGCCGCGCCGGTGCTGGTGCCGTCCGGCGCCTTTTCCTCAATGACGGCCAGTTCTTCGGCGTTGACGAAACGGCTTTTGGCTGGCTTGTTGCTCACCAGGAAATACCAGAAGATCGCCAGGATCACGCCGGGCACGGAAAACCAGATGAATACCTCGCGCCAACCCCAGGCGGCGATGATGGCCGCGCCCAGGATGGGCGTGATGACGGGGCCGAACTTGACGGCGGACAGGAACAAGCCCGACGCCGTCCCCTTTTCACGCGAGGGAAACCAGTGATTGATGGTGGTGGTCACGCCAATCGGCAACGGTCCTTCGGCCAGGCCCAGGCCGATGCGGCACAGTTTCAGTGACAGCAAGGAACCCACGAGCCCCGTCAGGCCCGTGGCAACCGACGTGAGCACCATGGAAATGGTAAACACCTTGCGCACGCCGAACTTCGACAGCAGCCACGCGGAAGGCAGTTGCGCCAGCGCATAGGCGACGAGGAAAAGGCTGACGAGGCCGCCCGCGTCGGTATTGCTCATTTCGAACTCCTTGCGCAAGAACGGCAAGACCACGCCCAGGTTGGCGCGGTCGGCGGCGGCAATCGTGTAGACGATGAAAAACAGGGCCGCGACGACCCAGCGGTAGCGCGTGGGACGGCGTGCCGCCGGAACCGCGTCGGGCGCGGCGTTAATGGTGGTATGCATGGGGTGTCTCCTGGTTTTTTTTGAGTGACGGGCACGGGTCAGTGCAGTTCCAGCCGGCGCAAGGTCTCTTCCAGCCCCAGCAGGTCGACGGTCGTGGCGCCGTCTCGGATCCGCTGGCGGAATTGCGCTTCCTTCTCTTCGCGCTGGCGGCTTTTCAGCAGCACCGCGTCCACCTCGTGGCGCCGCACCACCACCACGCCATCCTGGTCGCCAACGATGATGTCGCCGGGATCGATGCCGACGTCGCCGATGGTGACGGTCACGTTGAGGCGCCCCGGCTGGTGCTTGCCCGTGCCCTTGATCGACAGGCCGCGGCTAAAGACGGGAAAGCCCGCCTCGGTCATCGCGGCCGCATCGCGCACGGCGCCGTGGATCACCAGGCCAGCCAGGCCGATGCGCTGTGCCTGCTCGGTGAACACGTCGCCCCATACGCCCGCTTCCAGGAAACCCTTGGCGTCGACCACCAGCACGTCGCCGGGCCGGGCCTTGAGCATGGCGTAGTGCAGCATGAGGTTGTCGGCCGGGCGCGTATCGACGGTCAGTGCGGGGCCGGCCAGACGCATGCCGGGCGCAATCGGCCTGATGCCGCTGTCGAGCGCACCTTTCGCGCCCTGCGCTTCATAGATGGTGGCCGCGCCCAGCTGGCGCAGGGCGTGCAGGGTCGCAATGGAAACAATCTGGTCCATGATGTGCTTTCTGAGAGGTAAATAAAGGGGGAATCAGGCGGTCGCAGGCTTGCGCTGCAGGGTGTGGTAGCCGAACTGGCGCCGCGCGTCGCGCAGGGACATGCCGTCCAGCGCGGCGGCGACGATGGCGCGCTCGACCGCCTGCATGGCCAGAGCGCGCCCGAATACGGCGCGCGCCCTCGCCGCCGGCACGATCACGACGCCATCCTGGTCGGCCACGACGATGTCGCCTGGTGCCACGCGCACGCCGGCCAGGCTGACGGGCGCACCGACGGCGTCCACCTGCACCCGGTCCTTGCCGGTGCGCATGAAGCGCCCCAGCGCAAACAGGGAGTAGCCGGCGGCGTCCGCTTCGGCCGTGTCGCGGCACACGCCGCCGATGACGGTGCCGGCCACGCCCCGCTGCGCCGCCAGCTGGCTCATGATGCCGCCCCAGACCGTGCAATCGGCGCGGCCGGCGTTATCGAGCACGGCGATGGCGCCCGCCGGAATATCGTCGAGGTAATCGCCCACCGTGCCGGGGGACTGGCTGTCGACAGGCGCGAAACGCACGGTGAAGGCGGGACCGAACAGACGCTGCGGCCCGGCCACCGGGACGATGCCGGGCACGCTGCCGGGCACGCCGAAATAATCGAGCGCGTCCGATATCTCCGCGCTGCTCAGGCCGCGCGCCTGCGTGAATACACTGCCTTCCATGAAACGTCTCCTCGTCTTGTTGTCGTGGAGTCCAGTTTCATATAAAGTGTTTTCAATATCAAACATCGATTATTGACTCTTGGATCAATAAAAATGAACTTAAGACAGTTGCGATATTTTTGCGAGGTGGTGGAAGCGGGCAGCGCCGCGCACGCCGCCGAGCGCCTGCACGTGGCGCCGACGGCCATCAGCATGCAGCTGGGGCAGCTGGAAGCCCACCTGGGCGGCGAGCTGTTCGACCGTTCGCGCCGCCCGATGGAGCCGACGCCGCTGGGCCGGTTTTTCTATCCGCGCGCCAAGGAACTGTTGCTGCAGGCGGTGCGCCTGGACGACGAGGCCAAGGGCCTGGCGACGGGCAGCCACGGCTGGCTGGGCATCGCGTTTACCCGCTCGGCTACGTTTTCCGTGCTGCCGCGGGCCATCCGCCAATTTCGCGCCGCCTATCCGCAGGTGCAGCTGGACCTGGTCGAGGCCCTGTCCGAATACCAGCCGGCGCAGCTGCGCCAGGGGCGCATCGATATCGGCCTGTCGCGCTTCATCGGTCCCTGCGAGGCGCCGCCCGACCTGCGCCACGCGGTGACCCTGGACGACCCGCTGGTGGCCGCCCTGCCCCTGCACCACCGGCTGGCGGGACGCACGTCGCTGCGCGCCGCCGAGCTGGCGGACATCCCCTTCATCCTGTATCCGAAAGACCCGATCAGCCCGTTCGGCCAGCAGATCGTCGCCGCGCTGAAGGCGGCGGGCGCCGAGCCGGCCGTGGCGTATTCCGCCGTGGAAATCTACACGGCCCTGTCGCTGGTGGCAGCGGGATTGGGCGCCACCCTGGTGGCCCGTTCGATCGCGGAAAACAACCGCACCGACGTCGTTTTCCTGCCCGTGGACGACATCGCCACAAGCACCACCGTGGTGGCCGTCACGCGGGCCGATGAAAAAAGCCGCCTGGTGGCGGCTTTCCTGGAGATATTGGCGCACGGCGAACGGCCCTGACCACCGGGGTCACCGTCAGCCGTCACGTGTTCCAGCCAGCTGGCGGCCGTGACAAGCCTGACAGTGCTGGCTCGCGCTGATTCACGGCGCAACTCCACCAGCGCTTACCCGCTGGGCAGATGCATATACCGTGCACGGCCGATGACAGAAAGGCTGGCGGACGCCATGCGGACCGGATTGCCTGATAATATGAGGCATTGCTACTTCTCGCTCCCCACTCCATGCACGTCAACACGCTCAGCAGCCTGGCACAACTCTTGGCCAGCGCCGAAACGGAAACCCTGGCCTTTCCCACCAGTATCAACACGGCCCTGCTCCTGCAAAAGGAACTGGCCAACCCGGATTGCCATTCGGCCGACATCAGCCGGCTGCTGCTGTGCGAACCGACCTTGTCGGCGCGCGCCGTGGCGCTGGCCAATTCGGCCCTGTTCGCGCCCGGCCAGGCGCCCGCCATCACCAGCGTGCGCGCCGCCGTCGAACGGCTGGGCCACCGCAACCTGTATGCGCTGGCGACGGCGGCCGTCATCCGCCAGCTGAACGCGGGCATCCGCGACGAAGCCCTGCGCGCCCATGCCACCCAGCTGTGGGCGCACACGGTGCACGTGGCGGTGCTGGCGCACGCGCTGGCAGGCGCCGTCACGCACACGGATGCCGACACGGCGCTGTTCGCCGGCATCGTGCATGAAGTGGCCGGCTTCTATTTGCTGGCCCAGGCCGACAAGACCCCGGGCCTGTACGCCCAGCTCGAAACGCAGATGGCGTCCGCGCTGGAAGTGATCGGCCGGGGACTGATGCGCCAGCTGGGCGTGCCGCAGCAGGTGGCCGACGCCGTCAATGCCTTGCCCGGCTCGACCATCATGCTGCCGCCCGAAGGCTTGCGCGACACGCTGCTGCTGGCCAAGGCGCTGGCGCCGGTTCCTTCGCCGCTGCCGCAGGCCGGCATCACCGTCAGCGCGCCGCTGCAAGCCTACCTGGAACACGATCCCGTGCTGCAGGCGCTGCGCACACAGCCGTCGGCCGAAGCGAAGGGCCTGATCGAGGTGCTCCTCAGCTGATGGCCGATCTGCTATGATGGCGCAGGCCGGGATGGACCCGGTCCGCTTTCATTGATGTGCACTGGAAAACTGCCTTGACTACCTCCTTACGCATGCTCGGCCTGGCCGCAGCTCTGACCATGGCGTGCAACGCCAACGCCGACAGCTTCGTTTCCTCGGCCTCCAGCGCCGGCTCCCAGTCGAGCGGCAGCATTTCCGATTCGCTCAACGGTTCGAGCAACAGCTCCTCGCGCGACAACAAGGTGGCCAATGGCCCCTACCGCATCATCGACGTGGCCGCCGTGCCGGGCCGCGACGGCATGACGCGCTTGACCATGCAGGCCAACGCCACGGCCACGCCGCTGGTGCTGGACTTGCCGCAAGCGGCGCTCGACAAGCAGCAGCTGGCGCAGGGCGACGTGGTGCATGCGCAAAACCGCGCCTACGGCATCGAATTCTCGCGCAACGACACGCGCGCCGCCTTCTTCCTCGTGCTGGCCGACGACTGGTACGGCGAACTGGCCACGCGTCCCGTCAGCCTTTGATCCGTTTTCTCCTGCACCGCCCGGCACTGCTGCTGGGCGTTTGCGCCATCTTCAGCGCCGGCGCCGTCCAGGCAGGCACGTCGCTCGCCTCGTCGCGCTTTTGCGACCGCGCGCAGGAACTCACGGCGACGGAACAGGACCGGCTGCTGCGCTTTGCCGCCGTCGTGCGCGAGGAACTGGCCGCCAGCGAAGGCAGCGTGGCCCTGATCAGCCGCTCCGGCCTGGACCTGGCCCGCTTCGGCATCCGCTATTCGCATGCGGCGCTGGCCTGGCGCCACGACAACGACAGCGGCTGGTCCGCCCGCCAGCTGTACTACGCCTGCGACGAAGGCCGCCCGCGCATCTTCGACCAGGGCACGGCCGGTTTCGCCATGGGCACGGCCAACCCTGCGCTCGGCTACATCTCGCTCGTGAAACTGCCGGCCGAAACCGTGCCGCCCCTGCGCCGCGCCCTGCTCGACCCCGTGCGCGTGCAAGAGCTGCTGGCGGGCCGCTACAGCGCCAACGCGTACGCCTTCAATTTGAAATACCAGAACTGCAACCAGTGGGTGGTGGAAATGCTGGCCGCCGCCTGGGGAGAGCTGCCCGCAGGCAGCGACTTGCGCGCACGCGCCCAGGATTGGCTGCGCGCCGCGCCTTACAACCCCGCTCCCGTGGACGTGGGCGCCCGCTGGCTGATGCTCGGCTCCATCTTCGTGCCCCTCGTGCACATGGACGACCATCCGCCCGAAGCCATCGGCACGATGCGGCTGGCAGTAAGCCTGCCGGCCAGCCTGGAAGCGTTCGCGCGCCAGCGCCTGCCCGCCAGCGAGCGCGTGGAAATCTGCCACGACGGCAAACAGGTGGTCGTGCACCGGGGCTGGGAACCGGTCGCCGACGGCTGTATTCCTGGCGCGAACGACCGCGTCATCGCCCTCGACGATACGCCCTAGGCAGTCCAGGCGGCCAGCGTCGCTTCGACCTGATCGAGCAAGTGCGCTGGCTGCGGCCCCTGCCCCATCCGGCGGGCCACCTCGCCGCACGCCAGTTGGACGGCGGGCGCGGCCAGCAGGCGCGCCAGTTGCCGCCGCATGCGCCCGGCCGACAAACGCCTGGCCAGCAAGACATCCCCCACGCCGAGCCGCTTGATCCTCCAGCCGTTGTCGAACTGGTCGTACGCGAACGGCACGATCAGTTGCGGGATGCCCGCGCGAAAGGCGTCCGCGCTGGTGCCGATGCCGCCATGGTGCACCACGGCCGCCACGCGCGGCAGCAGCGCCGCAAACGGCACGTACGCCTGCCACATGACGCTGGGGGGCAAGTGCTGCGGCACCTGCGCCGCATGGGACGTGAGGAACAGGCCGCGCCGTCCCAGCCGCCGCAACACGTCCAGGGCGATGCTGAAATAGCGCTGCGCGTGCTGGTGACCGGTACCGGGCGTAAAGACGATGGGCGGCTCGCCCTCGCCCATAAAGCGTTCCAGCTCCGGCGGCAGCGCCGCAGCGCCATGCGGGGCGGCGCAGGGGAAACCGGCTTGCACGAAGTGCGGCGGCCAGTCCGCCTGCGGGGCGGCGAACCAGGCGGAAAACAGCCCCAGCGAGGCATCCGGCGCGGCCAGCATGTGCGCGAAAAAATGCGCTTCGGGCGGCAGACCGTACTGCGCGCGCGCGCCGTTCAGGCCGGGCAGCAGCACCGGGTCGACCATGCCGCGGTGGATCAGCCGCCACAGGGCCTGGCGCCAGGCGAGCGGCACCCACGCGGGAATGCGCAGCGAGCCGGCCGCCAGGAAATCATGGCTGCTGCACAGGTTCGATGGCGCCAGGTAGGCCGCGACGATGCGCAGGTCCGGGCGTGCCGAGCGCGCCAGGGCGGCCATCGGCACGAGGAAAGGATGGCACAGCACCACGCACTCTTCACCGTCCGGCAAGCCTTGCACCACGTCGCGCACGGCGCCCAGGTGCGGCACGAGGCCGCGCCACACCACGCCCCAGCCTTTGCGCTCATCCCACAGGCCCGGGTCGCCCAGCATGACCTGGCCCTCCGCCGCACTGCCGAAGGTGCGATACGGCAGCCCTGAGGCCAGCGCCGCCGCTTCCTGCCAGGCTGGCACCAGCAGCAGCACGCGCCGCCCCCGTTGCCGCAAGCCCTGCGCCAGCGCGATAAACGGTTGCATGTCGCCGCCGGTGCCGTTGCTGGCGATGATGACGAGCGGCGCTGGCGGGTGGCGGTCATCAGCCATGGCGCCTCCGTGTCTGGCGGCGCTCATCGGTGCGCGCCGCGCGCCGGCAATTGCAAAACCATATCCCACTGGTCGATGCCAGGTCCGAAGCCATCGGGCGTCACCTTGACGGGCACGAAGCCGTAGCCCGCATAGAAGCCCTGCGTGTGCTGGCTGGTGTTCATGCTCACCTTGGCGACTCCCGGCGTGGCGCCGATGGCACCCAGGCGCGCCTGCGTCAGCGCGCGGCCCAGCCCCTGGCCGTGCAGATCCTGCGCCACCATGCCCCAGCACAGGCTGGCGGTTGAGCCGTCCGCCTCGATGGCGTGGCCGCCGCAGGCGACGATGCGGCCGTCGCGCAGAATGACCAGATACGGATGCGTCGAGGTATCGAGCCAGGCGGCAAAGTCCGCGCGCTCGGACGGGTCGAAAAAGCGCGGCGTGTTGCCGTCGAAAAGAGCGAGGCAGGCGTCGCGGTCGCCGGCCCGGTAAGGACGTACTGTTTGCATTTTATGTACTCAAAAGAACATGAACGCCGATTATACGGGGTGCGCGTTCAGGCCAGATCTTCCGAAGCGACGACGTGCACGCCCGGCGCGGCGGCCAGCGCCGCTTCCAGCAGGGCGGCGGCGATACGCGGCGCGGGATTGATGCGCCAGCGGCGCGGCAGGACGGGACCGAGCACGCGCAGCAGGCGCAAGGCGGCGCCCTCGCCCGCGCGCGCCTCGTCGCGCTCGCCGCCGATCAGGCCCGGCCGCACGTAGGTGAGCGATCTAAAACCCAGCGCTTCCAGATCGCGCTCCAGCTCGCCCTTGACGCGGTTGTAGAAGATGCGCGAGCCGGCATTGGCGCCGGCCGCGGAATTGAGCGCATACGTGCGCGTGCCGGCCGCCAGCGCCAGGCGCGCCACGGCCAGCGGATAGTCGTGGTCGACGCGCCGGAACAACTGCCGCGTACCGGCCAGCTTCATGGTCGTGCCCAGGGTGCAGATGACGGCGTCCACCTGCCACCACGGTGCGTCGGGCGGCAAGCGGTCGAAATCGACGAGCGGAGCATCGAGCTTGGGATGCGCGGGCAAGGGCTTGCGCACGGGGGCGACGACCTGGCTGACGCGCGCGTCACTCAACGCCAGGCGCAGCACTTCGCGGCCCACGAGGCCGGTGGCGCCGACGAGCAGTAATTTCATTGCATCCCAGTATAAAGTTGCTCACAGCCACCACCATACACGGAACTCAGGACAGGCGCAGCGCCAGCGCCGCCAGGGTCACCAGCAGCACGGGCACGGTCAGCACGATGCCGACGCGGAAATAGTAGCCCCAGGAAATGTGGATGTTCTTGCTGTCGAGCACGTGCAGCCACAGCAAGGTGGCCAGGCTGCCGATGGGCGTGATCTTCGGGCCCAGGTCGCTGCCGATGACGTTGGCGTAAATCATCGCTTCGCGCACGGCGCCCTGCGCCGTCGTCGGGTCGATGGCCAGCGCGCCCACCAGCACCGTCGGCAGGTTATTCATCACGGACGACAGCAAGGCCGTCAGCACGCCCGTGCCCATGGCCGCGCCCCACACGCCGTATTGCGCACAGTGATTGAGCATGCCCGTCAGGTAAGCCGTCAGGCCCGCATTGCGCAAGCCGTACACGACCAGATACATGCCCAGCGAAAAGACGACGATCTGCCACGGCGCATGGCGCAGCACGTGGCGCGTGGAAATCACGTGCCCCTTGCCCGCCACGCCCAGCAGCAGCGCGGCGCCCACGGCGGCGATCAGGCTGATGGGCACGCCCAGGGCTTCTTGCGAGAAAAAGCCCACCAGCAGCAGCGCCAGCACCAGCCAGCCGGCGCGGAAGGTCCCCAGGTCGCGGATGGCGGCGCCCGGGCGCTTCAGCTGCGCCACGTCATAGTCGCGCGGGATATCCTTACGGAAAAAGAGCAGCAAGGCCGCCAGGGTAGCGGCCACGGCGACGACGTTGACGGGCACCATCACGGACGCGTACTCGGCAAAGCCGATCTTGAAATAGTCGGCCGAGACGATATTGACCAGATTCGACACCACCAGCGGCAGGCTGGCCGTATCCGCAATGAAACCGGCCGCCATCACGTAAGCCAGGGTGGCCCTGGCGGAAAACTTCAATGCCCGCAGCATGGCGATGACGATGGGCGTCAGGATCAGCGCGGCGCCGTCATTGGCGAACACGGCGGACACCAGCGCGCCCAGCAAGACCAGCAAGGTAAACAACTTGCGCCCGCTGCCGCCGCCCCAGCGCGCCACGTGCAGGGCCGCCCACTCGAAGAACCCCGCCGCGTCGAGCAGCAGGCTGATGATGATCACGGCAACAAAGGTGCCGGTGGCGTTCCACACGATATGCCAGACGACGGGGATGTCGCCCCAGTGGATCACGCCGGCCAGCAAGGCGACGCCGGCGCCGATGACGGCGCTCCAGCCGATGCCCAGGCCGCGCGGCTGCCAGATGACGAGGGTTAAGGTGGCGAGAAAGATCAGGAAGGCGGTGAGCATGGGGCAGTCGTCCAGGAAAAAGCGCGAATAATATTCAATATTTCAATACTACTGGAATTATCAAATAAATGTAAGGCGAGAAATGCCCATGCCCGTGACATCCATGGCTATACTAGCCAGATGCGTGGCCCCATGCCGCCCCGCTCCCTCTGACCAACCAGGAAAGCATGCACATGGCGCCCTACAAGACTCCCGGCGTGTTTATCGTGGCACAAAACGCGTTTCCCAATTCCGTCGTCGAAGTGGCGACGGCCGTGCCGGCCTTTGTCGGCTACACCGCCAGCGCCAGCCACGACGGCCGTTCCCTGCGCAAGCAGCCGTGGCGCATCAGCTCGATGGCGGAATTTGAAGCCTGCTTCGGCGGCGCGCCCGTGCCCGAATTCATGCTGGAGGCGAACCGCCCGTCCGGCGCGGCAGGCGTGTCATGCACGCTGCGCCAGGCCGCCGGCCGGTTCCTGCTGTATCGCAGCATGCTGCTCTTCTTCCAGAATGGCGGCGGCGCCTGCCATATCGTCTCCGTGGGCGATTATCATGACACGCCGGACAGCGGCGCACTGCGCGCCGGCATCGATGCCCTGCTGCGGGAGCAGGAAGCGACGCTGCTGGCCGTCCCCGACGCCATGCTGCTGGCGCTGGACGACTGCCATGCGCTGCAACGGCACATGCTCATGCATTGCGGCCAACAGAGGCGGAACCGCTTCGCCATCCTCGACATCCACCATGGCGCGGCGCCGCTGACGGATGGGGCCGTGACCGCTTTCCGCGACGGCATCGGCAGCGACTCGCTGGACTTTGGCGCCGCCTACTATCCGTGGGTACAGGCCACGGTCGTTGCGCTGGACGAGCTCAATTTCACCCACATCCGCACCAGCCAGCGGGGTGCGCTGCGAGACGTGCTGCTGCAGGCGCTGGACGCCGGCGGTCAGCGGCAAGTGTCGGCCCTGTTCGAGCAAATGGCCATCGCGCCTTCTTCCGAAAACGTCCAGGCCAGCGGCATCGCCGCCATCGATCGTGCACTGCGCGACGTGAGTCCCCTGTACCAGCAGCTACTGCGGGACATGCACGGCCAACTCAATCTGCTGCCGCCAGGCGCCGCGATGGCCGGCGTGTATACCCGGATCGACAACGCGCGCGGCGTGTGGAAGGCGCCGGCCAATGTCGGCCTGGCTGGCGTCAGCGCGCCGGCCGTCAACATCACGCACGAAGACCAGGAAGACCTCAACGTGTGCAGCAGCGGCAAGTCGGTCAACGCCATCCGCAGCTTCGAAGGCGAAGGCACCTTGGTGTGGGGCGCGCGCACCCTCGACGGCAACAGCCTCGACTGGCGCTACATCAACGTGCGCCGCACCATGATCATGCTCGAAGAGTCGCTGCGCCTGGCGATCCAGGCGTATGTGTTCGAGCCTAACGTGGCCAGCACCTGGCTCACGATCAAGAGCATGGCCCTTAACTTCCTGACCGGCATCTGGAAGCGCGGCGGCCTGGCGGGCGCCACACCGGACGATGCCTTCAGCGTACACGTCGGCCTGGGTGAAACCATGACGCCCGACGATATCCTGGAAGGCATCTTGCGGGTCACCGTCCTGGTCGCCATCAGCCGCCCGGCCGAGTTCATCGAGCTCACCTTCCAGCAGCAAATGCAGAAGTCGTGAGGCGCCGGGCGGCGCCTGCCGGGCTTGCCCCGCTTACTTGAGCGCGATGGCGATATCGGTCAAGCCCACCGTCCCATTGCCGATGGCGGAGGCGGCCGGCGTGGCCGCGCCGCCGCTTGGCACCGCCGCGCCCGTCGCCAGGTCGATGCGGTACAGGGAGCTGGGGCCGCCGGGCGCCGTGCGCAGGGCCGCCAGCGCCAGACCGTTGGCGCCGCCCGCGATATCGAAGCCCACGTCGCCCGCCACGGCAACGCCCAGCGCGCCCGGCACCCCCACGTTGACCAGGGTGCCGTCGTTCGGCGGATTCTGCAGGGCGAGACTGGCGCTGGCCGTGTCGATATCGAACAGCATGGTCGCCGCCGAGCCCGCAAAGCTGTTGGTATAGGCAGCCGCCGTCACGGCCGGCGCCGCGCCCGCCCGGTTGATGGCGCCATCGGTGGTGGTGGCGCCCGTGTCGACATTGATGCGCAGGCTTTGCCCCGTGTTGCCGATCACGCGCAGGCGGTCGGCGACGGGGTTGAAATCCACGCCGAAAGCCGTGCCGGCGATGGCCGTGTACGGCGCGCTCGTGTCCGCCGCATCGGCGGCAAGCGTCGCCTTGACGGTGACGACGCCCGTGGCCGGATCGATGGTGACAATGCGGGCCGCCGAGGAAATGCCGTACAGCAAACCATCCTTGGGACGGATGTCAAAGCCCAGCAGGCGCTCGCCCGCCGCCAGGCACGTGACGGCCACGTTGGCATCGAGGGTATTCGGCGTGGCCGTCTTGAAGGTGACGATGCGGCCATCGTCCGTCAGGCCGTAAGCGACGGGCGCCGCCGGCGGCGTCAAGGCGATGCCGCGCAGCGCTTCCGTCACGCCGATGGCCGCCACCAGGGTCGCCGGCGCCGTGGCCGCCGCCAGGTTCAGGGTGTACAGATTGCGCACGCCGGCCACCGTCATGACGGCGTAGCCCGTATTCGTGCGCGCGTCGATGTCGAAGCCGGCCACGCTGGTGGCCGCCACGCCGAGCGGCACGGCGCCGGCCAGGGTGCCGTTGTTCGGCGGATTTTGCGTGTACAGGGTGGCGTTGGCCCCATCGATGACAAATAAGGTGGTGCCGGCTGTGCCCGCGAAACTGTTGGTATAGGCGGCCGCCGTGATGGCCGTATTGCCTGCTCCGCCATTGATGTTGCCATCCGTGGTGGTGGCGCCCGTGTCGGCATTGATGCGCAGGCTTTGCCCCGTGTTGCTGACGATGCGCAGGCGGTCGGCGGCGGGATTGAAATCGATGCCAAATTCCGTCCCGGCCAGCGCCGTGTAGGGCGCCGTGGTGTCGGCCGCATCGGCTGCCAGGCTGGCTTTCACGGTGGCCACGCCCGTGCTGCCATTCAAGGTGTAGAGGCGGCCCGTGCTGCCGACGCCGTAGAGCTGGCCATCGGCGGGCCGGAAATCGATGCCCAGCAGGTTTTCCCCCGCCTGCAAGCCCGTCACGGCGGCCGTGCTGCGGATGGTGCCCGGTGCGGCGCGGTCGAACGACAGCAGTTGATTGCTGGCCGTGAGCACAAACACGTCGCCCGTGACGACGGGGGGCGGCGCTGGCGTGACGACGACCGCATCGTGGCTGCCGCCGCCGCAGGCGGACAAGGCGATGGCGACGGCGGAAGCGAGCAGCAGCCTGGAAAAGGGCAAGGATGGCAGCGTGGACATGAGCGTGACTCCGGTAAGTGAGTAAATGGACGTGCTGCCCAAGCCGCTGTTGCAGCGAGCGCACCCCGGTACTACCCGCCATGCGCGCATTTGGATGCAGCGGCGCAAAAAAAGTGTGCACGCCGCCATTTTTGCTTGTCTTTAAGCAACTTAATCGGTGTATAGTCGCAGGCACGATGAGAACTGGGGTCAGGAAAGTGGCGCGTATCTATCAGACCAACAACATGGGCGAAGCCGACGTGCGGGTGGCCATCGTGCAACGCGGCAATGCCGACTTGCTTGTGCACCGCGCAGCCAGCCCGGGCCTGGCGCCAGGCGACGCGCAGTGGTTCATCACGCGCGAGCGCCAGGATGCCACGGCCAGCGTGTACTTCACCGCGCAAGGCTATGCCCAGCTGACCATCTGTTTTGTCGACCATGCCGGCGAGGCCGGCTGGACCCGGCCGCATCGGCTCAAGGGCTGCCTCGCGCACGGCGGCTGACACTCAAGCGGAGGAATGCGTCATGGATGTGATATTGCTCGAACCCGGCAACGGGGAACTCGTGTTCGGCAAGATGCCGGACGGCGGCATCGGCAGCAGCGACGGCAGCCTGATCGACAGCGCCTGGCGCGATGGCGGCGCGCTGCAGGACATGGGCCGCTGCATCGAACTCGTGTCATTGCATCAGGGCATGAAGCAGCAGGTCACGACGGACGTCAGCAACTCGGCCCGCACGTCGGGGCGGCCCGTGATCACCGAATTTACCTGTGTCAAATATATCGATGCGACCTCGGTGAAACTGGTCGATCTATGCCTGCGCGCCCAGCCGCTGGGCAGCGGCGCGGCCCAGCCGACCAAACTCTACATCGCCCGCAACTCGGGCGACAAGACGAGCAGCATCATCACCATCGCCCTGCGCGACGCCCTGATCAGCGAAATCCAGCTGCAAACCCATCCCAACGACATGCCGACTGAGCAGTTCAAGCTGAACTTTACGGAAATCCTCTGGAGCTACAGCGTGCAGCAGGCGAACGGCCAGCCCGGCGCCACACACACGACGGGCTGGAGCCTGGCGCGCAACCGTCCGATCGGGGCGTTTACAGCGTAATAAACGGGATAAACGCATGAACGACGCCGTACACTCGCCTGACATCGCCTGCATCAGCAACGCCGGCCTGGCGCTGGTCCATCCCTTCCTGCCGGTGCTGTTCAAGCGGCTGAACCTGGTCACCGGCGGGGACGATGGCAGGAGCGACGCGCCGGCGCCGCAAGTGCTGCTGAACAAGCTGCTGAGCGGCCTGCCGTGGAGCCTGGCTGTCATCCGGCAGCCGTGGATGCCGGCCCCCTGCACGTAAGCTGGCCCTGAACCTGGCCGCGTAACCCTCGGCCGGCTGACACCCATTTCACAAGGATACCCGCATGAGCAACTACATCCGCATCGCCGGCAACCCCGCAACCGGCATCGTGCTGCTGGGCGACGATGGCGCGGTGCGCAGCCTGGGCCAGGTCGAGCCGGCAGGCGCATGGGTGCAGTCGCCGCAAGCGGCCGGCTTCGTGCCCGGCGTAGCGGCGTTTGCCTGCCTGATCGGCGACGGCGCGGGCTTCGTCACGGCGGCCCATGGCACAGCCATCCGCTATCTCTCCGTGCTGGGCCAGCCGAATGCCCGCTGGAAGGACGTCGCCTCGCCGCCCGCCGGCACGGGCATCGCCGGCCTGGCGGGCGGTCCCCTGGAGGGTTACCTGCTGCTGGCCGCCGATGGCCGCCTGCACCGGCTGGACGGCGGGCCCGGTGGCGGCAGCAACGCATGGCAAGCGTGCTCCGCCCCGCCATTCAGCGGCAAGGCCACGCTGGTCGCCGGCAACTGGCAGCACGGCATGCTGGCGGTGCATGACGACGGGGTAGCGAAACTGGCGCGCAGCGGCACCGGCGACGCCTGGACGGCCTTGCCGGCGCCTCCGTTCGCCATCGAGATGGTGACGGGGAATTTTCAGGATGGCTTCATCGCCTGCGGCGAGGGACAGTTGTACATGCTGGACACGGGCGCCCAGCCAAGGTGGAGCCGCCTGGCCATGCCAGGCTTCGACTTGCGCGCCCTGTCCGGCGATCCCGCTCACGGCGTGGCGGCCGTGCTGGCCGACTCCAGCGGCGACGGCACCCTGGTCGCCTATGCCCTGCGTCCGGGCAAGGGACCGTGGTCGCTGGCCCTGGCGCCGCCGGCAAGGCGCGCATAGCCCCTACTCTTCCAGCCCTCCCCCCAGCGCCTTGTACAGCGCCACGGCCGACTTGAACTGGTCGCGCCGCGCGTCGAGCAGGGCTTGCTGGGCCGCATACGACTGGCGCTGCGCGTCGAGCAATTCCAGGCGGCTGTCCTGGCCAGCGTCGTAGCGCAGCTGCGACAGCCGCTGGCGCTGCCGCGCCGCCGCCACCACGCGCTCTTGCGCGGCGATCTGCTGTGCATACGTGGCGCTGCCGGCCAGGCCGTCGCGCACCTCGCGGAAGGCGGCCTGGATCGCCTGCTCATATTGCAGCACGGCCACGTCCTTGCGCAGGCGCGACAGCTGCAGTTCCGCGCGCAGCTGGCCGCCCTGGAACAGCGGCTGCGTCACTTGCGGCGCGAACGACCAGCTGCGCGCGCTGCCGCGGAACAGGTCGCCCAGTTCCGGGCTGGCAAAGCCCAGCGACGCCGTCAGCGACAGGCGGGGGAAGAAGGCGGCGCGGGCGGCGCCGATTTCCGCATTCGCCGCTGCCAGCGCGTACTCGGCCTGCAAAATATCGGGACGGCGCGCCAGCAAGTCCGACGGCAGGCCGGGCGGCAGCTGCGTCAGCACAGGCTGGCCATCGAGCGGCCGGCTTGCGGGCAAGTCCGTTGGCAGCGGCGCACCGAGCAGCAATTCCAGGTTGTTGCGCGAAAGTAGACTGGCCCGTTCGCGCGCCTGCACGTCCGCCTCCGCCGTGGCCGCCTGCCCTTGGGCTTGCGCCACGTCCAGGCCGCTGCCCTGCTGCGCGCCGTGCAGGCGCTGCGTCAGCACCAGCGCCTGGCGCCAGTCAAGCAGGGTTTGCCGGGCCAGCGCCAGCTGTTCCTCGGCCAGGCGCTGCTCCAGGTAGGCGTCGGCCACGGCGCCGATCAGGGCCATGTGCGCGGCGCGCTGGCCCTGCTGCGTGGCCAGGTAGCGGGCAAACGCGGCGTCCGACAAGGAACGCAGGCGGCCGAACAGGTCGATCTCGAACGCGCTCATGGCGATGCCGGCCGTGAACGTGTTTTGAACCGTGGCATCGGCGCCGCGCTGGCGCACGCCGCCCGCATTCGCACCGACGGCAGGATAGCGGCCCGCATCCTGGATCTGGTACTGCGCCCGCACGGCTTCCACGTTGAGCGAGGCCACGCGCAAGTCGCGGTTGTTTTCCAGCGCGATATCGACGAGGCGCTGCAGGCGCGCATCGAGCAGCATCTGGCGCCAGCCCAGGTCGGCCGCGGTGTCGGCCGTGGCTGGCGCGGCAGATTCTGCATAGCTGGCCGGTATCGGTGCCGCCGGCTTGACCAGCGGCGGCGTCAGGGAACACGCCGACAAGGCCAGCACGGCCAGGGGCGTGAGAAAAAAGAAACGCATTACAACTCTCCTTCCACCGCCTTGACGGCGATGCGATCACTGCGTTTGTTGAAGTACCTGCCCATCTTGTCGACGGCGCCCAGCACCACGACAAAGAACACGGGCACGAAAAACACGGCCAGCACGGTGGCGGTAATCATGCCGCCGAACACGCCCGTACCGATCGCGTGCTGCGTCTCGGCGCTGGCGCCCGTGGCCAGCATCAACGGCACCACGCCCAGCGCGAACGCCAATGACGTCATCAAAATGGGGCGCAAGCGCAAGCGGGCCGCTTCCACCGTCGCCTCGACCAGCCCCTTGCCCTGCGCCTGCAGCTGGCGCGCATATTCGACGATCAGGATGGCGTTCTTCGCGGAAAGACCAATGATCGTGATCATGCCCACCTTGAAGAACACGTCGTTCGGCATACCGCGCAACATCACGGCCAGCACGGCGCCCAATAAGCCCAGCGGCACCACCAGCATCACGGAAACGGGAATCGACCAGCTTTCATACAGGGCCGCCAGCACGAGGAAGACCACCAGCATCGACAGCGCCATCAGCATGGGCGCCTGCGACGCCGATTCCTTCTCCTGCAGCGACTGGCCCGTCCACGCCAGCGCGAAGCCGGGCGGCAACTGTTTCACCAGGCGCTCCATTTCCAGCATGGCGTCGCCGCTCGACACACCGGGCGCCGCGCTGCCGGAAATGCGCGCCGACGGATAACCCTGGTAGCGCACCAGCTGCAGCGGCGACTCGCTCCACACGGGGCGCACGAGTTCGCCCAGGGCCACCATGCCGCCCGCGTTATTGCGGATGCGCAAGGCCAGCACATCGTTGAGCTGCATGCGCGATGGCGCGTCGGCCTGGATGATCACCTGCTGCATGCGGCCCGCATTCGGGAAATCGTTGACGTAGGTCGAGCCCATGGCCGCCGTCAGCATGTCGGCAATCGCCGTGAACGGCACGCCCAGCGCTTCGGCCTTGGTGCGGTCGATATCGAGGCGCACGCTGGCGCCGGGCGGCAAGCCGTCCGGATACACGCCCGCCACCTTGGCGCTTTGCGCGGCCAGGCCCAGCAGCTGGTTCTGCGCCGCCTGCAAGGCCGCGATGCCCTGGCTGGCGCGGTCTTGCAGGCGCATCGAAAAGCCGGACGAGTTGCCCAGTTCATCGATGGCGGGCGGCATCAGGCTCATGATCACGCCCTCCTTCGCCTGCGACATGGCGGCCTGCGCCAGCGCCACTTCTTCCTGCGCCGTGGCGCCGTTGCGCTGTTTCCAGTCCTTCAGCATGGTGAAGGCCAGGCCCGCGTTCGGTCCCGCGCCGGAAAAGCTGAAGCCGAGGATCGACTGGTTCACTTCGATGCCGGGCCGCGTGGCCACGTGCTGCTCGTACAATTTGACGACATCGAGCGTGCGCTCCATGGTGGCGTCGGACGGCAGCTGGATCGAGGTAATAAAATATCCCTGGTCTTCCTCGGGCAGGAAGGCCGACGGCAGCTGCATGAAGGCCACGCCCAGCGCCGCGACAATGGCGCCGTACAGCACCATCGAGCGGCCCGCGCGCTTGAGCATCGCCACCACGCCCTTTTCGTAGCGGGCCGTCATGCGCTCAAACTGGCGGTCGAACCACAGGAAGAACCCTTTTTTATCGTGGTCGTGCGGGCCGATGGGTTTCAACATGGTGGCGCACAGGGCCGGCGTCAGGCTCAAGGCCAGAAACGCCGAGAACAGGATCGACACGGCCATGGCCAGCGTGAACTGGCGGTAGATGGCGCCCACGGAACCGCTGGCCAGCGCCATCGGGATGAACACGGCCGTCAGCACCAGCGTGATGCCCACGACCGCACCGGTGATTTCACGCATGGCTTTCGACGTCGCTTCCTTCGGCGACAGGCCTTCGGTCGCCATCAAACGTTCGACCGCTTCCACCACGACGATGGCATCGTCGACGATGATGCCGATGGCCAGCACCATGCCGAACATGGTCAGCACGTTGACGGAATAGCCGGCCAGCAGCATCACCGTAAAAGTGCCCATCAGGGCGATCGGCGCGACGATGGCGGGAATCAAGGTGTAGCGTATCTTTTGCAGGAACAGGTACATGACGAGGAAGACCAGCACCATCGCCTCCAGCAAGGTGACGACGACCTTCTCGATCGAGATCTTCACGAACGGCGCCGTATCGAACGGCACCGAGTACTTGATCCCGGCCGGCATGGTGTGCGCCAGCTCGGCCATGCGCGCGCGCACGGCGGCCGCCGTCTGCACGGCGTTGGCGCCGGGCGACAGCATGATGGCGGCGCCCGACGCGGCTTGGCCGTTTTCGCGGATGCTGAAATTGAAGCTTTGCGCGCCCAGCGACACTTTCGCCACGTCGCCGATGGTCACTTTCGAGCCGTCCGCGTTCGCGCGCAGCACGATGGCGGCAAATTCGGCCGGGGTTTGCAGCTGCCCCTGCACCGTCAGCGGAATCGTCACGCGCTGGCCATGCACGGCGGGCGAATCGCCGAGGCGGCCCGGCGCGATCTGCGCATTCTGCTGCGCGATGGCGGCCGTCAGTTCGCCCATGGCGATGTTGTACGACACCAGCTTGGCCGGATCGACCCAGATGCGCATGGCCCGCTCGGAACCAAACAGCTGCACTTTGCCCACGCCGGGGATGCGGCGCAGTTCTTCCGTCACGTTGCGCGCCAGGTAGTCGCCCAGCGCCACTTCGTCATGCTGGCCATTCTCGGAAATCAGGCTGACGATCATCAGGAAGCCGGACGATGCCGACTCCACCGTCAGGCCGTTTTGCCGCACGGCTTGCGGCAGGCGCGGCTCGATGGCTTTCAGGCGGTTTTGCACGTCCACCTGCGCCATTTCCGGGTCCGTGCCCGGCTGGAAGGTGACGGTGATCGAGGCCGAACCCGAGGTATCGGTGGACGACTCGAAATACAGCAGGTGCTTGACACCAGACAGTTCGCGCTCGATCAGGCCCACCACGGAATCGTTCATGGTTTGCGGCGTGGCGCCAGGGTAGTTGGCGCTGATGCTGACGCTGGGCGGCGCCACGGAAGGAAAACGCGCAATCGGCAATTGCGGTATGGCGATCAGTCCGAACAGGACGATAAAGACCGCCACCACCCACGCAAAGACGGGGCGGTTGATGAAAAATTGAGGCATGTCGTTAGACTTTCATTGTATTCAAAGTGTGCATCAACGCGCCTTGGCGGCAGCCGCCGTGGCCACGACGGCCGGCTTCCATGGCTGCGGCGCGGCGGTGGCGCCCGGCTGCAGGCGTTCCTGGCCTTCGATGACGACGGTGTCGCCCGCCTTCAGGCCGCCGCTGACCACGTACTGGTGCTCGACCACGTCGCCCACGGCGATCGGTTTCAAGCTGGCTTTGTTCGTGCCATCGAGCACCCAGGCCTGCGCCTGGCCGCCGCTGCTGCGCAAGACGGCTTGCTGCGGCAGCAGCACGCCATCGGCCTGCACGGCGCGGGCGATACGGGCGCGCACGAACATGCCCGGCAAGAGCTGGCGCTGCGGATTGTCGACCAGCACGCGGATCACGGCGTCGCCCGTGCCCGCATCGACGCTGATACCCGAGAACAGGATGCGGCCCGTGACGGGATGCGGCTGGCCGTCGGCGCCTAAAATGGTCACGGGCAGCTTGTCGGCGCCGCCCGTGCTGTCCGAACCCGAGACCCGCAGCGCGGCCAGCGCGGCGGCCGGCTGGCGCACGTCGACATACACCTTGTCGATCTGCTGGATGCGCGCCATCGGCGCCGCGTCCGCCACGCCCACGAGCGCGCCTTCCGTCACCAGTTCGGAGCCGATGCGCCCGGCAATCGGCGCCTCGATGCTGGCAAAGGCCAGGTCCAGGCGGCGCCGGGCCAGGGCGGCACGCGCCTGCGCCACGGTGGCCACGGCCTGCTCGCGCTGGGCCACGGCGTCGTCATATGCCTGGCGGCTGATGGCGTCCGCTTCCACCAGCGGTTTCAGGCGCTCGGCCTGGCTGCTGGCGCGGTTCGCCGTGGCCACGGCATGCTGCAACGCGGCGGCGGCCGAATCGACTTCCGCCTGGAACGGCGCGGGGTTCAGCTGGAACAGCTTCTGCCCCGCTGTCACGTCGGCGCCCTGCTCGAACTGGCGGCGCAGCACGATGCCGCCCACCTGCGGGCGGATGTCGGCCGTGCGGAAGGCCGCCACCCTGCCCGGCAATTCGTCGCTGAGCACCACGGGCGCGGCGTGCAGCTTGAGCACAGTGACGGCGGCGGGCGGCGCCGCGCCTTCTTCCGGCGCGGGTTTGGAACAGGCGGCAAGGCTGAGCAGTGCCGCGGCGATCAACATGTTTTTCCTGGTGGGGTACTTTACTGGCATGACTTTTCTCTATGGCGGATCCCAACCGGCGGTCCGGTCGACAGATAGGCGCAGCATAAAAGTCCTGCGTGGATGTTCCGTCAAAGAAATGTGGAGATTCGATGGAGAGCGCGAAGAATGCTAGACTATTTGCATGAACTATCATCACAGCGCCAGCCAACCCTCTTTTCTTGCCACCACGCCCCCTTCCGCCCTCGTCCTGATCGCCGAAGATGAACCGCAAATCGCCCGCATCCTCGCCGGTTATCTCGAGCGCGACGGCTACCGCACGGCCTTCGCCCACGATGGCCAGGATGCGCTGCAGCAGCACCTGGCGCTGGCGCCGGACCTGCTGCTGCTCGACGTGCAGATGCCGCGTGTCGACGGCTGGGGCGTGCTGGCCGAAGTGCGGCGGCGCGGCGAGACGCCCGTCATCATGCTGACGGCGCGCGACCAGGATGCCGACAAGCTGGCCGCCCTGCGCGTGGGCGCCGACGACTACATCATCAAGCCTTTCAATCCGGCCGAAGTGGTGGCGCGCGTGGCGGCCGTGCTGCGCCGCTCGCGCGTGCGCCACCACCCGGTGGGCGGCCAGCGCCTGCGCTGCGGCCCCATCGAAATCGACCAGGAAACGTATGTGGCCAGCGTGCTGCGCGAAGGCGCGCCCGTGCCCTTGAGCCTGACGTTGACGGAATTCCGCCTGCTGGCCCACCTGGCGCGCACGCCGCGCCGCGTCTGCAGCCGCCTGGAATTGCTGGAGTCGTGCATGCCCGAAAGCAATTCGATGGAGCGCACGGTGGACAGCCACGTCAGCAAGCTGCGCAAGAAGCTGGAGGAAGCGGGCGTGATGAACATGCCGGCCAGCCTGCGCGGCGTGGGCTACCGCCTGGAAAGCGACGCCTGATGCGCTTTACAGGCCTGAACCGGCAGATCGTGCTGTCGATGTCCGTGCTGATGGTGTGCAGCATCCTGATCATCTGGATCGGCTCGTGGATCTTCTTCGCCGTCGCCTTCAAGATCGATCCCGGCATGCTGTCCGAGCCCGACGACTGGTCGCCCAGCACCGTCGAATGGCTGTGGATCTTCGCCATCACCATCTTCGGCCTGGGGCTGGCCGCCTTTTTCGCCTTCAAGCTGGCCGCGCGCATCTTAAAACCGATCAATTCCGTGATGGACAGCGTGCGCCGCGTGGCCCACGGCGACCTGTCCGCGCGCGCCTTCGCGGGCGACCGCAGCCTGGGCGAGACGGCCATGCTGGTCGACGATTTCAACAGCATGGCCGAGCGCCTGCAGCGGGGCGCGAAGGAAAGCGAAACGTGGAATGCCGCCATCGCGCACGAACTGCGCACGCCCGTGACCATCCTGCGCGGCACCTTGCAGGGCGTCGTCGATGGCGTCTTCAAGCCCGAGGAAGTGCCGTTTTCCAGCCTGCTGGCGCAAGTCGAGGACCTGGGCCGCCTGATCGAGGATTTGCGCACCCTGAGCCTGGCCGACAGCGGCCACATGCAGCTGCGCATGGCGTGGACGGACCTGACCCTGGAAATCGAGGAAGTGGCCCGCCTGCTGGCGCAGGAAATGGAGGCGGCCGGCTTTACCCTGCAATTGCACCTGTCCGACCATCCCGTCTGCTGCGACGCGGCGCGCATCCGGCAAATCGTGCTGGCCCTGCTCGACAACGCGCGCCGCTATGCGCATCCGGGCCTGCTGCGCGTGCGCACCCGCGTGCAGGCGGGCCAGTACTACCTGAGCGTCGAGGATGCGGGCCCCGGAATTTCAAAGGAACTGGCGCCGCACGTGTTCGAGGCGTTTCGCCGCGGCGACAGCGACGGCGGCGACCCGCATGCGGGCAGCGGCCTGGGTCTGGCCGTGGTCGAAGCCATCGCGCGCGCGCACGGCGGCAGCGCCGTCTGCACGCGCGGCAAGGCGGGCGGCAGCGTGTTTACCGTCAAGTGGCCGGTCGAGCATGCGGCCCCGCCTGCCGGCTGACTATATCGCCGGCGCGCGCAGCATGTCGACAAAGGCGCGCAGCACGGCCGGCATCTGCCGCCGGCCGGGGTAGTACAGGAAGTAACGGGACGGCGGCGGCAGGCAGCGCTCCAGCACGCACGCCAGGCGCCCCGCCGCGATATCGGCGCGCGCGTCGGCTTCGTACACATACGCCAGTCCCGCCCCGTCGCGGGCCGCGCGCAGCATCAGTTCATCGTCGTCGAACACGAGCAGCCCGCCGACGGCGATGCTGACGGCTTCCCCATCCTGCCCGAACTCCCACGCATACTGGCGTCCGCTGGGAAAGCGCCGCCCTATGCAGGCGTGCGCCAGCAAATCGCGCGGCGTGCCTGGTGCGCCATGCGCCGCCAGGTAGACGGGCGACGCCACCACCACGAACGGCTGCGGCGCGCCCACGGGCACAGCGATCATGTCGGCCGCCACCTGTTCGCCGAAGCGGATGCCCGCGTCAAAACCGTCGCGCACGATATCGATCATGCCGTCATCGGTGACCACTTCGACCTGCACGCGCGGATAGCGCGCGACGAAACCGGCCAGCATGGGCGCGAGCAGCAGCCGCGCGGCCGGACGGGGCACGTTCAGGCGCAGCGTGCCTGCCGGGACATCCTGCAAGGCGCTCAAGTCTTGCAAGGCATCGTCGATTTCGCGCATGGCCGGCGCCAGCCGCGCCAGCAGCTGCTGCCCCGCCTCAGTCGGCGTGACGCTGCGCGTGGTGCGGTTCAGCAGGCGCACGCCCAGGCGCTCTTCCAGCGCGCGCAATGCGTGGCTGAGGGCGGACGCGGATACGCCCCGTTCGAGGGCCGCCTTGCGAAAGCTGCGCAGGCGGGCGACGGCGGCAAAGGCCGTCAATTCGTTGAGGTCAGTCATTATTCATGAGAAAAATTCAGTAATACATGCAGGATTAGCCATCTTATCGCATGCTGTTCCGTCATCCATACTCCTTGCATCTTTTTTTGAAAGGAAATGACAATGGAACACAGAACACTGGGCAACTCCGGCTTGCGCGTCGCCCCCATCGGCCTGGGCTGCATGGGCATGAGCTTTGCCTACGGCGGCGCCGACGAAGCCGCCTCGCTGCGCGTGCTGCACCGGGCCGTGGAGCTGGGCGTGACCCTGATCGATACGGCCGAAGTGTACGGCCCCTACGCCAACGAGGATTTAGTAGGCCGCGCCCTGAAAGAATTACGCGGCAAAGTCAGCATCGCTACCAAGTTCGGCTTCAAGATCTTGCCGCACGGCCAGGGCGTCGAACGCATGGCCGGTGTCGACAGCCGCCCCGAACATATTCGCCAGGCGGTGGAAGGATCGCTGTCCCGGCTCGGCATCGAGTGCATCGACTTGCTGTACCAGCACCGCGTGGACCCGGCCGTGCCCATCGAAGACGTGGTCGGCGCCATGGCCGAACTGGTGCGCACAGGCAAGGTGCGCCACCTGGGCCTGTCGGAAGTGTCGGCCGCCACCCTGCGCCGCGCCCACGCCGTGCACCCGATTGCGGCCGTGCAGTCCGAATACTCGCTGTGGAGCCGCGACGTGGAAGCGGACGTGCTGCCCGCCTGCCGCGCGCTCGGCATCGGTTTCGTGCCCTATAGCCCGCTGGGCCGGGGCTTCCTGACGGGCCGGCTCGCATCCAGCGCCACGCTGGCGCCAGACGACTACCGCCACAGCCTGCCCCGCTTCCAGCCGCCCGCGATGGCGGCCAACGCGCACATGGTTGCCGAGCTGCAGCGCCTGGCGGCGGCGCGCGGCGCCACGGCGGCGCAGCTGGCCCTGGCCTGGCTGCTGGCGCAAGGCACTGACATCGTGCCGATTCCCGGCGCCCGCAGCCTGGCGCACCTGGAAGAGAACGTGGCCGCCGCGCAACTCACCCTGAGCGGCGCCGAGCTGGCCGCCATCGGCGCCGCCATCGCGCCCGCCGGCGTGCAAGGCGCGCGCTACCCGGCAGTGGAGCTGGCCATGGTGGGGCTGTAAAGGGCACGCGACAGCTCATCTATACAACTCTTTGAGGGACCGCACTTGAAATGGCTGAATCCGCTATCATTTCCAATCTGAACTATTCACTCTGAAAGGGATTCACATGTCCGATTTGCTCGAAACACTGCAATGGCGCTACGCCACCAAGAAAATGGACCCGACGAAAACGGTGCCGCAAGACAAGGTCGAGCGCATCCTGGAAGCCGTGCGCCTGACGGCCAGCTCCAGCGGGCTGCATCCTTACGAAGTGTTCGTCGTGACGAATCCGGCCCTGCGCGAGCAGATCAAGCCGCACGCGTGGAACCAGTCGCAAGTAACGGACGCCTCGCACCTGCTGGTGTTTGCCGCCTGGGACAATTACACGGCAGAACGCATCAACGCCCGCTTTGACCTGGTCAATACCGTGCGCGGCTTCAAGAATGAGGGCTGGGAAGCGTACCGCCAGCAAATTCTGGCCACATATCCGCAGCGCGATGCCGAGACCAACTACCAGCACGCGGCGCGCCAGGCGTATATCGGCGTGGGCACGGCCCTGATCGCCGCGGCGCAGGAAAAAGTCGATTCGACGCCGATGGAAGGTTTTGATCCGGCCAAGGTCGACGAGATCCTGGGCTTGCGCGAAAAAGGCTTGCGCTCCGTCGTCATGCTGCCGCTGGGCTACCGCGCCGACGAGGGCGACTGGCTGGTGGACCTGAAAAAAGTGCGCCCCGCGCGCGCGCAATTCATCACCGAGCTGGCGTAAGCGCCTCGATCGTGACTGAAAAGCGGATGCCTTCGCCGGCATCCGCTTTTTTTCGTTCAGGCCGCTTGCGGAAAGCGCACCGTCACCTGCAAGCCCCGCCCCGCCTCGCCCTCGGCCAGCGCGATATCGGCCTGGTGGTGCTCGGCGATGTGGCGCACGATGGACAGGCCCAGGCCGCAGCCCCAGGCGTCGTTGCCGTCGGGCCGGAAGAAGCGGTCGAACAGCCGCGCATGGTGCTGGCGCGGCACGCCGGGGCCGTTGTCGGAGACGCGCAGCAAGGGTCGGCCCCCTTCCAGCGCCGCCTGCAGATCGACCCGGCCGCCCTGCTGCGTGTAGCGCAAGGCGTTGTCGATCAGGTTATTCAGCAAGACCTGCAAGCCGTCGGGATCGGCTTGCACCAGCACCGGGGCCGGCAGCGTTTCGACCACGCCCAGGTCGATCGCGCGGCTGTCGGCCAGCGCGCTGTGGTCGGCCACGGCCGCTTCCAGCAACTGCCCCAGGTCCACCGTGTGCAGCTGGCTGGCTGTGAGCGCCGTTTCATGGCGCGCCAGGCTGAGCAATTGCCGCACCAGGTGCGTGCTGCGGTCCAGCCGTTCATGCAGGCGTGCCAGCGCCACGCGGCGCTCTTCCTCGCTGCCGGCCCGCTCCGCCACCTGCAGCTGCAATTTCAGCGCCGTCAGCGGCGAGCGCAATTCATGCGCGGCATCGGCGACAAAGGTGCGCTGCGCCGTCAGCGCCGCCTCGAACTGGCCCATCAGGCTGTTGAGCGCCAGCGCCACGGGCCGCAGTTCGGGCGGCATGTCGTCGGCCGCCAGCGGCGTGAGCGTATCCGGCGAACGCCCGGCCACCGATTCGGCCAGCCGGTGCAGCGGCGCCAGCGCGCGCCCCACCACGACGACGATCAGCAGCGCCAGGATCAGCGCGAACACCAGCAGGGGCGCGCCCGCGCGCACGGTCATCTGCCAGGCCAGCTGGTCGCGCACGGCCTGCGCCTGCGCCACCTGCACGTAGCGGCCGCGCCGCGTCTCGCCGTACAGGCGCCAGTCCTCGCCATGCACCGTGACATCGGCAAAGCCGGCCAGCGCATAGCGCGGCAATGCCGGCTGGCCCTGCAGGACGGGCAACGGCTGCCCGTCCTCGTCCCACGCCTGCAGCACGAACGCTTCTTCCGGCTCCTGCGCGGCGGCCAGCCCCGTCTGCGGCTCGAACTCGTCGGGCAAGGCCACGGCCAGCTGGCGCAGCTGCAAGTCGGCCAGCTCATTGGTTTCCTCGAGCAGCGAGCGGAACAGCGAAATGCCGGCGCCCAGCACGCACAGCAAGGTGGCGGCCAGCAAACCGAGCAGCAATTGGCGGCGGATGGTCAGCAAGATGCCACCCGCATCTTGTAGCCCACGCCGCGCACGGTCTGGATGGCGTCCGCGCCCAGCTTCTTGCGCAGCTGGTAGACGTACACGTCGACGGTATTGCTTTCCACTTCGCAATCCCAGCCGTACAGCTTTTCGCTCAGCTGGCGCTTCGACACCACCTTGCCCGGATGGTCGAGCAAGGCGCGCAGCACGGAAAACTCGCGCGGCGGCAGCTTGATCTGCTCGCCCTCGTACGTGACGTCGTGGCTGGCCAGGTCCAGGATCAGCGCGCCATGCTCGATGACGGAGCGCGAACGGCTGACCCGGCGCCGCAGCAGCGCGCGGATGCGCGCCAGCAGCTCGTCGAGGTCGAAGGGCTTGACCAGGTAATCGTCGGCGCCGCTGTCGAGTCCTTCCACGCGGGCCGGCGTGCCGTCGCGCGCCGTGATGATCAGCACGGGCAATTCGGCGCCCCCCGCGCGCATGGCGCGCAGCACCTCCATGCCCTCCTTGCCGGGCAAGCCCAGGTCCAGCAGCATCAAATCGTAGGCGAAGCCGGCCAGCGCCAGCTCCGCATCGTGGCCGTCGCGCACCCAGTCCACGGCATAGCACTCGCCGCGCAAGCCCTCGACCAGGCTTTCCCCGATCATCGGATCGTCCTCCACCAGCAACACGCGCACCTGGGCCCCTCGCAATCTTGAAAATACCGCTATCTTAACGTGGCTGGGGGAAGCTCGCCTGGCGCGCCGCCACACGCCTTGTGTCCGGCGCCCATCGCACGAATTCACGAAGCGGTGACTATGTGCGCATTTGGCGCATTTTTTATGCGGTATATTTTCCTTCCCTCCACGCCACCTGGAAAGGCATGCCATGTCCAGTTCCTCCCAAGATACCGTCATCGTCAAGGCGGCGATTTATCCGCCCATTGGCATTGCCCGCGTGGGCAATAGCCCCAGCGAATACTTTCTGGGACCGGAGGTGCCGGAACCGGCGGCGCGGCCGGCCGGGTACTACCGCGATGCCACCGGGGCCATCAAGCGCCAGGCGGCCGGCTTTCGCATCTACGGCCTGAATGCCGCCGGCGTGGCGGTGGCCGAATTGAACTCCGGCAATGCCGACATCGCATGGTCCGTCACCCTGGCCAACACCAAGGCGGCGTGGTACCAGTTCCAGATCGCGCTCGATATTCCGGAAGCAAATGTCACCCAGCCCTCGTTCCTGCGCAACATGGCCATCACCGACCGCGCGCAATTGTCCATCACGCCGGGCGAGCGCAAGATCAGCGGCAGCGAACAGCCGGCCGTGACCTTCGACGGGGGCCGTTTCATGGGCATGCCCGTCTACCTGGGCGAATTGCGCACGGATGCCATGGGACGGCTGATCGTGCTGGGCGGCCATGGCAAGTCGGCGTCGTGGACTGGCGCGCGCGCCATCACCTTCGCCAACAACGAGGGCTGGTACGACGACACGGCCGACGGCCCCGTCTGCGCCACCGTGCACTACCAGGGCCAGGCCTTGCCCGTCGACATGGCCTGGGTCGTCGTCGCGCCGCCCGACTACGCGCCGCAGCAAAAGTCGGTGCGCACCATGTGGGACTTGATGCGCGACTTGTTTGTTTCCACAGGAAAACTGGCAGCGCCCGCCGTTCCCTCGTTCCAGGACGATATCCGCCCCATTTTCGAACGCCTGTCCAACCTGCAATGGGTCAATGCGGGCTTCGCGGCCGCCTTCGGCTGGGACGGCAGCACGCCGTTCAGCCGCGACGAATGGATGGCGCGCCTGGCCAGCCCGTCCGAAAACCGCAAGGAGTGGCGCAACGTCATCTACAACCAGTTCCGCCAGTTCGAGCGCGACGCCTGGGCGCCATCGCCGTGGCCGTGGCTGTATGGCGATGCGATGGCCATCCCGCCGGCAGACACGCCGCGCCAGAACTGCGCGCTGAGCAATCTGCAATTGCGCTTCCTCAAGCAATGGGCCGCCGGCGAGTTCACGGCCGACTACGCGCCCGGCAAGACGCCGCCGCAAAGCCTGGCCGAGGTGGACGTGGCCCTGCAACCGGACACCCTGCTGCGCGCGGCCATGGAATTTTGCCTGGCAGACGCCTTCCACCCCGGCTGCGAAATGACCTGGCCCATGCGCCAGGCCAGCATGTACAGCGCGCCGTTCCGCCTGGCGCACCGGCCGCCGGGCTGGGTGGAGCCCGACTATGGCGCCGTCTTGACGCCAGACAATATCAGCAGCCCCTGCTCGGCACAGATCGCGGGCGGCGTGACGCGCTGGATGGCCGTGCCATGGCAGACGGACACGGCCAGCTGCCGCTCCGGCTACCAGTCCGACTACGATCCCTACGTGCCCACGTTCTGGCCCGCGCGCGTGCCGAACCAGGTGATGAGCAAGCTGGCCTACGATACGGTGATGAACCGCGAAATTCCCGTCGACGACCGCCTGGCCGCTTTTGCCCGGCGCGCCGCGTGGATACGTCCGCTGGGCAACATCAGCTATGAAGAGCAGATCAACAACATGATCGCCGACCTGGCGCAAGTGGGCGTGGTCGAGGTGCGCCCCGGCCCCACGGACGTGAGCGGCTTCCCCGCGTTCCTGCAGGTGGAAAACCTGCCGCCGCCCACGGCCGGCAAACACCTGCTGCGCGCGGCGGCGGCCATACCGGACGAGTTCGTCGACGTCGACCTGGAAGGCACGGAAAAAGCGCGCCATCTGCAGCGGCACCGCTTGTGACCTTGCTGCAGGCCGACGTGCTGATCGTGGGCGCCGGTCCGGCCGGCGCCACGGCCGCCCTGAACCTGGCGGGGCGGCACCGGGTCTTGCTGGTGGACCGGCTGGCCGCGCCGCTGGCGCGCATCGGCGAATCGCTGCCGCCGGCCGCCGCACGCCTGCTGCGGGACATGGACCTGCTTGACGCCTTCCTGCGCCAGGGCCACGCGCCCTACCACGGCAACCGCGCCTGGTGGAACGGCGCCTGGACGGAGCACCACTTCCTCAGCGATCCCGATGGCCACGGCTGGCACCTGGCGCGCGGCACCTTCGACCTGTCGCTGCGCGACGAGGCGCGCCGGCGCGGCGCCGCCTTGCTGGCCCCGGCCAGTGTCGACGCCATCACGCCGGAGGACGGCGGCTGGCGCGTGCGGCTGCAGACGCGGCACGGCCCTTGCGATGCGGCGGCGCGCATCGTCATCGACGCGACGGGACGGGGCGCCCGGCTGGCCCGCCGAATCGGGGCGCGGCGCCAGCGCGGCGACCGTTTAATATCAGTCTGGCAATATGGGCGCGACCTGGCGCCGTCACAGCGGGGCTTTGCCCACATCGAGGCTTGCGAAGACGGCTGGTGGTACAGCGCGCCCCTGCCCGGCCAGCGCCGCGTGCTGGCCCTGCATACGGATGCGGACTTGCTGGCCAACACAGGATTGCGCGATGCCGGCTGGCTGGAAGCGGCGGCGCGCCGGCTGCCGGCGACGCGGGAATTGCTGGAGCAGCAAGGCTATGCGGCCGATACGCCCGCCATGGCCACGCCCGCCCATACGGCCAGCCTGGACGCCGGTGCCGGTCCAGGCTGGTTCGCCGTCGGCGACGCCGCCCTGAGCTTCGATCCGCTGTCGTCGCAAGGCATCTTCAACGCCCTGTACACGGGCCTGGCCGCGGCCGAGGCCGCCGACCGCACGCTGCGGGGAGAACCGCAAGCCTGCCAACACTACAATGGGGAGCTGGCGGCCATCGGCGCGGCGTACGAACGCCACCTGGCGTACTGCTACGGTCAGGAAACGCGCTGGCCGTCGGCGCCGTTCTGGCGCCGGCGCGTCCCGGCGCGCCTCAGCTCGCGCTGAAGTCGAAGTGCCACAGGCCCTGCTTGCGGTGCACAGTGACGTCCACTTCCGTGACCGTCTCCGGCATCACGTACTGCGTCATGTCCGAGAAATTCTGCACGATATAGGTTTGGCCCACCCTCGGCGGCGACGCCACCATGAAATAGAAGTTGGGCAGGTGCTCAAAGCTGACCGTCATGTGCGAATCGACCTGCGGCATGGTCACGACGGGCCTGTCGTTGACGTACCAGTTGCTGTCGAACTGGATGTAGGGATTGGTGTGGTTGATCACGCCGCACTGCTGAGGCGTCAGTGTGGTTTGCGCCAGGGACGTGGAGCCAGGCTGCAGCAACGGCGGCGTCATGCCGTTCGGGCTGACGGCAGCCAGCAGTTGCCCCGGCTGCACTGGCTTGCGCCCGGAGACGATATCGCTGTCTTTGATATCCCGGCTGGTCACGTCGGTCGAGATCTGCGGCGTGTAGTGGAACGATTCGGTAGTGCCGGGCGCGCCGGCCAGCACTTGCCAGGCGTGGATCTGGTAATTGCGCTGCGGGTTCTGCGGTTTCAAAAAGACCAGCACGCTCTTGCCCTGCAGTTCGTCCGCCGACACGTTGTAGTTGACCTTGAATTGAATAGTCATCGCTTGCCCTTTGCTCTGGATCTGCCCGGACTCAGGAAAGACAGCGCCGGGGGGACGAGTCCGTGATGTCCCCCCGGCGCCGGTCATTCAGTACAGCGGCACATGCCTTGCCGATGCGGCAGGACGCTTACTGCGCCAGGTAGCGCTCCGAACGGGGGCCGTACAGCAAGCCGTTCGGCACGCCGGCCGACAGCAGCCGCGCATTCGCCGTGCCGGCGATAGGATGGCTGGCATCGGTGCTGGTGTTGATGATCTGCTTGACCGCCGCCGTCACCAGCGCGCCGATCAGGCCGCCGCCACCGCTGTTGTTGCCTTCATTGCTAGACGCGCTGGCCGCGCCCTGCCACAGCAAGGCGCCCGTCTTCAGGTCGACCAGCTTGGCATCGACCGCCACCACCGTCACGCTGTCGATCACAGCGTACGTGGTGCCGTACTTGGAAATCGTCACGTACAGGCCCGCATCGGCGCCAAAGATCTCGTTGAGCTTTTTCGCATCGACGCCGTGGATATCGGCGGCGTTCGTCAAGCCGTTCTGCTTGAAGGTCTCGCCCACCACGGCCACCGGCAGCACGTAGTAGCCCGCTTCGGCCAGCGGATAGGTCACTTGCGCGTAGACGCTGTTGCCGGCATTGACTTCCGGCGAGTTGTTCAACGGCGGCAAGACCACGATGGAGCGGGGTTTGGCGGCCTTGAAGGCGGTGTAATCGTATGCGGCCTGCTTGGTGGCGCAACCGACCATGAAGATGGCGGGACCCAGGCACAGGGCCATTTTCAACATGCGCGACATCATAATTTCTCGCCTTTTTTCAATTTACCCAACAGGAAGTCCATGTACGGCGTCGATTCCGGGAACAGTTTTTTCTCGTCCTCGAACTGCGCGGCGACCTGCTCCGGCTTGCCGGCGATCGAGTACAGCATGCCCAGGTGGGCATGGAAGCCCGGCGGCGCGTGATTGCCTTTCGCAGCGATCACTTGCAAGTCTTTTTCCATGGCGGCGATCTGCTGCTCGGGGCTTTCGCCCTTCAGGTATTCGTACACTTGCGGCTGGTAGCCTTCCCATTGGTACAGGGTCTTCGATTGCGTGGCGCAACCGGTCAGGGCGGCACAGGCAAGCATGGCCAGCAGGGCTGCGCCCTTGTTCATCATTGTTTTCATGGGATACCTTATTGTTTGCGCAATGCGCCCGCTTCGACGCCAGCCACCAGGCGCTCGACCGCTTCGCGCATGGCCAGGTCCAGCACCTTGCCATTCAGGGTGGCGTCATAGCTGGCGGTGCCGCCAAAGCCCAGCACTTCGCGATTCGACAGGCTGTATTCGCCGGCGCCGCCGGCCGAGTACACGACTTCCGAGGTGGCGATGTTGACGATGTTCAAGGTGACCTTGGCATACGCCACTTGCGTCTTGCCGCGGCCCATGATGCCGAACAATTGCTTGTCGCCCACTTCCTTGCGGCCGAATTCGGTCACGTCGCCGGTGACGACGAAGTCCGCGCCCTTGATGTTCTGGCCCTGCTTCTTGAAGTCGGCTTCCTGCTTGAGCTCAGCCATGTTGTCGCGGTCGAGGACGTTGAAGCGGTTGGACGTTTGCAGGTGCGCAATCAGAATCGTCTTCGACTGGCTGCCCAGACGGTCGACGCCATCGGAAAAGATGCCGCGCATGAAGTTCGAGCGGTTGTCGAACTTGCCGACAGCGATCAGGGTGCGTGGACCGACGTAAGGTCGGGCCGCGCTGGCGACTGTGGGAACAGCCAGGGCTTGCGACGACTCGGAAGCGCAGCCAGCCAACGCCGCGCCAATCAGCGCTGCAATCAACAACGCGCCAGGTTTATTCTTGTTCATAGTGCCCTTAAGATATGGAGGATCAGGAGCAACCCGCAAAATTGAATTTTGGCAAGTTAATTTCCTAATTGCAATTATATGAGATTGTATGTCTCACAATTCTCTCCAAAAGTAACGATGACAAAGATTACATTGTTGCCAGCAATGACAGGCGCGGCGCGGCTTGACTTCCCGGGTCCGATTCGCTAACTTAGCAGTAAAAAAGCGTGCAGCCAGCGCCACTGTCCCGCACAGACCTCGCCCGCCGGCCTGCCCCTCCCGGCGCCTACTCCACGCTCGCACACAGACGGGTATCCAGGCCATGCCGACACACGATCGTTCCCCGTCCCATCCGCTGGCCACGGCGCTGGCGCTGTCGCTGGGCGCCGCCGTCGCCCTGGGCCTGTCGCGCTTTTCCTACGGTTTGCTGCTGCCGCCCATGCGCGCCGACCTGGGCTGGTCCTACCTGCTGGCCGGGGCCATGAACACCTTCAATGCGCTCGGCTATTTTCTCGGTGCGCTGGCCACGCCGGCCCTGATGCGCCGCCTGGGCGTGTGGCGCCTGCTGATCGCCGGTTCCGTGCTGGCCAGCGTCTTCATGCTGATGTCGGGCATGGTCAGCGATACGGCCGCCCTGTTCCTGCAGCGCGTATGCGCGGGCGTGGCCAGCGCCTTCATTTTCATCGCCGGCGGCGTGCTGGCGGCGCGGCTCGGCTCCATGCACAGCCAGCGCGCCGGCTTCTACATCGGTTTGTACTACGGCGGCACGGGCTTCGGCATTGCGCTCTCGGCCCTGCTGGTGCCGGCCGCATTGGCCGCCGCACAGGCGCACGGCGCCGCGCATGCCTGGCAATGGCCATGGCTGGCCTTGGGCATCGCCTGCCTCGCCGCCACCGCCCTCATGGCCCTGCCGGCGAAGGCGATCGGCGAAGCGCCGCGCACCCTCGACACGCCACGACGCTTCGCCTGGCGCGACTTTTCTCCCAGCCTGGCCGGCTATTTCATGTTTGGCGTCGGCTACATCGGCTACATGACCTTCGTCATCGCCCTGCTCAAGCAGCAAGGCATGAGCGCCACCTCGATCACCGTGTTCTACACGGCATTGGGGCTGGCAGTGGTGGCGTCGTCGCGCATCTGGGCGCGCATGCTCGACCGCTACAAGGGCGGCGAATCGCTGGCGATTTTAAATGGCGTGCTGGGCGTGGTCACCATCCTGCCCGCCCTGACGAGCTTTGTGCCCGTCGTCTTCCTCTCCGGCCTCGTCTTCGGCGCCGTGTTCCTGTCGGTGGTGGCCTCGACCACGGCGCTGGTGCGGCATAACCTGCCGCAGCAATCGTGGACGGCCGGCATCAGCGCCTATACGACCGTGTTCGCGCTGGGCCAGATCGCCGGCCCCATCGCGGTCGGCTGGATCGCCGACGGCCCTGCGGGACTGGAGCGGGGCCTGATCGCCTCGGCCATCGCCCTTTTCATCGGCGCAGCGCTGGCTGCGCGGCAAAAAGCGCTGGCGCCGGCCGCATAGTAGACTGCAAGCTTGGACCACCTTCGCGGAAAGAACACGATGAACACCGAAGCACGAAAACTCCCGGCGACGATGGATGCCGACACGCTGGAATTCATCCAGGGCCTGTTCGCCCTGGTGCGCGAAGGCGATACGCAGCAACTGGGCCCCATGCTTGCCCAGGGCGTGCCGGTCAACTTCCGCAACGAAAAAGGCGACAGCCTGATCATGCTGGCCAGCTACCATGGCCACCTGGAAACGTCACGCCTGCTGCTCGCAGCGGGCGCCGACGCCAACGTCCCCAACGACCAGGGCCAGACGCCGCTGGCCGGCGTGGCCTACAAGGGCTACCTGGAGATCGCCGAACTGCTGCTCCAGCATGGCGCGAAGGTGGAAGGCGCCAGCCCGGACGGCAAGACGCCGCTGATGATGGCCGCCATGTTCAACCGCCTCGCCATCCTCGACCTGCTGCTGCGGCACGGCGCCCGCATCGACGCCGTGGACAGCCGCGGCATGAGCGCCGTTTCACTGGCCAAGAGCATGAATGCGCAGGAGACCCTGGCACGGCTGGCCGGCCTGGGGAAGACGACATAGCCGATGCAGGTATTGCGACTGCCGCCAGGCAAAAAGCTAAGCGCAGGAGCTGGGCTGTTTCATTGATTCGGCATTAGCCTTACGCTGCCGGACGGGAGATTATTCCACTCAATTGTCAACGAGCTGCCTAAGCGCTTGATTTTTCGGTGATTTCCAAACCATTCAGTTACCGATACCCTCATAAATACCCTCACCGGATCTATCTATCATTGCCGGTTGGTCAGGGACTGGGCGCAAGAGTCCCTTCAACCATCACCACATACGCAGGCGAGCTGGCCGTCGGCGCAGGGTCAAGTCCCTGTGGTGGGTGTTGGCACCGTTTCAGCCGTTCACACCGTCCAAGCGTCAAGGCTGCGATCATGCAGCAAATGAGCAACAGCCCAGGGCCGGGGATGGGAAATGCAAACAGCTGCTCCAGCACGGGCACGCCCAGTAGCAACATTAACAGCGGCACGGCCGCGCCCTCGATCCAGAGAAGGTCAGGGCGATGAAGATGGCGGCGCGCGCCGCCTCGTCGGACGGCCCCGATGCCCGTGCATACCAGAACATGCCGAGCAGCATCGCCAGCAAGCCGGCGCCCTGCAGCAAGCCGCGTAGCAACAGGTCGCGATCAAAGAGCTGCTGCCCGGGTTTCCTGGGCGCCAAACGCATGGCGTCGGATTCGGCTGGCTCGACCCCGAACACGATCGAGCAGGCCGGATCGATGATGAGTTGCAGGAAGAGTATATGCGCGGGCACCAGCAGCGCAGGCAGGATCGACAGACCAGTGATCGGCACGCACGCAGCCACGATAGAGACGATGGCCTTGCGCAGCCTGGCAAACAGACGTCGGCCTTGGCGCGCGGCCGCCTCGCGCACCACGCCCGTCCCGGGAGCGTCGTTGATGCCATCGCCCGTCATGGCGGCGATGTCGCCACGCGTACGCAAGGCCCGCACCAGGCGTAGTCGCAGCGCGGCATCGTCCATTCCCTCGAGCTCGCGGCCCGTCAGCGGCGCGCTGTCCGTGGATATACCGGCCTGGCGCGCGATCCACACGGCGGTCACGGGATGCTCGCCCGTGATCATGACCACGCGCATGCCGGCGGCCCGGCATTGCGCCACGGCTGCCGGCACTGCGGGCCGCACGGGGTCTTCCAGCGCCAGCAGACCGACGAAGGTGAAATCGAAATCATAGTCGAGCAGCAGCAAGAACATCGGTTCGCAGATGATGTCTTGCAGCAAGCGGAACAGCTCCAGAGGAGGCAGATCATGTCGTGTTCCGATGCGGCGCGCATGCTGCGGCGCGCCGCAGCATGGCCTGTCGCACCTGCACCACCAGCAAGGCCAGTGCCTCCACGCCGAAACTGGCGTCATTGGCGATCTCGATGACGTCATCCGCCTCGCCCGGACGCAAGCCTTGCCCGGCGCAGTGCTCCATCTGGCAGGCGAGAACGGCCATGTCCGCATCGGAAGGATCTGTACCGGCACGCGCCCGCGCGGCCAAGCGCGATGCCAGCACCGGCAAAGGCGCGTCGATATGCAGCAGCAGGAACGGCACCTGGCTGCGGCGCGCCAACGCGCGAAAGGCCTGGCGCCGCCGGCGTTCCAGAAAAGTGGCGTCGACCACCATCACGCAACCGGCCGCCAGCCCCTGCTGAGCGAGCCGTGCCAGGCGCCGGTACGTCGCGGCATTGGCGGCCTGGCCATACATCCCCTGCGCTGGCGAGACGGAGGCGACGGTGGCGGCAGCGCTGGAAAACAGCCGCTTGCGCTCGACATCCGAGCGCAGTCGCACCGCCTCCAGCGGTTCGACCAGCGCATTGCACAGCCATGACTTGCCGCTGCCGGCCAGTCCGAGGGTAATCAGCAGCGCCGGCGCGGCGGGTGTGATGCACGCGTGCGCGAAGGCCAGATAGCGCTGCGCCTGCAGCAATGCCGCAGAGCGACCGCGGCTGCCAGCCTGGGAGCGCAACAGGAACACCTTGCAGCGCACCAATGCCCGCTGCACCCGGTAATACGGCAGCAGCGCCAGGCTGCCGTAGTCGCCGCAACGCTCGAGATAATCGTTCAGCAAGCGAGCGGCCAGGCCGCGGCGGCCCTGGCATTGCAAGTCCATCCAGGCGAACGCCAGGTCCTGCGCCACGTCGATCCAGCGCAACGCGGTGTTAAATTCAATGCCGTCAAACACGCGCACCTGTCCCTCCACTGTCAGGATGTTGCCGCAATGCAAATCACCATGGCATTCGCGCACCCAGCCGTCAGCCTTGCGCTGGGTAAATATCGGCGCCAGGGCGTGCTCCTGCAGTGTCAGCCAGGCCGCAATTTCGTCGAGCATGGCACGCTGGCGCGTGTCGTCGAGCACGGCGGCAATGCCGGCCACGTCCTCGCGGGTGCGGGCAACGATCAATGCGCCATTGCCCCAGGGCGACTGGGCTGTCGCCCGCGCAGCGCCGGCATGAAAATCCGCCAGCAACAGCGCCAGCGCGCTGACTTCATCCACGCCAAGCTGGCCGGCATTCAGGCGCGCCTGCCACAGGGCGGACTGGTCGAAGCGGCGCATGCGCACGGCATACTCGAGTACCGGCCCCTCGCCGTCGATGGAGGGGCATGCCCGCGTGCCGGTGATGCTTGCCAGGCCCAGGTACAACTCCGGCGCCAGGCGCCGATTCAAGCGCAACTCTTCCTCGCACGCATACCTTCGCGCCGCCAAGGTACTGTAATCGAGCACGTCGCGATGCAAGGCCTTCTTGAACTTGTAGGCCAGGTCGCCCACCAGCATGATGCGTGAAATATCGGTGACGATGAGCCGCACCCGCGCATCCTCGCTGTCGAGGCGATGTGCCAGGCGGTGCAATAGTCTGGTCTGCCGCGAGACCTCGTGCTTCTCGATGCTTTGCGTGGTATCAGGCCACTGATGCTCGCTTTGCGGCGCAGGCATCGGCCCCTGGACAAGCGGCGGCAACGCGCCCTGCCGCCCTGCCGCGTGGCCAGCGGCACGCGCGTGGGCAGGCTGCGCGGCCGCGTTCTGCCGGACAGCACGGATGATGCCATTCACGTGGGAAGGCAGCCGCTTTTTCCAGCGCAGTTCAGCGGCAGGGCCTGCGGGCGCCAGCACAATGCTGTTTTCGACGCCGCGTACACCGCGCAGGGCATATACCGCTTCCTCGGCCCGCTTGCGCTGATAGTTCCAGCCCAGCGTCCCTTTCAGCCGCAGCACGCCGTCGTGCGCCACCACCGTGACGGCGTCGGCGGAGCTGGGCAATTGCGCCTTGACGGCCGCTACCGCCGCGCCGGCAAGGTCGGTATCCGAGCGCGCCTGCCCCACGAGCGCCACGTCGATATTGTTGAGCACGCCAGCCACCCCGGCCACCCCCGTGGCGCAGCGCCCGGCCAGTATCTTGCCGGCGAAATCATGCACGCGCCCCGACAAGGTGACGACGCCGTGATGCACGGACACCATGATGGCAGGCGGCCCTATCCCGGCAATACAGCTGAGTTCATGCTCCACGTTCTGCCTTATTTCAGCATCGTTCAACATGCTTTCCTCCACCGCCATGGCACCGCGCGCGCACCGCATTTTCTTGCTGCGCATCGCCTGTCCGGCAGTGATCCTAGCACGGCCGCGCCGCCAGAAAATATGATCTCGATCAATACTTGCCAGGTGCCAGTTCACTGAGCCACGAATTGAAGGCTGGCTTGATCTGGATCAGTCGGCGCTCCTTACAAGCGAGGCTGAAACAGGTATCGTGAGTCTTTTATGGAGCCCACCATGTACAAGACCATCCTGATGTATGCCGACCAGTTTTCCGGTTTCGAACGGCGCCTGCAAGTGGCAGCGGCGCTCGCCAGTGAAGCCGGCTCCCATCTGATAGGAACGGTAGCCAGCGGCGGGCCGCAACTCGACTACCTGGTCTACGGGGCGGTCACGCTGGCGCCGCCCCCGCCGATCGACTACGAACCCTTGCGCGACGCGGCGCGGGAACAGCTGGTCCGCTTCGATGAGCGTTGCCGCCAGCTTGGCGTGGCCTCGTATGAAACCCGCTTTCAGGATAGCAGCGCGGCCGATGCGCTGATCCTCCAGTCGCTGTACTGCGATCTGGTCATCACCGGCCAGAGCGACCTGAGCGACCGGTCGCTCATCTGGTCGACCCGCCTGCCCGCGTATCTCGCGCTGCACAGCGCCCGTCCCTTGCTCGTCATACCCGAAGGCGACGGCGCGGTGACCATACCAGGGCGCTCCATCGTCATCGGCTGGAACGCCACGGCCGAGGCCAGCCGCGCGGTGGCTGGCGCGCTGCCGCTGCTGGTGCGGGCGCAGCGCGTGCAGATCATCGTGCTCAATGCACGCCAGCATTATGGGCAGCACGGACAGGAGCCGGGAGCCGACCTGGCCACCTACCTGGCGCGCCATGGCGTGCGCGCGGAAGTGAGCCGCAGCGAAACGACCGAAGAATGCGGTACGGCACTGTGCCGCCTGGCCCAGGACAGCGGCGCGGACCTGATCGTGGCCGGGGCATTCGGCCGCAGCCGCTTCCATGAATGGGTGCTCGGCGGGACGACGCACAGCCTGCTGAGCCAGTCACGCCTGCCGCTATTGCTCGGTCATTGAGGCACATCGTCGGCCAGCCGCTTGCGCGCCGCTGACGCCCTGGCGCAGGCCGCAAGCGCTTTCTTATCCTATCAGGAGCACGTTCATGGTCACCGACAACGACATCAAGACGCAAGTCGAACAGGAATTGCTGTGGGATGCACGCATTAATCCCAGCCACATCGGCGTCTCGGTCAACGACCGTGTCGTCACGCTTTCGGGCTTTGTGCATGCCTACAGCCACAAGCTGCACGCCGAGCGCGACGCGCAATGCCTGGCCGGCGTGCTGGGCGTGGCCAACGACATCGAGGTGCGCCCCCACTCGCGGCTGGACGCGGAAATTGCCCACGATGCCATTGCCGCCATCGCGCTGCAACTGCCCGTGTCGTCGAAAACGATCAAGGTCATCGTCGAGCACGGCCATGTCAGGCTGGAAGGTACCGTCGACTGGAACTATCAGCGCGAGCACGCCCAGCTGGCACTGCGCCATGTCCATGGCATACGCGGCATCGACAGCGCCATCGAGATCAGCCACAAGGCCATCCCGGCCGATATCAAGGCGCGCATCCAGGCGGCTCTGAAGCGCAGCGCCCTGATCGAGGCCAGCGGCATCAAGATCGAGGCCGATGGCGATGCAGTGACGTTAAGCGGCAAGGTGCGTTCCTGGACGGAACGCGACGAGGTCGAGCGCGCGGTCTGGATGGCACCAGGCATCACCGCCGTCACGAACGAGCTTCAGGTTGGCAGCTGAAACGTCCGCGCCCAAGGACGGGGTCGGCATCTCCGCCCCGCATGCCGGCTGGCCAAGGTTGCCGGCGTCACCCATTATTGACTTTGTTGTCCTCTACCAGCTCCTTGCGCAGCGGTTCCAATTGCCGGCGATACGCGTCGGCATCGCCAAAGGCGACAAACCGGCAGACATGGGCATGCACTGGCGGCGTGGCATCGGCGTGCCCGGCGTGCTGGATCGGGCACCAGTATTGCTCGGTGCGCCCTACCACTTCGCGGGCATAGGCGAGCAATCCCGTGGCATAGGCGCAGTACTGGCAATGGAATTTCTCCAGCACATTCAAGTAAGCGAGCCTGCCGCGGTCATACACGAAAAAATCACGCCGCCGAACGCGGGCGATGCGGTACAGAGGAAAACAGATCAGCTGGTAGAGGCTGATGGACAGGTCCAGCAGACCGAGGGGAATGGCAACGAGGTAAATGAATGGCACGGACAGGATATGGCGCCATTGGGCATGCCGCAGGTAGGCAAGCAGCCCCGTTTGCGGACGGTTCCCCTGCTGCGCCGCCGCCCTGGCCTCCAGCAGACGGCAGCCCACCAATGCGCATGGCGATACCGTCTCCGGCCGGCGCCCACCGCGCCCAAGCTCTTGTTCCAGCTGCTCGATCCGCGCCTGCAGCTCGCGATTACGCCGTGTCATGGCTGCCGCACCTCGATGAAGTCAAAGCAGCAAGGTCGCGCTGCCACCTGTTCACTGTAGCGCGTCCCGATCACGTTGTCTGCCGGGCAATTTGAGGCTTCTCAATACAAGCGCTACAGATCGCTGGCATCGGTGGCATTTCCGTGCGGAGAATGTCGCAGGCACGTGATCTGGCGCATTGCCAAACACTGCGCGACTTACTACTATGGAAATGCGGGCGCAATGCGCCCATCGGGCATTGCGTGAAGGAGATACCATGATGCCGCTGGAGTCGTCCCATCGCCAGTTCATTGCCGATGTCCTCGCTGCCACGCCGGACATGGCCCTGGCCACCGTACGTCCGGATGGCTATCCTCAAACGACGGTGGTCAGTTACGTGCACGACGACCTGACTCTGTATTGCTGCATCGGGCTGAATAGCCAGAAAGCGCACAATATCCGCCAGCACGACAAGGTCTCGCTGGCGATTACACCCGCGTACCAGGACTGGCAGCATATCCGCGGCCTGTCCATGGCGGGCACGGCTGCCCTGGTCGACAATGCCAGCGAAACCGAGCAGGTGGCCGACCTGATGCTGTTTCGTTTTCCGCAGCTGCGCGATGTCATGGGAACCAGCACCACAGCGCCGTGGCCGGGCCTCGTCTTCCTGCGCATCAAGCCAAGCGTCATTTCCTTGTTGAACTATGAACTGGGTTTCGGCCACACCGAATTATTTACCGTCAGCTGAAACATGCTACGTCACCAGGCCTTGCAGATTATTGCTGCGCTTGATGCGCATCAATTTCCTGCCTTCCGCTGCAGATGCGGGCCGCTACACTGACGTCGTGACGGCGTTTCCTGCAGCGGACCCCGCGTGCAGCGCCACACCAACGCTGGAGAGCCAACATGCCCGACGTCAACCTCAAATTTTCCGACCTGCTCGCTACGAGCAGCAGCAACTTGCTCGATCACTGCAACGCGATGGCCCAGCATACGTTCGACAATGGCGCCGACGCCGCGCGCCTGACCCTGCATTACCTGCGGGACTTGTCACAGGCCAACATGGACATGCTGCTGCAGCGCGTACAACAGAAAGGCATCGCCCATCTGTACGAGTTCGATCCGGCCGGTTTGAAGGCGCAGTGCACGCTGGGCGATGATTACCGCGCCAATCTGTTCGCCATCCTGCTGGACATGCAGCGCAGCATGGTCGAAGGCGGCAGTTCATCGCTCTATGACGGCTACAAACGGTGGCAGAAGATCGCGGCCTAGGAAACTGGCCATGCTTTCGCCACCGGGGACCAGGGGCCGCGCCTGGCCAGCCCGGCCCAGGTGGTCCAGCCACTCAGACATAGCATGCTGGCGCGGCCACGCCCTGCGGATAGCCGACCGACTGCGCCAGCACCACGTGGTGTCCATCCGCCAGGCCCATGGCCGTAGCGAGCTCTCCCTGGTCGAACCAGCCACGCGATACCACCGCCAGGCCCTCGGCGGCGCAGAACAGGTAAACGTTCTGGCTGATGTGACCGGCATCGAGGGCGGCAAACAGCAACTGCCTGGCTTGCTCCTCGGGCGGCATGCGCGACAAATTGGCAACGTACAGCAGGTTGACAGGCACCTTCGCCACGAAATCCTGCTTGCCCGTCACGGCCCGGACATCGACGGCGCTCAGTTGCCGCAATGACGGTGCAAGCTGATCGTAGCGATACAGGCCACTGGACATGGCGACATAGATGTCGATTTCCTGCGCGTTGCAGACGGAAGGAGCCGTCCGGTAACCGGTACCCGGACGGTTGCAGCCATCGGCGGCCCACAGCAGGCGCGACAGCCGGTACCAGGACAGCTCGCGCTCGCTGAAGTCGCGCTGCGACTGGCGCAATTTCAACACCTCGATGAGGGCCATGCCCAAGGCACTGATATCGGCGTCGAGTTCGAACGTAGCCGGCCCCATCAACGGCAAAGGTTCGCTTGTGTATGCATTTTTCTTCACGTCCCCTCCAATGCGTGAAAATCAGCTGGCCATTGTTTCCTTAACTGATCTGCAGGCGTTTCGCGCTGCCACCGATCAGCTTGGGCAGCTCCAGATCCAGTACGCCGTCACGGTACTTGGCTTCGGCCTTGTCGGCATCGATGTCCTGTCCCAGCGAGAAACTGCGGAAATACTGTCCCACATGGCGCTCGCGACGCACGACCTTCTGACCGTTTCCCTCTTCACGTTCCTGCCTCGATTCGGCCGAGATCGAAACGCGGTTGCCATCGATCTCCACCGAGATATCCTCCACCTTAAAGCCTGGCAATTCAGCCTTGATCAGGTAGGCTAGCTCGCTTTCCGTAACGTCGAGCCGGATTGGCGACGGTCGGGAAAAATCCTTCAGCGCATCCTTGAAACCCATATCCTTGAAGAAATCATCCATGCTGCGCAAGGGATCGAACCTTGCGAGGTCGCTGAGCGGATCAAAATGCGTCATGTGGTGTGCCATCTCTTTGCCTCCTGAAAAAGTCGATGCCGCAAATTAAAGCCGGGCAGCGGCAGCCGTGTACCCAAACTCACTATAAAGGGCGCAGCTTGCGCCTGTCTGCTTGAAAAATGATCGATATCAAGAGTGACGGTAATCGGCAGACATGCGCCCCCTGTCTGGACGACAGCCATCGCGGATGGCACACCATTTGCGGAACACTATTCGGGCACGGTATTGATACAGATCATGGCAAGCGGTGGCTGCCTGCCTGTAGTGTGAAAGGCAGTAGCCCCATTCAAATAGGAGTACCGTCATGATTGCCCACGTCAAACCGCTTGGCAGCCTGCTGTGCGGCGCATTGCTCGCTTGCGCACCGATGATTACCCAATCGCAGCCGAAGGATGGCATGGCGTCCACCCAGGAGATGGCAAGAGCGCAGTTGCAAGCGATGGCAAATCAGCAAATCGACAGCGCGCGCACGGCTGTGGCCGCTCTGGAGAAGGATCCGCTCATGACGGAAGCGTTGCGCTGGTCGAAGGGGGTCTTCATTCTGCCCTCCTACCGCCGTGCGGCGCTGGCCATCGGCGCCAGCGGCGGCACCGGCGTGCTGCTGCGCAAGCGCGACAACGGCAGCTGGAGCGCTCCGGCATTCTTCAAACTGGGTACATTGGGCATCGGCCTGCAGGCCGGCGTGGAAGCGGGACCATTCGTCTTCGTGCTGCTCAACGACAAGGCAATGCAGCAATTCCTGCAGCGCAATAGCTTTTCCGTCAGTGCGGATGCCGGATTGACTGTGCGTAATTGGAAAAAAGTGGCACGCGGCACCGTTGGCAAGGGCGATGTGATCGCCTGGTCGAGCACGAAAGGCATTTTTGCCGATGTGGCAGCCGTCAGCGTGGACGATATCCGCTACGACGAGCAATTGACCGACGCCTACTACCACCGCACGCTGTCCGCCGGCGACGTGCTGGCGGATCGCGTCAGCAACGACCAGGCCCAGGGGCTGCAGCAAGCGCTTGCCACCGCCAGTGCGCCGGACCGCTAGCGGCGGGAGCATGAGGCGATGCTTTCCCTGACTATCTTGATGCATGGGCGGCTGGTTCGCGCGCCATGGTCTGCGAGGACGTGATGCATGACGACATGACACCAGCCGCTCGCGGGGCGCCCCATGCCCGCCTGCTGCTCGATCACGCCGCCAGCGGGCAGCGCCAGTGGATCAAGCGCAATGCCAGCCTGTATCGTTCCGGCGATCCCGTCGCTGACTATGTGTTTTTCATCCACGCCGGCAGTTTCAAGCACTATCGTACGGATGAGACGGGCGCGAGAAAAATCACCGCTTTCCCTGCATGCGGAGACTTCCTCGCACTCGACAGCATCGGCCTTGTCAGGCATACCTGTACCGCCGTGGCGCTGGAAGACAGTGAGGTGGATGCAATCAGCTACGCCATATTGCGCCAGCACCTGACCATATTGCACCGCCTGCTTGCGCAAAGCATACGGAAAATGCGCGCCAGCACAGCCCAGCTGCATCACACCACGGCCGAGCAGCGGCTGGCAGCCTTTCTGCTCGACCTGGCCAAACGGCACGGCAGGCTGGAGGGCACGCCGCCACGCTATCGCCTGCCGATGTCGCGCTGCGACATCGGCAACTATCTGCACCTGTCGCCGGAAAGCGTCAGCAGGGTCATGCACCAATTCAAGCAGGCCAGCCTCATTCTGCTGGAAAACCGCGACATCACGCTACGCGATGCAAGCGCAATGGAAGCCATCGCGACTGTCGCGCCGCCCGCTTCACCGCATGCTGACCAGCATCCCCTGGCCACCAGTCACATGTCGAAGAGCTGACCATGTATGACACCTCCAGGTCCGCCGGCGAGGCGGCATCCCCCCTTCCATGCGGCGAATGCCGCAGTCGCGGCGTTTGCTTGCCGACGGGCATGAGCGACGCGGATTGCGCCAGGGTCAGCGGCCTGGTGCTGCAGCAGCATCACCTGGCGCGGGGGGATACCTTGCAAAGAGTCAACGAGCCCGTGCACGGGCGCTGGTATGCCATTCGCAGTGGCCAGTTCAAGTCCTTTCAGGCCGACCAGCATGGAAGACCGTGTATTACCAGGTTCGCCAGGGAAGGCGACCTGCTGGGGCTCGACAGCCTTGACCTCGACCACTACACCGACTCAACGACGGCGCTCTGCGATAGCACGGTGTGCGAGTTTTCCTATCCGCAACTCATCGAAGCGGCCCGGCATTTTCCTGACCTTGCACGCGCGCTGGAATGCCGACTGAGCAAGCAACTGGCGCAACAGCAGGCGCTGGCCCTGCTGGTCCGGTGCGACTATGCGGAACATAAATTCGCGCAATTCCTGTCGCACCAGGACTGGAATGACATCGACCAGGCTCATCAGGTAACGGAGTTGCACCTTGCCTTGTCGCGCAAGGAAATTGCCGACTATCTGGACCTGACGCATGCCACGGTCACGCGCATGCTCTCGCGGCTGCAGAAGCTCGGCATCATTTCCGTCAGATATCGTCAGCTGCGCCTGCTCGACGGCCCTGGCCTGCATCAGATTGCCGCAGGGCAGCCTCCTTCCTCGAAAGGAGGCGTGGGCACGACCATGCCTGGCATACATTTGCTACCGCCAGAATGATCTGGATCATGGTTTCTCTGCAGTATCAACGGCACACTGGACACTTCACAACAAGTTCGAGGAGAGCACCATGTTCAAGCACATACTGGTTCCAACGGACGGTTCGCCCGCCTCGCGGCCTGCGTTGCTGTCGGCCATCGCCCTGGCGCGCTCGTGCGGCGCGCGCATTACCGCCCTGCACGTAGTGCCGGATTTTCACGTCCTCAGCCATGATACGGAGATGCTGGAGGCGACCCGCGCAACCTATCTGGAGGAAAGCATGCAAAACGGCAAGAAAGTGCTCGACTTCGTCATCACGCAGGCACGCGAAGCGGGCGTCGAATGCGGCACCTTCCTGACGCGCTCCGATCACCCCCACGAAAAAATACTCGATGTCGCCCAGGCAAACGGCTGCGACCTGATCGCCATGGGGACGCATAGCAAATTCGGCTTGAAAGGCGTGCTGCTGGGCAGCGAAACACACAAAGTCCTCGTGCACAGCCCCGTGCCGGTACTGGTCTTTCGCGCGGCCTGAGCACGGGCGCAAGCCTGCCCCAGCGCCGGCCAGGCCGGCGCTTATCCTGGGTCGCCTATCGTGACGAGATTATCCTGCGCCTGTGCATAGGCAAGCGCATAAGCGAGCTCACCGGGGGAACCGGCATGCAAGGTGAAGAGCGGTTGCCCCACCGCCACCACGGTGCCCAGCGGCGCATGAAACACCATGCCTGCCGCCGGCGTCTTGGGCGCGCCAGCCAGCTTGGCGGCGCGGGCGAGCAGACGATTGTCGATGGCCATGACCGTGCCGGCATGCAGCGCGCACAATGGTTGCGTAAAGGCTGCGCGCGGCGGCTCGCGCATACCGCCCTGGGCGGCGCAGATGGCCTGAAATTTGCGCCATGCAGCGCCGCTGTCCAGAGCCGCGGCCGCCATGGCCATGCCGGCGCCCTGGGACGCCTTGCCTGCCAGCTCCAGCAAGCCGGCGGCCAGCGCCAAGGCCCGCTGGCGCAAGTCGTCCGGCGCCTCGCTGTGATTCTGCAGCACGGCCAGTACATCGAGCGCTTCGAGCGCCGGACCGATGCCGCGGCCAACGGGCTGCACGCCGTCACTCATCTGCACGCGCAACGCCATGCCCAGGCTGCGAGCGACCTCCACCAGGCGCGCGGCCAGGATTGCCGCCGCCTCGGGCGAGCGGACCTTGGCGGTACGCCCCACCGGCATGTCGATCAGCACATGCGTGGCGCCCGCCGACGCCTTCTTCGACAGGATGGACGCGACCAGCAAACCGTCGCTGTCGAGCCCCAGCGGGCGCTCCACGCGGATCAGCAAGTCATCCACCGGGCTCAGCGATACAGCCCCGCCCCAGGCGATGCAGCCGCCTTCCTGCTCCACCACGCGGTGCATCTGCCGCGCCGTCAATTCCACGGGCGCCAGGGTTTCCATCGTGTCCGCCGTCCCGGCCGGCGACGTGATGGCGCGCGAGGACGTCTTGGGTATCAGCAAGCCGCAGGCGGCAACGATCGGCACCAGCAGCAGCGTGGTGCGGTTGCCCGGCAAGCCGCCGATGCAATGCTTGTCCGCCACGACAGGAGCATCCCACTCCAGGCGCTGCCCGGCATTGACCATGGCCATGGTCAATGCCGCCGTTTCGGCCAGGTCAAGCCGGCTGCCCGAGCAGGCCGTGATCAGCGTCGCCAGTTCGATGTCCGAATACGCGCCGGCGGCGATGTCATTGATGATGGCAATGATTGCCTCGTTGCCGAAGGGACGGCCGTAGATCTTGCCGCGCACGGCCGAAAACGATTCCACCGCTGGCGCGTGGCCAACCTGCACCAGCTGCCCGTCGGCCTGCCCGAGCGCCGCCCAGGCGGCCTCCGACAAGCCGATTTCATCCATGTCTATCAGTGCAAAGTGCACGACATTCAGGGTCGCGACGATCCTGCGCTCGCCGCACCGCAGCACCAGCCGCGAACGCGCTTCGAAGCCTTCCGCCTTGCAGACGGGGCTGTCGCTGCGGATATAGGCGATGGATTCCTGGTAGGTGTCGATGCCTAGGCGCCGCAAGCGCAACACCGATGCGGCGACCGCCTGGTGCTGCAGGGACGGCGCGCGGCGTATCATGTCAGCGTCACTTCATCGCCATACGCGGGAACACTGCATTCCCAGCCCAGTTGCTCGCCGATGCGCCGCCGCAGCGCTTCGGCGGCATCCGGTTCGCCATGCGTGATGAAAGTGTGGCGCGGCGCCTGCCGCAATGGCGCCATCCAGGCGATCAATTCATCGCCATCGGCATGCGCGGACAGGTTGCTGATCTGTCGCACGGTGGCGCGTACAGGCACGTACTCGCCATGGATCTTGACGGCGTCAGCGCCAGCGACCAGCGTGGCGCCGCGCGTGCCGCCAGCCTGAAAACCGGCAAACAGGATGCTGTTGCGGCGGTCCGGCGCGAATGCCTTCAGATGGTGCAGCACGCGCCCTCCCGTCGCCATGCCGCTGGCGGCGATGATCACCATTGGCATGCGCCGCTGGTTCAGCTCGATCGACTCCTGTGCACTGTTGATGATCGTGGCGGCATTCGACATGGCCTCGCACTGCGCCGGCGTCAGGCGATGATCGTGCGGATAGCGGCGATACAGCATGGTGGCATCCACCGCCATGGGGCTGTTCAGGTAAACGGGCAGCGCCGGAATGACGCCACGCTGCTTGAGCAGATGCACGTCATACAGTATCGTCTGCGCACGCCCGACGGCAAAGGCGGGAATGATCGTGACACCGCCGCGCGCGGCAGTCTCGCTGATGGTCGTGCCCAGCAGTTCCATGGCGTCGCTGGCGTCATGGCGCCGGTCGCCATAAGTCGACTCCACGACCAGATAGTCGGCCTGCGGCAAGGATTCCGGAGGCGCCATGAGCACATCGTTCGGACGCCCGAGATCACCGGAAAAGACCACCCGGATGCCCTCTCCCTGCAGCAGCACGCTGGCCGCGCCAAGGATATGACCGGCACGCTGCAGTTGCACGCGCAAGGAGGAACCGATGGTGAAGGGCTGGCCAAACGCCACGGGAGAAAGGTGTTCGAGCGCCAGGATGGCATCGGCCTCGGTGTACAGGGGCAAGGCGGGGTGATGTTTGCTGAAGCCATGCCGATTCGCGTACTCGGCCTCCTCCTCCAGCAGGCGGCCGCTATCGGGCAAGATGATGCGGCACAGATCGCATGTCGCGGCACTCGCATAAATCTTGCCACGAAAGCCGTCGCGCACCAGCAGCGGCAGGTAACCGCTATGATCCAGGTGGGCATGCGTGAGCACGACGGCACTGATCTCGGCCGGCGCCAGCGGCAAGCCCGCCCAGTTGCGCAAGCGCAACTGTTTATACCCTTGGAACAGGCCGCAATCGACCAGAATCGTCTCATTACCGCTGCTAACCAGATATTTCGAACCGGTGACCGTCCCCGTCGCACCCAAAAAGGTCAGTTTCATCATCGTCCCCCAGCAAGCAGTACAACGTTCAGTCGCTGCTGAACGTCAGGTCCCATGCGCGCGTCACGCGGGCTCTCTCCCGACAGAGCCGTGGGCCGCCTACAGCACGCCAAGTTCCAGCGCATAGCGGATCAACTCGGCGTTACATGCCATTTTCATCTTTTTCAGGACGCGTGCACGGTAGCTGGTGACGGTATTCGGGCACAACTGCAACGCGGCGCCGATCTGCACCAGCGACTGGCCAGCGGCGATGCGCTGGAACACTTCCAGTTCGCGCTCGGATAGACTCTCGTGCGCCCCCAGCGGCCCCTGGGCAACCAGCATTGCCAACCGCTCCCGCATCGCCGCGCTGATGTACTTTCCACCGGAAGCCACCTTGCGCACGGCCTGCACCAGTTCGTCGGCTGAAACATCCTTGGTCAGGTAGCCAGAAGCCCCGAGATGCAGCGCCCGCAAGCCGTAGACATCCTCCGAATAATGACTCAGTATCATCACCGGCATGTGCGGCCTGGCAAACCGCAGGGTTTGCAACAGTTGCATGCCGTTTTTTCCCGGCATGGCAATATCAACAAGGGCCACATCGAATGCCTCGGACGCAATACGTTCAGTCGCCTCGTCAAAATTTGTTGCCTGAGCGCCAACGCAAATATCCTGTGCCGTGCCGAGCATCAGCGACACGCCGTTGCGCGCAATGGCATGGTCGTCCACCAATAGCACCCGAATGATTCGCGCTTCCATGAACGAGGTCCTGACGATGTCTTGCCCAGAGTGTAAGGATGATTGCCGTGCATTTGATTCTGCGCCGAACGGCAAGCGGCGTCAACGCTTGGCTGCAGCAGCCGCGCCTGCGCGTCAGACAAAGCCTCTGCGTACTGGCAAAGAATGGATGTAGGGGATCCCCTACCCAAAAGCTTGTGGAATTTGCTACGCAAGACCAGCGGTTAATCTTATATGCACCTTGCCTGGGCGCGCACATACTATTAAGCGTGTAGAAATACATATGGTCAGAAACATAAAAATTTAATGCAAACCATGGACAACAATAAGAGGCACCCATGAACATCCAACTCCCGACCAGTCAATCGCTGCCAGCGAAAAATTTCATTAGCGGCAATACCTGCGCGAAATGCAGTTCTCGGCTGCGCTGCCTGCCATACGGCCTGGACGAGCGTAGCGTCGCTCAGATCGATAGAATCATTGGCAAACGGCACTGGGTGGAACGCAATGAGTTGCTGCTAAGGGTAGGCGAGCCTTTTAGTTGCCTGTACATTATTCACGGCGGCCAGTTCAAGACGTTCCGCGATAGCGCACATGGCAAACAGCACGTCATGGGCTTTCACATGGCCGGCGAAATTCTGGGCATGAACGCCATCAGTACCGGCATTCATGACAGCAATGCAATGGCCCTCGAAGACAGCGAGGTCTGCGAAGTCCCCTTTGCCCAGCTACAGATACTGTGCGCAAACATTCCTACGCTACAACAACATTTCCACCGCATCTTGAGCGAAGAAATCAATCGTGACCAGCGCGTCATGCGCTTCCTGGGCAGCTCGGCCGAGCTGCGCTTTGCCACTTTCCTGCTGGATCTGTCGAGCCGTTTCGCGGCCCGCGGCTACTCGCGGCATGACTTCACGGTACTGATGTCGCGTGAAGACATCGGCAACTACATAGGCTTGACGATGGAAAGCGTCAGCCGCCTGATGTCGAAGTTCCGCCGCCAGGGCTGGATCAGCACGGACGGCAAGGATTTGCATATCCTCAATTACGGGGCCATGGAAGCCCTGGCCAACGACGAACCCATGAAATCAGGGGCACGCATCGATTCGTTCACGGAGCGGACCACGGCGATACTGGCCTCCATCTCGAAGACGGCAAGCCATGCCTGAGCAGCGCGACGGCCGCGCAGCGTCGATTCCCGTGGCGCGCCACGGGCGGCTGCGGGCGGGCTAGTCGCCGCCGGAAATCGGCGGACCGATGCCGTGCTCTATGGCAAAGCGCGTAAGCTGGACATTGTTCTTGGCCCGCGTCTTTTCCAGCAGGCGCGCCCGGTAAGTGCCTACGGTATTGATACTCAAATGTAGGAGCTGTGCGATGTCTGCCAGGTCTTCGCCGGCAGCGAGCAGCCGCAGGACTTCGAGCTCACGATCCGACAGTTGCTCGTGCCAGGCCATCCTGCTGCCACTGATCATGTCGGCAAGATCTTCCGTCACCGCCGAGCTGATATATTTCCCACCAGAGGCCGCCTTGTGGATGGCTCCAAGCAGTACGGACGCATTGCAGTTCTTGGTCAGATAGCCCGCGGCGCCATATTGCAGTGCCCGTACGGCGTACACCGTCTCGGCATACATGGACAGCATCAGCACGGCAACGCGTGGCCACTCCCGGCGTAATTTCTTTAACAATTGCAAGCCGTTCTGATCGGGCAATCCGATATCGACAATGGCAACGTCAAACGCCTGAGCCTGCAGCAGATACAATGCCGCGCGTGCCGTCTCGGCCTCGGCCACGACTTCTATGCCGTCGTCCGTGCCCAGCATTAAGCGTATGCCATTGCGGGCAACGACATGGTCGTCCACCAGCAATACCCTGATTTTCCCGCATCTCATGCGCCCCCCCGTATCGGCAACCGCACGGCCAGCAAGGTTCCGTGCTCGACGGCCATGAAACGGATATCGCCGCCAAAATGCTGGGCGCGCTCGCGCATGCCTGCCAGCCCCCAGGAGTCGGCGGTCACCAGACTCTCGCAATGCATGCCCTTGCCATCATCTTCCACTTCCATCCGGATCGATGAATAGGCATGACTAACGCGCACGTCGACCCGCGTTGCCCCGGCATGGCGGACGACATTGGTGAGTGCTTCCTGCAAGATGCGGAACAAGGCGGTACTGCGCTCGGGGTCGATCTCCAGCAGCACAGTCTCCGCAGAAATATGGGTGCGGCAAACGAGACCTGCCCTGGCGCAGACTTCCTCCGCATGCCACTCCAGTGCTGCCCACACACCAAGCTGATCGAGCACGCTGGGACGCAGTTCGGTGATCACCCTGCGTAAGGCTGCGGTAGCGGTATCGAGCAGGGAACAGGCATCCTCGAGCCGAGGCTGCAACGTCCCCCCATTGCGCTGGTCCTGTATCAGGGCAACAGAAAGGTGGGCCTTGACACCAGTTAATACACTACCGAGTTCATCGTGCATTTCCCGGGCGATCCGGATACGCTCCCCTTCCTTCACACGCTCCTGATGGGCAATGAACTGGCGCAGCTTTTCATGCGACTTTTCCAGCGTTTCCAGCGCCAGCTTGCGCACGCTGATATCCTCCACCATGCCCACGTATTGCCGGGTGAGTCCGGCGCCGCCGCATACCGTCGTGGCACTGAGTATGGCCCAAATGACATGGCCATCCTTGTGCAGGTAGCGTTTTTCGATGCGATAACTGCTGATTTCGCCGCTGCACAGGCGCTGTCCGAACTGCACGCTGTTGGCAACGTCGTCGGGATGCGTCAGTTTCAGGTATCCCATCGCCAGCAGTTCCGGCGCCGTATAGCCGAGCATCTCGCACAGCGCCCGGTTCACGGTGACCCAGCGGCCCTGCATATCAGCCATGATCATGCCAAGAGATGAATTTTCAAATGCCCCGCGAAATCGCTCTTCGCTGGCATGCAACTGCGCCGCCGCCATGGTGCGTTCGGTAATATCATTGAGTATCAACAAGACGACGCCTGGCCCAAAATGCTCCTGGCTCAATTTAGCTTCCACCATGGCTGAAAATACGTCGTCCGCGCCCTTTTTCATGCGCAGGACGGCCGAACACGATGCGTCGCGGTCTAGCAGGCGCTGATGCAGGAAATAGAAGATATCCTGGTCATCAGGAAGAATGAAACGCGTGAACGGCTGCCTGGATAGCATCTCCAACGGTGTGCCTAGCAAGACCGATGCGGTAAGATTGGCCTGAATGATGATACCGCGCGCATCCATGCTGATATAGCCGACTGGCGCTTGGTCGTACAGGCGGTTATATAATTCGCCAGTGTTTTTCAAGGCCACCTGGGCCGCGCGCAACTCATCGTTCTGCATTTCCAGCTCGATTTCTCGCACGCTCATCTCGCGCTGCGTTGCTTGCAGGGACGCGGGATAACGCTCGTGAGAGCGGCGCCTGGCCGATCTCTGTTTCAGCCTGAGCCGTAGTTCCGCATGCTGGCGCAATGAAGTCCAATATTGCTCTGTCTGAAACGGAACGGAAAAATGCTTTCTTCGCTTCGCACACATAGTCGGATGACAATACCCGTCGTTGGCAAGATGCCACCTGTAGTATCACATCGGGGTAAGGTTCCGGGATGCAAATATACTAACAAGCAGTCATAATTTATATTAGCGCAATAGCGAGCTCAGTCATAGTAGTGAGAGAAAAATTAACGTTTTTTGCACAAAAGGGCCGCAGGCAGGCCACGGTGCATCGCATCCACCGTCCGGGGTTGTCGCCCACCAAGGTCCCGCCAGCGCAGAACCTGACACTGAGCCATCGGACGACCTGCTGCAGGGACATGAAAAATGTGTGGCGGAGGAGGACTGAAGCGAGGTATGCCGATGCTTGACTGGCTCGCAGGACATGCGGCGGCGACCAATTCGCTGGTTACACTGAATCAGGTCAGCGTGGACTGGATAATTAACAATAGCCCCACCTTACCGTGCCATGCGATGCTCGCCGCACCCGCATGCCGTCAAGCGCCGGACAGGTTCGAACCCAACGCTTTAAGTGTCGTCGATTGAATACAAAGCGGTGACAGCGCATTGCCTGAATCAACCTGAAGACAGCCCGACACGCGAGTGATCTTGACGATGCCTTCGTGCCTGACCTCAACAAAGGCGGCGCCCTCCCCGTTCAAGGTGGAATGCAGGCGCAAATGGCCATGCAACAAGAGATAATCACTGCCGCTTCGAACTATCCAGATATCTGCATGCATGGGGGCCGTCCTGTCATTGTGCATTTGCGAAATATGCAGGACAGTAGCTGAATCGCCCCACGCGCTTGCCAGCGGGGGGGAAGATGGTGTTGCCTGCTAATGGTTACTGTATTGCTTCGTGTAGGCGCAGTCACGAGCAAGGAATGATCTACATCAACAAAGGGGATAACATCAGCCCTGCAGACAACATTATTATCAAAAAATACTCGACATTGATGATGATGCTCCTTACAGACGGACAAGCTGGCGCTCATGCCCATGCAAATCGGCCTGGCCGCCGTCGTCAGCGCCCTGACTTGCCATGTCTGCCTGCCCCGCATACTCCTGGCACCAGTTCTCATTGATTTCAACGGCATTTATGCGGGAAAACTTCTTTGCGCGGGAATCGCAGGTGCATACATTATTGCGCCCCGATGCCTTGGCCTTGTATAGGGCATGGTCGGCAGCATTGAGCAGGGTGATGGCTAACGTTTCCATTTTAATCAAGGGAAACACCGCCACGCCGATACTTACCGTCACCTTGCACAGGGGACTGCCAATATGGGGAATGCCCAGAGTCTCTATGCCATGACGAATGGTTTCCGCAAGTGATACAGCGCCGTCGATATCCGATCCTGGCAAGAGCAGAACCATTTCCTCGCCGCCATACCGTGCGGCCATATCACCCGCCCTGCGCATGCCCGTCGCGACCACGCCGGCAATTTTTTTCAAGCATTCATCGCCAGCCACATGGCCATAAATGTCGTTATATTGCTTGAAAAAATCAATATCGATCATCATCAGGCCCAGGGAATTTCCTGCCCGCTGGGCCCGGCTGAACTCCACCATCAATGCTTCATCAAAACTCCGTCGATTTGCCAGGCCCGTCAAGCCATCGTGCAAGGCCAGGTCTGTCAGGCGCTGGTTGGATACTTTTAACTCATCGCTCGACTCCTTGAACTCCTCCTCGATGATCAAGTGTGAGTTCAGCTGGCTGAGCAAGCGGCAGCCAAAAAATCCGTTCAACAAGATCAAGGCGCTCAACGCCGCAATTTGCAGGCAGGCGTCATTGCGCCAGCCACTCAGGACTTCATCCTGCGACAAGGCGGTCACGATCACCAGCGGATACTCGCTGATCTTACGATAGCTGATGATCGTTGTTTTCCCGCCAAAACCCTCGCTGGCATGCGTTTCCTTGATCTTTACCATCGACGAGGATTCAGAAAACAGTTTGAATGACAAGTCGGCAACTTCGGACATTCCGCCATCATAGGGAATTTTCACTACGAGACTGCCGTTGTCATGTGCCAGCAAGATCGTTCCTTGCTCGCCGATGGAAAAGTCCTCATAGAACTTTCTAAAATAATTGAGGCGGACAGTAGCGAGCACAACGCCGCCAAAACTCCCATCGGGAAGATTAATTCTGCGTGACAGCGCCATAATCCATTCACTCTGGCCCAATCGTCCCGCGCCCATCCCCATATAAGGCCGCTGGTCATTATGCAAACGATGGTACTGAAGATATTCATTGCCCGGGTTGTCGAGATTGACGGGCATCTCCCTGCCGGAATTGATCAATGGCCTGCCATCATCGGCAAAGACGATGATCGCCTGCAGTTGGGGAAGTTCCGCGACACGGCTCCTCAACAACGCTTGCATACGGGATTGGTCAAAGCCTGACGTTCCCGACATGGCGCCGCGCTCGACCAGTCCAAGCAGCAGCGTATCGACCTCCTTGAGCGTATCGTAGGCATGCTGTGCAACAGCCTGGCTGACATTCGCGGCCGCGTCGCGCGCTTCGTGCAGCCGCACTTCACGCGCACGCCATATCGTCGACAGCTGGATCGCCAGGATAGACAGGCATACCAGCACAGCACATCCTGTGGCCAGGGTGCCCAGGGAAAAATGCCGGAAAAGAAACCCGCGTGGATAGTCGGCAGAACGCCCGGCAGCAGACATAGACTCGCCCTTTCCACTCGGTAGATAGCTGCAGCAACGCGGCGGCGATATGCGGCGAAGGCGAGGCTCGGCGTCACCCGAAGTGCGCGGTGGCGGGCCGCAGCCACCTAGGCCGCAGGAATGCGCGCGCTGGCCTGCAGCCAGGATAGCCCTGCACCAGCCGTGCAACAGTCCTAGCTGATCGGGATATGCTTGCTGGCCTTGCCGCTCTTTTTCGGCAAACTGAGGGTCAGCACCCCCTCGGCATAACTGGCGACCACCTTGGCATCGTCGATGTCGTGTGCCAGCGTAAAACTGCGGCACTGTTGGCCATACGTACGCTCCGTACGCAGCAACTTGCCGATTTTCACTTCGCTCTCGTGTTTCAATTCGGCCGTGATCGATACGACGCCGCCCTCGACGTCTACCTTGATGTCCTCTTTTTTCACGCCGGGCATCTCCGCCTTCACGGTATACGCCGTATCCGTTTCCGACACATCGATCTTGATGCGCGGCTCCACATGCCAGTCGCGCAGGGCGGGCCGAAGGTGAAAATCGCGAAACCAGTCCTCGATGCCATTCAAGGATTCGAAGCGCGCGATGTCAGAAAATGGATCGAATCGGGTCAGATGATTAGCCATGATAATGTTCCCTCCCAGGTTACCGGCACCCGGATAGATGCGTGAACTGATGATATTGATTTGCTACAGGAAAATGAATGATGCACATCAAACGATGCGTGGAATCCTTGTACCGCCAAGCGCAGCCGGACCTGCCGCAGCGGGCAACAGAACGCATTCCTAGCTCAGGGTGCGCACCAGCCTGGTGATTGCCATCGGTGACCGGCTACGATCGACCTCGACGCTGAAGCTGCACCATTCCCCCGTCGGGGTAATGACGGCAAGGTCGTCCACATCGGCAGCCGACACCATCCGGTGCCGCGCGAACGCCGGCCCATACTTGCGTGCAGGCAGCTGGGTATCGATCAGCGCCTGGATCGCTGTGGCGCCGTGCACGTCGCCGAACAGCGACGCCGTCGACCACGACGCATCGGGATGCAGCAAGGCCACCGCCCCCGCGCCGTCGCGCAGGTCCACGCAATCGAGAAATTGCATCAACAGCAGGCGCCTGGAATTGCGCGCAGCATAGCTTGTGTGCAGCAGCACGCGCGCCTGGACGGCATTGGCTTCCTGCATTTCCGTGGCGTACCAGGTTTGCACAGCCCGGTTTTCATGCGCACTGTGCCGCACCGCCTGCTTGTCGAGTTCGTAGATCGCCCGCATGCGCTTGTCCAGCACCAGGGGATCCATCGATTTGGGCTCGCCACCGCCGCCCAGGCAGCCGCCGACGCAGGCCATGACCTCGATGGCGACGAATTGATCGCGCCATGCGTCCGTCTCCAGCAGGTGCTGTACCGCGGCGATGCCATTGCAAATGGCGACCGTACCCAAACCAGCGATCTGCGCCGTCTTGATCCCCTGGTCGATGCCGCGCAATGGCTGCCACTCCAGCGCCAGCGCGTCCTGCCTGCCAAGCAAGTGGGCGGCGGTGCGCAACATGGCCTCCATCACGCCGCCCGACGCGGCAAAGATCTGTGCGGCGCCCGTGCTTTCCCCCAGGGGATCGTCGAAAGCGCCATCGTCCGCCAGCGCATGGAAGGCGATGCCGCGCGACTTGATCATCCTGGCCAGCTCCCGCGTGGTCAGGACATGGTCGACGTCGCCGGACAAGCCGGGCCGGACCGCCTCGTCCTTCTTGGCCGTGCAGGGCATGACGCTGACCACGTAAGGTTCCTCCCTGCCCTCGGCAAAGGCAGGCCCGAGCGAGCGCGCGAAGGCGCTGCGCTTCGTCAGCGCGCCATGCATCTGCTGCGGCGATTTGGTCGTGCTCAGGTGCGCCAGCAGGTCCGGCCGGTTGATTTCCACCCAGTTCACCCATCCCGGACAGCAGGACGTCAACAGGGGCAAGGGTTGCGCGCTTCCTGCCTGCCCTTTGATGCGCGCCAGCAACTCGCTCGCTTCTTCCATGATCGTCAGGTCGGCGCCGAAATTGGTGTCGAACACATAGTCAAAACCAAGTTGCCGCAAGGCATTGATCATTTTCCCCGTACTGACCGTGCCGGCCAGCATGCCGAATTCTTCGCCGATGGCAACGCGCGTGGCCGGCGCCACTTGCACCACGCAGACGCGCTCGTGCGCATCCAAGGCATGCAGCACCGCGTGCCAGTGCGGCGTCTCGACCAGCGCACCAACGGGACAGACCAGCGTACATTGACCGCAAGAAATGCATTGGGTATTGGCCAGGGTATGGTCAAAGACAGTCACCGGCAAGCGCCCCGCGCCGCGTTCGGCGAAGCCGATCACGTATTGCTGCTGCCCCGATGCGCCGCACGCTTCCACACACAGGCCGCATTCGATGCATTTGGACAGATCGCGCCAGATACTCGGCGAGGTATGATCGATCAAGCGGTGCTCGGGATGCGCCACCGAGCCGCGCGGCAGCTTTTCCCAGCGTTCTTCCCACTGATTTTCGCTGATCAGGCTTTGCAAGCGGCAAGAGCCGTTGACTTCGCAGCGCAGGCAGTCGTTCGGATGGCGCGCCAGCAGCCATTGCGCATCCATCGCACGAAAGGCATGCAGGTCGTTCGATGCCGTCTCGATAATGTCCCCTGCCTTTGCCAGTGTGATGCAGGCCGGCTGCGGGTGGGGCTGGCCGGCCACATGCACCAGGCACATGCGGCACACGGCATGGGTAGGCAAGCGCGGATAGTAGCAAAGCGTGGGAATATGCACGCCAGCTTGCCTCGCGGCATCGAGGTAGGTGGAGCCTTCCTCGACGTCGACAGCCCGTCCATTGACCGTCAACGAGATCATGTGTATCACTCCCGGCGCACCGCGGCCACGCACTTGCCCGGCGGCAAACAATGCTAGCCCATATACTGCCCGCCATTGACATCAAAGGTTGCCCCCGTGATGAAGCCGCTGGCGTCGTCGGCCAGGAACGCCACCAGGCGCGCGATGTCCGCAGGCGTGCCGAGCCGGCCAACGGGGATGCCGGCGATGATTTTTTGCAGGACTTCGGGGGCGACCTCGGCCACCATGTCAGTATCACAATAGCCGGGAGCGACCGCGTTCACCGTGATCTGCTTACGCGCCCCCTCCAGCGCCAGCGCCCGCGTAAAGCCGAGAATACCGGCTTTGGCGGCGGCGTAATTAGACTGCCCAAGCTGGCCCTTCTCGCCGTTGACGGAACTGATATTGACGATACGGCCGAACTCGCGCGCCCGCATGCCTTCCATGACATGACGGCACATATTGAACATCGAGCCGAGATTGGTATTGATGACCTGCCACCATTGGTCGGGATCCATGCGGTGCAATAGCGCATCGCTGGTGATGCCGGCATTGTTGATCAGGATATCGACGGGCCCCATTTGCTGCTCCACAAGGGCAATGCCATGGCGGCAGGCGTCGAAATCGCTGACATCCCATCGGAATACGGGAATCGCTGTCGCCTCGAAAAATGCGCCGGCAGCGTCCGCATTGCTGTGGTAGACGGCGGCGACCCTGTGGCCGCCCGCTTGCAATGCGAAGGAAATGGCCTTGCCCAGCCCTCGGGTACCACCAGTGACAAGTGCGATTCGTTGCATGAAGACTACTCCCATGGCGGCAATCCGATCGATCTTGCGGCAGCTTCCGCCGGCAAGCGCATTGCGGCAAACGGCGCGACTTGCGTTCAATGTACGCGACTGCAGGCAGTCACGTCACTGGCGCTGTATGACATAGATCAATTCCTGCCAGACTAAATCGGCACAACGCGGCAGCAGCATAGAGCCACCCCGTCCTTCGAGCGCGCCGGATTTCCCTCTGCGTTCATCATGGCGTCGTCTTCAACGGCCTGATCGCAACGGACGTCGTCATGATGTGAGATGCGGCAGCACCCGGGATCGATCGGCGACCGGCGACCGGCTGTTGGTGAGCGGCGGCGTTGGCGTGCTCGCTCCTCATTGATCAAGCGATACCGTCGCAGGACTGCCAATGCGAGGATTGCGACCGCCAGGACGCCGCCGCCTGGGCCCCAGTTCCGGAACGCGCGCGGATATCGAACGGATGTGAGAACCTTCAACCATGGAAACTTATACGCCTGCCCGTTCGGCATGCTGCCTGGCACGACCGAGAGAACAGTGATGTAGATCATGGTCAATGGCGGGCAAGCGGCGCTAGCATGAGGCACGCTCATATCATGAGCACAAATCAGCACCCATTACGGAGGGAAATGCCATGTCTATCGGAAATCACTGCCGCCAGGTCGCAGCGGCGTGCTTGTTCATGCTGCTGGCGTCGGGGGTTGCTGTGGCGCAAAGCAATGGCCGCCAAAGCAGCGCGCCCGATCTCGCCAACAAGGCGATGGAGAGCGCCAACAAGCGCGTTGAAGCCGCCATTCCAGTGGTACACGAGCTACAAGCCGATGCGGGCATGCAGCCATTGCTGCAACAAGCCAAGGGCATCTTAATCGTTCCCTCATATGGCCGCGCTGCATTGGGGGTGGGTGCTCAAGGGGGCGGCGGACTGCTGCTCATCAGGGGCCCCAATGGCAACTGGAGCGGCCCCGCCTTCTACAATCTGGGCGGCTTGACGCTGGGTTTGCAAGCCGGCGCAGAGGGCGGCCCCATCGTCATGGTCCTGAACAATGATAAGGCCGTCAACGCGGTCATGAAGAAGAATAACTTTTCCCTCAACGCCGCAGCGGGGCTGACCGTGGTCAATTGGCGAAAAATGGCGCAGGGCACGGTCGGCATCGGCGACGTCGTGGCCTGGAGCGGAACAAAAGGCCTGTTCGGCGATGTCGTGGCCGTGGGATTGAGCGACATCCGATTCAACCAGCATTTGACCGATGCCTTTTACGGACGCACCTTGTCGCCCAAGGATTTCGCTACAGGGAACATTGACGATCCCCACGCCCTGCCCTTGCAACTAGCGCTGGACGCAGCGTCGGCGGCGCCGAAATAGGCTGTGCGTTGCAGCATGACCATTGGCGCAGGACTGGCATCCAGGAAACGCGGCGCGCCGGGAACAACGAGGCCACCTTGCATGAGACGAAGCGAAAGGATTTGCCATGCTGACAATGGTACTTGAGCACGTCGGACCTGGGGCGCAGCTGCACGCACTGGAGCGCCCGGTGCCGGCACCAATGGGGCAGGATGTGCTCCTGCGCGTTCTGGCCTGTGGCGTTTGCCGCACGGACCTGCACCTGCTCGATGGCGAACTGCCCGCGCACCGCATGCCACTCGTGCCAGGACATGAAATTGTCGGCGCGGTGGTTGCCGTCGGCGCCCGGGTAAACAATCTGCAGATCGGCGCGCGCGTGGGCGTGCCGTGGCTGGCAGGCAGTTGTGGCGCCTGCGTGTATTGTTGCTCTGGCAGCGAAAACCTGTGCGATGGCGCCCGCTTTACCGGCTACGACCGCGATGGCGGCTATGCCGAATACGTGCTGGCCGACGCACGCTACTGCCTGCCGCTCCCGGATAGCCATGACGACGTGCACGCAGCACCGCTGCTATGCGCAGGACTCATAGGCTACCGTGCCTATGCCATGACGGGCGCGGCGCGCAGGGTCGGCATCTACGGCTTCGGTGCCGCCGGACACATCGTGGCGCAACTGGCGGTAGCCCAAGGGCGCGAAGTCTACGCTTTCACGCGCGAAGGTGACGTGCGCACGCAGCATTTCGCCCGCTCTCTAGGGGCGGCATGGGCGGGGGCATCGACAGGGCCGGCCCCGGTCGCGCTGGATGCGGCTATCCTGTTCGCGCCGGATGGCGCTCTGGTGCCACTGGCGCTGGCCGCCTGCGCCAAAGGGGGCAAGGTCGTCTGCGGCGGCATCCACATGAGCGACTTGCCCGCCATGCCATATTCCTTGCTGTGGGGAGAGCGCAGCGTGCGCTCGGTCGCCAACCTGACCCGCGCCGACGGCATGGCGTTCCTGGCGCTCGCAGAACGTTACGACCTCAGGACGACGCCATTGGCCTATCCGCTGCTTCAGGTCAACGAGGCGCTGGCGGACTTGCGCGCCGGGCGATTTGACGGCGCCGCCGTGCTGGTACCCAGCCTCAGGTCCTGAGTCATAATCGTCAGCCTGGCAGCTGCCATTGATCCAGGCTAAGCGGAAGGAATGCAAAACAAGGGGATGCCGCGCCCGGGCAGTAAAATCCATGCTGGCGACCAAGCTGTCGCTGGCAAAGCGCTCTCGTGGCGTTCATCATTGCGACGGCAGGCGGGTCATGCGCCGCTGATTCACGAACGTTGTACATTGAAAGGCAAAATGTATGTCTGGCGACACCCAAGTTTCTGAGCGGATCAAAAGCTGCCGCGAAAATCTTCGTATCTCACAAGTGCTGCTTGCCGAACTGGCGGGCATCAATCCCACGCAACTATATCGCTACGAATCAGACAAGGCCAAACCACGGCCGGATGCGGCAGATAGAATTGCCGCGGCCCTCGGCGTCAGCACCGCCTGGCTTGTCCACGGGACGTTGCCTGTTGCCAGAGGGGCACAAATCGACCCGCCAGTGCCGGCAGGAGGGGGGCTGATCGTGAAATTCCTGGAACTCCCCCCCGCGCTTGCCTTCGTCGTGAAGCGACTGGCCATGCAAAATGGCAGCACCGTAGAGATGGAATTGCTGGACCTCGTGCACCAAGGCCTCGAAGCCAAGCACAAAAAAAAACTGGCTTGCGCTGAGTCCGCAGCTAGTTCAGCCTTGCCTGCGTCTGGCGAAAATTCAACGGCGCCTTGAACGGAACTTCCATCTGCCGGCGGGTGCGGTACGCCGCGGATCCAGTCAACGAAATCGATGGGCGTTCGCCGGAACTGAACCCCTTGGTGCAAGGTGCGCTAAATGGATTGCTGGTTCCATTACAGCAGATGCAGTGGAAACGGACGCCGCCAGTTGCCGTGATGACTCCATGCAGTGAGCATGCGCAAACGCGCCTGCGCGTTCTGCCAGACAAAGCCGGAAACCCATTCGCGTGGCGCTGATGGAATCCAGCCTCCGGCCTTGGCGTTGCTCTGAGGTCGATAAGACCGGGTAAAACGATGCTTGGGCCCAGTTCGGCCCCTTTGCGCCGAGATGATCGACCGGACGCACATCAAAAAAATGGCCGTTGATAATTCTTTTTGAATTATCAACGGCCATATATTTTTCACTGTAAAATCAAACAGTTAAAGCGAACTCGTCATTCCCATTCGATGGTCGCCGGCGGCTTGCCCGAGATATCGTAGACGACGCGGTTGATGCCGCGCACTTCATTGATGATGCGGTTGGAGACCTTGCCCAGCAGGCTGTGCGGCAGGTGCGCCCAGTGGGCCGTCATGAAGTCCTGCGTCTGCACAGCGCGCAGGGCCACCACGTATTCGTAGGTGCGGCCATCGCCCATCACGCCCACCGATTTGACGGGCAGGAAGACGGCAAACGCCTGGCTCGTCGCTTCGTACCAGTTCGCTGGCAGCGCGTCCGGGTCGACGGCCTGGCCGGCGACGAATTCGTACGGCGTGTTGCGCAGTTCTTCGATGAAGATGGCATCGGCGCGGCGCAGCAGGTCGGCGTAGTCCTTCTTGACTTCGCCGAGGATGCGCACGCCCAGGCCCGGGCCCGGGAACGGGTGGCGGTAGACCATGTCATGCGGCAAGCCCAGGGCCACGCCCAGTTTGCGCACTTCATCCTTGAACAGCTCGCGCAACGGTTCCAGCAGCTTGAGTTTCATGGTGTCCGGCAAGCCGCCCACGTTGTGGTGGCTCTTGATGGTCTGGCCCTTCTTGCCCTTGCCGGCCGATTCGATCACGTCCGGGTAGATCGTGCCTTGCGCCAGCCATTTGGCGTTGACCAGCTTGCCCGATTCGACCTGGAACACTTCGACGAATTCGCGGCCGATGATCTTGCGCTTCTGCTCGGGATCGGTGACGCCGGCCAGATGGCCCATGAACTGCTCTTCCGCATCGACGCGGATGACTTTCACGCCCAGGTTCTTGGCGAACATGTCCATCACCATCTTGCCTTCGTCCAGGCGCAGCAGGCCGTGGTCGACGAAGACGCAGGTCAGCTGGTCGCCGATGGCGCGGTGGATCAGGGCTGCCGCCACGGAGGAATCGACGCCGCCGGACAGGCCCAGGATGACGTCATCGGTGCCCACTTGCGCGCGGATCTTTTCCACCGCTTCGCTGATGTAGTCGGGCATGTTCCAGTCCGACTTGCAGCCGCAGATTTCATGCACGAAACGGCCGATCATGGCCTTGCCCTGCACCGTGTGCGTCACTTCCGGGTGGAATTGCACGCCGTAGAACTGGCGCTCTTCATCGGCCATGGCGGCGATCGGGCAGCTCGGGGTGTTGCCCATCAGCTTGAAGCCTGGCGGCATTTCCAGCACCTTGTCGCCATGGCTCATCCACACTTTCAACATGCCGTGGCCTTCGTCGGTGACGAAGTCGGCAATACCGTTGAGCAACTTGGTGTGGCTGCGGGCACGCACTTCGGCGTAGCCGAATTCGCGCACCAGGCCGTTTTCCACCTTGCCGCCCAGCTGGGCCGCCATGGTTTGCATGCCGTAGCAGATGCCCAGCACGGGCACGCCCAGCTCGAACACGGCTTGCGGCGCGCGCGGCGAGTCGCCGTCCAGGGTGGAATTGTGGCTGCCCGACAGGATCACGCCGGCGGCGCCATAGTTGCGCACGAATTCGTCGCTGACGTCATACGGGAAGACTTCGGAAAACACGCCGGAATCGCGCACGCGGCGGGCGATCAGCTGGGTGACTTGGGAGCCGAAATCGAGAATGAGGATTTTAGAATGCATGATGGGGACTTTATCTGTGGTCATTACAAAACCGGCGCACTGGGCGCCGGTCTGGTCTGTCGCTATTTACTCGGAACGGTAATTCGGCGCTTCCTTGGTAATCTGCACATCATGGACATGCGACTCGCGCATGCCGGCCGAGGTGATTTCCACGAATTCCGCCTTTTCGCGCAGTTCGTCGATGGTCGCGCAACCGCAGTAACCCATCGATTGACGCACGCCGCCCACCAGCTGGAAGATGATCGCCAGCACGCTGCCCTTGTAGGCCACGCGGCCTTCGATACCCTCAGGCACGAACTTGTCGGCCTTCATGGTGGCGTCCTGGAAATAACGGTCAGCCGAACCATCGGACATCGCGCCCAGCGAACCCATGCCGCGGTACGATTTGTAGCTGCGGCCCTGGTACAGGATCACTTCGCCTGGTGCTTCTTCCGTACCGGCAAACATGGAACCCATCATGACGGTCGAGGCGCCAGCGGCCAGCGCTTTCGAGATATCGCCCGAGAAGCGGATACCGCCGTCGGCGATACATGGCACGCCCGTGCCTTCGAGTGCTTCGGCAACATTCGAGATGGCCGTGATTTGCGGCACGCCCACACCGGCGACGATACGCGTGGTGCAGATCGAGCCAGGACCGATGCCGACCTTGACCGCGTCGGCGCCGTATTCCACCAGCGCCTTGGCGGCGGCGGCGGTAGCGATGTTGCCGCCAATTACTTCCACTTGCGGGTACTTGGTCTTGATCCAGCGTACGCGGTCCAGGATGCCTTGCGAGTGGCCGTGAGCCGTGTCGACCACCAGCACGTCGACGCCGGCGGCGACCAGCAGGTCGATGCGCTCTTCATCCTTGGCGCCCACGCCGACGGCAGCGCCGACCAGCAGTTTGCCCTGGCTGTCTTTCGACGCGAACGGGTGGGAGGTCGACTTCTGGATATCCTTGACGGTGATCAGGCCGCGCAATTCGAATGCGTCGTTGACCACCAGCACGCGCTCGAGGCGGTGCTTGTTCATCAGGCGCTTGGCTTCGGCCGTATCGGCGTCTTCCTTGACGACCACCAGCTTTTCGCGCGGGGTCATCTTGGCGGAAGCTTCCGCGTCGAGTTCCTGCTCAAAGCGCAAATCGCGGTTGGTGATGATGCCGACGACTTCCTTGCCTTTGACAACGGGGAAACCGCTGATGCCGTATTGTTCCGTCAGAGCGATCACGTCGCGGATTTTCATGTCCGGCGGAATCGTGATCGGATCGCGCAGCACGCCAGCTTCGAAACGCTTTACGCGGGCCACTTCACGTGCCTGGTCCTTCGGATTCAAATTCTTGTGGATGATGCCGATGCCGCCTTCCTGAGCCATCGCGATCGCCAGGCGGGCTTCCGTCACCGTGTCCATGGCTGCGGACAGCAAGGGAATATTCAGGGTGATGTTGCGGGTCAGGCGAGTTTTGAGGGACGTATCGGCGGGCAGAACGTTGGAGTAGGCTGGGACGAGCAGCACGTCATCGAATGTGAGTGCTTTTTGAAGTAGACGCATAGCATTTCCTATTGGCGCAAAAGCAGATTATACAGAAATTCTGGACTCCTGTCTTAAACATTCTGAAACCCTTGTAGACATAGAGTGCATGCCGTTCCTCCCTGTAACCAACGGCCTGGAAAAGTCTGGAAAAGTCTGCGCTTTCGCCCAAATTTCGCCCTCATTCTGCTGCAACCGTGATGCTTCCTAGCCCATCTGCCCTACCTCTGGCCTACAGTACTAACAAGCATAAATTCGGCTAGTTCAACGATTTCAAAATATCATCGAGGCATGCTGGTTTCAACAAGTGTTGATCGAATCCAGCATGCCTTACCTTTGCGCGTGTCTCATCGTCTCCCCACGCAGTGAGAGCCACGAGCTTCGTACAGTCCATGGCCGCACAGCCTCTTATTGCGGCAGCAACCTCCAAACCATTCATTCCAGGCATCCCAAGGTCTAAGAAAAGGACATTGGGGACGTTAGTGCTAGCCTCCCTGATAGCTGACGGACCATCGTAGAGTGCCTGAGCATCATACCCAGACATTACCAAAAATTCAGCGAGGAGATCAGCCGCATCATGGTTGTCATCAACAACCAAAATTCTGAGATTGGGAATTTGATTTGCCATTTTATTCCACCTGTAGATGCACTTCCCTGACCAAAGAAGCTTGAAAAGCCGACAGGTTCGAGGACGGCGGAGAAAAAACCAGCGGCCTCGATGGCCAGGACAGGTTCTTTATTGCAATAACACATACAACACATACGAATGAGGCGATCATGACGGAAGTTGCTAATTTTAACAACGTTTTTTGCGGGTGTCTGTAGGATCGTACGCTATTCGGATGTCGTCAAATTGGCTATAAGCGCCAACTCAGGCACGAAAATAAAGAAACTCCAGAGTTAGTATTCGCGAGAATCATTCCCCTCTAGCCGCTCTATAATTCCCACAAGAAATTGTGCCGCGCAACAATTCGTGCCTCCCTTCGCTAGCGCCAGAGCCATGCTGATCAAGCTCCCCATTTTCTGTAGAAAGGTCAAATTATGTCGCAACCTGCGGTGCTTGCTGAACCACTCAGCGTTGAGCGAAGAACCGACTTCCTTACCGCTAAGATCGTAGATTTGGCTATCGATATGGAAAAAAGTCTCGGGGCGGTCCAGGCAATTGTTTATATGCGAAGGCACAATGTGAACATGACTGTCGCGCTGAGAGTGATCCTACGGGAAGCAGAGCGTAGAAAAGTTACAGAGTGGGAGGATTCGCCTACTCGTCACGATTATGTCGCTGACACAAGGTAGGCATTAGAAAGAGCGTGTATGCAAGGCTCCATGACGACAATGACGGCCCGCCCCCCCCCTAGCCTTGGGGCCTTCGACCACTTTGCTCTCTACGGCACGCCCGCCAGCTATCAGCACCAGGGCGAATACCTGCAGCTGAACTATGGCAGCGCGGCGGCCGGCTGCCAAGTCATAGTGCTGGTCGACCAACAACAGCGCGTATCCGGCTGGGCATCCGCCGGACGATCTTGCCCGGCACGCTGATCGGCCGTCGACTCACTCAGGTGGTTGCATTATGGCAAAGCAAGGCTCGCCGTCCAGTTGCACCCGAAGCGAGGCACGGATCAGCCCGGACATGCCGACGCGCGGCCCCAAGCTGCGCTCCAATTCATCGGCCGCCGCGGCGATCTCGCGCAGGCGCCGAACCTCCCACAAAAGCGCGCGCACGTCGGCCGAGTCATTGCGACCTTGAATTTCTTTCAGCTGCTCAATGCTGAGGGGTTTTCGAATCTTGCTCATATCTTTTCGTTTGCCCGGTGCCAGTTCATCCTCACGCGTTAAACCGGTCGGCATTCTATCGAACCAAGTGCGCCTCGCGCTTCGTCAGCTCGCGTTCTTTCATCTCGATGCTAACCAGCCACCCGCCGCGCTCCAGCTGCTCCTGACGGCTCTCAAAACTCGAGCGCAACTGCAGGCCGCCCAGTTCGAACGACTCTTCCGACATCCACTCGATATAACAGTCGACCAGGCGGCCCTCCGGAAATGTCGAAATCTGATGGCTGCGCAGCTCAGCGCACGTGGTCTGGCGGTGAAGCACATTTGAGTAATTATCAGCCACCGCCAGCAACCCACGCGAGCCACTGCTCTCACGCGCAAGTTTTTTCGGTAGCGCCACTCCAGATCTATACAGTTCCCTAGCGCGGAATCCGATAGCGTTTTCCGGTACGAAAAGTTTGCATACCCAGGTCTGGGCGACCTCGCGGGTGTGGCCGGACTCATCCTTCGTTGCCTCAATGCCACTCAACACCATATTCCATCCTTGAACCCGCACCAGTTTGGGCTTGGCCAGCTGCGCCAGGATGCGCGGCGCGCCTATAGTCTGCAGGCGTGCCACTTTTGAAGGGCGTCGATTCCCCTCCAGCGTTACGTCGACCACCAACAGTTCGAGCAGCATGGCACCCTCTACTACCGGTGCAGGGGCTGCCAGCACCGCCCCTTCCTCTCGACGCCTTGATGCCCAAACCTTCATCATTCATTCCAAATATACTGTACAAAAATACAGTATATTGCCAAGCTTAGGAAACCAGAAGGCGAAATTTGTAACTAGAAGAGTCCGCCCTGCTCCGCTGGCGCGGCCGGCTGAGGCGCTTTCGAACGGGATCGCGTCTGCATAGGGTCAGGCTGCGCGACAAGCAGCTCCGCCGGATACTGCCGATAAACGTCCTCTTCCGACACCAGCGAGCCGTCCAGCCAACCCTGATACTGATCCGGGTCCAGGATCATCACCATGCGCTTTTCATCGTCAGGCTTGTGGAAGCGCTGCATCAGTGGGTGTCCGTCAGCATTGATCGTCAGCATCGAGAACGACAGTAGCTGATCCGCTGGTCGGTATTCCCATATTCCAGCGATGGCCACCGGTCCGCCGTCAGCGCGCTCGATGCGCCAGCGCACGGGTTTGCCGGTTTCGTAGTTGGGTTCGAAGAAGTTGGCTGCCGGGATGATGCAGAACTGTTTGCGCTTCCAGGCGCTGCGGAAGGATGGCTTGCTGGCCACCGTCTCCGTGCGCGCGTTATAGGTCTGGCGGGCGAGCTTGTGGTCTGCCCAGTGCGGAACCATGCCGAACATGGCTTGGACGATTTCCAGCTGACCAGGTGCCTCGTGCGAGTCGCGCAGGATTGGCGCCATGTAGCCGGGCCATGCCTCGGGTGGCAAGTCGAGCAGCGGATATCCGGCTCGAAAGCTTTCTTCGATCTGCTCTTTACGGCTGGGGGTGTAGTCAGCGCACATTTAATCAATAATTGCGTAAAGCCTATCAATGAAACCAGTTACCAAATCGCGAGATTGCGTTAAAAATACCAATGCGTCGTGGTCAGTATTTTCCAATTTAAATTTCAAATCACCGGCATCCCGAGAAATGGCAATCGTTATCCTTGGATTAAATTGGCTTAACATCTCCACATCTGACATCTTACCATTCAAATTTACAACCATACCTTTACCCATGGGCAAATCACCCATAAAGCAATTTTCAAATATTACTTGTCCTCCACCATCACCGAACTTGACCAGCCCACCCACACTTGTGCTTGCTGGTCTGGCCACTTTAGTTTGCGATGTCAAATTCTGATGTTTATTATGATTTGTAAATCCACAAAGATCTAACAAAGTATTTTCCATTAACGAATGGGGCTGGATGGATTCAATTTCCTTGTAAATTACATTATTAACCGTTTCAATTTTTGGATAGGTTCGACTAACATAATCCCTAAATCTTCGCTCATCTACGGCATACGGAAAATAAATCTTAGGAGGATCCTTTTTGTACACAAAATAATAAATATCAATCGCACTATAATCCAATACACTACGCAGATGCTCTAACGCACTTTTTACTTTAACTTTTGGAATACTCTCGATAGAAAAATCACTCTTTGCTTTTTCATATACCCCGGCTAAATTCAGGAGAATTTCGTCTACTTCTTGAAGTAGCTCCCGAATTGCATCGCGTCTGGACATTGGTATTCCTTGAATAAGTTGGATTTCCGATGCTACACCAAAACGCGACCTTTCAACACTTAGCATCATAAAATTCTAATCCGGCAAGATCGAGAGATTTGACCTATTGCTCCATGTCTCGGCCACGCACGAACTCTTGGCAGGCCCTTCCCATCACCGCCATCTCATCAGTTGCGGTATCAGGGCATGAATATCTCGCACGACCGCGTGCTAGTAGCCCGTCGATGGAATCGGCTGCAGGGCCTATTCCAGCGCTATCAGCACCGGCTAGTGCAGCAAATGCAGCACATGCACGGAAGGTGGGTTTGCTGGCTACAGTCTCGGTGCAGGGGTTGTAAGTCCGGCGCGCCTGCTGAAATCCATCCAGCGCGGCACAAGCCCAAGCATGACCCGTGGGATCTCCAGATCGCCGAAAATCACATGTGACCCGAAAAAAATTAGCGCCATGTAGCCTGCCTCGCCTCTGGCGGTAGGTCGAGTTGAAGCGAGCGAACGCCGAGGTGCTCTGCTCCTTACAACTCGAGTGAAATCAGCACACATGCAAAATAGCAATCTGAAATTTCATATAAACGATGAAAAATTCTACGACTTATTCAATAAAATCAAAAACTTACGAACAAGTATTAAGGATATCACGACATATCTTTTGATCTTTATCCTTATAGCACCTACAATAAATAAACAGAGAAAGAAACGTCAACAACACTACCCGCCGCATTGACGTTTTCAGCTTGCCGTCTAAATGTTAGAGGGTAGCCCACCTCTGAACACGGAGCAATTTCACGATGAAAATATCATTGAAGATTAACCACTTTAAGTTGGACATTGACATCCCATCAACGCTAGCCATTACCCTTCTCTCAATATTGCAAATTATTTTCTATTAACCCGAGGCCTCAAACGCTAAAAAGAGCGTTTGAGGCCTCTGCCCCCAGGAAAGCGATGCTGTTATATAATTTCACACAAATAATATCACTTCATCACGCGTGGAAGTAACCGTCTAAACTACAGTCGTCCACAGTGAATTTTAAAGGTAACGTTAAAATAAGCCAGCCGGATCAGAATCTTTATCCCAACTGTAAATAATTAACTCCGTGCGCTCGACTGCCTTGCCACCTCCACCCACGTTGTACTGGATGCCGGTTGTGTCCATCTGAAAACACGCAAACACACGCCGGATGTCCGGATGGTCATTCAGGCTCAGGATGGCCTTGCCCTTCAGCCTGGCCATCAGCTCGGCCATCTTCTCGTACTGCGCGAAGTCAAACTCCAGGCCATAGCCGGCGGTTTCCCAGTACGGAGGGTCCAGGTAAAACAGCGTGTGCGGCCGGTCGTAGCGTTCCATGCACTTGTACCAGTCTAGGTTCTCGATGTAGGCGCCGGACAGGCGCAGGTGTGCGGCCGACAAATTCTCCTCGATACGCAGTAAATTGATCGGTGGCGCGGTCGTGGCCGTGCCCCACGTCTGCCCATCAACCTTGCCACCGAAGGCTTGCTGCTGCAGGTAGAAGAAACGTGCCGCGCGCTGCAGGTCCGTCAGAGTATGAGGCGGCGTGTCCTGCAACCACTTGAACACCTCGCGGCTCGACAGCGCCCACTTGAACTGGCGCACGAATTCCTCTAGGTGATTCTTGACGACCCGGTATAGGTTGATCAGCTCGCCGTTGACGTCGTTGAGCACTTCCACCTCGGCCGGCGGCCGCATGAAGTACAGCGCGGCGCCGCCGGCGAAAACCTCGACGTAGCAAGTGTGGGGTGGAAATTGCGGAATGATGCGGTCGGCCAGGCGTCGTTTGCCGCCGATCCAGGGGATGATGGGTAATGCCAAAATGTGTACCTCCTAGTGTTAAAGTCGAATTCCTCCCATGAGGCAATCCAATCCTACTCACCAGGTTCCACCGGCTGATTGCTGCTGTTAGCGCAGCGACAATCAGCGCTCTGCTTTCTCATCTGGCAGAATGCATCCCGCAATTGCCGCCTCCATCTCCACTTCATACTTCCGGCCGCGCGGCCAGTCCCGCGCCAGCGCCAGGACGATCTCGCCATCCGTTGCCGCGGGCGCCAGCTGGTCGAATTCGTAGGCCGGCCGCTGCGGTACCGACTTTACACATGGTGTAAAGACGGGAACTTCGACCAGCTGCGGCGCCGGCGGCGCGCTGGCGCAACCGGCCAGCAGCAATACAGGCATCCATTTCATCGCGCACCCTCCAGCAGCAGCCTGACGGCCGGCATCGCCTCATCGCAGGTCGCGGCGCGCGCGCCCGCGATCTGCGCCAGCGCTGCGTCGTACTTCTTGCTCTTGGCAGCGGTGGCCGCCTGCGCCGCTGCGCCGCGCTCCTGTGCCGCCAGGGTTGCCTTGGCCATGCCATCGATGGCGCGGTTTTGTTCGCTGATGGACGCGCGCAACGCAGCGCTGACGCGCTGCTCTTGCGCCAGCGCCGCGCGCGCGGCATCCCGGTCGCCGGCGGCCAGCCACCACCCGGTACCGCTGGAACTAGCCACGAGCAACAGCACGCCGGCCAGTACGATGGTGGCCGCCTTCCATATCCCGCTGACGGCGCCGACCGCCAACGCGCCCAGGGCGCTCATACGATGCCCGTCACATAGCTGACGCTGCCGCCGGCAAACTTGGCAGTCAGCACCTGGCGCCGCGGCGCACCTGCAGACAGGCCGATATGCACCCACGTTCCCTCGTAGATCAGCTGGTCGAAGGCGATATCGCTTTGCCGGATCAGCAGGGCCAGCGCCTTGGGCACCAGCTTGGCCGTGCTGATATCGGCGGCCAAGCCCAGCACGTGGGCACTGTTGCCGGTGCCGCCCACGGCCTTGTTAAGCGCGGGCGAGCGGTAGCCGCTGGAAATGGCGATGGGTGCGCCCACCAGCGCGCGTACCTGCTCCAGCAGCGCGGCCAGGCGTGTGAGGTTGGCTATGATGGCCGGTGACGGCGCATTGTCGATACCCTGGCGGGTGGCCACCTGTGAGGCGACCAGTTCGGCCAGGCTGAAATGTGGGCTCAGGTTCACAGGCCACCCCGCACGTCCTTGACGATCGCGGCCGCGTCACGCGCCAGCTCGCCAATGTCTTTGTCCTTGCGTTTATCGAGCCAGCGCACCGTGGCGCCCAGCACCCACCAGGCAGGCAAGCCGGCGGCCACCATCAGCGGTGCGGCGATGAACAGGAAGCCCAGAGCCGGGTCGCTGCCGTACAACACGGCGACGGCGCGAGCGCTGTCGAACAGGCCCGGCATCCAGTTGCGCACGACCACGACCAGGGCCGGACCCATCAGGGCGGAAAACAGAATGGTGACGAAGAAGCGCACGCCCGCTTCCTTGGCAGTTTTTGGCCACATAAACATGAATCCCAGTGAGGTTGCGGCAGCGCCGGCCAGGACCGGGATGCCAAAAAATTTAATCAGTGCGCCGCCAGCGGCGGTTGTTTCGATGGCCATGGATGCCTTTCAGGTGGTGGAAATGAAAAAACCCGCCGAAGCGGGTTTGAGTACTGTTATCTACGCCGGCGTGATTGACACCGAAAGCGTTCGCGCGCCACCGCCGCCGCCGGACGTCATTGCCGGCTGGCCCGTTGGCGTCACGCCCCAAGCCAGCGACACGTCGACAGGGCCGGCGGGCACCAGTATTGGTACGCTGGTAGAAAACGCATGCGGCTGGTCATCCGTTGCGGTTGTGGGCAGCCACCAGGAAAACACTGGAATACCTGCCACGCGCAACTGCAGCACGCCAGGTCCGGTGCCCAAATTCTTGTAGCCGAAATTGATGTGCACCATGCCCACCTGCTCGGAACCCAAGTTGAGATGGCAGGTATTCTCAGGGATCGAGACGACCGAGGAGTCGGTCGGCCCAGAAATCGCCGCACCCTGCGGACCAGATGTCGCTACAGCCGGCCGCGCCAAAATACCCTTCACCTGGTCGACAAACTGCTGGGCTGCAGTCAGGTACACCAGAAAGATACCCTTATTGGATAGGTGGTGGATACCATCGCCGCCATCGCTATCAGGATCCGATAGCAACGAGCCGGGATACGTGCCAAAAATTTCAGACTCATTGAAATACTGCGGCGCCACATCTGCCTCGGTGGCCAGCGCCAGGAAAAAATCGGTCACGGCGCCCGAGCCGACCGGAAATCCAACGCTGACCGTGCCGTGGTAGGTGCAGCTCGTATGCGTGGTGGAAATAACCAGCTGGCCGTTGTAGAAAACGTCATGGCGTGCGCCGGTGGCGCGCACGCGGATATTGCAGATGCCGGTTGGCACCACCGTGGCGGCGGCAATCACAGTCCCCCCATAGTAGAGCTGCACCGCGCCAGAGGTCAGACCGTACTGCACGCTATAGACTGGGAACGCTTTGTACGAGCGATAGCTGACACGGAACACGGAGTTCACAGCCGGGCTCACGTTGGCGCTGACGTCGATATCGCGCGCCGTCGCGCCCACACGGCTGATGACTGAGCCGCCGCCAAACGACATCACCCCACCGGCCTGCGACGGTGCGCCGCCGTTGACCGTCTGCCATTCGTCCGTGTCGCCCCAGTAACGGAAATCGCGCTCGACGCGATACGGAACCACCTCGGTACGGCGGCCGTCGCGCAGCATGCGGAATTGACTGTTGACGTCGATGAGGCCATAGCCGCGCTGCATGGCCGTGAGCCGCAGGAAATCAGCGATCGCCTGACGGCCCACCTGCGCGGCAGCGAACGCGCCGTCGTAGACGTCGGTCCTGGTGGTCGGCAGAAATGTCGGCGCCAAGCAAAACCATGGTTTTTTGGTCCAGGTCTCGGTATAGGTTTTAAAACTGTTCCAGCACTGCTCAAAGAAATTAACGTCCTCGCCCATGTTTTCCTGATGCCCCATGATGATCAAGTCAGGCGCGGCATCGCGCACGTAGTCCCGCCACGCATGCCCGGTAATCACGGAGCCGCCGGGCCACACCTCAGAATCGAGGCCGCCCGTTTTCGGCGCTCGGTAAAACGAACCGGGCGAAGTGAACGCGGCGTCTTGCAAGTCACGCAGCCCGCGGCCGCCCAGCGACAAGTTAATGACGTTCCACGTAATCCACGGTATTTGCGAGCGCATCATCTCGGCAAAATTGCGCACCCACGCATTGCAGTACCACGTGTCTGCACCCTCGGAAATACTGTCATTCGCCACCACGATGGTCACCTCGCCAGCAATCAAGGCATTAACGAATGTGCGATTGGGACGGGCAACCGACGATTGCGCCAGCGCCCGGCGCTGCGGCTCGCCAAAACTGGCCATCGCACGCGCGGCACGCAGGTACTCGGCCACCGCCGCCTCGCCGAGGCCGAGGCGCGCGGCGTCCTGCGGTTCGGCCAGGTCGCGCTGGTCGACCGCATTACCTACTCGCAGCACGCCATCGGGTTCGGACAGATCTACTGCCGTCAAGCCCTGAATCACGCGAAATTTCGCGGTCTCGAAAATGCCGGTCGTGGTGAACGGTAGGCTTCCCAAGATCGGCGCGTAGGTCACGCCACCATATTGTACGGTCTGCGTAGCGAGGGTCATCGCAACGCCCGCGGCATAAGGCACGGGTGGCAAATAGCCGAGCGAGCCAATGCCGGCAGTGACGTTAAACGCCGCGCTCAGCGCGTTCATTGCGGCGAATCTGCTTGGCAGCTCCTGCATCGTGGTATCAGCCTGGGCAATGTAATCCTCCGGCGCCGCACCGCGTCCTGGGAATGGTGACAGCGGCGGAATGGTCAAGACGGTCATGTGAGCCCTTCTAATTCAAGCGAACAAATGGAATGTGTGACATAACTAATGTCAATTGAAAAATCTTTGTAATAGCCATAAATAATGGTCGAGGTATAGGCGTCGCCATCAACGCCGATATAGACGATGGGCGTTGATCGATATTTCGCGAGCAGGTTTTTCACCATGTCGACGTTGCCCGCCTCGATCCAGAGCGAAAAGGTCGCACGGTTGCTGAAAGCTCCCTCGGCGACATCGAACTGACCAAACCGGTCGCGCGTCTTGACCCCGTAATCGCTGATGCCGACCTTGGCACCGTACTGCAGGCCCCCGAATTCGCGGGCCATGCCGACAACGATGCCACCGACCCGCACCATGTTCCCGGGATTGGTCAGGATGACGTCGATGCGCATGTTCGAATACGACGGCAGGTCTGTCAGCGCCAAGTCGGTGACACGCGTGATCGGCTCCCGAAAATAGCTGTAGATGTCGCTGATGCCCGATTTCGCGGCCGGGTTGATGGTCTTGTCGTACACCACGCCGAATTCGACATCGACGGCGACGATATGGATGATGGTGCAGTCCATATTCAGCAGCGCGATTGAGTTGCAGATCCCGGTTGTTTGCAGGCTGTAGCTGATGGTGCTGAGCTGCTCAACCTGCGACGTGATCGAGCGGTCGAATGGTTTCCAGCGGTTCGTCGGGCCGACATCCTCCCAATACGTCGGGCTGGACTCCGGCGCATGGCCGACATTGCCAGCCTGCAGGGACTCGTAGATTTTATGGACGTCAGGCCCGACGACGATGACGCGATCGCCCTGCGCGTACTTGGCGGCGCCCGAATAGGCCGGATAGTCATTCTCCGGTACATTCGTCGCCACCAGCACCGTGTCGGTGATCGTGAGCGGGCGGATTATTTTCATGCGGTTTCCACCTCTTTCGTTGGAATTGGCGTGGTGGCGCGTACCAGCACCCCGTTGTCATCCCACCTCTGCACCAAGCGTGCGACCTTGCCGACGCTTTGAACGATCGCCACGTTCTCGGCATGCGACTGCGTTTTGAAAGCCGTAAGTTCCTCGCGAAGCGCCCGGTTGTCCTCGCGTAGTCCTCGGATCTCGGCAACCACAGCATCGCTACCGCCTCCCGACTGCGCCGAATAATTGCGCGCCTCAAACGCCGTCAGCACGCGCTCCCCTGCATGCAGTTCGGCTGTATAGCCGTCGTACGGAACGGAACTCAGGCCGCCGGCATGCGAGCCATTGATCTGCTTCACGCCCAGCACACCCAGCGACGCAATGGCCTGCGCCACCGTGGCCGCGCCAGCGTTGACGCTATCGTTCAGGACGATCAGGCTCGACACCTGCTTGTCGAGCGCGACCTGCTGCGCCTGCGCGGCCGTGAGCTGGCTGCCAACGTTGGCGGCCATGATGGCCATGTCCGCCTGCACGCGGGCGTAATCCCGGGCGTACTGGGCCGCTGTACCGCTGGCCGCCTGGCTGGCGGTCAGGTAGGCGCTGGCGGCACCGGTCAGTCCAGTCTGGGCTGTGGCGTCGCCGGTGCGTGCTGCGGCCAGCATGGTGCTGTACTGGCGCTGCGCCTCGGCCGCTTTCTCTGTCGGCGAGAGCGTCGACAGGCTGCCCAGCACCAGGCCATCACGAAAAGTCTTGATGGAGCCGGCGAACGTGGTCAGCTTATCAATGGTGCTGGTGATCGCCTTGGACTCGGCGTCGTAGGCGTTGGCCAGATCCTGCCTGGCCGCGACTTGGTCGAATAAGGCACGGTTGCTGGCGTCGAGCGCGGCACGCTCTTGCGCGCGCAGCTGCAGCGTGGTCAACGTCAGCTTGTCGAGCTGCTGCTGCAAACCCCTGCGCTCACTGACGATCTCACTGGCAGTTTTCGCCACAGCGGCATATCCACCAGCTGCAGCAGCCAGCTGGGTCGTGTAATCGGTCGCTGCCTTGAAAGCCGGCGCCAGAGCCAGCAGCTTGATGTACAGCTCCTGATCCGCCGCGCTGGCCAGGTTCAGACCCAGCACCTTCTTCTTATAGTCGTCCATGGTCGTGTTACCGGCCATGCCGAGCTTGCCTAGCGTATCGGCCACGGTCGACAGCACGGGCGCCATCTGCTCGGCTTCCGTCAGGAAGTTTTCGGCAAAGAAGCTGGTCCCGCTGGTGAGCGCATCCAGGCTGCCGGCCAGCTTGATCAAGTTCTCGCGCGCGCCAATGGTGGCTACGCCCACGGCGCCGAAGGCATCTTGCGACGTGCGGCCGATCAGCTGCAGCACCGCGTCGACACCAGCGTAATTGCCGGCCACGCGCTGCAAGGTAACGCTCAGCTCCTCATTGCCGACCTTGAACTGGCCGAGACTCGGGACCAACTCCAGCGCAATCGCGTTGCCCACGCCCTCGAAGAACTTGGTAACCGCGCCCAGCCTGTCAGCTTCCGTGGTGAGCCCGGTCAGATTGATGTTCAGCGCCTGGGCGCGGGTGGCCAGGCTGGACGTATCGATACCCAGCGTATTGGCCAGGGTGGCCGACACGTTGCGAATCGCCGCGTAGGTTTCCACAAACGCATTGGACGTCGTGGCGTCGACGGCTTTACGGTCCGTGTCCGACTTGTCGCTGCGCAGCCAGCCGCCTTTTTGCGTCCATTTGGCATACTCATTGCCCGTGAACCCGGAACCGGACAGCGTCCCGGTAATGCCAGTCTCCCCGTATTTCTTGTCGCCCATGCCGAAGACGCGGTTGCCGATGCCGCCTATCACGCCACCGATGGCTCCGCCGATGGCAGCGCCGATAGGGCCACCCATGAATGCACCTGCGACGGCGCCAATGCCGGTGCCGCCAATCACCGTGGCATTGCTGCCGTATTGGCCAGAGATCAGTTTGCCGCCCAGCACACCAGCGGCGATGCCGGCAGCGGCCGTCACTGCTGCACCAGCATAGGCGCCGGCCGTAACGGCACCCGCGCTACCCACGCCGCCCGAAGCCGCGTACAGGCCGGCGGCATCTGCCGCGCCTACAAGCCCAGTACTACCCAGGCCTGCGCCAAAGGCTTCGACAGCTGTCGAACCAAACAGCGTACCCAGGCTGACCACGTTGGTACCGAGGCCGGCTGTGATACCCGCAAAGCCCTGCGAGGCAATGGTGTATGCGGTTTTGGCGCTTTGCAGCAGGTTGGCCGCCGCGCCAACGCTACCAGCAACGCCGCCAGCACCACCTATCCCACTGAGGTCGCCAGCCATTGCCATGCTGGTGGCATTGGCGCCAGTCATCGACGCCCCGATATTGATAATCCACTTCTTGAGCGTAATCTGGTAGAGCCACGCAAACAGGCCGTTTTTCAGTGCGCCCCACACCCGGTCAACGGCGGAAATGCCGGAATTCCCAATCGATACAAAGGTGTCTTGGGCAGTAGAATCGATCGTTTCCCACATTTTCTTATTGGTTTCGATCTGGGCTTGTGCCAGCTTTACCTGATCCTGTTGATCCAGGCCTTGCGCCAAACGAAGCCGGGCGGCGCGCTGGTCCTCCAGGTACTTGAGAATAGCCGGCGCTTGCGCTATCTCTTCAGCAGTAGCACCCGCAGCAGCCTGCCCTTCCATAAATTGTTTCTGGTAAGCGATTGCCAGGTCCAGGCGTGCAACCTCTTCGCGCTCGATGACGCTGCGCGCCTTCTCATGGATGTGGTTCGAATCCTCGATCTTTTGCGCTTCTTGATTGATGCTAGAAATATACTTATTGATTGCATCGTTTGATGCGGTAACCACGGCAACCTTCCGCAAGCGTTCCTCTTCGTCCCGACGGAAACTCTCGTCAAAGAAGGCTTTCTCAGCCGCGTCACGCTTCCCGAGGATCTCGTTGATCTGCTTTTCGTGTTTCGCAGCCTCGCCGCTGGTGCGGCTGTTGTGACTGGTCAACGCATCGAGCTCAAGGTCATACGCATCAATCTGCGCTTCGTACGTTTTGGTCGCATACGAGCGCTTGTTCTCGTAAGCCTGCTGAACTGACAACTCTCCGCCCTTCAGGTACATATCATCGAGCCGACCGAGCGCGTCGTAGTGCGCCTTTGCAGTCGCAGCTTCTTTCGCGTACTGCTTGATTTGGTCCGCAAGCTGCGTGTTTTCTACCTGGTCAATCTTTACGCCCGTAGGCTTTTTGGAAAATTCCTTGATGGTCGCGAGACGGCGCGCCTCAATGGCCTCCGGCGTGATCATAGCCAGGATGAGGGGATCACTCGATTTCAGGTCGATGAGCGCTTGCTGCGTCCTCCTATTCTTCTCCAATTCGATATTCAGTCGGCCAAGAGATTCTTCCTTGCGCTTATCATCGGCCGCCTGCATACGTTGCATATCATGCATCAAGGCTGATTTTTTTTGCTGCGCATCTCCCTGCGCAATAGCTTCGGCCTCGGCGATATTCAGTTTTTCAACAGCGGCCGTTAATCCCAGGACAATTTTGGTGCGCGTCGCATCCATTTCTGGCGAGATGTCACCCGGCGCCCGTCCCAGGCGAACATTGCTTTCTGCTAGCTGCTGGTCAAAGTGGCTCAGACGGAAACTGTAAGCGTCCACATCTTTGGCTAGTGAGCCTTTCTTGGCGAACTCACCGATTGCGGACATAGCCTCGCCGATGGCCTCGGTGACAGCATGCCAAGCAGTTGCTACTGACCCGAGATTTTTCACCATCTTCTCGGCACCGTCTTTCGTTGCCTTTGCAAATTCTTCCGTTGCCAAGGCGGATGCAGCCTTTTGCTCCCCCTCTTTTTCCAAGGCGCGAATATGTGCAAACACTTCGATTGTCAAGAAGTGATAGGTATCGTCAAGCTTCAATGCAGCCCGGGTGATTGCCTCGGTGGAGCGCGCGCCATTACCTGTCATTTGCACAGCCAGCGACTCAAATTCTGCAATGGTCTTTTTAATGGAGCTGCTGCCAGCATGCTCAAGAGCAATAACGGCATCCGAAATGTATGCGATCTGGTCGCCAGTAAATTTTCCGGTGCCGGCCAGTTCAGTAACCACCTTCTTGGCTTCACGGAGGCTGCCGCCGGCCTCGGTGGCCGCATGCGCCATTTCGTTCAGCTTATCGCTGGTCACCCCTGCATAATTATTTGTCGAGATCAGGGCATTGTTCATTTCGCGCTGTTCACTGGCGCCTTTAATCATGGCGTAGGCAACCGTGCCCAGTGCACCAGCAAAGGCCAGTGCTGCCAAGCCGGCGGCGCTGAATAGCAGGCTGGCGGCACCAGTTTGTTCGCCGAGAACCATCATCGAGCCGCCAAAGCGTTGGAACTGCCCCTGACTCAGCTCATGGGCAAGCACCAGCAGTTCGCGCTTGGCGCTCGCCGATTGAAAACTCAGGCCCTCCATGTGGCCGCCCGCCGACTTCGCGCCGGCGCCGGCCTCGGCCAGCTTGTTGATCAGCGGTGAAGCGGCGTCGGATACGCCCAACTGGGCGGCGCGATAGGTTTGTAGCTGCTGGGTCGTCATGCCCAGCGTGGCCACCTGGTCTTGCAGGCTCTTGATAAAGCGATCGCCAGCCTGAGCCGCTCGATCCTGCGCGCCAGCGGCGTCGCGGGCAGCCCGCTCTTCGCGGTGCATCGCATCGATGCTATTACCCAGGGCTGCCGCCTTCGTCTGAGCGGCGCTTCCCAGGCCAAGCTCGGCCGCACGATAACGCTCCAGTTCACCCCGCGCCATTCCGAACGTGTCGATCTCGCGTTGCAGCTCGATCAGCATCCTGTGGTTGGATTCCTCCAGCGTGCGCGCAGCATCGGCGGCCTGCCGCATGATACGGGTCGTGTCGGCCATCGCACCGTTGTAGTCAGCCTGCTTCTTCCAAGTACGTTCGGTGGCATTGCCAAGACTATCAATCCCAGCGGCGGCGGCCTCACTGCTACGCCAGACGCCCATAGATGAGCCCATGAACCCATCGAGCGTATTACTGCCGCCCAGGAATACCGTGCGGATCCGGGTAGCAGTGGCGCCCATCGCATCGATAGAAGCGGTCGCAGCATCCACCTTTTGGACCACGCGTGCGCCTGCCTCGCCCACGGCATCGACAGCAGCTGCACCTTCCGCAGTTTTCCCCTTGGCGTCCGCGCTCGCCTTCCCAAGTTTGTCAATGGCCGACGTCGCGCTGTCGACCTTTTTCTCGACACTTTGACTGGCGGCGCCAAGGCGATCCATGGCCTGGGCGCCCTGCTCCAGTTGGCGCGTATCGATAGAAAGGCCAAGCTCGGCGATATCAGGCATTTATTATTCCTTCTTGTTTTGATGGTGCATGAAGAGCACGTCAAGGCGATCGATCACGCCTTCCTCGAACGGATCGAAGCGCACGCCGTGGCGCGCCTGCCAGGCCAGTATCTCGGCACTGGTCAGCGCGTTCACGGCCATGCCGCACTGGCGTTTCTGGTTCAGCTGGGTGAACCATGTCCAGATATAGGCCAGCTCGGGCGGCAGCTGCGGCACCGCCGGCGCCTCGGGTGCCCGGTAGAGCGGGTTTTGCCGCGCGGTGTCCAGGTGATCGCCCTTGGCGTTGCCGTCGCCTGCCGCTGCCGCACGATCAAACAGATGATCGGCGTACAGCAGCAGGGCCTGGGTCAGACTTTCAAAAAATTGGCGTCGTTTTCCAGGGCGGTCGTGACGCGGTCCTGCCAGGTCGGGTACTTGTCGAAAGCCACGGCGATCATGTCCTTGTCGAACGGCACGGCGGCGCCGTTACTGGTGAAGCCGTACCAGTCAACGGCCACGGCCAGCGCCAGGCGCTTCTGGTTGTCGTCGATGACGCTCACCAGCTGATTGGAGCCTTCATCGGTCGAGGCGTCGATGGCCGTCTTGCGCTTGGCGGACTTCTTGTAGCCTTCGGCGCGCACGGCGTGGCTTTCCTTGCGATACTCGTCGGAGTTCTTGCCGACGATCTTGATGCCGGCCACGGGCTCGCCGTCGGCGTCGAAGATCACGGGCACGTCGAAGGTGACACGCGCGGCAGGCGCGGACAGGTTGGCGATATCGAAGCCGGCGACGGCGATGGCTTGAGCGGCGTTCAGGGTTACAGGGGCTTGGGTAGTGTTCATGGGTAGTGCCTTTCGTGGGTTTTGATAGTGCCCGTGCCGGCCGCCGCGCCCACGAAGGCGACAACGACCGGTCGGTGCTGGGGTGGCGCTTGCGCCAAAAAGAAAACCCGGCGCTTGGCCGGGTCAGGAAAGAAGTGATGGCTGAATCTGTGTTGCGATCTGGTCGAGTGCCTTTTTCAACGGGGGCTTGACCTGCTTATGCTCGCTCAGGCCCTTGCCGCACATGCTGGCAAACTTGTCTTGCGCGTCGACGGCCGCCCTGGCCTTGAACCAGGCCGCCATCAGCGAGCGGGTGGGTGCGGCTTGGCGGTCCACCTCATCCAACTGGTCGAGTACCCAGGCGCGGAAGGCCTGGCCATTTGCGGTCCGGGAGAACATGCCGATCAAGTGCGCGCCGCGAAGGCTAAACAGGCGAACTTCATTGACCAGATTCGCGTTTCCCAAACTGACGGTCTCGACAATCGAGGTCATCGATGTCGAGAATTCGCGCTTATGGCGCTCGAAAATTCGCGACACCTGGTCGCTCCGTTTGTAGCCCAGTGCGACTGCGATATCGGCGGCGGTCAGCCAAGTGCGGCCATCGAGCTCGACCAGAGCAAAATTGTGTTCGTTGAATTTCAGTTCTTGCATGGCAGAGCCTTTCATGGAAAGCCCGGCGTGTGGCCGGGCGGACTGGTTACAAACTGGTGTCTTGAAAGGCCACGGTCGTGGCCTCGTGCTGCGCGTCGGCTCCCTGATAGCGCAGGATGTCGAACGCGCAGGTGACGATCTTGTTTTTCTCGCCATCATCGACCTTCGCCGAGGTGATCTTGATGCGGCCCATGGCGATCGTCATGACCTCAGCCAGCGGCGCCGTGCTGGCCGCCATGGCGTAGGCCAGCGACAGCTCGACTTCTTGCTTGAAGTAGTCGATGTATGCCGAGTCCTGCATCAGCACCGTGAACTGGCCGCTGCCGAGCACCTTGCCGCGCGAGGCGGCCGTGGCGAACTTCGAACCGATCACCGGATCGATCTTGACCTGGCCATCCAGCGACAACGACATGCCCGTGCAGATTTGCGACGGAATGCCCGCCACCGACAGCATCGCAGTGGCGCCGGAGAACTTGCCGGTACCGGGCGTGGCGGCCGGAGCCGCGAAGTACGCCGCCGGCGTGGTCGGGCCCTCCAGCTTGCCCATCAGGGTGAAGTCCATGCTCGTGATGCCATTCGGCTGCACGGCGATGTCGACCTTGCTGACCAACTGGTCGATGAAGCAGCGATTCACGGCAATGCCCGGATCCTGCACTTCGGCGGTGAACCAGTCCGTGGTGTGCCCGGTCAGCGGCGTGAAGCTGCGCTTGCCGGTTGCGGTCACGGTCACCGGATCGCCCTCCACCTTCACCGTCATGGCGCTGCCGTCCATGAACTGACCCGTGAGCTTCAGCGCCGTGGCGGACGTAACGAAGAAATTCTTGCCATTATTGGCGGCGCCCGTGGTCAAGAAGCCACCGATGCGCACGACGGTACCGGCGCGGTGGCCGTCTGCCAGCCAGGAACCGGCGCTGCGGGTCAGGCCCGTGGCACCCGATGCGATGGTGTTCTGCGCCGCGGTGGTACCGCCGGACGTGAAGTCGCGGCGCAGCAGCGCGGCCAGCAGCACGGCGTAGGTGCCGCAGCTGGCTTCACCCTTGATAGCGCCGGAGGTCCGGAAGTTGCCCAGGCGCGTGTCGCTCTGTTGCTGACTTGGGTCGATCTCGTTGCTCGAGTACTTGTCGGCGTCCGTGTCGAAGGTCGCCGTCACGCGTGGGTACAGGCGGCCGTTGGCGGCCAGCGCCTTCGTGCCTTCCGCCGGTTGCTTGCCGATTACGAGCAGGCTGTCGATGCCGTTTGCAGTGGTCATGGTGTGGATTGCCTTTCTTTGGTCGAAAAAAAAGACCGCCGAGGCGATCTGTGTGGGGTGATGCGGATTACAGGTTGCAGAACCAGCGAATCTTGACCGGGACCATCCAGCGGTCGCCTTCCTCGCGCCCATCGGCGATTATGGGCGTGCGCTCGATCTGCACGGTCACATCGCCCTTCGTGAAGCTTGCGCCGCGCTTGAATAGTGCCGCGATCATTTCAGCGCGCGCGCCGACGGCTGCGGTGCCCTGCCCTGGCGGATACATCAGGCTGACCTGGAAAATTCCGCTCTCCTGGCGCGAGCCGTCGCCCATGGAATGGTTGTTTGGTTCCGCTGGCAGCAGGTAGGCAGCTTGATAAGGCCGGCCGGTGACTGGGGTGTAAGGCACGTTCTGCCAGGCCGTGTCGATGGCCGGCGCAAGGCTGGCGAGCGCTGCTTCCAGCGCCGCGCGTATTGTTGGTTGGCTCATAATTTATAGGTCGAATAGCCCTGCGCAAACTCGCTGGCGGTGGTGCCACTGCGTACACCGTTCACGGCGTCATCCACAATGGTGCGGAATTCCACGACCGTCAGCATCACCACGCCGACGGGGGCCTGGCGGGACCAGCCCTCCTCGATGCGCTTCGCATACGGCAGGTTGTTCACGAGATAGATCACGTCGCCCGCCTTCGCCGCACTGATCGTGCTGCCGTGTGCGGCAATCGTGGCACTGCCGTCCTTGTCGATCAGGTCCCGCACGCCCGCAGCCGGCGAGCCGATGGAAAGCTGCCAGTTGGCACGGAAGCGGCCGCCGGTGTAGCCAGGCGGCGGTTTGTGCTTCCAGAACTTGGCGTCACCTACCGGCGAGCGCTGCACAAGCTTGTTGTCGACCTTCATGGTGATGGCGCGCACCACCAGATCCTGATTGGCCTTCGTCTTGGCGATGAACTCGGCAATCTGCATGGAAAAAGACATGCTGGCCATCAAAGCCCCCTGAGTTGCAGCGTGTGCAGCACGGCCACGTCAACCGGCGCTGTGGTTTCGACGGTTTTCACCGTGTAACTGGCTCCGCCGAACAGCACTAGGTCGGCCGCCGTCGGCGCCGGCATGGCCTGGCCATTGCGCTGGAGCGGTGACAGCAGCAGCTTCTGGTCGCCCGCCTGGATCAATGTGCCATCGATGTTCTCGGCCTCGTAGGCGATCTTCACGCCCGTGCCTTCGTAGTCTGCGGTAGTGGTGGGCGCCGCGCCCAGGTTCGGGTCGTATTCTCCGTTCACGATCTGGCGCAGCACCACAATGCCACCCTTGCGGCGCAGCGAGGCGTCGGCGCGAGCAGCCGTCTTTGGGTAGTCGACCATCAGTCAGCCTTCAAATAGTCATGCGGCGGGGTCTTGCCGAAGCGGACTGCCTTGATGGCGGCCCTGCCGTCGATCAGCGCGCGCAGCACGCGATGCCAGCCGTCCATAATGAAGCCCTCTTGACTCAGAATCACCGGATGACGGGTATCAACGTCCAGCGCGCGCCGCATATGGTGCGCCATGCCGAACGGTGAGCCTTCTGGCGTCCAGACTTCGGTGCCGAGATAGATAGCCGCCAGTGGCAAGTCAAACGGCTCCAGGTCCTTGGAGCGAGCGATGAGGTTTGTGACCGTCCACACCTTGCCGTTATGGCTGTACGTATTCTCGTGGGCAGCGCAGCCCTCGATTTGCACCACCGGGAATGTACTCATGCTCGTGTCACCTTAATCGAATTGCCGCCGCCGGCCGAACCAAAGTACGGCGCCAGGAGCGCGTCGACGGCCACGAAGCGCTCGCGCGCATCCGCGGTGTTCTGGAAGTACTCTGTTTCCAGAGGCCCAGTCTTGTCCTTCTTGATCGCGTTCGAACCGGTATCTAGGTCGGGCAGTAGATCCTCGCCGCGCCCGGCGCGCACCGCCAGGTCCACGCAGGCATTGACCACGTCCGCAGGAACACTGGTGCTCGGCACCGTGAAGCCGTCGACCACCACGTTGTAACGTGGCCAGTCCAGCGCCTGGTGCTGATACACCCGGCGGCCGGTCCAGCGGGTGCGGTAAGTAGCCATGAAGAGCGCCGCTTTGCGCAAGGCGATCTCTTTGTCGGCATCGGCCAGCGCCGCCCAGCTCGTCATGCCCAGGCTGGCGCAACGCGCGTCCGCCGCAGCGACACTGGCATAGGATTCGGCGTCGGCCAGGCCTTCGCCGGTTTCGATGATGATGGGCATAACGGCTTTCGGATGGTGGATCAATGAATGCCCCGACTTGGGGCGCAGGTGGGCAGCGCTTAAGTGGTCTTGGCCTTGGCAGGTTTCGATTCAGCGGCTGCCACCTGGGAGACTGCGGCTTGCTTGGCCGCTTCGTCGCGCAGGCGCTGGGCTTCAGCTTCGTTGGCGGCGGCCTGCGCCACGTTGCGAGCGGCGGCAAGTTCATTTTCGTGCGTATGCTTCGCAACGCGCTCTTTCTCGGCCGCCAGCTCCCGTTCGCGTTGCTGCAAATCTTCGAGCGCTGCCAGCAGATCAGCGCGAGCAGCCATCAACTCGGCCGCGGTCGGCACGCGCTCGCCCGCGCCTTGATCAATATATTCGGCCTTGATCGTGACTTCCGGCACGTCTTCAGCGGCATTGGCGCGGCCAACAGCCACGTTTGCATCGATGATCTTGAGGCCAGCCTGGCGCGCGAGCGCCTTGACGTCCTCGTTATACTGGAACATCGGCCCGGCCAGATACCAGATGTTTTCCGGATCTTTTTCCATTTGGAACTCCGTTTTTTATGCTTTATTGAAGAAGCCGCGCCCCGTTTAGAGGCGCGGCGCAGGCTTACTTGGTCGCGTCACCGATGGTGATCACGCCAGCCGTATGCTTATCGCTGGTGGCGACCTTGTCCCAGTTGGAGCCGGTGCCCAGTGCGGCGTCGGATGGCGATTTGCCGCCCGAGGCTTCGTCCCAGGTGTAGCCCTTCAAGCCCAGGCCGAAGGTGTAGTCGACCTGCATCGTGGTTTCGATACGCTGATTGCCGTTGGTCGTTTCGATGTTGCTGATGATGTCCGAACCGTCGGTAACGGTTGCAGCACCTTCGGCCAAGGACAGCACGCGCAGCTTGGCAGGTGCCGCAGGACCAGGCGCAGGGCCGACGGCAGCCGAATACAGCGCCGGCGCGTCGGTAACCACCACCGGCTTGCCCAGCACATCCACCACGCGCACGTTTTGTGCTTGGAACAGCTGGGTGGCATTGGCCAGGTTGGCGCCGATCAGCTTGTGGAAGGTCGTGCCGTTCATGATCTGCGCCACCAAATTGCCACTGTGGTCACCGAACTTGCCGTGGGCTTCATTCATGGCGATATAGTCCACACCACGCGTCGCGCTCACATCGTTGACCGTGTTGGCGTTGTTGCTGATGGCAGCAACCAGCGCCAGGATAGCCGTGTTCAGCTGATCCGCCAGCATCGCTTCGGCGAAATTGCGCGAGGCAACTTCGATGCCTTCTGCCGTCGGCTTGTGCAGCCAGGTCATCTGCGAAGGCTCGAAGCGGATCGGACCGAAGCCGCCGGCGATCTTTACCGAGTTGTGCTTCAACTGGGTCAAGTCGGTCGACGCCGCCGCGCCGTTGGCGCCGTAGCGATTAACGCGGCGCTGGGCGGAATGAATAGCCGCAAAAAACGATTCCTGCAGGAAGTCGCCTTCAAAGCCTTCGGTGGTGAGGCGAATGGCGCCGTTACTGGCCGCGTTGAACTTGTCCACCATTTGCGCCAGCGTTTCGATGGTCGCCGGCATGATGTACTTGTTGAAGACTTGCATTTGGGAGAGAGACATTTTTTAGCCTTTCGCTAATTCGGGATATTGAGCAGCAAAAGCAGCGGCACGCTCTTCGCGCGTCCCACCGAGATTGCCGGTTTGTTTTTGTCCGCCACCACCGCCCTGCTGCGCACCGCCGCCGGATGCGCCCGACCCCTTGAGGATCTGATCCTTGTAGGGATACTGGTCCACCAGCGTTTCGAGCGCTTCATCGAAGTCAGCGAGATCGCCCGGGCGCGTGCGCGAGAAAATCTTGTTGCCAGCACCGTCGTAAGCCACGATCTTGCCTGCCTCGACCTTGAAGGCCTGGCCGAAGCGCGCCTGGACCAGATCGACCGGAATGGCAAACTTATCGGTGATGAGCTTCGAACGGTTGAAGCTGCCGCCGATCATTTCCGAATACAGGTTGCCGGTAATGGCGTCCAATTCGGTCTTGGTGCGGGCCAGCTCGTCGGCGTGGGCCTTGTTGGCGGCGGCGACCTGCTCTTCTGCTGCCTTTTTCGCTGCCAGCTTGATTTCTTCAACCTTGCCGGCCGCGACCAACTTGCCTTCGTCGACGTTCTTCATCAGTTCGATCGCTTTCGCTGCAGCGGCAGGGTCGTCAATGCCAGCGAACGCTTGCAGCTTTGCCTCGGCAGCTTCCTTTGCTTCGCGGTGAGCCTTCGCCTCACCATTCAGGCCCTGGATCTTCTGCACGGCGGCGGCCGCATCGAACGGGACTTCCTTCCCGTCGTCATGTACGTAGACTGGCTTGCCATCCTGGACAACGACATTGCCATTTGCATCGAGTTTGAGTTTCATTTGGTGGCTTTCTGGGCATCCGCCCTCGTGAATGGCCTTCCGGCCGTGCACCGCGTCGCGTCCGCTTGCGGCATAAAAAAAGCCGCCTGGTTGCCCGGGCGGCCTGAAATAAAGGAAAAAAAACCCGCCGTAACGGGTTTGCTGATTTGCGTTTCTAACTTATAGCCAATATTTGCTCAACTCACGCTGAATGGCGCTTTCTAGAATATCTTTATCGACTTTCCCGTTTGCCCCAAGGCGTATGGATAGATGGAGGGCATAGTCGCTCCCCTCCCTTCGGACCGAGTCGCATTCAATGAATTCGTTTTTCTCGTCGCCGGTAAAGTAAGCGAAGAAATCGAACCCATCGCCTTGAACCCAGTAACCGCACCGCTTCTCATCATGCTCAACAAATATATCGAACGCCATCTTTACGCCTTCCAGTAATCAATGTTTTAGGTAAGTTACCTATTTTTCATTTTACTGGTACTTCGCCCGCAATTGCTCCAACGTCAGCTTGCGGCCCTTCAAGTTCATCAGGTCGTTCAACGTAATCTTGCCCGCTTCGTACATCTCGGCGCGGCCCGGCCCCAGGTATTCAGCACGCCAAGCCTTATCCTTGCTGGCCAGGAAATCCTTGAAGTTCATCTTGCTGCTGACCGCACCGCCGTCGCTCGGCCTTGTATTGTCGCCCGGCTCGTCCAGCTCAATGCCCAGTTCGGCGAAGGTCTTGGTGCGCGTGCTGATCACGCATCGGCAGCTGAAGTGAATGGCACCAGGCCCGCCCGCCCACTCGTGGGTGTGGTTAATGGGCTCCTGCTCGTGCAACGAGTACTCGTGCAAGTCGCGCATGGCGCACAGCAGGCAGGTGTGCGAATCCAGCGTGGCCAGCCACACTAGACACTCGATCAGGTCGCTGTTCTGCTGGAACGACGCCAGGCGCGCGGCATTGGCCACGGCCTGCACCGAGCTGTGCACCAGCGCGCGAGCGTTCGCGGCTGACGTTTTCAAGATGCCCTGCTCGCCCGGTGCAACAGGATCCAGCGCAGGCGCTGGCCCCTTGGCTGGCGGGGCCGCTGGCGCGCCTGGTGTCCCGGCCGGCATCGGTGGCGCGGCAGGCGTGCTTGGCGCCAGATCGGCCGCCTTGACGCTCTTGCCCAGCACGCGCGACACGATCTGCGAGGTCGTTTCACCCTGTGCCGCGCCGAGCCGGACCTGGCTGGCGAAGCGGAATTGCGTGTCGAGCGCTTGGCGCTTCCACCAGTCGGCCGACGGCGCGCCCTTGATCAGCGTATCGCCGACCAGCTTTTCGAGGTAAGTGGCAGGCGGCAGCTTTGCGCCCAGCTCGATCTTGAGCGCCTGCGTCAGCACGTTGGCCGTGTAATCGGCCTCGATGCGTACAATGCCGGTCAGGTTGCGGGTCATTTCCGCCTGCATGCCGGTGTAATGCGAAGAAATCACCGCGTTCGACTCGCGCAGCAGCGCGCCCAGGCGCTGCTTGCCGTAGGTCGATATCTCGCCCTCGTTCAGTTTGGCTGTCAACTCCCGTGACATGGCAGCCATCAGCAGCAGGATCTTCTCTTGCGTGCCGGAAGAAAAGCGCAGCAGGTTCAGCGAGTGCACGAGGAACATCTCGGCAATCCACTCTTCGACCGCGCCCACTTATGCCCCCACCAAGTCAGGCGGTGCCGACTGGATGCGCTCTTGCTCCGTCTCCCAGTCCAGATCCGGCGACAAGATGCCGCGGCGCTGCAGTTCGTTGAAGTAGGTTTCGCCCGAGATTTTCCCGCCGGAGGCGCTCTTGAACAGCAGCTCCGCACTGGCGGCAGCCAAAGAGGCGGCGCCGAAGTCTTTGAAAATGGTGATATGGCCGCCTTCGGCCTCCCCCACCCATTCAGCCATGAACTGCAGCGCTTGGTCGCCAGCGTCTTCGACGTTGCCTGCGATCTTCTGCAGTGCGCATGCTCCCTGCTCGTTGTCGGCTAGGGTCTGCGATTCGGTCACGTTGCCCGGCTTGATCACCAGCAGTTCGGCGCCGGCCTGGCGCATGCGGTCTTCCAGGTCGAGGATGGACAGGCGGCCGGCCTCGATGGCCTTGCCGCCGTGTTCCACGAACTTCAGGTCGCCCTCTGGCGATTCCGACTTGACCGCGCTGCCGGCGCCGACGGTAATGCTGCCTTCACCCAGCATCTTGGCAAACAGGATCGGCACGCGCGCGACGTGCAAGATATTCTGCTGGTCGCTCTTGCTCTGCCAGTGCTCTATGTTGCTGTGCGCCAGCTCGAGCAGCGGCGGCGTGGCCTGCATGTAGCCCAGGCGCTTGCCGTAGACCGGCACGAAGGGAATTGTCTCCAGCGTCGTGACACCTTCCTCGTACAGCGCCCATTCCTTCTTGCTGCCGGCTTCGCGCTGACGCCAAGTCTGCCAGGTGCCGCGCCCCAAGACGCGCACCTGCTCGATTTCCTTGGTGTCGAAGTCGCCATTCGGCTCGGACACGCTTTCCAGCAGTCTCAACTGGGTCAGCCCGTTTAGGCTGGTTGCATTCTTCGGCAGCCAGCCCAGGACGTTCTGCACGTGGATCTGGACGAAGTACGGGCGCACGCCGGCGGCCTGCTCGTCGGCCTTCGTGACCAGGTTGCCTGCCTTGGGGAAGTCGACCAAGATGCCGGCGAAGCCGTACCCCATCGCCTCCTGGGTAATCTCCGACAGGAAGCTGTGCAGGTCGCGCCCAGATAGGTCGACATTTTGCAGCCAGGGCTTGAGCCGGTCCGGCACATCCTCGCCCAGCGTCACCGGCTTGCTAAACGGCTTGGCCGACAGCACGTCGATGGTGTGCGCATAGGCCGGGAACAGCGTGGCCACGGCCAGGCGCAGCTCGTAGCTCTTATCGTCCTCGCCGGGCCACTGCGGCAGATACTTCTTTCCGGCGGCCCGCATGGTCTTGGTGCCGCCCAGCAGCGCGGCGATCAGCGCGCAATCCTCGTTCAGCTTCGCGGCTTCGGCTGATTGTTTGCGTACGGCATCGGTCATGGAAATCCTTGTTATTACATGCGCAGCGGCGCCGTGGTCGTCGCGCTCTTCACGATCGGGTAGCGCTTCACGAGGAAGTAGCCATTGGCGTCGTTCGGGTGGTCATGGCCGGCCTTCTTGTCCGGCTGGCCGTCCGCGCCCCACACCTGCTGCTCCAGCGCCTCGGTGGTGGTCGGGCACTGGTCGGTGTTGATCTTCCAGCGGCGCTCGCCCTGGGCGTTCAGGATCATCCCGTTGTAGGCGTTGACCCGGTCCTTGACCGCAGGGTTTGAATGGTTCACTTCAAGCAGGAAGCCCGCCTGGCGCAAGATGGACAGGTCGGACTCGCTCGCGTTCTTGCTGCTGGTGTTCTGGCCGGACGCATCCGGGAAAATCTTCACCTGATGGCCTTTGTCCTTGAAGTCTTCTTTCAGGATCTTGGCCATGGCCGGTGTATCACGCACCTGCACGCGCTCGGCCAGCGTGCGCGGCAGCCCTTCCCGGACCACGTTGATGCAGGCAGTCATGTTCTGCACGTTAAAGTCGAGACCCACCATCAGCGGCTCGCCGGGCAGGATGATCTCGTTCGTGTGGTTCAGCGCGCGGTCGAAATCGGCATACACGCTGCCGCTGGTCAAGTTGGTGAACTTACCGCGCAGGTAGGCGTCGATCAGCGCCGGCGGATAGCTGGCCATCAGCGACGGGATATAGTCGCCTGGCAGGTTCAGCTCATTGTCGAAGGTGCTGGCCTGGATCAGGCCGTACAGGCTGGCCAGCTCAGGCTTGTCCCGGATGGCCTTCACGAACTGCTGGTAGACGAACTTGAAGCCCTCGGGCGTCGTCGTCACGTTGATGCCGTTCATCAGGCCCGGCACCTTGTAGCGCATGCGGGCGATGATCTTGCGCCAGGCCATCTGCGCCTTCTTCAGCGGCATCACGTCCAGCTCATCGATCAGCGCGTGGCCGATCTTGAAGCCGACGATGGTTTCTGGCTTCTCCATCGACCGGCAGATGACCGTGCCACGGTACCGGCGCCCCTCGTACACCTCGACTTCGTGGTCGCCCTGCTTCACCTTGATGCGCAGGCCCATCGCGTAGGCCACCTCCTCCATCGTGGGATAGAAGATGTCGCGAATCTGCGGATAGGTCGGCGCGAAGTAGCCCTGGTTGATGCCCGGCCACTGCCAGAAGTGGGCGCAGATGCCGGCGCAGCCAACGAACGTCTTGCCGGAGCCGAACCCGGCCACGTAGGCCTTGAACTTGTGCGGCAGCTGCAGGAAGCTCGATTGCGGGACGTTCAGGTCAAACTGGATTGTCGTCATGGCGCTTGGCATCTTTCACGCCGAAGGTAATGGCGACAGGTGTTGGAGCGTCGTCGTCCGGCTTCACGTCCTTACTAGCTTTCAGCAGGTTCATGCCGATCTCGGCGGCGCCGTTCGCCATCCTGGTCAGTACGGCAATATCGCCCAGAGCCAAGCGGCTCTTGTCGTCCAGCGGTTCGGCGTCATCGATCTCGCCAGCCTTGTTGTGCGCAATGCCGGCCAGCCGGTGCGCGGTGGCAGCGCCATATCGTGCGGCGCCAGCCAAGTGCATCGAGATTTCTTTCAGCTCGTCGGCCAAAGTTCGCGCACTTATCTGCGCACCAATCGGCAATGCGCTGAATGCCGATTCAGCCGCAACCAATTGATTTGCAACATCTTTTATTTGTTTCGTCTGCGCACCAAAGCGTTTTCTGATCGCCGCTTCGGATACGCCAAATTCTCTCGCGAGCACTCGGCCCGCCTCACCTTTCAACAGGCGTAGGCCAATCTCCGACCACTGCTTCTCAGCAAGGGATGACTTTCTTCCCATATCTACGCCTTTTCCAATCATCCTCACAAAGAAGACGTAAAAAAAGCCGCAAATGCGGCTTGTTTAGGAACTAATACAAACTAAACGGTCAGCGGTCCTTTAACCATGGCATACAGGATTATTTGTCCAAATTCGTATATAGCTTTAGCTCTTTTTTCATCGAATTGTCCATTACCCGGTGGAATAGAAAAACGGCCGGGATTTAGCCCTGCGAAAATTTCACCCTGCGCGGGAACGATGACTCCCCAGACCGGCTGCCAAGTCGAATCTGAAGACAAACGAAGAACTTTCTTTTCAATTTGTAAATTGCCTATCAGTCTTTCGCCAGCAAGTGAGAAAGACAGTGTGAAGCGGCCCTCTCCGATATCGCTTCGAATAGTGCCGAAAATATCGTTTTCGCCGGTCGACGAAAATTGCACACCATGATTTGAATTTAGATCCCCTTGCGAGTATTGCTCGGCTAAAGTGGCAATAAGCAGTGCTGCTCTCTGCCGAATTTTTTTGGCATCGCCATCTGCACGATGAATGACATCCCATTCGGTAGAATCTACTGACCTGAAATTCATAGTGAACCCCTTAGGTTTTTAAGGATTCAATTATTGCATATAAACCAATAGCGTTCCCAACTTGTTCAACGTAATTTCCGTGGTTCACCCCACCTCACCTTGCCAGGCGATTCCCACATAGAGCATCACGGGTGGCATCGTCACGCCCAGCCCCCAAAGTGCGATGGTCCCGCCAAAACTCAACACGGCCAGCTCGTCGGCGCTTGGGCGCCAGTACGACACCACTGCAGACAGTTCGCCCACGTACGTGCGCGTGATCGACAGCGCGTTGCACGGCAACTCGCCTTGGTCCCAGCCTGCGGGGGCGCCGAGCACCGCATTGTTTGATGAGTGTTGCACTCTATTCATAATATTCAAAAGGTAGGAAACGATTGATGCAAATCAATTCCGATGAATCTTCTTTCGGCATGATCTAGTTTTCCATCTAGCAATACTGGTGCATGCCAAACGATCCTAAATTTACGTCCAAACCGTTATCGATCTCCCGCCCTGACAAAGAAACCGAAGAGATCATCGAAAATGCGGTACGCATAGCAATGGAAGTTGGCATGACAGCTGCAGAGGCATATCTGCAGCTACACAACGTCAATAAACGAACTGCATTGCGCGTACTAAGCCAAGACCCTACGGTGCGGAGAAAGCCGCGCTAATTCCTCTATGTCTCTACGTAGCTAATGCCTGAACCAAGCTGCCAAATGAATCGAATTCACTTCGTACCACCTTCAACGTTTTGTTGACGACAATCCAATAGGTTGTGCAGTGCGCAAGCAAAAACAAAAATGCTTTATAGTCAATATAAATTAACCAACTTGGGTCGCAAAAATGGACAATTTTGAGGCTGGCTTTCCTAAACGGTTCAGAATATATGTTCCAGCAAATGATATCGAGCTAAACAACCTACTACTATTGATAAACAAACACGCCACTATTTTTTGTGAGCCGGTTGAAGTCTGCACTGACACGTACTATTCTGTTCCTCTAAGAAAAGTCACTTTCGCCGTTCCCGCATCCTTCCATCTGACATGCTCAATAGTAACTAAGTGGCTTGTTTCATTAAATATGACCGGTGGGCAGGTCGTTATGAATAAGATTGAAAAACAAAAAAGCCCGCGACCATGAGGTGGCAGGCTTTGGCTTTGCTCCTGTGAGCAAAGGACATGATGATCGTCAAATTCAAGGCGAGCACGTCCGATGCATGGATGGGTACTATCGCGAGTTCTAGCTATCGGTGGCGCGAAGCGCACATTACGATTTCCAGAAGAGTTTTCTTGAGTAAGAGCCTACATTATACAGCGAAATACTGTCCGTAAACACAGGTTTTAAAAATCCCTACGCTACAGGTAGTCGTCGCGTAAAAGGCCCCGCGCCCGGCCAGAATGACTGTCATAAATGGAGCTCAATTCACTCACCATGTCCTTGACGCGCTCCAGCTCCAGGCCAGCCACGCCGTACACAGGCGCCACGCCGGTTCCTTTGCATGACGTGCACTGCCCGTTCCCCAGCAGCACCTTGACTCCGGTACCACTGCAGCCCTTACACTTTCCATCCAGCCAGTGCGCCAGCGATCTTTCAGCCACTCGGCGATACAGTGCCTGCGCCGACTGCGCATCCCAGGCCGTATTTTCCGGTACCCAACGGCGCATGCGGCCACGCCGGATGACTTCGTCGGTCCAGATGCGCAGCAGCTGTGCAAGGTTCTGCTGGTTGCCCTCGAACATACGCGTGAGCGTTCCGTCGGCGTACTTCACGCGGCACAGCAGCGCGCCGATGTCGCCAGCCAGCGCCGCGGCGGCCAGCGGGTCAGTCTGATGGTGCTGTGCGTCGTCCATCAGGTTGCTCGATCCGATTGACGCAACATACTTTTCAGCAAATCCCATGCTTTACTCCTGTCCGAATTCGACAATCGTAGCATGCGATTTCCCCTGCCTGGCAGAGGAATGCGCCAGAAGCTGGGCAAACTAAATACTGCTCACTTTGGCGAAAATAAGAAACCGTCAATAGGTACCTGGTACTAAGTTCACACACTCGGCGCCAAGCTGATATGCGGACAAATTTTCGAAGGTTGTTGATGCAATTTCGCGCATCGCTTCTATCGTAAAGAAACCTTGATGTCCGGTAACAAGAACGTTCGGGAACGTCATCAGGCGCTGGAAAATGTCATCCGTGATGATGTCGCCAGACCGATCTTCGAAGAAAAGGTTGCTTTCTTGCTCGTACACATCGATGGCCAAGGAGCCCAGTTGGCGCGACTTCAACGCTTCAATCACCGCCTGTGTATCAACGAGAGCGCCACGCGAAGTATTGATCAACATAGCCCCCTCCTTCATCAGATTCAGCGTATCGGCATTTATGAGGTGGTGGGTATCGGTAGTGAGCGGACAATGCAGCGAGACGAAATCCGACTCGGAGAGAAGCTCGGACAGCTCGACTACTTCGCCAATGGATTCAAACTCCGATGATGGGAACGGATCATACCCCAGTAGCCGGCAGCCGAATCCATTAAAAATCCTTGCAGTCGCCAGCCCAATTTTGCCAGTGCCGATGATCCCCACCGTCTTCCCGTGAAGATTGCTGCCCAGTAGCCCATCGAGCGCAAAGTTTCCTTCCCGCACCCGAGCATATGCGCGGTGAGTTCGCCGGTTCAGCGTGAGAGTTAAGGCCAGCGCATGCTCAGCAACAGCCTCCGGTGAATATGCAGGCACGCGCGCGACGAAAAGGTCCAACCGCCGTGCGACTTCCGTGTCGAGATTGTTGAACCCCGCGCAACGCAGCAAAATCGCGCGGACGCCAATGTGGGCAAGAGCATGCAGTACTTCCGCATCAAGCACATCATTTACAAACACGCATATTGCCTGGCAGCCTTGCGCAAGAGCCACCGACTGCAGAGCCAAGGACTCAGTGTGAAAACGCATCTCCACGGCATCACGAGCATCGCGTTCATCTGCTTTCTCATTGAGGAAACGGCGATCATATGGTTGGGAGCTGAACACAGCGATTTTCATCTTAAATATCCTTTGTGCAAACGCACTTTGTAAATGGTAAAAATAGCTACACAGGAGATTACTCCTTTCGTAGCTGTATGACCACGCAATTGGGCACCTTGCGGTGAAGACTACCGGCTAGAGAAAAAGGAACGTTCTGCCTGAATCGTGCGACACTGCAGCAGATTGTGTTTCATTCCGGGCGAATATGGTCACTTTGGAAATTTGTCAACATCCAGCCCGTATCTAAGTAAGCCCGGTCATCTTGCAGAGCAGCTCTTGCGATATCTTCACAAAGCCCGGCATCTATCAGTACAAGAACCGCGAACTCCAGGCCATGTATGCGTTTCAGATACACCCCGGCAGCAATCAGTCGTAACGTTTTTTCAGTGGCATTATCAAACATAGCACCCTCCCTGTTTCAGTAGGATGCGACAGGTGAAGGTTGAGGTGTTGATTCGTATCAAGTAAGCGCCAAAAGCTTGCCGTATTTGGCACCTTCCATAGAGGAATTGCATGCGCCGCAAAGCAGTTATACACGTTCCAAAAATACTGATAACTGGTGTAAAGCCAACAGCTGCGGTGTACGTCCGCATGTCTACAGACAATCAGAACCATTCGATCTCACATCAACTGCATCGCATCTCCGAGTACGCGAGTCGCAATGGCATAGAAATAATCAAAACATACACGGACGAAGGTAGAAGTGGACTCGATTTTTCCTCACGCCCAGGCTTGCGTTGCCTGATTGAAGAGGTGCAGAGTGGCGCAGCACCATTTCAGTCGATTCTTGCCTATGATGTGAGCCGCTGGGGAAGGTTCCAGGATTTGGACGAAAGCGCCTACTACGAATACATATGCCGCCGCGCAGGGGTCGCCATCGTATATTGCGCAGAAGACTTCGAGAACAATGGATCTTCGGTCTCGTCCATAATTAAGAGCGTAAAGCGCGCCATGGCTGCCGAATACAGCAGAGAACTATCATCCAAGGTTTTTGCAGCGCAATGTCGGTTCGTAGAAATGGGGTTTAAACAAGGTGGGCGAGCGGGATTTGGATTGCGCCGGATTCCTATCAGCTCAAGCGGCAAAGCCAAGCATGCACTCGGATTTGGCGAAAGAAAGAACCATCCTACAGACCGTGTGCTCCTCGTCCCTGGTCCACCCGATGAACTTGAGATTCTTCGAGGGATCTTCGACTGGTACGTGCTGGAGAAGCTGAGTGAAAGCGAAATTGCTTTCTTGCTGAATGCAATGGAGGCGCCTCGCGAATGCGGGCGCGCTTGGACCCGCGACTGCGTTCGAGACGTGCTTACAAATGAAAAGTACATCGGCAACATCATCTACAACAGAACTTCTTTTAAACTCCGAAAGCATCACATCGAAAATCCAACGTCGATGTGGATACAAAGGATCGGCGCCTTCCCTCCCCTTATCCCGGTTACCCTTTTCCGCAAAGCGCAGCAAGAACGCAAACATCGCCTCGCTCCGATTCCAAAAGAAGAACTCCTGGCAATGCTGCGCAAGCTACATGAAAAACATGGAAAGGTGACCACCGTGCTAATTGATCAGGACGATACACTTCCCGGCGCACAGATGTTCGCCTACTACTTTGGCACCATGCTGGAAGCCTACGCACTTGCTGGGCTGCCACCTATCAACGAACATAAGTTCTTGGCCACCCGGAAAATCGTACGAACTGTTCGCGCAGAAACGCACGAACAAATTGTGAAACTCATTGCTAATACGGGTGTCAGCCATGTAAACGGGCCATCTCGCAATACTCTGCTGCTCGATGATCGGTGTGTCTTGAAAATCACGATAGCAAGATGCCTGTACGAAAAGCAGGCCCCTCCTCGCTGGCGGATACGACTGGATGAGGAGTCCAGATGCGGCTTTGTTCTGGCAGTACTCCTTGATCTTGAAAACACAAAAGCAAGTTATTTTTATCTATTCCCGAAGGCTGAGTTCCTCAAAGTGCAAATCACGCTAACTGAAGCCAACATGCACAATCTGGACCAATATCGATATCCATCGCTAAATGCTATCTTCGAAGGACGTCCCACAATAAACATCCCAGCTTACTGCTAAAGCCATGCCTGGGTTCAAGCGCGCATATCGCCGTTAAGGACCTCAAAAAGGTCACAGTCCAATCGTTGGGCAAGTATCAAGACGTGGTTATCAAGGTGAAAAGTCAGGAGCGAGGGCCGACTACAAGTAGGTCAGATACAACTTGTCTACCACGCGGCCATTTTGGTCTAGATCAATCGACCACGCTTCAAGATCGGAAGACAAGCGGTTCTCGAACCACAGCCGCTCGGCGCAAGGATGAGTGCATGGCCCCCTACTATAACGACCGACCACGCCCCCCGGGCGCTCCACATGTGACGGCGTGCCGAAGCGGGCAAGCACCGCTTGCCGAGTATCGCCAGGCTGAGTTTGATAGAACGCCTCCTTGCGGCTGTTGAAGACCACGCAGCATGCGGCGACATACCAGGCCGGGCTGAGGATGAGCAGGCACAGTAGTATTTTTTTAGGCGATATCTTGATTGGCATGCCGTATTGTCGATGACTTTATCGGGCGCGGCAAGCTTTGCGAAACGATCTTGATTCATGATTTTATCGTGCATATTACTCAACTCGATAAAACAATGCCCCTATTTTAGTCCTGCACGGCTGCAGATTCCGCTCTTGGCCGTTATGCCAGCTGCGATTATGCAGCGACTCTATTTTAACGAAATAGAATCATGGATCGACGTACTCGGAAGCAGAAACCTTGCCTCCTTCATTGGAGCACCAAACCGAAGCACCGCGCCTGACGTTGACAGCACCACAACCAAGCCGCCCTTGATTATTATTTGATCAAATGGATTGGATTGATTTGAAACAAACGTCCAAACAGGTTCATGATTTTGCAGCGATTCCAAAATGACGACGCCGATTGAGCCGTGTTCCATAGCCTCTCCGCATTTAACGATGTACTGCCCACCATACAGCTCTTCCTGTGCCAGAATCGCGACATTGAACCAACCGCTAAGTTCCTGTTTTTCCTGCGCTCTGGCCATCCCGGTTTCGTGCACTTCGTAGATGTCACCATTGCTGCACATGAGGCCATTGTAGTTTCGCACCTCCTGGTTCTTCCACTTTATTGCCATCACTGTCATTGATTCCATATTTAGAAACGGGCGACTGCACGCCCTGAATTAAACAACCGCTACACTACCAAACACCGGCTCAACGATTTGAACAGTGTGTTGCGTTGACTGATTGAATCCGCACCCCACAGCGGACGATTAGAATGCCTCAGTAAAGGTTTTATTGCCGTCATGACAAAAAGAGGGTTTTTAAGGCGTTCTAATATAGCAGCAAGGCTCAGACAGATTCTAAGGTAAACGGAACCAATTACTGCCCAAGCATCTGGTCCAGCCTTCGTTGATCCCCCGCCGCCACAAACCACTGCGCCTGCCAGCGCTGCGTGCGCTGCGCCTGGATGGATTCCGGCGCGCACCACGGCGGATACACGCGCAGCGCGCGCTTGCCTCCAGCTCCGGGGCGCGACATCACGCCCCGCTCGATCAGCACAGCGCGGGAAAAGATGAAAAAGCCGTGCCGCACGCCGTCGCCGTCGGCCACGGCGATGACGACGGCATCGACGGGGTCCGCTTCATCCAGCGGGGCGATCTCGGCGCCGGGATGGGGGCGCTTCCAGACGGTGACGAACTGGCCGGTTTTCGTCGGCGTGGTTTTGGCCATACGCAAGACCAGCCGCTTGCCGTGCAGCTCGGCGCGGCAGGCGCCGTATTCCGCGCTTTCCGCTTCCGGCACGGGTGCTTGCGGCAAGCCCAGGAACGCCCATGGACTGGCCTTCATTGCGCGCTGAATTCGGCTGCGGCCTTGGCCGCCCACAGGGCCTCGTCATGACTGGCGAACGGCCTGTCGTAGCCGTCGACCTTGCCATCCTCGTCGACAAAGTACAGCCACCAGCCGTCGCCCTGTTCTCGGATTGCCGTGTGACCTGGTGCGCAATGGGATTCGATGGGGTCGCTGGAGGCCAAGGTGGCGATGCTGATGCCGCGGTGAGTGATCAGGTGGGGTGTCATGGCAAAATAGCTAATGCAAAATAAATAATGGCGATAGTGTAGCCGCGCTGGTCACCCTCTGGCTACTGCTCTGCGGAAAAAAGACCGCTGCCGCAAATGGCTTGCGCTACACTATTCCTTCCTACGGAGGAGAACATGGCATCACAACAAGGCACGGTGGATTTTTTGCTCGACCAGATGGCGGGTGTGGGCAGCATCAGCGCGAAAAAGATGTTTGGCGAGTACGGCCTGTATTGCGAAGGCAAGATGTTCGCCATCGTCGCCGACGATCAGTTGTTTATCAAGCCCACAGAGGCCGGCCGTGCCTGGATCAGCGCGCTCTGCACGCCACAGGAAGCGCCGCCCTACCCTCAAGCCAAGCCATATTTCCTGATCGATGGCGAACTGTGGGACGAACGCGAGTGGCTGACCCAGTTGGCGCAGCGCACAGCAGCCGAACTGCCCCTGCCGAAACCAAAGCCAGTGCCGAAACCCAAAAAACAGCTTTGACCCGGCCGACGAATACATCAAATTTCATTACCTACTGATTCAATTCGCCAACCACCGCCCTCCCGTTTCGGCCTGGTCCGAACAATAAAAAAGCGGAGCGGATAAATATCAGCAGCCACTTTGATCTTTACGTTCGCGTCCTCCATCATAAATCCTTTCACTTCGTGCGCCTCCAGCGCGCCGTCGGACAGCTGCACGGCAAAATCCGGCGTGTAAAAAGTGTTATCGGCCAGGCGAAATTTCAGGCCTTCGAACTTGTACCAGGCCACCTCGCCGGCAGCCTTACGCAGCTCCAGCGTCCTGGCGTACGCCGCCTCCGTCTGGTTCATGGCGCCGACCTTGAGGCGGCCCAGCGCCTGCAAGCCACGGGCCATCATTGCGTTTTCTCCAAGCGATGTGTGACCGCCTTGACGATTGCAGCACGGGCCGCGGCGTCCCTGTCCGGATAGAACCGGTACCACTCCAGGAAACCGGCGGCATCGACGCCCGCCGACATCGGCATCAGCCGGATCTCGAACTGTGCGACCAGCGGCGCGGCTGCAGCCCAGTCGCCCATCCAGTCGGGCACCAGCGCCTGTCCACGGCTTGCGGCCGCGCCCGGCGGCGGCGTGCCGACCCAGGCTCCGCCCACCTCGACAATGCTTGACCAGCCCAGCAGCTCGGCCAGGCGTTTGTTTGCTGCGATTTTGTTTTCTTGATTTTGCATAGAGCCTCTGTATTGAATTCTTTTCGTATCGGATGAGGCTTGGTGGCGGCCCCACCACGTTCGTGCAGTAGCGAACCGCTCCACAAGCCTGAGCAGCTTTTGCCGCTATGCAGCGCGCCCATTAATGCGGGCCAGCGGCGCTGCGAGCGCGCCAACTGGCACCATGGCGATGATTTGCTGCGACGTTCCACCCGCCATCACCAGCACGGCCAGCTTCTGGTCGCCGATCATCATCGGCGGCTCCACGCCAAAACCGGCGCGCTGGTTTTGCGCTTCCGACATACCCACCAGCACGGGCGTGTAATCTGGCCGCTCATTGCGCATGCGGTACCCGCGGTACCGGTTCTCAAACTCTTTGCCGACAAATGGCCACTCCTGCTCCGTCTTCGCGCCCAGCGAGACCCAGCCACCCATCTCGACCAGCACACGGTGGATCAGCGGATCATCGAACACGACGCTTCGGTATGGCCCAACGACGCGCAATGCGCGGTCGACCTTCGACCAAGCCACAAGCGCCGAGTCTTGTGTCGTCCCGCCCATCATCCGGATCAGGTCGGCTGGTTTCGGCGCAAACTGCCCGGTATCGGGATTGCGGACGTGACGATCGAATGCCTGGCGCACGGCCGGCAGGTCGTACTGGCGCAGCGCGCCCCACCAGATCGTGATCGCAAACTCGCTCGCAACGCGGCCGTAAAGCTCGGTAATCGCGCCGACCATGCCTGAAAATTCTTCGTAGTCATCCTGCGTCATGCTCGTCTCCCTGCGGTGCTGCATTGCCGAAAATTCGGGCTTTGGCGCGCTCAGCGTTGGCCATGGTCTGCGCATAGACCGTGCCAGCGCCCTGTCCCGGGCCGGCGCGCACGGCGTGTTGGGTGATCCATTCGGCCTTGAACCCGCGCCAGCCGCGTTCGCAGCAGATGCGCAAGGCGTTTTCCAGGGTCAGCCCGGCTTTTTCGGCTTCACGCACGATGCCCTGCATGGCCGTGCGCGTGATCGGCGCCTTGTGCTTCGTTCGCAGCGCCTTGAAATCGGCGACGATCTGCGATTCGACGTCGGGAAACAGTGAATCGGGAGCCGGAGGCGACTTGTCTTTGTTCTTTACTGGTTTATGGTTATTGGTTATTGGTTCTTGGTTAGTTTTTGATCCGGTTTCAGCTGGGTTGTCAGTAGCATCCGAATCAGAACCGGATGGAAACCCGCTGGGTTCTTGATTGGTTGCAGCTTGCTTGCGGGGGCGACCGCCCAGCTTGCCATTTGCTTTCGCTGTCTCTGCCTTGACTTGATAGTCCGCAATCACCTGCTCACAGACCTCGTGCCGGTAGCCCGCATCTGTCTTGAGGAACTTGAAGCGAAGCAGTCGTTCAACAATCGCGCGCTCGTCCGCCGCCTCGACGCCCAAGGCGTCGCACAGCACATCTATATCGAGCGGAAGTGGCGCCTCGACGTCGTAGTAGACGTCCATCATGTCGCGGTAAATCCAGCGCGCCTGGCGAGACATGTTCACTGTCCCCGAGCGGAAGTCGCCGATGTGGAAGGGGTAATAATTCAAGGATGGGCCTCCATAAACAGTGATTCTTGAATCGGCGCCGCCTTACGGCTCCAGAATGTGAGGGCCTGGTGCGACTCGATTCGCCCGCGCATGATGTCTGCGCGGGCATCCTTCGTCAGCGGTGGATAGTTCCCGTTGCGCCAATTCTTGTCGATGCCGACATTGCGTGCGATGTTGGTACTGTCGACGCTGGCGAACGGAAAGCGCGTGAAAATTCCTGGGTCAAGCATTCGCAAGCCATGGATCTTGGCGCACGGCCGTCCGGCCCGATCGCAAATGACGTCCATTGCCTCCGCCATGCGCGTCCACCAAGCTGGTGTGCCGATTTGCGCAAACTCGCCCGAACTGCCCAGGCAGATGCGGGGCCATTCACTGACGAGCCGGTCCAGGCGATCGAGCGATTCGTGCAAATGCCATACCGGCGCGCCGACGTGCGGCGCCGACGTACGCCACGGCCATTCGGCCAGCAGCGCGTCGTTATCGGCCTCGCTGCCATCGATGACGTCAGGTATCACTGCGAAATCAAAACTCGGGTAGCGGTGTAGCTCGCCTACCCATTCGTAGAACAACGACCAGTAGGTGATAGGCTGTCCACTGCGCCAAGCTGAAAACGCCCCATTGTCGACGGCAAACGACTGCGCTACCTCCAGCGCAATAGCTAGTTGTTCAGGGTAGCGGAACGACACGAACGCGTGACCTTCTTTGACCGCACGCACAGCGGCTGTAGCCGGTGTGATTGGCAGGCCGTGATATGGGATCATGGGCGAGCCTCCTGGCCACGCGCTGCGCCGAACAGCGCAGCCACCAGCGGATCGCCTACGGCGCCCGCCTTGCGGATCCAGTACTTGCTGCGCCAGCGCGCCTTCATTGAGTCATAGCGGCCATCCTTCTTGGCCTTGGCCTCGAAGCGCAGGCGAATCTGGCGTTTGGTCAGGCACGGTAAAGTGCACGGCGCGTCTGGCAGGTTGCCGACGGCATACACGGCCATGGCGGCGCCGGCGCGCGGGTGCGGCTTCCAGCTGGCGATGTAAATCTTGTGCTCGGCGTGCAGCAGGCGCACCCAGCGCAGCACGGCCGCCTGGCTGACGCCTGACTTGTTGACGATATCTGCTTTGGTGCCGGGCATGGCGCCCAGCACGAAATCACGGAAGTTAATGCGCGTCATGTATGTTCCATATTTTGTTTTTGGTCACTGGGCAGCGAAGCGAGCAGGCCCATCGACCGTAAAATTTCGTGTGTGGTGCCGACGGCCGCGCGAAAGGCAGCCTCCAGTCCGGCCAGAGACAGATCAGCCGGGCGCGGGCGCCGGCCGTCGAGCACGTCGTGGCATGCGCTGCAGCCGAATGCTGCGGCGCTATCTGGCGCCTTCAGGCCCATGCCCTTGCCGTCTGCCAAGAAATTGCTGTGGCAAAGCACGGTGGTGTCAGGGTCGAAGTTGCAGACGGCCAGGCGCAGCGTGCAGTCCCGGCCGCGCGCGGCGCGCCGGATCGGCGTCGAGCGTGGGCCCTTGGACTTCAAGCTGGCCTTGCGCTTCGGCGCCGTGCGTTGGTGCGACTGCACGGAGAGCATGCCGGTGCTGGACATGGGCGAGGTGTGCTTGAATGGTTTTCGCGCCAAGGACTTACCGGGTTTCATGGGCGAACGTTTCATTTCCCACCACCAATATTCGACGTGTTATTATTCAGCCAACTAAAATAGGAGAAAGTATGGCTTGGTATAGCAAATGGGCGATCCTGGTTATCGCGGCAGCAATCGGCTTGGGTGGATACAACGGCATACCTTGGTGCAAAATGGGCGTTGCTGAGTGGGCATATTGGATTGCCGCGATTGGCACCGTTGGTACTTTGATAGGAACGATTTGGCTGGCAACCTCTGAAAACCGCAGAAGGAGGGAACACGCCCTCAGTGCCGCCAGAATTGTCATAGCTAAAATGCAGTTCCCGATGATTCAAACTGCACTTGCAGCGCTTAGAATCAGTAATACACTTGAAGAATATCAAGCTCGAATTCCACAGGTGGAAGGCCTTATCCAGAGAATGCCTCAAAAATGGAAAGCCTTGGGTGATGAGCTCTCCGCACTGGACTATTGGAGCACTAATGAACTTGTGGCTTTGCTTGAATTTGACAGAAGTAAAGCTCAGCTCATAGCCGCATTTCAATCGCAAATATTGTTTGCGAGCAAGCAACTTACTGGCATATCCATTTCGGAGAAAACCACTCCACAAATAATGAGTGATGTTCAAGTTGCTATTAATATTCTCCACAAAGCAGCCACCTCCCTTACCGTGATAGGGAAAGACTTTAGTAGCGATGCTGTCTTCAGATACTGAATGAATCAATTCCATAGGTGGACGGAGCGCGCCGGCATCAAAAATATTGAATTGGCTCATGACGATTTCCCAATCATCGTCACCGCCCTGCGCGCCGCGCCCAAGCGTTTGCGAGCGACCTTGCGCTCCTGGATCGAGTTGTGAGCGGCCATGCAATATGGGCAATCGTCCAGCAGATGCTGACTGTTCCATTCCTTGTGCGTGCCGCCATAGCCGTGATCGTTGTCGACGGTTTCCGATGCGTAGGCCAGCGACAGATGCGTAATTGGGCCTTTCGGGCCGCATTCGCTATCATCGCGGGCTATCGGGCATGCACTCAGGCCTTCGCCAATCAGGCGCGACAGGCGCTTGACCTCGGCCGTGGCCGCGACAAGCTCCTGACACGCCGCCAGAGCGAGCTGCTCAGGCGGCGCCGGGGATTGCGCGGGCAGGAGCGCAAATTCGGCGCGAGCAACTGCAGCGAGACGAGCCACCGAAGCCATGTATTCCTGGTCACTGTCATCGTCGCCCCCCTGTTTGATGATCTGCTTGGCATCGGCGCGGCATGCCGCATCAAGCGACAGCCAGCGGCGCCGACCACCATGGAAGACGGCTGCAATTGAAGTTTTAACAGGCATGGTCAATCCTCCATCGCGCGCTTGATGCCAGCGGCGTCGAGGCCAGCAGCCTTGCAACCCAGGCGGGTAGCGTAGAAATAGATCATGTCGCCGCAAGCGCGGCCGGCCGTCGCAAGACCAGCGGCCACTAAGCGCTGCATGGCCTCGTGTTGCTGGCCACTACCGGCGGCAAAATAATTGCGCCAGCCCCAACGATTCTTCGGCTTGCCCTGCACCGCGCCCAGCATGTGTTGCAACTTGGCGAAGTCGCCGGGCATGATTGCGGCACGCACGGCGGCCAGCGCACATGCGGCGCATTTGCCATTCTGGGTCAGCTGCTTAGCCGTGCTGGCCTTGCCGCAGGCGCAGACCTTGCGGATCAGCGAATATGCGGGTGCGGCTTGGTTTGCCAAGTGATGGCGAGTAATTTGGGCGGGACTGGCGATCATACTAACATTTCCTTTTGATAGGGCAATTCATGTGGAAACTCGCTAACAAGCACGCCAGTAAAGTAGTTACCTTTGTACTTATTTCCGGATTGCTCATATTTTTCGCATACACGATCTGCATTTGGCCGAAACTGCAGCCTGGAGATAAAGGCACATGGTCTGGTGCACTTGGCACCGTAGGCACGCTGATTGGGACAATCTGGCTTGCAACAAGCGAGAGTAGGCGGCGTCATCGTGATGAGATAACCCGAGCGAGACTTCATGCTGCTAGTTTTCTGCTTCAGCTTGCTCATGCAAGTGGCGCGATTGGCAAACTTATTAGATCGCTCCAAATCGACGCTCAAGTTGATAGAGGCCCGGATCCGATACTCGCTTGCTTGAGGGACATGCAGGGCATCGAACTTTGGACAATTGAAGACCTCATTCCATTGGCGCCGCTCTCCAAAAATTTTGCCGCACTGTTGGCCGAATCGGCCGACCAAATAAAATCGTTCACTAAAATTCTGGACATGGCCGGACGAGACTCGTCGCTTAGTACATCCGAAAAAAGAAAAATCTTTGCTGAAAAGGCCGTGCACCTCATGACCGGAACCGCCTCTAACTTGGACGTCGCCATTCAGCAATGTGACGCGGCACGGACAGCAATCCATTTGTCTGGTGATTAACAGTTTCACGCTACCCTCGCAATCTCGCGCTCATGCGCGAAGTTGGCGAGGATTAGCGCCTTGGCCATGGGCGGGCAGACCGAATTGCCGCACATGCGCACTTGGGCGCTCTTCGTCAGTTTCAGGCCCTGGGCCGGGTCATCGCCGATGATGTAATCGTCGGGAAAGCCTTGGGCTCGGAACAGCTCGCGCGGCTGCAGCATGCGCAGGCCGATATCCACGATCTGATAATCCTGGCCGTGGATCGTCACCAGGCCGAAGCGGTCCCGGCTTGTAACGGTGGCCAGCGGCCCGTCGATCTCCGGCGCCTGGTCCGTGCCGTAATAGCTCAGCAGGAAAGCGCGCACCTCGGCGTGGTGCTGGCCGCCGGCGCTGACCGTGCCCAGTGGCTCATCGGTACCGGCCGCCGTGCTGGTGCCTCGCAATTTGACCAGGTTGCTGGTGACGATACCCAGTGCATGCGGCGCGCCTGCTGGGTTTTCCTTTGGCCCGGCCGTGATCGTCGGCAGCGGCGCGTTCATGTCGCTGCCCGTGGCGCCGGTGCGGAACTTGGTGATGTGCGCCGACACCATCGAGAAGTGTCCGCCCGTTACCTGTGCGCAGATAGTGCGCAGCGGCGCGTCGGCCGGCATCACGCGCTGGGTGCTCGCGTTGGCATGCTCCGTCAAGAAAGCGGTCACCAGGCTGTGGTGGTCGCATGCGGTGACCGTGCCGATAGGATCGGCCAAGTCGGAACCCACAACGCCGGTGTAGTGCTTGGCCAGGAAAGCCGTGGCTACCGCCTGATTGCCCGCGGCGGTGATAGTCGGCACCGGCATATCAGCGCCCGCGCCAGGATGACCGGTGGTATTGGTCATGACGAACGGAGCAAGCTCGGCCTCGACCAGCGCATGCTTCGCGGCCGCGCCCACCACCGTGCCCAGTGGCTTTTCAATATCCAGCGCGCGTGGCGCCTGGCCCTCGCGCTCCCCGTAGCCCACCTGTACCAGCGTGGCCACGCCCAGCGCCTTCTCGCCACGGTGGGCGCCAGTGATGGTGCGGAACGGTTCGCCGATGGATTCGGTGCGGTCGCCGCCCTGGTGCGTGACCGGGACGATGGTCGGCGCGCAGAAATAGCTGTCGTTGCGTGCCAGCAGCGTGCCGAATGGGCGTGCAGTCGGGCGCGGCTCACCTGCGCGGGCCGGGCCGCCAGCCCCGACGATGAACGGTTCAGGGGCATCGACCACATACCGCATGATGCCCTTGGCGATGCGGCGCAGCGTGGCCGGCGCCAGCGGCTTGTCGCGCTCGAAGATCGACGGGCACGGCAGGCTGAAGTCGATGCACTCGGCCGCCGTGCGGTACGGCAGCAGCTTGCCGGCGCGCACGCCGATACTGTCGGGCGCGCCATGCGTCGGCTCTGGCCACTTGATGGCGATGCCGTCGCGGCGCGCCACCAGGAAGAAGCGCTTGCGGATTGTGGGCGTGTCGTGATCGCAGCCGCGCATTTCGCGGTAATCGACGGTGTAGCCGTGCGCGCGCAGCTGGCGGATGAAACTGTCGAAGGTCTTGCCTTTCTTGGCCGGGTCCGGCTTGGCGCTGCCGTCGGCCTCGACCAGCAGTGGGCCCCACGTTTTGAATTCCTCGACGTTTTCCAGCATGATGACGCGCGGCTTGCACTTGGCAGCCCAGCGCAACGTCACCCAGGCCAGGCCACGGATGCGCTTTTCGACGGGCTTGCCGCCCTTGGCCTTGGAAAAATGCTTGCAGTCGGGCGACAGCCAGACCAGGCCCACAGGGCGGTTGTTCGTCACCTTGATCGGGTCGACGTCCCACACGCTTTCGCACAGGTGCGTGGTGTAAGGGTGGTTCGCGGCGTGCATGGCCAGCGCTTCGGGGTCGTGGTTGATCGCGATATCGACCGGGCGGCCGAATGCCTGCTCTAGGCCAGTACTGGTCCCGCCGCCTCCGGCGAAGTTGTCGATGATCAGTTCGCTGCCCAAGTCGAGCGACAAGGTGAAGGCGTCGCGCTTCATGCTAAGATTCCTTTCTCAACTTGGAGATCGTGATGCGCGAAAGCTACAAATACCGCGGTTGTGACATCGAAGTCTGGGCGCAACAGCTCACCACTCGGGGCAACTTGGGCAAGATCACAGGAACCTTCACAATTTCGCGAGCACCGCTTGCCAAAGTGCAGTCGTTCTCCGGAGTTCGCGACGAGTTGCAACCTCCAGAAACGGAGAAAGCTGCGCGTGAATATGCGTTGCAGGTTGCAAAGGATTGGATCGACGCTCAATGGTTCGCCGATAAAATGTAAAGATTGCTCTTTCAGCATGGCGTCACCTCCGCAGCTGGCGCGCCGAATAAAGTCGCAACCATGCAATCACGGCCGTGCTGGCCGCGCGGCCAGTTGCTGCTGCGGTTGCGATACAGGTCGAATTCGGCCTGGTCGTCCAAATCGGGCATGCCGCACAGGGCGCGCGAGTGAGTCGCGGCGGCCTGGATGAGGATCAGCTTGCCACTGGCAACCAGCACGGCCAGACGCTTGCGAACCGTTTCACGGTGCAAGGCAAGATCGTCGGCAATATCGATGATGGTCGCGGCGCCGCAGCGCTTGACCGTAGCCAAGATATCGACGGCCCGATCAGCGTTTACCGGATTCCGAGTGCCGACCGTCATGCTTGGCCTCCGATCATTGGGGCTGCCAAAATCCCAGCATTGACGCTCTCTTGATCTACATCAAATGTACGGTTGACCTTATTCAAAGCGGTCCCCGCTACACTCTTACTATTGCTACAGAACCTGCTAAACTCAAATTTCGACCTAGAAAGGGAGAGATGAATACCATTAATATGCATATCGTGAATGGCTTTACCTATCACGTGGATGCAATTCAAGAAATTGATAACCGACACAGAGGTCAAATTTACATATTTGGCCGCGAAGACACCGGGGAGAATTTTTCCCCGCCAAAGATTATCTATACGCCGACCGCGTTCAAGACCGCGCGCGCAGCTATCATCGAAGCAGAGTCCTACTGCTATGAAGTATTTCAAAATGGGGACTTGGAGAGTTTTTTGGCTGTCACTGAACAGCAAACTGCCAACGGCGACTAGTTCTGGCCCCCCTACTTCATTAGATACAGTGGCCAGTACAACCTGAAAACTCTCAGTTATGCCTATCGTGTTTACAAGCGAGCTACTGGTGTACAATTCACACATAATTTCTTCCGGAAATAAGGTTTCAAGGAAAGCCCGCACGCAAGCGGGCTTTTTTATTGGCCGACACGCTGCTCTTCGAGCATTGCTTCGTAGTGCTGGCGCGTCCGGACGTGACCGGGGTCGACTGGCAACGCGCCATCGGGCGGCTCGTGCTGGGCGTCACCGCCCTGCTCGCCCTGCGCCGTACTTGCGCCGGGCGCCGGCCGCAATGTCGTCCAGGTCAAGCCGCCACCTCGGCGCGCGCGATGCGTTTGAGTTCGCGGATCGACACGTCGAGCACCTCGTGCATGCGGATCAACAGCGAGGCGCCGATAGGCAGGCGGCCGTGGCGAATCTTGGAAATCACTGGCGGCACCACTTCCAGCGCGCGGGCCAGAGCTGCGTCGTTTTTCGGGCCCTTAGCCAGCAGCATGTCGAGCAATTCGTTATTGCCATGGGCGTCGTCCAGTGAGCGGTACGGCTTAATTGCATTTGTTTGCGTCATGTCATATTCCTAATTGATGGTGATTAAAGTGGCCGATTCCGGCCATGCGATGCTGTAGTTGTAGGGTGCGGGTTCGTTATGGCGGCAAGCGCCGCGGCACCTCGTACTTCTTCGCCACCCTGTCGGTGGCATCGCGCCATTTCTGGCGCGCTTCCTTGTGCGCGGCCTTCGCCGCGCTCTCCCCCTCCCCGTCCTTGGCGCCCTGCAGGTCTTTCTCGGCCTGGCGGTAAATCATCGAACGCTGGAAAACCAGCTCCTTTTCCTCGGCCGTGACCTCAGCTGCTCTATTCAATAGCTGCCTCCATGCCGTTAAACCCGCATCCGCACGACGCGCGGGACGACGCCAAAGCACGGGCGCGGCGTCGGCAAAACCTGGGCCCTGTTATTTACTGATTTGGGCCTAGTGCCGCTGGAAAACGGCGGCGTATCATTCCGTTTCGGCCTGGCGTCCAGGTGATTGCGGATGATCACGATCGTGCATTCGTTCAGCACGTCGCTGACGGTCTTGCGCATTGCAGTACATGCAGCTTGCAAGGCATCCTTGTTCTCGTCGGTGATGTAGCCTTTGACGAGCGCGGTACGTTTTTGCTTCTGTTTCATGGTTTTCTCCTGGTGGTCGGTGTTACAGGGTTTGGGTACAGCAAAAGTAGGTAGAAGTTGCCAACGTGTTAAATTTCTATTCCCATGTATCAATTAACAAGAAAGGCAACCTCCATGGAAAACGAAACCTATGTGGTAAAGCTCGCTCTGGATGCGAACGCACCGGTGCTTTGGCCTAAAGACGTGCCTGCGCCGGCTGTTGGCGACAAAATAACTGGCTTAATCCACGGCCTCGCAGTCAAAGGGACGGTGGTCGAACGTGAATGGGGTGTCGACTTCGCTCCTGGAAAAGCGGTGATTGCCACAGTGCTGACGATCACTGTGAAATCTCAATCACTGGCGCAACCAAAATCGGCAACAGTCCAGCCGCTGAAACTTTGACGGCATTCGAACGCGGGCCGGTCGCATTGACGAGGTACACCACGGAGCTCTCGCGCATTGCGATGATTGCCGTGTAGCCGCCAGCGCTGGGCGTCACTTCGAAGGTTGGCGCGAACGGGTCGGCGGACGGGCTCGCGGCAGTTGGAGTGATAGCGGTCGGGCGTTGCGGTTCCGAAAAGTCTCGCAAAGCAACTGCGTCATCCCGGTGCTGGCAAAGTGTCGTAAGCAACGCCGTGTGCACGCGTAACTCGGCCAGGATGGCCAGTTGAATGGCGCGGTAGCTTGGACTCGCCGCAGGCCGAGCCACTTTTTTCTTTGTCGAGGTGCTCATGCTGGCTCCCTTAATTGTTTGAGGCATTCATCGAACGGCACGCCAGCCGGCAGCTGGCGCGGTTCGAGCAGCGGGATGCGCACGAAGTCTTCCGCCGGGCGCGGCGGGGAAATTGGGATCAGAGGGATCATGGCTTCGCACCCACGTCGATGCCGACGGCGGCGCGTGCAGGAACCGTGTCGAAGATGGCGTTGGTGGTGGGAAGCTGGCGGCCGGCGTGGCCTGGCGCTGGATCGGGATCTGTGGCGCGGTGGGGCGTGAGCGCAGTAGCCAGTTCTGGCCAGATCTTGTGCCAGTCATCGGGACGAAGCTCTTTGCGTGTCACTTTGCCGCAGGTCTGCTTTTCGATGGTTGGACAATGCTGGATCGCGACCGGACGGATGCCTTCTATCCACTGGTGCAAAAGCGCTGCGGAAACATTGATCGCACGAGCGAATTCAGCCTTCTTCGTGTCTGACTCGATGAGGTAGTTTTTGAGGTCCATGCCGCAATAATAGCATTGCTAGTATTAATGTCAATAGCATAGCTCGTTGCGCTCTTAAATAGCATCGCTATACTTCGCAAATGAAAAAAGAACCCAAGGCACTAGAAGATTGGCAGGTAGAAGACGCGCGGCGCCTCAAGGCGCTCTTCGATGCGCGCGAGCCGAAAATCTCACAGGCTGAATTTGGTGCCCAATATGACATCGGCTCGCAGGGCATGGTGTGGCAATATGTGGCGGCACGCCGCCCGCTCAACATCAAGGCCGTAACTGCCTTTGCCCGTGGCCTGGGCGTTACCGTCGAAGAAATAAGTCCAACAATCGCAAGCGAGATCACATCAGCCGCTTCGCATACCAGTTCGCTTGCCTCCCCGGCCGAAGTCCCGGATGCGAGGCTTGTAACTGGTGACGACGATATGGCACCACCAATGGTCGCTATCCGCATGGTTCCTGAGCATCTGCGGGCAGGGATCACAGGTTTTGAAACGGATCATCTTTACGAGGACGGGGGCCACTTGCACGTCCCGCGCCAGTGGCTCGAAGAGAATGACCTCTCTCCGGATCAACTGCGCGCCGTGAAGATCAAGGGCGACAGCATGGTACCGATGATGTATGCGGGCGATGTCGCAGTAGTAAATATTAAAGACAAAAGCCGTGTGAGCGGCGGCGTCTTTGCCTTGAACTTCAAGGGGGAATCGGTGGTCAAGCGGCTTCGATATGATCGCCGCGAGTGGTATCTGACCTCTGAAAATCCCGAATTTCAGCATGAGCCATGCAGGACTGGAGATTGCAATGTCATCGGTCGCGTTGTCCGTTTCGAGCCAAGGAACTTCAAGGATCGACTCTAGCGTGAAGGTATGGCGATTTGCGTTCAAAACAGCGAGTGTGGCTCCGGTAGCCGGTAGTGCTGCAGAAGTTCATGAGACGCGCGCGCACCCAAATAACGACATAATTTCCGGTCTTAAATTCTGCGCTACGATGCAGCTACGCACTCCTCTACGAGTGTTGTTGCGACATGGCGAGCTGTTTTCCGATCTGCCAAATGATCCGCCGCAGATTGCCCGCGAAATGTGGGAGGGCATTTGGATTGCTCAGGCCCGCAGCTTCCGCGAGCTTGGCATCGGTTTCGACGAGTTAGCCCTAAACCAGATGACGTCAGCCATCGGCCCAATTCCAGCCGATGGCGGCGGTTACTTAAGATTTCTGATCGCAGTGCGCGAGATTGTGGAGTCAGCAAATTCTATCGATGATCGCATGGAGTGGCTTCGAGACGAGGTGAGTAAGCCTCAGTGGGCGGGCTACGTAAATAATCGTTTTCACGGAGTTAGCGATATCTGCGACTATTTCTTCCCCCGCTTCCTCGACACTATTGGCAGGTTGCCGGACACGGCAGCTGAGGTGATGCGAGCACTGGGCCTGACTTCACCAAAAGTAATTGCAGGCACGGCGGACGTACAGTTGTTTGCTATTAAGGGAGTCGGACCGGCCATCCTGCACTCGATCCGCACCAGGTGCGCCGAAATCACCGCAGATCAGCATCACGATCGACTCGATATGGTTGCGCGATGAAGCGCGTGATAATTGCATGGATTTACACATTGTAATTTTGCCAAAATACGCTAGCGAAAAGCTGGCATTCACTACCTAAATTTGCACAAATGAAGATTACGTTATTGATCGGACTGATGGTCCTACCCATTGCAACCGCCTGCGCAGCCACGTGGAAGTGCGTTGACTCAACTGGACATCAATACAATTCTAGCCAGTCAGTCCCTATCGATAAATGTACAGTCATCAATGCCGACGAAGGTCATGTTTCCGCAGTTTCTGATGCGATCCCGTCGAAAGGTGTGGCGAAAGAGAAGAAGAGAAAAACCAAATCTGCTACGGGCGGTGTTTTCATTGGGATGTCCGCTGAGGAAGTTAGGACCGTCGGCTGGGGGCGTCCTGATAGCATCAACAGGACAACCACCGCACGCGGAACGCGCGAGCAATGGGTTTATGGTGGCCGAAACTACCTGTATTTTGAAGATGGATTTTTGACAACGATTCAAAATTAGCAACCAAGATGGCATTCACCATCGAAAAGTAGCCCGAGGCGAAGCGCCTGCAGATGGTCACGACCTATGCGGATATGGATGCGTGCCTGAGTGGTGCCGCGCGAGAGATCATGTTCTACCGCAAGGGCAGGCTGGTGGGGATTGCGTCTCCAAATTCTGGAGTACGCTTGGTTAAGTAATGCAACAATTCGTTAGAATTCAGCGATGCAACATTAGTTATAATCATGGAAACGCTTTGCGTTTAGTTGACCCCAAAGCCAACCCGGTTCTCCCCGTCCTTGATAAATTCGAGGTTCGCGTCCCGTAGCGACCGTTGAATTTTCGGCTTTCCGCGCTATACTCGTGACATGTCAGAAAAAATTACACAGTCGATGAAACGCATGCTTGAAGCGAAAAAACGCCTCAAAACGGACACGGCTGAAACTTTTTCGTACATAGCTGATGACTTGCGCGCGCAAAGAAAGGGAGTTTCAGAACAACAAGAAAGAGTGCGCAATGCAATCGACAGTGGATCAAGAATCACCAAGCGAAGAATACCTTTGTGACTACGTTTATATTGATAATTTACGCCTGTCGCATTATTATGCGCAGTTATCGAAAAACGGTTTGGTTACCAACCTAAAAACAACCGCTAAAGAAATCGGTAAACAAGGTTCCGACTTACAGCTTAAAACTCCAATTATTGGCGGCAAGGTGGCTGGGGAAAGAACCACCGAAGAATGGCAGGAAATTCAAATTGACTCTGCATTTTCGCGTCCTCAAGAAACATTAGATGCACTGTACAATGCTGGCTTCATAAACTCGGACATAGACAGTTCGAGAATTGGTTCCTTAGTGCTGGCAAAAGGGGCAATTTCCCTTTTTGACATTAGATTGCTTCGCGAACTTTGGCCAGTCATGGGTGAGATGCTTTCTACCCAAGAGACACTTCACATAGTTAATGAAGCTCAGCGTAAGAAAGCGAAGGCAGCAAAGAAGGCCGAATACGACGGCATCGCGGCAGTGGTTTCGAAACTACCTCATTCTTTGCAGGGAAGCTTGGCAACCGACTCCTGCGACTCTTGGTTCACCCTCAAGCCAGAATGCATGCTATTAAATCCCGAAGATCTCGCGTTCAAGCATGGTAGTGATCTATCTGGTGAGTGGCATGTATTAGCAATCCTTGACGCGTTACCAAATGACCCAACGGAAGTGCCATCTGTACCAAATATCCCTACTGAAATGGAGGAATCCATGAGGGCAATTCTATTTGGCTTGAAAAGCATATTCGGACGCCCAGCAGACCGGTTTGGAATTACCCCGATCATGATTTTTCGAACAATCAAGAAATCATAAAATTTTACCGCTGTATCTCTGCTTTTTCGTGGTAAGAGAAACCCTATCCTATCTCCCTCGTGCTTTCCCTCGATGCACTAATGCAGGTATGCGCCGCCATCATCAAGATTAAGCAAGTCCAGCTGGCTGTGGTCCAGGTCGAGCTCGAGCACACTTGGCCGTCCACCGGCCCGGCCGCGCTGGCGCATGCGCAGCTATTCTTCCCTACCCTGCCTATTTTGCTGCTGGCGCCACGCGTCGGCGGCTTCTCGCGCAACTACGCCGCGTTCGATATCACTCCGCTGATCAGTCAGATCAACGCTGACGAAATCGAATGGCAGGCCCACCGGCGCCCACCGCCACCCGAACTACCCTTCTAAGCAAATATACCAGCCTCGACGATTCGGGGCTTTTTTTCGTCGATTACTCCCCAGTGGTTGAAATTTCGCATTTTTACTAGCAATGCTATTGCATTGATAAAATAGCTTTGCTATTATTCACTCGTCGAAAGCAAACACAGGAGTACGACATGTCCCCAGCAGAGCTCGCAGCACTCGAAGCGGTCCTCGTCGCCCACGGCGAAGTGATCCCGGCAATCGCAATCCCAGCGCGCGGCTGATCGTCATGAGCGCCCGCGACCACGACGCAGCCCTGCTGCATGCCGAGCTGGCACAGCACCAGGCTACCGCCACAGCGCCGGCCCCGCGCTTTCACTTCGACGTGACGATTCGCTTCACGGACGGCACATACCGCAACAAGGTCCGTGCCCGCAACAAAAGTGTGGCGCATGCCATGGCCCTGACGGATGCACGTATGGCCTCTCCCTGCAGCACCTTCTACGGCAAAGAGCTCGGCCATCTGGTCGAGCTGGCCAAACAAGAGCAGCGGTCGCCCGCGCCGTAGTTCAAGGCGGGACAGGCCGGCGGGCCGGATAAATGCCCTGTGGGATCAGCATGCCCCGATTGATCTTCGTGAGGATCCGGCGCCCGGGGAAGCCCGGCGCCACAACCAACCTTGAAGGAAATACAGCATGTCGAATTTCAAAAAAGATCAGAAGGTGAATGTGAAGGGCACGAAAACCGAGCCGCTGCCGCGCCCGGGCAAGTTCGTGAAGACGCACCCCGGCGCCCGTGGCGACTTCCTGGAAGTGCTGCTGGACGGCTCGACTGCATCTGCCAAGTTCCGCCCTTCGCAGGTGTCGGCAGCCTAATTTCGCCCCGGCCAGTCGCCCTGGCCCGTTTCGCCGGCGTAACCGGCGGCCAACAAAGCAAGGGACGGGCGTGAACTTCGCCTCGATCGTCGCGCTGCAAAAGCGACGGCCGGCCTTGAAGCAGCTGGGTTTGTGACCAGCCCCTTGCTTTGTTGGCGGCCCACCAGCCGCAGGAATCACACGCCCGACGGATTTTTCCGGGTCGTCAACATACCGCCCCGTAGTGGCTGTGGCGTCGGACAGTGCGGCCGACATCAGCAGGGTTCGATTCCCTACCGGGGCGCCAGATCATAACCAGAGGAGCAGGACATGAGCTACATCATCACCATCCGCACTGCCAGCACGGTGCAAAGCTTCGCCGCCATCGGCAACTTGGGCGCGCTGATCGATGCTGCCTACGACGGCGGCGCCCTGGGCGTCACGGCAATGGTGCGGCCATGATCGCCCTCTTCCACCGACTGCTGGCCGCCCACCGCCACTACCAGGCGCAGCACCAGCACCGCATGAACAAGATGCGCCTGGCCGGCGTGCGCCGCGAGCTGGCCGGACTCGAAGAAATGCGCAAGGAACTGATCACCGCGCAGATCGAAGCACTGATCGACCTTGACGCATCCGCCGCGCGCGTGCAGCGCCTGGGCCGCGCCCACCGGGAGGCGCAGTGGACGTCGTCAGCCAAGCCGTGATTGACGTGGCAAGCCAGGCCCTGCGCAACTGGCATGCCGGCCACGCCATCGTCTACGCCATCCGCCTTGCGCTGTTGAAGTCGGAAATTATAAAACTCACAAGGAAAAAGTCATGAACGAAGTAATCGAAATGCCGCGCCGCGAAAGCGCCGGCCTGATTGCCGCCGAAGTGCACCGCTACTCGCTGGCCGAGATTCGCGAGCGCGTCAACCTGGTCCAGGAGGTGATGCGCGGGATCATGAAGCTCAACACCCACTACGGGACGATCCCCGGCACGCCGAAGCCGACTCTGTACAAGCCAGGCGCAGAAGTGCTGTGCGTGACCTTCCGCATCGCCCCGATCTATCGCATCCTCGATCTCAGCACCGACTTGGTTGCACGCTTCCGCGTTACTTGCATCGGCCAGCATCAGGTATCCGACATCATGTTGGGCGAAGGCGTCGGTGAATGCTCTTCCGCCGAGGAGAAATACAAGTGGCGCGCCGCAGTATGCGCCGAGGAATTCGATCTGACTCCTGAAACGATGCGCCGCCTGAAGTTCGCAAAATATAAAGGCAACGTTGAAAAGAAGGTGCAAGTGCGCACGGAAGCAGCCGACCTTTCAAATACGGTTCTGAAAATGGCGTGCAAGCGCGCCATGATCGCCATGACATTAAACGTCACAGCAGCATCCGACATTTTTACGCAGGACATCGAAGACTTGCCGGAAGAATTGCGCGTCCAGGATGCCGGCGACCCAGCAATGTCACCCTTGGCGCTTGAGTGGGTGGCCAAGGCCAATGCTGCGCCAACCGCTGATGATCTGGCAGCCGTATGGAAGGCTGGCGTCAAAGCGATCAACGAGGCCAAGGACGCCGTTGCGTCGAACGCCTTCAAGGCGGCAGTGACGGAACGCGGCAAGGCACTCACTGCCGCACAGCCGGCGCCAAAGGCAGAGAAACCAGCACCTCAACCGCTCTCCTCTGCAGCGGCCGAAATACTCGCCGATATGGAAGTGCTCGCCGACGATGGCGCCGAGGTTTTCGCCGCAAGCTGGGCCAGCCTGTCGAAAACCACGCAGAACATGCTCGCCGCTCACTACGACGGCCTGATGGCGCGCGCTCAGAAAGCAGGAGGGGCAGCATGAGATTCATTACCTGCGCCCAAGGCACGCCGGAATGGCACCAGGCCCGCGCCGGCGTCGTGACGGCCTCTTGCTTCGTCGATGCAGTGTCCACCCTGTCGCGCACTTCTGGCAAGCGCAAGGCCGGCGATCCTTCCATCGCCTCGGACAAATACGCCGCAGACCTGGCCATCGAGCGCATCAGCGGCAAGCCGTACGGTGCACCAGTCAAGGCCTGGGTGCTGGATCGCGGCCACGAAATGGAGCGCCTGGCACGCATGGCGTACGAGGCGCGCACCGAATCCATGGTTACCGAGGCGGGCCTCGTGCTGACGGACGACGGCTTGTTCGGCTATTCGACGGACGGGTTTGTGGGTAATGAAGGCCTGATCGAGATCAAGGCGCCAATCGACAGCGTGAAGATCGTCGAGATCCTGGAGACAGGCGACCTGACCGAATACATGCACCAAATGCAGGGCGGCATGTGGATCACGGCTCGCAAGTGGTGCGATTTCATCATGTACGTGCCCGACTTGGCCAACGCCGGTAGCGACCTGTACATCAAGCGCGTGATGCGCGACGACAACTTTATTGACGCAATGGTGCTGGACCTGGCCGCTTTCGCGCGCCGCGTATCGGATCGCGAAATTCTTTTCAAACTCAAGGAGGCAGCATGATCACCGAAACCACCCAGGCCACGCCGGCCACCACCGCCCTCACCTTGCCGCAGCGCGCGGCCGTCGCGCTGGGCGCCGTGGACTACGAGGCAAAAATCAAGGAACAGGTTGCCGCCTCGACCGATATCACCGCCGTCATCGATCCCGCCGGCCGCGAGCAGGCGCACCGCATCGGCATGAACCTGCTGAAACTGCGCACCGGCATCAAGGCCGTCGGCGAGGCCGCACGCAAAGACGCGACAGACTTCAGTAAGGCGGTGATTGCAAAGGAAAAAGACCTGATTGCGCTGATCACGCCAGAAGAAAATCGCGTGTTCGAGCTGCGCGACGCTTACGACACCAAGGTCGAGGCCGAAAAGCAAGCTGCGATTGCGAAGGAGCGCGAACGCATTACTGCGATCCAGGCTGATATTGCGGCAATCCATGATGCGCCGCTGGAACTGGTGGGCAAGTGCGCTGCCGATATTCAGGCGGCCGCAGCTACCGTGGCTGCCATCGTCGTGGATAAGGAGCGCTTTGCCGAATTCGAGAAGGATGCTGCCAAGGTCGTTGCCGAAGTGAGCGCCAAGCTGGCCAGCCTGCATGCCGCAGCCGTGGCGAACGAAGAAGAAGCCGCCCGCATTGCCGCCGAGCGCGCCGAGTTGGCGCAACTGCGCGAAGCGGCTGCCGAGGCCCGGCGCATCGCCCAAGTGGAAGCTGACCGCATCGCTGCCCAGCGCCAGGCTGAAGACGACCGCCGCGCGGCGCTGGTCGCCGAGCAGGAAGCCGAGGCGCTGCGCCAACGCGAGGCCCATGCCGCTGAATTGAAAAAGCAGGCAGACGCCCAAGCAGAGCAGAACCGGCTGGAGCAAGCGGAAATCGCACGCCAGCGCCAGGAACTGCTGGATATGCAGGCTGCTGCAGCCGAAGCCAAACGGCTGGCCCAGGTCGAAGCCGACCGCCTGGCCAATGATGCTGCGCAAGCCGAGCAGGCCGCGCAGCTCGCCGTAGCGCGCGCTGCCGAGCCGCCCGCCGCCCAAGTTGCGGCGCTCACGCCAACTGCCCCCATCGGCATGCGCCGCACACCTGCGCCCATCCCGCCGGCCCCGATCCGCCCAGCGCCAGCACCTGACCTCCTCGACGCCGCTGCCGATGACCTCTACCCATCCGACAGCGACATCCTCGATGTGATGTATGACCAGTTCGGCCTGACGGCGGCCGAGGCCATCGATCGCCTGGCCAAGTTCGACTTTGCCGCCGCGCGTGCCGGCCTAGTCGCCGAAGCAGCATAAACACCGCCCCGCCCACCACCTGGAGAAACTAATGAATACAGCAGTCGCAGCACCACAAATCACCCTACAAACCATCCAGTCCTCGCAGATCGCGGCTATCGGCCACTGCCCGGCTACAGAAACCCTGGCCGTGCAGTTCTTCCGCAAGGGTGCGCCAGCGGACGTCTACCACTACGCCAACGTCACGGCCGCCGAGTATGCGGCCTTCGCCGGCGCCGAATCCATCGGCAAGCACTTCTACGCGCACATCAAGCCGCACGCCGACAAGCACCCGTACACGAACACGGGCACGCCGACCGTCGAGCTGGCGCCGGTCAAGCTGAGCAAGGAACTGCTGGCCGGCCTGCTGACGGGCCGCAAATACGGCAGCGAAATGGCCAAAGAAGAGGAGCAGCAGGCCAAGGCCGCCGGCCTGATCGTGATCTTCGGCGCCAGCGACGACCTGATGGAGTTTCGCGGCTTCGTGGACGACGAGCGCGGCGCGCCGACCATCGCTCTGCTCGACGCCAAGGGCTTGCTGCCATTCCGCGAGGATATCCAGCACGACGACGATGCGCTCAAGGATTATTTCGCCAGGGCGCCGCAGGTGCGCGCCGTGGATGCCCTGTGGTGCAAGGAGGACGGCTACAGCTGGACTTACCGCACCGACGTGCCGCACGCCACGTTCGAAATCGTGGAAGACGGCGAGCCGTATTGCCGCGGCATCGTGATCGACGTGGCTGACCTGGGCGGTGCAGCATGACCACCCGCGCCGAACGCCAAGCACAGGCTACCGCAAAGCTCCAGGCCGCATGTGACAAATTCAACGCTGCGCACCAGGTCGGCGCCGCCGTCAGCGTCAAGCTGGACAGTGGAGAGGTCCGCAAGACGGTCACGACCAGCGAAGCGCAGGTGCTCAGCGGCCACACCGCAGTCATCTGGCTGGATGGCATCAGCGGCTGCTATGACTTGGAACGCGTGACGCTGCTCGCGCCGGCCAGCACGGCCGCAGTATCGCCGCCATGACGAAGCAAACCTACTTCCTCGTACACGACGAGGCACGGCGCCGAGCGGTTGAATTTGCCAAGATCGCGCCGCCCGGCTGGATGGTGGTGTTTTCCGAGCCGAAGAAAAAGCGGGCCCAGGAAGAAAAGTACCACGCCATGATCGGCGAGATCGCCAAGCAGGTCGAGCACATCGGGCGCAAGTGGGATGCGGATGACATGAAGCGGCTGCTGGTGGACGAGTTTGCCGACGAAATGCGCCTGGCCGGCACGCCGCTGCACCACGACGGGCGCGTGACACCCAGCTTCGACGGGCGCCGCATCGTGCAGTTGGGCGTCCAGACCAGCGACTTCTACGTGAAGGAAGCCGCGCAGTTCATTGAATTTTTGTATGCCTTCGGTGCCGCGCGCGGCGTCGTGTTCTCAGAATAAGGAAGCGCCATGTTTTTCAAGAATTTGCAGATTTACCGCTTGCCCGCCGCTTGGTCCATGACGGCCGCAGTACTCGAGCAGGCGCTTGCGCAGCAGCAGTTCACGCCCGCCACCAGCATGGACCTGGTGCGCCAGGGCTGGGCCGCGCCGCGCGGCACCGGCGCGCCGCTGGTGCACGCTGTCAACGGCCAATTCCTGCTGCAGCTGAAAACCGAGAGGAAGCTGTTGCCGTCGACCGTGATCAACCAGGTGGCCGCCGCCCGCGCGCTGGAAATGGAAGAAGCCCAAGGCTTCGCGCCCGGCAAGAAGGCCATGAAGGAACTGAAGGAGCGCGTCACCGACGAGCTCCTGCCGCGCGCGTTCGCCATCCTCAGCACCACGGCCGTGTGGATTGACCCGATCAACGGTTGGCTGGTGGTGGATGCGGCCAGCCCGGCCAAGGCTGACGAGGTGGTCAAGCTGCTGCTGAAATCCGTCGATAAGCTGCCGCTGGAAAGCCTGCGTGTGCAGCGCTCGCCAGTGGGCGCGATGACGGAATGGCTGCAGGTGGACGAATCCCCGGCAGGCTTCACGGTCGACCAGGACGCGATCATGCGCGCCACGGGCGAAAGCAAGGCCCAGGTGGCCTACAAGCGCCACACCCTGGAGGCCGACGATATCCGCCGCCACATCGCCGCCGGCAAGCAGTGCACACGCCTGGCCATGACCTGGAGCGACAAGATCAGCTTCGTGCTGGACGAGTCGCTGGCCATCAAGTCAGTGAAGCCTATGGAAATTATCAAGGAAGGCGCCACGCGCAACGACGACGAGCGCTTCGACAGCGATTTTGCGCTGATGACGGGCGAGCTGGCCAAGATGCTGACCGACCTGGTCGAGGCGCTGGGCGGCGAGGCCGACATGGAGGCGCAAGCAGCGGGCCCGGCTGTTGCCGGCCAGCAGAAGATCGAACGCGCCGTGAACTTGACTGCCGATCTGTACAAGCTTCGCGCCCGTTACCGCGATGTGCTCAAAGAGCTGTATGACAGCACCGTGCAGCCGGCCGTTGCCCGCGTGCGCGAACACATGGCGGAAACCGCCGAGGGCGCGATTAAATCGGCGTTGACGCTGGCCAAGGAGCTGCCAGGCGGCTCGCGATCCGCCGACCTGCTGCTGGTAGCCGCCATTGAGATCATGGAACCAAGCCCACGGCCAGCCAAGGGCCACGAGCCCGTGCGCGAACAGCGCCCGGTGCTGTCGCTGAACGGCGAAGCGGCAGGCGCCGTGCCGCCCGGCGACGGCAGCGCGAGCGACCCGCTGTACGACCAGGCCGTCGAGGTGGTACGCACGCACCAGCGCGCGTCGATCTCGTTGGTGCAGCGCCACCTGCGGATCGGCTACAACCGGGCGAGTAATCTGCTGGAAGCCATGGAGGCGCAAAGCGTAGTCTCTGTCATGCAGTCGAATGGCAACCGCCATGTGAGCGCCTAAGATGGAAATTTTCAATTTAAATTCGGAGCGGCTCACCCGCGATCGCCAAATATCTCCGATCAAGAAATGCAAGCGAATCGGATATGGAAGTGGCGCTTTCGCTGAACAAAGCTGGGAGGTTGCCAACCGCGTAAGTGGGAAGCAGCCCAAGACGCCCCACGCTTTGCTGCAATATTTGGTCAGCAGCATCAGCCGCTTCGATACCTGCCACTACATTGCGGCAGGCGGCAAGAATTATGCGCATTTCAGCAGTTTCATCGAGTGGACTCTTCCAAATTGGTATGTCGGCAACCGCAGCAAGCGCGGAGTGCAGGCGGCTTACTATCACCTGAGCCCTATCTCTGGGGATCCGAGCATCGTTGATTACTCCGTTTGCAGCCCTCAGCAGCCCCTGAACCTCGACCGCGAAAAACGCAATGGCGGCAATCACATTGGCTTTTTCGGTCGTTACCTGCTTCGCCTGCGCCAACTCCGCTCTATTGTGCTGAGCATGCATGATCCAGACCGCAGCAATGATTGTTCCAACGGAAGCTGCAGCTTGCACCCACGCGGCCGCTTCTGCGGACTCTATGCCTTTTTTATCAATCGCGAAGACCAAGCCGAAGACCAGCAAGACGCCAGTCACTACCAGCAGCAGAAAGGCCGCGCCTTGCTTTCGAGTAATTTTATTCATGGAGCAATATTAGCATGAGCAAAGATCGCCCTATCCTCATGAACGGCGCCATGGTGCGCGCCCTGCTCGACGGCAGCAAGACGCAAACGCGGCGGGTTATGAAGCCGCAGCCGGAGCCCAGCCCGCACCGCCCAGGCGACTACCAGTGGCCCTGCGACGCATTCCAGTCCATGGTAAGCGTTGCGGATACGCGTGCGCCAGGCGCCCATGGCATGGCCGGGGATGCGTGCCCGCACGGTGCGCACGGAGATCGCCTCTGGGTACGCGAAACCTTCTTCGCCTACGGCCGCTGGGTCACGCGCTACAGCGAGAAGAAGGGGCGAGACGAATGGCACTTCATCGACATGACGGCCGAATGCGACCGCACGTACCAGTACGACGCCGATTCACCGGACCTGCCACTGGTAACCGGGCGCGGCGGCGCGATGCCAGGCTGGCACAGACGCCCAGCCATCTTTATGCCTCGCGCGGCCTGTCGGATCCTGCTGGCGATCCAATCGGTGCGCGTCGAGCGCCTGCAGGACATCAGCGACGCCGACATTGTGGCCGAAGGCATCGACATGGATGCGCTGGCCGAAGCGCAGGACCGCTACGACATCGTGTGCAAAGGATCTGGCGCCTGTGGGCGCGCAACCGAGCGCACGGCCTGGCGCGACCTTTGGGAATCGACCGGCGGCGATTGGGAAGCCAATCCGTGGTGCTGGGCCATCACCTTCAAGCGAGTTGCACCATGAACCCGCGCATCTACAAGAAGCAGGCCAAGCGCGCCGTGCAGTTGCTGCGCAGCCATGGCAACACGACGAAATACAGGCCGTCGAGCGAGCCAGGCGTCACCGATGAGCCATTTTCGTGGAAACGCGGCAAATGGCTGCGTCAGCACCGACCCGCCGAATACAGCTTGTGGCAGCGCATCGGCTCGATTCCAGAGGTTTCCTGGCAAGACTTCGATGGCGAGTGGGATGGTCATGATTCCCGCACCGGCTGGGAGCGCCATTACGACCACGCCCGCTTGCCGTCAGATTACTGGGAAGGACCGGAATGGGAAAGCGGCGGCAAGCCGTGGCCGCGCATGACCACCAGCCAGCGCATGGGGATGTGGCGGCACAACCAGATTGCGCCAGGCTGGCAGTGGCGCGGTGGGCGAGCAGCAAAGGTGGTGCCATGACCGACAACGACGAAGTACCGAACAGCGAACGCAGCCCCGGCGCCGCGCGCTTGGCGGCGGTCCTGATCCTGATTTACGTGGCGGCGACCCTGGCGGGCGTCCTGGCCGCGACAACCTGAAAGGTGAATATGGAAAAGAAAATTGAAGCGACACCGGTAGCCTGGAGCGCACCATGAACATGAGCGAGCACGACGTAGTGGCCAGGATGGTTGCCGCAATTGAGCGTGCGCACCAGCCCCTGACTTGGGTGAAGCTGGAGCGCTACGTCGAAATATCAGGTGATTCCGTCGATTCCGTGCAAGCCCGCCGCAAGGCTGGCAAGTGGCTCGATGGCAATCAATGCAAAATTGTGGATGGCCGGCTGTGGATTAATTTGCCGGCAGTAGAGGAATGGGTAGCAAAATGGGAACAATCAAGTCCAGCCCGCCAGGCGTCGAACTCCGGTCGGGCGTCCAAAGCGAATCGATCCGCATAAAATTTATGTACCGGGGCACCGAGTGCCGGGAAACACTGAAGCTCGCGCACAGCAAAGCAAACATCAAATACGCCGAACGGCTGCGCGGCGAGATCCTGAACGCCATTGCGATGGGAAATTTCAGCTATACCAAGTACTTCCCCGATTCGACGCAGTTGAAGAAGTTCGGCTTGCAGTCGCGCCAACACAGTGTGACGGTAGGAGACCTACTGAGGCAGCAATTTGAAATCTATGAGCGCATTCTGGCCCCCAGCACACTCAAAAGCTACCGGGGCATTCTGACAACCCGTCTGTTGCCTCAGTGGGGGGATACGATGCTCAGCGAGCTTTCACCGGCCGCGCTCCGCGCCTGGATATCGGGCATGGGAATCAAAGCGGCCTCTACACGCCAAGTTTTAATACCCTTACGTGGCGCCCTGGAGCTTGCGATAAATGACGACCTGATCGATGTCAATCCGCTGGATAGGGTGCGACTGCAGAAAACTTTGGATCGAGATGCCTACAAAGCTGAGTATGAAGTCGATCCATTCAGTGCGCAGGAAATCGCGGCCATTTTGGGTTCGGCGCAAGGCCAGGCGCGAAACGTATTTCAGTTCGCGTTTTACACTGGCATGCGCCCGAGCGAATATATAGCACTACGTTGGGATTCCATCGACTGGACGGGGTTCAAGGCCAAGGTCGAGAGGTCGCGTGTGATGGGGATATCACGAGAGGAACTGAAGACGCGCGCGGGCCGTCGCTTGGTAGAGCTTCGCCGCGGCGCCGTAGAGGCGTTGGTTGCACAAAAACAACATAGCTTTCTTGCCGGTGGACTGGTGTTTCAAGATCCGGCCACAGGTGAAGGCTGGGACAACACACAGCGCTTGAGCCTGTTCTGGGCTCAGATGATAAAGAAGGGTAAGGTGCGGTACAGGAATCCGTATCAAACGCGGCATACCTTCGCCTCAACACTTTTATCTACAGGGGCAAACCCGATGTACGTGGCAAAGCAGATGGGGCATACGGATACGACCATGATCACCCGGACCTATGGGCGTTGGCTGGAGCAGGAAGGCGGCGTTTTGCCTGACCTTTACCTCAAGATGGCGGATGGGTTGAAGGAAGGGACTGCTTGATATTTTCGCCCACGTTTCGCCCACGGAAACATGAGCCAGTCTGTAACCCGCATGAATCCTAGCTATAGTCCGAACGAAGCAAGTTATACAGAAATCCAGGAACTTTGTCTTGAACTTCGGCAAACTTCCACTGCTCCAGCGGCGTTGCCGCAGGCATGAGCGGACAGGCAGGCAGATCATATGCTGTTTTATCCGCATGCCAGCGCAGGCCGCAGCACATACCTGCCGTGTCACAGCGGCGTTTTGCAAGGCTGCAAACAGGATCCGGCGTGACCCCGCCGGAGCGGATTTATCGTTGATGCGCCATGCAACACAAAGCCTGCAGTACTGCCGGGCCGGTCGCCAGGCTCGGCAGCGGCCGCGACCGGCGACGTGGACTTATGCGCGCTGCAATTCGCCCTCAAGCTCGCCAACGGTCATGGGGACATAGTCCGCATCCAGCGGCATGCGATCCTTGCCATAGCGCCTGACCAGGTAGGATGAGTCCGCCGCTTCGTGGCTGGTTTTCACCTGCAGAAAGCCCGCTTCGGTTGCCACTTCCGCATACTGGCAGGCGTCGCCGCAGCAATAGCTGCGCCATTCGATGTCATGGATGTTCATTATTGTCCCGTCCCGTAATAAAAGCCCGTAAAACCATCACAAAAACGCAAGCTGTCCGCCAATTGCAACTGACGAATGTACTCGCACGATTTTTCAAATGCCGACTTGGTCAACAGCAAGTTGTCGCCGGTGGCATCCTCGCCGCTGCCCGTATCGCCCAGTGCGGTGACGCCATGCCAGAAGGGAAACCAGGTATCGCCATAGGCAACGATCACATCAGCCATGCGCTTGATCTGCGATGCTTTTTGCCAGCCGGGGATATGCCCGGTGACACCGCCGGTCACCTTGGCAATCCCGCTGGCCGTCGCGCTTCCCCAATCACATGCGCCAACGTGATGCGGATTATCGATGCCAAACGGCGTCACGCTCACATTGATCTTGCGCGCGTGGCGCTGCATCTTGATGCCCGTTCCCTTGATGATCTTTTCTGACAGGCGGCTGCTCGACGATTGCGGCGAAGCATAGAATTCCAGGCCGCGTGTCATGCCGGAGTTCAGATACAAAGCCGTCACCGGAAGCACTTCATACAGCAGGGCGCCGGGCGACGTGATCGTACTCATGGCGTCGGCGCCACCCAGGTGATTGGTCGTGTGGTTGATGCACTCCCAGCCGGCGTCATAGGCGACTTGCAAGAACGGATTGACGCCGCTCCAGTCGCTCACCACCTTGTCGCCATTCAGCCAAATGCGCTTTGGCACCGCGACATAGCCCTTCCATTTGTAGGAATCGAAAATGGGCAGATAATAGCTGGCCATGTCAGCGCCGACGGAATCGGTGCCGAGCACGATCTGCGCCTGCGTGTCGAAATCCGTCCAGATGGAATCGAAATACACATCCGCCCCGGCCATGTTCGACATGTCGATTTTTATGCCGGTAATGGCCGCATCCTTGATGTTTGCCGCCGCGCCTGTGCGATAGGAACCGCCGAGCACACCGAAGGGATGATATTCGGTGACGCCGGAACCGCTGACATAGGCGTTCGGGTCGCGCATGACGAATTTGAGAAAATTCCAGCCCTCGCGCACCTGGTTCGAGTTGAACCCCACCGTCAGCGCATTCGCATTCGAGCCGGCGGCATCGGTCGTCAATGTGAAACCGATGGAGCCGGCAGGGGTTCCGCCGGGTTCATAACCGGGCAGGTTGTCAACGTAAACCCACAGGCCGATTTTGCCTTTCAGCTCCTTGACGCGCGCGGAGGCGGCAAAGTTTGCCAATTTGATTTCATGCGTCGCATTGACCGTCGGAGACCAGCGCAGCAGCTCCGTCTGGCCGGTACGGCTGGTGATGCCGACAGCATTGCCAGCCGCATCATAACCGGTGTAGCCCTGGGTCAGCACGGGAGTGCCGCCGGCGACGGTCCACACGCCACTGGTAAAATTGGCGACCATGCGGCCGGCATTCCTGAGGCCGCGCAAGATGCCCGTAGGCTGGCCGAAGGCGAGCGTCCGCCCCTCCCCCGCCTGAAAAAGCGGCGCAAGCCTTTCGGGCATGAGACGCGACGGCATCGCGCTGATAGTATTATTGCTCATGGTATATAGCCTTTCATGTCAGTTTTATCAAAGTGAAATACAGACGGGCCATCCAGCCCATGACACCAGCACCCATCCGGGCACCCTCGCTCCCGGAACCTTCCATAAAAAAACGTACAAACGGGCCAGGCACGCCCGCGTCAAGCCGGCACGGCGCCGGCGCCCTCCCTCAGGCGCCGCTGCGCCGCCTCCTTCGCTTCGCGCTGCCCTTGGGCTTCACGATTGAGCCTGCCGATGGCGGCGACGGCCGCATCGGCATCAAAGGCGGCTTCGCGGCCATCGGGATAGATAAAGATCGGGCGCTTGCCACGCCCCTCGCCCGTCGTTGCAATACTTCCGTCTGGGTTGAATTTGAACGGCATGGTCTCTCTTTCCGGGCATGACGCCCAATGGCTAGCCTTCCGGCCGTGCGCCGCTTATCGTTGCGGCAATAAAAAAGCCCGCCGAAGCGGGCCCTGCTCAAATGAAGACGGAGAAAACAAAATATAAAATAAATAAAACAACCAGCGAGCGATCGCTCAGCCATTTGTGCACTCCGCACTGCACGCAAGAGCAACTGGCACGCGTGGGGTAAGCAGCTCCTGTGCCGCCCGCTTACGCTCATCTGTTCCAGCTATCGGCGCTGCATGCGCGGCGCGGGGTACCGGAAGAACTTTACTGAAATGCAATGCGCATATCTTAACACAAAAACACTGTACATAAACACAGTTTGCAGAATTTATATGCCCATTTCTGCCGGCGCCATGCAGCGCCGCTAGCGCAAACGACGCCTGGAGCGCTCCGCATGGCGGGCGACCGTGGCGGCAAGCTCGCTGACCATATCCTTGATGCGCTCGCGCTCAAAACCGCCGGCACACTCCACCTCGGCCTTGCCCGTGCCCGTGCATGCCGTGCAATCGCGCAAACTTGTGGGCGACATGCCGGTGCCCTGGCATGGCTTGCACCTGTCATCGAGCCAATATGCCAGCGACGCATGGGCAACCCGCTTATACAGGGCCTGCGCCGTGCAGATATCGCGTTCGGAATTGATCCTGACCCAGCGGCGCGCCTGGCCCTTTGCCGTCACCGCAGCCGTCCATATCCGCAGCAATTGCACCAGGTTACCGCTGTTGCCATCGGATTGGCTGTCGACGAGGACATCCGCGTATTTCACGCGACAAAGCAAAGCACCGAGGTCGCCCGCCAGCGCAGCAGCCGCGATCACGTCCAATCCGTGATGAAACGCGTCATCCCTCAAGTTTGACGAACGCAACGACGCTACAAATTTATTGGCGAATCCCATATATCCTCCTTGGCGATTCGACTATCGTAGCATCCAATATTTGCTATTTGGCAAAACTTTGGCGCCATAATGCAACCATCCGAGTCAACTGCGGATGTGCGGCACGGATCGATATACGAAAGAATGTGTTACTGAAGAGGGGAAGCCGGCGCCTTCCCGGCCGCTTTGAATGGAGGCATCGAGGCAAGCCGCAATTGATGATCACCGCCGCTTCCAGGGCAATGTGTTAAGGCGCGGCGCCAGGCAGCGATACGCCCTTCATTTGACTGCCCGGCCCCGCACCTGAAGATGCGCTGCCAGGTCAGGCCTTGGCAGGTTTGCTGCCGGCGCGGCGCCGGCGCGCTTCTTTCGGGTCGGCTTGCAAGGGCCGGTAGACCTCCACCCGGTCATGCTCGTGCAATACGGTATCCAACGGCTTCCTCTTGCCATAGATGCCCACCATATTGATGGCCAGGTCGATGCCGGGGAAGGCCTGCAGCAAGCCGCTTTGCATCACCGCCTGCCCGATGGTGGTGCCGGCAGGCACCGTCAAGGCACGCAGGAAGTTGCTATCCGGCAAGGCGTAACAGACTTGCACGTGAATGCTGGCCTCAGCCATATACCGTCTCCGCGCGCTTGCAGAAGGAATCGACCATGCTGTTGGCGATCATGCCGAAGACGGGGCCGATGATCTGCTCGAGCACGCGGCTGGAAAACTCGTAGTGCAGGTCCAGTTCGATCTTGCAGGCATCTTCGCGCAGGGCCTTGAAGGTCCATACGCCGTCGAGGGTCTTGAAAGGACCGTCCACCAGCTTCATCTTGATGGAAGTCGGCGGCACGTTCTCGTTGGACGTGGTGAAGCTTTGGCGCACGCCGTGGTAATGTATGCCCACGCTGGCGACAACCGTGTTCTCGCCCCGCTCGCGAATCTCGACCGCACCGCACCAGGGCAGGAATTTGGGATAATCCTCCACCGCCGCCACCAGCGCGAACATTTGTTCGGCGCTATAGCCGAGAAAAACTGATTTATGTACTACTGCCATTGAAGAACCATTTGCTATGATGTTGGATACATTTGATTTTATCGCGCTTGCGCGAGACAGTAGTTTAACCGACCCGCGCACATTTACCATCTCATGACCATAGCAGACAACAGAAAAGCCTTCCACGACTACTTTATCGAGGATCGCTACGAAGCGGGCATCGTACTGGAGGGCTGGGAAGTCAAAGCCATCCGCGACGCCCGCGTACAAATCAAGGAAGCCTACGTCGTCGTCCGCGGCGATGAGCTCTTCCTGTTCGGCGCGCATATCAGCGCCCTGCCGACCGCCTCCACCCATATCCACCCGGAAGCCGTACGCACGCGCAAGCTGCTGCTGCACCGCGCGGAAATGGATAAACTGATCGGCAAGGTGGAACGCTCCGGCTATACCCTGGTGCCGCTCAACCTGCACTACAAGGGCGGCCGCGTGAAATGCGAAATCGGCTTGGCCAAGGGCAAGAAACAGCACGACAAGCGGGCGGCCGAACGCGACCGCGATGGCGCGCGCGAAGTACAGGCGGCAATGAAATCGCACCGCCGCTGATCCGGCACTGCGCGCAACATGCCGCACCGATACCAGCAAGCCCGGCTATATGCCGGGTTTTATTTTGCCGATTGCCTGCGGCCAGCGGAAAAACTCGGCGCGGCGGGAATAAGACAGGGAAGGAAAGAGATACGGCGGGAAAAAACGGGGAGCGGCGAAAATGCCATGGGGATACGGCGATATACATCAGCTTGGCCTGCCTGGCCCAAGACAACAGTAAAGTTCCGGATGCTTGCGTGCTGCCTGGTATTACCCCTGCACGACTCCACAGGACAAGCATCCGAATGAACGGTTTTTTAAGCCTTCAGAATCAAACCTTCAGCAAATCACGCGACTTGCCCGAATCGGTCCATTCCTTGACCCATTTCGGCTGACGGCCACGGCCAGTCCACTGCTGCGTCGCATCATCCGGATTGCGATAGCGTACCGCAACCGTGCCGGTTTTAGCGCGGATACCCGTACCAACCAGGTCTTTTACGGAAACGCCGACGCTCTGGGCAATCGCCAGGATTTGTTCGCGCGCTTTGGACAGATCGTCCTGTTCGCGTTTCTTCATTTGCTTCTTGATGTCGTCCTGCAAGGTGCGCAGTTCGGACAGGGATAAGCTGGACAGATCCATGATATTTCCTTGTGTGAGTTGAAAAATATAACTGAACAGTTAAATTCTATCCAATTGTAACGCGACTGCGGTGATTTTTCTAAAGATTTGATTGTTTTTTACAATTCTTTTACCAAAAAACCGACTTCCCCGGCTTTCAAGCGATGCAAATCATCAATCAAGAAGGGAACATCGCACATGGACCGCCTGCCCAGGTACCTCTACCTCTGCTTTGTGCGGTAGCGATGCAATACAGCGCCATCGGCCCCATTTATTCTCCAATATTTTTTGTTTCATTGCAATTTATAGTAATTCTAAATTGCAATTCGAAAATAGCTACGAGCCAATACTATCGCCAATCGCGCATCGCATCAAACGCCATCCGACATCCACACCGGACATAGGCGCAATCATCGCCATGCATGCGCGGCAGATTTTACGCCATTCAAAGAAATCAGCGCCGCACGAGAGCACATAATCGAGAAAGTGCGCACAGCATAGCATGAAGAAAATATTATCAGCGTTAGGCATTCGCCCGCAGATACTCTTTCCCTGCTGCCGCCAGATAATCATGGCGGCGCAAATGCAAACTGCCCGCTATACAGCGGGCAGTATTGAGGACAAACTTGCTACGGATTTGCTATTCACCCAAGCTGCAGTCAATCACGGAATAGCCACGCCACTTTTCGGCTTCTGCGTTTTTACCACCTGCATCGCCGTGGCGATCAAACCGCTCATATCGCCCAGATTGGCCGGCACGATAATCGAGTTATTCGTTTTCGCCAATTGTGCGAAGGCGCCCACATACTGCTCGGCCACTTTCAGGTTGACGGCATCTTCACCGCCCGGCTCGCGGATGGCGGCGCCCACCTGGCGCAACGCTTCGGCGCTGGCCTGCGCCAGCGCGACGATGGCCGTGGCCTGGCCTTCGGCGCGGTTGATCGATGCCTGCTTCTCGCCTTCCGAACGGGCAATATTCGCTTCACGCTCGCCGCTGGCGATATTGATCTGCTCCTGTTTGCGCCCTTCCGAAGCGGCAATCAGCGCGCGCTTTTCGCGCTCGGCCGTAATCTGCGCCTGCATCGCATGCAGGATTTCCTTGGGCGGCGTCAAATCCTTGATTTCATAGCGCAATACCTTGACGCCCCAATTCGCCGCCGATTCATCGATGGCATTCACGATGGCCGTATTGATATGGTCGCGTTCTTCAAATGTCTTGTCGAGTTCCATTTTACCGATCACCGAACGCAAGGTCGTTTGCGCCAGTTGCGTAATGGCGGCAATATAATTCGACGAGCCATATGAAGCACGCATGGCATCGGTAATCTGGAAATACAGAATGCCATCGACCTGCAATTGCGTATTGTCACGCGTAATGCACACCTGCGGCGGCACATCGAGTGGAATTTCCTTGAGCACATGCTTGTAAGCGATGCGGTCGACAAAAGGCACGACAATATTCAAGCCAGGACCCAATACCGCATGGAACTTGCCCAAGCGCTCCACCACCCAGGCATGCTGCTGCGGCACCACATTGACCGTCTTGAAGACAAATACCAACGCCAGCAATAACAAGATCAGCGACATGCTTCCGATACTTACTTCCATAATCTATTCTCCAGGTTATCCAACAATCAAACGGCTGCCGCGCACGGCACGTATGGTGTAATGACCGGCCTGCGTATCGCTGCCGGGTATCAGTTCCACATCCCACAAGGCGCCGCGATACATGACGCGCGCCGCGCCATCGACCCAATGCGCGACCGACACGCTTTGGCCGATATCCAGATTCACATTCGGATCCTGCGCCGCATCGCGCCGCCCCGCCCTGCCAAAACGGCTGCGCCGCAATAACAGCGTGGCGGCCACGCCGACCACGGCGGCCGTCAGGGCCTGCCAGCTGCCATTTCCACCCGCCAGCGCCACCAGTCCGCCAGCACCGATGCCGATGGCGATCATCAGCAGATAAAACGTGCCTGTAAATAATTCCAGGATCAATACCGCGCCAGCCGCGACAAACCAGCCTACCCATTCAGCCATGATGCCTCCATCTTTGTGAATCCAAAATAAAAAACCCCGCAGCCTATATAAGCGACGGGGTTTAATGCGCAGTACTGCCTGATATTATTCTTGCCAAACACCTATATACAAGCAGTCTAACGCAATTCCGGATGGCGTCAATAGCCAGGGGCGAATTAGCGGCGCCGGCCCGGCGTTTATTCCTCCAGCAGGCTGCGCAACATCCACGCCGTCTTCTCATGCAAATCGAGGCGCTGCGTGATCAGGTCGGCCGTCGGCTGGTCATTGGCTTTTTCCAGCAGCGGGAACAGGCGGCGCGCCGTGCGCGCGGTCGCTTCCTGCGCCGATACCAGGTGGCTGACCATGTCCAGCGCCGGCGGCACGCCGTCGATTTCCTTGATCGACGCGAGCTTGACGAATTCCTTGTAGGTGCCCGGCGCCGGATAGCCAAGGGCGCGGATGCGCTCGGCGATCAGGTCCAGCGCGGCCCACTGCTCCGTGTATTGCGTCATGAACATCAGGTGCAGGGTGTTGAACATCGGCCCCTTGACGTTCCAATGAAAATTGTGGGTCATCAGGTACAAGGTGTAGCTGTCGGCCAGCAGGCCGGACAGGCCTTCCGCAATTTTCGCGCGGTCCGCTTCGGAAATGCCGATGTCGATCTTTGCCACTTTGCTCGGTTTCTTGCTTGCCATGTGAACTCCCGTTTCAATGTATTGGTGGAATCATTTTAGCTGATCTGGCGCAAGCCCATCGGATACTGCCGTGCGCCGCACGGCAGGCATAAAAAAACCCGCTGCCGGGTGAGCGGCAGCGGGTTTTTCAACGGACCGGAAAGACGCTTACGCTTTCAGCGCAGCGAGCTTTTGCCACGTATCGATCACCGAGTCCGGATTCAGGGACATCGACTCGATGCCCTGCTCCATCAGCCAGACGGCAAAATCCGGATGGTCGGAAGGACCCTGGCCGCAGATGCCGATGTACTTGCCGCGTGCCAGGCAAGCCTTTATGGCCAGGGCCAGCAGCGCTTTCACGGCAGGATCGCGCTCGTCGAAGTCGGCGGCCAGCAATTCCATGCCGGAATCGCGGTCCAGGCCCAGGGTCAGCTGGGTCAGGTCGTTCGAACCGATCGAGAAGCCGTCGAAATGGTCGAGGAACTGGTCGGCCAGGATGGCGTTCGACGGCACTTCGCACATCATGATGACGCGCAAGTCGTTCTCGCCGCGCTTCAGGCCATTCTTTGCCAGCAAGTCGATGACTTTCTCGGCCTGGCCCAGGGTGCGCACGAATGGCACCATGATTTCCACGTTCGTCAGGCCCATGTCATTGCGCACGCGCTTCATCGCTTCGCATTCCATGTTGAACGCTTCGGAGAAGTCGGCCGACAGGTAGCGCGCCGCGCCGCGGAAGCCCAGCATCGGGTTTTCCTCGTCCGGCTCGTAGCGCGAACCGCCGATCAGCTTCTTGTACTCGTTCGACTTGAAGTCGGACAGGCGCACGATGACTTTCTTCGGCCAGAACGCGGCGGCGATGGTGGCGATGCCTTCGGCCAGCTTGTCGATATAGAACGCTTTCGGCGAAGCGTGGCCGCGCGCCACCGATTCCACGGCCTTTTTCAGGTCGGCATCGATGTTCGGGTATTCGAGGATCGCGCGCGGATGCACACCAATATTGTTATTGATGATGAATTCCAGGCGCGCCAGGCCCACGCCCGCATTCGGCACGGACTGGAAGTCGAACGCCAGCTGCGGATTGCCCACGTTGAGCATGATCTTGGTATCGAGTTTCGGCAATTCGCCGCGCGACACTTCCGACACTTCCGTTTCCAGCAAGCCATCGTAGATCTTGCCTTCGTCGCCTTCCGAGCAGACCACGGTGACAAACGTGCCGTCTTTCAGCACCTCGGTCGCGTCGCCGCAGCCGACGACGGCAGGCACGCCGAGTTCACGGGCAATAATTGCTGCGTGACAAGTACGGCCGCCACGGTTGGTGACGATGGCCGACGCGCGCTTCATGACCGGTTCCCAGTTCGGGTCCGTCATGTCGGCAACGAGCACGTCGCCTGGCTGCACGCGCTCCATGTCGGCCGGGTCGTGAATCACGCGCACGGGGCCGGCGCCGATCTTCTGGCCGATGGCGCGGCCGGACGTCAGCACGGTGCCGGTGCTTTTCAGCTTGAAGCGTTCCTGCACGTCGGTCGCCTTTTGCTGCGACTTGACGGTTTCAGGACGCGCTTGCAGGATGTACAGCTTGCCGTCGCGGCCATCCTTGCCCCACTCGATGTCCATCGGACGGCCGTAGTGGTTCTCGATGATGACGGCGTACTTTGCCAGCTCCACCACTTCGCTGTCGTTCAGCGAGTAGCGGTTGCGCATTTCGACGGGCACGTCGACGGTTTTCACGGAACGGCCGGCTTTCGCTTCGTTCGTGAATTCCATCTTCAGCAGCTTCGAGCCGATATTGCGGCGGATTACAGGCGACTTGCCTTTTTCCAGCATCGGCTTGTGCACATAGAACTCGTCGGGATTGACGGCGCCCTGTACCACAGTCTCGCCCAGGCCATAGCTGGAGGTGACGAAGACCACGTCCTTGAAGCCCGATTCCGTGTCGATGGTGAACATCACGCCGGCCGCGCCCAGGTCGGAACGCACCATGCGCTGCACGCCGGCCGACAAGGCCACTTCAGCGTGCGTAAAGCCCTTGTGCACGCGGTACGAGATCGCGCGGTCGTTGTACAGCGACGCGAACACCTGTTTCATGGCTTCGAGCACGTTGTCGATGCCGACCACGTTCAGGAAGGTTTCTTGCTGACCGGCAAAAGACGCGTCCGGCAAGTCTTCCGCCGTGGCCGAGGAACGCACGGCAAACGACATTTCGGTGTCGGAATCGGCCACCAGTTTGGCGTAGAACTGATCGATTTCAGCGGCCAGGCGTGGCTGGAACGGCGTTTCGACGATCCATTGACGGATCTCGGCACCGGCTTGCGCCAGCGAGCGCACGTCATCGATGTTCAGCCCTTCGAGGCGCTGGGCGATGCGTTCGGCCAGCGGCAAGCCGCCGTTGGCGCTATACGAGAGGAAATCGCGGAATGCCTGCGCCGTGGTGGCGAAGCCACCGGGCACGCGCACGCCGGCTTCCGCCAGCTGGCTGATCATTTCGCCCAGGGAGGCGTTCTTGCCGCCGACGGATTCGACATCCGTCATGCGCAAATGCTCGAACGAGGCAACATACACCGCGTCCTTGTCTTCCTGCTGTTGCGATACTGCGTTGGTCATAATGACACCCTTACTGATGATAGAAATCTTTACGCGCGGCGCACAGACAGTCTTCTTGTTATTCTTGGCGTCGTGCAGCACAATCATACCGTTGCAGCCATTTTACCTTGTGCGGCGCAAATTGACGACGCACAATCTCGATCCGAAGACCCATGACACAAGAACCACGCCCTCCCCTGCCCCCTGCGGCCCGCACCGTCTTCTTCGTTTCCGACGGCACCGGCATCACCGCCGAGACGTTCGGCCACTCGGTGCTGACGCAGTTCGATCTGCGCTTCCGCCAGATCCGCCTGCCCTTCATCGATACCATGGACAAGGCCTACGATGCGGCGCGCAAGATCAACGAAGCCTTCGCCGCCGATGGCCAGCGCCCGATCATTTTCTCCACCCTCGTGAAGAACGACCTGTCGGCCGTGATCCGCAAGTCCAGCGGCATGCACATGGACCTGATCCAGACCTTTGTCGCCCCGCTGGAGCAGGAACTGGGCGTAATGTCGACCCACACCATCGGGCGCTCGCACAACATCGTCGACAGCGAGGAATACAAGAACCGCATCGAGGCGATCAACTATTCGCTGGCGCACGACGATGGCCAGTCGCACAAGAACCTGTCCTCGGCCGATGTCATTCTGGTGGGTGTTTCGCGCTCTGGCAAGACCCCGACCAGCCTGTATCTGGCCATGCAATACGGTATCAAGGCGGCCAATTATCCGCTGATTCCCGACGATTTCGAGCGCGACAAGCTGCCATCGGCGCTGCTGGAATTTAAGAATAAAATTTTCGGATTAAGCATTACGCCCGAACGTTTGTCGGAAATACGCAACGAAAGACGCGCTGGAAGCAAGTATGCGGCCATCGAAAATTGCCGTTACGAGGTCAACGAGGCGGAAAAGATGATGAAACGCGAAGGCATCCGCTGGCTCTCCTCGACCACCAAGTCGATCGAAGAGATCTCCACGACGATCCTGCAAGAGATTAAGCCGAACCGCCGCGAGTACTAGCACGCCGGACCAAACCTGCTGCGCGTACGCTCGCTACGGTTTGGTCAGGTGTTCGTTTCTCTCGAAAGCACCGTCAGCGCCGCCACCAATTGGTCCAGTTCAGCGGTGGTGGTCGTGACGGCCACCGTGGCGCGCACGACGTCGGCATCGCCGATATTGCGCTGCACGGTGAATATGCCAAAGCGCTGCAGCAAGGCTTGCTGTAGCGCGCGCGCCTCCATGCCGTCGACGGCAAAGGCGACGAGCGCCGTGCCGCGTTTTGCATCGAGCGGCGACAGGATGCGCACGCCGGGCAACTGCGCCACCCGTTCGACCCAGTAATTGCGCAGCCAGGCCAGGCGTTCCCTCTTGGCCGGCGTGCCGCCCAGGCGCGCATGGAAGTCCAAGGCGGCGGGCGCGGCCAGGATGGCGCCGATCGGCGGCATGCCCATGTGCAGGCGGCTGCGGATATCGTCAAGCGGATAATCGTCGTCGCCACAATGCGGCTCGATCTTGTGCAGCTGCGACGCGCGGATATACACGACACCGAGTCCCGCCGGCGCCCCCAGCCATTTGTGCAGATTGAAACCGGCGAAATCGATGCCCATGGCTTGCACGTCGACGTCGACCTGCCCCAGCGCATGGGCGCTGTCGAGCAGCACGTCGATGCCGTGTTCGCGCGCCAGCGCCATGATGGCCTGCAACGGCAGTTGCTGGCCATTGGCCGGCGTCACCTGCGACAGCAGCAGCAACTTGGGCTTGACGGCCTGGCGCATGGCTTGCGCGTAACGGGCGATGATCTCGTCATCGCCGATGGGCAAGCGCAAGGTGACTTGTGTGCTGGTGACGCCACGGCGCTGCGCCAGCCAGCGCATGGCCGTGCGCATGGCCGGATAATCGAGATTACTCCACAGCACCGTATCGCCGGGCGCCAGGCCGTGGTATTGCGTGATCAGCACCTGCATGGACTCGGTGCCGCTGCGGGTCAGCAGGATCTCGTGCGGCTGCGCGTGAATCAGCGCGGCGACGCGCTGGCGCAGAATATCCACATGCGTGCGCGTGAACTCGCCGCGCACGAAGGGACTCAGTTGCTCGTTGGTGTAGCGCACGGCCTGCTCGAAGGCCGCTTGCACGGGGGCGGCCATGGCACCGAAATAGCCGTGTTCGAGATTGACGATAGCGTCTGGCGGCGCGGGATAGAACGCGGCGACCTGGCGCCACCAGGCCTCGTCGCGTGCGGCACCGTCGGCGAGCGAAGGAAAAACCGGATGATCAGGCATGGCGGGCCTTGGTGTGAAAGTGTCAGGACTGGCCCTGGCGCAGCTGCTCGAAGAAGCACACGGCGGCGCAGGCGGCCACGTTCAGCGATTCGATCTGGCCCAGGTGCGGAATGACCACCTGGTGCGTCGCCATCGACAGCAGGTCGTCGGCCACGCCCTGCCCTTCATGGCCGAACAGCCAGGCGACGGGCTGGCGCAGGTCGACGTCGTACAATCGCTGCGTGGCATAGCCGCTGGTGGCAAGTGTCGCCACTTTCGCGTCGGCGACCAGTGCCGCCAGATCGACGTTTTCGAAGATGTCGAGCACGAAGTGCGCGCCCATCGCCGCGCGCAGCACCTTGGGCGACCAGCAGAAGGCCGTGCCGGCGCTGCAGTACACCTGCGTGATGCCGGCGGCAGCCGCGCTGCGCAGGATGGAGCCCACGTTGCCCGGGTCTTGCAGGTTATCGAGCAGCACGGCCGACACGCTCAGGGGCTGCGTGACGGCCCGTTCCGGCGTCTCGATGAGGAACATCACGCCCACGCCATGTTCGACCTGGCTCACCGCGTGGTACAGCGCGTCGGGCAAGCCCAGTACGTGCGCGCGCTGGCTTTCCAGCTGGCCGACGATCTCCATCACTTCCGGATTGCGCAAGGCGCTTTCGCTGACGATGCACTGCTCCGGCATGCCGCGCAGCTGCAGGTAGGATTGGCACAGGTGCACGCCGTCGAGCAAAGTGCGGCCCGACTTGCGGCGCGCCTGCGAACTGCCCGCCAGCTTCAATAAATCCTTGTATTGCGCATTGTCGCGCGAGGTGATCGTCTTCATGCCGCCACCTCCTGTCCGCCGAACAGGGCGATCACGTTGCGCACGGGCGCGAACGAGCGGCGGTGCACGGGCGAGGCGCCGTGCAGGTGCAGGCGTTCCAGGTGCAATTTCGTGCCATAACCCTTGTGCTGGTCGAAGCAGTACTCGGGATAGGCCGCATGCAGGTGCACCAGGGCCGCGTCGCGCGCCGTCTTGGCCAGGATCGAGGCGGCGGAAATCGAATCGACCTTATCGTCGCCGCCGATGATGGCCATGCCGCGTATCGGCATCACGGGGCAGCGGTTGCCGTCGATCAGGGCCAGGGTCGGCACGGTTGCCAGCGCCTCGACGGCGCGGCGCATGGCCAGCATCGACGCCTGCAGAATGTTCAGGCGGTCGATTTCCTCTTCCGACGCTTCGGCGATGGCCCAGGCCAGGGCCTTGGCCTTGATTTGCGGCGCCAGCAGGTCGCGCCTGGCTTCGCTGAGTTTCTTCGAGTCGCGCAAGCCGTCGATGGGCTGGTTCGGGTCGAGGATCACGGCGGCGGCGAAGACGGGGCCGGCCAGCGGACCGCGGCCTGCCTCGTCGACGCCGCAGATGATTTCGTCGAGCGAGAATGGCAAGTCGTCAAACAGACCAGGATAGATATTTTTCACGTTGAATCTTTGGTTGGTACTGCGGTTGAAGCGGTGATCGGGAATTACTTGCGGTTGGCGGCGATGACCTGCATGACGGCGTTGGCGCTTTCGCGCGCGCTGTCGCGCAGCAGGCTGTGGTGCATGTCCGTGAAGCGCTGCACCAGGCGCAAACGGCCCGGCACGTCGCTCAGCTGCTGCCACATGGCGTCGGCCAGCGCTTGCGGACTGGCCGCGTTTTGCAGCAGCTCGGGCACCACGTAATCGCGCGCCAGGATGTTCGGCAAACCTATCCACGGCTGGTAGCCCATGTGGCGCATGATTTCCCACGAAGCGCGCATCATCTTGTAGGCGATGACCATGGGCTTCTTGTACAGCGCCACTTCCAGCGACGCCGTGCCCGAGGCCACCAGCACCGCATCGGCGGCGCAGATGGCGGTATGCGAGCCGCCATCGGTGAGCAGGATTTCGACGTCCTGCAAGCCCGCCTCACGGATCAATTGCAAAAAGTACTGACGCTGCTTTTCGCCAGCCATGGGCGCAACGAAACGCAGGGAGCGGTCGCGCGCCAGCAGCAGCTTGCAGGCGCCGACAAACGCCACCGTATTGTATTTGAGTTCGCCCATGCGGCTGCCCGGCATCAGGGTCACGACGTTCGCGTCTTCCGGCAAGCCCAGGACACGGCGCGCGGCCGCCTCGTCGGGCTGCAGGGGGATCATCTCGGCCAGCGGATGCCCGACATAGGTGACGGGCACGCCTGCCTTGCGGTAGATCTCTTCCTCGAACGGGAAGATCACCAGCATGTGCGAGACGGCCTTGATGATTTTCTTGATGCGCCCACCGCGCCAGGCCCAGATCTGCGGCCCGATGTAGTGCACGGTGGGGATGCCGCCTTCCTTCAGCTGCTGCTCGAGTCCCAGGTTGAAGCCCGGGTAGTCGGCGCCGATGAAGACGGCGGGACGCTCGGCCAGCAACTGGTCGCGCAGCGCGTTCTGGATGCCCTTGATCTCGCGGTAGCGGGGAATGATCTCGAACAGGCCGCGCACGGTCAGCTTGTCGAGCGGCCAGTCGGATACAAACCCCTGCTTGGCCATGTGCTCGCCACCGATGCCATGGAAGCGCGTGCCGGGCAGCTGCGGCACGAGGCCGGACAGCAGCCGGCTGGCCAGCAGGTCGCCCGACACCTCGCCGGCGACGATGGCGACGTTGGCGACCGGCAGGCCGCTGGCGTGGTCAGCGGACGATGCCACGCGACGCCACGCCCAAAAATTCGCGCATGGCGCGAATGTGTTGCGCCACCTCGGGCGACGATGCCGCTTCTTCTTCGAACAGGGCCGCCTTGGATTCTTCCAGGGTCAGTCCCGAGCGGTAAATGAGCTTGTACGCGGTGCGGATGCCGTTGATCTGCTCGCGCGTAAAGCCGCGGCGTTTCAATCCCTCGATATTGACGCCATGGGCCTGCGCCGGATTGCCGTTCAGGAGCACGAACGGCGGCACGTCCTGTGTCAGGCTGGTGCTCATGCCGACAAAGGCGTGCGCGCCGATCTTGCAGAACTGGTGCACATTGGCGAAGCCACTCATGATGACCCAGTCGCCGATCTCCACGTGCCCCGCCAGCTGGGCATTGTTCGAAAAGATCGTGTTGTTGCCCACCAGGCAGTCGTGCGCCAGGTGCACATATGCCGAGATCCAGTTGTCATTGCCCAGGCGCGTCACGCCGCCGCCCTGCACGGTACCGGTGTTGAAGGTGCAGAACTCGCGGATGGTGTTGCGGTCGCCGATTTCCAGGCGCGTCGCCTCGCCCGCCCATTTTTTATCCTGAGGCTGCGCGCCGATGGAAGAAAACTGGAACAGGTGGTTGTCGCTGCCGATCGTCGTGTGGCCGTCGATGACCACATGCGGACCAACTTTGGTGCCGGCACCGATGCGCACGTGCGGACCGATGATGGTGTACGGACCCACCTCGACCGAGCTGTCGAGCTCGGCCTTCGGGTCGATGACTGCCGTTGAGTGGATGGCCGCCATATCACTGCACCGCTGGCTGGCTCGCAGACTGGCTCGCATCTTGCGCGCTGCGGATGGTGCACATCAGTTCCGCTTCCACCGCCAGCTTGCCATCGACCGTACCGACGGCCTTGTATTTCCAGATGCCGCGCGAGACGCGCAGGATTTCCACGTCCATCTTCAGCTGGTCGCCCGGTTCGACAGGACGCTTGAAGCGCGCATTGTCGATGCCGACGAAGTACACCACCGAGTTCTCGTCCGGTTTCACGCCCATCGACAGGAACGACAGCAAGGCCGCCGTCTGCGCCAGCGCTTCGATCATCAGCACGCCAGGCATGACCGGCTTGTGCGGGAAATGTCCCTGGAAGAACTCTTCATTGACCGTCACGTTCTTGATGGCGGTAATGGTCTTGTCCGCTTCCCAGTCCAGCACGCGGTCGACCAGCAGCAGCGGGTAGCGGTGCGGCAGCAGCGATTTGATGGCGAGGATGTCGAGGGTCTTTTTTTCAGTAGTCATTTTTCGTCTTGCGTGGTCAGTGTTTTAATTGTTTTTTCAAGCGCGCGGATCTTCTCGCGCATGCTTGACAGGTTGCGCACGATGGCGGCGCTCTTTTCCCAGTCGGCGTTCTTGGCCAGCGGATAGAAGCCCGTGTACTGGCCCGCTTCCAGGATCGAACGCGAGACCATGCTGCCCGAGCCCACATGGACGCGGTCTGCAATGGTCAGGTGGCCCAGCACCATGGCGGCGCCGCCAAAGGTGCAGTACTTGCCGATGATGGCGCTGCCGGCCACGCCGACGCAGCCGGCCATGGCCGTGTGCGCGCCGATATGGCAGTTGTGGCCGATCTGGATCTGGTTATCGAGCTTGACGCCATCTTCGATGATGGTGTCGGCCAGTGCGCCGCGGTCGATGGTGGTGTTGGCGCCGATGTCGACATCGTCACCGATCACCACCCTGCCCGTCTGCGGAATCTTGATGTACACGCCGCCTTCGTTGGCGAAGCCGAATCCGTCGGTGCCGATCACGGCGCCCGAATGGATGATGCCGCGCTGGCCGATCACGCAGCGCGCGTGGAAGGTCACGTTGGCCAGCAATTGCGTGCCGGCGCCGATGACGGCGTCGCGCCCCACCACGCAGCCGGGGCCGATGACGCAGCCGGCGCCGATCACGGCGCCCGCTTCGATCACCGCGTGCACGCCGACGGAGGCGCTGGCGTCAACCTGCGCGCTGGCGTCGACAAAGGCGCCCGGATGGATGCCGATTGGCGCCTTGATCTCGTGCAGGGCGGCGAAATACTGCGCCGCGCGCGCGAAATACACATAGGGATTCGGGGTGACGATGCGCGCGCCGGCGTACTCGGCGCCGATCAGCGCGTCGTCGGCCGGCGTGAGGATCAGCGCGGCGGCGCCGCTCTGGGCCGCCTGTGCGCGGAATTTGCTATTGCTGAGAAAGCTGATGTGCGAAGCGCCGGCGTCGGCCAGCGGTGCGATCCCTGAAACTTCCAGATTGGGATCGCCCGCCAATTGTCCGCCGAAGCGTTCGACCAATTCTCCTAGTCGAGTGCCCATCTTTTACCTTTATAAGAACGCCTGCCAGTGCACGCAGCGCATGCACCGGCAGGCTTAAAACCATTTCGATTACTTGTCCAGCGCCTTCAGGACCTTGTCGGTAATGTCGATGCGCGGGCTGGCCCACAGGGCTTCCTGCAGCACGATGTCATATCCTTCGATATGCGCCATCTGCTGGATGATGGTGTTGGCTTTTTCCGCGATGGCGCTGCGCTCTTCGTTCGTGCGCTGGCTCAGGTCTTCGCGGAACTCGCGCTGGCGGCGCTGCAATTCCTTGTCCAGCTCGAAAAACTCGCGCTGGCGCTTGGCGCGCTCCGCCTCGCTCAGGGTCGGCATGTCCTTTTCCAGGGCTTCGTTGGCGACCTTGAAGCGGGCCGCCAGTTCCTGCACGGCTTTTTCGCGCGAGCGGAATTCTTCGGCCAGCTTGGCGCTGGCCAGCTTGGCCAGCCTCGATTCGTTATAAATACGTTCGCTGCTGATCCAGGCGATCTTCGACTCCTGAGCCTGCGCCTGCACCGGCAACAGCGAACTCCAGCACAATGCGATCACGGCAAGGGTCTTGGGCAGGGTAGCGGATGCGGTGTTCATGATACTCCATGGTCAAAAGGTAAAAGCTGTCGCCCCCGTTCAGATGGCCGGTTAGAAACCGGTGCCCATCTGGAACTGGAAGCGCTCCAGGCGGTCCGTCGGCTTGGCGTTCAGCGGTTTGGCATAGCTCAGCTTGAGCGGGCCCACCGGTGAAATCCAGCTGATGCCCAAGCCAGCAGAATAGCGCAATTGCGAGATCCGCATTTTTTCGCCTTCCTGGTAGACCTGGCCGCCATCAAGGAAACCGAACCAGCGCAAGCTGCGGTCATTGCCCGAACCGGGGAATGGCATCTGCAGTTCCGCGTTACCGATCAGGCGCGACGCGCCGCCCAAGGCATCGTTGGTGCTCGGTTCGACCGCGCCCAGCGAGGAACTCAGGTAGCCGCGCACCGAACCGATGCCGCCGCCGTAGAAGTTCTTGAAGACGGGGTAGACGTGCTTGCCGATGCCGTGGCCGTAATCGAGCTCGCCCTTCAGCGCCAGGGTGACCTTGCTGAACAGCGGACGGAAATACTGGTGCTCATAGATGGCACGGAAGTACTTCTGGTCGCCGATCAGGTCAGCCTCGAGGTTGACGCGCTGGTAGCGGCCGATCGATGGCGTCAGGGCGCTGTCGCGGCTGTCGCGCTGCCATGCCGCCGTCAGCGGGATGGAATTCGTGGTGGCCGAACCGATACCATCGGACGGGCCGCCGTTGTCGATCACGTACTGCTTGAAGCGGATCGGGCTGGTGATGTCCGTTTCGATGCGCGAGCGCTCGGCGCCGATGCCGAAGAAGACGGTGTCGACTTCCGAGAACGGCACGCCGAAACTGACGCGGCCACCGGTCTGCTTGATCTTGTAGCTGCCGATGTTGAGCGCAGGCGGTTCCGTCGTGCGCAGGTAGACTTCGAAGCTGCGCGAAATGCCATCGTCCGTGTAGTACGGATTGGTTTGCGAAAACGCGATCGTGCGGCTGTAATGGCTGGTATTGAGTTCGATGCCGACCGTGTTGCCGCTACCGGCGAAGTTGGCCTGCGAAATCGACGCCGACAGGGTGAACTTTTCCGACTGCGAGAAAGCGCCGCCGATCAGGAAGTTACCCGTGGGTTTTTCCACCACCGTCACGTTGACGTCGACCTGGTCGGTCGTGCCCTGCGCTTCCGGCGTGTCGATGGTCACGTCCTTGAAGTAGCCGAGGCGGTCCACGCGGTCGCGCGACAGCTTGATCTTGTTGCTGTCGTACCAGGACGATTCGAACTGGCGGAATTCGCGGCGGATGACTTCATCGCGCGTGGTGGTGTTGCCGGCGATATTCATATGGCGCACATACACGCGCTTGCCCGGATCGATGAAGAAGGTGAAACCGACTTCATGCTTTTCGCGGTTGATCTCGGGATTGGCGTTGACGTTGGCAAACGCATAGCCGAAGGTCGCCAGGCGGTCCTGGATGCGCTTGTTCGTCGCCGTCAGGCGCGCGCCCGAGTAGATCTCGCCTTCGCGCATCAGGTTCAGCGCTTTCAGTTCTTCTTCGCGGCCGAACATCTCGCCTTCGAACTTGGTGCCGGCAACCTTGTACTTCTCGCCTTCCGTGATATTGATCGTCAGGTAGATATCTTTTTTATCGGGCGTGATCGACACCTGCGTCGAGTCGACCTGCATCTCGATATAGCCGCGGTCCAGGTAGAAGGACTTGAGCGACTCGATATCGCCCGTCAGCTTGGTCTTCGAATATTGGTCTGCCTTGGTGTACCAGCTGAACCAGCCACCCGTGTTCAGGGCCAGCTGGTCGCGCAGTTCCTTGTCGGAGAAAGCCTTGTTGCCGACGATGTTGATCTGCTTGATGCGGGCCACGTCGCCCTCGTCGACGGCGAACACCACGTTGACGCGGTTGCGCTCGATCGGCGTAACGGTGGTGGTGATCTTCACGCCATACAGGCCATGCGACAGATACTGGCGCTTGAGTTCCTGTTCCGCGCGGTCGACGGAGGCCTTGTCGAAAATCTTGGCTTCACCGACGCCGATTTCCTTCAGGGCCTTGACCAGCACGTCCTTTTCAAATTCCTTGGTACCGGTAAATTCCACGGTGGCGATGGCCGGGCGTTCCTCGACCAGCACCACCAGCACGTCGCCATCGGCTTCCAGGCGCACATCCTTGAACATGCCAGTCGCATACAGGGCCTTGATGGCGGCAACGCTCTTCTCGTCGGAGAACGTTTCGCCGACCCGCACCGGCAGGTAGGCAAAGACGGTGCCCGCTTCAGTACGCTGGATCCCTTCGACCCGGATGTCCTTGACAGTAAATGGCTGGACGGCCAGCGCGTGGCCGGAACAGATGGCCATGACGGCGGCGCCGATCAGGCTGCGGCGAAAGGAAGGCAAGGCAAAACGAGCAGAATGTAATTTCATTGGGGTTATTCAATGGGTAAATCAATGGACAACATACACAAAAGATTGCTTGTGCGACTCACGCAATGGCATCAACCACCGCCCTAATTCAGCAATCGCAACACGTCATTAAAGACGGCAAGCACCATCAAGGTCAGCAACAAACCGATCCCCAGGCGCTGGGCAATCTCGCCTACGCGCTCCGGCAAGGGGCGTCCGGTCAAAACTTCCAGCGAATAATACAGCAAATGCCCGCCATCCAGAACAGGAATGGGTAGCAAATTCATCACGCCCAGACTGATACTGATGAAGGCGATGAAGCTCAGGTAGCTTACCAGGCCGATGCGCGCCGTCTGGCCCGCGTAATCGGCGATGGTAATGGGCCCCGTCACATTCTTCAGCGACACCTGGCCCGTGATCATTTTACCCAGCATTTTCAGGCTCATGACACTGGTATCCCAGACCTTGGCGGACGCCTTGCCTACGGCAGAGAATGGTCCCGATGCCACGGTGATCATATCCGGCACCTGTCCCAGCTTTGCCTGTATCTTACCAACTGTTACAGCTCCCTCCGCCCCGGCGCCCGGCACGGCGTCCGGCGTAATGGGCAAGGTCAGGTCCTGGCCCTGGCGCAAGAGCTGCAATTGCAGGGTCCGGCCCGGTGCCTGGCTCAGGGTGGCGATGACGGCCGCCACGTCGTGCACGGGCTGCTCGTCGATGGCCAGCAGCTCGTCGCCCTTTTGCAGGCCGGCGCGCGCGGCGGCGCCACCGGGCATGATTTCCATCAGGGTGGGCGCGGAACGGGCCATGGTCAGGCCCAGCTTGCCCAGCACGTCGCCTTCGAGGTCCGTCTCCGTCAGGCTGGCCGTCGGCAAGGTCGCTTCCTGCTGGCCACGGTCGGGACGGCGCACTTCGATGCGCGCCGGCAACTTGTCGAGGGTGGCCTGGATCAGTTCCCAGCGCAGTTCGGACCAGCTGGCCACGGCCTTGCCATTCACCGACTCGACCGTATCGCCGCTGCGCAAGCCGGCCGCATAGGCGGCCGTCTGCTCGGCCACGGGGCCCAGCTTGCTAGACGGCTCTTCGATGCCATGCATAAACAGACCCGCGTACAGCACGATGGCGACGAGGAAATTGGCCAGCGGGCCGGCGGCCACGATGGCGATGCGGCGCCACACGCTCTGGCGCGTGAACTCGCGGCGCAATTCGCTTTCCGGCAAATCGCTGAGGTCTTGCGCGCGGCTGTCGAGCATGCTGACATAGCCGCCCAGCGGCAGCGCGGAAATCGCCCATTCCGTCTGGTCCTTGCCAAACTTGCGCGAATACACCACTTTCCCCATGCCGATCGAGAAACGCAGCACTTTCACGCCGCACCAGCGCGCCACCAGGTAGTGGCCCAGCTCGTGCAGGGTAATCAGCGAACCGAGCGCGACGATAAAGGCCAGCAACGTGGTGATGAGCGTCATGCAGCCAGCCTTTGCGCGATATACGCTTGCGCGGCCGCTCTGGCCAGGCGGTCCTGCTCCATCACGGCTTCGATGCTGGAAGCGGCGCCATGCGGCACCGTCTCGATCACGTGCGCGATGACGCGGTCGATCTGGCGGAAGCCGATCCGCTCGTCGAGGAAAGCTTGCACGGCCACTTCATTGGCCGCGTTGAGCAGGGCCGGCGCCGTGCCGCCCGCGCGCAAGGCGTCGAAGGCCAGTGCCAGGCAGGGGAAACGGCGGAAGTCCGGACGTTCGAACTGCAGGGTGGCCACTTGCGCCAGGTCCAGCTGCGCCACGCCGGAAGCGATGCGCTGCGGATAGGCCAGCGCATGGGCGATCGGCGTGCGCATGTCCGGATTGCCCAGCTGGGCCAGCACGGAACCGTCGATGTACGACACCATCGAATGGATCACGCTTTGCGGATGGATCAGCACCTCGATCTGGTCGGCCGGGGCGCCGAACAGCCAGTGCGCCTCGATCACTTCCAGGCCTTTGTTCATCATGGTGGCCGAATCGACGGAAATCTTGCGTCCCATGGCCCAGGTCGGATGCTTGCATGCCTGGTCCGGCGTGACGGTGTCGAGCGTCTCGACGTCGCGCGTGAGGAAGGGGCCGCCGGAAGCCGTCAGCACGATTTTCGCCACGCCGGCGGCGCCAGGCGCGCGGCCATGGGCGTGCGGCATGCATTGGAAGATGGCGTTATGTTCGCTGTCGATGGGCAGCAGCACGGCGCCGTTATCGTGCACGGCATCGATGAACAGCTGGCCGGACATGACCAGCGCTTCTTTATTGGCCAGCAATACTTTCTTGCCGGCACGCGCAGCAGCCAGGGTGGGCGCCAGGCCGGCGGCGCCGACGATGGCTGCCATCACGCCCGTCACCTGCGCTGCGCTGGCGATGGCGCACAGGGCTTCCTCGCCGTACTCGACTTGCGTATCGACGCCCTGCCCGCTCAGCAAGCGCGTCAGTTCAAGGGCGGCATCCGCCGTGCCGACGACGGCGCGCCGGGGACGGAATTGCAGGCACTGGGCGGCCAGTTCGGCCACACGGCTGTGGGCGCTCAGCGCATACACGCTGTATTGCTCCGGATGACGCGCGAGCACGTCCAGGGTGGACACGCCGATCGAGCCGGTCGCGCCTAGAATGGTGATGTATTGCATGAGTTTCCTTAAAGCCAGCTGGCCACGAGGGCGGCAAATGGCAGGACCGGGATCAACGCGTCGATACGGTCGAGTACGCCGCCATGGCCGGGCAGCAGGTTGCTGCTGTCCTTGATGCCGGCGCGGCGTTTCAATTGGGATTCGAACAGGTCGCCGACGATGCTGGCGGCGACGACCAGCAGCAGCACCAGCAAGGCCACCAGCCAGCCGCGGCGCAATTGCAGCTGCACGGCAAAGGTGTCTTGCAGCACCGGCAGCGATGGCGCGGCCACGATGGTGATGGCGGCAATGGCGAGCACGGCGATGCCGCCGCCGATGGCGCCTTCCCAGGATTTTCCAGGGGAAATACTCGGCGCCAGCTTGCGCTTGCCGAACGCCTTGCCCGAGAAATAGGCGCCGATATCGGCGATCCACACGAGGGCCATGACGGACAGCAGGTACAAAGGGCTATGCAGGAACAAGGCGATGATGGCGACGAAGCAGCCGACGATGGTCACCGGATACACCAGGCTGAGCAAGGTATTGCCCAGGCCTTCGGTGGGCGGCAAGCCCGTCGCCAGCGAGGGCACGAAGCGGATCAGCCAGATGGCCACGCACAGGGCGAACCAGAAATTGAGCTGCGCCATGCCGTTACCGACAAAAAACGTATAGGCGAAGGCGGCAGTCCAGACGGCGGCGATCAGCAGCGCCTGGCGATTTTTGAAGATGCGGAAGCTTTCCCAGACGGCGGCGCCGAAGAACGCCGTGGCGATCACGGCGAAGGCGGGGAAATAATTCAGATACAGAACCGGCAGCAAGACCGCCAGGAGGACCAGGGCGGTGATTATCCGTGTTTTCAGCATCAGTTTGTCTTTTCGGTTAATTGCGCGCTGGTACGGCCAAAGCGCCGTTCGCGCTGCTGGTAAGACGCGATTGCCGCGTCGAGGCACTCGTCATTGAAGTCGGGCCAGAAAGTCTCGGTAAAAAACAACTCAGTGTACGCCAGTTGCCACAGGAGGAAATTGGAAATGCGCTGCTCGCCGCCCGTGCGGATGAACAGGTCGGGCTCGGGCGCATAGGCCATGGCCAGGTGCGGCGCCAGTTGCTCTTCCGTGTAAGCGTGTCCGGCGCTCTGGCCATTGGCTGCAGCCTCGGCCGTCATTTTGTTGACTGCCTGCATGATGTCCCAGCGGCCGCCATAGTTGGCGCAGATGGACACCGTCAGGCGCGTATTGTTCGCCGTCTTGCGCTCCGCGTTGGCGATCAGGGTTTGCAGCTCCTCATTGAAGCGCGACAGGTCGCCCACGACCTTCAGGCGGATATCGTTGGCGTGCATGCGCACGACCTCGCGTTCCAGCATCGTGACGAACAGGCGCATCAGCATCGACACCTCTTCTTCCGGGCGGCGCCAGTTTTCCGAACTGAAGGCAAACAGGGTCAGATATTCGATGCCCCGGTCGAGGCAAGTCTCGACGACACGGCGCACGGTGTCCGCCCCCTTGACGTGGCCTGCCACGCGCGGCAGGAAGCGCTTGGTTGCCCAGCGGCCATTGCCATCCATAATGATTGCCACATGGCGCGGCACCGTGCCCACCTCAGGTACTGCCGTTGTCGAACTCGAATAGATCATGAAAACACGAATACCAAAAATAAAAGATAACTATTATGCGCCAAATAGCACTGCCCGGAAAAGCCATGCTTTCCCGGGCAGCGTCAAAAGTACTGAAAACTAGACAGTCAGCACTTCTTTTTCTTTATCGACAACCATCTTGTCGATGTCGGCAATAAACTTGTCCGTCAGTTTCTGCACTTCTTCCGACGAGCGGCGCTCATCATCCTCGGAGCAGGCTTTTTCCTTGACCAGCTTCTTCAGCGACTCGTTCGCATCGCGGCGAATGTTACGCACGGCAATCTTCGCGTCTTCCGCTTCGCTCTTGACCAGCTTGACCATTTCCTTGCGACGCTCTTCCGTCAGCGGCGGCGTCGGCACGCGGATCAGGTCGCCCTGTGCCGATGGGTTCAAGCCCAGGTCGGCGTCGCGGATGGCTTTTTCGATGGTGTTGGCCATCTTTTTCTCGTACGGCTGCACGCCGATGGTGCGCGCGTCGATCAGGGTCACGTTGGCCACCTGGGTCAGCGCCGTCGGCGAACCGTAGTATTCGACCATCACGTGGTCCAGGATACCCGTATGGGCGCGGCCGGTACGCACTTTGGCCAGATCGGCCCGCAGTGTTTCCAGCGACTTCGTCATGCGTTCCTGGGTATTTTTCTTAACGTCAGCTAAGGACATTGCTGTACTCCTTGTCTTGATAATAATGAATATTGCTACTTCGCTTGCGATGAGAACACTAGCGCAGCCGGGAGTGCCGAAAACCGCTCAGGGCAAGGCGCAGCGCCGAATGTACGGCGAGGCGCTGCAACGCAGCCATGGACGGTTTCCCGGTGCTCCGCTTCCCTTAAACGTGAACCAGGGTGCCTTCGTCTTCGCCCATGATGACGCGCATCAGCGCGCCTGGCTTGGTGATCGAAAACACTTTGATGGGCAGTTTCTGGTCGCGGCACAGTGCGAATGCGGTGGCATCCATCACTTGCAGGTGCTTGGCGATGGCGTCGTCGAACGTAATCGTGTGGAACAGGGTGGCGTTCGGATCCTTCTTCGGATCGGCCGTGTAGACGCCGTCGACCTTGGTGGCCTTCAGGACGATCTCGGCGCTGATCTCGGAACCGCGCAGGGCGGCTGCCGTGTCGGTGGTGAAGAACGGATTGCCGGTACCGGCGGCGAAGACGACCACTTTGCCTTCTTCCAGGTATTGCAGGGCTTTCGGGCGGACGTACGGCTCGACCACTTGTTCGATGCCGATAGCCGACATGACGCGCGCGGTGATGCCGACATGGCGCATGGCATCAGCCAAGGCCAGTGCGTTCATCACGGTGGCGAGCATGCCCATGTAGTCGGCGGTGGCACGGTCCATGCCTTGCGCGCCAGGCGCGACGCCGCGGAAGATATTGCCGCCGCCAATCACGATTGCCAGTTCCACACCCAACTTCGCCACCTCGGCCACATCGGCCACCATGCGCTCGATCGTGGCGCGGTTGATGCCGTAGGGATCATCGCCCATCAGGGCTTCGCCGGACAACTTGAGGAGGACGCGCTTGTAGGCTGGTTTTGACATGAGCTGGGGCTCCATAAATGAGGTTATTCGAGTATGACATGGCGCAGCGCCTTGCAGCGCCGGATAGGCGGGTGGAAGCTGCCCATGCCGCCGCCCGGCACGACAGGTGCGGGCGGGCCAAAAAAACGGGCCTCTCGGCCCGCTTTACTTACGCTCCCTGGGAGGCAGCCATCTGTGCTGCGACTTCTGCTGCGAAGTCGTCTTGCTTCTTCTCGATGCCCTCGCCTACCACGTACATGGCAAAACCTTTGACGCTGGTGTTAGCCGCCTTCAGCATTTGCTCAACCGACAGCTTGTCGTTTTTCACGAAAGCCTGGTTCAGCAGCGAAACTTCTTTCAGGAACTTCTGTACGGAACCTTCCAGGCGCTTGGCCAGGATTTCCGGCGATTGCGCTGGCTTGCCTTCGGCAGCCGCTTTGGCTGCGTCTTCTTCGGCTTTCAGTTGTGCAACCGAACGCTCTTTTTCGATCAGTTCCGCTGGCACTTCGTTCGACGACAGCGACACTGGCTTCATGGCAGCGATGTGCATGGCCACGTCTTTGCCCACTTGCTCATCAGGGCCGTCGAATTCGACGATCACGCCAATGCGCGAACCGTGCAGGTACGAAGCCAGCTTGGCGCTGGTTTCGAAACGCTGGAAGCGGCGGATGGTCATGTTTTCGCCGATTTTGCCGATCAGGGCAGCGCGCACGTCTTCCAGGGTCTTGCCGTCGAGTGGCAGGGCCAGCAGGGCAGCGACGTCAGCCGGGTTGTGTTCCGCTACCAGACGGGCAGCGTTGTTGGCCAGTGCCAGGAAATCGTCGTTTTTCGCAACGAAGTCGGTTTCCGAGTTCACTTCGACCAGGGCGCCTACGCCGTTGGCGATGTAGGTTGCCACGACGCCTTCAGCGGTGATGCGTGCCGATGCTTTCGATGCCTTGCCGCCCAGCTTGACGCGCAGGATCTCTTCCGCACGCGCCATGTCGCCTTCGGCTTCGGTCAGTGCTTTTTTGCATTCCATCATTGGTGCGTCGGTTTTGCCGCGCAATTCGCCTACCATCGCTGCTGTAATCGCTGCCATGTGTTTCTCCTGATTCGGTGAGTCGATAGTCGCGGCCGGGCATGCATGCCTCGCCAGCGGTCACTATCGTTTTTTTGTTAAAAAAAAGGGGGAGCTGCTGCCACCCCTTTTCCCTTACTGCTGTGCTTACAAACGGCTATCCTGCGATAGCCTGGCCATTAAGCCTGTTCGTTTACTTCGACGAATTCGTCGCCAGCGGCTGCTTTAACCATTTCAACAACTTCGTTACCGGCAGCTGCACGGCCTTCGATGATTGCATCAGCAACACCGCGAGCGTACAACATGATGGCTTTCGAGGAGTCATCGTTACCTGGGATCACGAAGTTCACGCCTTCTGGGGAGTGGTTGGTATCGACAACGCCGATGACCGGGATACCCAGTTTAGCTGCTTCGGTGATCGCACCTTTGTGGTAGCCGACGTCGACAACGAAGATTGCGTCAGGAACGCCGCCCATGTCCTTGATGCCGCCGATCGATTTTTGCAGCTTGATCATTTCGCGGGAGAACATCAGCGCTTCTTTTTTCGACAGCTTCTCGATCGAACCGTCTTCGATCATCACTTCCATGTCCTTCAGACGCTTGATCGAGGTTTTGATCGTTTTGAAGTTGGTCAGCATGCCGCCCAACCAACGTTGATCAACGAAAGGCACGCCAGCGCGTTGTGCTTCAGCAGCGATGATTTCGCGAGCTTGACGCTTGGTGCCAACCATCAGGATGGTGCCACGGTTTGCAGCCAGTTGACGCACGTGCTTCATTGCGTCCTGGTACATCGCCATGGTTTTTTCCAGGTTGATGATGTGGATCTTGTTGCGATGGCCGAAGATGAACGGTGCCATTTTTGGATTCCAAAAACGGGTTTGGTGACCAAAGTGGACACCGGCTTCCAGCATTTCGCGCATTGTTACGGACATTATTAACTCCAGGGTTGGGTCTGGAATCCGATCAGTCACCATACAGGCACCCTTGTCGACCGGATTCGCGTGTTTATATAAATTAAAGACACTGTTTTACTGCATTGCTTAAAAGAGAATTCAAGCAACCCGGGATTCTACACTGAAATGCCTGCAGCATCAAGCCCACGCCGCAAATCGCGCGCGCTATGGAAACACCTAACGCACCATGATGGTGCAAGGCGTGGCGGCACCGTCTTTTCATCCGTTTTCCACGCATAATTCCCTTCCCGTCCATAGGAAGGAGGCGGCGGATTCAGGGCGCCTCGTTTATAATTTCGAGATATTTGCAGACTTTTCCCCATACAGCAGGAATCGTCTGTGCTTTTCACCTGAATTCTTGCAGATTGCGAATTACACCATGTCCACCATCCGTATCAATACCGCCGCCGACATCGAAGGCATGCGCGTTGCCGGCAAGCTCGGCGCCGAAGTGCTCGACTACATCACCCCCTTCGTCAAGGTCGGCGTCACGACGGGCGAACTGGATCGCCTTTGCCATGAATACATGGTCAACGTGCAGGGCACCATCCCTGCCCCGCTGAACTACTGCCCGCCCGGCTACACGCCCTACCCGAAGGCCATCTGCACCTCCGTCAACGACGTCATCTGCCATGGCATTCCCGGCGACAAGGTCTTGAAGAGCGGCGACTCCGTCAACCTCGACATCACCGTCATCAAGGATGGCTACCACGGCGACAACAGCCGCATGTTCCTCGTCGGCACGCCGACCATCCTGGCCAAGCGCCTGTCGGAGATCACCTATGAGTGCATGTGGCTGGGCATCGACCAGATCAAGCCGGGCGCCCACCTGGGCGATATCGGCCACGCCATCCAGCAGCACGCGGAAAAAGCCGGCTACAGCGTGGTGCGCGAGTTCTGCGGCCACGGCATCGGCAAGGTCTTCCACGAAGAACCGCAGGTATTGCATTACGGCAAACCAGGTACCCTGGAGCGCCTGGAAGCGGGCATGATTTTCACCGTCGAGCCGATGATCAACTCGGGCCGGCGCGAAATCCGCGAAATGAACGATGGCTGGACCATCAAAACCAAGGACCGCAGCCTGTCGGCGCAATGGGAACACACAGTGCTGGTCACGGAAACGGGCTATGAAGTGCTGACCGTCTCGCCCGGCATGCCGCCGCCGCCCGCCTTTATCGTCAATAAAGCCTGATCGATCAAACCCGACCCACCGCCACCCAGGGCCCAGATGAAAAAGCAAGTTCGGGAACAGCTGAAACAGCAACTGAAAGCCGACCGCCAGGTCGTCATTGCGGCCTTCCAGGCCGACGGCAAGCCTGAAAAACTGCTGCGCAGCCTGCGTCACAGCGTCGATGGCGTGCTGGCGCGCGCGTGGCAGGAAGCGGGCTTGCCGCCAGGCACGGCCCTGGTGGGGGTGGGCGGCTATGGCCGCGGCGAACTGTTTCCGTATTCCGACGTCGACCTGCTGATCCTGCTGCAACAGGCGCCCGATGCGGCCACGCAGGAAAAGCTCGAGGAACTGGTGCAGCTGCTGTGGGACCTGGGCCTGGAAATCGGCCACAGCATCCGCACGGTCGACGAGTGCCTGGTCGAATCGAAGGCCGACATCACCGTGCAGACGAGCTTGCTCGAAGCGCGCCTCGTGTGCGGCAACGCGGATTTGTTCGCACAATTGCAGCAGCGCTATGACGCGGCGATGGACCCGCAGGCCTTCTTCCAGGCAAAAACGGCGGAAATGCGCCAGCGCCATGCCAAATACGAAGACACGGCCTTCAGCCTGGAACCGAATTGCAAGGAAAGCCCGGGCGGCCTGCGCGACCTGCAGGTCATCCTGTGGGTGGCCAAGGCGGCCGGCCTGGCGAACTCGTGGCGCACGCTGGCCACGGGCGGCCTGATCACCCTGACGGAAGCGCGCCAGCTGATGGAAAAGGAGCGCGCCTTCAAGGATATCCGCGTGCGCCTGCACCTGCACGCAGGGCGGCGCGAAGACCGCCTCGTGTTCGACGTGCAGACGGCGATCGCCGAATCGCTGGGCCTGCAAGCGACAGGCAGCGGGCCGCACATGCGCCGCGCCAGCGAATTCCTGATGCAGCGCTATTACTGGGCCGCCAAGACGGTGACCCAGCTCAACACGATTTTGCTGCAAAACATCGAGGCACGGCTGTTCCCGCAAGACGACGTGGCAGTGCCCATCAACGAACGCTTCAATGAAGTCAACAGCCTGATCGACATCAGCGCCGACGATACGTTCGAACGATACCCGTCGGCCATGCTGGAAATCTTCGTCCTGATGACGGAGCGCCCGGCCCTGAAGGGCATGACGTCGCGCGCCACGCGGGCGCTGTGGCACGCGCGCTTCAAGATCGACGCCGCTTTCCGCCAGGATCCCGTCAACCGCGCCCTCTTCCTGCGCATCATGCAAGCCCCGGTCGGCATCATCCACGCGCTGCGGCGCATGAACGAGATGAGCATCCTGGGGCGCTACCTGCCGAATTTCCGCCGCATCGTGGGCCAGATGCAGCACGACCTGTTCCACGTGTACACGGTCGACCAGCACATTTTGATGGTGGTGCGCAATATGCGCCGCTTCACCATGAGCGAACACGCGCACGAATACCCGTTCTGCAGCCAGCTGATGGCCGATTTCTCGCAATCGTGGCTGCTGTACGTGGCGGCCCTGTTCCACGACATCGCCAAGGGCCGCGGCGGCGACCACTCGAAGCTGGGCGTGGCCGACGCCACCCAGTTCTGCCAGGAGCACGGCCTGTCGGAAGAAGACACGGAACTGGTGGCTTTCTTGGTGGAAAATCACCTGACCATGTCGCAAGTGGCGCAAAAGCAGGACTTGTCCGATCCCGACGTCATCGCTGCCTTTGCGAAAGTGGTCAAGGACGAGCGCCACCTGACGGGCCTGTATCTGCTGACGGTGGCCGACATCCGCGGCACCAGCCCGAAGGTGTGGAATGCCTGGAAGGGCAAGCTGCTGGAGGACCTGTACAAGATCACCCTGCGCGTGCTGGGCGGCGAGCCGCACACGGCCGACCGCGAGCTCAAGAACCGCCAGCAGGAAGCGCTGGCCACCCTGCGCCTGTACGGCTTGCCGCCGGACGCCCATCTGAAACTGTGGCAGCAGCTGGACGTGGCGTATTTCCTGCGCCACGACGCGTCCGACATCGCCTGGCAGACGCGCTCGCTGTATGACAAGCTCGACAGCAAGTTGCCGGTGGTAAAATGCCGGCTGGCGCCCATCGGCGAAGGCTTGCAGGTGGCCGTGTACATTCCCGACCAGCCCGACCTGTTCGCGCGCATCTGCAGCTATTTCGACCGCAAGAATTTCAGCATCCTCGACGCAAAGATCCACACGACGAAAAATGGCTATGCGCTCGACACCTTCCTCGTCACCGAGCAGAACTTCGCCAAGAGCTACCGCGACATCATCAGCCTGATCGAGCATGAGCTGGGCGAACTGCTGCAGTCGCAGACGCCGCTGCCGCCGCCGGGCAAGGGACGGCTGTCGCGCCTGTCGCGCACCTTCCCCTTCCAGCCGACGGTGGACTTGCGGCCCGATGAAAAGGGCCAGTACTACCTGCTGTCGGTGGCCGCCAACGACCGCACGGGCTTGCTGTACGCGATCGCCAACGTGCTGACCAAGTACCGCATCAACTTGCACACGGCCAAGATCATGACCCTGGGCGAGCGGGTCGAAGACGTCTTCCTCGTCGACGGCCCTGCGCTCAACAATGCCCGCAACCAGATATTGCTGGAAACCGATTTACTCGATGCGCTGAAAGTCTAGACTTACCGCGCAACGCCTACCCTTACTGAAACTGAAACAACATGACCGAAGAATTATTACGCTTGTCCAAACGCATGTCCGAACTGGGCCTGTGCTCGCGCCGCGAAGCCGATGAATGGATCGCCCGCGGCTGGGTCCGCGTGGATGGCAAGGTGGTATCCGAGCTGGGCAGCAAGGTCTACCCCAGCCAGCGCGTCACCGTGGAACGCCAGGCGGCGGCCGAGCAATCGAAGCGCGTCACCGTGCTGATCAACAAACCCGTCGGCTATGTCAGCGGCCAGGCCGAAGACGGCTACACGCCCGCCGTGGCCCTGATCAAGGCGGAAAACCGCTGGGCGGAAGACCGCAGCCCGGAACAGTTCCACCCGACCCAGCTGCGCAGCCTGGTGGCCGCCGGCCGCCTGGACATCGATTCCGTCGGCTTGCTGGTCCTGACGCAGGATGGGCGCGTGGCCAAGCAGCTGATCGGCCACGATACCGACATCGACAAGGAATACCTGGTGCGCGTGAGCTACACCAAGGGCGGCACCCTGCCCGACAGCGAGCTGAAAAAGCTCAACCACGGCCTGTGGCTCGACGGCAAGCCGCTGCTGCCGGCCAAGGTGCGCTGGCAAAATGAAGACCAGCTGAGCTTCACCTTGCGCGAAGGCAAGAAACGCCAGATCCGCCGCATGTGCGAAGCCGTGGGCCTGAAAGTGCTGGGGTTGAAACGCGTACGCATCGGCAAGGTCAAGCTGGGCGACTTGCCGACGGGCCAATGGCGTTACCTGAGCGCGGACGAACAGTTTTAAGCGGCGACATCAAGCCGGCATGCCAGTCCAGGATACATAAGCAACAGGAATATAGTGATATAAAAACAATTATTGTGATTTACTTAGTAAATATTGCTTTAAACCTATACACTATTCCCCATTAGAATAAAAGAGATACGCTGTCGTGAACGATCCCATCCCCAATCCCCTGCGCAAAGGCGCGCCCAGCCTGGCTGACGTGGCCGAGCCGATGGCGCCCGGCACCAAGCCGCACCATATGAGCGATCCGTGGGATATCGGCGAAACCCTGTGCAGCCTGGCTGACAATGGCGATGCCATTTCCATCTACCCGACGGGCGGCGAAGACGTCATCATGGCGCGCATCCTGTCCGTCGACGATGACTTGCCGCAATTCGTACTGGAACTCAATGAAGGCGCGACCCTGCCCCCGGGTGGCGCCACGTTTGTGTCGTGGGTGCAAAGCGCCAAACTGCAATTCACCATCAATGGCGAATGGCAAGCGTATCCCGAACGGCCGAACGTCTACCTGACGAACTTCCCCAGTCATTGCCTGGTGCTGGAACGGCGCGAATCGACGCGCCTGGAAACGCCGCTGGGCGTGTACTACCTGGCCGCCTTCGTGCTCGAGGGGCGTCCGTATGAATTGCAGCTGTATGATTTCTCGGCCGGCGGCATCGGCATGCGCGCCCACCCGCGCGACACGGTGGGCCTGTACGTGGGGCGCAAGCTGTCGCGCGTACGCCTGGAACTGGGGCCGGACAAGGTCATGATCGCCGACCTGGAAATCCGCCTGTCGCGCACCTTCCGCTCCTTCCTGCTGGGCGAACAGGTGCAGATCGGCTGCCGCTTCCTGAACCTGACGCAGGCCATGCAGGATGAATTGAAAGTGCTGCTCGATAACATGGGCAGCGGCCGCAAGGTGCGCTAAATTCGCTGCACGCATAAAAAATGGCCGCCCAGCTGATGCTGCGCGGCCATTGTTTTATCGTCGACAGGAATGCGGCGCCTAGTCGTCGTCGTTTGGGTCGATATCCGGAAACATGACCTCGGTATAACCGAACTGCGTGAAGTCGACGATACGCATCGGATACAAAATGCCGTGCAGATGGTCCACTTCATGCTGCACCACGCGCGCATGGAAGCCGTCGCAGTCGCGGCTGATCGGCTGGCCGAACTGGTCGACGCCTTCATAGTGCAGCTCGCTCCAGCGCGGCACGCTGCCGCGCAGGCCGGGCACCGACAGGCAGCCCTCGAAACCCTCTTCCTTGCGCTCCGACAGAGGCGTCAGCACGGGGTTGATCAACACGGTTTCCGGCACTTGCGGCGCGTCGGGATAGCGCAGGTTCTGCTTGAAACCATAGATCACCACTTGCAGGTTGACACCGATCTGCGGCGCCGCCAGGCCCGCGCCATTGGCCGCATGCATGGTATCGAACATGTCGGCGATCAAGGCATGCAATTCGGGCGTATCGAATTCACGCACGGGCTCGGCCATCCGCAACAGGCGCGGATCACCCATCTTCAGAATTTCACGTACCGTCATTTTGCTTCCATTGCCGCTTGCAGTTCTTGCAGATAAGTACGGAAGGCCGCGCCCGTTTCCGGATGTTTCATGCCCATCGCCGTCGTTGCTTTCAGATAACCCAGTTTGGAGCCGCAGTCATAACGCTGCCCCTGGTAGCGGTAAGCCAGCACGCGTTCTTCGCGCATCAGGGCGGCGATACCGTCCGTCAGCTGGATTTCGCCGCCGGCACCCGTGCCGATATTTTCCAGGTGATTAAAGATGCGGCTGGTCAGCACATAACGGCCCACCACGGCCAGGGTCGATGGCGCCTCTTCGGGCGCGGGTTTTTCCACAATGGCCGAAACCAGCTCCAGGTCGGGCTGATAATTCTTTGCCGACACGATACCGTACTGCTTGGTTTCCGCGCGCGGCACGTCCTGCACCGCCAGCAGCGAGCAATTTTCATACTGGAAGACATCGGTCATCTGCGCCAGCACGGGGCGCACGCCTTCTTCCACGTCCATGAAATCGTCGGCCAGCAGCACGGCAAACGGTTCGTCGCCGATCACGGGGCGCGCGCACAGCACGGCATGCCCCAGGCCCAGCGGCGCCGACTGGCGTATGTAAATGCAATTGATATGCTTGGGAATGACGTTTTGCACCATTTCCAGCAACTGGCGCTTGCCGGCCGCTTCCAGTTCCGACTCGAGCTCATAGGCCGTATCGAAATGGTCTTCGATGGCGCGCTTGTTGCGGCCCGTGATGAAGATCATTTCCGTGATGCCTGCCGCCACCGCCTCTTCCACCGCGTACTGGATCAATGGCTTGTCGACGATGGGCAACATTTCCTTCGGTTGCGCCTTGGTCGCAGGCAAGAAACGGCTGCCCAGGCCGGCGACAGGAAAGACTGCTTTTTTGATTTTTTTCATGGATATTTTGTAATGTTTTGAATAATTAGTCTTGCGCGAGCAAGGCCAGCAAACCAGCCTCGTCGAGTATGGGCACACCCAGTTCCTGGGCCTTGGCCAATTTGCTGCCGGCGTCCGAACCGGCCACGACATAGCCTGTCTTCTTCGACACTGAACCGCTGACCTTGCCACCGGCCGCCTCAATCAGCTCCGCGGCTTCGTCGCGGCTCATGTTGGGCAAGGTGCCCGTCAAAACGAAAGTCTTGCCATCCACCTTGCCGCCAGCGGCTGGCATTTCAGGCAATTGTGACAGTAATTCATTTCGCAGGGCGTCCAGTTGACCAAGCAGCTTGACATTGCCCTCATCGGCCAGCCATTGCGCCAGCGCTTCGGCCACGGCGGCGGGCAAGCCCGCATGGAAGCTGGCGCCTTGCGACGCCAGGCTGGCCAGGGTCACGCCCCGCTCTACCAGCTGCCTGCTGCGCGGCTCCGTCAGCTTCGGGATGCCGATGGCGGCCAGCAAGGTGGTTTGTTCGAGCTGCGTGCGCAACTTGGCGCTGGGCGGGTGTTCGCCCTGCGGCGTGACACCCGCATCCAGCAATGCCTGCAGCGCCTGCTGGTTCTTTTCTTCGGCAAAGAAATCGGCAATCGACTCGGCCACAATGCCGCCGATGTCGGGCAGCACGCGCAGCAAGGCCGCAGGCGCCTGCCGCACATAGGCCAGACTGCCCAGCCACTCGGCCAGGGTCTTCGCCGTCGATTCACCCACGTGGCGGATGCCCAGCGCAAACAGGAAACGCTCGAGCGGCGGGCGCTTGCTGGCCTCGATGCCTGCCAGCAGGTTTTCCGCCCACTTGGTGGGAATCTTGCCTTGTTGTACCGTCTCTGGCGTCGAGCCGTCGCGTTCGTCGGCGCGCAGCTTCATTTCCAGTAATTTATCCAAAGTCAGGCTGTACAGGTCAGCCAGGCCATGCACATATTCGAGTTCGACCAGGGTATCGATATAACGTTCCCCCAATCCCTCGATATCCATCATGCGACGGCCCGCGAAATGGCGGAACGCTTCCTTGCGCTGTGCCGAGCAGAACAGGCCGCCCGAGCAGCGGGCGATGGCCTCGCCCTCTTCGCGCACCACGTGCGAGCCGCACACGGGGCACGCTTCCAGCATCTTGAAAGGCAGCGGCGCCTGTTCAGGACGCTTCTCCAGCACCACGCTCAGCACTTCGGGAATCACGTCGCCGGCGCGGCGCACGACGACGGTATCGCCCACGCGCACATCCTTGCGCAGCACTTCGTCCTCATTGTGCAAGGTGGCGTTGGTCACCGTCACGCCGCCCACGGACACGGGCGCCAGGCGCGCCACGGGCGTCATCGCGCCCGTGCGGCCCACCTGGATGTCGATGCCCAGCACCTGCGTCAGCGCCTCTTCGGCCGGGAACTTGTGCGCCAGCGCAAAACGCGGCGCGCGCGACACAAAGCCCAGCTCCTGCTGGTCTTCCGTCGCGTTCACCTTGTAGACCACGCCGTCGATTTCATACGGCAAGGCGGGGCGGCGCGCGCCGATATCGGCGTAATATGCGAGCAAGCCCTGCGCGCCCTGCACCACCCTGCGCTCCTTGGACACGGGGATGCCCAGGGTTTCATACCAGTCCAGCAAGGCCGAGTGCGACACCGGCATGGCGGCGCCATCGAGGGCGCCGATGCCGTAGGCATAGAAACGCAGCTTGCGCTGCGCCGTGATGCGCGAATCGAGCTGGCGCAGGCTGCCGGCAGCCGCATTGCGGGGGTTGGCGAATTCCTTCTGGCCCGCCTCGCGCTGGCGTTCGTTCAGGCGGGCAAAATCGCCCTTGAACATCATTACTTCGCCGCGCACGTCGAGCAAGGCGGGAATCCGGTCGCCCTGCAGGCGCAGCGGGATGCCGGCGATGGTGCGGATATTCGCCGTCACGTCTTCGCCCGTGGCGCCGTCGCCCCGCGTGGCGGCCTGCACGAACAGGCCGTGCTCATAGCGCAGGTTGATGGCCAGACCGTCGAATTTCACTTCGGCCGCATACGCGACGTCCTGCGCATCGAGGCCCAGGCCTTCGCGCACGCGACGGTCAAAATTGACGATATCGTCATCGGTGAAACCATTATTCAGCGACAACATCGGTACCGTGTGCGTGACTTGCTCGAATTGCGGCAGGGGCGCCGCGCCCACGCGCAGAGTGGGCGAATCCGGTTGCAGCAAGTCGGGATGGGCTGCTTCCAGCGCCTGCAGTTCGACGAACAGCTTGTCGTACTCGGCGTCGGGGATGATGGGATTGTCGAGCACGTGGTAGGCGTGCAGGTGCCGATTGAGTTCGGCCGTGAGTGCCAGGACGCGAGCGGCGGCGTCCTGGTTGATCGGATCAGTCATTGTTGCGGAATTCTTCAGCTAAATAAACGCAGGGCGCGGGTGGAACCGGCCGGAATGTCGGCCGCATCCATTTCCTGGTAAAACTCTTGCACCTGGCCGGCGATCTCGGCCAGCGCCGCATCGGACAGGGCCTGGTTGTAATCGTCGACGATGGTGGCGTCGAGGCGGCCCACCAGCGCCTTGGCGCAGGCGACCATGGCGCCGAAACCGTCGCGCGCGGGCGCCACGCATGGCACATCCAGCAGCAGTGTCAAACGGGGCGTGGTTTCCTCGGCCAGGGTGACATTCGTCGACAGCGAGAACAGATAGCTGCCTTCGCCGTCGGGCATGACGAAACGGCCGTCCGGACGCACGTCGAAGCCCTGCTTTTCCAGCGCGAACAGCAAGGTGGAAATGGCCCATGGCGCGCCATTCGTATGCAGGTTGACACCCAGCTGGGCGTCGTGGCCGGCGACGAAACGGTGCAGATTGCGCGCTTCGGCCATCACTTCCATCATGTCGGGCACTTCCGGCTCGGCGCCGATCTCGTCGGCCACGCCACGCAGGCGTGTGACCAGTTCCGAGTATTCGAGTTCATTCAGGGCCGTGCTGCGGCTGGCCAGCTGCACGCCACCCTGCATCTTGGTGTAGACACCGCCATGCGTGATCGGTTCCCAGTCGCCATTCACGTGCAAACCGATGAAGTGGACGGGCTTGTTGCCCACCAGGCGCAGGGTTTGCAGCACGGGCAGGATCTTGTCGCCGCGTACGGGCGCTTCCAGCGACAAAGGCAGCAGACAATCGATCAGCGGGTCGACCAGGCTGGTCGCCTGCTCGCTGGCGGCGCTCACTTCCTGCTGCAGCGGCGCGGCCACGGCAGCAGGCGCTTCCACGCCGGCATCGCCGAGCGACGGTTCCGCATGCACGGGGGCGTCGGGCACGGCGCTAGCGGGCGGCGCGCCGAACGACGGTTCGGCCTTGGCGGCGGGCGCAGCGTCAAAGCGCGGCTCCTGGCGCAAGACGGGTTCCTGGGTTTCCACTGCCGGCGCATCGCCGTCGCGCATCAACACGTCATCGTGGTCGGTGGAAAAAGCCCGCTCCACGCTTTTCTTGGCCTTGTATTCCTGCCATTTGTTGTAGGAGAAAACACCGACGATAAAGACGCCGCCGGCGCCGAACAAGGTAATTTGAAGGTCTGTCATGCTGCTTGTGCCTCGGTTGCAAAATTTGCGGCGGACTCCATGTCCACCGCCACGATGCGCGATACGCCCTGCTCCTGCATCGTCACACCGATCAATTGATGGGCCATTTCCATCGCAATCTTGTTATGCGAAATGAAAAGGAATTGGGTCTGGTCGGACATGCGCTTGACCATGCGGCAGAAGCGTTCCGTGTTCGAATCGTCCAGCGGTGCATCGACTTCGTCGAGCAGGCAGAACGGTGCCGGATTCAGGCGGAACATGGAAAACACCAATGCGGTCGCGGTCAGCGCCTTCTCTCCACCGGACAACAGGTGGATGGTGGCATTTTTCTTGCCGGGAGGCTGCGCCATGACTTGTACACCGGAATCGAGAATCTCGTCGCCCGTCATGGTCAGCCTGGCCTGTCCCCCGCCGAACAGGATGGGGAACAGCTCGGAAAAGTGGTGGTTGACCTTGTCGAACGTATCTTGCAGCAAGTCGCGCGTTTCCTTGTCGATCTTGTGGATCGCGTCTTCCAGCGTGTTGATCGCTTCCGTCAGGTCGGCATTCTGGGCGTCGAGGAAATTCTTGCGCTCGGATGCCTGCGCCAGTTCGTCCAGCGCGGCCAGGTTGACGGCGCCCAGCGACGTGATGGCATTGGTCAGGCGCGTCACTTCGCCCTGCAGATACGATGGGCGCATGTCCGGATGCAGTTTTTCCGTCAGGGCCGCTTCATCGGCGCCCGATTCCAGCAATTGCTGGGCGAATTGCTCCTGGTTCAGGCGCGCGGCCTGTTCCTTGAGCTGCATTTCCATGATCTTGTCGCGCTGCGGCTGCAGACTGCGTTCCGATTGCGTGCGCGCATCTTCGGACAGCCGCAGTTGCTGCGTAATCTGATCGAGTTCGTGGCGCGCGTCGGCCAGCGCCTTCTCCTGCGTCGTGCGGCGCTCGAGCAAGTCCTGCAAGCCGTCGGCGGCCGCGCCGCTTTCCAGGTTGGCCAGCTCCAGTTCGCCCGCCTGCAGGCTGGCCGTCACTTGCTGGGCCTGCGTACTGGCGGTGGCGATATTGCGGCGCAATTCCTCGATCTTCGCGCGGTGGGCTTTTTCCGCGTATTCCGTGTCCTTGGCGGCCCGCTCCAGGTCGCGCAAGGCTTCGCGCGCCTCGGCCAGGCGCTGTTCCTTCTGCAGGAAGTCCGTGTGGCCGTCTTCGTGCGCTTCCTGCAGGTTGCCCAGCTCCATGTCCAGCTGCTCGAATTTCTCTTCCGATTCGGCCTTGATCTGCTGCTGCTCCGCTTCCTGCGCGGCGATCTCGGCCAGGTCGGCGCCGATCTGCGTGCTGCGCTGGTTGAAGCGCGCTTCCACTTCCGACAGTTTCACCACGTCCAGTTGCAAGGTATGCACGGAGGAAGTGAGCTGCTGTATGCGCAAGCGCAAGTCGGACAGGTTGCGCGTGAGCGTCGCCACGGCCGCGTCGGCCCGCACGGAACGGGCGCGCGCCTCTTCGGCCAGTAGTTGCTGGGCGCGCAACTGCTTGCCGATATTGTCGATTTCCTGCTGGCGGCCCAACATGCCTTCCTGCTCCGAGTCGGCCGCATAGAAGCGCACGCTGGTGGCCGTGACCACGTGACCCGCGCGCGTGACGAAATAGCCGCCCGGCGGCAATTTCGCCCGTTCGGCCAGCGCCTCGGCCGCGTCTTCCACGGCGTAGGCGTTGTACAGCCAGTCCTGCAGCAAGCCGCGCAAGCCGGGATCGTTGAGTTTCAACAAGTTCAAAAACGGTTTCAGGCCTGGCACGTCCGGCAGCGGCAGCGGCGCCACGGTCGATGGCGCGTACAGGGCCAGCTTGGCCGGCGGCGCGTCGGCAAAGAAAGCCTTGGCCCAGTCGATGTTCGACAGTTGCAGGGCCGACGTACGCTCGCGCAAGATCGACTCCATGGCCGCTTCCCAGCCCGCTTCGATCTGCAGCTTTTGCCACAGACGGGGCAAGGTATCGAGTTCGTGCTTTTTCAGCCACGGCTGGACCTTGCCCTGCGTCTGCACCCGTTCCTGCAATTGTTTCAAAGCAGAAAGACGCGCTTCCAGCTGGGCGTTGGCCGCCGTTTCCGCATTGACTTGCGCCTGCGCCTCGGCCCGTTCCTGCTCCAGCTTCGGTTGCTGCTCCAGCGCCTCTTCCAGATAGAAACCCTGCTCTTCCAGGGTTTGCTGCTTTTCTTCCAGCTGCAGTTTCAGGTTTTCCAGGTGGCTGCTGTCGGGCAAACTCAGGCTGTTCTTTTCCTGCTGCAGGCGCTCGCGGCGCGTCAACAGGCTGGCCAGGATGTTCGAGGCATTGCGCTGGTGCGCCGATTCCAGTTCCAGCTGCTGCTGGGCCTGCATAATCCGCGCGCGCGATTCCGTACTCTTGTTCTGGGCGGCGCGCCAGGCGGCATCCAGTTCGGGCAATTGCTCGCCCTTCTGCTCGGCCATCATTTGCGACTGTTCCACCTTGGCGGCCAGTTCCTCGAGGTGGAATTCCGCCTCTTCGATCTGTTCCTGGTATTCGCTGCCTTGGCTGTTCCACTGGTCGCGCTGGGCCGTCAGGGTGGCCAGCTGGGCCTGCAAACGGGCGCGCGATTCGATGACGAACTTGATCTGCGCTTCCAGGCTGCCGATTTCCGCGTTCGTCTGGTACAGATGGCCTTGCGCCGTATGCAGGCGGTCGCCCACGGCAAAGTGCGCCTGGCGCATCTGTTCCAGGGTCAGCTCGACATTGCGCAGCTTGGCCGTCTGCTCTTCCAGGTCCGTCTGCGCCTGCTCCACTTCGCGGAAATAGCGCGTCTGCTCGTTTTGCGCCTCGTTCTTGCGCAGCAGCCACAACAGTTTCTGCTTTTCTTCCTGATCCGCCTGCAAGGCGTGGAAACGCGTGGCCACGGCCGCCTGCGCTTCCAGCTTTTCCAGGTTGGCATTGAGTTCGCGCAAGATGTCTTCCACGCGCAGCAGATTCTCGCGCGTGTCCTGCAGCCGGTTTTCGGTCTCGCGGCGGCGTTCCTTGTATTTGGAGACACCGGCCGCTTCTTCGAGGAAGACGCGCAATTCTTCGGGGCGCGATTCGATGATGCGCGAAATCATGCCCTGGCCGATGATGGCGTAGGCGCGCGGGCCGAGGCCCGTGCCGAGGAAGATGTCCTGGATGTCGCGCCGGCGCACGGGCTGGCCATTGATGTAATAGGTGGAGGTGCCGTCGCGCGTCAGGGTGCGCTTGACGGCGATCTCGGCGTACTGGCCCCACTGGCCGGACGCCTTGCCGTCGTTATTGTCGAACACGAGTTCCACGGAAGCGCGGCCGGCCGGCTTGCGGTGGGTGGAGCCGTTGAAGATGACGTCCTGCATCGATTCGCCGCGCAATTCCGACGCTTTCGACTCGCCCAGCACCCAGCGCACGGCGTCGATGATGTTCGACTTGCCGCAGCCATTCGGTCCGACCACGCCCACGAGCTGGCCTGGCACCTGAAAATTGGTGGGATCGACGAAAGACTTAAATCCCGACAACTTGATGGAAGAGAGACGCACGTGTTTTAGAGTTCCTGGCCTATGCTGGCGGTTGAATTATCGGCGAACCCGGTTCATATTCAGTTCAGATGCACCATTGCGACGGCAGCCTGGCCGCTCGCCGCAAAAAAGTGGTTCATCATACCATTTCCTGATGCTTTTCTGGCCAAAAAACCGTAGCGCCAGGTGCCTGCTGGCAGCGGATCACCGGGCAGGACGGCCATCCTGCGCCAGTTTCCAGTCCGCGCGGGAAAAAACGCGCTCATGGCCGGACAGCACCATGGCCAGTTTTTGCAGCCATTGCTCGGTCGGCATGGGTTCGGCCTTGAAGCTCAGCGCCACCATCAGTACCAGGCTGGCCAGGGCCAGCGCATGGCTGACGGCGAAATTGACGGCGCCACGGGCATTCCACATGAAACCCAGCGCCAGCGCCAGGCCCAGCACGCAGCCGCTGACGGCTTCCGACACGCTGTGCGCGTGCACGACCACGCGCGAAATGGCCACCAGCACGGCAAAGGCCACGCCGACGAGCACGCCCGCATGGCGCCAGCGCGGCGCGGCCCGCTGCAGCAGCACATACATCAGCACGGGAAATACGGCGCCGGCGCGCATGGCGTGGCCGCTGAAACCGGTAAAATCGAGCGTGCTGCTACCCACGCCCCAGCTCATGAAGGCCAGCTTCGACAGCACCACGAGGGCCAGGCCGCCGCCATACCACAAGCTCCAGCTGAGTACCAGCCGCCACTGGCGCGACACGAGCAGCCACAGGGCGATCGCCACGCCAGCCGGCCCCATCACGGACATGTCGGCCGCAAAAGAAATCCCATTCCACCAAGTCATCGTGCCTACGCTTATTTCATGATCAGCGTGCACTATGCCACGACTGGCCCTGCTTGCACCCGGGTTTTCATCAACTACGGGCAAGAATTACATTCCATTACAATTTCCACCTCGAAAATTGCCATAAGAAAATATTCTCGCGGATGCCGCACCGGCGACGCCTCAGATATTCGTCAGGCGCTTGCCCTTGGGCGGCGCAAAGTCGCGGATCGATTCGACCATGCCCACTTCCAGCGCCTGGTCGGCCGTCAGGTGCAGGTCGGAATACGCGTGCACCTGCCACTGCTCTTCCGTCAGGTTGACGTGGCCGCGCAGGATGCGCTCGGTGCGCATGTCGTCGGCGCGCAAGCCCTCGACGATGATGCTGAGCGCATCGGGGCGCGAACCGGGCGAGGCGGTCGCATGTGACTTGTGCACCATGAAGCGGGCCGTGTCGCTGGCATGGCGGTGCCGCCCCGCCAGGAACAGGGTCACGGCGATGGACGCCACGGCGCCCGCGTTGTAGGTGATGATGTCGAGCGGCAACTTGCTGAGGAAGTTGTACAGACAGATGCCATCGCTGACATAGCCGCCGTTGGACTGGATCAGGATGTGCGCGGTGGTGAGCTTGTCTTCCGTGATGTCGGCGGCGGCATTGAAGACGCGCCGCACCATGTCGCTGTTGACGTCGCCGGAGAGGGTAAAGTAACCGTGCTGCTCAGTGTTGTTTTGCGTCTCGCTGTGTGTAGTGTTCATGGCAGGCACCCGCAAGAAAGCCAGGATTTCATCATAGCGCATTCCCGCGCGGCCGGGCGCCCTTTTGCACCGGGCCAGCGCCCCTTCCAGCCCCGCAAAACGGGGTTTTTACTGCAATTTGGCAACGTCTTTTCAGATTGACAGAAACACCCTGCTGGCATATATTCCTCCCACTTGATCGGGAGAGGGCAACCCAGCGTTGCCGCCGAAGGGGCACTACCCAAAAACTCTCAGGCAAAAGGACCGATCAGGCGGACTGAAGCTGTTGCTTTGGCGACACGTTTTAGCTCAACTCTGGAGAGCGGCCGCGGCACATGCCGGCGGCCCACCGAAGGGGCGCACGGGGCAAGCCCCCGTAATCTCTCAGGTACAAAGGACAGGGGGGTCAGTGATCACGCTGGAAAGCCGTGTTTGGCTATTCTATGTTTTGTTAACTTCCCCCTTTACCTTCGTCCCGAGGAATCCATGACGCTCAAAGCGACCCCACTCAACAACGCCCACCGTGCCCTCGGCGCCCGCATGGTCGATTTCGGCGGCTGGGACATGCCCGTCAACTACGGCTCGCAAATCGAAGAACACAACGCCGTGCGCGGCGACGCCGGCATGTTCGACGTGTCCCATATGTGCGTGGTCGATATCGAAGGCCCGAACGTGCGCGCCTTCCTGCGCGGCTTGCTGGCCAATAACGTCGACAAGCTGCAAGTGTCGGGCAAGGCGCTGTACTCGTGCATGTTGAATGCCGAAGGTACCGTCATCGATGACCTGATCGTCTACTTCTTCAACGAAAACTGGTTCCGCCTCGTCGTCAACGCGGGCACGGCTGAAAAAGACGTGGCCTGGATGCAGCAGCAAAATACCGGCACCAACAGCGGCCTGACGATCACGCAGCGCCGCGATGGCAATGACGCGATGGCCCTGGTGGCCGTGCAAGGCCCGAACGCGCGCGCCAAGGTGTGGCAAGTGCTGCCGGAAACGCAAGCCGCGTCCGAAGCCATCAAGCCCTTCAACGTCGTCATCGTCAAGGACACGGCCTTCGGCGAAGTCATGCTGGCGCGCACCGGCTACACGGGCGAAGACGGCTTTGAAATCGGCGTGGCCGCCACCCAGGTGGAAGCGCTGTGGAACGCCCTGGCCGCCGCCGGCGTCAAGCCGGCCGGCCTCGGTGCGCGCGACACCCTGCGCCTGGAAGCGGGCATGAATCTGTACGGCCAGGACATGGATGAAACCGTCAACCCGCTCGACGCGGGCCTGGCGTGGACCATCGACCTGGTCAGCGAACGCGATTTCATCGGCAAGGCCGCCCTGCTGGCCAAGGGCCAGAATGCGCAATTCGTCGGTCTGATCCTGCGCGAAAAAGGCGGCGTGCTGCGCGCGCACCAGAAAGTCATCATCGCCGGCAGCGACGCCACGGGCGAAATCACCAGCGGCACCTTCAGCCCGACGATGCAGGAAGCCATTGCTCTCGCGCGCGTGCCGAACGGCGTCGCCGTGGGCGACACCGTGCACGTGGAAATCCGCGGCAAGCAGCTGGCCGCTTCCGTCGTCAAGCTGCCTTTCGTGCGTAACGGTAAAATCCTGGCTGCGTAAGCGTATTTATAGAGCCGCCCGCAAGACCGTACAACCATAATCAATAACGAACACTTACCATCTGGAGCCACACATGAACATTCCTGCAGACCTGAAGTACACCGCTTCCCACGAATGGGTACGCCTTGAAGGCGACGGCACGATCACCGTCGGCATCACCGAGTACGCGCAGGACGCCCTGGGCGACATCGTCTTCGTCGAACTGCCAACCGTTGGCAACAGCTACGGCGCCGGCGACGACGCCGCCGTGGTGGAATCGGTCAAGGCAGCGAGCGACATCTACGCGCCGATCGCCGGCGAAGTCGTGGCCGTCAACGACGACGTGGTCAACTCGCCAGAGTCGATCAATGCCGACGCCTACGCCAACTGGCTGTTCAAGATCAAGCCAGCCGACGTGTCGGCCCTGGACGGCCTGCTCGACGCTGCCGCCTATGGCGCCACCACCAGCGCGTAATCGCGTTTGATTCACGGGCCGCGTTTGCGGCCCGTTTGCATTTAATTTTGTAGCTATACCCCGCCGCCGCGCCCGCGCGCCGCATCCCGGTTTTTCAGTCTTTTTTGGCCTCTATATCATGACCCGCACCAGCCTGACCCAACTCGAAGCACGCGATGCCTTCATCGCCCGCCACATCGGCCCTTCCGCCACCGAACAGCAAGCCATGCTGGCGACCCTCGGCTATCCATCGCGCGCCGCGCTGATCGACGCCCTGGTACCGGCCAACATCCGCAACAAGGGCGCCCTGCCATTGGGCGCCTACTCGCAGCCGATGCCGGAACAGGAAGCCCTGTCGCGCCTGAAAGCCATCGCCGGCAAGAACCAGGTACTGAAATCCCTGATCGGCCAGGGCTATTACAACACGTTCACGCCAGGCGTCGTGCTGCGCAACATCTTTGAAAACCCCGCCTGGTACACGGCGTACACGCCTTACCAGCCCGAGATTTCGCAAGGCCGCCTGGAAGCGATCCTGAACTTCCAGCAAGTGATCACGGACCTGACCGGCATGGGCATCTCGAACGCCTCGATGCTGGACGAAGGCACGGCCGCCGCCGAAGCGATGACCCTGATCCAGCGCGTGGGCAAGTCGAAGTCGAACGTGCTGTACGTCGCCAATGACGTGCTGCCGCAAACCTTGGAAGTGGTGCAGACGCGCGCCCAGCCGATCGGCATCGAAGTGCGCACTTTTGATCCGGCGGAAATCGAGTCGCTGGACGCCTGCTTCGGCGTGCTGCTGCAATACCCTGGCGTGAACGGCGTCGTGCGCGACTACCGCGCCGGCGTGGAAAAACTGCACGCGAATGGCGCCATGGTCATCGTCGCGGCCGACCTGCTGGCCCTGACCATGCTCACGCCTCCTGGCGAATGGGGCGCCGACGTCGTCGTCGGCAACAGCCAGCGCTTCGGCGTGCCGCTCGGTTTCGGCGGCCCGCACGCGGGCTACCTGTCCACGCGCGATGAATTCAAGCGCAATATGTCGGGCCGCCTGGTGGGCGTGACCGTCGATGCGCAAGGCAACAAGGCCTACCGCCTGGCCCTGCAAACGCGCGAACAGCATATCCGCCGCGAAAAAGCGACATCGAATATCTGCACGGCGCAAGTGCTGCTGGCCGTGATGGCCTCGATGTACGCCGTTTACCACGGCCCTGCCGGCCTGCTGCAGATCGCCCAGCGCGTGCACCGCTTTACGGGCGTGCTGGCCGCCAACCTGAAGACCCTCGGCTATGGCGTCGTCAACGCGAGCTACTTCGACACCCTGACCATCAATGTGGCCGATGCGGCGCAGCTGCACGCGACGGCCATGCACCACGGCGTCAACCTGCGCAAGATCGACAACACCCATGTCGGCGTGTCGCTCGACGAAACCACCACGCGCGACGATATCGCGCTGCTGTGGAAAGTGTTCGCGCACGGCCTGGCCAACGCGCCAGCCGCCCCGGACCTGGACGCCGTCGAAGCGGCGGTGACCAGCGCGCTGCCGGCCAGCCTGGCGCGCGAGAGCGCCTACCTGACCCACCCTGTCTTCAACAGCTACCACTCGGAACACGAGATGCTGCGCTACCTGCGCAGCCTGGCCGACAAGGACCTGGCGCTGGACCGCACCATGATCCCGCTCGGTTCGTGCACCATGAAGCTGAACGCGACGAGCGAAATGATTCCCGTCACCTGGCCCGAGTTCTCCAACATCCACCCGTTCGCCCCCGACGCGCAAACGGTCGGCTACCGCGAAATGATCGCGCAGCTGGAAGAAATGCTGTGCGCTCTGACCGGCTACGCGGCCGTCTCGCTGCAGCCGAACGCCGGTTCGCAGGGCGAATACGCGGGTCTGCTGGTGATCAAGGCCTACCACGAATCGCGCGGCGAAGGCCACCGCAACATCTGCCTGATTCCATCGTCGGCGCACGGCACCAACCCCGCATCGGCCAACATGGTGGGCATGCAGGTCGTCGTCACCAGCTGCGACGCCAACGGCAACGTGGACCTGGCCGACCTGAAGGCGAAAGCGGAAAAGCACAGCGCCAACCTGGCCTGCGTGATGGTCACCTACCCGTCCACCCACGGCGTGTTTGAAGAAGGCATCCAGGAACTGTGCGAAATCATCCACTCGCACGGCGGCCAGGTCTACATCGACGGCGCCAACATGAATGCGCTGGTCGGCGTGGCCGCTCCCGGCTCGTTCGGCGGCGATGTGTCGCACCTGAACCTGCACAAGACCTTCTGCATCCCGCACGGCGGCGGCGGACCAGGCGTGGGTCCGATCGGCGTGGGCGCCCACCTGGCGAAATTCCTGCCGAACCAGCGTTCCTCGGGCTACCAGCGCGACGTCGCGGGTATCGGCGCCGTCAGCGCCGCGCCATTCGGCTCGGCCAGCATCCTGCCGATTTCGTGGATGTACATCGCCATGATGGGCGCGGAAGGCTTGACGGCAGCGACCGAGACGGCGATCCTGGCGGCGAACTACATCGCGCGCCGCCTGGCGCCGCACTATCCCGTACTGTACTCGGGCCACGACGGCCTGGTCGCGCACGAATGCATCCTGGACCTGCGCCCGATCACGGACGCCACCGGCATCAGCAACGAAGACGTGGCCAAGCGCCTGATGGACTTCGGTTTCCATGCGCCGACCATGAGCTTCCCCGTGCCGGGCACGCTGATGATCGAGCCGACGGAAAGCGAATCGAAAGTGGAAATCGACCGCTTCATCGACGCCATGATCGCCATCCGCGGCGAAATCGCCAAGGTCGCCAGCGGCGAATTCGACCACGACGACAACCCGTTGAAGAACGCGCCGCACACGGCACAGGTATTGATGTCGGACAACTGGGAACGCAAGTACAGCCGTGAAATCGCGGCCTACCCCGTCGCTTCCCTGCGTCAGCGCAAATACTGGCCGCCGGTCGGCCGCGCCGACAACGTGTACGGCGACCGCAACCTGTTCTGCGGCTGCGCCCCGATCAGTTCCTACGAAGAGGAATGACGCCAGACCAAACCTACTGCGCGTCGCGCTTTGCGGCCGGCGATGCTCACCGTACTAGAGTACGGTTGCGCTTCTCGGCCACAAATCACTGACGCTCGCTACGGTTTTTTCAGGCGTCGAAACTCAGCAATCAAGAAATGAAATCCCGGCAAAAGCCGGGAGTATTAAATTAAAACAGAACGGCAGGCCGCAAGGTCTGCCGTTTTTTTGTGCGCGCTCTACAGCGCCAGCAAGACGGCGCCCGGCAGCCCTAGGGTAGTGCCGAGTATCGTCAGGCACACGACGTCGCGCCGTTCGCAGCGGGTGCGGTGCGAACTCCAGGCGGCAAACAGCAGCGCCACGGCCACGCAGCTGAGTGAAATGCCCACTTCCGTCATGCCGTCTCTCCCGTCATTGTTGCTTCTTTCATCGTTCTCATCCTTTTCACTGATTGAGCAAGCTACCTACCGGTAGGCAGTAAGTGTACAATAAAAAAGACGGCGATGTCCATGCCGTGTTTTTGACCGATGAAGGAAACGCAATGCAGCAGCAAACCACTCTCCCCGCCGCCAGTCTCGGGCTGGCGGCTTCCCTGGCCCTCGTGGCCGTGCTGGGTCCGGCCGGCATCGACATGTACCTGGCCTCGATGCCTGCCATGGCGCGCGAGCTGCACACCTCGTATGCGAACGTGCAGCTGAGCCTGACCGTTTTCCTGCTGGCCCTGGGCGGCGGGCAGCTGCTGTGCGGGCCGCTGACGGACATGCTGGGCCGGCGCCGTCCATTGCTGGCCGGCATCGCCGTCTATATCGCTGCCGCCGTGTGGGCGTCACAGGCGGAGCAATTGCACACCCTGCTGCTGGCGCGGACGGTGCAGGGCCTGGGCGCGGCGCTGACCCTGGTCGTGGTGATGAGCATGGTGCGCGACGTGGCCGATGGGGTCAAAGCGGCGCAGCTGTTCGCCCTGTTGATGACCATCGTGGGCCTGGCGCCCGTGCTGGCGCCCGCCGTGGGCGGCTTGCTCGACGCGTACTATGGCTGGCGCGCCGTGATGCTGGCCCTGGCCGCACTGGGCGCCTTGACCCTGCTCAATAGCGCGTTGTTCCTGCCGGAAACCTTGCCGCCTGCACGCCGCATTGCGCCGCAAGGCATGCACCGCACGTATGCGCGCATCGCGCTCGACCGCGCCTTCCTGCTGCCTGCGCTGGCCCTGTCGGCCGCCTTCTTTTTCCTGTTTGCGTATATTGGCGGCGCGTCGCTCGTGTACCAGCGCGATTTCGGCCTGTCCGCCGGCAGTTTCGGCCTTGTGTTCGGCGCCACCGGTGTGGCCGTGCTGCTGGGCGCCATGGCCAGCGGGCGCCTGGTAAGCCGCCATGGCGTGGCGCGCTTGAGCGTGGCGGGCAGCCTGGCCATGCTGGGCGGCGCGGCACTGGCCCTGCTCGGTGCCTGGGCGGGCGCCGGCATCGCCGCCGTCGTGCCGGGCATGTTCATGGCCCTGTTTGGCCTGGGCATGGCGGAAGCGGCGCTGATGGCCATGGCCATGGGCTCGCAGCAGCGCGCGCTCGGCTCCACGGCCGCGATGCTGGGCGCCATCCAGATGAGCTTGTCGTCCCTGGCCACGCCGCTGGCGGCCGGCCTGTCCGAACGGGGGCCGCTGCCCTGGCTGCTGTTCTTGACCGCGGCCGGCCTGCTGGTATCATGGCTGACCCTGGCCACTGCGCGCGTCCATCCGGTCCATGCCAGCAGCCTGGGAGCGCACTGACGCCTCACCCACTCTCACCCCAATGATGAAAAAACGCTCGGCCTCGGCCGATAACATCTGCGCCGTCGCCGTCGTGCACTTTTCCGAACACGGCTACGACGCTTCCTCCCTCAGCGATATCGCCGCACAGGCCGGCATGCGCAAGGCGTCGCTGTACTCGCATTTCGCCGGCAAGGACGCCCTCTTCCTCGACGTCTTTGCCGACGCGTTGGCCGAAGAGCAAGCCTTCATGGACAGCTGCTTCGCCGACGAAGCGGCGCTGGCCGAGCCCGGCGGCCACCAGGCAGGCGCCCTGTACTGCGACCGCATGGCGCAGCGCTATGCGGACTCGGCCCACCTGCGCTTTTTGCTGCGCACGGCGTATCTGCCGCCCTCCCCACTGCGCGTGGAAGTGGGCACGGGCTACGAAGCCTTGCTGGCGCAGCTGCAGCAGTATTACGTGCAGAGCCTGACCCGTCTCGCGCCCACGTTATCGTCGCCGCGCATCGACCTGTACGCGCAAGCCTACCTGGGCATCGTCGACAGCCTGCACGTGGAGCTGATCTATGCGGGCGGCGCCGCGCTGCAGCAACGTCATGCGGCCTTGTGGCACATCCTCTCCGATTCGCTTTCTTTAAGCACTTGCAAGTCCTCATGAAATCGGGCCTGCCGTTCGACGTCTTCCCCGGCCCATGGACGGATCGCGAAAGCATGCGTCCACTGCCCCGGCGCTTGCCCGTTACGCCGAGATCAACGTGTGCAAGCGGGTGCCGGCATTGCCATTGGCCCTACGGCCAAAGGACATGCCGCCTTCCATGCCCAGCACCATGCACCATGCATAATCGGCCGCCACAAAATAATGGTGCTGTGGAATGGACAGCAATGCGTCCAGATGCCTGGCAAACTCCCCAACAGACGCCAGCAGGGCAAACTCGACGGCGTTGTCGCCGATATGAACAGCCTGGCCAGTCAAGCCATGCAGCGCCACCATCTCGCCAAAAAAATCGCAGCCGGCGGCCAGTTGACGACCGGCTGCGTTTTCATGGCGCTCGATCGAACCGGGTATGCGGCTCCAGCGTATTTTGGAACCGGCAACGGGATAGCACTGCGCAAGCCTGGAAAAATACCGGGCGCTGTCAGCCTCGACCAGCATGGCCCCTGCCTCTATCGCGCCATGCAAGTGCCGCAGCAATTCCACTTCAAAATAATTTTGCACGCCAGCCATCACGTGTCGCACCGTGCCGCATCGAGGCTGTAGACGACGGAATTCATCGCGGTATGCACAATCTGAAACAACGCGCCGTCCCAGCGGGACTTGCTGAAGTGGGAGGTACGGTCCAGGTAGCCTGGCGTGTTGGTGATGCCGTCGACAGCCAATGGTTTTCCGGCTTTGTCGAAGAGATGGGCTTGCCACACCTCACCGATGGCCGGGCCCAGGCATCGGTAGACTTCGACGCGATAGTGTTTGTCCGGTGACGAGCGCCATAATTTGCGCACTGGAATACGGAGTGCGAATGCGCCGTCGCGTACACAGCGTGCCGCTTGATTGACGGCCCCGGCATCCGCATCCCTTGCCAGCCGGAGCAGCACCGCAGTCAGTTCCAGCAGCATGCGTTCCTGTTGATCGGACGGGGAACAGGCCATGTAGGCGCCGATATCGAAGTCTTCCACATAATAGCTGGTGCAGCCCAGCACCTGGCTGCACTGCGCTTCGCCAGCCGGTTTTTCGCCGAAGATGACGGACAGCAGCGCAGAGCCATCAAGGACAAAATCGGGCGGCAAAAAATGCAGCAGCAATTGCCGCACATGGTGCGCGCTCGGATGGAAAGACCAGGTTCGCTGGTTGGAATAGCTCAGTGGTGTTTCCACTACCCTGATCTCTTTGAGTCGTGCCATAGGATGAATGCCTTTCATGGGCCTGCCTTGCTTGCATCTTCGTCGAACAGGACGGCCTGTCTGGATTATAACAATCGCAGCCAGGACGAGCGCCGGCAGAAAACCGGTGGCCAAGACCGGGCATACATTACGTTTCGGTAATGTAGAAGATCTTTGCTTGACCTTGCCAGCATGCACTTTTATCATCCGTGCATTATTCATTTACGGAGTCCCACGTGGGTACTTGTTCTAGTGACAGTAGCCGATCTTGTATCGGCGATTGCCTCGGCAGCTAAGCAGCAAGCAACGCGGAATTCCGTTTCCTCCGTGCCTTGCTAAGCAAGGTGCGGTGTCTCGCGCGGCCAGTCCGGCTGCGCGCCTCTCCCCCCCTCTTTCCGATCGCGACCGGCTACTGACCCGGATTGCCCGTAAGCACCATGGCTGCCATGGTACGCTTGCGGCACGCAAGTCTTGCCTGCGGCTGCGCCGCCCGTCAACACCTCGTCGTGAAAGGAAGAGCAATGAATCTCTTCACCCGCTTATTCGAATCGTTCCTGCGCAAGCGCCATACGGCTGGCAACTTCCGCCGCCGCGCCATGCCGCTGGAAAACAGCACTGCCCGGCCCGTGCCCGACCACCTGGCGCGCCAGTTGCTGGCTGCCGCGCATGAAGACCTGGACAGCGCCCTGAACCGCCTGCACACGCGCCTGGAAGGCTTGCGCGATGCCGAGGCGCAAGTGATCGGCGCGCAAACGGGGCCGAACGAGGTCGAGCATGAGAAACCACTGGCCTGGTACCAGCACCTGTGGCTGTGCTACAAGAATCCGTTCAACCTGCTGCTCACCGTGCTGGCCATCGTTTCCTACCTGACGGAAGACCCGAAGGCGACCATCGTCATCGGCACCATGGTGATTTTGTCGACCCTGCTGCGCTTCGTGCAGGAAGGCCGCTCGAACCGGGCCGCCGAACGCCTGAAAGCCATGGTCAGCAATACCGCCACCGTGCTGCGCAATGGCCAGCAGATCGAGCTGCCCATCCGCCAGCTGGTGCAGGGCGACCTCATCGTGCTGTCGGCCGGCGACATGATCCCCGCCGACTGCCGTTTGCTGTCCGCCAAAGACCTGTTCGTCAGCCAGGCCGCCATGACGGGCGAATCCTTGCCGGTGGAAAAGATGGCCGAGCTGGCCGACGCCCAGGGCAAAGACCCGATGGAGCTGGCCAATCTGCTGTTCATGGGCACGAACGTGATCTCGGGCGCCGCCACGGCGCTGGTCCTGGCCACGGGCAACCGCACCTATTTCGGCACCATCGCCACGCGCGTGACGGCTACCGAGCGCACGCCGACGGCGTTCGAGGCGGGCGTGAACAGCGTCAGCTGGCTCCTGATCCGCTTCGCCCTCGTGATGGCACCGCTCGTGTTCCTCATCAATGGCTGGACCAAAGGCGACTGGATGGAAGCGTTCCTGTTCGCCCTGTCCGTCGCCGTGGGCCTGACGCCGGAAATGCTGCCCATGATCGTCACCAGCACCCTGGCCAAGGGCGCCGTGAAACTGTCGAAAAAGAAGGTCGTCGTCAAGCGCCTGGATGCGATCCAGAACTTCGGCGCCATGGATGTGCTGTGCACGGACAAGACCGGCACCTTGACGCAGGACAAGATCGTGCTCGAGCGCCATACGGACGTCTTCGGCCAGCCGTCCGATGAAGTGCTGCAATTTGCCTACCTGAACAGCCACTACCAGACGGGCCTGAAAAACCTGCTCGACCGCGCCGTGCTCGACCACGTGGAATTGCAGACGGAAATGCAGCTGGCCCGCGATTACGTGAAGGTCGATGAAATCCCGTTTGATTTCGTGCGCCGCCGCATGTCCGTCGTCGTTTCCGAAAAGAATGATCACCATGAACTGATCTGCAAGGGCGCCGTCGAGGAAATCCTCGCCGCCTGCAGCCAGCTGCGCCTGAATGGCGTCAACGTGCCGCTCGACGCCGCGCTGCTGGACAAGGTGCTGGAAACCACGCATGGCCTCAATGCGGAAGGTTTGCGCGTGGTAGCCGTGGCCGTCAAGGAAGTGCCGCCCCATAAAACCGTGTATGGCGTGGCCGATGAAACGGCGCTGACCCTGATCGGCTATGTGGCGTTTCTCGATCCGCCGAAGGAATCGACGGCGCCCGCCCTGCGCGCGCTGGCGGAACATGGCGTCACGGTGAAAGTATTGACGGGCGACAACCACCTGGTGACGGCGAAGATTTGCCGCGAAGTGGGCCTGGCCGTGCATGGCGTGCTGCAAGGCCCGCAACTGGACGACATGGACGACGCCACCCTGGCCCGGGCAGCGGAAGAGAACACCGTGTTTGCCAAGCTCAGCCCGCTGCACAAGGAGCGCCTCGTGCGCGCCCTGCGCGGCAATGGACACATCGTCGGCTTCATGGGCGACGGCATCAACGACGCGCCCGCCCTGCGCGCGGCCGACATCGGCATTTCCGTCGATTCGGCCGTCGATATCGCCAAGGAAGCGGCCGACATCATCCTGCTGGAAAAAAGCCTGATGGTGCTCGAAGAAGGCGTGCTGGAAGGCCGGCGCACCTTCAGCAACATGCTCAAATATATCCGCATGACGGCCAGTTCGAACTTCGGCAATGTGTTTTCCGTGCTGGTGGCCAGCGCCTTCTTGCCGTTCTTGCCCATGCTGCCGTTGCACTTGCTGGTGCAAAACCTGCTGTATGACGTGTCGCAGATCGCCATCCCGTTCGACAATGTCGACGCCGAACTGATCCAGCAGCCGCTGAGCTGGAACCCGCGCGACATCGGCCGCTTCATGGTGTTCTTCGGCCCCATCAGCTCGATCTTCGACATCAGCACGTTTATCCTGATGTGGCATGTATTCGGCGCGAATACGCCGGAACAGCAGACCCTGTTCCAGTCCGGCTGGTTCGTCGTGGGCTTGCTGACGCAGACGCTGATCGTGCACCTGATCCGCACGCCCAAGCTGCCCTTCATCGACAGCATCGCGTCCGTGCCCCTGCTGGTGGCCACCACCGTCATCATGGCCGTGGGCGTGTTCCTGCCGATGGGACCGCTGGCGACTTACTTCAAGCTGCAAGCCTTGCCGTTGGGCTATTTCCCATGGCTGCTGGGCATCCTCGTCTGCTACACCGTGCTGACGACGTTCATGAAACGCGTGTATCTGCGCAAATTCGGCTGGCAATAGTATGATGAGCCGCTCTTTCCCCTACAAAAGGCACGCATGAGCGGCTCCTCCCTTTCCAAACGTCATCTCGCCCTGCTGCTGTCGGCCCTCGTCTTTCCCGGCAGCGGGCATTTTGTCTTGCACCGCAAGGCCCGTGGCTGCCTCTTCCTCGTGCCGGCCCTGGTCGCGCTGGCGATCGTATTGCGCCAGATCATGGCACGGTTAGACCAGGTTATGGCACAGATCGACAGCGGCGCCCTGCCCCTCGACGTGCCGCTGATCATGGAAAAAGTGGAAGCCCTCTCGGCCAACGACGGCCCCGCCATGACGGTGGCCGTTTGTGTGCTGGTGGCGTGCTGGATCGGCAGCCTCATCGACACCTTCCTGATCAAGCGATGACGGCGGAAGCAGAGGCGCGCAAAGCACGCAAGGAAGCCAGGATGCAGGCGCGCCGCGCCCAGCTGGCGCTCAAGCGCCAGGACCATGGCGGCCCGCTGGCCTGGCGCGGCTGGTTCGACGGGTCCGCCCACCCGAACCCGGGCAAGCTGGGCATAGGCGCCCTGCTGCTGGGGCCAAATGGCGAACGTATCGAAGTGAGCGAGGCGGCCGGCCATGGCAGCAGTAGCGACGCGGAATATGCGGCCCTGATAGCCGTGCTGCAGGCGGCGCAGGCCGTGCGCCCGCCGCCCGTGCAGCTGCTGCTGTTCGGCGACAGCCAGGTGGTGATCAATGATGTGCTGAGAACGACGCCCGCGAGCGCCAAGGGGCTGGAAACGCAGAGGGCCACCGTAGTGGCCCTGCTGGAACAATTCACGGAGGTCAGCTTGCGCTGGCTGCCGCGCCACCGCAATGGCGAGGCGGACCGGCTGTCGCAGCTGGCGATTGCCGGCTGGGTGGAGAAAGATTAAGCGGCGCGGCCGATCCGCAGCGCTTCCTGCTGTGCCTTGGCTGCCGGGCGCGCGGTGCCATTGATGCCCCTCAACCCGCCGGCACCGGCCTGCTGGCCATTCAATTTGAATACGCTGACGACCTGCGCCAGGTTGTGCGCCTGGTGCTGCATCGATTCGGCCGCCGCCGCCGACTCTTCCACCAGCGCCGCATTTTGTTGCGTGACGGCATCCATCTGGCCGATGGCACGGTTGATCTCGTCGATGCCCACGCTTTGCTCGCTGCTCGCCGCCGTAATTTCCGTGATGATGTCGCTCACGCGCTGCACGCTGTCGACGATATCGTTCATGGTCGAGCCGGCCTGCGCCACCAGCATGCTGCCCGCGTTGACTTGCTCCACGGACGCGCCGATCAGGGTCTTGATCTCTTTCGCGGCGCTGGCCGAACGCTGGGCCAAGTTGCGCACTTCGGATGCCACCACGGCAAAGCCACGGCCCTGCTCGCCGGCACGGGCCGCTTCCACGGCCGCATTCAGGGCCAGGATATTCGTCTGGAAGGCGATGCCATCGATGACGGAAATGATGTCGACGATCTTGTTCGACGAGGCGTTGATCGATTCCATCGTACCCACCACCTGCGCCACCACTTCGCCGCCCTTGACGGCCACTTGCGCCGCCGAGGCCGCCAACTGGTTGGCCTGGCGCGCATTGTCCGCATTCTGTTTCACGGTGGAAGTCAGCTCTTCCATCGAGGACGCTGTTTCCTCCAGGGAGCCGGCCTGCTCTTCCGTGCGGGAAGACAGGTCCTGGTTGCCGGCGGCAATCTGCGTCGAGGACGTGGCGATGCTGTCCGTGCCGCTGCGCACTTCGCCGACGATGTTGAGCAGGCTCGTGTTCATGTCCTTCAGGGCCAGCAACAGCTGCCCCGTTTCATCCTTGGCGCTGGCATCGATCTGCGCCGTCAAATCGCCATCGGCCACCTTGCGGGCGATGTCCACGGCCGTGCGCAGGGGGCGCACGATGCCCGTCGTCAGCAGCCAGGCGCAGACGACGCCGAAAGCCAGCGCCAGCACGGCCAGGGTCAGCAGCAAGTTGCGGCTCGTCTTGGCGACATCGTCGATTTCACGCGCCGTCGTGTCGATGCTGGCGCGCTGGTGCTGCAGCATGTCGTTGACCACTTTCAGGTATTTCGTCGAACCGGGCACGAAGATGCCCTGGAAAGCCTTCTCCGCTTCCGCTTCCTGCCCATCCGCCTTCAGCTTCGATACTTGCGCGCGTGAATCGAGGTAAACCTTGCGCTGTTCGCTCACCAGGCGGAACAGTTCCTTTTCTTCCGGGCTGGAAATCAAGGCTTCGATTTTCTTTTGCAGTTCGCCCGAGACGACCGACGATTGCTTGGCCTCTTCCGCAAAATACGCGCCCAGGGTCGTGTCGCTGCTGCGCGCGATGGCCGTGGTGCGGCGCACGCCGCTGTCGATTTTCGCGTACCAGTCGGAAATATAGCGTTCCTTCGCCAGCGGCAATTCCATCATGGTGCGTGTGGCCATGGCCACGTCGTGCAAGCGCCACACGCTGATGCCCGTGATGAGCATGGAAAACAGCAAGATCACGGCAAAACCCAGGCCGAGGCGCACACCAATACTGACGTTTCTTAACAAATTCATGTGAATATCCTAAAAAAGCGGAACCAGACTATATAAAAGGGAGTTGCGGCTGCACGGGGCAGCCGCGGCGCCATCAGCGCGTGCCGATGCGCAAGGCGGTTTGCGGCGTCGCCGGGCGCTTGACGCCCTTCAAACCGCTGACGCTGGCCTGCTGGCCATTCAGTTTAAAGACGCTGACGACCTGCGCCAGGTTGTGCGCCTGGTGCTGCATCGATTCGGCCGCCGCCGCCGATTCTTCCACCAGCGCCGCATTTTGTTGCGTCACGGCATCCATCTGGCCGATGGCACGGTTGATCTCGTCGATGCCCACGCTTTGCTCGCTGCTCGCCGCCGTGATTTCCGTGATGATGTCGCTCACGCGCTGCACGCTGTCGACGATGTCGTTCATGGTCGAGCCGGCCTGCGCCACCAGCATGCTGCCCGCGTTGACTTGCTCCACGGACGCGCCGATCAGGGTCTTGATCTCTTTCGCGGCGCTGGCCGAACGCTGCGCCAGGTTGCGCACTTCGGATGCCACCACGGCAAAGCCGCGGCCCTGCTCGCCGGCGCGGGCCGCTTCCACGGCCGCGTTCAGGGCCAAAATGTTCGTCTGGAAGGCGATGCCGTCGATCACACTGATGATGTCGACGATCTTGTTCGACGACGCGTTGATCGATTCCATCGTGCCCACCACCTGCGCCACGACTTCTCCGCCCTTGACGGCCACTTGCGCCGCCGAGGCCGCCAACTGGTTCGCCTGGCGCGCATTGTCCGCATTCTGCTTCACGGTGGAAGTCAGCTCTTCCATCGAGGACGCTGTTTCCTCCAGGGAGCCGGCCTGCTCTTCCGTGCGGGAAGACAGGTCCTGGTTGCCGGCGGCAATCTGCGTCGAGGACGTGGCGATGCTGTCCGTGCCGCTGCGCACTTCGCCGACGATGTTGAGCAGGCTCGTGTTCATGTCCTTCAGGGCCAGCAGCAGTTGCCCCGTTTCATCCTTGGCGCTGGCGTCGATCTGCGCCGTCAAATCGCCATCGGCCACCTTGCGGGCGATGTCCACGGCCGTGCGCAGGGGGCGCACGATACCCATCGTCAAGACCCACGCGCAGACGACGCCGAAAGCCAGCGCCAGCGCGGCCAGCACCAGCATCAGATTGCGGCTGGTACTGGCGACGGCGTCGATCTCGCGCGCCGTCGTGTCGATGCTGGCGCGCTGGTGTTCCAGCAAGTCCAGCACCATCTTCTGGTATTTCGCGGCGGCCGGCACGAAGGTCTTTTCAAACACTTCATTGGCGGCATCGACCTGCGCTTCACCCTTGAGCTTGTAGACCTGGTCGCGCGAACCGATGTACAGCTTGCGCTGTTCCAGCAAGCCCGCGAACATGGCTTTTTCAGCCGGCTTGTCGATCAGTGCCTCGATCTTCTTTTGCAGTTCGGCCGAGCTGGCCGACGAGACTTTCGATTCTTCGGCGAAATAGCTGCTGAGCGAGGTATCGCTGCTGCGGGCAATGGCGATGGTGCGGCGTACGGCGCTGTCGATGCGGCCATACCAGTCGGAAATATAGCGTTCCTTGGCCAGCGGCTGCTCCATCATGACGCGCGTGGCGCTGGCCACGTCGTGCAGGCGCCAGACGCTGATGCCCGTAATGAGCATGGAAAACAGCAAAATCACGGCAAAACCGAGTCCGAGGCGGACACCGATGCTGACGTTGCGTAATACATTCATGTGACTATCCTAAAAAGCCCTGCCGTCAACCTGAGACAAGCTGACGATCTCGCTCATGGGCGGGCGCTGGCTGGCCGCTGTCGCGAATTGGCGTAAAAAGTGAAACGAAAGTGAAACTGGCGCACGGTTCGGCTGAACCGTGCGCCAGGAAAGGTGCTAGCGTGCGCCTTGCAGAAAAAGCAAACAATGCTTGGGGTCAATTGTTTCCAAGAAACCCTCTCGACACCAGGGTGTCAGGAAATGTTCAGGGCAAGGCGCGTTGCCGAAGACAGTACGAAAGTACGGCAAGGCAATGCAACGCCGTCCTGGACTTTTCCTGACGGCCTAGGCTGCAAGCTTTTCGATCAGGCCCATGTCGGCGCTGGACATCAGCTGGTCGATATCGACCAGAATCAGCATGCGCTCGTCGATGGTGCCCAGGCCGATCACGTATTCCGTATTGATCGAACGGCCCATGTCCGGCGCCGGCTTGATCTGTTCCGGCATCAGGGTGGTGACGTCGGAGACGCGGTCGACAACCATGCCGACGACGCGGTTGCCGATATTGAGGATGATGACGACGGTGAACTGGTCATAGCTGGGCGTGCCCAGGTTGAACTTGATGCGCATGTCGACGATCGGCACGATGATGCCGCGCAGGTTGACCACGCCCTTGACGAACTCGGGCGCGTTGGCGATGCGGGTCGGCGTTTCGTAGCTGCGGATTTCGCTGACTTTCTGGATGTCGATGCCATACTCTTCCTGGCCCAGGGTAAAGGCCAGGTATTCGGCAGCCTTGGCAACGGTTGCGCCAGTGTCGCTGGAATTGGTGTTCATGATAATCCTTTCGTTAACTCGCCTGGGGCGCAGGCCAGGGCACGCTGCGCGCAACCCTGGACGTGACGCGCCATGCACGATGGAATGGCCGTCACTGCTATGTTTTTGCAAATACTTTCTCGCAATTAGCTTATGCTTCTAATTTCCGTGCGGCAATGTTACCCCATGTAAATTTTACATGCACTAAAAAAGAGCGGCCGTCTGATTTGGGGTTTTTAAAAATACAATTTATGTGGCGAATACGGCACGCCGCAGCTTCGCGCCCCCGCCGCACGGGGCGGCGTTTTATGCCACACTGGCGGCCCCTGCTTTTGACGACTTTGAACCATGCCTTCTTTACTTTCCCAATGGCAACCACGCCTGCTGGCGCTGGCCACGGCCGGCCTGGGCGACGACAGCGCCCACGACATCAACCACCTGCACCGCGTCTGGCGCAATGCCAGCGTCCTGCTGCAGGAACATGCGCAGGCCGACGCCCTCACCGTGATGGCCGCCTGCTATCTGCACGACCTGGTCAACCTGCCGAAAAACCACCCCGAGCGGCACCTGGCCTCGCGCATGGCGGCAACGCTGGCTTGCCGCCAACTGGCGGAACTGGATTTCCCGGCAGAAAAATTGGCCGGCGTGGCCCACGCCATCGAGACGCACAGTTTTTCCGCCGACCTGCCGCCGCGGACGATCGAAGCGCAAATCGTGCAGGATGCCGACCGCATCGACGCGCTGGGCGCCGTGGGACTGGCGCGCCTGTTCTACACGGCCGCGCGCATGGATAGCGCGCTGGCGCATGGCAGCGATCCGCTGGCCCGGCATCGGCCGCTCGACGACAAGGCGTATGCGCTCGACCATATCGTCACCAAGCTCGACAAGCTGCCCGGCAAGATGCAGACGGCGGCGGGCCGCTTGCTGGCCGAACAGCGCCTGGCCGTGCTGACGGATTTCCGCGCCGCCTTTGCCGACGAGTGGGGAATGAGCGCATAAGCTTGGCGGCGATAGCCAGCAGCGCGCATGCTGTCTATAATGCAAGCCTCAGCTATCGCGCCGCGCGTCAGCAGCATCCTGTAACGCGACGGCGCGATGCCAACGCGCCGAAAGCATGCATGTCCGATAAAACCAGCCCCGACAGCCATTCCCCGTCCGCCGCCGCGCCCGCGCGCGCCGGCAACCTCAATTTCATCCTCGTCTGCGTCTTCATCGACATGCTGGGCATCGGCTTGGTGGTGCCCGTGCTGCCCATCCTGATCGGCGACTTTGTCGACGGCAAGGATGCGCAGGCGTTCTGGTACGGCATCATGGCGGCCGTCTTCGGCTTGCTGCAGTTCATCTTCATGCCCATGCTGGGCGCCATCAGCGACCGCGTGGGACGCCGTCCCGTGCTGCTGTACTCGATGGCCGGCATGGGCATCAATTTCCTGGCCACGGGCTGGGCGCCGAACCTCGCTTGCCTGTTCATCGGCCGCATCATCGGCGGCGTCTCGTCGGCCAGCATGTCGGTCGCGTCCGCCTACGCCTCCGATATTTCCACGCCCGACAACCGCGCCAAGAGCTTCGGCAAGATCGGCGCCGCCTTCGGCCTGGGCTTCATCTGCGGCCCCATGCTGGGCGGCCTGCTGGGCGAGATCAATCTGCACCTGCCGTTTTACGTGGCGGCCGGCCTGTCGGCGGCCAATTTCATCTACGGCTATTTCTTCGTGCCCGAATCGCTGCAGCCCGGTCCCCGCGCGCCCTTTACTTTGGCGCGCATCAATCCGTTCGCGGCCCTGCTGAAACTGGTGCGCCGCGTGGAAATCCGCGGCCTGGTGCTGGCTTTCGGCCTGATGACGTTTGCGCAGATGATGCTCAACACCACCTGGGTGCTGTATACGCATTTCCGCTTCGACTGGACGCCGCGCCAGAACGGCATCGCCCTGTTCTGCGTGGGCCTGTGCGCGGCCGTCGTGCAGGCGGGCTTGCTGGGCATCCTCATCAAGCGTTTCGGCGAAATACGTTTGTCCCTACTGGGCATGGCATCGGGCGCCCTCACCTACCTGCTGTACGGCCTGGCAACGCAAGGCTGGATGATGTATGCGCTGATCCTGTGCAACCTGCTGGCCTTTGCCGCCGGTCCCGCCCTGCAGGGCATCATCTCGAAATCATCGAACGCCGGCGAACAGGGTGAACTGATGGGCTCCCTGCAATCGATCAGCAGCCTGGGCATCATCATCATGCCTTTGCTCGGCAGCATGATCCTCGGCGAAGTGAGCCATTTGCCGCCGCAAGACTGGCGCATCGGCAGCACCTTCTATCTGTGCGCCATCATGCAAACCCTGGGCATCGTGGTGGCCTGGCGCTACTTCCAGGCGCAGCGCCTGGCCCGACTTGCGGTTTCCACCACAAAGTAGTCGGCAGGATAATATTGCATTTGAGAAATAGATAGGCGAGAATGGAATAATCAAGCGGACGTTGCCGACGCCCGCGATTCGATGGTGAGCAAGGATGGGTATGACTGACTTTTATTCCAGCGTCTGGCGCCGGACCATGGCCATGCTGGCGCTGGCGCTGCCGCCCCTGGCGGGCGCGCAATGCTCGCGCGACATCCAGGTGCCCGTCTCGGCCATCGGCGCCAGCGTGGTGGTCAATGGCGCCACCATCGGCGGCATCTATCCCGACTTGCTGCGCAGCATGGGCGCCAAGCTCGGCTGCAATTTCATCTTCACGGCCGTGCCCCGGGCGCGCCTGGAGGCGATGTTCGAGGCGGGCAAGGCCGATATGCTGATTCCCGCCAGCAGCACGCCGCGGCGCGACCAGCACGGCCTGTTCATCCCCCTGATGGGCAGCCGTCCCCTGCTGATCTCGCTGCAGGGCACGCGCACGCCCATCAACACCATGCAGGAACTGATCGAGCGGCGCGAATTGCGCGTGGCGCTCGTGCGCGGCTACGACTATGGCGTGTCCTACCAGGCGCTGGCCAAGGAACTGAGCAGCCAGGGCCGCCTGTTCTACGAAGTCGACGCGCTGTCCGTGGCGCGCCTGATGCAAAGCGGCTTCATCGACGCCACCATCATGAGTCCCACCATCCTCGCCGGCGTGGCGCAAAACGATGCCCGCGTGTATGGCCTGGCCGACCGCCTGCGCCTGGAAGCATTGCCGGAATTGCCGTGGGGCATGAGCGGCGTCTACCTGTCGCGCAAGTCGCTGACGGCGGACGACCAGGCGGCCCTGCGCGAACTGCTGGAAAAAGCCAGCCGCTCGGGCACCCTGATGGAAGGTTTCCAGCGCCATCACCGCCAGGAACTGTTGTCGCAGAGCATACGCCCGCGCTAAGGCCCGCATGTCCGGTCTCGTCGTCGCCGTCGTCCTGTTTGCCGCCCTGCTGCACGCCAGCTGGAATGCCATCGTCAAGTCGGGCAAGGATACTTTCCTCACGACCGTGCTCGTCTCCGTGGGCGCGGCCCTGATCTCGCTGGCAGTCCTGCCCTTCGTCGCTGCCCCCGCCCCCGCCAGCTGGCCCTACCTGGCGGCCTCGGCCGTGGCCCAGCTCGCCTATTATTCTCTGCTGGCGGCCGCCTACAAGGCGGGCGACATGAGCCACGCCTACCCGCTGATGCGCGGCAGCGCGCCACTGCTCGTGGCGCTGGCCAGCTGGCCGCTGATCGGCGAACGCCTGTCTTCCATGCAGATGGGCGCCGTCGCCTGCATCTGCGCGGGCATCCTCGGCCTGTATGTTGCCGCGCGCCGGCCCGCCACGCCTGGCACCAGGATGAGCACGGGGCGCGCCACCGCCTTTGCGCTGGGCAACGCCTGCGTCATCGCCAGCTATACCCTGATCGACGGCATCGGCGTGCGCCTGTCCGGCGCGCCGGCCGCCTACACCATGTGGATTTTTGTCTTGAACGGCACGGGATTGCTTCTGTGGACGCTGCTGCGCCGCCGCGCCGGCCTGCTGGCGTATGCGCAAACGCAATGGCATCTGGCCGCCTTCGGCGGTTTCGGCACCCTCGCTTCGTATGGCCTGGCCTTGTGGGCCATGACGCAGGCGCCCGTGGCCGCCATCGCGGCCCTGCGCGAGACGTCGATCCTGTTCGCCATCGCCATTGCGGCCCTGTTCCTGCGCGAAAAGATCAGCCCCCGCCGCTACCTGGCCATCGGCCTGATCGCGGCGGGCGCCATTCTCATGCGCATGGGCTAGCGGGCGTCGAGCGGCGCGATCGGCAACTCGATGGCGCTGGCCGCCCCTGCCGCGTGGTACACGCGCTGCGTCGCCTTCTTGTAATCGCCTGGCTGCGCCAGGAAGATATTCGGCACGAAGGTTTGCGGGTTGCGGTCGTACAGGGGGAACCAGCTCGACTGTACTTGCACGGCGATGCGGTGCCCGGGCAGGAAGACGTGATTCGCGTTCGGCAAGGCGAAGCGGTAGCGCTCCACTTTGCCCGCCGGTATCGGCGTCGGGTGCTCGAAACTGTCGCGGTAGCGCCCGCGGAAGATATCCATGGCCACGCCCAGCTGGTAGCCGCCCATGGCCGGCTGCGACGGCACTTCGTCCGGATACACGTCGATCAGCTTTACCACCCAGTCGGCATCCGTGCCGCTGGTGGCGGCGAACAGGTTGACCATCGGTGCGCCGGCGATGCGCACGGCCGTTTTCAACGGTTCCGAAACATAGCTGAGCACGTCCGTGCGGTCCGCATAGCCGCGCTGGTCGCTGACCAGCCATGGCTTCCACACGTCGGCGTCGTTCAAGCGCACGGGACGCGCGACAAACGGCACGGGTTTCGCGGGATCGGCCACGTATTCGTCGAAGGCGCCGTTGGCAGCGTCCGCCGTCGCTGGCGCTGGCGCAAAGCCCAGCTTGTAGCCATCCTGCAGGTAGATCGGCGTCAGCTTGGTGTCGCAGGTCTCGCAGGCCAGCGGCCACTGCTGCAGGCGCTGCCACTGGTTGGTGCCGCTCTGGTAGGACACGACGGGCGCCGTGTTCGCTTCCGGCGCGCCATCCTTCAGGTATTGATTGAGGAATGGCTGCATGACTTTTTCGCGGAACTGGCGCGCCGTATCGCCGTCGAACTTCAGGGCGCCCAGGCTGGAGCCTTCATAGTTGACGCCGCTGTGGCGCCACGGGCCGATGGCCAGGTAATTGAGGTTGTTGTGCTTGTCGCGCCCTTCCATCGCCGTATAGGTGGCGTAGGGGCCATAGATGTCTTCCTGGTCCCACTGCCCCACCACGTGCATGGTGGGCACGATCAGCGGACGCTTGGCGAGGATTGTATCGAGCGCCTGTTCCTGCCAGTAACTGTCGTAGGCCGGATGCTCGAACAGCTTTTTCGTGTAGGTCAGCTTGTCGATGCCGAATTTCTTCGCGAAATCACCGGCCGAGCCGATGCGCAGATACGCGTCGTAATCGTCGTAGACGCCCAGCACGGGCGCCTCGCCGCTGCCGCGCACGCTCGTCTGCCACGCCAGGTAGGACAAGCTCGGCATGCGGAAGGCGCCGTTATGGAACCAGTCGTCGCCGCGCCAGCCGTCGACCATGGCGCTCATGGGAATGGCCACCTTCAGCGCCGGATGCGGATCGACCAGGGCCATCAGTACCGTATGGCCCTCGTACGAGGAACCCAGCATGCCCACCTTGCCATTGCTTTCCGGTACATTTTTCACCAGCCAATCGATGGTGTCCCACGCATCCGTGACGTTATCGACCTTGGTATTGTTCAGCGGACCGCGCACGGGGCGCGTCATCACGTAATCGCCTTCCGAGCCATGCTTGCCGCGCACGTCCTGGAACACGCGGACGTAGCCGTTTTCCACCAGCGTGTCGTCGCCCTGCGGCAAGGTGGCCAGCATGCTGGCGCTGGTGGCGCGCTGGGCGCGGCGGGCCGCGTTGTACGGCGTGCGCGTGAGCATGATCGGCGCCCGCTTGGCGTCTTTCGGCACGACGATCACCGTGTACAGCTTGACGCCGTCGCGCATGGGGATCATCACCACGCGCTTGACGTAATCATTCATATCGGGCAGCACCAGCTTGGCGCCGATATCGGGCGTCATCGGCGGCGTTTGCGCCATCGCCGGTACTGCAAACAAGGAACTGATAACAAAAGCCAGGCCGGTGAGCCGGACGGGGGACGACACGCGCATACTGTTCTCCAATGATTCATGCCACGTGAAAGTGGCCGAATGGCAATAGTACCCGGAAAGCAAGTTCTGCAGTAGGCTCGTCTCTGACGCAGCGCAGCAGATATATCGGCACGCAACTTGACAGAACGCGCACGAACTGCAACCATAACGCCATGAAATTTATCCCGTCACAACACGCCTGCTTGAATTGGTGGTCCCGCTCACTTTCGCGCGGCCACTCTATAGTGATGTGAATTTGATCCACGCCGCCTCGATCGGTGGCGTAACAGGCTCAGCCTGGATCATCCCCGATGCAGGCGGCTCAAAAGGAAACTTGATGAGCTTGCCTAACACTCCCGATACTCCCGACACCGACAACGCCCCGGCAGCACCGCTGTCCGCCGCCGCCATCGCTTCGCAATCCGTGATCCTGACGGGCGACCGCCCGACCGGCCCCCTGCACCTGGGCCACTACGTGGGCAGCCTGCGCGACCGCGTCGCCTACCAGAACAGCTACAAGCAATTCATCATGCTGGCCGACGCGCAGGCGCTGACGGACAATATGGATGACATCGACAAGGTGCACCGCAATGTCGTCGAAGTGGCGCTCGATTACCTGGCCGTCGGCATCGACCCGAGCAAGACCACGGTGTTCATCCAGTCGCAAATTCCGGAACTGGCCGAGCTGACCTTTTACTACCTGAACATCGTCACCGTGGCGCGCCTCGAGCGCAACCCCACCGTCAAGGAAGAAATCCGCCTGCGCGGCTTCGAGCGCGACATCCCGGCCGGCTTCTTGACCTACCCGGCCAGCCAGGCGGCCGACATCACGGCATTCAAGGCCGGCGTGGTGCCCGTGGGCGAAGACCAGATCCCGATGATCGAGCAAACGAATGAAATCGTGCGCCGCTTCAACCGCATGTACAACCGTGAAGTGCTGATGGAATGCAAGGCGCTGGTGCCCGATATCGGCCGCCTGCCCGGCATCGACGGCAAGGCGAAGATGAGCAAGTCGCTGGGCAACACCATCAACCTGGGCGCGACCTCGGCCGAAATCACGGCCGCCGTGAAAAAAGTCTATACGGACCCGCTGCACCTGCGCGTGGAAGACCCGGGCCACCTGGAAGGCAACATCGCCTTTACCTACCTGGACGCCTTCGACCCGGAAAAAGCGGCGCTGGCGGAAATGAAAGCCCATTACGTGCGCGGCGGCCTGGGCGACAGCATCGTCAAGAAGCGCCTGGACCTGGTCTTGCAGGACATGCTGGCGCCGATCCGCGCCCGCCGCGAAGAGTTCGCCAAGGACAAGGGCCAGGTCATCCAGATGCTGAAAGAAGGCACGTTCCGCGCTCGCGAAGTGGCGGCGCGCACGGCCGATGAAGTCAAGTCGGCGCTGGGCCTCAATTACTTCTGATCACCTGCCGTAACAGCAAACTGATGCGCTCAGGCGGAGTCGGGTAAAATCCCGCTTCCGCCTGGGCGCGATGCATTTGTGTCACCGTGGCACCAGCAATCCGTAGAGAGACAACGCGCCATGACCGATACCCCTATCGAACAGCTGCTGCAGCAGCATTTTTCCATCGATGCGCTGCAACAGGCCCCCGCGCCCCTGCAGCAGGCACTGCGCATGCTGGGCGGCTGGCTGGCAGCCGAACGCGACACACCATACCCGCACACGCCGTACGCGCAATTGCTGACGCAGCTGTCCGACACTTGCCTGCCCGCGCACGGCATGCCCGTGGCACAATTCCTGCAAGAACTCGACGCCACCGTGCTGGCCAATACGGCCCAGCTGAACCATCCGCAATACATCGGCCACATGACGCAGGCCTTGCCCTGGATCAGCGTGCTGGCCGAAGCGTTCACGGCCACCCTGAACCAGAACCAGGTCAAGATCGAGACGGCGTATGTGTCGACCCTGATCGAAAAACAGATCCTGGGCTGGCTGCACCGCCAGGTGTACCAGCAGGCTGACAGTGTCTACACGCAGGCGATGGCCGCCACCAGCGGCGCGCTGGGCAATGTCGTCAATGGCGGCACCATGGGCAACCTGACGGCGCTGGCCGTGGCGCTGGAAAGCCAATTGCCCGGCACGCGCAAGCGCGGTTTGTTTGCCGCCATGCAGGAATCCGGCTACGCGGGACTGGCCGTGATCGGTTCGGCCCGCAGCCATTATTCCGTGAAAAAGGCGCTGGCGACCCTGGGCCTCGGTGAAAACGCCCTGCACCTGGTGGCCGTCGACCGCGACAACCGCATCGACGTCGCCGCGCTGGAAGCGACCATTGCCGACTTGAAGTCGCGCAAGATCAAGGTCGTCGCCATGATCGGCATCGCCGGCACGACGGAAACGGGCGCCATCGATCCGCTGGCCGCCATGGCGGCGATTGCCGCGCGCGAGTCCATCTGGTTCCACGTGGATGCGGCCTGGGGCGGCGCGCTCTTGATCGCGGAACAGTACCGCCCCCTGTACGACGGCATCGCCCTGGCCGACTCCGTCGTCATCGACGGGCATAAATTGCTATGGGTGCCGATGGCACAAAGCATGGTGCTGTTCAAGGATAGCGCCAGCCTGAACCTGCTGAAGCACAACGCCAACTACATCTTGCGCGACAACTCGGGCGACCTGGGCCAGACCTCGCTGGAAGGCTCGCGCCGCTTCGATGCCTTGAAACTGTGGACCTCGTTCAAGGTGCTGGGCGTGTCCGGCTACACGACCTTGCTGCAGCAGGCGGCCACCCTGTCCGGCCAGTTGCAGCAGTTATTGGCCGACCAGCAGGATTTTGAACTCGTCACGCGCTCGGACACCTTTATTCTCACCTACCGCTACGTGCCCGCGCCCTTGCGCCAACGCATGGAGGCCTTGCTGGCCGGTGGACAGGTGGAGGCTGCTACCGAACTGAACAAGCAGCTGAACACCTTGAATGCCAAGCTGCAGAACCGGCAAAAGGCGCATGGCCACAGCTTCGTGTCGCGCACGGTCCTCGAATCGACGCGCTACCCTGGCCCGACCAACGTGCTGCGCGTGGTCATGACGAACGTCAAGACGCGCCCCCACCATCTGCGCGCCATTTTGGCGGAACAGCGGGCCATCGGGCAGGCGCTGGCAACGGAACTGGGGATGTAAGGATTTCTACCCAACAACCTTGACTGGATGCCCGATGCACCGCCTGAGCGCCCTCACCGATCTGCTGCAGCATCTGTTGAAATGGCTGCTGCTGGCCTTTGTCGTGGCCGTGCTGGCGGGAACGGCCTCGGCCGGCTTCCTGTTCGCCCTTGAATGGGCAACCGCGACGCGCCTGGCGCACGCCTGGCTGATCTGGCTGCTGCCCGTGGCGGGCTTTGCCGTCGGCTGGCTGTATCTGCGCTACGGCAGCAGTGTCGAGGGCGGCGCGAACCTCCTGATCGATGAAATCCACGATCCGAAAAAAATCATTCCGCTGCGCATGGTGCCGCTGGTGCTGGGCGGCACCGTCATCTCGCATCTGTTCGGCGCCTCCGTCGGGCGCGAAGGCACGGCCGTGCAGATGGGCGGCGCGCTGGCCGACCAGCTCACGCGCATGTTTCGCCTGAACAATGAAGACCGCCGCATCATCCTGATGGCCGGCATCAGCGCCGGCTTTGCCTCCGTCTTCGGCACGCCGCTGGCGGGCGCCATCTTCGGCCTGGAAGTGCTGGCCATCGGCCGCTTGCGCTACGAAGCCATGCTGCCCTGCCTGGCTGCCGCCGTCATCGCCGACCAGGTAGGCTTGCTGTGGGGCGTCCAGCATACACATTACGCCGTGCCTTTGATCCCCGCCCTCTCCGCCTGGACCTTGTGCGCCATGGTCATCGCGGGCGTGCTGTTCGGCGTGACCGGTAAACTGTTTGCGCACGCCACGCACGGCTTGAGCGCACTGATGAAGCGCTGGATCGCCTACGCCCCGCTGCGTCCGCTGGCGGGCGGCGTCGCCGTCGCCATCGCCGTGTGGCTGCTGGGCACCGACAAATATATCGGCCTGGGCATCCCCACCATCGTCGACGCGCTCAAGGAACCGCTGCCTGCATACGATTTTCTGGGCAAGATGGCGTTTACCATCGTCTCGCTGGGCACCGGTTTCAAGGGCGGTGAAGTCACGCCATTGTTCTTCATCGGCGCGACCCTGGGCAATGCGCTGGGCCCGCTGCTGCACCAGCCCGTCACTTTGCTGGCCGCCATCGGCTTTGTTGCCGTCTTCGCGGGCGCGGCCAACACGCCGATCGCCTCGACCCTGATGGCCATGGAACTGTTCGGCGCCGACATCGGCGTGTACGCGGCCATCGCCTGCGTCGTGGCCTACCTGTTTTCCGGCCACGCGGGCATTTACCGGGCGCAGCGGGGCGGGCATGCCAAGCGCACGGCCCACAAGGATTCAGCAGACACATGACCCAGAATATCTACGACAACGACGCCTTCTTCACGGCCTACAGCCAGCTGCCCCGTTCCGTCGGCGGGCTCGGCAGCGCACCCGAATGGCCGGCCTTGCGCGCCATGCTGCCTGCGCTACACGACAAAAACGTGCTCGACCTGGGCTGCGGCTATGGCTGGTTCTGCCGCTGGGCGGCAGAACAGGGCGCGGCGCGGGTCTTGGGCGTGGATGTGTCGGAAAAGATGCTGGCGCAAGCAAGCGGCATGGGAGAGCAGACAACCGTCAGCTATGCCAGGCTGGACCTCGAACAACTTGCCGTGGCGCCAGCGGCCTACGACCTCGTCTACAGCTCGCTGGCATTCCACTACATCGACAATTTCGCGGCTTTGCTGGCCGCCATCCGCCACGGCTTGAAGCCTGACGGCAAGCTGGTGTTTTCCATCGAGCACCCGATCTTCATGGCGCCGCGCCAGCCCGGCTGGCTGACGGATGGGCAAGGCCGCAAGCGCTGGCCCGTCGACAGCTACCAGCAGCAAGGCCCCCGCGTGTCGGACTGGCTGGCACCCGGCGTCATCAAGCAGCACCGCACTCTGGGCACGACCATCAATGCGCTGCTGCAAGCGGGTTTCCAGCTGGAACATGTGGAAGAATGGGGGCCGAGCGACGAGCAGGTCGCGCAGCAGCCGGCCCTGGCCGAAGAGCGCGAACGGCCGATGCTGCTGCTGGTGGCGTGCAGCCTGCGCTAGCCCCGGGCCCGCTCGAACAATTTGCCCGCCAGTTCCTCGATATCGCCGCGCATGGCCAGCGTATCCAGCCACAGCGGCGGAATCGCCTGCGCGCCATAATACGCGCCGGCAAGCTGGCCGACGATGGCGCCGGTCGTATCGGCATCTTCACCCAGATTGACGGCGCGCAATACCGCCGCTTCCAGGCTGTCGGTATGAAAAAAACACCAGAGAGCCGCTTCCAGCGATTCCACGCAATAGCCGGTACCGCGTATCTGCTGCTCCGTTTTGGCGAGGAAACTGCCGCTGGCCAGCTCCACCAGCTTCGGTTCGGCAGGCCGGAACGCGATACTGTCCAGCAACGCGTCCTTCGCCGTGCCCGCCAGCGCGCCGCACAGCAAGGCGGCGAGCAGCTGGCAGCTTTCGACGGCTTCCGCCGCCGCGTGGGTGGTGCGGGAACTGTCGGCAGCATAGGCCCCGGCCGCTTCGGCATCGGGATAGGCAAACAGCACGACGGGGGCCAGGCGCATGAGCGAACCATTGCCCGCCGTGTCAGGCGCGGCGGAGCCGCTCCAGGGATTGCCCGTCTGCTGGAAACTGGCCAGCGCACTCCTTACCGTGCCGCCGATATCGAAGCAGCTGCCGGTGGAGCTCAGGTAGCCCCATTGCCACCAGTTCAAGTACCGCACCATCTGGTCCGCCGCATCGAACGCCCCTTTCTGGACCAGGCTTTCGGCCAGGCACAGCGCCATCGACGTATCGTCCGTCCATTGTCCGGGCTGCAAGCCGAACGGGCCGCCGCCAGTCATGCCCGTCACCGGCGCAAAGCTGCCGCGCGGGGAAAATTCCACGGTCGTGCCGACGGCATCGCCGCAGGCAAGTGCCAGCAAGGCGCCCAGATAGCGCTTGTGTAAGGTTGGTTTGTGCAAAGTTGACATCATCATGTTTCTCCGTGGATTCCTGGCTGGCCACACTCATCCGGTTTCCGCCGCCAGCACGATTGGGAGGCGCTTTGCCACCTCAGCACGGTGCGCCAGCCGGCACTGGCCATCGCGCCATAAGGTCAAGTCTCGGTACGCCGCAGCGCCGCGCCGTCATGCAAGGCCAGCGGCATGGCCCTGGCCCAGCGGTTCGAGGACAGCGAAAACGTCAGTGCGCGCACCTGATGGTACCAGCCGGCGGGCACGTACAGCATGTCGCCCGGCTCGACGAGGCATTCGATCATGGCCGCCTGGCGCGCCAGGGGAAAACGCTGGAAATCGGGCGCTTCCGGGTCGAAGGGCGAGCCGAACAGGATGGCGTTCGCTTCGCTGGGGTAGAGAAAGGCGTCATGGTGCGGCGGCGACAAAAAGATGCGCTTGCAGCCCCACACTTGCGCGAAGATATTGTCGTCGTAATCGCAATGCAGGGGCGTCACCGTGCCAGCCGGTCCCACCCAGAAACGCGGCGGGCCCATCTTGTCGAAATACGTGGGCCAGTGGCACAGGCGGTTCAGCTCGCGCAATTCCAGGTTGCCCAGGTATGGCGGCAACGCGTGCGCCCCTTCTTCCACCAGGTCAAGATATTGCCCCATCGACATGTCCTGCATGGCGCGGTCGGCCGCGAACGCCGTATTGATGTAGTCGCCCACCCGCGCACGCACGGGCAGGTGGCTGAACTGTTCGCGCAAGACGCCGGGCTCCAGCTTGGACAAGGGCCAGCGCCGCACCAGCCCGCGCATCAGGAAGGGCAAGCCCAGCGCGGCGCGCGCGCGGAAGGCGGCGGCGTCCAGCATGGCCAGGCGCGGCACTTCGGTAATGGCGGGCAAGTCACGCGCCGCCCGCTTGATGGCCTCGCGCATGGCGTCGATGGACGTAACGCCGCGCACCTGCGCATCCTTGTCTTCGCGTGCCTGCTTGCGCGCCAGGGCCGCTTCGGGCGAGCTGAATTCGGCAGGCGGCCGCGGCGGCAGCGCGCGCGGCGCCGTGGATGGCGGGATTTGCCCAAGGGCAGGTGAATTTTTCTCTACTGACATAAACCTTCTTTGCTATCGATGCCTTGCGCGGCATGGGCCGGGCCTGCGCTATTTTAAGCGAATGCGGCCCGGCCGGTGCCGGCCAGCGCCAGCAGGACGGGAGCCATGCCGGCGGCGGGCAAACGCCAGTCCACGTCCACATGGGCTAGCGCGCTGTGCGGCATCGATGGGGCTTGCGCTTCCTGCGGCTCCTGCACCAGCGCCTTGCCGCCCCGGGCCTTGATCGCCCGCAAGCCTGCCGTGCCATCGTCGAGGTAGCCGCTGAGGATCACGCCCACCACCTTCGGCCCGAAAGCGGCGGCCGCGCTGCGAAACAGCGGGTCGATGGCGGGACGCGTGTGATGCTCCCTGGCCCCACGGGTCAGCTCGACGGTGGCCCGGCCAGCCAGGTTGGCGACGAGCATGTGCCGGTCCGGCGGCGCCAGCAGGATGCACCCGGCGCGCACGGCTTCGCCCGTTGCGGCAAAGCGCACGGGCAAGGCGGACGACTTGGCTAAGATTTCAGGCAGCACGCTGTTGCGCGCCCCCACGTGCATGACGGCCAGGATCGCCGCAGGGAAACTCGCCGGCAAGGCGGCAAAGATGGTGGACAGCGCATTCACGCCGCCCACGGAAGCCCCCATGACGATCAGCGTTTCCATGCCAGGCCCTTACGCCCAAGTCCAGCATGGATTCTGCGGCGCCCTGCGACGTGACTCCGTACGTCGGCTAACACAGACCCGTAACGTAACGACACCTGACAAACCCGACTAAAGGGCCGGGGTCGGACCCTGAGGGTCCGACCCCAGTTTTGCGCCATCGGGTTGCTATATCCTGGTGCCCGCGACGGCCGCTTGCCAGCTTAAAACACTCACTTATACTGGCGTCTTGAATATCGGGTCCACGATAAACTGCTGCGCCTTGATGCGCAAGGTCCGTTCCTCGTCCAGCTCGGCGCGCGTTTCGCCCAGCTCTTCGCGTTCCGCTTCCAGTTCCAGGCGGGCGGCGGCCAGTTCCGTTTCCACGCGCGTCAGGCTTTCCAGCTTCAGCTGGGCCTGGATCAGTTCGGCGCGCGCCGCTTCGGCGGCCTCTTCCAGGCGTGGGATGCCTTCGAGCTTGAACTGCGCCTTGGCCAGGTCCATGCGCGCCTGCTCGGCCGCCTCTTCCAGACGCGGCAAGCCTTCCAGGCGCAGCTGTGCCTTGGCCAGGTCCGTGCGGGCCTGGTTCGCCACCTGCCGCTCGCGTTCGAGTTCCTCGCGCAAGGTTTCCAGCTCGCCCGCCTGCAGGTCGAGCAACTCTTGCTGGCGCTCGTTTTCGCTGGCCAGGTCCATCAATTCCTGTTGATTGTCGTTCATCTCGGCTTCATGCGCGCTGTGGCTGGCGCTTAATTCCTGTCCTACATAATCGAGGATGGCTTGCTGCAGCACGGGCGACAGTTCGGCGGCGGCAGCGATCTGGCGCTGCGCGCCCGCCTTGCGGCGCTGCAATAGCTTGCTGATGGTACCCAGGCAGGCGCCGTTGCCCAGCCGTTCGCGCAAGGCGCGCACCGTGATGGCCTGGCCTTCGCCCGCCATCGCGTCCATTGCCGCATTGATCTGTTCCGCGCTTACTTTTGCCATGTCGTCTGCTCTTGAATGTTGCCCAGGGCAATCTTGCCCAGGGGCATTATCTTATGCCAGCGGAGGCAAAGCGTAAAGTATTTCTCAATAGTAATTGCAATTGCACAACGGAAGCGCGAGAAAACATGCGGCCTGGCGTGTTTTACTCTTCCAGCAAGCCGTTTTCCGTGAGCATATCCTGCACCAGTTCCAGCCGCAGCACGGGATTGTCCTGGCTCAGCAGCAATTGCTTTTGCATGGCGCTCAGGGACAGCAGCTCGCACCAGCGGTTCGCCACCCAGCCGCACTCATCGAGGCGGTACGGCGGCTGCAGCGGCATTTGATCGGGTGGAATCTTTTGCTCCTGCAAGGTGCGGATCAGCGCACCGAGCGCGTCGGCCACGTTCTGCTGCTCCTGGGGAATGGGGATGGTTTTATCGGGCGGCAAGGTTTCAATCCGCCCCATCCACAAACCGTGCTTCAGCTGTTCGCTGGAGACGATATGAAAGCGCTGCATGCCCATGCATTTGATTTGCAGCAAGCCCGACAGGGGCGCGGCCCAGTCGATGATGCGCGCCAGGGTGCCCACGGGCGCCAGGGTTTCCAACTGGCCCGGCTTGCGCACTTCCGCGCCGTCCAGCAGCTGCACCACGCCGAACGGCTGCTCGCCCATGATGCACTGACGTATCATGTCCAGATAGCGTACCTCGAAGATCTGCAGGGGCAGATAGCCATCGGGATACAGCACCGTATTGAGCGGGAACAAAGGTATCGAGGTCATAGGCGCATGATGGCACGAATGCGATATCCGTGCTGCGCGCCTTGCCCTGCCTGACCAACTGCGCCGATTATTTGTAGAAGCGCCTTTTCTTGGCCCGCTCCGCCGCCTTCGGCGCCAGCACTTTCACTGCTTTTTTCTGGATCGTGCCGCCAGCGGACGTGCCCGGCACGCGGTGTTCCGCCTCGAAACCTGGCTCCTCGTTGCGTTTGAGGGTTTGCCGCGTCAGCGCTTCCACGGCCGACAGCAATTCGACTTCATCGGCGCAGACGAGGGAAATGGCTTCGCCCGAGGCGCCCGCGCGGCCCGTGCGGCCGATGCGGTGGATATAGTCTTCGGCCACCGTCGGCAAGTCGAAATTGACGACGACGGGCAATTGGTCGATATCGAGGCCACGGGCAGCCACGTCGGTAGCCACCAGCACCTGCACCTCGGCAGATTTGAAACGGGCCAGCGCGCGCAGGCGGTTCGGCTGGGTCTTGTCGCCGTGGATGGAATCGGCGCGCACGCCCTGCTCCAGCAAGGTGTTGACCAGCAGCTCGACGCCCTTGCGCGTCTTGACGAAGACCAATACCTGGCCCCAGCGCTTTTTCTTCAGCAAGTGCAAAAACAGTTCCGGCTTGCGTTTCTTGTCACACACGATCACCGACTGCTTGACGGCTTTCACCGTGCTGTTGCGCGCGCTCACTTCCACCGACACGGGGTCCTTCAGCATGGTTTTCGCCATGGCGCGGATGGCATCCGAGAACGTGGCCGAAAACAGCAGGGTCTGGCGCTGCTTGGGCATCGTCATCAGCAATATATCGAGTTCACGCTCGAAGCCGAGGTCCAGCATGCGGTCCGCCTCGTCCAGCACCAGCGTCTGCACCTGCTCGAACTTGACGGCGCCCTGCGTCTGCAAGTCCAGCAAACGGCCCGGCGTGGCCACCAGCACGTCGAGGCCCTTGCGAAGCTTGCTGATCTGCGGCTCGATGGGCACGCCGCCATACGCGACAAAGCTGCGCAGCGGCAAGTTGCCACCATAACTGCGGAAGCTCGCATAGACTTGCTCGGCCAGCTCGCGCGTGGGCACGAGCACCAGCACGCGCACGCACTGGGGCGCCACCACGCCTTCCAGGGTCAGGCGCTGCAGCAAGGGCACGGCAAAGCCGGCCGTCTTGCCCGTGCCCGTCTGGGCGGCGGCCATCAGGTCGCGCCCGGCCAGCACGGCCGGGATTGCCTGTGCCTGCACGGGCGTGGGCTTGGCATAGCCGAGCTCATCGAGTTTGCGGACCAGGGGATCGATCAGGCCGAGGGAGGAAAACGTCATGGGGAAAGCAATCTTGGCAAATGAAAAGGCGGCGCGCACGGGCTGGCCGTGCGCGCAATTGCCGAGATTATAGGCCAGCGGGGATGCCGGCCGGGGTTTTCAGCACGAAAACAGCACGATCAGAACTTCATTTCCAGGGTCGCGCGCGCCTGCGGCGAACTCGGCGAAATGCTGTTGCGCACGATGGTCCCGCTGGCGTCCGCATAGGTGGTGTCGCTTTCGAAGTCTTGCGCCAGCAGGTTAGACACGGCCAGGCGCAGCTGGTTCTTCGCATCGAATTTCCACAGCGCATAAATGTCGAGGTCGCGCCGCGGCGACGTATAGGCGCTCTGGCGCTCGGTGATGCGCACGGGGCCGCCATTGCGGAAGTTGAAGCTGCCGCCCGTGCTCAAGACGCCGTCCGGCGTCTTGTAATCGAGACCAACGTTGCCGCTGACGGGCGTTTGCTGGTCGAGCCGGTTGTTTGGCCCCGGCACCTGCTCCACTTGCGACCAGTTGCGGCTGACGCTGGCGCGCAGGTCGATGGCCGGCACGGGCGCGGCCATCACGGCGCGCAGCGGGAACTTCGCTTCCAGTTCCAGTGTCTGCGTATTCGCGCGGCCGTCGTTGACGGGCGTGGATACCCAGCGGTCATTGATGAACAGCAAACCCTGGCGCGTATAGCCGTCGATGCGGCGGGCCGAGGCGCGCGCGCTGAGCAAGGCACCTTCGGCCCAGTAGTGCTCGTACGAAGCATCGATGCCCAGCGCCAGCTCCGGTTTCAGATACGGATTGCCTTCGCGGTCGGGGTCCGTCTGGCTGTTATTCGTCGAGGTATTGCGGCGCGGAATCAGGCTCGCCGTGGGCTGCGCCTTGTAGGTGCGCGTCAGGGCCAGGCGCACCTGGTCGCCCTTGGTATCGGGCAACTTCCACAGGGTTTGCAGCAGCGGGCTCCACACGCCGGTGCGCTGGTTCACTTCGTCGTAGGTATCGCCCGCGCTGCGCGTATCGATGCCTTCCCAGCGCACGCCCGCATACATGGACCAGCGCGGCGTGATTTCCCATTCATCCTGCACGTACAGCGCCAGGCGCTTGATGGTGGCGTCGAAACCCTCGTCGCTATTGACGGGCGGGCGCACGCCCAAGGCCGCTTCGCGCTGCCGGCGCGTTTCATCGCGCTCCGTGTAGGCGCCATCCCAGCCCATCGACAGGGCATGACCGGGCAGCAAGGGCGAGGAATACTTGCCGGTGGAACTGACGCCGTTTTCCGTCGCCTTCACGCCCACCTTGCGCTCGAGCGCCAGGCCGCTGCCGTCGATAAAACCTTGCTGCAGGCTGTCGGACGTGTTGCGGGCGGCCGAGGCGCCGATCTTCAGCTCCAGTTTGGCGCCGCCGGCCAGCTTGTGCATCCACGTCAGGTCGCTGCGGCCGAAGGCGTTGTGGTTGCTGGAACTGCCCGTATTCGTGTCGTAATCGGGGCGCACGCCCTGCTCCGTTTCCGCGCGGCTGACATTGCGATGGTTCGAGCGCCCGCCATTGAAGAAGAATTGCGCCGTCACGTTGTCGCCGTTGGCCAGCACCCAGTTCAGGCGCGGCGACAGATTGATGCCTTCCGGACGGCCGTCGCCCGTGCCATTCGTGCGGCGCAGCAGGTTTTGCCGGCCGTCTGGCGCATAGCCCAGCTCCAGTCCGGGATTGTCGTAGTGGTAATCGTAGCGGAACAGCGAAGCGGCCATCGAGTACGAGAAATTACCGTCGCGGTCGGACAGTTGCAGATTCATGCTGGGCGAAAAGCTCACGTCGCTGCCCTGCACGCCCAGCTTGAGTTCGCGCTGCGCCGTTTTGACGGCTTTTTTCAGCACCACATTGATTGTGCCGGCGATCGACTGGGTGCTGTATTCGGCGCTGGCCGCGTGCAGAATTTCGATGCGCTCGATCACGTCCGGCGACAGGGTGTCGAGCGAAAAACCGGCCGGCGCCCGCTCGCCGTTCAGCAATATCTGCGTATAGCCGCTGCCCAGCCCGCGCATGCGGATTTCACCGCCCGAACGGCCCGCCGCGCCGGACACGGTAATGCCGGGCAGGCGCTTGAGCACGTCGGTGACGTTCGTGTCGCCATATTTGAGGATTTCCTCGCTGCTGACGATCATCTTGCTGGCTGTATCGTCGCGGCGCGGATCATAGCCGCTGCCCTTGACTTCGACGGTTTGCATGGCGGGCGCGGCGGCTTTATCGGCCTTCAGCGGCGCGGCGGCGGCGTTATCGACGGCGGGCGTTTCGGATTGCTGGGCCTGGGCATTCCAGGCAAACAGGACAGCTGAACAAACAACGGTGAGGCGGAGGCAACGGCGTGGCATCATGAGCTGGCTGAAAAAAGTTGGCTGAATAAAAATGGCTAAAAGCTAAAAAACAGGCAGCCGTATTTTGCGACAATTTTGCTCTTATGGCACAGTTTCCTGAAAATAATTCCTATGGCAAATTAAATTCGGTGGCTGGCTGCGATACGCCCCCTTGCATACGGCACATATCATTGCCTGCCACATCGCCGCTATAATGCGTTTTCGCCATTATTCCCATCACCCCGTCAAAGGCTTCCCATCGTGTCTGACCGTCTTGCCGTTTTGCCTCAATATCTGCTGCCCAAGGGGGCGTTGACCAACTTTGCCGGACGCATCGCCGGTGCCAAGGGCGGCGCCATGACCACGCGGTTGATCCGCTGGTTCGTCGGCCGCTACAACGTCAACATGGATGAGGCGCTGGACCCGGACATCACGCACTACACGAGCTTCAACGACTTTTTCACGCGCGCGCTGCGCCCCGATGCCCGTCCGCTGGCCAAGGCCGACTACGTCTGCCCCGTCGATGGCCGCATCAGCCAGTTCGGCAAGATTGACAAGGACCAGATCTTCCAGGCCAAGGGCCACAACTTCAGCACCACGGCCCTGGTGGGTGGCGACGCGGCGCTGGCGGCCCGCTTCGAACACGGCAGCTTCGCCAATCTGTACCTGAGCCCGCGCGACTACCACCGCATCCACATGCCCTGCGACGGCCGCTTGACGCGCATGATTTATGTGCCCGGCGAATTGTTCTCGGTCAACCCGACGACGGCGCGCGGCATTCCCGGCCTGTTCGCCCGCAACGAGCGCGTCGTCTGCGTGTTCGACACGGCCAACGGCCCCTTTGTCATGACCCTGGTCGGCGCCACCATCGTCGGCAGCATGGCCACCGTCTGGCACGGCGTCGTCAACCCGCCCCGCACGGGCGAGATCCGCGACTGGAGCTATGCCAACGACAATGTCGTGCTGAAACAGGGCGAAGAACTGGGCCGCTTCCTGCTCGGTTCCACCGTCGTGATGCTGTTCCCGAAAGACACCGTGCAATTCAATGCCAACTGGCAACCGGCCGGCCCCGTGCAGCTGGGCGAAGTCATGGGCAACGTGCCCAGGTAAGCCAACAGGATGCGCGCCTACACGGGCGCATCCGTTTGATACATCTCTTCCATCAAATCGAGAAACGCCCGCGTCTTGGCCGGCATCAGGCGCCGGCCGGGAAATACGGCCCAGCCCGTGACCAGCGGGAAACTCCACTCCGGCAACACGCGCACCAGCTCCCCCGTCGCCACATAGGCCTTGGCAAAGCGGTCCGTGCTGGCCGCGATGCCCACGCCCGTGCAGGCCATGCGCACCAGCAATTCCGGCGAGTTTGCCAGCAGGCGCACGGGCAAATCGCGCTCCCACGTCGTCTTGCCGCGGATCAAAGTCCAATGCACGAGGCCATGCACGGCCCGTGGCAAGCTGAGCAGATCATGGCCATATAAATCGTCGGGATGCTCGGGCAAGCCGTGCACGCTCGTGTATTGCGGCGAGGCGTACAGCGCCAGGGTGCTGAAGGCCACGCGGCGCGCGGCCAGGCTGGCGTCGTCGGGCAAGTTGCCCATGCGGATGGCCAGGTCGAAGTTTTCTTCCAGCAAATCCACCCTGCGCGCCGACAAGTCCAGTTCCAGCGAAATGGCCGGATAGCGGCGCACGAATTCGGCCAGCACCTGGCGCATCAGCGCGTCACCGAAGTCGGCCGGCATGGAAATGCGCAGCAAGCCGCTGGGGCCTGCTTGCCGGTGCTGGGCCAGCGCGCCGGCCGCCTCCGTTTCCTCGACCACCTTGCGCGCGTGCTCGAGCAGGCTGGCGCCAAACTCCGTCAGCGCCAGCTTGCGCGTGGTGCGCAGCAGCAGCCGTTCGCCCAACTTCGCTTCCAGCTGCGAGATGCGGCGCGACAGGGTCGATTTGGGCAAGTCCACGCGCACGGCGGCGCGCGAAAAACTGCCGCACTCGACGACGCGGGCGAACAGCAGCAAATCTCCGGGATCGATATCCATAGTCTTGATTGTTCCATTGATGGATTAATGTTATCCATTTTAACGGCTTCCGGATGATTTTTGGAATTGCTATAGTTCATCCATCGCAAGACACCTCACAACGGAGAAAACAAGATGAACATCCTGCAAATCAATTCCAGCGCCCGCAGCACCGGTTCCGCCTCGACCCGCCTGGCTGACGCCATCGTTGCCCGCGTACAAGCCGCCAATCCTGGCGCCACCCTGGCCCGCCGCGACCTCGCTGCCCAACCGCACCCCGTGCTCGACGAGCCGACCCTGCAAGCGCTGTTCACACCGGCCGACAAGCGCACGCCGGAACAGGCGGCCCGCATCGCCCTGGACGACGCGCTGATTGCACAAGTGCAAGCGGCCGACGTCATCGTCATCGGCGCGCCGATGTACAACTTCGGCATCACCGTGCAACTGAAAAGCTGGTTCGACGCGATTGCCCGCGCCAACGTCACCTTCAAGTACACGGAAAACGGCCCCGTGGGCCTGCTGACCGGCAAGAAAGTCTACGTGGGCCTGTCCCGCGGCGGCTTGCACCGCGATAGCGCCAACGATAGCCAGGTGCCTTACCTGAACACCATGTTCGGCTTCCTGGGCATGACCGACGTGCAATACGTGTATTCGGAAGGCATGGGCATGGGTCCGGAAGCCGTGGCCAAGGCACAGGCGCAAGCCGATGCCGAGATCAACGCGATCCTGGTATAAGTACAAAGATTGATGGGCATCAAACCGGGACGGCGCACGAGCGCCGTTCGTCCCAACTGGAGAACACAATGAGCGACATCAATACCGTCAACACAACGCGCGCCGTCGAGCGCGTGATCGCCGGCCAGGCCGTCATGGATGGCGCCGGCGTGAAGATCAACCGCGTGTTGACGCAGCAGCTGCAGCGCCGTCTCGACCCGTTTTTGATGCTGGACAACTTCGCCAGCGACCAGCCGAACGACTACATCGCCGGCTTTCCCGAGCATCCGCACCGCGGTTTCGAGACGGTGTCGTACATGATCACGGGGCGCATGCGCCACAAGGACAGCGCGGGCCACGAAGGCTTGCTGACGTCGGGCGGCGTGCAATGGATGACGGCCGGCAGCGGCGTGATCCATTCGGAAATGCCGGAGCAGGAAGCAGGCGTGATGGAAGGTTTTCAGCTGTGGCTGAACCTGCCAGCGCGCGACAAGATGCGCACGCCGTGGTACCGCGATTTCACGAGCAGCGAAATCCCCCGCTACACGACGGACGCGGGCGTGGCCGTGCAAGTGATCGCCGGGACCAGCCATGGCGTGACGGGCGCCGTGCAGCGCGAGCTGACGGAACCGCTGTACCTCGATATCGACTTGCCTGCCGGCGCCAGCTTCGAGCAGCCCTTGCCGCCAGGCCATAACGCTTTCCTGTACACGTTCCGCGGCGAAGTGCGGGTCGATGGCAAGGCCGTGCCCGCCCTGCGCATGGCGATCTTCGCCAACACGCCAGGCAGCGACGGCGTGCGCATCGAAGCACCGGAAGGCGGCCGCGTGATCCTCGTCGCCGGCCAGCCCTTGAACGAGCCCATCGCGCAGTATGGCCCGTTTGTCATGAATACCCAGGCGGAAGTATTCCAGGCCGTACAGGATTTCCGCGAAGGCAAGTTTGGCGAGACGGCCGCGCAGTAAAAATGTTTGCTTAAGAAAAAACCTGCAGCGCCTCCGGGCCTGCAGGTTTTTTGTCGTGCCGGCTATTTTGTTGCTTTTCAATTACACTGACGGCAAGTTCATTCCACAAAGTATTCCATGCAGCCGACGCACACCGAACACGACGCCACCCATTTGCACGCCCACCTGAAGGGTGACGCCAAGCACACCCACTCGTTCGAGGGCCGCAGCCAGAGCATCCTCGCGTGGGCGCTGGGGCTGACCCTGTCGTTTGCCGGCATCGAGGTGGCGGCTGGCTTCCTGTCCAATTCGCTGGCGCTGATTTCCGACGCGGGCCACATGGTCACGGACGCGGCCGCGCTGGGCCTGGCCCTGCTGGCGCAACTGATCGCGCGCCGCCCCCCGTCGCCGCGCCACTCGTTCGGCTTCGGCCGCGCCGAGGCGCTGGCCGCCTTCGTCAATGGCCTTGCCATGCTGTGCGTGGTGGGCTGGATCTGCTATGAAGCCGTGCTGCGCTTTTCCGCCCCGCAACCCGTCAAGGGCGGCATGGTCTTCATCGTCGCCTTCATCGGCCTGGCGATCAACGTGGTGGTGGCGTGGGTATTGTCGAAAGACAAGCAAAGCGTGAATACGCGCGCCGCCCTCGTGCACGTGATGGGAGACATGCTCGGTTCGGTCGCCGCCATCGTCGCGGGCGCCGTGATTTACTTTACGGGCTGGATGCAGATCGACCCGCTGCTGTCGGTGCTGGTGTCACTGCTGATCCTGAAATCCACGTTCGGCGTGCTGCGCGAGTCTTACCACTTCCTGATGGAAGGCGTGCCCCTGCACATCGACTACATCGAAGTGGGCACGGACGTGGAACAAGTGGACGGCGTGATCGCCGTGCACGATCTGCATGTGTGGGATATGTCGCCGGGCCAGCCCGCTCTGATCGGCCACGTGGAAATCGAACACCTCGACCATTGGCCGAAGGTATTGCGCGCGATCAAGAAGATGTTGCTGGCCAAGCATGGGATAGACCACATCACCCTGCAGCCGGAGACGGCGGCGATGGCGGGGCTGCATCAAAGCGACAAAACGCATAGCCAGTGATGCGGGGAGTCCAGGCTGGGCTCCCCGCTTCCAATCAGCTTCTTCTGGCCTCCAGCACCCCGCTCACATCCTTGATCACATTCAGCGCTTTTAATAGTTGCGCCGTCGAGCTGATCTCGGCCGTAAACGTCATGCGGGCTTGGCCCTTGGCGCTTTGGGTGTTGACGCCGATCACGTTGATCTTTTCGCGTGAAAAGATTTCGGAGATGTCGCGCAGCAAACCCTGGCGGTCGCCGGCCAAAATGAAGATATCGACCGGATACACGGTATCGTGCCCGCCCGTGCTGCCCCATTCGGTAAAAATCACGCGCTCGGGCGACTTGGCGCGCATTTCCTCGAAGTTTTTACACGTGGCGCGGTGGATCGAGACGCCCTTGCCGCGCGTGACGAAACCCACGATGCTGTCCGGTGGCGCCGGCTTGCAGCACTTGGCCAGCACCGTCATCAAGCCTTCCGTACCGACCACCAGCACGCCGGACTTGGCGCCCTGCTCCACGCTGGAAGCGCGGCTCTTGCCCACCAGCACGGCGTCTTCCGGCACCACCACTTCGCCATTATCGTGCAGCGCCTGCTCCACATGGCGCAGGCTGAACTCATCCTTGCCCACCGACAGGAACAGCTCGTCGACTTTGGCAAAGCCCAGCTTTTGCGCCAGCGCCTCGAGGTTGACGGCCGTCTTGCCTTCGCGCTGCAGGGATTTTTCCACCAGCGCGCGGCCATGGGCCAGGGTTTCCTGCATGTCGATGGCGTGGAACCAGGCGCGGATCTTCGAGCGCGTGCGCGTGCTGACGGCGTAGCCGGCGCTGAGCCAGTCGCGCGACGGCCCGGCCGTGCCCGGCGCACCCTTGGCCGTGATGATTTCGCAGGTCTGGCCGTTCTTCAGCTGGGTATTCAGGGGCACCATGATGCCGTCGACCTTGGCACCGCGGCAGCGGTGGCCCACGTCCGTGTGCAGGTGATACGCAAAGTCGACGGGCGTGGCGCCCACGGGCAATTCCAGCACGCGCGCCTGCGGCGTCATGACGAAGATGCGGTCGTCCAGGGTGGCCGATTTCAGCTTTTCCACCCATTCGCGCTGGATTTCCTCCTGGCCCACGACGGCGTCGGCCACTTCCGTTTTCCAGGCCAGCAGCTGGCGCAGCCAGGCGATCTTTTCGTCGTACTTCTGGCCGGCAAAGTTCGAGCCGCCCTCTTCCTTGTAGCGCCAGTGCGCAGCCACGCCGTATTCGGCAAAGCTGTGCATTTCATTCGTGCGGATTTGCACTTCCAGCGGGCGGCCATCCTCGGCCGTCACCACCGTGTGCAGCGACTGGTAACCGTTGGGTTTCGGGCGCGAAATGTAATCGTCGAATTCTTTCGGGATGGGGGTCCAGATATTGTGAACCACGCCCAGTACCGTGTAACAGGTTTTCACGTCGGCAACGATGACGCGGAAGGCGCGCACGTCGTACAGGGCCGTGAAATCGAGTTCCTTGCCGCGCATCTTGTTCCAGATGCTGTAAATATGTTTCGGGCGGCCAAATACTTCCGCCTGGATACCGGCCGAAGCCAGTTCCGTCTGCAGGCGCAGAATCGCCGAGGACACGAAGCCCTCGCGCATCATGCGTTTTTCTTCCAGCATCTTGGCGATGCGTTTATACGCTTCCGGTTCGATGAAGCGGAACGACAAATCTTCCAGTTCCCACTTCAGCTGCCAGATACCGAGGCGATTGGCCAGCGGGGCGTACAAATCCAAGGTTTCCTTGCCGTATTCGCGCGTCATTTCATTGAACAGCTTTAATTCGGCAAAGTAACGCAAGGTCGTCACGCAGGCGGCCAGGCGCACCAGCACGACACGCATGTCGGACGCCATCGCCAGCAGCATCTTGCGCAAGGTTTCCACCTGGGCCACGGCTTGCTGCGCCGCATTCTTGCCGCGCCCGCCAGCGCCGCCGTGCTGCGCCTGGGTCAGCGCGCGCAGACGGATCAGCTGGCGCACGCCTGTTGCCAGGTCGCACACCTGCTTGCCGAAGCGCGGCTCGATGTCGGCCGCCGTATCGGGTTCCAGCAGGGTCAGCTCGAACATCAGGCCGGCGATGCGCGTTTCCGCATCGCTGCGCAGGAACGCCAGGGTGGTGGCCACGCCGATGGCGAAGTCCAGCGCGGAGCGGCCGGCAAAGGTCTGCTTGTCGCCATATGCTTCGGTGGCATACGCGAGCGCGTCCAGCACGCGCGCGCAGTCTGGCGCACTCAAGCCCTCTACCAGTTGTTCCGAGGTGGCGCTATTCGGGGCCGAGATGGAAACCATGTGATACCTTATAAACTTAACAACTCAATAACTTAGCGCTCTGCAGCGATGATGACGATTTCCACCAAGCAAGCCGGATTGGCCAGTTTCGCTTCCACGGTGGCACGCGGCGGCGTGTGGCCGGAAGCGACCCAGTCGTCCCACACTTCGTTCATGCCGTCGAAGTCCTTCATGTCGGCGATGTAGATCTGGCACGACAGGATGCACGTCTTGTCGCTGCCCGCTTCCATCAGCAAACGGTCGACGTGACCGAGCACTTCACGCGTCTGGCCGACGATGCCTTGCGTGGTGTCTTCCGCGATCTGGCCAGCCAGGTAAATGGTGTTGTTGTGTATCGCTACTTCGGAGAGGCGTTTGCCTACGTGCAGTCGTGTAATTTCCATGCTTCTTCTTTCGGTTGTTTCAAAATCTGTACAGCTGCTGGTGTTACTTGCCCAGCAAAAACTTGCGCGCGATGGCGATCTGGTCGTCGTGCACGAAAGTGGGCGCATGGCCCACGCCGGCGATTTCCACCAGCTGCGCCTTCGGGCCGCGGCCCAGCATCAGCGTGGCCGTCGCGTGTGACAGCAAGTCGGATTCCGACCCGCGCACCAGCAAGGTAGGACAGCGCACGGCATCATACGCGGCCCACAGCATGGCTTCGTCGCTGGCCGCCGATTCCGGCGTGGCCGAGCGGAACGGCATGGCCAGTCCCATATCATAGTGGCGGCGCCAGTGGCCATCCTTGTCTTGCCGCAACACATCAACCGCCAGTTTATGCCATTCCGCGTCCGTGTGCGGGCCGAAGCTGGCGGACACGTCGCGCACAAATTTGGCGCCCTGCTCGAAGGTCTCGAAACGCAAGTCCTGGCCGATGTAGTCGCCGATGCGCTGCAAGGCTTCGGGCGCCAGGGTCGGGCCGATATCGTTCAATACCAGCTTGCTGATCGGGCTGTGCGGCAACGAGGCCAGGCCCAGGCCAATCAAGCCGCCCATCGAGGTGCCGAACCAGTCCACCGTCTGGCGCTCGCCATTGGCTAGCACGCGCGCCAACAAGGTCACCATGTCGCTCACATACTGGGGCACGCGGTAAAACTGCGGGTTGGCCAGCCAGCCCGAGCGCCCGCGCCCCACCACGTCGGGGCAGATCACGCGGTAATCGCTGGCCATCGCGCGCGCCAGGTTGTCGAAGTCGTCGGCCACGCGCGTCACGCCATGGGCGCAGACGAGCACGTTCGGATTGTCGGGCGCGCCCCACTCCTTGTACGACATGGTGTGCAGGCCCGCCGGCGAGATGCACTGAACGGATTTGATGCTGGCTTCGATCATGCCGATTCCTTATTTGATATAAAAAGAGCACCGCTTTTTGCCTACCAAGGAGTATCCCGCGCGCGACGCTACGGCAGTGTAGCGCAGCGCGGGCAATGCTCCAAGCGCACGGCTGAAATGCTGCGCCGCAGCACGCCCGTCATGGCGCAATACCCGATATAGCGAAAATGCATATCTGCGGTTATCCACAATTGAGCACGCCTGCCAATGGGCGGATGATCGCAGCATCAACCCGCAAGAGGAGACCACTCGTGAAAAAACCATTCTATAAAATCCTGTACGTACAGGTGCTGTTCGCCATCGTGGCTGGCGTGCTGCTGGGGGTGTTCTACCCTTCGAACGCCGTCGACATGAAACCGCTGGGCGACGGCTTTATCAAACTGATCAAGATGATCATCGCCCCCGTGATCTTCTGTACCGTGGTCTCCGGCATCGCCGGCATGCAGGACGTCAAGAAGATCGGCCGCGTGGGCGGCAAGGCGCTGCTGTACTTCGAAGTGGTCTCCACCTTCGCGCTGGCCATCGGCTTGCTGGTTGCTAACATCCTGAAACCGGGCGCCGGCTTCAACGCCGATCCGGCCCACCTCGATGCCAAGTCGATCGCGCAATACACGCACGCCGAAGGCATGTCGACGGTGGACTTCCTGATGAATATCATCCCGAAGACCTTCGTCGATGCCTTCGCCAAGGGCGACATCCTGCAAGTGCTGCTGATCGCCATCCTGTTCGGCTTTTCGCTGTCCCTGCTGGGCGAGCGCGGCCGTCCCGTCACCAAGCTGATCGACGAACTGTCGCATGCCATCTTCGGCATGGTCAACATCATCATGAAAGTCGCTCCGATCGGCGCGTTCGGCGCGATGGCCTTTACCATCGGTAAATACGGCCTGGCTTCGCTGATCCCGCTGGCTAAACTGATGGGTTCGTTCTACCTGACCTGCTTCCTGTTCGTCTTCGTCGTGCTGGGCCTGATCGCCAAGTACACGGGCTTCTCCATCGGCCGCTTCTTGCTGTACATCAAGGAAGAACTGCTGATCGTGCTCGGTACCAGCTCGTCGGAATCGGCCCTGCCGGCCCTGATGAAAAAACTCGAGCGCCTGGGCTGCTCGAAACCGGTGGTCGGCCTGGTCGTGCCGACCGGCTACTCGTTCAACCTGGACGGCACCAACATCTACATGACCATGGCCGCCCTGTTCGTGGCGCAAGCCACCAACACGGACCTGACCATCTGGCAAGAGCTCACCATCCTGGGCGTGGCGATGCTGACCTCGAAAGGCGCGTCCGGCATCACGGGCGCCGGCTTCATCACCCTGGCCGCCACCCTGGCCGTGGTGCCGACGATTCCCGTGGCCGGCATGGCATTGATCCTGGGCATCGACCGCTTCATGAGCGAATGCCGCGCGCTGACCAACTTCGTCGGTAACGGCGTGGCCACCATCGTCGTATCGAAATGGGAAAAAGAACTGGACATGGACAAGCTGCACAGCGAGCTGGCCCATCCCACCCACCCGACCGACGACGCCTACGTTGCACCGACCGTGAATATCGTCAAGTAAACGGTACTCAACATTGAAAAGCCCTGCGGAGCGATCCGCGGGGCTTTTTTCATTGCGCGCGGGTTTTAACGCATCATCAACCCATGGTAAATCATCCATCAATATTTATCATGATGATCAATGAATGCAAAACCATTACAGTACTGCTTACTGTTCGCCGCCAGGCTCCCGCATAATGACATTGCGTTAATGCAAGCCTGACACCGAACCATCCACTTTTTGAATGGAGTACGCCATGTCCCTCTCGCCCGCCCTCTACGCCACCTGGTCCCCACGCTTGCTGGGCCTGCTGCGCATCATCCTCGGCTTCCTCTTCCTGCAGCACGGCACGGCCAAGCTGTTCGGCGTGCCGCATGTGGCCATGTTCGACGGCTTGCAACTGTTTTCCCTGATGGGAGCGGCCGGCGTCATCGAACTCGTGGGCGGCACCTTGCTGCTGCTCGGCCTGTTCACGCGTCCCGTCGCCTTCATCCTGTCGGGCCAGATGGCGGCCGCCTATTTCATCGCGCATGCGCCGGCCGGCTTTTTGCCGATCCTGAACGGCGGCGAAATGGCCGTGATGTACTGCTTCACCTTCCTGTACTTCGCGGCAGCAGGCGCCGGCGCCTACAGCCTCGACGGGCTGCGCGGCAAGGCGGGCGCATAAAAAAGGGCGGACATCGCTGTCCGCCCTTCTATTCCAGACCACCATCCATTTACACGGCGGAAACGTCCAGCTCCGCGCCCGTGGCCGCCTGCACTTGCTCCTTGGTCACGCCCGGCGCCAGTTCCACCAGTTTCAAACCGTTTTCCGTCACGTCGATGACGCCCAGGTCGCTGATGATGACGTCGACCACGCCTACGCCCGTCAGCGGCAAGTCGCATTGTTTCAGCAGCTTGTGCGACGTCGTGCCATCCTTGGCCGTGGCCACGTGTTCCATCAGCACGACGACGCGCTTGACGCCGGCGACGAGATCCATCGCGCCGCCCATGCCCTTGACCATCTTGCCTGGAATCATCCAGTTCGCCAGGTCGCCCTTTTCCGACACTTGCATGGCGCCCAGGATGGCCAGGTTGATCTTGCCGCCGCGAATCATGCCGAACGAATCGGCCGAGCTGAAGTAGGCGGCGCCGGGCAAGGCCGTCACCGTCTGCTTGCCGGCGTTGATCAGGTCGGCATCGACCTCATCCTCGGTAGGAAACGGGCCGATGCCCAGCAAGCCGTTTTCCGACTGCAAAAACACTTCGATATTGTCCGGCACATAGTTGGCCACCAGGGTCGGCAAGCCGATGCCCAGGTTCACATAAAAGCCATCCTGCAATTCCTTTGCCGCGCGCGCGGCCATTTCGTCACGTGTCCAAGCCATGATCATCTCCCAATCTTGTATTTAGTCGGCGCGCACGGTGCGCTGCTCGATGCGTTTTTCCGGGTTCGCGTTGACCACGATGCGGTGCACGAAGATGCTCGGCGTGTGGACCTGGTCCGGGTCGATCTCGCCCACTTCGACCAGTTTTTCCACCTCAACGATGGTGATCTTGCCGGCCATGGCCACGTTCGGGTTGAAATTGCGCGCCGTTTTGCGGTAGACCAAATTGCCCGCGCGGTCGGCCATGTAGGCTTTGACCAGCGACACGTCGGCCACGAGGCTGCGTTCCATCACGTATTGTTCGCCGTCGAATTCGCGCAGTTCCTTGCCGTCGGCAACGATGGTGCCCACGCCCGTCTTGGTGAAGAAGGCGGGAATGCCGGCGCCGCCGGCGCGCAGCTTCTCGGCCAGGGTGCCTTGCGGCGTGAATTCCAGTTCCAGTTCGCCCGCCAGGTACTGGCGCGCGAATTCCTTGTTTTCGCCCACATAGGAGGCGATCATTTTCTTGATCTGGCGCGTGGTCAGCAGCTGGCCCAGGCCGAAACCGTCGACGCCGGCGTTGTTGGAAATGGCCGTCAGGCCCGTCACGCCCGAATCGCGCAAGGCGCCGATCAGGGCTTCGGGGATGCCGCACAGGCCGAAGCCGCCAACGGCGATGGTCTGGCCATCTTGGACGATACCGGCCAGCGCCGAGGCGGCGTCAGGATAAACTTTATTCATGGGTGTCCCTCTATCTTTTGTTAAGCTTTGGTCTTGAGTCCATGACTCAGGCAGCGACTCAGCATAAAATACGCGAGTGGAAAGTACAATACCGTAGAACTACCGGCGCCGTGCCGACCATCCCCCTGTGAGAGTGATACGTATCAGATGAATGCCGCGTCAGCCATCGATTATGAAAGCATCTTCCTGCACGCGCCCGTGGGCATGTGCATGTCGGAAAACCGCATCATGCGCAGCTGCAACGAAGCGCTGGCGGCCATGTTCGGCTATGCGCGCGCCCAGCTGGACGACCAGTCCTTCGAAGTACTCTACCCCACGCACGACGAATTCCTGCGCACCGGTGACCGCATCATCCCCATCATGAACGCCAAGGGCCGCTATTCGGACGAGCGCATCATGCGCCGCAGTAATGGTGAATTGTTCTGGTGCCACGTCACGGGCCACGCCATGCTGCCGAACAATCCGCTGGGAGCGGGCATCTGGACGTTCGAGGACGTCAGCGAAAAACGTCCCGTGACGGCGGAGCTGACCCCGCGCGAGCGCGAAATCGCCGCCCTGCTGGTGGAAGGCAAGACCAGCAAGGTCATCGCCCGCCAGATCGACCTCAGCCCCCGCACGGTCGAAATGCACCGCGCCAAGCTGATGCGCAAGTTCGCCGCCTCGACCTCGTCCGAGCTGGTGCACAAGCTGGTGGGACTGCAGCTGCAGCGCTAGGGCTGCGGCCAAGATGACTATCGTTTAACGCCGAATAAAACCGTCGCGAGCGGCAGCGAGGCTCGGCGCCCCCTTGTGGTCAAGAAGCGCAACCGTGCTCTCGCACGGGGGCGCCGAGCTGGTGAGCATCGCAGGCCGCAAAGCGCAACGCGCAGCAGGTTTTATGGCGTTAAAAGGTGCTCATGCCGCCGTCGGCGGAGATGATCGCGCCGTTGATGAAATGCGAATCCTCTCCCGCCAGCAACAGCAGCAGGCCGTCGAGGTCTTCCGGCTTGCCCGGGCGTTTATTCGGCAGCATCTCGATCAGTTTCTTGCCCTGCTCGGTGGCGAAATAATCTTCGTTGATTTCCGTGGAAATGTAGCCGGGGCAGATGGCGTTGGTGTTGATGCCGTATTTGCCCCATTCCACGGCCATGGCGCGCGTCATGTGCACCATGCCCGCCTTGCTCATGCAGTACACGCCGATCTGCGGCAGCACCTGCAAGCCCGCCATCGAGGCGATATTGATGATGCGGTGCTGTTTCTTCGGGTCGCCCTTGGCGCGCGCGATCATGCGCTTGGCCGTTTGCTGGGCCACGAAGAACGATCCGCGCAGATTGGTGTCCATCACGAACGAGTAATCCTCGGGCGTGACGTCGACCAGGCGTTGCGTGGTGGAGACACCGGAATTGTTGACGAGGATATCGATGGGGCCCGCTTCCGTTTCCGCGTGCGCGATGGCCGACTTGATGCTGGCGAAGTCGGTCACGTCGAGCGACACCACGTGCGCGGCGCCGCCGTCCGCTTCGATTTCGGCGCGCAATTCCTTCAGGCGTTCGGTGCGGCGCGACGCCAGCACGACCTGCGCGCCAGCCTGGGCCAGCACTTTCGCAAAGCGCGCGCCGAGGCCGCTCGATGCGCCGGTAATCAGGGCAATCTTGCCCTCGAAATTGACTTCTATGCCCACGAGCTGCTCCTGTTTTATTTTAGATAACACTTTACGCCGTGCCTCTGGCACCGGGGCAAAATACCCTGCGCCACGCTTGAGCAAAGGTAAACGCCATCATTACACAAAATGGCCGGATTTAGATTGCGGCGAGGGGCAATGTCACGCAAAATGGCGCCAAAGTTGCAATCCTCGCCAAAAACAAGCACACTCGTGCTTAAATTTCTTCGAAGATTCCTCACCCACCCATTTAGTGACTAACAATCGAGACCATGACACAGCCTAATAACTTAGTTGAACAGTACGGACCGCGCGAGACCATGGAGTATGACGTGGTGATCGTCGGCGGCGGCCCCGCAGGCCTGGCGGCAGCGATCCGCCTGAAGCAGCTGGCCGCGGAAAAGAGCCAGGAAGTGTCCGTCTGCGTGCTGGAAAAAGGCGGCGAGCTGGGCGCGCATATCCTGTCGGGCGCCATCATGGACCCGAAAGCGCTGACGGAACTAATTCCGAACTGGAAAGAACTGGGCGCGCCCCTGAACACGGAAGTGACGGAAGACCGCATCCTGTTCTTGACAGAAACGAAAGCCTATAAAACGCCAGGCTTCGCCGTACCGGCCTGCTTTGAAAACCATGGCAACTACATCGTCTCGCTGGGCAATGTGGTGCGCTGGATGGGCCAGCAGGCGGAAAACCTGGGCGTGGAAATCTTCCCGGGCTTCCCTGCCGCGGAAATCCTGTACAACGACGACGGCTCCGTGAAAGGCGTGGCGACCGGCAACATGGGCGTCAAGCGCGACGGCCAGCCCGGTCCCGACTTCCAGCTAGGCATGGAACTGCACGCCAAGTACACGCTGTTCGCCGAAGGCGCGCGCGGCCACCTGGGCAAGCAATTGATGGCCAAGTATGACTTGAACGCCGGCAAGGACCCGCAATCGTACGGCATCGGCATCAAGGAATTGTGGGAAATCGACCCGGCCCAGCACAAGCCGGGCCTGGTGATCCACTCGAGCGGCTGGCCGCTGGACACGAAAACCTATGGCGGCTCCTTCCTGTACCACCTGGAAAACAACCAGGTCATGGTCGGCTACGTGGTGGGCCTGAACTACGAAAACCCGTATCTGTCGCCGTACGAGGAATTCCAGCGCTATAAAACGCATCCGGAAATCCGCAAGTTCTTCGAAGGCGGCAAGCGCATCTCGTACGGCGCGCGCGCGATTGCGGCCGGCGGCCTGCAATCGCTGCCGAAACTGGTGTTTGCCGGCGGCGCGCTGATCGGCTGCGATGCGGGCTTCCTGAACATGAGCCGCATCAAGGGCAGCCACGCGGCCATCAAGAGCGGCATGCTGGCGGCGGACGCGGCCTTCGATGCGCTGGGCGAGCAGCGCCAGCACGACGAACTGACGAGCTACCCTGTCGCGTTTGAAAAATCGTGGCTGCATGAAGAACTGCACGTGGCGCGCAACGTCAAGCCATGGCTGTCGAAGGGTTTGTACCTGGGCAGCCTGATGACGGGCATCGACCAGCTGATCTTCCGCGGCAAGGCGCCGTGGACCCTGCACCACTCGCATGGCGACCATGAATGCCTGAAACCGGCGGCCCAGTCGAAACCGATCGTGTATCCGAAACCCGATGGCAAGCTAACCTTCGACAAGATGTCGTCCGTCTTCATCTCGAACACGAACCACGCGGAAGACCAGCCCATCCACCTGACGTTGAAAAACGCCAGCGTGCCCGTCGACGTCAACCTGGCCACGTATGCGGGTCCGGAAGCGCGTTACTGTCCCGCCGGCGTGTACGAGTTCGTGAAAAACGACGACGGCGCCGAGCGCCTGCAGATCAATGCGCAGAACTGCGTGCACTGCAAGACCTGCGACATCAAGGACCCGACGCAGAACATCGTGTGGGTCACACCGGAAGGCGGCGGCGGACCGAACTATCCGAACATGTAATCCGGTAGTCTCGCATGCCTTGCCGTTCAGTCAACGGCAAGGCATGCGACGGCAGCGCCATGGCTGCCGCGCTCCTACAGATACTTGTCGCCGGCCAGGCGGCTGCGTATCATTTTTGCCGGTGCGCCATAGCTGACGCACAGATCGGCCACGGGCCGCGTCACCACGGCGCCGGCGCCGACCACGCAGTGGCTGCCGATGCGCATGCGCTGCAGCAGCAAGGCGCCCATGCCCAGGGCGCTGCACATGCCAATAAAGCAATTGCCGCCCGTCGCGGCGGCAGGCGCCAGGCTGGAAAACGCCTCCATCACGGAATCGTGATCGAGCGAGGCGCGCGTATTGACGATACAGCCCTGCCCCACCTCGCAGCCGGGATTGATCACCGCCCCCGCCATCACCACGCTGCCGGCGCCGATGCGCACGGTCCTGGCGACGCTGGCCTGCGGATGCACGGCACTGACGAAAGGCAGCTGCGGGCACAATGCCGCCACGCGGGCCGTCACGCTTGCCCGCACAAAATTGTCGCCGATGGCCACCAGCACACCTGCCACGGCGAGCTGTTCCACCAGGACCGGCACATCGGACTCGGCGCCAAGCACGCGATAGCCCGAGGTTTCCTCGCCGACTTCCCGAAACGCGTCGATCAAGCCCGCAATGCGAAAGACCCCCTGCCGTTCGACCACGTCAATGACGACCTTCGCATGGCCCGACGAGCCTATGATTAAAATGTTATGCATATACGGGCTGAAAAGTGAACGATATCGGGCAGCGCTCATCTTCTAAAGACGGCGCCAATTCCGGGCATCATACCAGCAGCCCGGCGCAAGTCATCCCGCCCATCCGGCGCCAGGCCTGTTAAAACAGCCGCTTTCGTCCGCCCTTTGACCAGCCAGCAACACCATGTTTGCATTGCGACAGCATTCCTCAATAAATTCCACCTGGAAAGTTTCTCAGAAGCACTTCCACCAGTTACAATTCCCTCTGCTAACTATTTCACCTCCCCCCGCCCATGAACGCTAACGCCCTTCCCGCAGTGCCCCTCGATGCCGAATTGCAGCAGGCAATCACCGAACACCAGGCTGGCCGGTATGCCGAGGCGGAAGAGCTTTACCTGGCGATTTTGCAGGCACAGCCGTATCACGCCATTGCCAACCACAATATGGGCTTGCTGGCGGGCCAGGTCGGGCAATACCAGGCCGGTTTGCCGTACCTGCACAAGGCGCTGTCGGTGAACCCCGACGAAGGCCAGTTCTGGCTGTCGTATGCGGATGGCTTGCTCAAGGCAGGCGAACGCGAACAGGCGCTGGAGATCGTCACGGCGGCCATCGCGCGCGGCCTGGACAACGAACAGTCGCAGGGCTTGCGCAGCCGCATCGAAACGGCCATCGCCAGCACGCCGACGGCGCAGGAAACGCAGCACGTCATTGCGCTGTATCAAGCCGGCCACCATGCGGAACTGGAAGCGGCCAGCCACGCCCTGACACAGCGCTATCCGGAATCGGACTTTGCCTGGAGCGTGCTGGGCACCGCCCTGCAACTGCAGGGCAAGGATGCTTTCGACGCCCTGCTGAAAACCACGCAGCTGGCGCCCAACGATGCCGAAGCGCATGGCAACCTGGGCACCGCATGGCAGGAACGGGGCATGTACGACGAGGCGATCGACAGCTATGCGCGGGCGCTGGAATTGAATCCGGACTTTGTCGAGGCGCATGGCAACCTGGCGGCGGCGCTGCAGGCGCAAGGCAAGCTGGAGCAGGCCGAACAGGCATACCGGCAAGCGCTGGCGCTGCGTCCCGACTATGCCAAGGGCCATTTCAATCTCGGCAATACACTACAAGCGATGCAGCGCAGCGCCGAAGCCGTCGCCTGCTATCAAAGCGCGCTGGCCCTGCTGCCGGGCGATGCTGAAATCTACCTGAACCTGGGCAATGCCCAGCAAGACCTGCAGCAATGGCAAGCGGCCATCGTCAGCTATCGGGCCGTGCTGCAACTGGCGCCCCACACCACGGCGGCGCATGCCAACCTGGCCGCGGCGCTGCACGGGGCCGAAGACTACGCGGGCGCCGTGGTGAGCTACCGCCGCGCCATCGCACTGCATCCCGACGACGCCAAGCTGCACAACAACCTGGGACGCGCCCTCCAGTCGCTGGAGCAGCCGGAGGCAGCCATCGCCGCGTATGAACAGGCAATCGCGCTCGATGGCGACTTCACCCAAGCGCTGAGCAATCTGGGATTGCTGCAATGCAAGCAGAAGAATTACACGGCGGCCATCGACTACTGCGCAAGAGTGCTGCGCCTGCAGCCGGACGATGCACAAGCCTGCGGCCAGCTCGCCATCGCCTACTCGGCCGCCGAAGACAGGGATAATGCACTGAAGTATTTCCAGCAAGCCATCGCACTGGCTCCCGACAACGTCGCCAACCACAAGCTGCTGGCCGATTACTACAGCACCATCAAGTATTATCCCCTCGCGGTGGAAGCCTACCGCCGCACCCTGGAACTCGATTCCGGCGATAGCGAAACGCATAACCACCTGGGCGTCGCCCTGCAAGAACTGGAGCAATTCGACGCGGCCACCACCGCCTATATGCGCGCCCTCGAACTGGATCCGAAAAACACCTCGGCGCTGTGCAATCTGGGCTCGACGCAGCAGGCACAGAAGCAATTGGAACAAGCCAAGCAGACTTATCTGGCCGCCCTCGATATCGCCCCCGCGTTCGACCGCGCGCACTTTGCACTGGGCAATTGCTACGTACTCATGAACGAGCAGCTGCTGGCGCTCGAGTGCTACCACAGGACGCTGGAAATCAATCCCGACTATCGTGATGCGTACGTCAACCTCAGCGCCACTTTCAGCAATATCGGCAGGATAGAAGAAGCCATTGACGCCTGCCGCCAGGGCCTGGCCGTCTGCCCGCTGTGGGAAACCCTGTTCAGCAACTACCTGTTCCTCTTGTCGCATAGCACCGAAATCAGTCCCCAGCAGCTCTTTGCGGAGCATCAGCGCTTCAGCGACACCTTTGAAACGCATATCGCCCAAGGACGCGCGGAGCACAGCAATGTCCGCGACCCGCTGCGCACCTTGAAGGTCGGCTTCGTGTCGGGCGACCTGCACAACCATCCTGTGCCGCATTTCCTCATTCCGATACTGGAAAATATCGCCGACGGCGCCCGCTTGTCGCTGTATGCCTACCACAACAATCCGCAAAACGACGACATCACGGAGCGCCTGCGCGAAGTCATTCCCCACTGGCGCCAGGTCGAGCACCTGTCCGATCCGGACCTGGGCCAGCTGATCCGCGACGATGGCATCGACATCCTGATCGATTTGTCCGGCCACACGGGCAAGAACCGCCTGCTCATGTTTGCCTCCAAGCCCGCCCCGGTCCAGGCCAGCTGGATCGGCTACCCGCTCACGACGGGGCTGCAATCGATCGATTACTATCTGGGCGACCAGTTCTTCACGCCGCCGGACGAACTGGGCGACCAGTTCTCCGAAAAACTGTTGCTGCTCCCCGCCTGCGTGCCGTTCCTGCCGTCCAAGCTGGCGCCCGCCGTCCAGCCCGCGCCCGTATTGACCAACGGCTACATCACGTTCGGCAGTTTCAACCGCACCAATAAAATCAATCGCCAGGTCATCGCGCGCTGGGCCAGGGTGCTGCGCGCCGTCCCCGACGCCAGGATGATCGTGGCGGCCATGCCGAAGTCGGAAGCGCCGCCCCAACTGGCGGCCTGGTTCGCGGAGGAAGGCATTGCACCGGAGCGCCTGACCTTCGAAGGGCGCACGGGCATGGCCCAGTTCATGGCCATCCATCACCGCATCGATATCTGCCTCGATGCCTTCCCGTATTGCGGCAGCACGACCACCCTGCATGCGCTGTGGATGGGCGTGCCCACGCTCACGACGGCAGGCCCCACCATGCCTAGCCGCGCCGGCAACATGATCATGCGCCAGGTCGAACTCGACGACTTTGTCGCCACCGACGAAGACGATTTCGTGCGCAAGAGCGTGGCCATGGCGGCCAACCCCATGCTGCTGGGTGCCTACCGCTTCAGCATGCGGCACCGCCTGGAGCGCTCGACCCTGGGCAAGCCCAAGCTGATCACCGAGGGGCTGGAAAATGGCTTGCGCATCATCTGGCAACGCTGGTGCGAAGGCTTGCCGCCCGTGTCGTTCGAAGCGCCCGTGGCCGTGCCCAACCCGCCGATCGGATTATGATGAACGCTCCAAAAAACAAGCCCGTGTATGTCACCCAGCCCCTGCTGCCGCCGCTGGAGGATTTCCTGCCGTATCTGGAAACGATCTGGGACAACAAGATCCTCACCAATGGCGGCCCGTTCCACCAGCAGCTGGAGCAGGCGCTGTGCGACTACCTGGGCGTCAAGCATATCTGCCTGTTCGCCAACGGCACGCTGGCACTGATGACGGCCCTGCAGGCGCTGCGCATCAACGGTGAAGTCATCACGACGCCGTATTCGTTTGTCGCCACGGCCCATTCCCTGCTGTGGAACAACATCAAGCCCGTGTTTGCCGACATCGAGCCGCACAGCCTGAACCTCGACCCGACCAGGATCGAGGCGGCCATCACGCCGCAAACCACGGCCATCATGCCCGTGCATTGCTACGGCCGGCCATGCGACATCGAAGCCATCGAAAAAATCGCCGACAACTACAACCTGAAGGTGATCTACGATGCGGCGCACGCGTTCGGCGTGCGCCACCGGGGCGGCAGCGTGCTCAATCACGGCGATCTGTCCGTGATCAGCTTTCACGCCACGAAGATCTTCAATACCTTCGAAGGCGGCGCCATCGTCTGCCCCGACGCCAAGACCAAGCAGCGCATCGACCACCTGAAGAACTTCGGTTTCGTCGATGAAGTCACGGTGGTGGCCGCTGGCATCAACGGCAAGATGAGCGAGATCAATGCCGCCTTCGGCTTGCTGCAGCTCAAGGGCATCGATGGCGCGCGCCAGAAGCGCAAGGCGATCGATGCGCATTACCGCCAGCAGCTGGCCGGCATTCCAGGCATCACCTGCGTGCAGCAAGGGGATGCCGAGGCGGCCAACCACGCGTATTTCCCCATCCTGGTCGGCCCCGGCTATCCGCTGTCGCGCGACGCCCTGTTTCAATTGCTGCGCGACCAGGATATCTATGCGCGCCGCTACTTTTACCCGCTCATCAGCGACTTCCCCATGTACCGCGGCATGCCGTCCGCCGCGCACGCGAACCTGCCCGTGGCGCGGCTGGCGTCGTCGCAGGTGATCTGCCTGCCCATCTATCCGGACCTGGCGATGGAAACCGTGGACGCCATTATCGCCATGATCGCCGCCCCCGCGCTGCAACAAGAACCCGTACGGAACATCGCCTGATGCAAATTTCCACCGAAACCAATTTTTCCGGCGTGGCGGAGAACCACCGCTGGTCGGCCCAGTTCACGGTGCTGGGCTACGCGGATGGCGCCATCAGCACCCTGCCCCATCAATTCTTCCGCGACTGGCTGGACCAGGAACCGACGAACGGCCACTTCTATATCGGGCGCGGCTCCTGTTTCGGCGTCGGTTCGCTGGTGAAATACGACAGCGGACAGCAAAGCCTGTGCGTGGGACGCTATGTGGCCGGCGGCTCGCGCCTGAGTTTCATCCTCAATGGCCAGCACGAGATGCGCACGGTCTCGACCTACATGCTATCGATCCTCGGCGGCGGCTTGAAAAATGCGCCGCCGCCACAGTATGCCGACACGGTGATCAAGAACGATGTCTGGATCGGCGACGAAGTGATGGTGCTGGGCGGCAGCGTGATCGAAAACGGCTGCGTCATCGGCGCACGCTCGCTGCTGCCACCGAATTTCCGCTCGGAACCCTATGGCATTTATGCAGGCTCGCCGGCGCGCCTGATCCGCTACCGCTTCACGGAAAAAGTCCGTGCCGCGCTGCTGGAGTTGGCCTGGTGGGAAATGCCGCTGGCATGGGTACGCGACAATAACGCCATGTTTCTCGAAGACCTGTGCGCCGACGAGGCGAAGGCACTGCTGGTCATCGACATCCTCAAGAGCAGCCGCCGGCAATGGGAGGCGGAACACGGCGGCGTGGCGGACTGAGCCTGGTGCAGCTTGCCACTCAGGCAAGAAAAAATATATTTCCACACGGCATTTAATAAAGCGGAACGGATGGTCGTCTTGTACTGGTAGGAGCAGATAAACCGTCGCTCCTCACCGTAACCACCCAATTAGGAATGACACCATGCTGAGCCTTCACACCAACGCTGCTTCCCTGTCGGCACAAAACTCGATCTCGAACACCCAATCCAAGCTGTCGACTTCGATGACGCGCCTCTCCACCGGCTTCCGCATCAATTCGGCCATGGACGATGCTGCCGGCCTGCAAATCGCCACCCGCCTGAAAGCACAAACCAGCGGCATGACCGTTGCCATGAACAACACGCAAAACAGCACCTCGCTGCTGCAAACGGCCGAAGGCGCGTTCGCTGAAGTGACCAACATGCTGGTACGCATGAAAGATCTGGCCACCCAGGCAGCCGATGCGTCGTCGACCGCAAACGACAAGACCGCCATGCAGTCCGAGTACAACGCACTGGGCCAGGAACTGTACAACGTGATGACCAACACCACGTTCGGCGGCACCGCACTGCTGGGTGACGGCAGTGGCGCAGCCAAGGGCACGCTGTCCGCCGCGATGACGTTCCAGATCGGCGCCAGCTCGACCGAAAAAATGAGCTTCGACGTTTCCGGCAACCTGGGCACGTTGAATACCGCCCTGGCCGGCCTGAGCGCGAACTTCTCCAACGCCGCTGCCGCCGGCGCAACCGAACTGACCAGCACCGCCAACGCCACCATCGGCCTGCTGGCTACCGCCATCGACAGCGTCAGCACCGTGCGTTCGGCACTGGGCGCGACGGCCAACCGTCTGGACCACGTCAACACCAACTTGTCGAACATCGCCACCAACACCAAAGCCGCTACCGGCCGCATCATGGACACCGACTTCGCTACCGAAAGCTCGAACATGACGTCGTCGCAAATGCTGCTGCAAGCTGGCACCGCGATGCTGAAACAAAGCAACAGCATGTCCTCGATGGTCATGTCCCTGCTGCAATAATATGGACTTGGCCGCTTGCGGCCAGCCTCTCGAAGCCAGACTCCGGTCTGGCTTTTTTTTCGTGCGCAGCGGGCGCAGGCATGCCGCAATACCCACCGAACGGGCCGGCGAAACAAGAAATACCAATTATTTTAAGAAATTTCCTTAAAGCATTTAATTAAGGTGGCGGCACGGTCGTCTTGTACTGATAGGAGCAGATAACCGTCGCTCCTCACCGTAACCACCCAATTAGGAATGACACCATGCTGAGCCTTCACACCAACGCTGCCTCCCTGTCGGCACAAAATTCGATCTCGAATACCCAATCCAAACTGTCGACTTCGATGACGCGCCTCTCCACCGGCTTCCGCATCAACTCGGCAATGGACGACGCTGCCGGCCTGCAAATCGCCACCCGCCTGAAAGCACAAACGAGCGGCATGACCGTTGCGATGAACAACACGCAAAACAGCACCTCGCTGCTGCAAACGGCCGAAGGCGCGTTCGCTGAAGTGACCAACATGCTGGTACGCATGAAAGATCTGGCCACCCAGGCATCCGATGCGTCGTCGACCGCCAACGACAAGACCGCCATGCAAGCCGAGTACAACGCTCTGGGCCAAGAGCTGTACAACGTGATGACCAACACCACGTTCGGCGGCACCAAGCTGCTGGGCGACGGCACCACCGGTTCGGGCGCCACCCTGTCGACTTCGATGACCTTCCAGATCGGTGCCAGCTCGACCGAGAAGATGAACTTCGACGTTTCCGGTAACCTGAGCTCGCTGAACGCCGCGCTGACGGGCCTGAGCAAAAACTTCTCGTCGGCCGCATCCACCGGCGCAACGGAACTGACCAGCACCGCCAACGCCACCATCGGCCTGCTGGCTACCGCCATCGACAGCGTCAGCACCGTGCGTTCGGCACTGGGCGCGACGGCCAACCGTCTGGACCACGTCAACACCAACTTGTCGAACATCGCCACCAACACCAAAGCCGCTACCGGCCGCATCATGGACACCGACTTCGCCACCGAAAGCTCGAACATGACGTCGTCGCAAATGCTGCTGCAAGCTGGCACCGCGATGCTGAAACAAAGCAACAGCATGTCCTCGATGGTCATGTCCCTGCTGCAATAAGATGGACTTGGCCGCTTGCGGCCAGCCTCTCGAAGCCAGACTCCGGTCTGGCTTTTTTTTCGCCTGCCGCGCGACGCATTCGCGCATATTGAACTAAATTGCCATCACGTTTAACGATGTTGCCGGCATAGTCGCCTGTACAAGGTAGTACCCCGAACAATCATCCACTGGAGCCGCCGCGTGCTGAGCATTCATACCAATACTGCCGCACTGTCAGCCCAGCGGGCCATGGGCTGGGCCCAGCAAATGCTGTCGACGTCGATGACGCGCCTCTCCACGGGATTTCGCATCAATTCGGCCATGGACGATGCGGCCGGCTTGCAGATCGCCACCAGGCTGAGCGCCCAGACCAGCGGCATGGCAGTGGCCATGCGCAACACGCAAAACAGCACCTCGCTGCTGCAGACGGCCGAAGGCGCGTTTGGCGAAGTCACCAGCATGCTGGTGCGCATGAAGGACCTGGCCACCCAGGCGGCGGACGCCTCGTCGAACCAGAAGGACCGCGACGCCATGCAGGGCGAATACGATGCGCTGGGCGCCGAGCTGTACAACGTGATGACGAACACCCGCTACGGCGGCACTTTATTGCTGGGCAACGGCAGCGCTGGCAACGGCACCTTGTCGCAAGCCATGACCTTCCAGATCGGCGCCAGCGGCAGCGAGACGATGCAATTTAACGTGGCGGGCGACATGGGCGCGCTCAATGCGGCGCTGCAGGCGATCTCCGTCAATTTCGCGCCGGGCGCCACGGCCGGCGCCGAATTTGCCAGCAACAGCAGCGCCAATGGCATGATCGACCTGCTGGCGGCGGCCGTCGACAAGGTCGGCAGCGTGCGCTCGGCGCTGGGCGCCACCGCGAACCGGCTCGGCCATGTCTATAACAACCTGTCCAACATGATCACCCACACCAAAACCGCCATCGGCCGCATCATGGATGTCGATTACGCGGCCGAAAGCGCCAACATGAGCTCGGCGCAAATGCTGATGCAGGCAAGCACGGCAATGCTCAAGCAAAGCCAGAGCATGAGCAAGCTGATTCTTTCTTTACTACAATAGTGACTGGCAGGGCGCGATGACGGATCGGATGAATATGTATCAGCAGGAAGCAATGGCATGGCGATAGACCGCATTGCATCGGGCAATCCGGTGCCCCTGATTACCCAGCGCTTCGACGTCAGCCCCGCGACGCCGATGGTGCCGGGCGTGGTCCAGCCGCTGGTGCCCATCGGCCCCTACATGGCGCCCGCGCCCGATGCGGGCACCCTGCCCGCCCAGCTGCAGCAGCCGGGCCAGGACAGCCTGGCGTCGCTCATCAAGCCCAATGCCGATGGGGCTGGCGGCGCCATGCCGCGCGACAGCAGCGCCATGCAGGTCAATCAGCTGTTCTTCACGCGCCAGCTGGTCTGGCAGCCGCCCGACGCGGCACAGCTGGCCGCCTCGTGGCGCGTGATGGTCAAGACGTATGGCGAACAATACGCGGCGCTGCAGGAACAGGCGCGCGGCCAGCACGTGCCGGGCAACCTCTTCATGGCCGAGCAGCAACCGGCCCTGCTGCGCGAAGGCGCCCGTCCGCCCCTGACGGTCGACAGCGAAGCGTGGCGCTTTGCCGTGTATGGCTGGGGCGGCCAGCGTTTGCTGCTGCGCGTGCTGGCCAGCGACGAGGACGAAGAGGCAACACCGAGGCGGCGCGGCAAGGTGGCGTTGCGCGTCGAGCTGATCATCATCGGCATCGGCCGGGTCGTGATCCAGATGGAACCGTCCGGCGACGGCGTGCTGCTGGAACTGGCCGCCGACGAGGAAGCCGCCTTGCGCCATCTGCGCCTGGCCCTGCCCGAGATCGCCGACGCCGTGCGGCGCGCGGGCCTGCGCGTGCTGCGCTGCCGCCTGAACCGCCAGCTGCATGCGCAGCGCGTGCACAGCAATTACCCGATGCAGGCGGGCGCCGCTGCGCTGTCGCTGCCCCTGTTCCGCGCCATGGCCGAAGTGGCGCTGCTGCTGACGCAGCCGGAAGCGGAAGCGGCGGCCGATCCCGATGCGCCCGCAGCGCCCCCGTCCGCAGCCGAAGAGGAGACCTTCGCCGCCTCGAAGGAAGTCGCGGCGCCGCTCGGCTACGACTATGGCGACGAGGAAGAAGCGGCGCAAAGCGGCGCCGTGCTGCTGCTGGCCGACGGCCAGGAACACGAGCTGCTGCCGCCCATCGACGAGCAGGATTGAAGCAACAAGATTGAAGCAACATAAAAAAACGGCGCCCGCAGCGCCGTTTTTTTTATCGATCCGGCAGTTTATCCCACCGTGCCGATGATGCTCACTTCGCGGTTTTCCGGGATTTCGTTGTATGACAGCACGTGCAGGCCCGGCGCGAACAGGCGCGCGTAGCGGGCCAGCAGCGGACGGATCTGCGGCAGCACCAGCAGCAGCGGCGGCGTGGCTTGCTGCTTCATCTGCTCGCGCGCCACCGGCATGTTCACTTGCAGCTGCGACAGCAGGTGCGGGTCGATCGGATAGTTATCGAGCGTCACCTTGCCCGATTGGCGCGCCTGGTTCAAGGAGCCGAGCAGCATGTTTTCCAGCTCGCCGCCCAGGTTAAAGGCCTGCATTTCCATCTTCTGGCCGAACAGGCCGCTGACGATCTGGCGCCGCAGCGCGCAGCGCACTTCGGCCGCCAGCAGGATCGGGTCCTTGGTCGTTTCGGAACTGTCGAGCAAGGTGGTGGCGATGGGCACGATATCCTTCAACGACACGTTTTCTGCCAGCAAGACGCGGAACACGCGCAGCAGCTGCGTGTGCGTCAGCGCCTTGTCCAGCGCGCCAGCGAGCTTCGGCGACAGGGCCGTCAGGCGTTCCATCATGTTCGACACGTCTTCGTGGCGGAACAGTTCCGGCAGGTATTCGCGCACCATCTTCGACAAGTGCGTGGCGATCACGCTGGGCGCCTCGATGACCTGGTAACCGAGGCCCAGCGCATGCGCCTTTTCGCTCGGTTCGATCCACGTGACTGGCATGCCGTAGGCCGGCTCGATGCCGGGTATACCGTCCAGCTGGCCATACACGTTCGGCGATGGGATCGCCATCAGCCGGTCGGCCTGCACTTCCGCCTGCGCCACCACGGTGCCGGACAGCACGATGGCGTATTGCGACGGCTTCAGGGCCAGGTCGTCGCGCACACCGATATTCGGCAGCAGCAAGCCCATCGCCTCGGACAAACTCTGGCGCACGCCCTTGACGCGCTTGTTCAGCGGTTCACCTTGCGTTTTATCCACCATGCCGACCAGTTTATAACCGAGCATCACCATCAAGGGCTGCACGGCGGGCAGTTGCTGCCACTCCAGTTCGGCGGGCTTGTCGTCGCGCAAGGCCGCCTCGATGGCCGCCATGCCGGCCGCGTCGGGTCCCTTCACGCGCTTGGTCAAACGCCAGGCAACAAAAGCCAGCACGGCGGCAAAGGTCATGAACATGAACCACGGCATGCCCGGGATCAGGGCCAGCGCCACCATCATGCCGGCCGCGCTGAAGATCACCGTTGGCGAGGTCAGCACCTGGCCCGCTACCTGCTGTTCAAAGTCGCCCGAATCGCTGATGCGAGTCACCAGGATGGCGGCCGCAGCCGACAGCAGCAGCGCCGGAATCTGCGCCACCAGGCCATCGCCGATGGTCAGCAGTGCGTATTGGCGGAAGGCATCGCCAAACGACAGGTCGTGCATCAGCGAGCCGATGGCCACGCCGCCGACCATGTTGATGATCAAAATCAGGATACTGGCGACGGCATCGCCGCGCACGAACTTCGACGCACCATCCATGGCGCCATAGAAATCGGCTTCGGCGGCCACGTCCTTGCGGCGGATCTGGGCTTTTTCCTGGTTGATCAGGCCAGCGTTCAGGTCGGCGTCAATCGCCATCTGCTTGCCCGGCAAGGCATCGAGGGTAAAGCGCGCGGACACTTCCGAGATACGCTCGGCGCCCTTGGTGACGACGGCGAAGTTGATGATCATCAAGATCACGAAGACCACAATACCGACGACGAAGTTACCGCCAATCACCACGTTACCGAAGGCCTCGATCACCTTACCGGCCGCATCCGCGCCCGTATGGCCGTGCAGCAGCACCACGCGCGTGGACGCCACGTTCAGGGTCAGCCTGAGCATGGTGGTGGCCAGGATCACCGTCGGGAAGACGGAGAAATCGAGGGGCCGCTTGGCCGATACGCTGACGAGGATGACGATCAGTGCCAGCACGATATTGAAAGTGAACAGGATATCGAGCAGCACGGGCGGCAGCGGCAGGATGATCATCGCCAGGATCACCAGCAGGAACAGCGGCGTGGCGAACTTGTGGCGGCGCATTTCGGCAACCAACCGGTTCAGGAAATTCATGAAGGTACTACCTCGCTCAAATGAGATGGCACGACCACCTCGGTGGGAAATGGGGGCTGGGCGGCACGCTGCCCAGTACGGAATGCTTTCAGCTGCAGGATGTAGTTGAGCACCTGCGACACGGCCTGGTACAGCTGCACGGGAATCTGCTGCTGCACCTGGCTGGTGTTGTAGATGGCGCGCGCCAGCGGCGGCAATTCCAGCGTTTCGATGTTGTGTTCCTTCGCCACCTGGCGGATATACAGCGCCATCTCGTCGACGCCCTTGGCAACGACGAACGGCGCCTCGGCGCGGTCCTGGTCATACTTGAGCGCGACGGCGTAATGCTCGGGATTGACGATCACCACGTCGGCGTCGGGCACGGTCTTGCGCACGCTGCGCCGGCCGATCTGCTGCTGCAGCTGGCGGATGCGCTGGCGCACTTCGGGCCGCCCTTCGCTGCTCTTATGTTCTTCCTTGACGTCCTGCTTGCTCATGCGCTGGTTGCGGGCAAAGAAAAACGCCTGCGCCGGCACGTCGATGATGGCGAACAGGACGAAGACGGAAATGAGCGCCATCAGGCCGTCGAGCATCAGCGCCGAGCCGTCGAGCATGGCCTGCTGCAAGGGCCGGTGCTGCAAGTCCACGTACTGCGTCAGGCTGGAGCGGCTCACGTGCACGAGCACCATGCCCAGCACGGCGGCCTTGGCGATGGACAGGCCGAATTCAAAAGCATGCTTGGGCGACACCAGGCGGCCCAGGTTCTTGGCCGGGCTCAGGCGCTCCATCTTCGGCATCCAGTTCTTCGTGCTGATGACCCAGCCGCCGGGGATCAATGAGCCGAGCACGACGAACAGGGGCACGCAAAACAGCGGCACGATCATCTTGATCAGCAAGCTCACGGACGTCGTAAACGCCATCGACATGGCATTGTCCAGCGCACCCTTGCTGTCAAGCGGCATGAAGGCCATGGCGAACAGCTCGCGAAAGCTCACCAGATAGCCGGGCAGCAGGTAAATGAAGACCTTCATGCTGATCAGGATGCCCAGCGCCGTCGACAGGTCGCGCGAACGCACCACCTGCCCTTCCTGGCGCGATTTCTTCAGCTTCTGGGCTGACGCCTTTTCTGTCTTGTCGCCCGTGCTGCTATCGGCCATGCGTCACACCTTTCCGCGCGCTATCCATGGGCCACCCGCATCTGTTCGGCGATCATATCGAGCACGCGGTTCGTCATGGCGACATAGTGTTCCGGGATAAAGCGCACGATCTGCATCAGCATCAGCAGGCCGAACATGGTGATCATGGAAAAACCCAGCGAAAACAGGTTCAGCGACGGCGCCACGCGGTTCAGGAAGCCGAAGCCCAGCTGCACCACCATGGTGGAAAAGATGATGGGCAAGGCCAGCAGCATGGCCGCGGCGAAGATCCACGCCACGTTATACGCCACCGTCTGCAGCAGCAGCGCGCCGTAGCCCTGCCCCACGGGCCAGGCCTTGAAACTGGCGCCGATCACGCCCGTCAGCACCAGGTGGCCGTCGATGGCGAAAAACACGATCATGCACATGATGGTGAGCAAACCCGTGATCACGTCCGACGAAGTGCCGTTGAGCGGGTCGTTCATGACGGCCATGGAAAAGCCCACCTGGCTCGACACGAGGTAACCGAGCACCGACATGACGGACATGGCGAAGTGGAAGGCCAGGCCCAGGACGAAGCCGATGACGGCCTGCTCCAGGGTGGCGACGAGTGCATGCAGGGAAAACGGATCGATCTTCAGCAAGTCCTGCGACGCGCCCGAGGCCTGCATCACGGGCAGCATCAGGATCGCCAGCACCAGCGACAGCAGCACCCGCACGGGGACGGGCACCATGGCGTCGCCGATCACGGGCGAGGCGCTGAGCATGGCCAGGATGCGGCAGAACGGCCACCACACGGCCAGCAAAAACGGCAGCACCTGATTGAAAATCTGATCCATGGCGCGCGGCGCTATCCGACCAGGGTGGCGGCGCGCTGAAAAATGGACACGCAATAATCCATCAGGTAACCGGCCATCCAGCGTCCGGCCAGGATCAGGGCCAGCAAGGTGACCAGCAGGCGCGGCAGGAAACTCATGGTCTGCTCATTGATCGAGGTGGCCGCCTGCACCAGCGCGACCAGCAAGCCCATGAGCAAACCGGGCACGACCAGGATGACCACCAGCAGCATGACGACATGCAGCGCTTCGATGATCAGGTCGACGGCGACTTCAGGGGTAAACATGGATCAATAGCCCTGTATGCTGGTAACTAAGGTGTTGACGGTCAGGGTCCAGCCATCGACCAGCACGAACAGCAGCAGCTTGAACGGCAGCGAGATCACCAGCGGCGACAGCATCATCATGCCCATGGCCATCAGCACGGACGCCACCACCAGGTCGATGATGAGGAAGGGGATGAACAGCATGCAGCCGATCTGGAACGCCGTCTTGAGTTCGGACAAGACAAACGCGGCCAGCTTGACCGTGAAGCTGTGGTCTTGCGGACGCATGCTCGACGGTTCGCCGGCCAGGTGCGCGATCTGCGCCAGCGCGGCCTTGCTCGTCTGCGCCAGCATGAAGCGCGAAATCGGCACTTCGGCGATCTTCAGGGCTTCCTGCATGCCGATCTGGTCGCGGTCGTACGGCACGAACGCTTCCTTCCACACCTGGTCGCCGATGGGGCGCATGACGAGCAAGGTCAGGATCAGGGCGATGCCGGTGACGATGCGGTTGGGCAAACCCTGCTGCAGGCCCAGGGCCTGGCGCAGCAGGGACAGCACGATGACGAAGCGGGTAAAGCTGGTCATCATCATGACCATCACGGGCAGCAGCCCGAGCAGGGTCATGACGACGAGGATCTGCATCTTCACCGACAGGTCGGTCTTTGCGCCCGGCACCACGCCGGACAGCAGGTCCTGCGCGCCGGCGCCGGCGCAGCACAGCATCAAAAGAGGGACAGCCAGCGCGGCAGCCAGCGCACCGCGGCGCCGGCTCAAGCCGGGTACCGCCAGCTTCATGCTGTCATCAGGTCGAGATTGAGGCCGTCGAGGTCGATGACTTTGAGGCCATAGTTCTCGCCGGCCACCACCACTTCGGCACGGCCGATCGGCGTGCCGTTGACCTTGATCACCAGCGGTTCGCCGGCCAGCATGTCGAGTTCGATCACGCTTTCCGGGCCGATGGCCATCAGCTCTTCCAGCGAAATGCGGGCCGAGCCCACTTCCAGGGTCAGGGTGACGGGAATCTTGCGCATCATTTGCGGAATGTCGCGGCGCGCGCGGGTGCTGGCCACGTCGGAGACGTCGCCCTGGTCGATGATCATGTCATCGCCCAGGTCTTCCAGCAGGGTTTCGCTCTGGTTGGTATCGGTCATATTCATATTATTCGACATCTTCAAATGAGGTTAAACAGAGCTTGCCCTTATGTTCGGAAACAGCCGCTGTAAATAAACGGGAATCGTCGAGCATCACATCGGTGCGGCTCAGGCTGACGGGAATCACGTCGCCCACGCGCAAGTCGAACAAGGCGCCCAGCTGCATCTGCTTGCTGACCAGCCGGCCTTCCAGGGTCACTTGCAGGCGCGACGCGAGCGGGCGCACGCTGCCGCGCAAGGCTTTTTTCGCCTGCGCGCGCTCGGGCAGCAAGCCGCGCAGCACGTCGGCCATCAGCCGCTTGTCCAGCGAGAACCAGAACTGGCCGCTCTGCCCCGCCTCGACGTCGCTGAGCGCCACCGTGATGATCCAGCTGCCGCGCGCAGGATGCACGCCCGACTGCACGGCGACCTCGGCACTGGTGTCGATGTCGCTGCTCTTGCCCAGGGTTTGCAGGTTCTTGTGGATGCGGGCAAACAAGCTGCCCACCAACTGTTGTCCCAGCACCACAGCGAGGCGTTCTTCCGTGGCCGTCACGCGCACCTGCGCCGGATCGGGCAGCGCGCCCTTGGCGCCGGCACTACCATAGCGATAGTTCAGCACGCTCAAGAGTATCTGCCGCTCGAGCGCAAAGCCCGGCTGGCCGGCCGGCGCGGAAAAACTCAGCCAGCGGTTCACGCCGTCCTCGTTCTCCACGCGCGACAAGCTCACGGCATCGATCTGGAAATTGCCCCAGTAGCGACGGCTCATGGGCTGGCGCAGGGCCACGGCCAGGTCGTCGCGCAACTGGGCGCCGAATACATGCAGCAAATGGACAGGACGTCCAAGCAGACAGGAATCGAGGACTTGATGGCGCGCAGTTTGATCTGTCTTGGTAGTGATTGTCATGTAGTGGTCATGTCGGTATTGCGGTGGCAGAACAAATTATACGGATCGCCCGAAATTAAATACAGCATCATCTCGGCCTTGTCGGCCGGCCCGCAAGCAAACGATTGCGCTTCGTATCGCATGGTAGATGACTACGGTGCTGAACAATACATGAAAACGCTAAATATTGCCATGTATCAATATTCCTTGAGCCAATCCTCTCTTTACTTTATAGTTGCCGCGAGGTAAGCTTATAGCGACAAAATAGTGATTTGCAGTGCGCCATTCCGCTTACCTGATTCCGGTTTTTATGGCAGTTTCCATCCCGTTATTGCCACCAGCAGAAACTTTTATCAGTTAAATATTAGTTGTCATGGCCATGTAAATCATGTCGGCGTGGGTTTGCTGAGTTTGTTTGATTGAATCTGCTTGAGCGGATGGTGTGGCAACTGATAAAACTGATGGGCCCTGCGGATCGGGCCGGGCAGGATGGCATTCATGCAATGTCTGCCGGATTGGCAACACCAGTAATTCTATTGATACGTCACCGCATATTGAAAGTAGAGGGCAAGATGAGCAACGAACTCGCAGGTCTGATCAAGGCCGATCTGGCAGCACTGAGCAATGACGCGCGCGCCCTGGGCGCCAGCATCGCGCCCGCCGCCCAGTTCGGCGCAGGGGAACCATCCGGCTTCTCCTTTGCGCAAAGCATGCAAGACGCCATCGGCAAGGTCAACGGCGACGACCGCCTGGCCGCGCAGAAAATGAGCGACGTCGACAGCGGCAAGAGCGACGACATGGTCGGCGCCATGCTGGCCAGCCAGGAAGCGAGCCTGTCCTTCTCGATGTTGATGCAAGTGCGCAACAAAGTCATGGGCGCCGTCGACGAACTCATCAAACTGCCTCTGTAATCTTCACGTCCTGATCCACGCCCAGCCTCCCAGCGAAAGTTACCCCAAGTGATTACCACCATGAAGTCCGCATTTGCGCGCTGGCGCCCTGGCGCCCAGCCCGCCATCCCGCCCGCCCTGCTGAAGAACCTGGTTCCCATCGTCGTGCTGGCCATCGGCATCACCGCCATGGTGACCATGTATGCCTGGCGCGACCAGGCCAACTACAAGCCGGTATTTGGCGCGCGCGAAAAAGTGGCCGTGACGGACATGATGGCCACGCTGGATGCCGAGCACATCCCCTACCGTTTGCATCCGGACAGCGGCCAGGTGCTGGTGCCCGACGCCATGCTGGGCAAGGTGCGCATGCTGCTCGCCTCGAAGGGCGTGACGGCGCAGCTGCCGGCCGGCCTGGAACTGATGGACAAGAACGACCCGCTGGGCGTGTCGCAATTCGTGCAGGACGTGCGCTTCCGCCGCGGCCTCGAAGGCGAGCTGGCGCAAAGCATCATGACGATGGACGCGATCGCTTCGGCGCGCGTCCATCTGTCGATCGCCAAATCGACGTCGTTCGTCGCCAGCGACGGCGACAAATCGTCGGCTTCCGTCGTCGTGGCGCTGAAGCCGGGCCGCACCCTGGCGCCGGAACAGATCGCCGCCGTCATCAACATGGTGGCCGGCAGCGTCGCCAGCCTGGCGCCCACGCGCGTGAGCCTGGTCGATCAGGGCGGCAACCTGCTGTCCTCGCACGTCGACCTGACAGACGGTTTCGATGCGTCGGCCGCCGGCAATGAAGGCGCGAAACGTTTTCAGGATGAAATCCGCCACAACGTCATGGGCTTGCTGGGCCCCGTCATCGGCGAAGACAACTTCAAGCTCAGCGTGACGGCCGCCGTGAACAACGACCGCGTGGACGAAACGCTGGAGAAATACGGCGAAGCCCCGAAAGTGACGAGCGAGGCGATGCGCGAAGAGCAGGAACGCAACCGCACCGTGGCCGGCATTCCCGGCAGCCTGTCGAACCGTCCGCCAGCGGCGGCCGTGCCGGCACCGGCCGACGCCGCCGGCGCCGCCCCGGCCGATGGCGCGCCGAAGCCGTCCGACGACGGCACGGCCCGCAAGAACGCCACCACGCGCCAGTACGCGTATGACCGCAGCATCACGCAGATCAAGCGCAGCCGTGGCCGCCTGGAAAAACTCAGTGTCGCCGTCGTCCTCAACAGCGCCGCCGCACCGAATCCGAAAACGGGCTGGACCCCAGCCGAACTGGGCAATATCGAAAAAATGCTGACCAGCGGCCTGGGCATCAATGCCCAGCGCGGCGACAGCCTGAGCCTGACGGCGCTGGCCTTCCCTGCCAAGCCGCCCGTGGCGCAATGGTGGGAAGAGCGCGATACCGTCGTCGATTTCAGCAGTTGGCTGCTGTACGCCCTGGGCGCCGTGCTCGGCTACTTCCTGATCCTGCGCCCGCTGCTGCGCCTGCTGACCTCGCGCCTGGCGCCGCCGCCACTGAAGCAGCTCGATCCGGCGCTGGCACTGGGCGGCAGCAACGCCGCCGCCGGTGCGAATGGCGTGGCCGCCGCCGGCGCGCCGGCCCTGGGCGTGAACGGCAGCCCGCTGGCCCTCGAAGGCGAAGCCGCCGCCGGCAACAGTATGCCGGTCGTGCCGCTGCTGGAAAATTATGACTTGCCGCCACCAGGCTCGGCGGTCGACGTGATGGTCGACCACCTGAAAGTGCTGGCTGAAAAAGAACCCGAGCGTGTCGCCGAAGTCGTCAAACAATGGATGCAGAAAAATGGCCGAACTCAACAACAATAATCCCTCCGACGGCGCCGAATACGAAAGCGTCAGCCTGAATCCCGTGGAACAGGCCGCCATCGTGCTGCTGAGCATAGGCGAAGAACAGGCCGCCAATGTGCTGCGCTGCCTGTCGCGCGAAGAATTGCTGGAAGTCACGCAAGTGATGTCGCGCATGAGCGGCATCAAGGTCGAATCCGTGAAAACGGCCATGCAGACCTTCTTCGACGACTACCGCCAGCAAAGCGGCGTGCACGGCGCCTCGCGCAGCTACCTGAAGCGCTCGCTGGACATGGCGCTGGGCAGCGATATCGCCAATAGCGTGCTCAACAACATTTACGGCGACGCCATCCGTCCCAAAATGGCGCGCCTGCAATGGGCCTCGCCAAAATGGCTGGCCGAATACATCGTCAACGAACACGTGCAGATGCAAGCCGTGTTCCTGGCCTTCCTGCCGCCCGCGCTGGCCGGCCAGATCCTCGACGCCCTGCCCGCCGAAGGCCGCGACCTGGTCTTGCTGAACCTGGCGCGTCTGGACGAGATCGACCGCGACCTGCTGGTCGAGCTCGACGAACTGGTGGGCCGCTGCCTGGGCACGCTCGACACGCAAAGCACCAGCGTCGAAGGCATCCGCCAGGCGGCCGAGATTCTCAACCGCATGCCCGGCAACCGCGCCGCGCTGGTCGAACTGCTGCGCGCGCACGACCCGGATGTCGTCTCGGAAATCGAACTGAGCATGTACGACTTCCTGATCCTGGCCACGCAGAGCGATGTCACGCTCACGCGCATCCTGGAAGACGTGCCGATGGAACAGTGGGCGATTGCACTGAAGGGCGCGGAACCGTCGATCCGCGACGCCGTGCTGAAAACCATGCCGCGCCGCCAGGCGCAGAGCTTCGAAGACATGATGCGCCGCTCCGGCCCCGTGCCGCTGTCGCGTATCGAACAGACGCGCCAGGAGATCATGGCCACTGTCAAGGGCCTCGCCGATGCGGGCGAGATCGAAGTGCAACTGTTTGCCGAAGCGGTGATCGAATGAAACACTTCCGCTCGTATCGTTTCCCGCCCCTGTCGCAATTCATCGCTGCCGGCCAGCGCGCCGCCAGCGAGGACACGGATGGCCAGTGGCAGGCGTCCGTCTCGGAAGGCTTCGAGCAGGGCCAGCGCGACGGCTACGAAGTGGGCCTGGTGCAAGGCCAGCAGGACGGCTATGACGCCGGGCGCAGCGATGGCATGGCGCAGGGCCGCGAAGAAGGCCGCAATGAAACCCTGGTGGCACTGGACCGCCTGGCTCGCCCCGTCGACGCCATCTTGCGCGACCTGAAGAAAGTGCGCGCCGATTACCGCGAAGCGCAGCGCAAGGAAGTGGTCGACCTGGTGGCCAAGGTGGCGCGCCAGGTGATCCGCGCGGAGCTGGCGCTGCAGCCGGTGCAATTGCTGGCCCTGGTCGACGAGACCCTGGCCTCGATGCCGCCCACGCGCGAGGAAATCGACGTCTTCCTCAATCCGGAAGAACTCAAACGCATCAGCGAACTCGATCCGAAGCGCGCCAAGCGCTGGAACCTGATCGCCGATGCGCGCCTCGACGCGGGCGAATGCCGCATCAAGGCGGGCGACAATGAAGTCGACGCCGGCTGCCATCAGCGCCTGTCGGCCTGCATGGAACAGGTCAGCAGCCACCTGGCGCTGGCCGCCGAACACGCAGACCATGGCGCGCCTGCATGATCGCCGACACGCTGCGCAGCTTCGAGATCGGCGATATCCCGGTCGCGACCCCGACCGGCCGCCTGGTCGGCGCCTCCGGCCTGCTGCTGGAAAGCGCCGGCTGCCGTCTGCACACGGGCCAGCGTTGTCAAATTGAAACTGTGAGCGGCGAGTGGCTCGATGCGCAAGTCGTCGGTTTCCGCGAAAAACTGTCGTATTTAATGCCGTTCAAGAAGGCGACGGGCCTGACCACGGGCGCCAGGGTCCTGCCCCTGCCCGACAAGGCCAGTTTGCAGATCGGCCCGTCGTGGCTGGGCCGCATGGTCAATGGCCTGGGCGAGCCGATCGACGACCTGGGCCGCCTCGGCGGCGAACACGTCCTGGAAGTCACGCCGCCGAAGATCAATCCCCTGAAGAAACAACCGGTGGTCGAGCCGCTGGACGTGGGCGTGCGGGCGATCAACAGCATGCTGACCCTGGGCAAGGGCCAGCGCGTGGGCCTGATGGCCGGCTCCGGCGTGGGCAAGAGCGTGCTGCTGGGCCTGATCACGCGCCAGACGGTGGCCGATGTCGTCGTCGTCGGCCTAATCGGCGAGCGGGGCCGCGAGGTACGCGAATTCGTGGAAAAATCGCTCGGCGCCGAAGGCTTGAAAAAGGCCGTGCTGGTGATCGCGCCGGCCGACGAGTCGCCCTTGATGCGCATCATGGCCACCGAGCTGTGTCATTCCATCGCCGCCCATTTCCGCGACCAGGGCAAGCACGTGCTGCTGCTGGTCGATTCGCTGACGCGCTATGCGATGGCCTTGCGCGAAGTGGCGCTGGCCCTGGGCGAGCCGCCGGCCACGCGCGGCTATCCGCCATCCGTGTTTTCGAACCTGCCGCAACTGGTGGAAAGCGCCGGCAACGGCGCCCACCCGCAAGGCAGCATGAGCGCCATCTACACGGTGCTGGCCGAAGGCGACGACCAGCAAGACCCCGTGGTCGACACGGCGCGCGCGATTCTCGACGGCCACATCGTGCTCACGCGCGAACTGGCCGAGCGGGGCCACTACCCCGCCATCGACATCGCCGCCTCGATCAGCCGCTGCATGGCGCAGGTGATCACGCCGAACCACATGCAGGCGGCGCGCGCGCTGAAAGCGTCGATGGCGCGCCATGCGCGCGTGCGCGACCTGATCCCGCTGGGCGCCTACGTGCCCGGCGCCGACCCGATCACCGACCGCGCCGTGCAGCTGCACGCCCCCATCGAAGCCTTCCTGTGCCAGGGCACCAAGGAAGAGGCGCCGATGGGGCCGTGCATCGAACAACTTGAACAGATCATGGCCTAGGAGCATACGTGAGCGACGCGCATACCATCCGCAACCTGACCACCCTGGTCGGCCTGCGCAGCACCGAAGTCGAACGCCTGCAAGGCGAAATGGCGGCGCAGACGGCCGTACGCGAGCGCTACCAGAAAAACCTGGAGCGCCTGACGGGCCTGTACACGGATAGCGGCCCCAGCGGCGCCCTGCCCCTGGCCCTGTCCGTCAACTGCGGCAACTTCAAGCAGGCGGTGATGCAGATGGCCGACCAGCACCGTACCGACCTGCACCTGCACGAAGCCAACATGGCCGTTTCGCAACGCGCGCTCAATACAGCCTGGGCCAAGCGCGAGGTGCTGGACCAGGTGCTGACGCAAAAACAAAAACATGTTGCAAGTGAGCAACACCGAGTTGATGCCAAGCGACAAGACGAACTGGCGACGCAATTCTGGTTCCGCGGGCAGGTAAAATGAGGTTTGTGTAAGTTTCTTTCAGGAAAACTTCACGAAACGGGAATGGGGGTCGCCTTGTACCGGTATATCCCTTTATTCAGGAGTCTGGCATGGCAAACGCAATTACCGCACCACGATACGATCCGCTCGTCACGGCACAACAACTGGCCACCAAATCGGTGGCGGCGCAAAAGGCAGCCCTGGCCGATCAGACCACGCTTGCCAACAACACCTCCAGCGCGCTGGGCAACCTGAAATCGGCCATCTCGGCATTCCAGCTGGCGATGACGACCATGACGTCCAGCAAATCCGTGCTGAGCCAGTCCGCGACCTTCAGCAATACCGCGTATGGCACGGGCACGGCCGGCATCAAGGCGGCGCCTGGCAGCTACGCGTTCTTTGTCGAACAACTGGCCACGGCCAGCCAGACCTCGTATGGCGGCTTGAGCAGCACCACGCCCGCCAACGGCGGCAACATGACCATCCGCATCGGCGACCCGGCAGCCGCCGTCACCGCCGACAACGCCTTCGACATCGATCTGGCCGCCGCCAACAAGGATGGCGACGCCTATTTGACGCCGCAGGAGCTCGCCGCCGCCATCAATGGCAACAGCAAGAATAATGCGCGCGTCACCGCGTCCGTCATCAATATCGGCAACCAGGCGCAACTGGTGCTGACGTCGAACCTCACGGGCGTGGCCAATGCCGTCTCGATCGACACCAATAGCGTGACGGATCCGGCGCTGCAGACGGCGCTGCAAAGCGACATCAAAAGCCTCGCGGCGCCCAAGGATGCCATCGTGTGGCTGGGCGCCCAGGGTACCGGCACCAAAATTACGCAGGCATCGAACACGTTTACCAACGTACCCGACGTGAAGATGACGTTCACCAAGGCCATGACGGCAGGCGAGAATCCGCTGACCGTGACCGTCGGCACCGACAGCGCCGGCACGATTGCCAATGTGCAAGCCTTCGTCGACGCCTACAACAAGCTGAAAAGCGTGATGGATGGCCTGGCCAGCCCCGGCAATCCTGAAAAGAATATTGCCGCAGGCATCTTTGCCCACGATTCCGGTCTGAACGCCCTGCGCAGCAGCATGGGCGATGCCTTGCGCCTGAACGTCGATGGCGTATCGCTGGTGGCGTATGGCATTACCGCCCAGCGCGATGGCACGATCAGTCTGAATACGGCCAAGCTGACGGCCAAGCTGGCGGACAATCCTGGCGGCCTGGACAAACTGTTCGGCAATAACAGCCTGTCGGCGCCTGCCGGCGTGCTCGGCGGCCTGGACAAGGTGCTGGGCCAGTGGAGCAATATCACCAAGGGCCAGATCACCCAGCGCATGGCAGCGACGGACAAGTTGCAGAAGAGCCTGGCCAAGAGCGGCGAGCGTCTGACCGACCAGTACAACACGGCCTACAGCCGCTTCCTGGATCAGTATTCCCGTCTGCAAGTATTGCAAGAGCAAATGACGCGGAATTCCGACATGTTCGATGCCATGTTTAATAACAGTAAATCCTAAGGCGGACGTGCCAGCCGCGCCGCCACAGTTAACATAGCGAGAAGACAATAATGTTGAACAATGAAGCTTACGGCAGCTACCACGCCGTCAACCTGGACTCCCAGACCGCCCGCGCCACACCGGTCGAGCTGGTGCTGGTGCTGACGGACGGCCTGCTGGAAGAACTGGCGCGCGCGCGCGGGCACATCGTGGGCAAGCGCTACGAACAAAAGGCCATCAGCCTGGACAAGTGCACGCAAATCATCAACGGTCTGTCGAGCTCGCTCGATTTCGACAATGGCGGCGAAGTGGTGGTCAACCTGGCGCGCCTGTACGACTACTGCGTGGCGCGCCTGTACACGGCCGGCATCAAGCTCGACCCGACCCTGATCGACGAAGTGACGACCTTGATGACCACCATCAAGCGCGGCTGGGTGGGCGTCCAGGCCAACAATGCCTAGGCGCGCCGCGCTGCAGCAGCTGAGCCGGCAATTGAGTGCGGCGCTTGCCGAGCCGGACTGGCAGGCGATGGAAAAACTCTCGGCCAGCCTGGCGAAAAACATCCCGCTGCTGGCCGAGCGTGGCGCATGGACTGCGCTGGAACAAACAGAATTGTTGCAATTGCGCAAAATTCACGCGCAAGCGGTTAAAATTTGCTCTGAGGAAAAAGAACGCCTGGGCTTACACCTGGGCGCATTACAGGCAAATAAGGAAGGTTGGGTCGCCTACGCCGCACTCGGCGAATACGACCCGGACGGGAATCAAGCATGATCATGAACTTCAACACGGCGCCGGCCGCTCCGGCACGGGCGGCCCCTGCGGCATCTGCACCGGCGGCGGCGCCAGCGCCGTCACAGGCCGCCGCCTTGCCCGGCACGCCAGGCTATGGCGGCAATGGCGCCGCCCCCTCCGCCCTGCCCCTGTTTGCGCAGGTGCTCGACGTGACGGGCGTGGAGACGGCCGACGCCGGCACGCCCGCGCCCGCCAAGGACAGCGATACCGACAGCCCGGCCGACGCCAGCCTGCCGGCCATGGCCGCCCCCGTCATCGGCTTGCCGGTGGCCATGCTGCCGCCGACGGACGCGGCCGCGGCCGAAGCGCGCGCCGGCGCGCAGACACAAGCGCAGGCGAATGTGGCGCAAGCGAACCCGGCACTCAACATCAGCCTGCATCCGGCGGCGGTCACCCTGAACGCGCCTGCGCCCGCAACGGCGCAAGCGGCAGGCCGCGACACGCGCGAACCGCTGGCCGCCGCCAACCCGGCGACAGTTGCCAAGGGCAGCGCGCCGGCACAGCCATTCGAATCGCTGCTGCAGCAAGCCGCGCCGGTGACGGCCGCCGTCCCTGCCGTCGCCGCGCGCGAAGGCGAACGCGGCGCCGCGACGCCGGCGCCAGCCGCGTCCAACCTGGGCCTGACGGGCGCGGTGGCCAATACTGCCACGGCGGCCCCGGCCGGCGACACCATCAAGCTCAACGGCCCAGCCCAGCAATGGCAGGAACCGCTGCGCGAAGCGCTGGGCGAACGCCTGCAGACGCAGATCGGCCGCAACAGCGAACACGCGACGATCCGCCTCGACCCGCCCATGCTGGGCCGCATTGAGATTTCCATCCGCCACACGGCCGGCGCGCTGCAGGTGAACGTCACGGCATCGAACTCGGAAGTGTTGCGCCAGTTGCAAGGCATCGGCGACAACATGCGCAGCGACCTGGCGCAGCGCCAGTACACCGACGTGACCGTGAATATCAGCGCCACCCCGCGCAGCCCTGCCGCCCAGGCGTTTGCCGAAGGCGATGCGCGCGGCCAGCGTCAGCCGGGCCGCCAGCAGGACGATGCCGAACCGGGCCGCGCCCTGTCCGACGGCAGCACTGCCGCCACCACTTACGCCATGCACGAGCGAGAGACCGCCTGATGAATATGAAAATGAAACTGATCGCCGGCTTTATCGGCGTGGCCGTGCTGGCCGCCGGCGCGGCTGGCGGCGCCATGTGGTACCTGGCCAAGCCCGTCGCCGGCCATGCCGATACGGCCGAAGCGAAAGCCCCGCCGCCGCCCGCCACGGGCAAGAAGGCGCGCAAGTTCCTCACGCTCGACAAGGTCATCGTGATGCTGCGCCGCGGCCCCGGCGAAGGCGAAACGCATTACCTGTCGGCCGACCTGGTGATCGCCACCACCGAGGAAAAGGAAAAGCTGACCAAGGACCACTTGCCGCTGATGCGCTCGATCGCCGTCAGCACCCTGTCGAGCTTTCCGCTGGACAAGGCGCAAACCATGACCGTGGAACAGTATGCCGAGCAGATCAACAAGGCCTTCAATGTCAGCTACGAGCGCGAACAGATGGAAAAGCCGTTCACCGAAGTCATGGTCGGCAAGCTGATCATTGAATAAGCCAACACGCCAGCCGACCTAGTGGGAGATCCCTTGGCCTATGTAGAGCAATACCAGGAAGCGTATGGCGCCGGCGAATATGCCGCCGCCAGCGCTTGCGCGGCCGTGCTCAGCGTTGCTGAAGAGCAACAACATCTGGTGGCGTACTCCCCTTTGGTGAAACGCATCGTGCGCCAGCTCAATTCGCAGGTGTCCGGCGCCATCGACCGCGACGACATGGAACAGATCGGCCTGATGGGCCTGCTCGAAGCCCTGCGCCGCTACGGCGTGCCGGACCAGTCCTTCGGAAGCTATGCCAGCCTGCGCATCCGCGGCGCCATCCTCGATGAACTGCGGCGCCAGGACTGGCGCCCGCGCGCCGTGCGCCAGGAAAGCCACCGCCTGCGCGACAGCGTGCGCGCCCTGACCCGGCGCCTGGGACGCGAGCCGCAGGAGGCAGAAATCATGGCGGCCCTGAAGCTGACGCCGGAAGCCTTCCAGGAATATCAATTGGCGGAAAACGCCGAGCTGATCGCCAGTTTCGACGAAGTGCTGCAGGAAAGCCTGGGACAGGCCGACAGCGCACCGAGCCCGGAAGAGCAATTGATGGTGCGGCGCAGTCTGGAGCAAGCGCTGCGCGCGCTCGACGAACGCGAGCAGCGCGTGATCCAGATGTATTACGAATTCGAACTGAGCTACAAAGAAATAGCCGCCGTGCTGGACCTGAGCGACGCCCGCGTCTGCCAGCTCAACAAGACGGCACTGGGCAAGATGAAAGCCATGCTGCAAGACGCATAAGTTTCAGCACTATCCATCAAATTGACGCAGCACAATGACGCAGAAAGGCAGTTGACATGGTAATTATCGGTATCTTAATCGTGATGGGGTGTGTATTCGGAGGCTTCGCCCTGATGGGCGGCACCGTCCACGCGATCTGGCAACCGGTCGAGTTGATCATCATCATCGGCGCCGCCGTCGGCGCCCTGGTGCTGGGCAACCCCAAGCATGTACTCGGTGAAATGCTGCACCAGATGCGCAAGATCGTCACGCACAAGAAGCAAGGCTCGGAATTCCAGCGCCAGTTGCTGCTGCTGATGTATGAACTGCTGCAAACGGCCGCCGGCGGCCTGAAGGCGCTCGACGCCCACGTCGAGGCGCCGCGCGAAAGCGCCCTGTTCCAGCGCTATCCGCTGGTGCTGGAAGAGCCGAAGCTGCTGGCCTTCATCGTCGACAACTTCCGTTTGATGGCGATGGGCAAGATCAACGCGCATGAACTCGAAGGCGTGCTGGAGCAGGAACTGGAAGCCATCCACGACGAACTGCTGCAACCGTCGAAGTCGCTGCACAAGATCGCCGAAGCCATGCCCGGCTTCGGTATTCTGGCCGCCGTGCTCGGTATCGTGATGGCCATGAATTCCGTGGCCGACGGCGCCGATGCGGCGGAAATTTCGGAAAAAGTGGGCGCTGCCATGGTCGGTACCTTCATCGGCATCTTCTTTTGCTACGGCGTGCTCGATCCGATGTGCAACATGATGAAACAGCTGGTGGGCGAGGAAGGCTCGACCATGGAATGCGTGAAGGTCGTGCTGGTGACGCACGTGGCGGGCAAGCCGCCCCTGCTGGCCATCGATGCGGGCCGCCGTCTGGTGCAGCTGAACATCAAGCCGAGCTTCGCCCAGCTGGAAAGCTGGATCAATGCGCTGGAAGATGGCGGCGCCGAACAAGAGCAAGGCCAAGGCCGGGGAGGCCGCCGTGCTAAAGCCGCATGAGAAACATGAACAGGCCATCATCAAGCGTGCCGGACGCAAGCACGACGACGATGGTCATGGCGGCGCCTGGAAAGTAGCGTTCGCCGACTTTTGCCTGGCCCTGCTGTCGCTGTTCCTCGTGCTGTGGCTGATGGCCGCGCGCGAGCAGCAGGCGATGAAGGAAATCATGATGGATGCGTCAGCCAGCAGCCGCCAGGGCGAGGGCCAGGGCGTCATGCCGGAACAGAGCGGCGGTCCGCGCGGCAGCCTGATCGAGCGCTTCCCCATGCCCCGCAAGGGCTCGGGCGACACGCGCACGGAAGGCAAGCAGACGCAGGAAGGCAAGGCCGGCGCCGCGCCGCAAAACCAGACGAAAGTGAGCTACCAGTCGCCGGAAGACTTGCTGTCCCTGTCGCGCGCGCTCGACAAGCTCAGCGACGAAGCGGGATTGAAAAGCAACCTGCAATCGGTGATCACGCCGTACGGCTTGCGCGTCATGCTGCACGATACGGACAAGCAAGGCATGTTCGTGCGCGGCAGCGCCGTGCCGACCGACCGTTTCCGCAAGCTTCTGCGCCAGATGGGCCCCGTGTTTGCGCAAATGGACAACCAGATGCTGATCGTCGGCCACACGGACTCGATGCAATACGCCAATACCGGCTATGAAGGCTTTTCGAACTGGACCCTGTCGGCCAACCGCGCCATGTCGGCGCGCGCGCAATTGTTGATCGGCAGCATGAGTCCGGACAGCGTGCTGCAAGTGGTGGGCATGGCCGACCGCGCGCCGCTGGACGTGAAAAATGCCAGCGCCGGCATCAACCGCCGCATCGAACTGTTAATATTGACGCGTGGCCAGGCCGACAGCATCGCCGCCATGTTCGGCATGGCCGGACAAAAGCCGCAAGGCGACGAGTTGCAAGTGGGTGAACCGGACTCGGGCACCTTGCAGCGGCTGCGCGACAAACTGGGCCTGCCCGCAAAGAAGGAACGGGACGAGCATGCAAATTAAGGGCAAACAACGTATGAAAATCTCCTCCGGCAATACCGGCGCCGCCGTGCGCAGCAGCGCCGTCGCGCCGGCCGAGGCGATCGCCGAGAACGCGGGCGCCGCTGGCGCCATGGGCGGCTCGTCGGCCGGGGCGGAACTGCAATCGGCCGTGCTGCAACCGGCCATGGCCGCCCTGCGCGCCATGCCCGAGATCGACCACGAGCGCGTGGCCATGCTGCGCGATGCGCTGGCCAAGGGCGAATTGCCGTTCGATCCATCGAAGCTGGCAGGCTTGATCCAGCGTTTCCACGGCGGCGAGTCGTGACCGCGCCGCGCAAGGGCATCACGCGCCAGGAAGCCGTGCGCCGCGTGCTGCAAGGCATGACGGATGACCGCGCCGGCTATGCCGCCCTGCAAACCTTATTGGAAGAGCAATTCCAGGCCACCCTGCACCACCAGAGCGCGCGGCTGACGGCGCTGGCCGACCAGGTCATCGCCGCCGTCGAACCGCTCGATGCGCGCCGCCGGCAACGGGTCAGCCTGGTCACTGCCCTGCTGGGCCCGCAAGGCGATATGGCGCAATTGTTTGCGCTGCTGCAACAAGACGCGCGCACCACCGCCCAGCGCGACTGGGCCGCGCTGGAGCAGATGGTGCTCGAATGCAAGCGCCTGAATGCCCGCAACAGCGATTTATTAACAGAGCAGTACAGCATCATGCAGCGCGTGCTGCATGGCGAGGAAGATACGTATGCGCCAGGCTGATTTCCTGACCACCCGCGCCACGGCGGCGACGCCATCGACGGCGGCGACCCATGCCGTGCAAAGCAATATGCGCGCCACCGAATCCACGGCCTCCGGCGACAGCTTTGGCAGCGTGTTCCGGCAAGTGCAGGGCGAAGTGGCCCGCTTCATCGAACAGGGCGGCGGCAACGCCACCAGCCTGAGCCCGCAAGGACGCGCCTACCTGGAACAGAGCCAGCCCGTGAATGTACTGGGCGCCATCAGCCAGGGCGGCGAAATCGGCGAAACGCAGCAGCAATTCCTCGCCTCGATCAAGCCGTGGACGCAGGAAACGGGTGCGCGCCTGGGCGTGGCGCCAGAAATCGTCGCCGCCCACGCGGCGCTGGAATCGGGCTGGGGCCAGCGTCCGCTGCGCCAGGGCACGGGGGCGGATACGAATAACTTGTTCGGCATCAAGGCCGGCGGCAAATGGCAGGGCGACGTGGCCAGCAATGTCACCACCGAATACGAAGCGGGCAGCGGCACGGCCCTGAAGAAAACGGAGCGCTTCCGCAGCTACCCGGACCAGGCCAGCGCCTTCCGCGATTATGCGCAAGTGCTGCTCGACAACCCACGCTACCGCGCCGCCCTGAATACGGGCGCCGACGCGGGCGCGTTCGCGCAAGGCCTGGCGCGCGGCGGCTATGCCACCGATCCCAACTACGCCGCCAAGCTGACGCAGCTGGCGACGCGGCTGCAGCGCACGGCCGCCGCCGAGTAAGTCCCCCTCAACGGCCGGGAAGTTCAGCCGGTTCCACCACGCCCGCATCGACCACTCTGGCACGTATCACCGTGCCGCTGGTGGCGTTGCGCACGCGGATCACCTCGCCCAGCGCGCCCGGGTCCATCGCTTCGCCGGCCATGCTCACTTCCACCTGCTCCTTGCGCGCCACGATATTGACCGCACTGCCCCGCTTGACCAGCACGGGCGAGGCCAGTTGCCCTTGCCGCAGCACTTCGCCGGCGCGCAAGCTGCGCCGGCTCGACAGGCCAACGGCGCCGGGCAAGGAAGAAATACTGTCCGGCACCATCGTCACGTCGCGCCGCGCCATCGTCACGTCGCCCGCCTGCAGCGGCGTATTCGCCGTGACGGGGGCGCTGGTGACGGCCACTTGCGCCGTGATGCTGCCGCGCGCCAGCATCTCGTAACGCCATCCGTTGCTTCCAGGACACACCGCGACAAAGCGCATGCGCTGCGCCGAGCGGCTGTCCGCCGTTTCCAGCGTGACCGGCGCCGCGCACGCCGGCACGGGGCGCGTGCTTTTCACGACGGCCACCTGAAACTGGGGTTCCAGCAATCCTGCCGTGGCCGCCTGCTGTGCCAATTGCTCCCGCGCCAACTGTTCCACACGTGAAAATATATTGTCGGCTGGCAATTCTGCGCGACCTGCACTACTATATAGGCTGGTCAGTAAAAAGAGGCCGGGAAGCAGTATGTAACGACATGGCGCCTTGTTCCACATCACGGAATAGTTCTCAAAATGAATCATTGCTAACCTTAATCAAAGATACTGAAGCGGCATGACCTTACCATGCGTCAACATGACCAGGCTGGGATTTTACCTCTGCACCACCTATTTTCTGGCCCGAACCGCAAAAAGCACGATCGAATTCAATACAAAGGATGACCATGGGGATTAATTTCAAGGATGCGCTGGGCGTGCACGCCGATGCGCTCGCGCTGCGCGCCGACCGTACACGCGTGCTGGCGGCCAATATCGCCAATGAAAACACGCCCGGCTTCCAGGCCATGGACATGGATTTCGGCAGCGCCCTGCAGCAGTTGCAGGACAACGAAGCGGGCCTGCTGTCGACCGATGACGACGCCAGCGCCCTGTACCGCGTTCCCTACCACCCCAGCCGCGACGGCAATACCGTCGAAATCGGCGTCGAGCAGGCGGCGTTCTCGCAGAATGCCACCGACTTCCAGACCAGCCTCACTTTCGTCAACATGAAACTGAAGGGTCTGTCCAAGGCCATTTCCGGACAATAAGGATCAGCATGAGCTTCCAGGATATTTCCAAGATCGCCGGTTCGGCGATGGCGGCGCAAACCGTGCGCCTCAATACCATCGCCAGCAACCTGGCCAATGCCGATTCCGTTGCAGGTTCCGAAGGCGAAACCTACCGCGCGCGCAAACCCGTGTTTGCGGCCGTGATGGATGGCCCGGGCGCCAGCGGCGCCGGCGGACGTGTGCAAGTACTCGACGTGGTGCAAAGCGACGAGCCGCTGCGCAAGGTGTATGAACCGGGCCACCCGATGGCCAATGCCGATGGCATGGTGTTCTACCCCAACGTCAACCAGGTTGCGGAGATGACCGACATGATGTCGGCCTCGCGCGCGTTTGAAACGAATGTCGAAGTTCTGGGCCGCATCAAGTCGATGCAGCAATCGCTCCTCAAATTAGGTGAAGCATAATCCATGGAAACCAATCTCTTTACAAACAACAATAGTGGCGCCAGCAACAACGGCAGCAATGCCGTCAAGTCGCAAGGCAATGCCACCCAGGACATGTTCACCAAATTGCTGGTCGCGCAGATCAAGAACCAGGATCCCCTCGCGCCGACCGACCCGAGCCAGTTCGTCAATCAATTGACGCAGCAGGCGCAGACGGAAGCGATGCAAAACCTGTCGACGCTGACCAGCGCCAATGCCAGCGTGCTGCAATCGATGCAAGTGCTGGCCCTGGGCGCGCAAGTGGGTTCCGAAGTCATGGTCAACACCGACACGGTACAGCTCGACAAGAGCAAGGTCAGCGGCAGCATCGCGCTGGCCGCCGGCACCACCAAGACCACGGTGACCCTGAAAGGCATCGACGACAAGGAATACAAGATCGAACTGGGCGCCAAGGGAGCCGGCACGGTGCCGTTCACCATCGACCCCGTCGCGCTGGGCTTGCCTGCTGGCACCTATACCATGGCCGTCACCACCAGCGGCAGCGAAAAGCCGACGGTCGATATCGCAGGCAAGCTCAACAGCGTGCGCCTGTCGTCCGGCGGCAGCATGATTCTGAGCGTGTCGAACCTGGGCGAAGTCAACCCTGGCGCGATCACCGGTTTTAACGGCAAGACGGCCTGATCCGCCCACGCCCTCGTTTCCTGAACACTAATCTCGTCCTTCACTAAAGGAAGTCAACATGAGTTTCGACATCGCCCTGTCCGGTATCCAGTCCATCAACCAGCAGTTGAACAGCACCAGTAACAATATCGCCAATGCCAGCACCTACGGCTTCAAGAGCAGCCGCGCCAACTTTTCGGCCATGTACGCCGGTTCGCGCGCGACGGGCACGGAAATCGGCTCGCTGACGCAAAGCATGTCGCTCAATGGCGGCGTGCTGAACACGGGCCGCGCGCTCGACGCGGCCATCGACGGCCGCGGCTATTTCGTCTCGCGCGATGCGCAAAACACCCTGAGCTACAGCCGCGTCGGCATTTTCTCGGCCAGCAACAGCGGCTACCTGGTCGATTCGAACGGCAAGATGGTGCAAGGCTACGCCGCGATCAAAGGCAGCACCACCCTGGGCACCATGGGCGACATGCTCATTCCGACGGGCCAGATTCCCGCCGTGGCGACGACCAAGCTGGCGTATGCCGCCAACCTGTCGTCCGAATGGACCATCAAGACCCCGGCCTTCGACAAGACCAATGAACTGAGCTATAACAGCGGCAAGTCCTCGATCGTCTACGATTCGCTGGGCGCCAAGCACTCGCTGGGCCAGTACTTCGTCAAGACGGCGACGGGCGTGGACGTGCACTACACCTTCGACAACGCCGACGTGACGCCGGTGACGAGCATGACGTTCGACACGTCGGGCAAGCTGGTAACGGGCACGTCCGCCTCGCCAGTACTGCCGACGCCGCCAGGCGCGGCGCCGATGACGGTCGCCATCGATTACACGGGCACCACCCAGTTCGCCGGCGAAGCGACGACCTCGACCGACCGTGCCGACGGCTATGCCTCGGGTACCTACATGGGCGTGGAACTGGCCGTCGACGGCTCCGTGGTGGCGAAATACACGAACGGCCAAAAACAGAGCATCGGCGTGATCGCCCTGGCCACCTTCCCCGACGAAGGCGCGCTGACTGCCGTCAACGATACCAGCTGGGTCGCCTCGACCACTTCCGGCACCCCCATGTATGATCGCCCGGGCGTCGGCATGGTCGGCAAACTGGTGACGAGCTCGCTGGAACAGTCGAACGTCGACATCACCTCCGAACTGGTGGGCCTGATGACGTCGCAGCGTAACTACCAGGCAAACTCGAAGGTCATCTCGACCGAGAACGCCATGCTGCAATCGCTGATGCAAGCGCTGTAATCCACGATACGCAAAGGTAAAGAGCAATGGATGCGCTGATTTATACCGCCATGAGCGGGGCCGACCGCGCCCTGCGGGCACAGCAGGTACACGCCAACAACCTGGCCAATATCGAGACGGGCGGCTTTCGCGCCAACCTGGAAGTGTCCACTGCCCAGCCGCTGCAAAACGGCTATGGCTACGACGACCGCCACATGACGCAGACGCAGTCGAGCGCCGTCGGCACGCGCACGGGCGCCATCAAGGAAACGGGACGCGAACTCGACGTGGCCGTCACGGGCCCCGGTTTTCTCGCGGTGCAATGGCAAAACGGCGAAGCCTACACGCGCGCCGGCGCCATGGATCTCGATGAAACGGGCGCGCTGACCATCAATGGCCGGCCCGTGCTGGGTGAAGGCGGTCCCATCACGATTCCCGAGCACACCAGCCTGTCGATCGGCGCCGATGGCACGATTTCCATCCAGGTGCCAGGTACGGCACAGATGCAGACCGTCGACAAGCTCAAGCTGGTCAATGCGGAAGCGGGCGAACTGACGAAGAACGAGGCGGGCCTGATCGTGGCGCGCAGCGGCGAAGACTTGCAGGCCGACCCGGCGGTGCGCCTGCGCGACCGCCATCTGGAAGGCAGCAACGTTTCGGCCGTCGAGGAAATGGTCGCCACCATGAGCCTGAACCGCAGTTTCGAGATACAGATGAAAGTATTCAAGGCCAGCGATTCCATGACGGAATCGGGCAACCGCCTGCTGGGCGCTTAAGCCCAACGCCAATCAATTACCAGGAGTAAATCATGAATCCAGCAATGTGGATCAGCAAGACCGGCGTGCAGGCGCAAGACGCCAAGCTGCAAGCCATCGCGAACAACCTGGCCAACGTCAACACGGTCGGTTTCAAGCGCGACCGCGTCGTCTTCGAAGACCTGTTCTACCAGGTCGAGCAGCAGCCGGGCACGCAGCGCGCCGACAATACCCTCTCGCCATCGGGCGTGCAGCTGGGTAACGGCACGCACATGGTGGGCACGCAAAAGGTGTTTACCACCGGCAGCCTGCAAACGACGAGCCGCGAATTCGACGTCGCCATCACCGGCAACGGCTTTTTGCAGGTGCTGCGCCCGAACGGCGAGGCGGCCTACACGCGCGCCGGCCAGCTGGGCATCAATGAAAACGGCGTGATGGTCAACGCCCAGGGCTTGCCGCTGGTGCCGCAGATCACCGTGCCGAACAATGCCACGGCGATCACCATCGGCGAAAACGGCATGGTCACGGCCACCGTGCCGGGCAACGTCAACGGCACCCAGCTGGGCCAGCTGAACCTGACCAGCTTCATCAACCCGACGGGCTTGCTGGCACTCGGTGAAAACCTGTTCCAGGAAACGGCATCGAGCGGCACGCCGACGGAAGGCCGTCCCGGCGAAGGCGCCCTGGGCAAGCTGAAGCAGTTCGCGCTGGAAGGCTCGAACGTTCAGGTGGTCGAAGAGATGGTCGACATGATCGCTGCCCAGCGCACCTATGAAATGAATACCAAGGTGCTGTCGGCCGCCGACAATATGCTGCAATACCTGGCGCAAGCGGCACGCTGATGACGGTCGCCATGAAAGCCACGGCGGCCCTGCTGCTGGTGTCGATGGCCGGTTGTGCCAGCCAGCCGGCCGCGCCGGCGGCGCCCAGCTTTTCCGACACGCCGCTGCCCGTGGCGCCGCGCAGCGCTGCGCGCGGCGGCGTGGGCGGCGGCGTGTTCAATCCCGACGCGGGCCTGGACCTGATCTCGGACAGCCGCGCCTTCCGCGTGGGCGACGTCGTCACCGTGGCCCTGCAGGAAACCACGCAGGCGAGCAAGAAGGCCGGCACCTCGTTCAACAAGGGTTCCTCCGTCGGCGTGAAGGCGGCCAACATCCTCGGCAAGACCTTGCCGAAGACGGGCATCGACCTGTCCGCCGACCGCAACTTCGCCGGCGACTCGACCAGCACGCAGCAAAATGCGCTGTCCGGCGCCATCACCGTGATCGTGCAGGAAGTGCTGCCGAACGGCTTGCTGCGCGTGCAGGGCGAAAAAACGCTGACCCTGAACCAGGGCGAGGAATTCGTGCGCCTGCGCGGCTACCTGCGCGCGGCCGACATCGATTCCAACAACCAGGTCTCGTCCTTGCGCATCGCCAATGCACAGATCGCCTATTCCGGCCAGGGCACCCTGGCCGAAGCCAATACACCAGGCTGGCTGACGCGCTTCTTCGTCGGCCCATGGATGCCGTTTTAAGGTGAGCTCATGAAATTTCGTTCCGCCCTGCCCCTGGCAGCCATGCTGGCCGCGCTCTCCGGCCTTGCCCTGCCCGCCAGCGCCGCGCAAGTGCTGCGCAACCTGGTCAGCATCGAAGGCGTGCGCGACAACCCGCTGGTCGGCTATGGCCTCGTCGTGGGCCTGAATGGCAGCGGCGACACCACCCAGGTGAAGTTTTCCAGCCAGTCCGTGGTCAACATGCTCAAGCAGTTCGGCGTGAAGATGCCGGACGGCGCCGAAGCGAAAAGCAAGAACGTCGCCACCGTCATGGTCAGCGCCGTGTTTCCACCAGGATACCGCCGCGGCCAGGCCATCGACGTCACCGTCTCGTCGCTGGGCGACGCGAAAAGCTTGCGCGGCGGCACCTTGCTGCTGACGCAATTGCGCGCGGCCGACAATGAAACGTATGCGCTGGCGCAAGGCAACGTCGTCGTCGGCGGCTTGAACGCCACCGGCAAGAGCGGCTCGTCCGTCACCGTCAATACGCCCACCTCGGGCCGCATTCCCAACGGCGCCAACATCGAGCGCGAGATTCTCAGCGATTTCTCGACCAAGCCGACCGTCACGCTGAACTTGCGCCACCCGCATTTCGAGACGGCCATCAATATCGTCGAAGCCGTCAACCGCCGCTTCGGCGCCGTCGCCACCACGCGCGACGCCACCAGCGTGGAAGTGCTGGCGCCGGAAAACCCGACCCAGCGCGTGGCCTTCATGGCCAAGCTCGAAGCGCTGTCCGTCGATGTCGGCGTCGATACGCCGAAAGTGGTGTTCAATTCGCGCACCGGCACCGTGGTCATCGCCGAAGGCTTGCGCGTCAAGGCGGCCGCCGTCACGCACGGCTCGCTGAAAGTGGTCATTTCGGAAAGCTCGGCCGTCAGCCAGCCGGCGCCGTTCGGCCGCGGCCAGACCACCGTCACGCCGCAATCGAAGGTGTCCGTCGACCAGGGCAACGGCAATATGTTCAAATGGCCGGCCGGCGCCAAGCTGCAGTCGATTATCGACGTCGTCAACAGCCTGGGTGCGTCGCCCGATGACGTCATGGCAATCTTACAGGCGCTCGACCAGGCAGGCGCCATCGAAGGCGAACTGGTGGTCATATGATGATGAATATCAACGACAGCAGCAGCGCCCTGCCCTCGGCGCTCGACGACCGCTCCCCTGCGGCAGCCGCGCCGGCCGATCCCCGCTATGCGGCCAAGGCCACCGAGGCGGCCGTCAAGTTCGAAGCCTTCTTCATCTCGCACATGCTGCGCCAGATGCGTTCGGGCACGCGCGAGATGGCGGGCGAAGACAGCGTCTTCAAGGACCCGGTCAACAGCGACATGCTGGAAATGGCCGACAACCTGGTGGCCGACAAGATGGCCGGCCAGCGCGCCTTCGGCATCGCCGACGCCATCCTGCGCCAGCTGCTGCCGCCTGCCGGCGCCCCTGTGGCGGCCCGTGGCGCTGTCAAGACCGACAATATTGCAGCGCCGCTTAATAAATCCGTCTGAAGCGTCGCCTGTACAAGGTAACAACGATTCAATGCCTGCCCACCCGCACGCGCCACTCTCTTCACGAAAGAAACTTGCCCAATGAGCATCATCAGCAATGCATTGTCAGGCAGCATCGCCGCCCAGGCCGCACTCAATGCGGCCAGCCAGAACATCGCCAACCTGCAAACGGCGGGCTATACGCGCCAGGGCGTGCTGTTGTCCTCGCTTGGCGCCGGCGTGGGTGTGCGCTCGGCCGGCAATGGCGTGGAAGTGTCCGCCCTGCTGCGTTTTGCCGATGCCTATAAAAGCCAGCAAATGTGGCGCGCCGCGTCCGACCAGGGCGCCCGGTCGCAGACCCAGCCTTACCTGACCCAGCTCGAGCGCGTGATGGGCGACGATGCTTCCAGCATCAGCAACGGCATCGACGGCTTTTTCGCCGCCCTGAACGCCTCGGCCGTCGACCCGACGTCGACGCCGCTGCGCCAGCAGATCGTCACCTCCGCCGACGCCATGGCGCAGCGCTTCAACAGCATCAGCACGGTCATGAGCAACCAGTTGCTGTCGGTGCAGCAGCAACGGGCAGCGATCGTGCCGCAAGCGAACACGACGCTGGCGAATATCGCCGCGCTGAACCAGCGCATCAGCACGTCCACGGCTTCGGGCACGAATGTGTCGTCGCTGATGGATGCACGCGACCAGTTGATCGATGGCCTGGCCTCGCAAATGGGCATCGAAGTGCTCGACCAGCCGGACGGCTCGCGCAATGTCTCGCTGAAGTCGGGCCAGCCGCTGGTCATCGGCAGCATGGCCGGCACCCTGAGCAGCAACATGACGAACACGGGCGAGCAAACCCTGAGCCTCAATTTCGCCAAGTCGACCTATACCCTCGATCCGGTGGTGATCGGCGGCCAGATGGGCGGCCTGGGCGAGTTCGAGCAAAATACCCTGAAACCGCTGCAGCAGTCGCTGCAGGATATGGCCACCCAGCTGACCAGCAAGGTCAACGCGCAGCTGGCACTGGGGAAAACCATGAACGGCACCCCCGGCGGCCCCCTGCTGGCCTACGCGAATGGCAAGCTGAGCATTACTCCCGGCTTCAACGCCAAGGACCTGGCCCTGTCGCTGACGGGCCAGGCCGGCGACAGCGGCAACTTGCAGAAATTGATCGAGATCAAGAATCAACCGATCACCGTCAGCTGGGTGGGTTCGGTCCTGATGAGCGACGCGGACACGCAGCTGGTCGGCAAGCTGGGCATCTACAGCCAGCAGAACCAGGCCTTGCTGAAGACGGCCAACACGGTGCGTTCGCAAGCGATCGACGACTGGAAATCGACCAGCGGCGTGAACAAGGATGAAGAAGCGATGAGCCTGGTCGAATTCCAGAATATGTATCAAGCAAACATGAAAGTCATTTCCGTGGCGAATACCTTGTTTGACGCCACTTTGCAAATGATGGGTTAAGGAGAAGATCATGCGTGTCGCCAGTAGCCAGTACCAATCGCTGATCAATATTTCGCTTCAGCAAAATCAGGAACGCATCAATTTCCTGACCCAGCAGATGTCTTCGGGCCTGCGCATCCAGCTGCCGTCGGATGACCCGATCGGCAACGTGCGCATTTCGCGCCTGACGCGCGAGCAAGCCATGGTCACCCAGTACCAGGACAATATCGCCACGGTCAAAGTGCGCCTGCTGAAAAACGAAAACTACCTGTCGAGCATGGTCACCGACATGGGCCAGGCGCGCGACCTGCTGGTGTGGGCCGCCGACGGCAGCAACACGCCGGGCGACCTGAATGCGATGACGCAATCGCTGACGGCCATGCGCGACAGCGTGCTGTACACGGCCAACCTGAAAGACCAGGAAGGCCGCTACATGTTTTCCGGCACCGCCACCGACCAGCCCGCGATCAAATACGACCCGGCGGCAACCGTCGGCTCGCGCTACAGCTACGTCGGCAATACCGACACGCAGACCGTGGTGGTGGGCAATGGCGTGACGCAGGCGGCCAACGTCGACGTGAAGAACCTGGAAGTGTGGCTCAACAAGATCGACCAGGTCGTCGCCACCCTCGGTGCGCCAGGCGTGAACCCCAACGATCCGGCCGTGCGCGCCATCGTCAACGACGGCCTGGGCGGTACCGATGATGGCATGGATTTGCTCTCCGGCAAGATCGCCATCTTCGGCGGCGCACAAAACATTCTGTCCACCTTGTCCGGCAACCTGGCCAATGTCTCGCTGTCGAACGATTCGGCCCTGCTGGACCTGAAAAAGACCGACATGGGCGCGGCGGCCATCGAACTGACCGGCTACCAGACGGCCCTGCAGGCAACATACAAGGCGTACGCCAAGGTTGGCACCATTTCCCTGTTTGATCTTCTCTGACCATCATGCAAATCGTTCAGACCTCCTCCTCTTCCGGCGTCAATGCCAAAGGCGCCGGCACAGCCCGCGTCGTCGATGACGCGTCCGCCGCCATCAACGGCAGCGCCAGCGCGCGCAGCGGTGCGCCGGCGGCAAAGAGGTCGACGGCGAGCTTGCAGCGTGGCCTGAGCAACTGGGATCACCAGCTGCAGGGGGAGATTTCCAACGCACAGCAAACACTCGACTACCTGGAACGCAGCAGCAGCCAGCTGCAAGCGCTGAAAAGCGAGCTGGCGGCCAAGCTGGCCGCGCGCCAGGGCCGCGAAGGGCAAGTCGAGGCAAGAGTACGCCAGTTCAGCAATACCTGGCGCCAGCGCGCCAGCGCCTCGGGCGGCACGCTCGACGCACAGCTCAGCTATACCAGCCCGCAGGCGGCACAGCAGCAATTCAGCATCCGCGGCCTGACCATGGCCAGCCTGCAGGAAGGCCCGCAGGAAGTGCTGGCGTTTTCCGTCGGCGGCGCGAACCAGGCCTTGCGCTCGGTGAATATCGAACCTGGCCTGAGCGCGAACGAAATCGTCTCGCGCTTCGACCGCGCCTTGATGCCATCGGGCATCAGCGTCAAGCAGGGCGAGAATGGCGAACTGGTGTTCAGCACGCCGGAAGCGGCCTGGGCCAACGTGCGCGACAGCCTGTCCGTGCGCGGCAGCGGCATCCGCTACCCGACCGGCCAGATGAGCCGCGTGCGCACGGATGCGGAACCGGCCGCCATCGCTCCGGAAGAATGGAATACGGGCGACGTGGAAGCCCTGCGCGCCACCTTGCAGCAAGTGGTGCAGGCGCTGGCGCAGCTGCAGGCGGCGCGCAGCTCCGTCAGCCTGGCCCTGGCGCAAGCTACGGGACGGGTCGCCCGCGCGCAACCGGTGCAAGTGAGCGTCAGCATGGATACTCTGGCGGAAAACTTCACGCAAAAGGCCAGCGAGCCGGGCTATGAATCGCTGCTGGCGATCAGCTCGGCATTGGTCGGCATCAGCCGCGAGCGCGTCGTCGCCCTGCTGGGCCTGGAATAATCGCTCTTCGCGCGTGCGCCGCCCTGGCGCACGCGGCAATAATGGGGCACGCCCCCTAGCTCAGGACGGTGGAAATCCGTAGGCTCTGTCCCCGACAAATAGGGGAACTCAAGGAATCTTCCCCAGCCCCGGCTGTCTGACTGTACATATCAGACAAACGGGAGCCTTTCATGCAGCCAGCTGAATGGAAAACCTTC